>NZ_CAXXRO010000004.1:1010000-2702500 GCF_963675105.2 Desulfogranum marinum
GGAGGCACCATTTTTTGTCGGCTACAATGAGGACGGCCTGATCGTGACCAATATGCCCTGTCGTTTGAGCTCTTCACCTGCGGAGAACTCGGCAAGTGTAATGGTGTTGACATCACTCTGTTCCTTCTTTTGCTTGAGAACGTTCATCCAATTCAGATCCAGTGAGAGTTCTTCGATTGAGATAGCTTTTTCAGGATGTGTAAAAGTAGCAATCAGGTACTGCAGTGATTTTTCCGGGATGCCGATGTGTTTTTTTTTCTCTTCAACGGCGAGAGTGGTTTCTACAAGCAGCTTTTCGGTCTCTTCTAATTTTTTACGAGTCTCGTAGCTGGGAGGAGCCAGGTTGCCGAAAGCTTGTTTTTTTCCTTTCAGCATACGTTTCATGGAATCCAGGTGAGCCTTGCGTTCTCTTAATTCCGTCAGCTCTTCACGCAGAGAATTGATTGTTTCCATAGCTGTTGCGGCTAGTATTTCCAACACTTTTTCTTCAAGCATTGCCTGGGTGCTTTCCAGGGAACTGGAGGGGGCAACAAGCAGGTGATCGTAAAAATTAATGGTCTGCATGGCTGCATCTCGTAGAATCATTTCCCCCTGCCGCTCATGACCAAAGGTGGTTTTTATCTCCTTGGACATGGTAAGTAAGGCAATGATATCTACGTTTTTTTGAAGCTGCCCCTTTATGTCTGCAGGTAGGCGTTCTAAGAGCTCTTGAATGTGATCAGGAGACCTGAAAACGGCTCTAAGCTGAGGACTTTTATGGTAGTTGCGACTGCTCAGCGAGATGGGCCCGGGAAGAGCGGCAACGAGTTTACTACTGTATTCCATGGCTTGTTCTATTGCCGGTAATGCTGTTCGTTTATACTTTGGCGCCAACCGAATTTTCGAGTCTGCGATATCAATTGCAGCTTCAAGCGCACAGTTTACCTCAGCGCGGTGTGTATGCTGGAAACCGATGGTCTTGAATTGTTTCTTTACCCATGAAAGGGCAGACAGTTTAGAAGTCGAGCTTGCTGTTTTCATCATTGCACCGGCGATTTGTTCTGGATGGCCAAGAGCAGGCAATGGAGCACTCGTCCTGAACGATGCAGCCAAATGACCATTAATGTATACCTTAAAACACATTGTATTCTGCGCTAGTCGGTTCTCCGCTTTGTGGGGTTGGATAAAGCGTATTCCTTTAACCTGGTTTTTTGTAGAAACTGCCGACAGCAATGGCCCAGTCGGAACGATAGGGTGCTCTCCAGGTATGCCTTGTCGCTGACAGTAGTCCAAGGTCTATTTCTTTATACTCTGCAGCCAGATCCACTGCTATGGCAGGCTGATTGTCTGTTCCCATGTGGGAAAGATCCATGTGGAGGAAATAGATGTCTTCACCGTAGAATACATATCTTTTATATTCCCTATCTGTGAGGCAATAGCCGTTTGAAAGGCTATTAGCAGTGGTCATGCCAAGCACAAACCGTCTCTTTTTATGCCAGAAAGTATAATGGGTTCTTAATTGTTCCGGTTTGGGATAAGGGTGAGGGCTGGAATTGTAAAAACCAAAAAAACCACCCATGCCGCCTGCCATGGTTTGCTGCCAGAGCATCCTGCGGGTGCCTTCCATATCAAGCTTAAATTCAGGTCGCTTATAGGTGTGGCGCTCTTCGTAGAGATGAGGGTGCTTTGTATTGGAACGAATATCATTTGTTATTTCATTGTAACTTCGCGGTCCGTGGGCAGTGGTACTGATGACATCAGCTCCAAAAGAGCCGTAGGCGATAATGGTTGCTGGGGTGCTGGTTATTTCCCAGCCTCTTGCTGACAACAAGTGCTGCCAGCCGAAATGATCATAGAGATACGTTGCCCATGCCTCAATCTGGCCGAGGGTCGTCCATTCCCACAGATCAAAACCGTAGCCCATTGTCCAGCCGGGGAGTGGACCAAGCCGGGCGGCAATGTAGCGCTGTACCCTCTGGTCTGCCCTACCGTTAATCCCTCCCACATTAATTGGGGTGGCTTTTCGGGCATGATCTCCCCATGCCCAGATATGCACTCGCCCTCCTCTGGCATGGGCTTTTTGGATACAGGTCTCCAGTATCCTGAAGGTGGTAATATCGGGATTGGTACTACTGTGCTCTTCTGAGCTATAGGCTGGATAGTTGAACCAGCTGTTGCCGACATTTAGGTGGACAATTTCAAATCCGTTGGCAAATACATTGTCCAGATAGCTGTCCCAAGCCTTTTCGGCAGTTTTGAGATCAGCGCCCAGCTGGTGAAAAAGCCATCCTTTTTCTCTGCCCAGTTTATGGTTCATGAAAACGGTAAAGCTGTACCCTTCAAGATGGGCATCATCACCTTTTTGGATAGCAAATTGGTTGCCTTGGTGGCTAAGGAAACCCTCTATGGCAGCATTCGGGTTGGGGAGAACGGAAACCGAGCCGGTGTGTCCATCAAAATCAGAGTTTTTACTGATGGTGATAAAATTCCACAAACCGGTTTTGACACCAGTGAACCGGAATTTCCAGGTTGCTTCACCATCGTAAAACATGCCTGTTGTTCTCTGCTCACCACTGGCATGGTGGGTAAAGGTAGCCTTTGCCACCAGGTCAAAGGCATTGCCTGGGTAGGAGATATTGCTTAGGGAGAATCCCGCATACGGTGCATACATGGTGATGGTCTTTTGCCCCAGGTTATCACCATGTGCAGGAGGCTGGAAGCACGGAAACAACGTACATAAGATAAAGAGAACCACTCGTGATTGTAAGGAGGCGAACGTAAGCAAATTCATCTGCTGGATATGTTCATTTTGGTAACCGCGATCTCCCGCATTTTAAATTTCTGTATTTTGCCGGTAACGGTCATGGGAAACTCCTCTACAAACCAGATGTAGCGAGGGATTTTATAGTGGGCGATTTTATCGTGGCAGAACCGGCGAATTTCTTCATCTGTGATTGTCATGTCCGCGTGGGGTTGAACCCAAGCCATGATTTCCTCACCGTACCTGTCGTCAGGAATGCCGAAAACAGCAATTGCCGCAACCTTTGGGTGGGTAAAAATGTAGTCTTCTATTTCCCGCGGATAAATATTTTCTCCGCCCCGAATGATCATCTCTTTCAGGCGACCGGTTATTTCAACATACCCATCTTTGTCCATTTTTCCGAGATCACCAGAGTGGAGCCAGCCGTCCTCATCGATAGCTTTGTCCGTAGCCTCTTGGTCGCCATAATAACCTTGCATGATATGATAGCCACGAAAACAAATTTCACCAATTTCAAGGAGCGGTATCTGCTGACCTGTCTTCGTATCAACCACCTGCACCTCCTGATGGGGGAGGTTGCGGCCGACGGTATGGATTCGGCGATGAAAGGTGTCATCCGGCAGGGTTAAGTGAGTGATGGGTGAGGCTTCGGTTTCGCCGTAGCCTATTAGAATCTGAGCACAGTGCATTTCGTTAATAACCTGCTTCATTAGCTCCGGCGGGCAGGGAGCACCTGCCATTATGCCCGTTCGCAGGCTGGTCAGGTCAAAGTCATGGAACCGAGGATGTTCAAGTTGAGCGATAAACATGGTCGGTACCCCATGAACAGCGGTACATTTTTCTTGAGCAATTGCTGTAAGTACCTGCAATGGATCAAAGTGTTCACAGGCAATTACTATACAGGCGCCAACCGAGAGGCAGAGCAGGTTGGCAAGCACCATTCCGAAACAATGGTAAAAGGGAACAGGCACGCATAAGCGATCAGCAGCAGAAAATTGCATAGCTAAAGCGGAAAAGTAGGCATTGTTGAGGATGTTATGGTGGGTCAGCACCACTGCCTTGGGAAAACCGGTCGTACCGGAGGTATACTGAATATTGATTGGATCGTGGTAGTAAAGCTCGCTGGTAATGGTTGTTAGCTGCTCATCAGTAACCTTTTGGCCTGCAGTAAGAACATCCCGCCATGGTATCAGCCCGGGAAGAGGAGAGCTGGTTTTTTCGGGCTCCGCCGGATCATAAAGCATGATATGACGCATGAAAGGAAGTGCTTTGTTGTGGAGTGTGCGTCTGCTGTCCTGCTCCAACTCTGGGAAGAGTTCCTTGACCATTTCAAGATAATTGCTGCTGCGAAAGGCAGGGATGATAAAAAGGCCCTGTACTTCAGAGCGTTGCAATGCATAGGCAAGTTCTTTCTGCCTGTAAGCCGGGTTAATGTTGACCAGAATAGCGCCAATGGTTGCAGTCGCCAGTTGGAGGAGCAGCCATTCAATATTATTAGTGGACCAAACGCCTATACGCTCCCCCTTGCCAAAACCCATACCGATGAGGCCTTTTGCCAGACGGTCAACTTCTTGTGCCATTTCTGTGTAAGTCAGGCGTCGCCCTTGTGGGAGAGAGACAACGGCTTCATTTTCAGGGAATTTTGTAACTATAGCCGCAAAATGCTCAGGGATGGTTGCAGTCAGCAATGGTGGCTCACCATTGGTTCGATAATAGCTCGTTGCTTGGGGCATGGCTTTGCTCCTTCAGCTGTATGTCACCTTGTGCCAGTATGCATCAATACGGTCCTGGATCTCCTGCAATGTTTTCGTATCCCGGTGGGGATGAAAGAGATGGTCGTACCGACCCTGGAGTTTGAGATACTCTTCCACCGGTAGTCGTTTTTTTGGGATTTTAGTATGCACGACCTTCCCGTCGACGTATTCTTTGAGCGGCCACACACCAGTCTGCACTGCTTTTTTGCCTATCTCTATGGAAAGACTTGGGTCAAAACTCCAGCCCGTAGGGCAGGGAGCCAGAGCCAATAAAAGGCGGGGGCCGCTGAGGCTGGAGGCCTTGGCAATCTTTTGGGCAAGGTCAAGCGGTTCGGCTGCAATTATTGTTGCCACATAGGCCGGCTTATGGGCAGCCCAGATAGAGAATAGATCTTTTTTGAAACCGGGATAACCCCGAGAACCCTTGCTTGTTGCTGTTTTTACACCATGGGGGGTAGCTGCAGAGTATTGATGACCAGTGTTGCCGTAGCCTTCATTATCATAACAGAGGTAGATAAAATCGAGGTCGCGGTCAATGGCACCCGACGTGGCTGAGATTCCCATGCCGTAGGCTGATCCGTCGCCGGTGAGGACTATAACCTCAAGGTCATCCTCTTCTTTGATTGCCCCCTTGACCTTAAGAATATCCAGCGCATCCCGAACTCCCTGAGCACCTGCTGGTGCCGATGCCATGGCAGTATAGAGCCAGGCCCCTCGAAACGGGGTGAAAGGATAGACTGAAAGCAGGGTCATGCAGCCGGCTGCATTGACAAACACCGTTTTTTCTCCCATGATGTCATATATTTCATGCAGTGCTGCCAGCCCGCCGCATCCGGGGCACATCGGTGTTCCTGTGCCGAGGATATGTTTTTGGGGTAGATCTCGTTTGCTATGAAAATCTGTAGTGCTCTTCATCTGCTGTCTCCCTGCGCAACCGGTATCGCTCCTGCAATGGTTTGTAACGCGCGCATTTCGCGCATCTCCTCTTCAGTATAGAGAAGCCGTGGCGGAGGAGGAGTACCGTCTGCTGAAGCCTGTTTAAGCACTGAGGCCATTTCGAAGAATTCTTCCTCTTTAATATCCCTGCCACCAAGTCCACCGATAAAACTGGCCAACAATGGTGCATCAGGATGACCGTAAAGTGCGCTTCTGAGTTCAGTGTAAAGAATGCCCCCTTTGCCCATGGAGATGTTTTGATCGATAACAGCCACCCCTTTCTTCCCCTGTAAAGCTTTACAGAGGTGAGCTTCCGGGTAGGGCCTAAGTATCCTGGGACGGACAAGTCCTATTTTCCACCCTGCCTCACGCAGACTGTCGACAGCCTGCTTGGCCTTGGTTGCATAAGAACCGATCATGACAAAAACATACTCGGCATCTTTATTTTGGTATTCTTCCAGCGGTCCGTACTGTCTGCCGAAAAGGTCTGCAAAATCGAGGCATATTTTTTCGTACTGTGGCAGGGCATGGAGGGAGGCCAGATGTGCCTGATATCGAAAATAGGAATAGGTGGAGCCCCCCAGCACTGCGACCCCGGCGCTGACCGGTTCATGGGGACGAAAACGGAGTGAGAAATCAGACGGGTATGGTGGTAAAAAGGCATCTGCCGTCCGGGAATCGGGGAGCTGGACAACTTCCCTGGTAAAGGAAAGATAAAAACCGTCCAGATTGACAATCACCGGCAACCGTACTCCTTCACTTTCGGCCAGACGAAAGGCGATCAGCATGTGATCGACCACTTCCTGACAGGTGGAGCAATGGAGCTGGACACAGCTACTATCACGGGCAGCAAGAATGTCGTTGTGGTCCGGTTCCAGCGTGATGGGAGCAGCCAGCCCGCGCGAAACATTGATGAGCACAAACGGTGCTCGCCAGCCTGCAACAGTGTATAACATTTCCATGCCGTGGAGCAATCCCTGGCTGGAAGTGGCGGTGCAGGTTCGAACTCCTGTCACTGCGGCTGCACCTGCGGCGGTTATCATCGAGTGTTCCGAGTCCATGGTGACCATCCGGCAGTCCATTTCCCCGCCGTCTATCCACTGAGAAAGGTTTTCGATGATTTCTGTCTGCGGGGTAATGGGAAAAGCCGGCAGGTATTCAATCCTGGCCAGGCGGGCTCCCCAGGCTGCGGCACCGTTACCTGTAAGTAGTTCGCGTTGCATTACCTTTCCTCTCCGGACAACCGGGAGGCCTCCTGTTCAGCGAGTGCCTGGATGGCATGGGTCGGACATTGTCCCACGCAGACCAGACACCCTTTGCAGTGTGCATAATCGATTTGCGGAAATCCTTTGGAATCAACATGGATTGCCCCTTCCGGGCAGAAGGTGCTGCAGAGCCACCAGCAGCGGTTGCAGATGGTATGATCAATAACCGGACGTTGGGTCCGCCATAGTCCAGTGGCAAGCTTTTCACTGGTGGCAGCGGCATAGATTGCAGGTGCTGTATGCGGCCCTTGCTCCATAGCCATATCTACCCAATGAGGGGGAGGATAGGTGGCAGCTGCAGCAACTGAAGACTCTATGATTTGGATTTGTGTGGCTTTCATCTCGTCAAAAGAGTCGAGGGCAGTGTTGCTACTCTGCTCGGCAGCGGCTTTATCCAGCGTGACCAGTTCCTGGCGCAGGGCATCGCTGAGTACCTCTCTGGAGAGCACTCCCAGCAAGCGGGCAACAGCGCCGACACAGGCCATCCCCCAAAGAAATGGTGATTCTCTTCCCTCTCCGGCCTTTGGCAGGCAGATAAGGTTACCCTGTATGTGGAGGCGTTGGATCCATTGCTCTGCAGGTAAATCACTGACAAGCAGGACCAGTGTTCTCTTTTCACAGCCTTGGAGGATGGCTGCTGCCGGAACCGGCATCAATGTGTCGTCGACCACTACAACGCAATCAGGTCGTTGAATAATTCCCCGTTCATAAATGGGCGTGCGTGATGCTCTGACATACGCGAAAATAGGAGCACCACGACGTTCTGCACCATACCGCGGTGCATCCTGTACAGCGTACCCTTGATTAAAAAAAGCCCTGCCTAGAATGCGGCTGGCGGTCTTCACACCCTGTCCGCCACGTCCATGAAAACGAATGCGATACATGATTATCCGAGCTCCTTAAAGGGGTGCTTCAAGGCTATTCAATGCATAGGTTAAAAGATGCGCCACCGTTTGAGGTGCATGGCTTTTTCGAGCCTTGAGCGTGAAAGTTGAACTGCAGCCTCTCGGGGCAGCAGGGAATGCTTCTTTGCCAGTTCCAGCACTTCTTCGGTATTGCGCCTGATTTTTTCCTCAATGGTCTGCATGGAAGCGGTTTGGCTGGCGCCGTGATATTCCATGGCGGCACAGATCACCCCGCCGGCATTGGCAATAAAATCAGGGATAACAAGCACACCATGGTCGTGCAGATATTTTTCAGCGTCAGCAGTCAGAGGGATGTTGGCCCCCTGGGCAACGAGTTTGGCCGAGAGGCGGTGGATATTATCTTTATGCAGGACATCCGGGCGGGCCGCAGGAATCCAGATATCACATTCCATGTCAATGACAGCATCCACTCCCCCTGCGACACCTTGAGTGCTGTCAATAATACTTTTTCCTTGGCCTTTGATATCTATGAGCGCCTGAACATCCAATCCCTCAGGATTGTAAAGAGAACCTTTACTGTCAGAGGCGCCGACGAGTACTCCTCCGTGTTCAGTCAGAAAACGGGCAGCATGTTTTCCTACCGCCCCAAATCCCTGGATGACGATTCGTGCACCTTGAAGAGGAAGGTGAATGTGCTCCAGAGCTACATCAATGGTGTGATAGAGGCCCCAGCCGGTTGCACCAATGATATCAAGCGGTATGCCACCTATTTCACTGGGCAGGCCGACCGCACGCCCGATTTCGTCTTTTACCCATGCCATGCATTCTTCATTTGTGCCCATATCCGGGCCGAAGATATAGTCTGACTCACCGCGCAGGGCATAAGCAAAGCCTCTTATAAGGTTTTCTTTCTGCTTGTGCTCCATTTTGGGATTGCCGAAAAGGACCGATTTGCCACCGCCATGGGCCAAGCCTGCAGCAGCATTTTTGAGGGTCATCGCCCTGGCCAGGCGAACACATTCCCCCATGCTGACATTTTCAGCCATCCTTAGTCCTCCGATGGAGGGGCCGGCGGCAACATTATCGACAACTAATATACCTTGGAGGTGTATTGAAGGTTCCTGTATACAAATGATCTTGGCAGGTCCTAAATCATCAACAAAAGTCGCTATCGTTTTTTCCATAACGCTGTACCCCGGTTGTATGAAGAGGATGTAGATAAACAATATGCATTTTTCCGATATTTTCCGGAAAAACCGTCTCTCCTTTCAGTACAGCATAATAGCCTTAGGGTTGTCAAATTTGATTCAGTGCTACACCATTTTCCTGGATGATACATCCTTGGTTTAATTTATCAGAGAGAGGAGGCAAAAGTGGCATATGAGAGCAAGAAAGAGGATTTTTAATTTATACATATGATGATAGGTGGATGCCTGCTTGATCTTATCATTTGCCTTGCTTATACTCGGAAAAACTTTTTTAAAGTATGCTGATGTGTGTTTTTTTATTATTGATTGGAGAAGAGGTTTAATTGAGGGACCTGTGTAGTGTCTTTCCGCTGAGAAAAGTTATGCACGGAAAGACAGTTTGATATCTCAGGCTGAGTGCGTCAATTTGTTAAGAGGTAACATGAAAAAAACAGCGAATGTAGAGATCCTTATTGTCGGCAATGAAATTCTGACCGGGGAAGTCCTCGACACTAATACCAACTGGCTCTGCAAGCTGGTGCACGGACGTGGTGGTGGTATTGCTCGGGTAACGGTTATTCCTGATGAATTGGAAGTGGTTGCCGATGCTGTTCGTGCCGCTGTGGCGCGCAAGGTCGACATTCTTTTTACTTCCGGCGGCCTTGGGCCGACCTCTGATGATTTGACGCTGGAGGCCGTAGCAGCAGGTACTGACCGTAAGACCGTGCTCCATCAGGAAGCCCTTGAGATGGTGAAGCAGCAATACGATTATTTTTTTGAGCAGGGCATTATGGATCAAGGGGGGTTGACACCTGCCCGAGGAAAAATGGCTTGGCTGCCCGAGGGAGCGGAACCACTTTTTAATGCCGTGGGTACAGCTCCAGGCGTTTTTCTTCAGGTCGGAGAAACGGCGATTATCAGTGTTCCAGGTGTCCCATCAGAGCTTAAGGTCATTATCAATCAGTCGATGAAGGAATTTCTTGATAAGATTTTTGGTGAAGGCGAAGCGTTGAATATGTGTGTAGCTGTGGAATGTAATGATGAATCAATGCTGGAACCGGTACTGCTCCGTATTGTGGAACAGTACCCTGAGATTTATACCAAGTCCCTGGCGACGACGCTTGGTGAAAAGAAGGAGTTGGACATCATAATGACCATCACCGGGATTGGGGAAAAGAAAACACTTTTAAGAAAGGCCTATCAGGATCTATGTGTTGGTCTTGTTGAATTAGGATTTAACATTAAGAAGAAAGTTAGTTGAGGGAACCTCAATTCAAAGAGGCAGACGAGTGCCGATATTCTTGGCTGCCTCTCCAATAACCGTCTGCAAAGTGATGACATTTTCCGAAACCATCTCTTCCGACCAGTTCAGCTCTTGCAGGGCCTCCCAGGCAATTTCCCCATTTTCGGCATCCCATATCTGAAAAAAGAGCCGAAGAGTCGCCTTCCTTGTCTCAACAAGCCGTAGTCCAAAGACTCCCAGCCTGCCGCTGGCTCCCTGTTCAAACCCTGCAAGTTTGAGTTGAGCCAGATACCTGGTATGGGTTGCTTGGGCGATCTTGCGGAGTATTTCTGGTTTGAATACGCCCGTATCCTTATACTCCCTATACATATACTCATATTCAGCGGCAAGTCCTGCCTTGTTGATGGCGCTGAGGGTTTCCGGAAGCGAAACTATCTTCAAGTCGCTTCTTTCCTTTTCAAGGATGTTGAAAAAGATAAAGGCCACGGCTTGTTTTTCTTCCTCCTGCCCGGTAACGGTGGATGGCGTCATAAAGGCAATACCCTCTTTTTTCAGGAGTTCTGCTGATAAATTGAACTGTTTGTGATCAATTTTAGAGTAAACTTGGGGAGCACACCCAGAGAGGAAAAGAGGAAGTAGGAGCAGCAGCAAAAAAAAGAGTGATGATGTTTTACGTTTCCGTGCCTGCTGATAAAAAAGCGCAAGCAATGTATTTATCATAACGCCTCCCTGATAAAATACTTAGTATGAAACTAGAGCTACCAATGTGGATGAGGACAGATAAGTGACCATTCTTGATTCGCACCCTCTATTACTAGATATTCGAATTTTAAGGACTTTTGTCAAGCCTATAATAGTTTTCGTTAGGGCGAAGAGAGCATTTGTGCCTGATTGAGGATGGATTTGCTACACAACCTGAGGTTGTTGATCAGGTTTTTCAATGGTCTGTCTAAATGAGGCTAGTTTTTCAGTCGTCTCACCAAGTAAGGATGCAAGAGTGGTGGAAAGATGATCTGATGATGCGTGAGCCTCTTCAGAGAGCTGGAGAATCTTTTTGGTTGCACTATTTACCTGTTGCACATTGGAGCTGACCTGGCGGGTGTTTTCTGAAGCTTGCGAGATCAGGGTAGCAATGGTGTTAATGTGCTCCCGTTGATCTAATGTCGTGCTTTCTATGGCGTTGGTTACGTGATGGAGTTTGTCTGCGTGAGCGTTCATGGTTTCGAAAAAATTGATAAAGGTTTGGCAGTAGCCGTTAATTGCTTCCACCTTGCTCATTATTTCAGTGGCTGACTGTGCTGTTTCCAGTGATAAACTTTTCACTTCGTGGGCAACGACTCCAAATCCTTTGCCTCGTTCACCAGCCTTAACCGCTTCAATGGTTGCATTAAGGGCAAGGATTTTGGTTTGATCGGTTATACGATAAACCGTGTTGATAATTGAATCAATTTCGGTAACTGCATTTTTTAGATCGTCCAGTTGTACGTGGGCGCTGCCTATCCCCTTTACGATATGGTGCGTAACTTGAACCTGGCTTTTCATCTGCTGGTTGATGTCTTGCGTAGTGTTGCTGAGCAATTCTGAAACCTGCGCAACTTCTTTGGTATGCAGCGCTGTATTGTCTGCAATGCCTGTGGCTTCCTCGGTCTGGCGGTTGGTCGTTTCTGCAAGAGCTTCGAGAGATAAAGACACTTCGGTCATCTTCCTGGCCCGGTCATCCAGGTTGTTTATACTGGCAGTCATACTATGGACAAGGTTGTTAATAATCAGTTGCTCTTCCTTATGGCGAGCATCTTTTTCATGCAGTTGTAGCAGAGCCTCACGAAAAGCTACAATTGCTTTACTGAGGATGCCTATTTGGTCTTTTCTGTTTTGCATTGGTATTTCAGGAAAATGTCCCTGACCAAGTTCGGCTATAACCGATGTCAGTTTGCGTAGAGGACGTTCGACCACTATTCCGGTGAGGAAAAAGAGGACAATCATGTTGCCGAAAATGACTATCCCCGCAATAGCGAGGTTCACTCTCTGCTGTCGTTTCTTTTTGGTCTCAAGTTGTTTGTCCATAGCTTGAATATGGTCAACGTGGTTCAGGATTTCGTTGCGTGTCTTTTCTGCCGCCATCCCTTTGTCTGCCACCAACTGCTTGAGCGCAATTAACTTGGATTCAATGTTTGCTGACTGGTCCTGATCCGCATAGGCAGTGCGGATGTATTGGTCGAGGCGGGGCAGGTCCTGTTCAACAGCAGAACTTTGCAGATGTAGTTGCTCGACAGTGGCCAGAAAATCGCCTTGATCGTCAAAAAGGCCATACGTCAGAAGCAGGCACCCCTCGTGGACGGTGACGACTATTTTATTTTTTGCGAGATCCCTTTTCTGTGTGCGGTTAAATAATGGACTGTAAGTTTTCCTGCCTTCAAGTGTCCACTTATCAACCACTGGGTGCTGGTCGGTAATATGTTTAATGATTTCTTGTTTGGGATCTGATTCAAAAAAGTCCGGCAATTTGCTGAAATTATTTTGCAAGCTGACGATCGTTTCCCGGAGATGGGCCGCCATGTTGGTGCGGAGTGCTGTGCTCTGCTCCACCAGGTGGCTGGCCGTGATATCTGCCTGATGATTATTATACAACAAGAGGCCCATAAAACAGTTTGATACCAAGGCAACCCCTATAAGGATTTTCATGCCAAGGGTCGCTTTTAAACTAAAACGTATTTTTTTCATAAGGAGTTGATAGGGGGAAATGAAAAAGTTATGAACGGTGTGTTAACGGGCGAAGGAGTATATTGGTACCGGCGGCGAAGGGTCTCCAATATTTAATTGATGGATGTAAAGTGAACTGCCTTTCATCTTTTTTGCTCTTTTTTTAGCAATGGCAGCTTCTTTTGACAGGTCAATGTGGCAGTGAGTGTTTGAAGAAGAGACAAGCACGGCACCCACGGAAAGAGACATTTTGCCGAAATTTTTTGTATTTCCATTGCGGTCTTTTGTCCGAATATTGCACCCTATATTCCCGTTGTAGAATCCGGAAATGCTTTCATCAAATTGGTTGAGGATGCGCTGTATTACTTCCTGCCAGTTTTCGGTTTCAAATATGCAGACAAAGTCGTCACCGCCGATATGGCCGATGAAATTTTTTTGATCGTCAATATTTACGACCAATAATTCGGACAGAAATCGGAGAACCTGATCGCCTCGGGTAAATCCAAATACATCGTTAAACGGTTTAAAGTTATCAAGGTCAAAATAGCAGATAACAAAAGCATTATTTTTTCTGAAAAGTTTTTGCAGTTGCTGTTGAATCGGAACATTCCCAGGTAACAGAGTCAGGGGGTTGGCATGCCTTGCCCTGTTTACCTGTAGTTTGGTGATCTCATGAAGAAGGTCGATGAGGCGTCCGGTCCCATCCAGGGTGCAGTTGTCGAGAATGATAAATTCTTCCCGGTGGAGATCCAGGCCGGTAGTGAGGCGGAAACTGACATCTTCAAGAGGCATATATTTTTCAACCTGGAGAACATTGCGATTGATGAAACGCATGATTTGCTGTTTGCCGTAGAGATCCTTGCCGTACAAGCTGGCATACATGTTCATGAACTCTTTGCGGAGAACCATGCCAAGCACCTCGGTTTCCTGAAGAATGACCACGGATTCCAACTCCGGCGTGGAAGTAAACAGCTCGCCGATATGGTTGACACTGGTGTTCACCTGCGCTGAAACCGCCGGTCGTTTGATATGCTCCACGGTCAATAGTTCAAATGTGTCCTCGCTGCGTGGTTCCTCGCGAAATAATTTTGATGAAAGGGTGGTGGGGGGAACACTCACTGGTCTGCAGAAGTAGTACCCTTGGAGCATTTCGATCCCGATTTTTCGTAGAGTGGCATATTCCTTTTCTGTTTCAACGCCTTCGGTTATGACTCGTGAGCCAAGGGCGGTAGCTGTTTTTAAAATCGCGTTGACAAACTGCTGCTTGGTACGATCTTCATCAATACCTTGGATGAAATGACGATCAACTTTCACAATATCAGGTCGTATTTCGGACCACAGTTTGAGACCGGAGTATCCTGCACCGAGATCATCGAGTGCCACCCTGAAACCCATTTGACGGTAGTGGCGTACTGCATGTTGCATGAGCTCTATATCTTCAACCGGATTGGTCTCTGTCAGTTCTATGATAATCCGTCCCGGATCTATACCCGCCTGCTGCAGAAACTGCAGGGTAATACCTTCCCGAAACTGTTCATGGAGCATGGTTATAGGATCGACGTTGACAAACAATCTTCCAGGGAGGGAGAGCTTCGCAAATCGACAGATTACTTTTTTCCGGCAAAGTATATCGAGTTCTGCCAACTGGTTGGTTTTGGTAGCCGCCTGGAAAAGACGGGTAGGGGAGTGAAGTACGGTGTTGACAGGGCCGCGAATGAGTCCTTCGTAACCGTATATCTGCTGAGTCTGCAGGTGCACTATCGGTTGAAAATGAACGGAAAGATCCTCCTCTTGAATGATTTTTGTTAGCAATGTGTCGATGTTTATTTCTATGTGCATGATTTCTCTTTTTGCTTAAAAGCCTTGTGTCGCAACTATTATTTTGTCTGCAAGTACTACCTCGTATCACAGGTAATGTTTTGTACATATTGAATATTAGGAAAGAGTGAGGAGATGATTAGATTTGTACTAGCTCACTTATGGGTAAGAGCAGAATATGTGGTAAGTAGCAGCTGGTGAGGAAAAATAATGTGTTTTGTTTGGGGAGCTGTTCGCCTGATTTTTTCGTTTAACGCAGGGCTGGGGCCAGGAGCTCTCTCTTCCTTAGCGCTAAAGAAGAGAGAGCTAAAAGGTATTGGGGCGTGTCGGTTAAACCAAGGTGAGAGAAAGAGATTAATAGGCAAATGCGCGATAGCCATCACGAGAGCCAAGCCAGCGCTCACGAAAGGAAAGAGGCTGATACCGCTTTCGCCGATTATCTTTAGGAAGTCTGATCATCTCGAGTTCCGTGACCTGTCCCTGATTAAACGGAAGATTTCTGGTGCTGCCGACTGTGATGGATGTGAGTGGCGTTCCCTTGCTGGTCAGAATAGAGAGTGACGAGTACGCAGATGTGCTGTGATGCGGTAGGTGAACAGTGAGCCCTTTGCTGTCCAGGACCTTTTTTGTAGCCTTTCCACCGAGAAAAACGTTGAGATTACTGTTGATGATGATTGCTCCAAACTGTTGGCTGTGTAATGGGTGATTAAGGAGGTCGAGCAGTTGTTTCTTCGGATTGTCATCGGTAAACCGCACGTTAATAACCAGAACGGAGTTGCTGTTGATTCTGATGACCCCAAACTGTACCTGGCGTTGCAGGTTTTTTGTTTCAGTCAAAGACAAACTACCGCTGTTGAGCATCCAACACTCTTTTCCGGTGAGGAGGGAAAAACCGGTTTGAACCTTTTTTTTCTGTTTATGCTTTGCTGCATCATAGTTTTGGGTGGAGTTTGAGTACATATACGTCATCTTGAGTGACTGGGCAAGATCGCGAGCTTGGCTATGAGGGTCGGATCCTGCAACACATGCTGTTTGACCAAACAAAATATCCAATGGTTGATGTTGCATGGCTGCTAACAGCTGGGAATAAGTTTTGTTGGTATCAGCTAAATGGAGCTCATTAACGGTTGCAATGCGTAACATTGTATTTTTCTCCTTTGAGTGGCTGCAGTTTAGGCTGCGGGTCGCATCTTGTGTTCTTTGAAGAGATGCATATATGACTGTTTTTCTTGTGATATTTGCCGTTCGTTCCCTTGGGTGAAAAAGTCCTGAACTCTACTTCCCTGCCAGTTCGGGTGGGGGAATACATCAAGAATGTGGGCCAGGGTCGGGGCCACATCGATAAAAGAAATATTTTGTTCAATAACTGTGTTTCGGGCAATTGCCTTGCCTGAGATAATCCAGGGGAGACTGGTACCGTTTTTGTTACTTTTGGGGTCGTAAGTCCATGCTCCGCCGTAGCTGGAAGTGACCATGATCGTATATTCATTGTCCAGGCCCACCATCCGTAGTCGTTCTGTAAGGATGCCGATTGCCTGGTCTGCCTGTTCTACCGTCTCGAGGTATGGTTCTGAAAGATAACCAAAGTGGGTGCCGGCAATATCCGTACCTTGCAGAGCAAGGCAGCATACGTCGGGCTGTTCTCTTTGGATATGAGAGCCTGCCATCTCGGCGAGTTGCCTGTCCATGTTTTTTATCCCCTGAGAGTTGAGAAACACGCTGGTGTGGATTTCCCCATGGGGCAAGAGGTACTGCATGTGTTCGCGACTGTAGAAAAGTGAGGCCGTGAGATGATGATATCGTAAGAGCGAAAAAAGAGAGATGGCATGGCGGGAATCAACCAAGCCGCTGTTGTTGTCCATTACGCCATGTTCTTGTGGCGGAATCGAAGAAAAAAGCGTTGATAGCCCAGGCAGAGGAAGGTTCGGCCCATCATGACGAAGGTTATTCACGGTAGTACCTGATGCCATCAGTTTTTTGAGACAGCGAACATGGGCACATTGGAGCGCTTCCAGCTGCAGTCCATCTATCAGAATACACAATAATTTAGTCACACGCTTACTCCGGACATAGCTGTGGTGACAGATCCTGTGGACTCAGTCACCAGTTTTAGCGGTTGTTAATTAACACCTTAATTCCGGCATAATAATTAGCATCCACTTATTATGATGCTGTTAAGCCGTCATTATAATACGATTATTATGTTGAGGAGGTAACGGTGAGCCTGGAATATATGGCGGGAAGCTGCATCACCCTAAACAGGTCGGTGGGGGAGAGGGGAAGACGTGAGGCTGAGGTTGGCGGCCACTAGGCCATGCAACAGAAACAAGCATTTTCTGAGATGCAGAAGGAAAGATCTGAAATGACCGGAGTGATGATTACGTTTCTTCTATAATATAACAGTCCCTCAAAGGTGTATTGGAATAAGGCTGATTTACCGCAGTAAGAAGATGGTATAAAGAAGTTGCGTTATTTGGAAAAAAAATGTTTATCGTATATCCGGATATGCATATATATAGATATTGTTTGTTAGAGGCGATAGATGAAACTCTTTTACAAACAGGAAGGAAAGGCCCTATGCAAAATGAAATTCAGCTATTCAAAGCACTATCTGACGGAACCAGGCTACGTATACTTCTGCTGCTGCTCAACAACGGCGATTTATGTGTCTGCGATATTATGGAATCTCTTCAAATTCCTCAGTCAACGGCATCACGCCATCTGGCCCTGTTACGTAGCGCCGGACTCGTCGATGGAGAACGACACGGTACCTGGATGTATTACCGGGTGATCGAGGAGCGAACACTCGGCTCTGCTGTACTTGCCAGCCTTAGGCAGTACTGCTCTGACCTGGAGACTGCTGCAGATGACAACAGTAGATGTAAGAAATTTCGTTCCCATAAAAAAAGACACACCATGTCCCCAAACGAATAATCAATAGGAATAAGAAACAAATGGAAAACACTAAACGGCTTTCATTTCTAGATAGTTACCTCACCCTCTGGATCTTTTTAGCTATGTTTGTCGGCGTCATGACCGGCTACCTGTATCCATCCATAAATGAGGTCATTAACACCTTCCAAGTCGGCACCACCAATATCCCCATTGCCATTGGCCTGATCATGATGATGTATCCGCCACTGGCAAAGGTGAAGTACGAAGAACTGGGCCAGGTCTTCAGGAATAGCAAAGTCCTCCTCCTTTCCCTGGTTCAGAACTGGGTTATCGGTCCTGTGTTGATGTTTTTGCTGGCCATAACCTTTCTTTCCGGCCACCATGAGTACATGGTCGGCTTGATCCTTATCGGCCTGGCCCGATGTATCGCCATGGTCATCGTATGGAATGATCTGGCAGACGGCGACACTGAGTATTGTGCAGGTCTGGTCGCTTTTAATTCAATTTTTCAGGTCCTTTTTTTCCCACTCTATGCCTGGATTTTCATCACCATCGTCCCTGCATGGTTTGGCCTGGCAGGTGCCGTTGTTGATATCTCCATTGGGGAAATCGCTAAATCAGTCTTCATTTATCTAGGGATTCCCTTCCTCGCCGGCATGGTAACCCGGTTTATAGGTATCAGGAGCAAGGGTAAACAGTGGTATGAGACAGTCTTTATCCCAAAAATTTCACCTCTGACGCTGATATTTTTACTCTTTACCATTCTGGTAATGTTTTCCCTGAAAGGAGAGTACATCGTCCAGCTGCCATTTGACGTGCTGCGTATTGCACTACCGTTGACCATTTACTTCCTGGTTATGTTCCTCGTCTCTTTCTTCCTTTCCATGAAAGTAGGGGCAACTTATGAGCAAACCACTACACTAAGCTTTACGGCAGCATCTAACAATTTTGAATTAGCTATCGCTGTGGCCATTGCCGTATTCGGCATTGATTCCGGTGTCGCATTTGCGGCGGTTATCGGTCCCCTGGTTGAGGTGCCGGTCTTGATTGCATTGGTTAGCGTTGCCCTCAGATTTCGAGGGAAATATTTCCCTCACGTTAAAAACATCCTCACCGGCGTTTGTCACGTGAGACAACCTCAATAATTTGAGGGTATCATGAACGCGAAAAAAACAACTATTCTGTTTCTCTGTACCGGCAATTCCTGCCGGAGCCAGATGGCTGAAGGATGGGCGAAGGCATTGAAAAAAGAGGAGATCAGCTCCTGGTCTGCCGGTATAGAGAAACACGGGCTCAACCCACTTGCGGTTAAGGCCATGGCAGAATTCGGAGTGAATATTTCAAAGCAGGAATCCAATGTGATTGATGAGTTGCCCGTCAAGGAATTCGACTGGGTAATCACCCTTTGCGGTCACGCAGACGAGACCTGCCCATTTTTTCCCGGCAAAAGAATTCACATGGGTTTCGATGACCCACCAAAACTTGCTGAGCAGGCGGATAGCGACGAAGAAAAACTTGTCCACTATAGGAGAGTTCGAGATGAGATAAGGGACTTTATCCTTTCTCTGCCCGACTCTCTTTCAAATAAATAACAGTAAAGGAACGAACATGAACGAGCTTGACCAAACACTGGCAGCAATGGACTTTGATTTCCTTGGAAATGGAGAACACGCAATGAGCGTAGACGGGATGCGCAAAGTCCTTGGCAACGAACACTTTTTTTTCCTGGATGTACGCGCAGACAAAGAAAAGGAGTATTGTGACTTTCCTTTCACCAAGCACATCCCTCTGCATGAGCTCCCCGGCAGGCTGAATGAACTACCAAAAGATAAGTGCATAATCGCCTTTTGCTCGTCAATCTTTCGCGGCGCTGTCGCATACACCTATCTCCGTGCAAATGGTTTTGCCGAGGTGAAAGGTTTGACTGCTACCATGGAAGAGATGGTCGGTGCTTTCAAACCTGGCCCGCTCGCCAAAATGCAGGCGTAGTGAGGAGTTATTTCCAATGGACTCTTCATTGCTTGCCATCACCGGCATGTCTTTCGTCTTAAGCTTTATTTTCGCTCTGGGCGGGGTTGGTTCCGCCCTGGTGCTGATCCCGGCCATTACTTGGCTTGGCTTACCTTTTGCGCAAGCCAGATCAATTGGGCTTTTTGTTAATACTGTGAGCATGATGGGGGCAACCTGGTCGAATTTTCGGCAAAAGCGGCTCGACTACCGTTTAGGGCTCCCGATCATCATTGCCTCTATCATACTGGCACCAATAGGGGCCTGGGTAGGTATACACGTCCCTACCAAATACGTGATGTATGCCTTTGTCACTTTTCTGAGTTTTTCCGGGCTCATGATTCTTTTTTTCAATGGTTCGAAGTTCAAGGATCAGTATCGGGAAGACCGGCCAGTCACCGGCCCGCTGCTCACCGGTATCGGTTCCGGATTTTTGTCTGGCCTGTTGGGTGTAGGTGGCGGTGGGTTAATTTCCCCGCTCATGATCGTTCAGGGATTTAATCCAAAGAAGGTGGCGATGGTCACTGCCTTTGCCGTGCCTTTTTCTTCCTTTACCGCCTTTCTCGCCTACGCAACAATGGGTTCGGTCAGTTGGAAAATTCTTTTGTTTGCCGGCGCTGCAGCCTGGGCGGGCGGTTACCTCGGCACAATCGTTATGCAGAAGAATATGCGGCCGGCTGCTGTACGAAAATTACTTGGCGGCATGCTTATCCTGCTGGCAGGGCGAATGATACAGAAAATGTTGCTGTAAGGGTGCATCAGAACCATTATGTCTGATAATGAGCTGGGTGTGTGATGCTTTATCTGCAGCAAGTGGCGTGCTTGTGTACAAAAAACGAGCGGGTACGTTTATGGAAGGAGTTCAACCTGTGGCCAATGATTGTGAGTCCGGAACAAAGTAAAAGGCACGCCTTTAGAAATCGTCGGCAAGGACATTTTACAGCATGCCGAGCTCCTGGCGACTCAGCGGTATCCCTTGGGTAGGTTCCAATAGGCAAAGCCACCAGATGGCTTGAAACGTGCTACGGAGAGGTCTTCTGCAAAAGGGCGAGACAAGTCTTCCCGCCCTTTAGAGTCCAGATTTTCCGGCACCCATGACCTTGTCAGATACAATCTTTACCTTGGTGGCTTCTTTCAGAAAACCGCTCTGTGGCACAAGGAATAATTGAAGCCTTTTTTCAGGGACAGAAATAACCTTTACACTAAGCAACCACCCACAGTATTCCTACCTACTACCGGTGGAAAGATCAGAATCTCGACCAGTTGCTTGGGTATTCTTGGGGGAAAGGTATGGTGCACAGGTTGCAAGCTTTTTTCATTGTGCATATCTTGGGGCTGATTTTTCAGGTGATGAAACCGGCAGGCGTTGCTTCAAATCAGTCATTTTTGCCTCAATGGGGGTATCTTAATATGTTATTTTTTGGTTAGGAGTGGAAAAAAACTTGATGAAGAATAGATTGTAACTGTAAGTACACTGTTTATGCGAATTCCATGAAAGTAGCCAATGCGCGAAGATTTCAGGGAAACCCGCCTGCGGCTCATTATTATCCATTGCGAGTTGCCTCTTTCTGCCACCATTCGCTTTTAGCGCACTATAAGGGTAGGACAACGGCCCTTCTCCTACTCTCTGATTGGCTGTTTTGGCTATATATCTTAAGGAGGGTTCTATGGAGCATAAGAATACCTGTAAAGCAGTTATATACCAGCGTGATTTCAATCATGTACTGATGCTTGAAAAGAGGTTTCCCGACAGTAGATTCCATTACACCCTCCCAGGAGGAGTTACCGATCCGGGAGAAAAGTCGAATATCCGGTACAATATTCACTTTCGCCTAACCGGTATTCGTTTTCATTCAATCTATCCATAAATCTTTATATGCTCGTTTTTATTATTGAATGCACTAATCCCATTGATCTGCTGCAGGGTAGAAACGAAGGAAAAAGTCTGGAACAGATTTGCAGGCTTGTCGGGCATGAAGTCATAAATTTTCACCCCAAGTCAAAAGATGATCTGCTTACCGTCTGCAAATATAGATCAAGCATTGACAGGAAGCATGACGGAACTGATAATCCTGATCTGCCTCTTTGTATTCACATCTCCAGTCATGGTGAGGACGGTCTATGGTTCGGCAAAGACCTGGTTAGTTGGCATGAGCTGCTTGACGCTCTGGAGCCGATCTGTACCAAAAAGTCAATGTATAAGGGTGATAACATCCTGACTATCTCGGCATGTGAGGCTAAAGATCAGCGATTGACGGAAAAGATACAGAAAAGAAGAAAGGTACATAAAGCATTTCAGCCGCCAAGACACTTTTTTGTCACTGCCTCGGAGGAGGTCTATTGGAAAGATGCGGTTGTTGCCTGGGCATTATTTTATAACAAGATACCCAATACGAATCTCTCAAAGAAAAAGAAAATTTTCAATGTATTGGATCTAATTGAAAAGGCAGAGCTCGGCACGATTCATTACTACAGGTGGTCCACTAAAAAGAAAAAATATATATGTTACGGCGCACAGGGAAAAATCAAGAATTCGTAGTGGAAAAGTAATAAAAAAGGCTGTCCCAAAATGGGACAGCCTTTTTTATATACCTTGATGAAAGGAAAAGTTTATTTATTTTTTTTACCTTTTTTTCCTTTCTTCAGTGCTTTTTTCTCGAGCTTCTTCAGTTCTTTCCTTTTGCCCTTTTTTAGTTCTTTTTTCTTGGCTTTTTTCTTATCCAGCTTTTTTTTCTTGTCTTTTGCCATGATTTTCTCCAAGTTGAAATTTTCGCATCTGATACGACTAGAAGCGATTCCAATATAACTTTTGGTCATATTATATGGATATCGATAACAGGATAGATACTGACTGTCAACTACATTTTGTTATTTTTAATTTTATAATATAGTAAAAAGTATTTATTGATTCCCTTGTCAAGTTGAATAGTATGGAGACAAAACAGGTTTTATGACGTTTATAGAATTCAAAAAAGCCCTACTTGATGCGGAAATAACTCTTCCCAAGTTCTGCAAACTGATCAAGGTCAGTGATAAAAATATTCAGTCGTACAAGAAAAAAGGTGACGTTCCTAATACCATAGCGGTTATTGTCACTTGTTTTGCAGAGATGCAGCGGCAACAAGTCGACTACCGTTCCCTGATCGATGTACTTGAGTTGAAAAAACAGACAAAAAAGGGTGGGTTTAAAAAAAAGGCGCTGGTTGAGGTGGAGCGGAAAACACCTGGCTTGGAAGTCACAACTGCAGATAGTGTAGAAGAAAAGAAATAAGGTGAGGCAGTAACCAAAATAATCCCAAAACCGAATTGATATGAGCGCTGCGATAGCCGGTAATAAATGGTTTTTAGTATCTTCTAAAAAAGCCTTAAGGGTGGTTATACTGATTCATGGATTAAACCAGAATCCTGCAAGTTGGAAAGACATGATTCCTGCTCTGAAAAGATGGGGATATCATGTCTATTTACTCTGTCTTAAAGGGCATCGAGGCTTAACCGTGGACGGAATTTTCAAAGTAAATGCTGAGGTGTGGTTACAGAATTTTATAGATGGTTATAGAGACGCAGAATCAACCTTCCCTCTATTGCCAAGAATGCTTGTCGCATACTCTCATTGGGGGGACTTGTTTCGACGGTTGCTCAAGGGAAATTAGCAACGACATTGTTTGATCGTCAGGTACTCCTCGCTCCGGCTATTGTCACCAAACCTTATACGCGTCTTGCGTTACTGCTCTCTAAATTTCTTCCTCAAATACCCTCGGGTTCACCAGAATATTACAGGGCTAATAAAAATGGAGTATCTGCTGCTGGCTATAGGGCACTTTTTGACCTTGAAAATATGCTAACCCGACTTTCGCAGTTCGACCTCCGATTTCACTATTTTCGCCCTGTTTTGAAGTGTAACTTCTTGAAGTTACGTTAGCAGGATGCAAAAATGGCTTGTAGTGCCGACCTACCCCCTTGCTTTGCTGATCATATTGGGCAAGAGTAGGATATGTTTTTACGAGCAAAAAAACGTTTCAAGGATGGCAAAGAGCATCGCTATTGGTCCATAGTAGAAAATCGCAGATTGCCAAGTGGTAAAGTCAGTCAGCGGCAGGTCCTTTACCTTGGCGAGATCAACGACAGCCAAAAGGTCGGCTGGTGTAAAGCTATAGATGTCCTTGACGATCAGCATAATCGTGCCACGCAACTGGCTCTGTTTCCCGATGATCGTGAGGCCCCGGAACTGGCCTGTGAGACAATTCAGCTTCGCTTGAGCGATCTTTCCCTGCACAGGCCAAGGCAATGGGGAAGCTGCTGGCTGGGAATTTCGTTATGGGATCAATTACAGCTGGATTCTTTCTGGTCTGAATGCCTACCTGTAAGCCGCAAAGGAACAAAATGGCTCAACGTTTTAAAAACTCTTGTTACCTACCGTCTTATATCTCCGGGCAGTGAGTGCGCCTGCACCGAGAATGGTTCCGCAACAGCGCCATGGCCGATCTGTTGGGAGAAGATGATGCGCTTTTGCAAAAAGATAAGCTGTACCGATGTCTGGATAAACTTGTTGACCACAAACGTGATTTTTTCAGTTTCCTCACCAATCGTTGGCACGAACTGTTCAACATCAAATTCGATGTTTTGCTGTATGACCTCACCAACACCTATTTTGAGTGTGACCCGCCAGGGGGGGAAAGAGAAAATTTTGGTACAGCCGTGACAAACGACCAGATTGTGTTCAGGTGGTCATTGCCCTTATTGTGACACCTGATGGTTTTCCCCTAGCCTATGAAGTCATGGATGGGAATATCAGTGATAAAACTACATTGCCAGATTTCCTTGCGGCAATCGAGAAACAATATGGCAAGGCAAACAGAACATGGGTGATGGACCGAGGGATTCCTACCGAAAACGTTCTTGCTGACATGAGAGACTCCGAACAACCGGTGTCCTATCTTGTTGGCACCCCCAAAGGCAGGTTAAGCAAGCTGGAAAAATCATTTCTGGATAAATCCTGGGAGCAGGTGCGCTCAGAAGTGAAAGTAAAGCTTCTTAACCAAAACGACGAACTTTACATCCTTTCCAGAAGTGATGGGCGTGCAAATAAAGAGCGTTCAATGCGTATACGACGGCTCAAAAAATTGTGGCGTAGGCTCCATGAGCTGCAACGTCAAAACATCACTCGCGATACGTTATTGCTGAAACTCGGTGCCGCAAAAAAAGAAGCAGGGAGGGCATATTCTCTGGTTAAAATTAATTTTCCTAAGCCAGAGGAACCCGTCAATTGCGAAACCTTCACCTTTAGCCTGAGACATGAAAAGCTGTGCACGGTCCGTCGGCGCGAAGGATGTTATCTGCTTCGTTCGAACGTAACTTCTACCGATCCCGCGATACTCTGGCAGCAATACATTCAACTCACAGAGATCGAACAGGCTTTTAAGGAGTTGAAAGGAGACTTGGCAATACGACCGATTCATCACCAAACCGATGAACGTATTGAAGCCCATATCTTTGTGGCCTTCATGGCATATTGTTTGTTGGTAACGCTTAAACACCGCGCACGGCAATTGGCTCCTGGACTTACCCCACGATCTATCCTGGAAAAATTTTCCACTCTGCAAATGGTAGACGTGCACCTGCCGACAACTGATGGCCGCTATCTAATTTTACCGAGGTACACACAACTCGACAAAGATTTGAAGCTCTTACTTGCACAGCTCGACCTGCTTCTTCCGGCACAACCTCCGCCACGGATTGCAGCAGACAAAGCGGCCTGTAAAAAAGCCGTGTAGTGCCGACCTAAAATTGTCGATTATGGAAAAACAGCAAGTTACACGTCCACATGGTCGCGAATTGCGAAAGTCGGGCTAGATCAGAGGAAAAACAAAACGTTACATGGTTCCTGTAAGTCTTCACCTGAAATGATAAGAAAAAACGCCCTCTTCCGAAATAGTAGGGAAGGAGGGCGTTTTCATGTCAAGCTCAACTGCTATCAGGAATTGGTCTCGTTTTTCAGTTCCCTGTGCCAGATATCCTCTGCATATTCATTGATCGTACGGTCACTGGAGAAATATCCGCTTGAAGCGGTATTGAGAATACTCATTCGTGCCCAGGCTTGCTTGTCTCTGTAGATTTCGGCAACTCGTGCCTGGGCGTCGATGTAACTGCGAAAGTCCGCCGCTATCATCCATGGATCAGAATGACTGCGAATGGCGGCAATGATGGAGTCGAAAATTCCGTCTTCAAACAGGTTGAAATGCCCACTCTCAAGAAGAGCCATTACTCGAGTTAAATCATCATCTTCATCGATACAATGATTAGGGTCGTATTCCGGTCGAATGGCTTCTACTTCGTCGGCGGTAAGGCCAAACAGGAAAAAATTTTCTTCCCCAACCGCTTCGCGAATTTCGATGTTGGCGCCATCCAACGTTCCGATGGTGACTGCACCGTTCATCATGAACTTCATGTTGCCGGTTCCGGAAGCCTCCTTACCTGCTGTGGATATCTGTTCAGAGAGATCGGTACCGGGCGCTATAATCTCCATGGCGGTGACGCTGTAATCGGAAATAAAGGCGACTTTCAACCAATCGTTGAGCGCACGATCGCGGTTAATCACTTGGGCAACGTTATTAATCAGCTTGATGATGGTTTTGGCCAGCACATAACCAGGCGCCGCTTTCCCGCCAATCAGGACGCAGCGGGGCTCCATTCCTTCTGTGTCACCGCGACGAACCCGATCATAGAGATGGATAATATGCAGTACATTAAGTAACTGGCGCTTGTACTCATGTATCCGTTTTACCTGGACATCAAACATCATATTAATATCAAACCGGACGCCGCAATTTTTGAATACCAGATCTGTCAGCGCTTGTTTGTTCTGTTGTTTGATGGCGGTGAAGCGTTTTGCGAACTGCACATCATCCGCAAATGGCTTGAGCTGCTCAAACTGCCGGTAATCACTTATCCATTGATCACCTATGGCCTCGGTAATCAGTGACTTCAAACCTGGATTACAATGGGATAGCCAGCGCCTTGGAGTAACCCCGTTGGTTTTATTGTTAAATTTCTCCGGCCAGAGTTGGTAGAAATCAGCAAACAGGCCGCGCGCCAACAAATCGGTATGAAGAGAGGCTACACCATTCACTGAGTAACTACCAATAATCGCCATATAAGCCATGCGTATACGCGGATGAGCACCTTCTTCGATGATCGACATACGTTGCTGGCGATAACAGTCACCAGGCCATCGCTGGGCAACCAGAGTTAAAAACCGAGCATTAATTTCATAGGTGATATCCATCAACCTTGGCAGCAGCTCACGAAACAACGCCACCGACCAGGCTTCCAAGGCCTCCGGCAATAAAGTGTGATTGGTATAGGCCATGGTCTTTGTCGTAATGTCCCAGGCATCATCCCAACATAACCCCTGCTCGTCCATCAGCAATCGCATTAATTCAGGAATTGCGACCGTGGGGTGAGTGTCATTGAGTTGAAAGCCGTTCTTGTCTGCAAAGTGAGTAAAATCGTTGCCGTTAGCGCGAACCCACTGACGAAGAACATCCTGCAAACTGGCACTGGCCAGAAAATATTGTTGCCGCAAGCGCAGTTCTTTCCCCTGCTCACTCACATCGTTGGGATAAAGCACCATGGTAATTTGTTCGGCCCGGATTTTTTCGGCAACAGCATCGGCATAACTGCCCGAGTTAAACTCATTCAGATCAAACTCGTCTGTAGCTTCAGCCTTCCATAAACGCAGGGTATTGACTGTCTTTCCACCATATCCCGGCACTGGCATGTCGTAGGGTACCGCAAGTACATCATGACTATCTACCCAGCGAACCCTGCGGTTGCCATTGTCATCATCATAGTGATCGCTTCTTCCGAAAAACTTTACACGGCAGATATTTTCCGGACTTTTAAATTCCCACGGATTCCCGTTGCGTAACCAAGGGTCTGGACACTCCACCTGAAAGCCATTTTCAATTTTCTGGCGAAACATTCCGTAATGATAGCGAATTCCGTAACCTGTAACAGGAAGATTCAAACTGGCGCAGCTGTCCAGAAAGCAGGCCGCTAAACGACCCAGACCACCATTACCAAGACCTGCATCCATCTCGGCACTTTCTACTTCCTCAAGTTCACAGGCATAGTGGTTTAACGCCTCACGCACTTGAGATTCCAAGTCGAGGTTGAGAACTGCGTTGTTTAAACTGCGTCCGATGAGAAACTCGAGTGAGAGATAACTAATTCTTTTAGGTTTTTCCTGATCATAACGCTCGCGGGTTTGGTGCCACTTTTCAACTAGCCTGTCGCGTACCGCCAGTGCCAATGCATGGTATAAGTAGTTGTGGGATTCGCCCACATCATCTCTACCCAGTGTGACTTCAAGATGTCGCTGTAAATCATTATTCAACGAATGATTTTGATGTTTAAAAGAAATTGCCTTAGTCATAATTTTCGTTCTTTCAATGTAGTGTAAATGCTGACGATTCGTCAGTGACCAATATTTGCACGGAATCCACAGCCGGCGTTATCATTTCCCTGGATTAATTCTTTTAATTTCATGGTGATAGCTGGTGCGTGTGCTGAATTTGATAATAAATGAGTCTGTTGATTTACTAGGGTTTTCGTTCAAGGTCAGGTAAGCGAAGACTCCGAGGCATGCTTAAAAAATAACCACAGGCATATAGTTGATATCGGAGTCTACGCTTACCTCCGAGGATTATTTTATCAGCATAACAAGGTAAGCGCTAGACTCCGAGAAATTGGGCGAAAAGACAGTAAATCCACGGGCTCATAAATGTCATGTCGTTCAAAAGGGTATGCTCTATACAGTTATAACCGAGTTTTCTTCTCCATATTGATTGGTAACGTAATTATCTGCCTTCTCGTCATTAACCCAGGTAGTTCCATCCAGAACATATCGGAATTGATAAGCATTTCCGGCCTGTAGGGAGAGGGTTACTGAGAAACTGCCATTTTTAGTTTTTTCATGAGATTTTCTTTGCGTGACCAGCCATTGAAATCTCCAACGACTATCGCACGTTGAGCACTATCGGGATTATTGCATTTGAGCGTAACTCGACAAATTTTTCCTGATTTTGAGTAATTTTATATGCGCATAGTTTCAATCCAAAATGGAACTATTCAGCCTGTATATAAAGAACTCACATATTTTTTTGCCACATCACTCCACGAGAATCGTTCCTTGGCTGCTTGCGTAGAGATCTGTTGCCATTGCTCGATACGAGTGTCATGTAGCTCTACGCTTGTCTTAAAACATTCCAGCATACTCCCGGCTTGGTCCGATAAACTATTCCCTGTAAAGACAAACCCATTCTCATTGTCTTTAACTGTATCGCACAAGCCGCCAACGCCATGAACAAGGCATGGTTGGCCGGCTCTCATTGCCAGCATCTGACTAATGCCACAAGGCTCAAAGGAACTGGGCATCAGGAATAAATCACCACTTTCATAAAATAAATCTGCCAAGGATGCAGAATATCCATTGAGAAAGATAAAATTTGGTTTACCGGCGGCTACTTTTGTAAGGAACGTTTCCAGCTCGCTATCACCACTGCCCAGCATCAGAAAAATGCCATCATCGCCAAGAATATCGAGTAAGTGTTCCAGCGCAGACTGACCATTAGTCATTTCCTGTTTAAGTATACGTACTTTTTGGTCTGTGACCCGACCGACTGATGTTAACACAAAAAACGCTTTATCAGATGGTGACCCCAGCCACCTGTTCAGGTTGTGCAATGCAATGAGATGAGCACTTCTAACAGTTACCGTGGCCGCAATCCAATGCAATAATTCTTTCTCCGACTGCACGAGTAACTCAGCAAGAGGAACCTGAGTATATCGCCTGCTGGGGTATTCGCATCCATTGAGGATCCCATGTAAACGACCATTATCTGCAGCCAGTTTTAAGTCCTTTTCAAGGCCTTCACCACCAAAATATCCTTGATCCATATTGCTGGGGAGCAAAATTTCCTGTGCATAGGTAGGAGATACGGTGTGTACCTTGTCACAAAGGTTGATGCCGGTTCGCATCAAATTAACACAGTGGACTACTCTTGGATCGTGAATTGGTTCATGGTCATATCTGAGCTGTGGAAACCAGGATTGCAAGGAAGATTCATCCCCTTCCAAGGGGCGTATTCCCTGCAGGGCCAGGTTATGTACGGTGAAAACCGAGCGGATATTCTGCAACGTATGATATTGCGGTTCATACGCCAGCAACAGCGCGACGATCGCTGCATGCCAATCATGCAAATGCAGCACATCAAGTGTGCCGAAGTGATCATTTGCTATCGCCTGACAAACAGCCGAACAAAACAAGGCAAATTTGGTGGCATCGGTAGCGTAAGGCCTGTCTGAGGGATCATTACAATAGATGCTGCCGATGCCACCAACAGAAAACAGCGGATGCTCTATCACCCAGATCCGTACATTTTCATGAGTATTTTTTGCTGGTACCCTAAAAAGGTTGATGGTCTCTGTTTTACTTGCGAACGGCACCTGGACTGATCCCTGAAGGGTAGCACCAGGTAACTGGGAAAAAAGACCATACCCCGGTGTGATCACTTGGACTTGATGACCTTGATCTCCAAGGGCAGGGGGGATATCTCTTATTACGTCACCAATACCACCAACCTTACCGCCGGGTAGTGCGTCATTTTCAGATGCAACCATTAAAATATTCATAATTTAAAGGAGTTCCACGTTAGGTTATGACGTCTGGAGCCACACGTCCGGTCGACTGCTTAATAGCAGCTATCTGTTCAGCTGCTTCTATCAGAGCAGCCAGAGCCTCTTGAGGCTCCTGGTTTAATACAGCATCTTTATAACAATCGAGGTAGACCCGTAATGTGGCACCCTCAGTACCGGTACCTGATAAACGGAATACGATTCTCCCCCCATTACTGAAAAAAATCCGTATCCCTTGTGTTGTTGATTCACTATGATCTACCGGATCATGGTAGGCAAAATCATCAGCAGCTTCAACGTGAAGCCCACCAAACTCCCGCCCCGGCAGTTGATCAAGAGTAGAGCGAAGATGGTCAATCATCTGTCGAGCTTTATCACTATCCACACCTTCATAATCGTGCCTTGTGAAATAGTCACGACCATACTGCTTCCAGTGTTCGCTGACTATCGAAGCAACGGGCAATTGCTTTGCTGCAATCAGGTTTATCCAGAATAATACTGCCCATAGACCATCTTTCTCTCGCACATGGTTTGAACCGGTACCAAAGCTTTCTTCGCCACAAAGGGTAATTTTTCCGGCATCGAGCAGGTTACCAAAAAACTTCCAGCCGGTAGGTGTCTCATAACATTCAACACCCAATGCCGCCGCAACACGATCGGCTGCTCTGCTGGTTGGCATGGAACGAGCGATTCCGACAATGCCTTGTCTGTAACCGGGAATCATTTGTGCGTTGGCGGCTAAAATTGCCAGGCTATCACAAGGATTGATATAACAATCCTTACCCAACACCATATTTCGGTCACCGTCTCCATCGGAAGCCGCACCAAAATCCAGTGCATCGGGACCCGATAAGCGGGATACAAGCTCTTGCGCATGAACCTGATTTGGATCAGGGTGGCCACCGCCAAAATCCGTTAGCGGGACCGCGCTGATGACCGTCTCCTTGGGTGCTCCCAGTCGGTTTTCCAGAATTTCTTTGGCATAAGGTCCCGTGACTGCATGCATGGCATCAAAGCACATTCGGAACTCCCCTCCGGAAAACAAAGACGACATGGCCTGGAAATCAAATATCGATTCCATCAAGTCGGCATAGTCAACTACCGGATCAATAATTTCAATGTGGGCTTCACCTATTTGATGGTTACCCAGTACGTCCAGATCTATATCTTCTGACTCAATCGAAAAATATTCTTCAATCTTTTGCGTTTGCTGATAAATCTCATCGGTAACTTTTTCCGGCGCCGGCCCGCCATTGGTTGCATTATATTTGATACCAAAGTCTTTAGTCGGTCCACCCGGGTTATGGCTTGCAGATAAAACAATGCCGCCAAAGGCCTTATATTTGCGAATGACACAACTTGCTGCAGGTGTTGACAGGATACCACCCCGCCCCACTAAGAGACGCGAGAATCCATTGGCTACGGCCATGCGTATGATGATTTGAATGGCCTCCCGATTATAAAAACGACCGTCGCCACCGATTACCAACGTATGGTCTGAACAGGGGCCGATGGTATTAAAAATCGCTTGCACAAAATTTTCCAGATAATGGGGTTGTTGAAACTCCGCAACTTTTTTGCGCAACCCGGATGTCCCAGGTTTTTGGCCGGAATATGGGTGGGATTGAATTTTCACTCGCTTCATTACTCTCTTCCCCCTTTAAAAGAAAATTTTAGATTCCTGAATCATTATAACGCCGTAGTTACTGTCATGGTTTGTTGAGGCTGACCTTATTGCATTTTTAGGATTACCGTTGCCAACGGCGGCAATGTCAGCGATAGTGACTGTGAATACCCGTGCATTGGTACCTGATCCGTGGTTAGCCCTCCATCGTTGCCCACATTACTTCCCCAATACTTCTCGGAATCACTATTGAAGACCTCTTGATACTCACCTGGTTGAGGTACACCAATACGATACCCATGCCATGGAACCGGAGTAAAGTTTGAGACGATGACGAGGAATGCATCACTTGATTTTGCTTTGCGTATAAAAGACAGGACGCTGTTGTCAGTATCGCTGGCGTCAATCCATTCAAACCCACTTGCTTCAAAATCATTTTCATAAAGCGCTGGTTCATTTTTATACAGTCCATTCAAATCCTGAACCAAGCGTTGCAAACCCTTATGATTTGGTGCCTTGAGCGAATCCCATTCCAGGCTGGTGTCGAAGTTCCATTCCTGCCACTGACCAAATTCGCCCCCCATAAACAGGAGTTTTTTCCCAGGATGGGCCCACATAAAACCATAGTAAGCGCGTAAGTTAGCAAATTTCTGCCAATCATCCCCCGCCATTCTGGTGAGCAGCGTGCCTTTGCCATGCACCACTTCATCATGGGACAACGGTAAAATGAAGTTTTCGTTAAACGCATAGAGAAGACCAAAGGTCATATCATTTTGATGATATTTACGATGGATAGGATCTTTGCTCATATATCCGAGAGTATCGTGCATCCAGCCCATATTCCACTTGAGGCTAAACCCCAGGCCACCGGTATAGGTAGGTCTTGAGACCATTGGCCATGAGGTCGATTCCTCTGCCATGGTAAGCACTCCGGGATAAACCCCATGGACAACCTCGTTCATTTTACGCAGGAAACTGATTGCTTCCAGATTCTCCCGACCACCATACTTATTAGGAAGCCACTCTCCATCCTCACGGGAATAATCCAGATACAGCATCGAGGCCACCGCATCAACTCGCAAACCGTCAAAGTGGTATTTATCAATCCAAAATAAGGCGTTTGAGATAAGGAAGGACCGGACCTCATTACGTCCATAGTTAAAAATCTTAGTTCCCCAGTCCTGATGTTCTCCTTGCCTTGAATCTGTATGAGAATAGAGATCGGTACCATCAAAAAAGTTCAGCCCGGCTCCGTCTTTTGGAAAGTGAGCAGGGACCCAGTCAAGGATAACCCCTAACTTGTGCTGGTGGCACGTATCGATAAAATACATCAGGTCTTCCGGGTTGCCAAATCGACTTGTGGGAGCATAAAATCCCAGCACCTGGTAGCCCCAGGAACCATCAAAAGGATACTCGGTGATGGGAAGCAGTTCGAGATGGGTGTATCCCATCTCCACCACATAGGGAATGAGTTCATCGGCTAATTCACGATATGTCAGGTAGCGGGAGCCCCATTTTTCGTCGGGCACTTTTCGCCAGGAACCGAGATGGACCTCATAAATGGAGAGCGGTCGATCAAGCGCCTGGAATTCTTCCCGCCTGCTAATCCAGTCTCCATCGGACCAGTGATAGCGGTTAAGATCTGCAACCACCGAGGCGGTTCTTGGACGCTGCTCCATAGCAAAGCCATAGGGATCGGCTTTCTCAAAATTTTCACCTGATTGGCTCACTATTCGGTATTTATACACTGCATACTCGGATAACTCCGGCACAAAAAGCGTCCATATCCCGCTGTCACTGGATGCGAGGGGGTGGCTCTCATAATTCCAGTCATTAAAATCGCCTATTAAAAATACCTGCCGTGCATTGGGGGCCCAGACACTGAAATAAACACCTTTTTTGTCGTCAATCTCAACCAGCTGAGCCCCCATTTTTTCATAGGTCCGCTCGTGGCTGCCTTCGCCCATAAGATAGGCATCAAAGTCAGTTAGCATTTTTTTATCACTCAAAACTTTCTCCCCTGCAGTTTCTTTATCTGGAGCAGAACTTCCATTATCAAGAGTTGCCTTGCCGTAATTAAAATTTTCATAACAGTGTAGCGATGTCAACGTTGTGGCAGATCTTACCGAAGCAGACAGGGGACTGATTTTTTTTCATGGTTTTTTATGAAAAGTAGATAGCGAAGACTTCGATCTGTCTCCCGAGTCAAAATTGCTAATAATTCAAGATAGCCTTATTACGTTTAAGTTCAGACTCTATCCTGCACAATAATGCCTTTTTGATACGCCTCGTGCAACGTGGTAAGCTCTTCTATCGTTTGTCGCATCTCTCTGCCTACATCTGTATCTTTGATACGAATACGCTGCTTCCTGTTTTCAAGAATCTCAGTAGTGCAGTCGATGTCGTGGGCAGCGGTGTTAGAGAGCAGATCATCCACCTTACGCTGGTGGGTCGCCAGCAGAAGCCCCCATGAATTAGAAACCAATGTATATCCGGCAATACCGGTCTTCTTCTGGTAGGCCTTGGCAAAGCCACCATCGATTACAAGCAATCGTCCTCTTCCTTTTTGGGGGCGTTCTTTTTCTTTTACAATTACGGGGACATGGCCGTTGATTATATGGCCTGTCTCTGGGTTGAGACCGAACCTTTCCAACATACGCTTAACCATCTGTTCGTCATCCCGAAAGGTGTAATATATATTACGAGGCTCCTTATGGGTGGCTTTGTCAGCAATGAAATATTGCTCAAAGGTTGTCATCTTATCCTTACCAAACAGGGGCGAACAGGGGCCGCACCACAGGTACCACATGGCGTCCTGGCCGGACTGCTTTTCAATGGAATCCTCAGAGCAAAAAAAGCCCTGCCTGACAAGATTATCAAACGCTTCCATTAACTCACTCCCCTCGTATTCCTTATTCCCCAGGTGCAGAGATGTAAATGAGCCGTCACTATTCATGGGAATGCAGCCATGGTACAGCAAATTACCATTATAGATTTTATGGATACTCCCTTTGTTAAAGAGGAAACGAGTATGTTGCTGGAGTTTTTCACTGTGCAAAAAAGCCACTTTCAACCTGTCCATCACATGCTGCTCTGCTGATGTCAATGTATAGGGTGATTCCGGTGCGACGGTTTGAAAAAGGGCATCCTTTAAAGGATGCATCTGATCATCTATCTTTACGGTTCCCTGCTCGAGGTCCAGATGATGGAGAAGCCGGCGATCTTCAAGACCATATTCCGGTCGACGAGCTATAATCTGTGCTTCCAGTTTGAATTGAATAACAGTGATGGCTTTATGCATCTGAGCCATCATTCTTCGCTCCCCTTCAGAATCGCTCGATGCATTGAACTTCTGCGGCAAAAAAAGGTCGCAGGAATCATCACCATAAATTTCGATTGCCAGGGAGGCAAGGGGTAGCAGGCTTATGGCATATCCGTCTATCAGGGTGTCCATATTGCCGTGACGAAGAGAGATCCTGATAACATTCGCAATACAGGCGTCGCAACCGCTGGCCGCCCCCATCCACAAAATATCGTGATTACCCCATTGTATGTCGATGCTGTGATAGCTCATCAACCGATCCATAATGAGGTGCGCGCCCGGACCACGATCAAAAATATCCCCTACCACATGGAGATGATCGATGGCGAGACGCTGGATAGCCTCAGCTATCACTACGATGAAAGCTCTTCCGTGGCCGGATGCAACAGTTGTCCTGATAATGCTCTGATAATACATGGCTTTGTCAGGCAAAGTTTCTTTTTCATAGAGGAGCTCTTCCACCAAACCTTCAAAACGTCCCTCAATCAATTGTCTGACCTTGAAACGGGGATATTTTGATGCAACAGCACGGAGCACCTGGATCATGCGATACAAGGTATTCTGGTACCATTGATCCTGTTCGTCGGCACCCGGCAACATGGTTCCAAGCATTCGATCCGGATCATAAATAAGGGCACCAAGTTGTACTTGTTCCTTTGCAGAGAGCGTTTCTTGGAAAATCTCTTCTATTTTTCTTTTTATCGAACCGGATGCGTGGCTCACCAACTTACTAAAAGCTTCATATTCACCGTGTATGTCGGAGATGAAATGTTCCGTACCCTTGGGTAGATTCAGTTGAGCTTCTAAATTGATTATAGCCTCAGCGACAGCTTCCTGGGAAGAGAACTCTTTGGCCAGATGCTTCAGATAACGCATATGCTCTGAATATGGCTTCATGGATCAGTTCCTCTTGAGTTGATTTTGGGCTTATCAAGGGCGTCCCAAACTATTTACAGAATCCCGCAGCCTACTCAGATCACAGTATTATCAGGAATAACGCCACTTTTGGGGACCACCACCAAGCCATCTCGGACCACCCAGTTGTCATTTTCCGAGTCGGGTCGATCGGGGAGTGAACGAATGTGAACATTGCGCCCTATACGGGCCTTCTTGTCGAGGATTGCACTCTCTATGACGGAGCCATCGCCAATCCCTATATCGGGACGGGACAGACGTATATTTTCCGCACGTTGCTCATCGGTCTCATGAAAGTCTGAGCCCATCATAATAGTGTCACGCATGACCACCTTAGAGCCGATGACACTGCGTAACCCTACTACGGAATTGCTTATATCCGCACCGCCGATACGGCATCCCTCAGCCAGCAGGACCTTGGAGAGTTTCGCTCCCTGAAGCTCGGTGGGGGGTAAAAAACGCGCATTTGTATAGACGGGCTGATTGACCGCATTGAGATCAAATGATTGGCCACCGGCCAACTCCAGATTAACTTCATAAAAACGGCGTATAGTCCCTATATCCGCCCAATATCCATTAAAGACATGCCCCATTACCTTATGGTCCGACAGAGCTTTTGGAATTATATCACTACCGAAATCGTCGCCTGATGCAGACAACAGTTTTGAGAGAACTTCTGTTGAAAAGACATATATCCCCATGGACGCCATGAACGGTTTGTCGGAGTCAGGGGTACTTACTAAATCATCTAACAGCTCCGGGCCAGGCTTTTCGGAAAAACGAGTAATTTCACCATCAGAGTTCCTTTTGAGAATACCCAGGGCGGGTGCCTCTTGAGCACTCACCGGCTGCACCGCCAACGTAATATCAGCCTTGGACTCCACATGATACTCAACAAAATTTTTATAATTCATCCGGTAGAGATGATCGCCGGCAAGGATGATGACATATTTAGTGTCTGAATTTTTTATCTCGACCAGCTGTTGTCGAACAGCATCAGCCGTACCCTGATACCAGCCGGTGCTGCCGGGGGTCTGCTCTGCAGCCAAGATTTGCACCCAGCCGTCAGTGAACATATCACGGCGATAGGTTCTAAAAATATGTCGATGAAGAGAAACTGAGTTGAACTGCGTCAGAATAGCTATTTTATCGATACCGGAATGGAGGCAGTTACTTACGGGAATATCAATCAAACGGTATTTACCTGCCACCGGAACCGCTGGTTTTGAGCGTTTTTTTGTTAAAGGATACAATCTGGTTCCACGCCCTCCCCCCATAATTAAACCAAGAACATCATTCATCATTGCAGACAATCCCCCCCTACTTTGTTTTGACGGCAGTTTCTAACAGACGGAAAAATGTGTCTTACTGCCCCTTAATACCTTTACGTCCCGCATACCTTACTTTTTCTCCAAGTTCCTCTTCGATGCGCAACAATTGGTTATACTTGGCAACACGATCAGAACGACAGAGGGAGCCTGTTTTGATCTGTCCGGCAGCTGTCCCAACCGCCAGGTCTGCAATGGTTACGTCTTCCGTTTCCCCGCTTCTATGGGAAATGACAGCGGTATAGCCGGAATCTTTAGCCATTTGTATAGCTTCCAGGGTCTCGGTCAACGAACCGATCTGGTTGAACTTAATAAGAATAGAGTTGGCAACGCCGGTGTCTATACCTCGCTTAAATATTTTGGTATTGGTCACAAAGAGATCATCACCAACCAGCTGAATACGGGATCCGATTTTCTGGGTCAAACTTGCCCAACCATCCCAGTCACTTTCATCCAGGCCATCTTCAATGGAAATAATAGGATACTTTTCACAGAGTTCAGCTAAATAATCGCCAAAACCTTCAGAATCAAAAGTCTTCCCTTCACCTTTCAGGTTGTAGATGTTGTTTGCGTAAAATTCGGATGCTGCACAGTCAAGAGCCAGGGTTATATCTTTATCCATCTGGTAGCCGGCTTTTTCAACCGCCTTGACAATAACAGACAACGCCTCTTCATTAGAAGCGAGATTGGGTGCAAAGCCACCTTCATCCCCCACTGCGGTGTTTAACCCTTTTTCGCTCAACACCTTTTTCAGGTTATGAAAAATTTCGGCACCCATCCTGAGAGCTTCTCGAAAGTTTTTCGCGCCTACCGGCTGGATCATGAACTCCTGGATATCAACATTATTGTCCGCATGCTCCCCACCATTAATGATGTTCATCATCGGTACAGGCATTGAATACCTGCCGGGGGTGCCGTTGAGTTCTGAGATATGCTGATACAGAGGAATTTTTTTCTCCATGGCCAACGCTTTTGCATTAGCAAGGGAAACCGCGAGAATCGCGTTGGCACCAAGTTGCTCTTTGTTCTCGGTCCCGTCCAGTTCAATCATTATTGTATCTATGGCTTTCTGGTCATCACCATCTTTACCGATAAGAGCAGGGGCTATAGCATCATTTACTGCTGCAACAGCCTGTAGAACACCTTTTCCCAGATAACGGTTTTTGTCACCATCCCTCAGTTCAAGGGCTTCCCGGGAGCCGGTTGACGCTCCGGATGGGGCTACCGCCCTGCCACATGCACCCGATTCCAGGTACACATCCGCTTCTACGGTAGGGTTTCCCCTTGAGTCAATCACTTCACGGCCTACTATTTTGCTTATTTTTGCCATCACTTCCCTCCTTATTGGCTATTTATCCATCCCCGATATGATCAAACCAATTTTTTCGGATACAATTCACAGAAAAAATGCATCCCTGCAGATATCCCCCGGTGAACGCCGAGGGATATCAATGTATAGTTGATAAATTGGTGCTTATTTCATCAAACTTCCCATGTGATTTAAGGTTCTGATTAATTGACTGACATAGCTCATTTCATTGTCATACCAGGATACAACTCTCACCTCATAAATATTTGTTCCACAACGTTGTGCAAGTGTTTGGGTGGAATCGAAAAGCGAACCATAGCTCATGCCGATTGTATCGCTTGACACCAGCTCCTCGTCGGAATAGCCAAAGGATTCATCTGCAGCCTTGTGCATTGCCTCATTGAGGCCCTCAACACTTACAGAGTCGGTCTCATCTTTTAAGGTAGCATCAAGAATAGTGATGGAGCCGGAAGCAACTGGAACGCGTTGTGCCGATCCAATCAGCTTTCCATCAAGTTCAGGAATGACGAGACCAATCGCTTTTGCAGCACCAGTTGAATTAGGTACAATGTTTATTGCCCCGGCTCTTGCACGACGAAAATCACCTTTCCTGTGCGGGCCATCAATAATCATCTGGTCGCCTGTATATGCATGAATCGTGGTCATGAAGCCTGTTCGTAACTCACGATATTCATTTAATGCCTTTGCCATTGGAGCGAGGCAATTGGTGGTACAGGATGCACCGGAAACAATGAGATCATCACTTTTCAATGTATGATGATTGACGCCGTAAACAATGGTTGGCAGATCACTGCCCGCAGGAGCTGAAATAAGGACCCGCTTTGCACCTGCATCAATATGTGCCTGACTCTTGTCCTTTGCGCAGAAAAATCCGGTGCATTCCAAGACAATGTCTACACCGAGGCTACCCCATGGAAGGTTCTTTGGTTCCGGGTCCTTGTACACTCTGATTTCCTTGCCGTCGATGACAAGAGCATCTTCCGTACTTTCAACTGTATGCCCAGTGAAACGACCTTGTACACTGTCATATTTCAGGAGATGGGCAAGCATCTTTGGCTCTGTTAAATCGTTAATGGCCACAACTTCAAAACGATCATCGCCAAAGATTTTCCGAAACGTAAGTCTTCCTATTCTTCCAAAACCGTTAATAGCAACTTTAAACATTTTTTTTCCTCCAATTTGAAATAGATGGTGCGATGGAAGCTTTATTCCAATTTTTTGAATGCGAATTTAGAATTTGCCGGCGCTACCGAGAACATTTTCGTTTTTCTCTTTGATCAATGTGATCAACTCATCCCGGGCAGGTCCGAGATATTTACGTGGGTCAAACTCTGCCGGGCTTTGGGCAAACACTTTGCGAATAACAGCCGTCATTGCCAAACGACCATCACTGTCGATATTAATTTTGCAGACAGCTGATCCTGCGGCTCGGCGGAGTTGATCAACCGGGATGCCCACTGCACTCTCCAGATTGCCGCCAAACTCATTGATCATATCAACATGCTTGGGAGTGACTGAAGATGCACCATGAAGGACAATGGGAAAACCAGGAAGGCGTTTTTCAATTTCTTCTAAAATATCGAAGCGCAACGGCGGGGGCAGCTCACCGGGGGCAAGCTTGAATTTATGCGCACCGTGGGAGGTGCCGATGGAGATGGCTAAGCTGTCCACCCCGGTCTTCTCCACAAATTCCTCCACCTCTTCAGGCCTGGTGTAATGCGACACCTCAGATGAAACCTCATCTTCCACCCCGGCCAACACGCCAAGTTCCCCTTCCACTGTGACATCAAATGTATGTGCGTATTCAACAACCTCGGCTGTTACCTTGATATTCTCTTCAAAGCTGTGATGGGAGCCATCAATCATTACCGAAGAGAAACCGGAATCGATACAGTCCTTTGCCTGCTCAAAGCTGGAACCGTGATCAAGGTGAAGGGCTATGGGAATGCTGCTCCCTATATCCCTGGCCATGGCAACGGCTCCTTGTACCATGTAGGGTAAAAATATCGGGTCGGCATATTTTCTGGCACTACCTGAAACCTGAAGAATAACAGGAGAACCGGACTGGGCACAGCCGGTAACAATTGCTTGCAACTGTTCCATATTGTTGAAATTGTACGCAGGGACCGCATACTTACCCTGCATAGCCTGGGCAAACATTTCCTTGGTGTTTACCAAGCCGAGCTCAGTATAATTATGATTCATTTCAAGCTCCTTAAGCAATGGGGGGTGAATAAAATGTAACGGATAGGTGGCGAAACTGCTCCCGGATAAGCAGTTCAACCCAGCCGGGTGTGCTAAAATTGTATCAGCCCGGATTTCTCATCAGTTCAGGCGGTGCCAGGTTCGAAGTTTTTGGTAGTAAATCATAGTAGGCTATCGGAGTCTACGCTTACCTTTTACTGCCAAAATACTGAAGAAGATGGTACCGCATGGACTGACCTTTGGTGAGCATTTTGTTAAATTGATATCTGATTGATTTTAATGACATCAGACTGAAATTACTAACCTTATCGAAAAATGACAAAATGCTCATGAGAAATTCGGGTTAGAGTTGTATAAGCTCAACCTTCGGCAATAAATCCCTGACTTGAGCAAGTGTTCCCACTGTCGTGCCGTTTTGACCGGCGGTGGCAGCGCCGCAGGCAATGCCCCAGCGTAGTGCCTCGGAGAGTTCAACTCCTTCGCTGAGCCCCCATACCACTCCAGCAACCATTGAGTCGCCGGCGCCAATGGGGTTTTTCTCAACAATTGCCGGGCTAGCCGCCTTCCATGTATCCTGCCCATTCACCAGCAAGGCGCCTTCTTTTCCCAAAGAAACAATCACATTGGCCGGCCCCAACTTTTTCAAGGCCTCTGCGGCAACAGCGATCTCTTCTGTGGTGCTTACCGGTAGTCCGGTTAACTCGTGGGCTTCCTCATCATTTGGCTTTACCAGTAATGGGCCGGCAGCACAGCTTTGCTTCAGCGGCTCGCCGCTGGTATCGAGAAAAACCTTGGCACCTGCCGAATGGATGAGCTCGATAAGCTCACCATAGAAATCAGCAGCAACTCCAGGGGGGAGGCTGCCAGCCAGCACCCACCAGTCGCCGGGTTTTACATTGGTAACGATCTTTTCCTTTAGCAATGCTAAATCGCTTTCCTTGATGGTTGGTCCGGGTTCATTGACTTTGACATAGTGGCTGCTTTCGCTGCTGACGATGGACACGTTGGTCCGGGTTTCTCCTTCCACCCAGACAAAGTCCGTCTCGATTCCAAGAGCGACAAGCTTTTCTTCAAGTAACTCTCCGGTTTTGCCGGCAGCGAACCCCATGGCAACACTGGGAACCCCCAGCGAATTGAGCATTCGGGCTACGTTGAAGCCCTTCCCGCCGCAGTCTACTTGCCACTGGGATGCGCGAAGCACCGTGTCAAAAGCGATCTCACCGACTGTTAGTTCGCGGTCGACGGCAGGATTCAGGGTTACGGTATAAATCATATCTCACCCCTTCCAAAATTTTTCAAACAACGCTTCTTCCGCTTCCAAGGTCCACATATTTCCCGGTTCGAGTTTCTCTGCGATTTCAGGGAAGTGCTTATGGAGTTCATCAAGTCCAAGGAGTGGCAGATCTTCAATTTGTGGAAAGATAACAATTTTACCTGCATATTTTCCGTCGATAACCGCCTGGATACCTTCTTTCGCCACGTTCATCCCGCCGATGGCGCCAACGCTTCTTGCAGGTGAAAGCGAACCGCCGGAGGCCTGATTGAGCACCTGACGCTGGTCTTCCAAGGTCAGGCCGGAGGTGCCGGTATACTGAGCGTTATGCAAATACACGTTGCTCAGGTTCATTGGGGCCATTGTACCATTGGGAACGCCGGCAAAGAACACCAGCATCCCGTTTTCATTCATGAGTGTATCGCTTTCAGCCATAACACCTGCAATGGGTACACTCACCACCACATCTTCAGCCCCTTTTCCACCGGTAGCCTCCATGACAAACTCATGGAGCGACTTGTCGCTGGTTTGAGGGTTGAAGGTCAGGAGTTTGCGACCGTTCTTTTCAGCGAGTGCTGAGAAACGGTCAACAATGGCTTCCAGTCTCAGATCGCTCACCTCTGTGGCAATAACTGTTTTGGGGCCATCAGGCAGCTCGATGGCACGCTGGACATGCATCTGCCCCATGGGGCCTCCAGCTCCAACAAAGACTGTGGTTCCATTGGGGGAGAGCTCACACCTGTTGCGTTGCTCGCCATAGGAAGCCGCGATGTCCGGGCCCTGGTTGCCGATGAAAGCGATGTAATCATAATGAAGCCGGCCGACATCGGTATCGACAAGCCCATCCAGAGGAGTCTTGCCGACCATGTTCATGGTACCCCGACGGGCGATATACTTAGCCACTTTGCCGACCATGTCTGCAGAATGTGGATCAAGCATGACGATATCGTCAAATCCGTTACCGTCGGTAAATTCTTGGCCAAGCTCTTCGTACTGTTCAACAGTGATACCGTTACGAACTTCCACCTTGGCTGTTGTCTTTGCGGCAAGATCGGCAACAGCTGCAGGAGCATCGGAAAGGATAATCACGGCTGGAGCATCCAACCCTTTGGAAAAATTATATTCGGTTGTATCGCCGGGAGAGCCGATGATCCACATCACACCGCCTTCTTTAGGGTCCAATCGTCTGCGCTGGGTGTAGGAAGCAAGTACACAACCCCAAGGCTCCAAGAGCGAGGCCTCGGCATAGCCCATGGAGTCATCAACGGGCAGCAGGCATTCTCCCTCATCGGTCTCAAGCATTTCCGGACCGATCAGGTGGTACTGGATAAGGCCACCTGGAATAGTGTACCCATAAGCTGTACTCTTCCCATTCTGATAAATATCGGGTTGGACAGCTAACCGCTGGCCGGCGTGGTACCGGTCTTTCAACTCTTCACCAACTTCGACCACTGTAAGTGACGCTTCATGACCAAGCCTGCCCGGTTCTTTGGAGAGATCCCGGTTGTATAGCTTGGGATGACTGCCGCCCATGTTGATCAATTTTACATCGGAGAAGCAGAGCCCCACCGAGTCTATACGTACCAGCATCTGGTTTGCTGCAGGTTTTGGGATGGACAGAGATTCCGGCTTATTGTCCTTGCCGATATTCTCTTCTCCGGCTCCATACATATTCCAGACCAAGCCTTTTTCAGGCACATTAATTTTTGGAGCGTGATATTTTTTATATTGCGATGTCATGATTGTCTCCTTGGAGTACTCTAGAGTAAATCGTCGTTATGCTTGTACAGCTCCATAACGGCTTCCGAACTGCCCATCTGGAGCGCCTTGTTTGCTTTTTCCTGTAATTTAGCAAAGCTTACTGCGCGGATGATATTTTTGACCGCCGCCACATTGGTTGGACTGACAGAGAGTTCGCTTACCCCCAAGCCGACCAGAAGGGTTGCAAGATTTGGATTTGCAGCTGCATTGCCGCAAACGCCTACCCACTTTCCATTTGTCTGTGCAGCTTTTACCGTCATTTCGATCATTTTCACGAGTGCGGGATGATAACTGTCTGCTTCATTGCAAAGATCAGGATGCCCTCGATCTATGGCAAGAGCGTATTGGGTTAAGTCGTTTGAACCGATTGAAAAGAAATCCACCTCCAGGGCAAGTTGATCAGCAATCATTACCGCTGAAGGCACCTCAATCATGATACCAAGCGGCAGCTTGGGAGCGTTTAACTGCGAACGAACTTTCTCTGCAATATCCCGTGCTTTTTGCCACTCTGACATCCTGCCGATCATGGGAAACATAATGTGGATTCCGGTCGATCCGGTTGTCTCTTGCTGCCAAAGCGCTACCTGGTAAATGGCTTCCAGTTGACGCCTGAACATGTCTTCATATTTAAACGAAAGGCGAACTCCACGCATACCCAGAAAAGGGTTTTCTTCATGGGGAATATGCATCCAGGACACCGGCTTGTCCCCACCGATATCTGCGGTACGTACGATTAACTGACGACTGCCGAGTTCCTCTATAATCGCTTTCAGGCTCTCGGATTGCTCTTCAATCGAAGGTTCTGCAACTGAAGATTCAAAAAGAAACTCTGTCCGTAATAAGCCTACCCCCTCACCACCATTTTCCAATACAAGTTTCGCGTCTTCAGGTTTGGCGATATTGCAAACGACATCGACGCGATGACCATCCTTTGTTTCAGCTACCTTATGTTTTTGCGCATCTTCCGTTTTGCGAATCTGATTCCATTGCTCCTTCCATTTCAACCCATTCTTCTGTGTTGCCTCATCCGGATCAACGTAAATGGAAGATGCCTGTGGATCGACAATAATCAGGTCACCATCCTCAATGTTTGTAAGACTTCCGTCGCCCAGGCCGACTACTGCCGGAATCCCCAGAGCTCGGGCAAGAATAGCCATATGACTGTTAGGGCCGCCAAGCTCCGTACAGATGCCGCGAACCTTCAGGCCATGTAAGCCGGCTGTCTGCGAGGGCGTTAAATCTTTTGCCATCAAAACGAAATCTGTTTGCGGGTACACAACCGATGAACTAGCCGGCACCATCAAGGCCACTACACGATCACGGACATCAATGAGATCTGCAATCCTTGCTCGTAACCGTTCATTGTCAACCTTTTTTAGGGAATCGACCTGCTTTTCAATGGCTTGATGAAAAGACCAGGCAGCAGTCTTACCGTTGACAATGTATTTTTCACTGTCGGTCAAGACCAGCTCATCCTGCAGCAATTGCTTTTGAGCGTGTAAGATAGCAGCTTCCTTTGGCGCCCTGGTTTGCATGTTGGCTTGCAGTTCGTCCAATTGATGGGCGGCCTCGGTCAGGGCAGTGCTAAAGCGTTTGGCTTCCTCTTTGGGGTCTTGTGCATTCTCCTCGAATGTCATTTTTCTCGAATGCAATCGAAATGCAGGTGCCATCGTAATACCGGGTGATGCCGCAGAACCGGTTATCGTCACACGACATTGAGGGGCGGGCAGGGCGGACAATACTGCCAGAGGATTGTAGGACGCATTATCCTCATCTTCATCACTATCCAGGCCTTGATTAATCATCTCAGCCAGTACCTGAACAGCTTGATCGGCTTCCGGCCCTTGTGCAGAAATTACCAGCTCGTCGTCAAGGCTGGCACCCATGGCCAAAAGGGATGCCATGGATTTACCATTGGCGGTCCTTTGGTCATTGCGAATACGGATATCTGTTTCACAAAAAGTTGCAGCACGCTCTGCAATCAGGCTTGCTGGGCGGGCGTGCATCCCCTGAACATCGACAACATTGGCCACGGCAGTTGTTGAGAAATCTTCCAGCTGTTCCGGCTCTGACTCAGAGGGCGCCTGATCGGTGGCGTTGAGTGCATTTAAAATATCGTTTTTATCGGTTGTACCGGCCAGTTTTTCAGCAAGCGCTTGATCCATGACCACCTCGGTGAGGCGTTGGAGCAGACTTAAATGATCCTGGCCTTTCGCTGCAATGCCAACAATCAGGTGTGCTATATCGCCCTTGTCATTCCAGGGAATACCTTGGGGAACCTGAGCAATAAAAACACCGGTTTTAACAACCTGGTCCTTGGCTTCATTCACCCCATGGGGGATGGCGACCCCATTAATTAGATAGGTACTGACCTTTTCTTCCCTGGCCATCAGTGGTTCCAGATAGTCTCCGCTAACGAGTCCCAGAGCAGACAGGTTTTGAGCAATCAATTCAAGGACATCTTTTTTGGTTGTTGCCTGGACGTTTAACGCTATCTGTTGCGAGCTAACCGTTAGGCTGTTTTCTTCAGCTGTTCTCTTTTCTTGCGGTGCTGATTGCTGAACGGTTTCCTCTGTTACTTCAGGCTGCTTGCTTACCTCTGGGCTTTTTTTACCACTAAGTAACTTCTTGAAAAAAGACATAATGACCTCCACTCACTTTGTGTAATCCGGGGGCAAGGTTTAAAGCCTGCCCCCTTCATCCTGCCGCCTTGTACTCCTCATCAAACGATACTTAGCTAAAACTACCTGCTTATTTCAGCTTGGCTACCAGGTCATCATAAAAGCCGGCATCCATAAAATTATCGATACTGAGGTGTTGAGCACTGGGAAGCTTAGCCTGTGCACGAGGAGTTAATTCGTTTTGAGTGATAACGATGTCCGCATCTTTAAGGTCATTGATGGCAGCATTGGTCACTTCTATATCAAGACCTGCATCATTGACCTTGCCACGAAGCACGGTTGCGCCCATGGCTGAAGAACCCATACCTGCATCGCAGGCAACAACAATCTTATGAATTGTTCCGGGTACAACTGCTTCAGGTGCAGCATCTTTTCCCTTTGATTCTGCCTTGGAGGCAGCAACTGCAGCTTGCGCTGCTTCAAGGTCATCGGTTTCAGATGCATCCATGCGGACGAATATGGCACCAATAAGGAACGAGGTAAGGGCTGACAGTGCAATGGAACTCAAGGTTAATACGATACCCATTCCTTTGGTGGACATCAGGGTCAAAGCAAAGACAGAACCTGGAGATGGAGGACCAACCAGTGCGTTACCGGTGAACATGTTAAATCCAACACCAACCATGCCGCCGGCAATGACAGCGATGATCAGTCTTGGCTTCATCAGTACGTAAGGGAAGTAGATCTCATGGATACCACCAAAGAAGTGAATGATCGCCGCACCATAAGATGACTTTTGTGCGGTACCTTTACCAAACACCATGTATGCCAGTAGAATTCCCAGACCTGGACCAGGGTTGGTTTCAATCAGATAGTAGATGGATGAACCGATCTTGGCAGCTTGTTCCGCTCCAAGAGGTGTGAACACACCATGGTTAATAGCATTATTTAAAAAGAGAATTTTTGCAGGCTCAACAATGATGGACACCAGCGGCAGGAGCGACATTTCTACGATCCAGCCAACACCGGATGCTAGGGCCGTAGTGACTGCAGAAACAATCGGACCAATTATGACGTAGGCTATTAATGCCGCCACCATGGAGATGATGCCAAGTGAAAAGTTGTTGACGAGCATCTCAAAGCCAGGCTTAATCTTGCCGTGTATCCGTTGATCAAACTTAATTACTGCGTACCCGCCCAGTGGGCCGGCAATCATAGCACCCATGAACATGGGTATACCACTACCAACAATGACGCCCATTGTTGTGACTGCACCGGCGACCGCTCCACGATCGCCACCAACAATCTTACCACCGGTATAACCAATTAAAAGCGGTAGTAAGTAGGTGATCATCGGGCCCACAAGTGATGCTAGTTTTTCACTGGGCAACCAGCCGGTTGGAATAAACAACGCTGTAATTAATCCCCAAGCAATAAATGCCCCAATATTAGGCATTACCATACCGCTTAGAAATCGACCAAATGACTGAGCTCCTACTTTTAACGTGTTAGCGGGCATAAACAGATCCTCCTTGTTACCTAGTTTGCATTTTCTCCCCAATCAAACCCATAATGCCTCAAGCGCAATCGTTACGGGAGTGAATACCCCGCCCAGGAAGCCGCCAAATCTTGGTAACGGCCTGTTTTGCTTGAGACGCCCCTTGGTATAGGTTTGCGTGACTCAATAACCACCATTTCCTCAATAAAACTGTCCGGCGAGTCATTAGCAGTTACTCGTAATGACCCGACCTTTAGAGTTATATGTAAACGATTACATATAATGGTGTCAAGAGTAATTGTTCGTTCAGGATCTCTTAAGGGGGTGGATGTAGTAAATGTTGTTTGTTTTTATGTAATTATAGTTATATAAAAATTTTCAACTTTGTTGAATTTTACCGGTTAGGAACCTGTCTGCCGGCAATCGTTTTCAGGTTTTGATGTTTTTTGGTCTTTTATACCGCTCGTGTAAGATATAGTTATCTACAAAAGTCTTGTTATCCCAACATCGGCAGCTTCATAGCCTTAATGCCTGCCTATCTAATTGAGCTATCAACCAAAAAAAAATCAAATAGTAAGTAAATGTATTTTAAAGGAAGCGAAAATGAGCTTTGTCCACACTTGTCAGTTATCAAAAATTGTAAAATCGGCAAAGTATTCGGCCTTCTTTGCGAAAACGTTTACATGGTTTTTGTGAAAATTAGATAGCGAAGACTTCGATCTGTCTCCCGGGTTTAAAAGAGAAATAAAATCAGTCCCCTGTCTGTTTCAGTAGGTAATGGGCTGAGTTTTGTACGTAATCAGATTTTAAAATGTATCCCAAGTGGTATTCTACAGAAAAGGCCATACGCCCAGGAATCAACTAGTCGAAATTCCAATTCTCTATAGCTGCAGCCCTCTATTTGTTTTACGGATGCTTCGTGTATACCCTGCTCTGCAGTCATACCGCAGGCGTTACTTTTAGCATCGCTCTTTTGCGTTAATGAGCCATATCTTGTAGAGCCAGGTCGTATATGATAATATTTTCATCAAGTATATCGCTGATCTTTTCCAACTCTTTCGTCTTAGGGGGGCAGGGGCAGCTTCTGCTAAAGGTAGCTGCTGGTTATGAGATTTTCTCTTGCTAAATCAGATAACTAGCTTCTCACGGACAAGCGCTAATTAACTTTTTTATATACAAGGAACGGCCATGAAAGAAACCATAATGTCTGAAAAGCAATCCAAGACTTGGTGGTACGCACTTCAAAGGTCGGAAATATATTTGTTTGCTGCTGTTGTTTTTGTTGTCAGCGTGGGGTGGTATGTATCCTTTCACTATAAAAATGCATTACGGCAAGCAATAATTAACTCATACCAAGAAACTCAATTAGAGATTGTACGTTCAGTTGCAAGAGCAACGGAATTGTATATTGCTGATCAGTTGGGAAAAGGAACGGATATCACCACTATTGAACAAAACATATTGAAAAAGTTTGTTGCCCCAATCCATTTATTGGAAAATGGTGATGCATGGATCTACGCACCCGATCATGTTGTTTTTGATTTAAGTTCAGACTTTCCTGATGCGTATCGTGGGAAAAGTATGGAGGAAATATTTGAATCACAAGTGCACTATGGTGCAAGTCATTATGAAAAAATGACAGATGATGTTTTACATTCACGAGAAGGAGTTGGTTGGTACATCTGGTTACCTGAAAAAGGGCCTGAAATTGCAGCTTGGACGCCAGTAAAATTTGGCAATTATGTTTGGACTATAGGTTTATCAACACCTTTATTTGAAATCCTTGAAGTAACTAAGGCTAAGAATCAGGAAATATTTATAACTCGAATACTTATATTTATTACCATACTCTGTATTTCTGTCCTGATATTTACTTTATTGAGCAAAGCACGTCGGCATAAGCTAGAAAATGAAACATATGAAACAAAGGCGAAACTTCAAGCACTGATAGAATCTATTCCAGACATAATTTATTTTAAAGATACTAAAGGAAAATATTTATTAGTTAATAAAGCTTTTGAAGACATGCTTGAGATGAGTCGGGTAGATATTTTAGGTAAAACCGATTCGGAAATATTTTCTGCAGAAAAATCTCAACTACGCAGGATGAGTGACGAACAAGTTGTAAAAAATTTAAAGCCCTATCAAGCTGAACATAGGTATCTGAATAAAAATAATCAAACCATCTTTTATGAAACGAATAAAGTGCCATTATTCAATAATCAGGACGACTTTATTGGTCTTGTGGGAATTAGCCGAGACATTACCGAGCGTAAACGAAACGAAGTGGCCCTTGAGAAAAAAATTACTACCCTGACAGGAGCATTGGATGATTTTAAGTCTATTACCTTCGAGGATCTTTTCAAGATAGAAGATATTCAACGTCTTCAAGATGAGTTTGCAGAAGCTACAGGTGTCGCCTCTATTATCACAACCCCGGCTGGAAGCCCCATTACGAATGCCAGTAATTTTTGTAGACTCTGTAATGAAATTATTCGTAAAACAGAGAAAGGTTTAAGTAACTGCTTTAAATCTGACGCTTATTTGGGAAGATTTAATCCTGATGGGCCAATTGTTCAACCTTGTCTTAGTGGAGGACTCTGGGATGCTGGCGCTGCAATATCAATTGGTGGTAAACATATAGCCAACTGGTTAATTGGGCAAGTGCGTGATGAGACACAGTCTGAAGAAAAAATGCGCATCTATGCTCAAAAAATTGGTGCTGACGAGACAGCTGTTATAGAAGCATTCCGTGAAGTACCGTCTATGTTGTAATCAGCGGAACAAAAACCCACCAAAAACAGCGATTAAAAATCAGCCACAACAACGGCTGGTCGCAGCTGTGCGTTTCAGAATGATGTCTTGACGACATTTCCTCCATAGTATCCAGAAGTTGTATTTTTACTCCTTATGCTCTTTTGCGATAGCTTTTCCCCTCCATGACAAGGATCTCCGAGTTATAGACAAGACGGTCGGCTATTGCTGTGGCCACGGTGGTACTGTCAAAAATGGTTCCCCATTGTGCGAATGGCAGATTGGTCGTTATGATGGTGGACTTCTGCTCATGCCGGGCACTGATAACCTGGAAAAACAAATTTGAACCCTGTTGGCCAAGCGGGAGATAACCTATCTCGTCACAGACAAGTAGATCCGGATTTTGATACGTTTTGAGTTTACTCAGCAAGGTATTGTTTTCCTGGGCGGCGACCAGTTGATTGATCATGTCCATTGCCGAGGTGAACAGAGTTTTTATGCCAGCCTGGGTGGATGCGTAGGCAATAGTCTTGGCCAACAGACTTTTACCGACACCGGGGTTGCCGATCAGTATGATATCCATTTTGCGGTGAATAAACTCGAGGTCGATCATGCCAAGGATAACTGCCTTCTGTTTCTTGCGGGAAGGATGGTGATCAAAGTTAAACTGATCGATGGTGGGTTGTTCGGTAAGCTTCGACTGTTTAAAGCAGCGCAGGATCTTTCCCTGGCGGCGTTTTTCGATCTCCAAGTCGAGCAACCTGTGAATGGTTTGCAAAGTCGAAAGATTTTTCTGCGCTCCCTGTTCCAGTAGTTCTCCGATATTTTCAGCACAGTGTGTGAGACGCAGTACCTTGAATTTCTTTTTTATCTCGTCAACCATTGTTTGATCTCCTCTTGAGGGCGATAGCGTCGTATTCGGCCAAAGCCGGAGTTGTGAGCCTGATTGCATTAAGGTCCTCCTGTTTGAGCCGTACCGGCAGATGAGTGCTGGTCGGAGTCATCTCCTGATAGAGGATATTGCGGACGTAATCAGCACCGATGACATTTTTCTCCAATGACTTTTTCAATCCGTAGATAAGGGAACTGTCTCCGAACTCATCGCGCAGTATCAGGAGGGCTGCGATATTTTTTCTGATTGGCAGGCGCAGTGAGTTCAAGCGCTCGAGATACTGGAGCGCCACCTCTCCCAAAGAGAGGAAGACCACTACCTGTCGATCTTGAAGCAGCCGTTTTTTGATTTTTTTCACCTGTTCCCGATGACCTGGCACTTCGATTCGCTGCTGTCTTTCCCAGCAGCGGCTGTGGCAGGCGATGAGTTTTTCTTTGAGATAGATTGAGATGAGAGAGTTGTCTGCCTTGAGGGTGACCTGTTTGCCGATGGCCCATGGCGGTACGGAATAAACATTGGTGTCAAAGCGCACACCGAAGTCTTTATGCACCTTGAGAGATGCAGTCTGTCGACAGTCAGGTAAGGGCTCAGGAAGTGGACGCAGGTTATGCAACCGGTCAATCGGCCGTTGAGATGTGGTAGCGTGCTTCCTAACGTTGGCTACAGTGTCCAGCCATTGATGCACCTGGTCCTGAACATCACTCAAGCTGCTGAATTCCCGCAGAGGCCAGAAATTGGTACGCAGGTATTTGATCGCATTCTCTACTTTCCCTTTTTCGTAAGGCGACCGAATTGTACAGGCATGCGGAAGGATGCCGAACTTGCTGAGAAACACGAGGAAAGCCTCATTGAAACGAACCACAGAGCCGACTCGCTCGGTCACTGCGGTGAGCATATTATCGACCACGATTTCTCTTGAAGTGCCGCCAAAGTAGGTGAATGCTTCCAGCAAACCTTGATGCAGATATTCCTGCTTCTGACTGTGGGAGAAATAGACGTAGAGCATACGACTGTAACCTTCAACCACCGCAAGGGCATACAGTTTTCTATGCCCGGCGCCATAGCTCAGGGAGGGGAAGTGGCCCCAGTCAATCTGTACCTGCTCACCTGGTTCGGATTCATAGCGGATGAACGGTTGGCGCTGAGCCTGCTGCCCCCGCAATTGTCTGAGCAAGGCCCTGACAATGGTGATCTCGCCAGTGAACCCATTCTCCCGTATTTTCCGCAGTACTACCGGTGCCTTGATGTCCGGGCAGCTATCCACCATTTCACCTATCATTTCGCGATAAGGGTCGAGTTTGGATTTTTTGGCAGTCCTCTCGGCAGGCATCGGTCTGTCGTCCTGCAGATATTTCGCCACGGTCTGCCGGTCGAGTTGCAGTTGTCTGGCAATGCTGCGTTGGGAAAACCCCTCTTTTTTAAGCTGCAGGATTTCAAGTGCCGTTCGCCTGCTGATCATGTCCTTCCCTCCTTGAATTGCCGAACAAGCTGATGGATGGTTGCCGGATCTTCCCGTCGCATATCTTCCTCATTCTGGAGTAACCGCGTTTGGTGTACAGGTTCAGGCGGAAGGGAAAGCACCTGGAATAAGGTGCCGTCAAAGGCCAACAGGTTTTTGCTGAGGAGCCCGTCCCGGGCAAGAATGTATTCATCGACATTGATGGTTAGCAGGGTGCAGATTTTGTCGTAGGAATAAAAAGACAGCCCCTGCCGGTCAGCCACCATGACCAGAAAAAAATAGAGCAGCAGCTCTTGATGAGAGAGGCTGCTCCAGAAACCATGGCGGAGAAAACGGTGCTCGATAAAGGCAAAGCTGCCGCTGATTGTCCTGACACGTTCAATAATAAGTGGATTTCGCATGATAGACCTCCGTTTTTCACTACGATATCGCATGTATTACCGGAAGACTATCGAGTCCTTCTTTGCAAGATCGCCTATATCGCTGTTGTTGGGACTATTTTTACAGCTAACGCGTCCATCTTTGCAAGATTCCCGCTGTCGGCAGAAATGAAATATGTCATTGATGTATCGTTTAAAAGGCTTTCTAACGTATCCATCTTTGCAAGATTCTCCTTCACCGGGACTGACTGGCGCGCGGCCTTGTCCCGTACCCGTTGCAGTTTTCGGTTTTGCTCGCAATAATTCGGATTTTTTTGACGATACTGTTGCCAATAGAAGGGATTTTTCCTCTGCCAGGCCCGCTGGCTCTCGCATTTGTTGGCCCGGTGATCTGGATCGGTCTGCTGTTTTTCTCTTTGCCATTTGCTCTTTCTTGCTCGCTGACAAGCCTTGGCTCCACAATACTTCTGGTTATGCACTCTTGGGTTCCTTGGTAGAATCCTTCTGCAACAGACGCATCGAAATGTGCAAGTCTTCACTCTCTCCTCCGCGGGTTGAGGGATGTGCACGTCGAAAAAAAGAAAAAGAAGAAACTACAAAGGAAAAAATAGAAGAAAAGACACCTGATATGCATCAGGATTGGATGAAAAACGTAAGAAAATGAAGAAGGAGATTATCTGTGGCTGGATTTCAACCGATGATGGTGTCGACTTTTAAACCGCTGATTTTGGTTGGGAAGTAAATCGCTGGTACCAGTCTATGTCGAGATATCAGTTTGAACGGATCGCTCAGGTACTCTTTACTCTCGCGAATCAGCTTTCAACTACTGCACATCAGAATATCCAACAAGCTCGTTCCATAGTAGAAAGGGAGAAAATAGAAAAATCACTGAGGGCGAGCAGGGAACGCTATAAGGCCTTAACTGAGGTATTGCCGATTGGCATTTTTGAAATAGACATTAAAGGTAATATCTTATTTGCAAACCAAGCCATGTTTGAGATGACTGGGTATAATCAAAATGACCTGAAATTAGGGCTAAATATTGACAAAGTTATATCTCCTGAAGATCAGGGTAAAGCATTATACATGATGCAAGATTTTTTTGATGGCAATGAATATAAAATATTGAGAAAAGATGGGAGCATATTTGTAGGATTTGTCAGTTTTAGATCATTTGTTGTTGAATCTATTCAATATTTGACAGGATATATTTTTGATTTGTCAAGTATTAAAGAAAAAGAAAAAGCTTTGCTTGAAAGTGAAGAAAAACTAGCTCGTTCAAAAAAAATGGAATCTCTTGGGCTTTTAGCAGGAGGAGTAGCCCACGATTTGAATAACATTCTGTCGGGAGTTGTTAGCTATCCAGAACTAATTCTTTTAGATATGGATAAAGATGACAAGTTGAGAAAACCTATAGAAAGAATAATGGAATCTGGAAATAGGGCAACTGCTATCGTTCAAGAGCTTTTAACTGTTGCTAGAGGTGTTGCAATAACGAAAGAGCCAGTGAGTATAAATAGCCTTGTTGAAGACTTTTTGAATTCTCCTGAATTTAAACAAATAAAACAGTTTAATCCATCGGTAAAATTTCGAATAGACCTGGATAGTGAGTTGTTTAATGTCAAGGGCTCTTCTGTTCACCTGCGAAAAGTATTAATGAACTTGGTCTATAATGCAGCTGAGGCAATTGTTGGAGGAGGCCATGTTGTTATTTCAACCAAAAACTGCTATTTAGACAGGCCCGTAAGTAGATATAATGATGTTCGCCAAGGGGAATATGCCCTTATAACCGTAAAAGACAATGGTCCAGGAATTGCCGATGAGGATCTCGAAAGGATATTTGAACCTTTTTATACAAAGAAGATAATGGGTAGAAGTGGGACAGGCCTGGGATTAGCAATAGTCTGGAGCATTGTTCAGGATCACGATGGTTACATCGATGTGGAGACCAGTATGAATGATGGTACTGCATTTAAGCTGTTCTTTCCGATAACACGAGAAGAAGAGGTCACTGATAGTAGGTCGTTTAATATCAATGACTATATGGGTAACGGCGAGATAATTCTGGTTATTGATGATGTACAGAGTCAACGAGAAATATCCAGCAACATGCTAGAAAGGCTAGGGTATAGTGTGCAAACAGTTTCAAGTGGAGAAGAGGCCGTTGAATACATCAAGAAGCAATCGGTTGACCTGTTACTGATTGATATGATAATGGAACCTGGTATTAACGGTTATGAAACGTATAAGAGGATTATACTGATTCATCCAAATCAAAAAGCAATTATAGTCAGTGGGTTTTCTGAAACAAGTGATGTTAAAAAAACTCAGGATTTAGGCGCAGGAAAATATTTAAAAAAACCTTTAACTCTCGAAAAGTTAGGGGTAGCCATAAAGGAAGAGTTGAAAAAATAGAAAATTGATCAACCTAAAGTCGACTTTTGTTTTGTTCAGATTAATGCTGTTAACTACAAGCTCAAAATCAACTGCTACTGGGATAGTTTAAATTTCTTCTATCAATACCAATAATTGAGCTCTTTCCCCACACCTATGGGACTACTGATAGCTTGCAAAAATGCCTTGCGAAGAAATGGAAGAAGCTGAGTATTGGGAATGTTAACTATTTAAGTAAACCTGAAAGTTTACACATAATTCCTGTTTCTTGAATAATTGGTTATTGGAGAGGTTTTTAGATAAAATTACCCTTGCTGTATTAGAGTGTCTTATTTTAGTTTCGATTTCTACATCAAAGACCCCGGTGTTTGATGTAGAAAAAAAGAACTGCCCATAAACGGCTGCCCCCGAAAGAAAAAGTTTCTTTCGGGGGCGGAATGTGGAGCCTATTCTATTGTATTTGTTGTATAAACGATGCTGCCCGGCAAGGCAGATTCATTGACTCGCTTATTATACTTTTAAGGGGAATCCGCCATCAGCCAAAGTGGCCACAACTTTATCCTCAAGTTCCTTTATTATTTCCGGGCTCAGGGTTTTTTCACGATCCATAAAAGTCGTCCGCAGGGTGACTGATTTTTGTTCATCACTTAATTTGAACACATCCACCACCTTAGCGTTTGCCACTTCCTTGACCTTCAGCTTGCCAAGGACACTGAGAATATCACCAACTGGAATCCGGCTTTCGGCAACAACAGTGCAATCAAACTCAGACCATGGAAATCTGGGCAGAGCTTTGTACTTGGTTTTATCTTTGATCCGTTGATTCATGAAATCGGTTATATCAAAAATAGCCAGAGACACATTGCCCTTAATTTTGAATTGTCGAGTGATTACCGGATGAACAGTGGTAAGAAAACCACAATGTTTCCCCATCACCCTGATGTTTACATACTCATTGGGATGCAGTCCCGGCCAATCCGCAGGAACGTGGGGATTGGGAAACTTTTCGTTCTTTTCCTCAAACTGTGCATTGAGGTTTAAGTAACTCATCAGGGGCTGCATTACATTGAGCAGATTCATAAACGGAGACGCGGTTTTATCAAAGAAAACCACGCCCAACTGATATCGGTCCTGGCTGTAGGCATCCCCTTCCAGCTCTTGATACGAACGGCCCATTTCAAAAAACCGGAAGGAAGTAAAGTTTTTCTGGTTCAAGGCGGCCTTTTCCAACAGTGAGGGGACCATACTGGGGCGCATGCGGCTTAATTCGTGGGACAGGGCATTTACCAGCTCCAGTTTATCGTTTTTCACCGGCCAGTCTGCCTGCTCCAGCAGTTTTTCGCCTACCATGGGATAGGTCATCACTTCCAGGGCCCTGCCATTGAAGACCATGAAATTCTGGATACGGCGCTGCATCAGTTTGGCTTCACCCAGTCGTACGGTTTCAATTATGTTTTTAGGAGAAATAGGAACTATGTTATCGTAACCGATGATTCGGCCGACCTCTTCGATCAGGTCATCCTCGTATTCAATATCTTTTGTGGCGCGGTAGCTGGGAACGGTAACGGTTAGTTGCTCTCCTTTCTTTTCAACGAGAAAATCCAGGGATTCAAGAATCGCAATAATCTGCTCCTCCGGAACATCTTTCCCCAGCACTTTGCAGACTTTTGCATGGCTGATTTCGATCTGCAGTTCAGGAGTGGGCTGTACTCCGTCCTCCTGCATGGAGCCTACAACCCTGGCTTCAGGACAACTTTCACGAACCAGCTCAACAATACGCAAGATGGAACGTTCTAGCTGGTTGGTATCCAGGCACTTCTCGTACCGCTGTGAGGAGTCGGTTCGCAGTCCAAGGCGAACACTCACTTTGCGAATTTCGGAATCCTTCCAGTTAGCCGCTTCGATGAAGATTTTCGTAGTATCGTCTTTGACACCACTGTAAAGACCACCCATGATGCCGCCAATAACAGAAGGTCCTTCCTTGTCGCAGACCATGGTATCGGTGGGCAGCATTTTTCGTTCTTGCTCATCCAAAGTGACAAAGGTGCCTTCTTCGCCCATGCGGCGTACATGGATTTCACCGCCGCGGATGGTCTCGCGGTTAAAGATATGGTTGGGCATTCCCAGTTCCAGCATCACATAGTTGGATATATCCACGATATTGCTGATGGGGCGTAGGCCGCAGAGACGAAGACGTTCCTGCATCCACTGAGGGCTGGGTTTAATGGTGATATTGTCCATGCTGAGGCCTTTGTAGCCCAAGCAGGAGGAATCAGCGTCTACGTGGACGCTCACCGGCGCAGCCTCATCAGTGTACAGACTACGAATAGAATTTTGCCATTCTTCGTTAAAACAGTCTTTCAACGGTTTGTTAAACACTGCTGCAAATTCACGGGCCATACCGTAATGTCCCCACAAATCAGGACGGTGGGTGATGGATTTGTTATCTATATCGAAAAGTATATCACTGGTGGCTCCGAGGTGTTCGGCAAGTGTTTGTCCGACCGTGGCGTCTTCAGGCAGGATCATGAGTCCGCTGTGATCCCCACTCAAGCCCAGTTCAACTTCGGAGCAGAGCATTCCTGCACTTTCAACCCCCCTGATTTTTTTGGGAGTCAGGGTAAACCCGCCGGGAAGGGTTACCCCTACAGAGGCAAAGGGTACTTTTTTACCAACTTCGACATTGGGCGCGCCGCATACCACCCGTTTTTCGTCTTCTCCGGTGTTAAAGCTTACCAGGCGCAGCTTGTCCGCATCGGGATGCGGCTCTATGGTGGTTATCTCTACAACCTTAATTTGCTCCAGATGAGCACCGGTGGTCTCCACACCTTCCACTTCGCAGGTGGCCAGGGTAAATTTTACCCCCAACTCTTCCGGAGAAATATCTTTAGGGAGATCCACATAATCTTTTATCCAATTAATACTAATATTCACTGATAATCTCCTCTGCTCTCAATAGGACTTGAACTGTTCTGCAAAACGTAAATCTGCACCATGCAGATGGCGAATATCATCAATGTGATAACGCATCATAACAAGCCGATCAAGGCCCAGTCCAAAAGCAAAGCCATTCCATTTTTTGGGGTCGATACCACCGGCTTTTAAAACATTGGGATGGATCATGCCGCAGGGAAGCAGTTCTACCCAACCGGTTTGCTTGCAGACGGAACAGCCTTTTCCTGCGCAGATAAGACATTCGATATCAAGTTCAAATCCAGGTTCTACAAAGGGGAAGAAGCCGGGGCGCAGTCTAACATTCACATCTTGACGAAAAATTTCAGAAAGGAGGGCTTTCATAAAATAAATCAGGTTGGCTACCGAGATATCCTTGCCCACCATCATTCCTTCCAGTTGATGGAAAGCCATTTCGTGGCTTGCATCGGTGGCCTCACAGCGAAAAACTTTTCCAGGGCCGATAAATTTGAAAGGAGGGTCGTTGGCCTCCATTCCTCTTACCTGGATAGTGGAGGTGTGTGTCCGCAGCAGATGCTTCATATCTGCAAACCAGAAGGTGTCCTGCATATCTCTTGCTGGATGGGTATCTGGGATATTGAGTGCTTCAAAATTGTGAAAATCGTCCTCAATATGAGGGCCGTCCAGTATGTCAAATCCCATGGAGATAAAGATATCCTCAATCTCACGCTGGATGATGGTAACCGGATGATAGCCGGCAGCCAAGAGCCCCTTCGCTTTGACGCTATCGGTAAAGCTGATATCCTGCCAGTTTTCTTCAAGCTTTGCGTTTATCGCAGCCGTTTCGATTTTCAGCAGTTGAGCAGATAAGCTGTCCTGGATCTCCTGCTTAAATTCATTGGCTTTTGCACCCACAGTCTTCCGCACGTCTGCAGAAGCTTCACGCATCCCTTTGAGGATGTCATTTAATTTCCCCTTTTTCCCAAGGTAATCGGCCTTGAAATCAGCAAGACTGTTTTTGTCTGCCAACGTTCCCACCGACTCACGGAATTCTTTTTGTAACTCTTCCAGCTTTTCCAGCATGCTTTACCTCTTCACCATCTATCATTGGCCACGATAGACACAAAAAAGCTCCCCATGGGGAGCCTCGATTAGTATTTCAAACCTTCAGCATTTTTTGCCTCATCCATCACGGTAAACGAGAAAGAGGAAAAAATATACCCTTTGTATGTTTCTACCCAATATAGGGGAAAAATTTATTGTGTCAATTTGATCCTGAATATTTCGGCACAATAATTTAAAAAGAGTGCATTTGATGCACGTTTGCAATCATAGTTAATGGGGCCGCAAGAACAAACGAATGTTTTTGGGAACGTGATGCTTTTTTTTCAAGAAGACGAGCGTAGCAAGTTGGTTCTTTTTTGGCAAAGCCGAAAACGTTTGCTTACCAGTTATCCGGCAGGGCGTGCCACCGGTATTGATCAAGGTTGATTTTGCCGGTTTCGTCAAAGGCAACCCCTTCATCTTCAAGCAGCATTTTCTGTTGTTCATATCCTTGAAAAGGCTTGAGTGAGATTCGACCTTCTCTGTTAACGATGCGATGCCATGGGAGTTTTTCCGGTTTTGCGCATGTGTGGAGTATTCGGGCTACCTGGCGCGCAGCTTGTGGATTGCCTGCCATTCGAGCAATATCGCCGTAAGTGGAAACGTAGCCGCAGGGGACGGAACGAATAAGTTCTATTATTTGGGTTGTAAATTGCTGTCTGGTCATACCTGTCGAATACTCATCCTTTGTATCGACTTGATTTCAGGTGCTTGCCTGTGCTGCACATGCTCATTTTTTCATCGCACCTATCGATGTTGCCTCTCGAATTCCAGTAGTTTCCGTTTTATGCTCAGTCCGTGGGCAAAACCGGTCAGCGATCCATCTGCACCGATAACCCGGTGGCAAGGAATGATCAGGGGGATTGGATTTTTGCTGTTTGCCATACCCACCGCTCGGCTCGCTTTTTTGTTGCCTATAGCTGCGGCAACTTCTCCATAGGTTCGAACCTCGCCGAAAGGAATATCTAAAAGAGCGGTCCATACTTTTTTTTGAAAATCGGTTCCATGTAATTGGAGAGCAACAGCAAAGCTTTGTAAGTTACCTGCAAAGTAGGCCTCAATTTTTTCTTTTGCATCGGCAAAGACGGCTTCATTGCGTATCCAATCATCACCAATGGCAAATGCTCTTTTCCCCTCACCTGTATCCAGGTGCAATCCGCATATCCCGTCTTTTGTCCCTGCAAGTATAATTTTACAAACAGGAGTGTCGAATGTGGTGTAAAAGATCATTGATTTATTTCTCCCGGCCTTTGTTCCAGAGACAAAGGGTGGCATAAGTTCTGTATGGTCGCCATTGCTCGACTGCGGAGAGTAATTCTTTTTAGTGGGCACTTTCTCGCCGCGTGTTAACGCTTTGAGTAACCCCAGGTCGCAATAAGGAAAACTGTCGATCATTTCCAGTCCCTGCGTGGATACAGAGCTCACTGCCCAGTCCCCGATCTCTTTTTGTACAGGAGCGCCGTCCCTGTATTTTTTTTCTGTTTGATGTTTCATTCGAAAAGCTGTGGGGGGCGACGTTCTTCTGAAAACGTATGATATTGCATAGGTCCAATTCTGCAAGCCGATTTCGGGCGGGGCATATAGAGAAGATAATGTGTTCTGGGAATAGTGTGAGTGTATTTTTAATGGAATTGTAAATACTTCTGACTCTGTCAGCTTGACATTTTCTGTGCTGCTCGACATACTTTATGTAGGAACTGATCTCGAACTAAATTGCTACTGATTGAAGATGCTCTTGAGAGAGCGCAAATTGTGACGAGTTGTCATCGCAGAATGATGTAAATGTTCATTAAGGAGTTTGTTTGGTGCAAAATTCATGAAAAAACCTTCACTGATTAAAACCATTCGCACCGCCATAATTTTTACCTTCATTGCCTTGGCTGTTATTCTGATTGTACTTCATACGTTGAAGGCTATCGGGGAAAGTAAAGCGAGTGAAGACAGAATTCGTCGTGATTTTATTGAAGATCAACGGCGTATGATCAAGGGCCAGGTCGATCGTGTTGTCAATGTTATAGATGATTCTGTCAGGAGCAATCTCTCTCAAGCAAAAGACAACGCCAGATACCGGGTCAACGAGGCCGCCATGGTTGCCCTGTCCATATACAACCAGCTCAAGGGGAAAGTAGAGGCGAGGGAAATAGAAAGCAGTATCATAGAGGCTCTGCGGCCAATTCGCTTTGATAACGAGTTGGGATACTATTTTATCTGTGATGTTAAAGGATTTGCTCGTTTGATAGCCGACAATCCTGAGCTTGAGGGAAAAAATCTTATTGATCTTCAGGATGAGAGTGGGCGGTATATCGTGAGGGACATGATCGGTATTACCCAAACGCAAGGAGAAGGATACTACACCTACAATTGGACAAAACCTAATGAAACTGGTCGGAGGCATAGAAAAATATCCTATGTCAAATATTTAGAGCCTTTAGGATGGTATATCGGGGCCGGCGTGTACCTGGATAAGATTGAAACTTGCCTTCAGCAAATTATTGCTGATTACGTTACCATGAATCGATTCGGCCCCAATAATCAGGGGTATGTTTTTATCAACGAGATCCTCAACATTAATGGTGGCAAGGCTTTTGCCAGAGTATACGCGAACCCTAACCGGCCCAACGATACCGGCAAGCTCATCTCAGACGATTATCAGGATGCGAAAGGAAAGATGTTTCGTCGAGAATTTTTGAAAGGTTTGCGTGAGTACGGAGAATGTTATGTCGATTATTGGTATCGCAAACTCGATGTAAATGAACCGAGACCGAAAACCAGTTATTTCAAGCTTGCTGCGGATGGTAGATTTATGGTTGCTGCCGGCGTTTACCTCGACGATGTGGATGAAGAAATAGAAAAAATGCACGCAACACTCCGGAGCCGGTTGAAAAAAAGTTTTTTCATTATCGGTATGGTTTTCCTGGGCGCGCTCGTGTTGGTGACTCTGCTTTTTAATAAATTGAGTAAAAAAGTGGAAAACGATTTTCGTGTCTTTTCTGATTTTTTCAAAAGGGCTGCAACCACCTCTGATCATATTGCCCGGGAAAAAATTATGTATGGAGAACTGGACCTGCTCGCCGATTCTGCAAACCGAATGCTGGATGATAAAATGGAGGTTGAAGAACAGTTGAGAAACGAGCGGGAACGACTTCGTGTTACCCTTCATTCAATCGGAGATGGCGTGATTGCGACCGATACAAAAGGAACCATCCTGCTCATGAACGGAGTCGCAGTCCAGCTGACAGGTTGGACGGTTTTCGAGGCCATCGGTCGCCATGTTAACGACATTATGGTGATAAAGCAGCCTGGCAAATCAGAAAAACAGCCAGTAATAGATCTCGATCACGGTAAGGCTCGTCCGGAGCGTGTTAGCACCCTTGTATCGCGGTCAGGGAATGTGCATCACATTGCTGCGAACAGTTCCCCTATATCTGGGGATAAGGGTGATGTCCTTGGGAAAGTAATAGTGTTTAGGGATGAAACCGAGAATCTTCGCATTGAAGAAGAGCTTTTCAAAGCTCAAAAACTTGAGTCGGTTGGTTTTTTAGCAGGGGGAATTGCACACGATTTTAATAACATTCTGGCTGGAATATTCGGTAATATCGAACTTGCGAAAAAGGAAATCAGGCAGAGTGATAAAGCCTTCCCATATATTCAGATGGCTCATGAATCACTGCAACGTGCCAAGAGCCTGACTTCGCAGCTGCTTACTTTTGCCAAAGGTGGGGACCCGATTATCGAAACGGTTGATCTTAAGCAGATGATCAGGGAGGTCGTTTCTTTTAATTTGAGCGGTAGCCCTGTAAGAGCAGAATATGATATCCCTGAAAATATCTGGCCGGTCCATGCCGACGACGGTCAAATCTCTCAGGTCATCGCCAATCTGGTCATCAATGCCAAGCAGGCTATGACAAGCGGAGGCACTTTGACAATTCGCACCGCAAACGTTGAGGCGGCTGATTCCATGCTCAATACCGACAGTGTACGGCTGGAAATTGAGGATACAGGTACGGGAATGGCTGAGGACGTCGTCGCACGTATCTTTGATCCGTATTTCAGCACTAAAGAGACAGGGCGCGGGCTTGGGCTCTCGATGGTTCATTCCATAGTGGAGAAGCACCTGGGCCGGATATGTGTGGATTCAACGCTGGGCAAAGGCACTGTTTTTGTCATTTACCTTCCTGCCGAGAAAACAAAAGGCGCTCCCCCTGTAGAAAACGCTCAGCTAACTGAAGAGATAGCCACCATCCCTCAGCTGAAAATATTAGTAGTAGACGACGACGAGGTTGTTCAATTGGTGCTGTCTGAGATGCTGCAACTCCTTGACCAAAAGGTCGAACAGGCCAGTGAAGGGGAGGCGGGCATACAAAAATACATCCAGGCGTTTCGGCAGGGTATCCCCTACGATATTATTCTGCAGGATCTCACTCTCCCTGGTGGTAAAGGTGGTAAGGAAACAGCGCAAGAAATACTTGCATTTGATCCTAAGGCAAGAATCATAGCCATAAGTGGTTACGCAAACGACCCGATTATGGCACAGTACAGGCAATATGGTTTCAGTGGACGAATTGCTAAGCCATTCAAGCTGAGGGAACTTGAAAAAGAAATTATGAGGGTATTTAATCTGTGACAATAGAGGATAGTGGAGACCAGAGATGATTCGCAGGTTGAAGCTACTTAGAGGATAGCTGCGTAGATGTACTATTTGTTTTCATTGATGGTGGTCAGAGATGTATGAGAAAGTAAATTGTGAGGATATTTTTCAATTCACAAATATCAGTATTGTTGTAATTGATCCAAAAGGGTGCATATCTCACATAAACCGTAACGCTACGATATTGCTCAATCTGAATATCGACGCTCATCTCGATAAAGAATTAGCAAGCGTTCTTTCGTTTTTAAAACGACCACTCAGCGATTTTTTCAGTAACAAAAAGCAAATTAGAGGGTATCAGGTTCAGGGGCCGCAGTCACAGCTGGTTCTGGATGTAAATCCCGTCTTCAAGCAGGAAAAATTTGCAGGGGCTGTTTGTATGTTTCAGCAGCTTGAAAATATTGAAAAATCGGCGCAAAAAACTGACTCGTTCAAAATAATTAATCGCCAGTTAGAAAGAATAATTGATTCGTCATCAGATGGCATATGGGTTTGCGACGGTAAGGGAGAGGTCATCAGTCTTAATAAGGCGTCAGAGGCACTCAATGGCATAAAGTGTGATAAGGTGATAGGGCGCAATGTACAGGATTTATTGGATAATAAAGTTTTTGATCAGTCAGTGACTACCCAGGTGCTGGAGAGTGGCAATCGCGAAACAATAATGCAATATATTGCAAAAACCAAAAAGTTTCTCCTTTCCACAGGTACTCCGGCATTTGATGAAAATGGTGATATCGCACTCATTGTTGTTAATGAAAGGGACATAACCGAACTCAACACCCTACGTAAAGAATATGAGCAGAGTCAGAAGATAAGAGAAAAGTACAAAGAAGAACTCTCTGAACTGGCTTTGCTGGAGTTGCAAAATAATCCCATCATTGCTGAAAGCCCTGGAATGAGAAGCATCTTGCAGATGTCCTTAAAGCTTGCTCACCTCGGTGCATCCAATATTCTCATTTTGGGGGAGTCTGGTACGGGCAAGAGCATGTTGTCCAAAATGATTCACAAAAACAGCAGCAGGCGCAAAAATCCATTTGTTGAAATTAACTGCGCTGCATTACCCGAAAGTCTGCTTGAAGTAGAGCTTTTTGGATACGAAAAAGGAGCCTTCAGCGGTGCGAACTCCAAAGGGAAAGTGGGGTTGTTTGAAATGGCTCATGGTGGGACCCTTTTTCTCGATGAAATAGGCGATATGCCTTTGCTTTTGCAAGCCAAACTGCTCAAATATTTAGATAACCATGAAATTCGGCGAGTCGGTGGTACCGATGTGTTTCACGTTGAATGCTCCGTGATTGCGGCTACGAATCAGGATTTGCATGAGCTGGTGAAACAAAAACTTTTTCGAGAGGACCTCTATTACAGGTTAAATAGTTTTATTCTCAAAATTCCGCCCCTCCGGGAAAGGACATCAGACATATCCGGCCTGATTCGATTTTATCTGGAGAAATTTAATACCAAGTACAACTGCAATAAAAAAATCAATTCCCAGACTATGCAGTATCTGTTGCAGTATGCCTTTCCTGGAAATGTGAGAGAGTTGAAGAGTATTGTGGAAAATGTTGTCGTCATGGATGAACGTAGCAATGTTGATGAATTTGTCAGGGGAAGTCTTGGCGGGAATGAGCCGGCATATTCAAATCTGCTGCTTGCTGGAGCCGATAGTCATGACTTCAACCTTTCCAATGCGCTCCAAAAAGTTGAGAAAGCGCTGCTTATTCGTACCAAAAAAGAATTCACCACCACCAGGGAAATGGCTAGACATCTTGGTATTAGCCAGCCTTCGGTTGTTCGTAAGTTAAAGCAGTATAATATTGCTTAGATTCGTTACTTGCTCTTTTCATAAGGCGTGGCGCGTTGACGATTCATTTTTGGATCAAGGTTGGGGCGGATAAGGGGGATCTATAGTTAATGTCATGCGATATTCACGTTGTTAGATCTATTTTTGAATCATTCCCCTCGTTTTTCGTCAAATGTCGCCGCTGTTGATCTATAAATGGATCGAACTCTGCGCCTTGCTCTGTATCTTTTCGCTTATCTATCTATTTTTATAAATAAAAATAGTTTTTTCCGTTGTTGGCGTCAAATTTGCTTTTCTTTCGATACAAAAAGAACGGCAATGCAAGTCATTTTGGCAAAATATTAACAATTCATAAACGGAGAAAAAGCAACATGGACTCTTTTACAACCAACGCTGCAATCAAAGAGGTGCGCGACAAATATATGGCTAAAGGAACTGCCAGCGGCACTGATGCATATGTGTCGCACGCTAAAGGTGCAGTTATCACAGATGTAGAAGGTAACGAGTATATTGATTTTGCTGGTGGTATCGCTGTGATGAACGTTGGGCACTCACACCCAAAGGTCGTTAAAGCGATTCAGGATCAGGCTGAGAAGTTCACCCACACTTGCTTTATGGTTTCACCATATGATTCCGCAGTAAAGCTTAGCCAAAAGTTGTGTGAAGCTGTTCCTGGTGATTCCCCCAAGGCGGCGATGTTTGTCAATAGTGGTGCAGAAGCAGTTGAGAATGCAGTGAAAATAGCAAGGTACTACACGCAGAAGCAGGGAATTATTGCTTTTGATGGTGCCTTCCATGGGCGTACTTTAATGGGGATGACGCTTACCTCCAAGGTGAAGCCATACAAATTCGGCCTTGGTCCATTTGCGCCGGAAGTCTACAGAATGCCTTTCGCCAACTGCTACAGGTGCCCGTTCAACCAGGAATACCCAGGTTGTAAGGTGCAATGCGCAGATCATCTTGAGCATATTTTCATCAACACCGTTGCTGCTGAGCAAACGGCAGCAGTCCTTGTCGAACCCGTGCAGGGTGAAGGCGGTTTTATTGCACCTCCTAAAGAATACTTCCAGAAACTCAAAGCAATCTGTGAGAAAAATAATGTTTTACTGATTGCGGATGAAATTCAGTCCGGCATGGGGAGAACAGGTCACATGTTCGCCATGGAGCATTATGGCATTGAAGCAGATATTACAACCGTCGCCAAAAGCCTGGCTGCAGGCATGCCGTTAAGTGCCGTTGTCGGGAAAAAGGAAATAATGGATGCTGTACATCCATCCGGCATTGGCGGAACCTATGGAGGAAATCCGATTTGTTGTGAGGCAGCCCTGGCTGTCTTTGATATATTTGAATCTGAAAACCTTCTTGAAAAAGCTGTAGAGCTCGGAGTGACTCTGGACAACAGATTTAAAAGACTGCAAGGAAAATTCAGTATTATAGGGGATGTTCGCGGTCTCGGTCCCATGATTGCCATGGAGCTCGTCAAAGACAGACAGGAAAAAACTCCAGCTGCTGATGAAACCAAAGCGCTTGTGAATATTGTCTTGAGCGAGGCTTGCTTATATTGGCCTGTGGTACCTACGGCAATGTGATTAGATTTCTGATGCCGCTGGTCATCACCGATGAGCAGCTTAATCAAGGTTTGGAAATTTTAGAAGATGGATTTGCCGCGATCTGCCAGTAACCGTCAACTGCTGTTCGGGTAATTCGGCCCCGTTTCAGCTTCTTAATATATTAGGAGTGGGAACGGGGCGGCGATGAGTTATTCGGCGCAATCATATATGGAAATACACATGTACGGATTTTATAATCGTATCCTGACGATAAATTTAAGCACAAATGACTTTGTCGTCGAGCAATTATCCGACGAGATACTCAGCAAGTGTTTGGGGGGAAAGGGACTTGCAACACAGCTGCTCCTGGATCGCAATCCGCCAGGCGTTGACCCTCTATCGCCTGATAATCATCTCATATTTGCCACAGGGCCGTTTTGTGGCGGGCGTTTATGGGGTGGAGGTCGTTATGGTGTTTTTACCAAGTCACCTCTTACCGGTTTTTATACCGAATCTTACTCAGGTGGAAGGGTACCTGAAGCAATAGATTCTGCGGGCTTTGATGCAATTATTCTGGTGGGCAAAGCTTCTCAGCCGACAGCATTGACGATTCATCCCGAGGGCGTAGACTTTCATGACGCAGCAGATTTATGGGGGATGGAGACTTTTGCTGCAGAGGAAGAAGCTCTCAACAGATTTTCACTTGACCGGGAAGGGTATCGAAAACCTGGGGCTGTCGTCATCGGCCCTGCTGGTGAAAAGCTGGTGAATTTTGCCATTATTGCCAATGATAAGTGGCGATGCGCCGGCAGAACCGGTGTTGGCACAGTGTTTGGCTCTAAACATCTGAAGGCGATTGTTTTTCAGGGGGATCGCAAGCGCGAGTATGCTGATCAGGAGGGAGTGGCTGAATATGCCAAGGCTTTTTCCAAGGAGCATATGCAGAATCCGGGGGTTAAGGCTTATCGTAAAATGGGAACTACTCTCATGGTCGGCCTTATGAATACGGCAGGAGCATTTCCGGCAAAATACTGGAATCAGGGCTCATGCGAACACTGGGAGAAAATTGGTGGCGAAGCCTACCATGAAGAAAATGAGGTCAAACCCCATGCCTGTGCAAAGTGTTTTATGGCTTGTGGCCGCTTAACAAAAATCTCCAAAGGACGGCATAAGGATCTGCAGCTTGAGGGTCCGGAGTATGAGACAATCTATTCTTTTGGCGGACTATGCATGATAGAGGAGATGGAAGAGGTCGCCTATCTCAATGATCTGTGTGATCGGGTAGGAATAGATACCATCACAGCAGGCAATCTGTGCGGGTTGATAATGGAAGGAAAAGCGCAGGGGCGTATTGATTATGATATCGAGTACGGCAATGCCGACCAGGTAATAGCGCTGATTGAGAAAATAGCCGCCAGAGATGGAATAGGCGATATTATCGCAGATGGCATCATCCCAACATCACAGCACTTTGGGGTTGAAGACTTGGCCATACATGTCAAGGGGCTGGAGCCTGCAGGATATGATCCCCGAAAGCTGAAAGGAATGGGGCTTACCTTTGGCACTTCTCCCCGTGGGGCCTGCCATCTGCGTACAACATTTTATAAGCCGGAACTTGCGGGCTGGATACCTCCAGAAGAGATCAAGGGAAAAGCTGAAATGCTGATCGATTATGAAGATAGACTGAATATTTTCGATACCTTGACGCTTTGTCGGTTCTATAGAGACCTTTATACCTGGGAAGAACTTGAAAAGTCTATCAGTTTAGTGACCGGCCTGGAAGCTACCCAGGAAATGTTCAAGGAAATTGCAGCATATATTCTTGATTTGACCAAAAAATACAACCTTCAGGAGGGGCTCCGGCCTGAAGATGATCGATTACCGAAAAGGCTGCATAAGAAAATTCTCCCAGAAGGCAGTTCACTCACTGCTGATGAAATGGAGTATATGCTGCAGGATTACTACCAGCTGAGAGGATGGAACCGTGATGGTGTTCCTCCAAGTGACGCCATGTGATATCAGGCTGCCTCAAGAATACATCTTAATATATTTCTTAAGGCAGCCCATACTCACGGCGCGAACGGCGAGGAGATATCTCTGACCCTGATTTTTCCTGAACACTTACCTGAGAAAAGAGAAGCAGTTCTCGAAAAAGTGTTCAAGGGAAAATAAAAACAACGCTTACCCCATGATTTTGGTTGGCAACCAAAGAATGATTTGGGGAAAGATCATGCAGGTAATTAATACAATCAGGTTAACCGTTATAAATGGTAACACAGATCGATAAATTGTCCCCATGCCAATGCCCTGCGGTGCGATTCCTTTCAGATAAAAAAGGGCAAAACCGTAGGGTGGAGTCTGCACGGCAATAAGAATATTAAGAATCATCAACACCCCAAACCAGATGGGATCATATCCGAGAGAAACGGCGATTGGGGTGAAAAGAGGGGCGCACATTAAAACAATGATAAACTCATCAATGATAAACCCAAGCAGCAGCATAATCACTTGGAACATGATGATAATCATTAACGGTGGCAGGTTAAGATTCAGTGCAAAGTCAGAGACCATTGACTGTACCCCCATCAGTAAATGAAAATTACTGAAAACTGAAGCACCAAAAATAATCCACATCGCAACGCTCACCAGCATAGAAGTCTGCAAGCCGACATTCAGAAACATTTTTACCTTAAAGCGCTTGAAGATAATCGACAGCAGTATAGCCCCGACTACTCCAATAGCTCCGGATTCTGTCGGAGTAGCTATGCCGGTAATGATACTTCCCAGGACAACAACGATGAGCAGCATGGCGAGAAAACCATCTCGTGCAACAGAAAGCTTTTCCCCGAGCGGTCTCTTTTGATTAGCAGTGTCCGAATCAAGAATAGGGGCTTTCTTTGGATTTATTTTGCAGCTTATGATGACATATGCAATCAATAATGAAACCGTCAGAAGAGCCGGCATCATTGCACCAATAAACATTTTTCCTATTGAATTATGCGTTGCTGCAGCAAACATAATCATAGGGATGCTTGGCGGAATAAGAATGCCCAATGCCCCGCCGGCCATAATGACTCCCAGAGCAAGTCGTTCGTCATACCCCCTGTCCAGCATCGGTTTTAAGGCAATACTGCCGGAAGTCATAATGCCGGCACCAATGATGCCGACCATTGCGCCAATCATTGAGCATACAACAATAACACTGATTGCCAGCGAGCCTTTAATTTTGCCGATGACCATTTGGCTGGCATCAAACATGGCATCGCCGATGCCGGATTTGGTAAAAAACTGGCCCATGTAGATATACAGAGGAATGGCGAGGAGGATAAAACTGAAATATGTTGATTCAATGGTAGTGGGGATGACATTAAAAACGGCATCGCCCCAGGTGAAATACCCTACTCCCATTGCGATACCGCCCAGCGCCAGGCCAACCGGTGCTCCAAGAGCAAAGAAAATAAAAATACATCCCAGCAGGATTACAGTAAGAGCTTCAATTCCCATCGTTATTCTCCGCTTTCGTGCAACTGATTTCCAGGCCTTTTTCCATCACCAGTTGCTCTCCCGTCATCAGGAAAAAGGCATTGCTGATCATGTCTCGTGCTAACTGCAGTATAAAAAGAGAGCAGGAGAAAATGGTCATTAACCAGAAATGATGCATGAGTGGTGCCCACTCACTCTGTCTGCGGGTACCGAAGTTGATGGCATCCTGATATTTGTCGAAACACACATAGACAATCAAAACGAGGAAGAATATTCCCAGAGAAAATGATATTATATCAAACACACACCGAGTCCTGTGTGAAACCTTTTTGTAGAGGATGTCGACCGTAATATGCCCTTTTTTCTGGTGGGCCAGTGCGCCACCCAGGATTGCGATATAACCAAACAGGAAGAGAGAAAGATCAAATGCCCAGACGGTTGGACGATTGAGGAAATACCTGGAAAAAACTTCAAAAGAAACAACAAATGCGAGTATAGGCATTAGGATTGACGTCGCATAGCCTACCAGTTTAACTATCAAGTCAACCTTATTACAATACAATCGCAAAAGTGATACGAACATAGCGATACCTACATTTAATTGGAGGACGAGTCTCAAGTGCTCAGACGCATTCTCAGTACATGAGTATCTCGGTGCGAGCCGGGGTTCTCATCAGTTCAGGCGACCTTGCGAGAGTGTTGTGTAAGGTCGCCTTGAGAGTGAACAAAGAGATTAATTTTTCTTCAGTATGTCGATCAACTGCTTGCTGTATTTGTCGGCAGCTGCATACTCATCCCACAGGGTTTCACCTGCTTTTTTCCACGCAAGTTTGTCGCTCTCGCTTGGCTCGGGGCTCCATTTCATCCCTTTTTCCTGCATTTCCGCTACTGCCTCTGCTTCCCATTCCCTTGATTTTTCGAGCTGGTTTTTTGCATGTAGTACGGTTGCCTCCATTACAGCGGTTTTGAGATCATCTGAAAGTTTATTCCAGGCCTTCTGATTGACCAGCATGGAAAGAACCTGCGCACCGGCAAGTGGGAGCGGGTACATGTAGGTTGCAACCTCAACGTGGTTACCGTCGCGATGATCAATCATGTTGCTACCAATAGCGCCATCAATTACACCGGTAGCAAGACTGGTATAAATTTCACCCCAGGCAAGAGATACAGGGGACGCTCCAAGATTGCGGAGGAATTTGCCATACGCGCCCGGCGCACGGATTTTCAACCCTTTGAAGTCTTCAATTGAATTAATGGGTGTTTTGGTAAGCACATAGACAGGCGGCTGTATGTACTGTTCAAGAGGGACGAGGCCATGTTCTCCATATGCTTTCTGGAGAATTGGGTTCCAGCCTTTTTCGTGAAACAGGGAATACAGCTCGTCTGTATCGTCTGTACCGCCGGGCAAGCCAATTTCAACTATTCCCGCAGGAAATTCGCCGGCGTGCATTGATTGAAAAGAGGCTGCCATGGTTATCAAACCGGATTTTGCAGCACCAAATAAACCGCTTGTCCCTACGCCTTCGCCTGAATAAAGGACCTGAACCTTTATTTCGCCATTAGACAATCTCTCGATATCCCTGCCTAACTGCTCGTACAGTGCACCAAAGGCTGTGCCTCGGCCATAGAGATTTGCAAAACGCCAGTTGTACTTTGCCGCCGAAGCATCATTGGCAGCAATACCAAAACTCAACCCTATGAGTAGGGCTGAGCAGAGGATTTTACTTGTTGCACCTAACAGTTTTTTTAGCATGTTCATCTCCTTTTTCTTTAAAAGATACGTGAAACAGACCCTGCCATCAGAGCCTGTCTTGAGGGTTCTCTTTACCTGTGCTACATCAGGGAGGGGGAACAACTCCGAACTTGATCACAACAACAAGGAAAACCACGGAGTGTGAAAATATGTTTCATTTCCAAGGTTCTGAGGGGAAACAGCAAGTAATATGCCAAAGGATTGGCGAGTGGCTCTGTGACAGAGGGTATGGTGAAAAAAGCAAAGAAAAAGAGTCTTTGTTACTGATTTTTCGGAGGAGAATGTCAACCTTTTTGTCAACCATGGTTGACGTTGTTAATTTTGGTTGACGCCTTCCATCCGGAAATACCTTTTAAAACACCCAGACAGGAAAAATGTGCGTCAACCAATTGTACGCGAGGTACCGCTCTGTGGTGCAGGTTATTGCCTTGCCGGCACTACACACCAGGTTAATGTTGCATCATTTTCGGTAAGGGCTTGAATCACCGTTGTAAAAGAACACTGTGTTTGTGGCTTAGGTGTTGCAAATGTGAATGGTGGTTAGAGAGATAGTGTGTTTGCAGGCAGCATCTACGTTGTGCGCCAGGTTCCAGCAGATATTTTTTTCCAGCTCGAGACAGAGCTGAAAGTACGAAAAGAGGCGAAATGTTTCAAACCAGACAAGCCATACAGATAATAGCGGTGCTGGCAATAGTCATACTCGTTGCCGTGGTGTTCAATTATCACATAACACGTAACGTTATTGAGGACACAATTGTTAAGCATCAGCAGGAAACTGCAACAAAAGCCGCAGATACTGTTGAGATATGGATGTCGCAGCAGAAAAAAATCTTACAAGCAACGGTTGCCTCTATACCGCTTGATAGGATCGGCCATAATCAGCAAACATACGGCCCCTTGAAAATGGCTATGAAGGCCGGTCATTTCAGTGATGTCTATATCGGCAAAGAAAACAATGGGCATCTTGTTGATGGTGCGGGGTGGCTTGGCTCACTTTCGTACGATCCACGCTTGCGGCCATGGTACAGGCACGCTGTAGAAAAGGGAGAGGTAAGTTTTACAACGCCATATATAGATCTTGTTACCGATGCACTGGTAATTGCGATGGTGGAACCACTTGTACTAAACGATGAGTTGATAGGGGTGATAGGCGCTGATACTGTTCTCGATACCCTGGAACAAAATGTTTTGAAACTCAAGATCAGTCGGCACAGTTTTGCTTTCATTGTCGAGCGTGGTGGAACCATACTTGTCCATCCCAACAGGGAGTATGTGATGAGGCAGAGCCTGTTTGAAATTGAGAAGGACTTGAAAAATAAGATAGTCGAGTTTAGTGGGGATGAGCCAAGCAGTATCAGGTTCAAGTCGTACAATGATCAGGACCATATCATTTCATATAAAAGAATTTCCAATTCAAGTTGGTTTTTGTGTGTGGTGGCCCCATATGAAGAGGCCCAAAAGTTAGCACAGGAAAACACCATGATTTTTGCTATTGAGCTCACTTTGAGGGTATTGGGCTTCTTCGCCTTGGTTGGTGTTGCCTGTGTGCTCGGCAGCGGTATGGTGGTTTTTATCCTGAGCAAAAGATATATCTCAACTGTACAGCAACATAAAAACGAAATAACAGGAATAACCAAAGACTTGAAATGGAATATTTTAAAAAGAAAAGAGGTGAAAACCTACTATCAAACGCTTTTTAATGTTGCCAACGATGCAATACTGATCAGTAAGGATTTAAAGATTGCAGAATGTAACCTAAAAACCGAAGAAATATTTGCACTACCCAAGGAACACTTATTAAAGGCAACATTGCTGGACATTTCACCAACCTATCAACCGGATCGTTCTTTGAGCGCAGAGCGAATCGCGAAAATAGTCAAATGTTCCCAAAAAGGAGAACAGCAGTTTTTCCGGTGGTCTTTTTTACGAAATGATGGCACTGAATTCCCAGCATCTGTCAATCTCAAATCATTTACCTTGGAAAATGAAGAGGTATTGCTGCTCAGTATTCGAGATATTTCAAAACGTGTTGATGCTGAAGCACAGCTGATGCAGGCACAGAAGATGGCTGCGGTGGGAGAGATGCTCGGTATTATTGCTCATCAATGGAGGCAGCCATTAAATACTCTTTCAACCTATATATCTAGCCTGCAGGCTGCCCAGTATAACAACATGGTGACAAAGTCGTTTGTCGAAAAACTTGTTTCAGGGGCCGATGGTCAGATCAAGTTCATGTCAAAAACGATTGATGATTTTCGTAACTTTTTTAGACCTTCCAAGACCAAAGGATATATAGATGTTTTTGATGTAATCATCAGCTCTGTGAAGATCATGGAGGCCCAAATCAAAAATGCTGATATCAAGTTGACAGTGAAAAATGCAGCAGGGGTCAAACAGCTCACAGTTTTTGGGTATATGAGTGAGTTTGTGCATGTCCTGGTCAATATCATTGTTAATGCCAGAGATGCACTGCAGGAGAAGGAAGTGGCTTCAAGCGAATCTTTTCAGAAGAAAATTGATATCCTGGTGAAGAGCGATGATGAGTTCGTCTATATCACCATCACAGATAATGGTTCCGGTATTCCAGAAGATATTTTACCTCATATATTCAACCCTTATTACACCACTAAATCTTCTCAATCAGGAACAGGAGTGGGCCTGTATATGTCCAAAATGATAGTTGAAAAAGAGATGGGCGGTCAATTGTCTGCCCAAAACCAAGACGGCACCACCCAATTTTTGATCAAGCTGAAAAGGGTGCAGAGGGAGAGCAAGCAATGATTACTGCAGAAATGAAGAACAGTCATGTCCTTCTTGTTGACGATGAGCAATCCGAGTTGGATGCCTATAGTCTGCTGCTAAGTTCCATGGGAGTGAAAAATGTCGTAACTTTAAGCGATAGTAGTGTTGTTTCCGAGACCTTGGATTCAATGCAGGCTTCCATTGTCTTTTTGGATCTGAATATGCCAAAGGTCAGTGGTATGGATGTCCTTAAGGAGTTGCGTGCCAACAAACCTCACATTCCTGTGGTTATCATTACCGCAAATTCTGAAATTGAGACTGCCGTTGAATGTCTGAAACTCGGCGCTCATGACTATCTTGTAAAACCCATTGATCTGAAAACATTTAGCTCTGCGCTTCGCAATGCTCTTGAAATCGGATTGCTTCGTAATGAAGTCCTTTCTCTTAAGGGTATTCATTTTGATCGGCTTCCGAAAACCAATAAAGCCTTCGAGCCGATCATTACATGCAGTGCCGGCATGCAGTCGATATTTAATTATATCGATGCAATAGCAACAAGCGGCATGCCCACCCTGATTTTGGGTGAGACCGGATCTGGAAAGGAGTTGCTTGCCAAGGCTATTCATGAACTGAGTAATCTACCCGGAGAATTCGTTGCAGTTGATGCTTCAGGGCTGGATGATAACCTCTTTTCAGACACATTGTTTGGTCACAAAAAAGGAGCATACACAGGGGCGGATCATCAACGACCAGGCATGATTGAGAAGGCAAAAAACGGGACACTGTTTCTCGATGAAATTGGTGATCTCGCAGAGGCTTCCCAAGTAAAATTGCTTCGTTTGCTGCAGGAGAATATCTACTACCCTTTAGGAACTGACCAGCCGCACCAGTGCAACGCACGAATCATAACCGCAGCCAATAAGGATTTGACGAAACTTGCCGGACAGGAAGGTGAGTTCAGAATGGATCTTTACTATCGGCTCAGCACTCACCTCATAAAGGTCCCACCACTGCGGGAACGACGGGAAGACATTCCAATGCTGGTCACTCACCTTTTGCAACAAGCTGCTTCGGCAATGAATAAAAAGGTACCGAGTGTGAGTGATACAGTTGTGGACACACTCTGTCGGCATCCTTTTTTTGGCAATGTCAGGGAGCTGAAAGCGTATATATTTGATGCGGTAGCACTTTGCGAGTTTGATAGAATTGAAGATGAAGTCATCCTTGAAAGACTAGCTGATGCAGTCACCATTAAGAAAAACGATCAATCCCCAAACTACAGCAATCCGCTTGAATCTATTTTTGGCTACTTTCCCACGCTTACGGAATTAAATGACTATGCTGTTGCACTGGCACTGGCATCTGCGGATAACAACCAGAGTCAGGCTGCTCGTTTGCTTGGTATCTCAAGACAGGCGCTGCACAAGAGAATTAAAAAGAATACCTCCTGACAGCATCCTTTGATTGTGCTGTAAATAGTGAAGTCGTCCTTAAGGTGCCTTTCTTGGTTATGGCAGGAGTGGGCCGCAGCCTGTGCCTCTACCAGCTATAATATTGACGTCCTGTTTCTCATTATGGTAGGAAATGTTTTTCAGCTGGCTGAGGTTTGTTCGTTACTGAGTATTAAAATGAGCCGGCTTGCACAGCTGTATACCTAAAGCATGTTTATCAATACTCGATCAGAGTAATGTTTACCCAAATCCTTGTAGACCTGATAAAATAGTTTTTCCTTTACAGTTTTCCATCTCTATTAAGGTTTATTTCATGGGAATAGCCACAGACATAATTATTCTTGTCCTTACTGCTTTTTTTTGCGGTCTCCTCATGCAGCGGCTGCACCAGCCGCTGATACTCGGGTATATCATAGCAGGTGTCATTCTCGGGCCGTATACCGGCGGCATGACCATTACTGAAATTCATGATATTGAGCTTCTGGCAGAGATAGGGGTTGCTCTCCTGCTTTTTGCTCTTGGGCTGGAATTTTCTCTCAAAAACCTGAAACCGGTTAAATATATTGCCCTTATAGGTACGCCGCTGCAGATCATTTGTACCATTGCCTTTGGGGTGGCTGTCGGCAGAATGTTTGGGTGGGACTGGAAGATATCGCTCTGGTTTGGTTCGCTGATCTCTCTCTCTTCCACCATGGTCATTCTTAAGACACTGATGAACCAGGGCTGGCTTGGAACCCTTTCCAGCAAAGTGATGATTGGTATACTCATTATTCAGGATTTAGCGGTAGTGCCATTGATGATTCTTTTACCGCAGTTAAATAATCCAGCTGCCGGGATGGAAATACTTGCTCTCGCCGCCGTCAAGGCAGCGCTATTCCTTGCGGCCATGTTTTTTTTCGGTACTCGTTTGCTGCCCTATTTGCTCAAGACCATTGCCAGGCTAGGCTCTCGTGAGCTCTTTATTTTAGCAATCACCGCCATTGGCTTAGGTGTCGGCTATATTACCTATCTTGTCGGCTTGTCCTTTGCCTTTGGCGCCTTTATTGCCGGCATGGTTTTAAGTGAATCAGATTATGGTCATCAGGCTCTCAGTGATATTGTGCCTCTCCGTGACCTGTTTGGCCTGCTCTTTTTTGCCTCTGTCGGTATGCTCCTTGATCCACACTTTCTTCTTGAGCATTTTACACTCATACTGCTGCTGGTCATCGTGGTGAGTGTTGGCAAAGGATGTATTTTTGCATTTCTTGCCTGGGTATTTCGGTACCGCAATGTTATTCCGCTTGCCGTTGGTCTTGGATTGTTTCAGGTAGGTGAATTTTCTTTCGTTCTCGCCAGGATAGGCGTTTCCACTGATTCCATTTCCTCTGAATTTTATAACATATTCCTCACCCTGGCAGTTGTGACCATGTTGCTGACGCCATTTGTATCAGCCCAGACATCAAAACTTTACCGCCTTAAAAAACAATGGTTCAAACACGATCCGATTGAATCGGTCAATTTTCCGGAAACGGAACTGCGCAACCATGTGGTTATCGTTGGCTGTGGACGTATTGGTTTTCAAGTCGCAGGAATGCTGCAGCGACTGGGTATCCCTTTTGTGCTGGTAGAGCTTGATCAATTTCGCATCGAAAGGGCAAAAGCAGCCAACTACCCGATCATCTATGGTGACGGCAGCCATGAGGTGGTACAGGAGGCATTATTTATAGAGCGGGCTTCTCTGTTGGTGGTGACTACACCCGGCATTGTTGTCGCCCGTTCGATTATCAGCCATGCGCAAAAAGTAAACAGTGCCATCAAAGTGGTCGCGCGTATTTCTGATCCGGATTTTTTCAGTGCTTTCAGGGAGCTGAATGTAACAGACCTTGTTCATCCTGAGTTCGAAGCCGGCGTGGAGATGATCAGGCAGGTCCTGTATTATTTACGCATTCCTGTGCCGGAGATTCAACGACACACGGAAAATCTTCGCAGCCGGCTTCTTTCAACCGCGGCTGCATCTGAAAACGGGTATAAAACCCTTGGCCAAATGAGAGCGGCGGAACAGCAATTTGACCTCCAGTGGGTTGAGCTCGATACCGACAATCCTTTGATAGATGCAAGTATTGCTGAGGCCGAAATTCGAAAAATAACAGGTGTCTCGGTTGTTGGTATTATCCGAGATGAGAAGTTAGAGACCAACCCTGAGCCCTCTTTTCGTTTTCGGCACCATGATCTGGTGGCAATCATCGGTTCTGCCCAGGCACGGCATAAATTTCACTGTTTTGTCAATCCAATGTCGGAAAAATGTCTCGTCTCACCACCAGAAGAACCATTGAACGAAGTGAAAGCCATGGCTTAACGACTATGGTTTTGTTCAGATTCGTCTCTATTATTACCAGATGAAAAAACTAAAAGCTAAGCAGCAAACAGGAAGGAATAGGAGGAAAACAAATGCTAGCCCAGATTTCTCATCAGTGAAGTTTTTCGCAGATCGAGGCGCAGGACACGCAGCAGGTAAGCGTAGACTCCGATAGTAAGCTACCGCAAATGGCCTGCAACAAAGAGTCTGCGGAAAAATCCGCTGACCCGGAGGGTGAGCTTTTTGATTATCGACGAAAAAACAGTCTGTTTTTTTTAGCGCTACCGTATTTTCATAAATATCAAAAACTTAAGTTGAAGATCAAAAAACTCATGAGAAATTCGGGCTGTGGGGAGTTTTATATAGAGCTTGCAGGCCCGCTGGGGTAACGGGCCCTTGTAGAGTGCTGGGGTAGCTGTTCGTACTATAATCTCAGCCTTTCTAGTGAAGTTATCCTAATGTGAAAACATCCTTGTCTTGCTTGTCGCCGACATTCCACTCGATTTCGATCTCCAGCTTCTTCTTGGTTTTTCGTTTACCTACTTCTTTTTCTGCTTTAATCTCTAGCTCTACCTGATCAGGTATTTTTAGAGTCACCGTTTCCTGCTTCCCCTTCTGTAGCCTTACTTTGCCATTATCAAGCTTATCTGCCACCTGGCGCATTAGGTTGGCTACTGCTTTTCTGGACATTTTTTCCTCGGTCTTGAATAAAACAGTTTCTTTACCCATGGCTCCTTCCTCCATTTGGCTTGTATGGTATTGAAAAAGAGAGATTCTCTCGGTTACTCGATTCGGCGAAGGCGTTTTACCTCTCAATGTTTACAATGGCTTCAATGTTTTCGATTTTATCAGATGACCAGCCTTCTAAATCATCAATTTCCAGCCATTGCTGCTTTAACAATGTTGCGAAGACAAAAATCAAAACTGAATATTTATAATCGTATTTTGATCTTTTTTGCTTGTTTGACACAGATAACCATCCAGATCGCACACAGAGTCGTGCCTGAAACTCTCGCTTCATACGGCTCGCCATCTCTCCAATGCAGCAGGCTTGCATTACTAGAAGATCTCCGGCAACCGTAGGGAGCGTGGTAAAAGACTGGTGAGCATTTATTTTATTCACCACTGAACTCTAATATTTTTTATTTCATCTTTGTTGTAGGCAGTAACAGTTGCTGTACCGCTTGCCCCTGAAGTAGCCATAGAGGTGATATGGTATGTATATGCATCTCCCAGTTGTTTTTTTGCCAATTCTTTTGCCGTTGTGGCTGACTCACCACCTAGAAGAAAATAAAAAAGACCACCGGCCACGATAATCATAACAAGAGAAGCATAGAATGCAGATTTTGGGTGGCCTGTTTTGTAGCCTTTGGCTTTATACCTAAATCCTGCACGTCGAATGTTAGAAAAAATAAATTCTACTTTAAAAAACAACATATTGAGCAGACAATTGATTTGAAGCTCTATTCACTGTTTGAGTGAACCTATTTTTTCTCACCTTCAACGCCCTTCGGGATCGGCAATTTCACCAAATCTGCTACGTTACCGAAGGCTTGAAGTATTTTTATACGTCTGCGCCTCCGGTGCCTCACATCTTCGGCAAAATTTCCAATTGCAGGATTTAGGTTATAGATTTCCTTTGAAGACGTAGTCGATAACTCAAGATAGATCCATATTATAATGGCTAAATATAGAGCAGGTATGCTGTAAGAAAAGAGTACGCCGACAGGGTTTGATTTAAATTGGGTTGCCAAGAGGTCGAGCGGTAACAGCAGAGGAAATAGTAATATCACTCCGAAGCACCCAAAAATAAAAAAAGCAAAGAACCAACGAATGACTCGAGCAGTTTTTACCCCACCTCTTAGGAGAAATATGCCTGCAATAACAGCAAAGATATTAAAGTTGGAGGAATAGCTTATCCTATTCATGATGCAATACACCATTACTCCAATATCAAGTAAGCCGATTGTAAGCAGCCCTATTCCTGCTCTTTTAAAAGGGTTTATGACATTTTCCATACTTTCTTAGCTAGCGTGGAGTTCATCGGAGAACTACAACGAGTCCGAACGAAGTGTAGCCGAGTGGTGTGAAACGACTGATTGAACGAAGCCACTCTCCCGGCAGGAAAAAATTAAATTGATGAATGCGAGTGTAACTTCCTAATTTCGAGTAGTTACATTATTTAGAAGTATACCCATGAAGAACTTGGAAGTAAAATGATTTGCGACTCTTTGCAAACCTGAATATGTGGGGAGCGTGACCTTCCGAAGGGGTAAGCGAGCAAGGGGAGGCTCCGTGGGGTGCCTGTGATTGATTACTATCTTGCTTGACATTGGTTGTTGGAGTGCATTATACAAAGGTTCATGAAGAGAGCAGCAAACCAGACAATAAACAGACGTTGGTGGTGGCATATGTTAATGACTATGCCAGCAGAATGATGTTCTGAATGTAGAATAAAATACACTGTCGGCAGAAGATGCCGGCAGTTTCGTCTTTTTTAAAGGGCTGTCGGGATTTTTTCCGACAGCCCTTTTTTTTATTGAAAAAATTACGTAAGCAAAGGAGATGCAATGAAAAGAATACTCACCGGAGACAGAACAACCGGCAAGCTGCATATTGGTCACTATTTCGGTTCGTTGGAATCACGAGTCAAGCTCCAGGATGATTATGATACCTGTATTATTTTGGCGGACATGCAGGTGTTGTATGATCACTTGAGCGATGAAAAAGGAAAATTGATTCGCACCAATGTATATCATGCCTTGTTGGATAACCTCTCTGTTGGTCTTGATCCTGAAAAAGTCACTTTTTTTGTGCAAAGTGAAATTCCGGAATTATCGGAACTGGCAATGCTCTTCATGTTTTTAGTCAGCGTAGGCCGAGCACAACGGAATCCGACGGTCAAAGATGAAATGAATCAGGCTGGAACCAATTATGAACATATGAATCTTGGCTTTCTGTCTTTTCCGGTTTCGCAAGCGGCTGATATTCTTCTACCCAAGGCTAACCTGGTGCCTGTGGGGGAAGACCAGATACCCCATGTAGAGCAAACTCGAGAAATTGCCAGACGATTTAATACCCTGTTTGGAGATGTTTTTCCTGTGCCGGAGTGTAAAATATCAAAGTTTGCAAGACTGCCAGGGCTTGACGGGCAGAACAAAATGTCAAAATCTCTTGGTAATGTTATTAACCTTTCCGATACTGAAGAATCTGTTAATCATAAGATTAAGAAAGCATATTCCGGCGAAGGCCATGCCCTGTTTACCTATGGTGAGCTTTTTGGCATCCAGCCTGATGAGCGGATGGGGGCGTTTAAGCCCGCTCTTGCTGATGGGATAAATGCGTTTCTTACCCCTATTCGAAAACGGCGCGCTGAATTTGAAAAAGAGCCTGGGTATCTTCGCGAAATACTCGATAAAGGACAAGAAAAGATACGAACTATTGGATCTGAAACCATGGCCCAGGTGAAAAATAAGATGGGCATGATATATTGAGGAAGAGGTGAAAAAAATTCACAAACCAAAAAACGTACTGCAGACTAACTGCAAGATATTGACCCAGAGAAGTTCGGGTAGGTGTGTAAAATGAATAAAGAGTACAAGACGATTGCTTTCCAGGGAATGCCGGGTGCTTATTCTGAGTTAGCCTGTCAACATGCATATCCAGAATTAAAAACAGTACCATGCGTCTCTTTTGAGGCGGCCTTCCGGGCTGTCAGGAACAGTGAGGCGGATCTTGCCATAATCCCCATTGACAATAGCCTTGCAGGGCGTGTGGCTGATGTGCATAACCTTATCCCCAATGGCGAATTGTATATCATAGGAGAACACTTCCAGTTGATTCGGCACTGCTTGCTGGGGATTCCTGGGGCAAAGCTGGAGGATCTAACAGACGTGCACAGCCATGTGCATGCAATCCCTCAATGTAAGCGTTTTATCGATAAGCATGGTTTGAGTAAACACGTGGTCGCCGACACTGCGAAAGCCGCCGCAGATGTTAAAAAGTGGAATGATAAAAGTCAGGGAGCCATAAGCTCGGAATTTGCAGCAGATATCTACGGCCTTGATATTTTAGAAAAAGACATTCAGGACGCAGCCCATAATACGACAAGGTTTCTAGTTTTTGCCCCGGAGGCCAAAATTCCGGATCGAGTGAGTCATCAGAAGTATCTGACAAGTTTTATCTTTGAAGTACGTAATATCCCTGCAGCCCTGTATAAAGCGTTGGGCGGTTTTGCAACCAATGGGGTGCAGATGGTGAAACTCGAGAGTTATGTTGATAAACATTTCAATGTGGCTCGATTCTATGCCGATGTTGAAGGGCACGTTGATGAGGCATCATTGCAGTTGGCATTTCAGGAGCTTAATTTTTTCGCAAAACGGGTCTTGATGCTTGGCACATACCCTTCGCATGCATTTCGAAACAGTATCGATCCCTAAGCAAGGGTAACGGTCCTTCTTCTTTCTTCCATGGGAAAGGACCGTCCAGGTAACCGTTTGCTTTTTTTGTAGATAAATGCATGTTGGAAGAAGAAAATCTTTTCAAATTGAGCAGAAAAACATCGGGCTTTAGATGTGTTTATGGACAACATGCAGGCGTAAGGTGGAGCTGGTTACCGTACTGCGGCCGAACCAGAAAAAAAGGACAACCCATAAAAGCTGGATCGAGATCATCGGCAGCGGCTGGGAGAGTATCATCAGACCTTTTTCGATGGAAGGGACGATCTGGTGAGTACTGACAGGAAGGAATGTAAGCAGGACGCCGTAGGGGAGGGCGGCCAGGCTCATTTTTTGATAGGCGGAAAATTTAGTGAAACCACGAAAATCGGCACGCAGTGTTTCAGAATAAATACGCCATAATTGTGATACAAAGAGTGACAAAAGAAAAGCTTCGGTGAAGCGGGATTGGAGAAAAAGCAGCGTAGAAACAAGCGCTGCAAAAGTATATATCACGCAGGTTATCCCTTGCACAGGCACAAGCTTTTCACCGGCAAGCTTCCCTTCGTAGACGGCTTTTTGGGTATTGCCGTTAAACACAAAGGCGATACGGTTGTACAACCGACGGGTAAGCGGTGAACAATCACGAAGCGGCTTGCCATAGCAGCAACCATAGCTTATGCATGCCAGTCTCCCCAACCCTTCACCAAGGATGTAGCCAATACTTATCGCTGCCAGGACAATTTGAATATCCATTGTCGGCAGCTTTTTCCAGGCCCATGTTGCATTGACCAGCAGGATCAGCACCGGTGTTATCAATAGACCGCAGAAGAATGACCCACCGATGGTAAAGGTATGCTGTTTTTTTTCTACTATTCCGGCAACCCACCGGGAAGCAGGGATACAGATAAGAAAAAGAAGGCTGACTACGGCGAGAACTCCTGTCAATGGCGCTGATGCTGCTTGGAGCAGGATCAGGGAGTAGAGAACCGAGCAGACGGTTGAGGTGGCAATCAAAAAACCGTAAAAGGTCAGGTTTGCCCCATGCCAGGTGCCGTTTTCTTCTTTTTGAGTTGGGATAACGGCAAGCATTTGCCATCGTTCCCTTGGTAGGTAATGAACTCCATAGGCAATGATAATGGAAAACAGAAGAGCGGCGCAGCAGATAAATAAGAGGTTCATGGTTATGCTCCTGTAATTGCTTGGTTTTATCGCTAGAAAAATGTTTCTTTTTATCGATGGGTTGCATGGCCTATGGTTGAGCGGACCTGGACGTCGGTTTCCACCAGCGGCAGGTTCTCAGAGAAGGAGAAACGACTCTCCACATCGCATCGCCTGACATTGGCCAGCAGGTCTGCACAGAAAGAGACGGCCTTGTTCTCAAAGATGAGAATATCGGTGGAGCTGCCCGGACGATACATGCTTTTTGGTGCCCCTTTGTTCACCAGCATGCCCTGGGTTACCGGCTGTGGATTGTTGTAATGAGTGGGACTGTAGCACTGCACAATATCACCTATCATCAGAGCAACTACTTCAATCATTGCTACCAAGCCTATATGCGCGCCTCCTTCGATGTTGGTATCAATAATGGTGACAATCCGTTTGTTCTTGGCGTGGATCGATGCTGTGCTGATGATCGCATTTGGGTTGCAGGAATGATACTGCCCTTCAATCTCATAAATGTCTGCAATCCTGCCGCTTACCGGAAAGTGGTTGTAGTGGTACTTGTCCGGAGTTAAGCGGAAAACAGCAAAATCACCATCGTGAAATTGCTTGTGCCAGGTAGTTTTTTGGCCGAGCAATTCAGGAACAGAGAAAAATTTTTCTTTGATAAAAAGGTTGGGAGTTTCCTTAACTGATCCAATAAGAACCTTGGCATCTGCCGGGGAAACAACTGTCGATGGTGACCCATCCATAGGGCGCGTTTCCCAGTAGCGGATCTGTCTCTCAAAGACCTTTCTCAACGTTGTAAAGTAGTGTGGCTGCTCAACACATTCCTGCCAGTCGACCTGTAGCTTGTTGAGCAATTGTATCCCCGAAGGGGTTCTGTGCTTAGAGAGCAGATCAAAGTGAAGGTAGCCGAGCAGGCCCGACATCCGACGCGAGGTCAGGGCCTTGAACATGCTGGGGGTATGCTCTCGTAACGTATTATAGAGAAAGGAAATGGAATGATCGCCAATCAGTCTTTCGGTGATGACCTCATTGGAGTGCCGACAGATATATTGATGCGGTTTCATTGCTGTTTGTGTTTTTTTTTTATATTATGCTGCTGCTGTTTCCTGTTCCATCATCAAAAGAAAAAGCAGGAGCAGACTGTGGACCTCTTTTTCTGAAGCCTGGCCCTGGATAACTTTTTTGCCTGCACGTGCGATAAACCTGTCTGCTGGACAGGTACCGATTAATCTGTTTTTAAGTTTATCGGTAAGCTCATTGCCGGATTGTTCCAGTATCCTGCTGTGCTGGATAAATGCGTGGAGCCCTTCGCGCATGTTGGAGGAGCAGAGTTCCGTACGATAGTAAGTTTCTGCCGCGTCATTGAACTCCGAGGCATCAATGGCAATGGGTGATCGTTTTTTGCCTTGGCAGCCAAGAATGTTGGCGGTGAGTATTTCAAAAGCAGATGGCTGGCTGCCGTTAATTATGCTTTCAATGGATGCCAGTTCCTCGGCAAAACAGGATTGATTGATTATCTCCCCACCATTTTGTTTGAGAAAGGTGATACAGGCCAGTTGATAGGCCTTAAGTTTGATCCTGATATAGCCTTTGTAGCGCCTGCTGCTTCGTTGTTTCTCCACAAGTGAGAGGATTCTCTTTAAAAACCGGTTGGTTGTGTCTGCCCTGACATAGAACGTCGGAATCCCTATAGCTGTATTGAAAAATATCTGCCGCCGTTCGCTTTCAATAAACGGTGTATCCGGAATATGGTGGTGGGTGACTTTCCCGTCTATTATCCATTGGTAGGCCAGATGCATGATCAGGGCCTGCAGGTTCGCTGATGCTGCCAGGTGGTTATGGAAACTGGGGAAAAGTGAGAAGTGTCTGCCTTCAAATCCGGTAAATCCGTAAGATGTCATGTCGCGCATCCGGTAAGGAAGATACATGGGCATCTGAGGGTTGAAAATACCCATTTCAAAAAGATCTCTTTTTAAGAAATTTTGATTGTGCTCCAAACCGTTGAGGGCCGGATAATCCTCCTGGCTGGGGAGAGCAACCAGATAATCGATCAGCCTGTTGTCAATTATATAGTCACCTCTCAGGCCAAGTGTTTTGCTCAGCAATGTATCCAGCCATTCCGGTCCCATGGGGGTAAATGAATGACCGCAGAAACGGAGTTGGGCCTTTTTCTTCCATCGACGCCAGATCATGCGCAGATGTGTGGCCTCAAGTTGATGGGGCAGAAATCCCAAGACCTTTTCCGGGTGAAAATTATTAAACCCCTGTCGATAGGGGGCAGCTGATAGCGTACCGACAAAAAGCGGTAGAAAATGCTCTGTTATTTTAATGGCGAGATCACCGAAATATTTTTCATACGGCCTGCTGGAACTTGTTTGGTAGTTCTTGAAGCTGTTGGTCAGCGATTTGCTGGCCAGGGTTATATGGGTGCCGTTGTTGGCTAAAGAGGTATTAGAGGTGTTGGGCAGTACCACGAGGTTATTGGTTATTATCCCAGCCTCTTTAAGGACTGCAATGGTGTTGAGCTGGCTGCGGCAGAGTGTCCGGTGACAGAGCTTCATATATGCTTTTTTCTCCTCACCCCGTGCCCAGCCGGATAGGCATGGATTGAGGAAGAGGTCGCAGTAAAGCTGGTCGGAGATCAGGGTGTTGAGCTTTTTTTGCCGTTGAGGAGGGGTGGGCGCAAAATAGAGGTGAATGCGTTGTCCTGATTGGTCGAGCTTGAATTTTTTTTCTGCGTAGCGTATCAGCAGTTGGGTGAAAAAATAGCGTTGACTGCCCTCCGCAGCAAGCCGGCTACCAGGAAATGCATTATTCTGCCCTTGGGCCAGTGCAAAAGAAGTGATTTCTGGTGATATATTGTCGCTGATGAAATGGCGGGACAGACGGTTGGCGATGGTGGAGAAGAGTGGCGCTTGCACTTCTTCCTGGCTGACAGCCTCTATCAGGGACAATTTCAGCAGGTAGCTGACTGGGAGACGCAACCAGCTCCTTCCCTCTTTTATGAAGAGAAAACGGTCAAGGTCGGAGCGTTGAGTATTTTGTTTTCCCTGTTTATCTGCGAGAAAATCATGTTCAAGAACAGTTAAACTGTGTTCGCCCAGGAGGTGTCTGGGGAATCGTACCCAGGAGTTTTCCCAGACCTGAACCTGTTTTTTTTCAACAAAGGCATTGATATCAGCGACTGTCTGCGGGGAAAGGTCTCCACGACCTGCGCGAAGCATCAGGGTTTTGTAATATCCCGACTCCATAAGTGACAAGGCAAGGTCAACATTTTGTTTGTCGCCTTCCACTGCCGCTTGCAATTCATTTTCCATTCCAGCTGTTATATCAGCTGGTGCAAAAGGCTCCGGCAGGGGCTTAAGCACCTGCCGGCGGAATGTTTCCGCACTGTCATGGATGTGCCCGGGCGCGATTGTGGAGTCGGTTAATTGAATAGAGCGGGTCATTTGTCCTAGGTTTCGGTTATGAGGAAGTCAGCTGTCCTCAAACCTACCTGCTGAGTGTTAGTCCTCTGCTACGAAAGTGTAAGTATTGTATTAATGGAAAGGGATGCACTTCAGTGTGTATACTATGTAGAGAATCTCAGTAGTTTTCAGGTACGAATTCTGATGAGGAGTTACATGATGAAAGTCTATTTTCACCCTCGTTTTTATGATGTTTATACCTCTGATCCTGCTGCTGAAGCCGGCAGAATGGAAGCTGTCGTGGAAGAGGTTGAGCCTTATTTTGAGTTGGTTACATGTAGTTATGCAGATGAGGAGGATCTTCTGGCGGTTCATTCGGGCACCCATGTTGAGGAGGTGTCGCGGCTAGGATTGTACGATATAGCAGCTCTGGCAGCTGGGGGAGCGATTCAGGCGGCGGTGTCAGGCATGGCGGAACCCGGTTTTGCCCTTATTCGGCCACCGGGCCATCATGCTTCGGCAGACAGCTATTGGGGATTTTGTTATTTCAATAACATGGCTGTTTCCCTTACTTACCTGCGGGCTAATGGGCTCATAAAAAAGGCCTTTCTCCTTGATTTTGATCTGCATTATGGGGATGGTAATGTCAATATTCTGGGGCAGGAGGACTGGGTGGAGATTTTGAACCCGGAAGCACAGCAGCATGATGCCTATCTTGAGGAGGTGGACAAAGCCTTACAAACGGTTGAGGCTGATGTTATCGCGGTGTCTGCCGGTTTTGATCACCATGTAAACGACTGGGGAGGCCTCCTGTACACAGAGGATTACAGGACCATGGGCAGGTGGGTGCGTCAGGCAGCTGTACGTAACCATGGTGGGTGTTACGGTATCCTTGAGGGGGGATACAATCATAATGTTCTTGGTTCCAATGTCCTGGCCTTTTTGGAAGGAATGAATGGCTAACGGCAGCTGCTGTTATCTCCCTTAGCCCGGATTTCTCATCAGTTCAGGCGGTGCCAGGTTCAAAGTTTTTGGGAGTGAATCATAGTAGACTATCGGAGTCTACGCTTACCTTTTACTGCCAAAATACTGAAGAAGATGGACCCGCATGGACTGACCTTTGGTGAACATTGTGAAAAATAACAACTCCATACAATTGCATTCAACATATTGAAATTTTTTGCAATTAGAAAATCGGCACATTGTTCATGAGAAATTCGGGTTAGCCTTGATGGTGTGGAAATAGCGAAAGCTGGAGCTGTTTGCCTTATTTGTCCGTGAGCAGGGAAAAGAGCAGCTCGTCGTGGGTGAGATGGGTGAGTGCCTTTTTTAGCTCTGGGCATTGCTCTTTTGGAAGCTGCAGAGTGAATTCAGCGTCTGCAGTAAATGTAGTGTTGATAATCTCCGCTTCGAAATCGGGCAGAAGCCGTTGTAAAAGGGTGATGTATGCGTAGTCCAGGATCACTTGGACCTTGACAAAGAAAATCTTGTCATGGACCGGGAGCTCTTGCAGAGCAAGTTTCACCATGCCGGAGTAGGCTCGTACCAGTCCACCGGTACCGAGTTTTATCCCTCCGAAATACCTGGTAACAACACAGGTAAGCTCTCCCACAGGAGAGTGGAGAAGCATGCCCAGCATCGGCTTTCCAGCCGTACCACGCGGTTCGCCGTCATCGCTCATCCCTGCATGGGCGGTATCGGCTGGTGGACCACATTGAAACGCCCAGCAATTGTGATTGGCATCGGGAAATTCCTCTTGTATGCGAGCGATAAAAGCCTTTGCGGCGCAGATATCCGCTGTATGTGCCATGGTGCAGATAAATTTGCTGCGCTTGATGGTGTCTTTCACTCTGTAGAAATTTGTGCTGTTAAGAGCGGGGATGAGATAGCGATTACTCATAATTGTATCATCAGATAAGAGGGTAAGTAACCCGTGCCAAGTTGGGTGGGGCGTGTTGTGTTTGTGCGGAGTACGATTTTACCCGAAATAAGTATATGCCGCAGGTGCTGGTAGATCATAGAAAATATAGTCAATATCAGGTGAGTGGAGTATTGTTTCGGCGGTTCATGGCTCTACTGGTGCCTGTCTTTATCACTGACTATAATATACTATCCAACCATGTGGATCATAGTCGTTTTTGTGTTGCAACCTTTCAGGGGAACGGTATCTTGTACCAATTATTTACCTCCTTAACCAAGAACTAAGTAGGAACAGATTATGACAACAAAAGATTACGCTCGTTATCCTCATCAATATCCCGATGCTTCCGGCCATTTTGGCAGTTACGGTGGATCCTATATCCCGCCGGAATTGCAGGTCGAGATGGATAAAATTACCAAGGCCTACCAGACTATAAGTCAAACCCATCGTTTTATTGAAGAGTTACGTTCTATCCGAAAACATTTTCAGGGACGTCCGACCCCTGTGTTTCATGCAGATCGGCTCTCGGAAATGTGTGGTGGCGCCCAGATTTATCTCAAGCGCGAAGACCTTAACCATACCGGTGCCCATAAACTTAACCACTGCATGGGTGAAGGATTGCTGGCCAAGTTCATGGGCAAAAAGAAATTGATTGCCGAAACCGGTGCCGGTCAGCATGGCGTTGCCCTCGCAACGGCAGCTGCCTACTTCGGTCTTGAGTGCGAGATCCATATGGGGGAGGTTGATATTGTGAAAGAAGCCCCCAATGTCACCAGAATGAAGTTGTTGGGAGCTACGGTCGTGCCGGTTTCTTTTGGGCTGAGAACCCTTAAGGAGGCTGTCGATTCGGCCTTTCAAGCGTACTTGAAAGATCCCGTCAACTCAATCTATTGCATTGGTTCGGTTGTCGGCCCCCATCCTTTTCCAATGATGGTGCGGGATTTCCAGACCATTGTCGGCATTGAATCCAAAGAGCAGTATTTTGATATGACCGGTGGACTTCCGGATGTAGTCTGTGCCTGCGTGGGTGGAGGGAGTAACGCCATTGGTATTTTTTCCGGTTTTATCAATGATCCTGTAAAGCTGGTAGGCGTAGAACCTGGCGGACGTTCCCTTAATCTTGGCGATCATGCCGCTACTGCGGCCTTTGGTAAGCCTGGAATCATTCATGGTTTTAAATGTTACCTGCTTCAGGATCAGGAAGGTGAACCCGCCCCTGTATATTCCATTGCCAGTGGGCTTGATTATCCTGGTGTGGGGCCGGAACACAGTCTGCTCAAAGACGAAGGGCGAATCACTTATGAGGTCGCAGATGATGCGGACACCCTTGATGCCTTTTATCTGCTAAGTCGGGTTGAAGGGATTATACCTGCTCTGGAAAGTGCCCATGCCGTTGCCTACGCCATGAAGCTGGCCAAAGAGATGGAAATCGGCTCCATATTGGTTAATCTCAGCGGCCGTGGCGATAAAGACATGGAATTTGTTACTGAGGAATACGGTTTCAGCATGGATGAGGCGAAAAAGAAGCTTTAGTAGACGCAATTTTGCCCGTATTTCCCTTGGAAAAGGGGATAGAGTTTTAAGAGACCAGCTTCTTGTTCTTACTAAGACGCTGGTCTTTTTTTACCTCTTCGGTCGGTTCAGGATGCTTTTGGTAATGACCAGTTCAGGTGAATTGCGAGCACTCTTAACACAATTACTGCTGATGCTGCAATCAGCAACGAAAGAGTATTGTTTACCTCCAGCAGCCGAAGCAGTACCAGTGAAACCCCGCCAATGATGCAGGCAGATGCATAGATTTCGCGGCGCATGATAAGGGGGATTTCGTTGGAAAGAATATCTCGAAGCACACCGCCGGCAGTACCGGTCATAACGCCCATCAATACTGCGCCCAGGGGACCGGTCTCAAAGCTCAGCGCCTTGCCTGTACCGATAACCACAAAGGTCCCCAGACCGATAGCATCGAGATAGAGGAGTAGAGACTCGAATTTGGGCCAGCGGCGATGGGTAAAGAAAACAAACAGGGCGACCAGGATCGGCAACCATAGGTATATTTCATTGTGCAGACAGAATGGCGGCAGGTCGCCAAGGAGCACATCACGAATGGTACCTCCGCCGATTGCCGTTACCATACCCAGCACCAGGATTCCGAACAGGTCCATCCCGCGTCGCACCCCAGCCAGTGCTCCGGAAGCAGCAAAGGCGATGGTGCCGATTAGATCGAGTGTGTAGAGAATATTCATGGAAGAGATGTTAACTGTCTGTTTGGGTTAAGGCAATAGTGCTTGCCGAAAATCATCTTGTCTGCCGCTGATTCTAGGTGAATAAAGCGGATCGCTTGCAGCGTTTAAAATGATGCTCTTCTACCGGTTATGCTGCTGCATATGCACCACCTGCACCACCACAAATGGTCCATATGAACCATTTGTGCCTTCACATTCTTTGTCTTTTTCCGGACTATTAAGATCGAATTACTAATTATTATGTACAGTTAAATCAGGTTGATCTGCAGTGGCATGCAATATGCTTTCAAAGGTTCCAGATCGTTGGTCAATTACAGTGACGATTATTTTTTGCCACAGTGTACGTACCGTGGTCTAAAAATAGATGTGCGTGCACCCGGCGTTGCCATTACCTTCAGTGTATCTGGCGCAGGGTATGGGGCGTGGGATGCTACATCGACGGCTTGCACACATTACAGCAAAGCTGTGACCGGTGATTTATGAGTCTGTTGATTTATAAAGTAATGGAACTATCATGGTAAAATACATGGTACTCACACCATTCTGCGGGATACGTCCGTTGAGTGAAACCAGCAAAAGTAAACGAGAGGGAACATGGGAACACTTATTGTGATGGCCTATCCAACAAAGCTCTTTGCAAAGGCTGCAGATCATACATACGTTACATGTGGCACCGGCAAAAAAGGCTGGGGATGTTGGGGCGGCAAAAAAGGCGGTAAAGAGTTGCGACGTGGCACAGGCAGCACCAAGAGAGCTGACAAAATCGCTCAGCCAAATGAAAAGGCCGGCATTAAATGTTACCTTGTCAATGGAGTGTGTCATCAAGCGGCTAATCGTATTCTACTCCCGGCGGGTATTACTGTCAGAGGCGCCCGTGGTTACAATGTGTCTGAGGCTCTCTATGGCACATATGGAAGAGTAGGATCTTGGCCCTGCAAATCGCCTTTTAAGAAATATTCAAGCGTGAACGGTGATTTGCCGAAATGCGTACCTGAAGCTGCAGAGGGAGCTGCAGCGGCACCATCAGCACGCGTTCTTTCCACTGGCGATAAACTTGACTGGCAGTACATACAGGGAGTACTCAAGATATACAAGAGTGGGCAGACTATGTTGAAAGCAGAATCCTTGGCAACGGATGAAGTCGAGGACTTCCATCTCAAACTTTTTATGTATATGGCGGAATTCCACCTTGGCGCCATGCTTGACAAAAAGTTGTCAAGCAAGTTGGAAAAAGTACGGTTGAAGACAGAGAAAAAGCGCCTGAAAACTGAAACTGCGTTTGCAAAAGATAAAATGAAGGCCAAGGAGTTTGTGCAGGCGATTAACAAGGCAACCATTGACTTTCAAAATGAGATGGCCAATGTGATGGCGCCTGAGCATTATGAAAGCCTTTTCGAGCTGAAGCCGGGCGATAATGTTGTCTTGGCAGATCCGAGCATCGTTTCCGAGGTCTTTGGCGTTAAATTTAAATCGGACTGATTGCCTCATAGCAATGAACAATGATCTTGGTTACGGCCCATGTCTTTCAGCTGACGAGTATGAGAAGAAGATAATTGCATTGCACAGTGATTTGCCTCCTTCTCCAAGCCGTGAGCAGGAACGTCAAACACGCCGTTTGGAATTGGAGCTTGCAATTGATAGCCGTTTGGGGGTTGATTTTCCACGCTCCAAACGGGACGCGCTTTGGAAAATTCAGCAAAAGGTGGAAAAAAAAAGAGGTCGTTTGCTTTTTAAGTACCTGCTCAGAAAAATTTTCTCTAAGAGTCTGGCCAGGGACGCGCAGTCCCTGGCTGGTTACCTTGTGCAAGAGTACTCCACGGTACTCAACCAGAAAGAGCTGGAGAGCTTTTTTGGACAAGAAGAAGCCCGTAATCCTTCCCTGCCTATAGACATGGAAAACTTGAAGTAGCAAGGGAACTGTCCCGCAGCATCCCACGAAGCCAGTGCTTACCTTCGCACGTGATCAAGCAGGAAGACATAATAGCATTCTCGTTTGGGTGACACATTAGCAAATGGTCACATAACAGGCAGAAGCTTTTGCCTCTCTCGCATGCCCTCAGGCGCATTATCCTTGATTTGCCGGTGTGGATTGATACACTGTGGATGTACATCACAAGAAAGCAGTGTTTCTGCAAAATAGGCTGGTTCAGGCTTGGACCAAGCGCTTTTTTCGCCGAATTTTCCAATTAGAGGATCTGCACCATGCGCACTGACAAGGGAACCTTCGCGTTTTGTCTGGCATTGCTTCAGGAAACAGCGCATGGCTGAGTTCGTGGTAGCCAATGGCTACCTGTTTTTATTTTTGCTGAGTTTTTTAGCGGCAACGGTTGTGCCTGTTGGTTCTGAATGGTTGCTGGTAGCCTTACTTTACTCTTCCCTTGATCCTGCGGGGCTGCTAGCTTCGGCAACAATCGGTAATGTGCTGGGAGCCTGTACCACCTATGCCGTCGGTGTATATGGCGGTCCTTTTTTGGTTGAAAAGGTGTTGAGAATAAACAGCCAAACCAGAGAGAAAGCAGCGATTCAGTATCGAAAATACGGAACGTGGTCGCTGCTGCTGTCCTGGGTGCCGATTATCGGCGACCCCTTATGCCTTGCTGGAGGCATTTTCAAAACACCACTTGCGTGGTTCGTCTCTCTGGTACTGGCCGGTAAGCTGGGCCGCTATGCCTTTATCGAATATATTACCCTGCAGGCTATGGGGTAAGATCGATTGTTGCAGTTTTTTTTTGCTAGCCACCGAGATAAGCTTTTTTCACCTCTGGATTGCCAAGCAGCTTTTCAGCTGTTCCTTCGGCAACTATTTCCCCAGTATCCAATACATACCCACGGTGGGCCAAGTGAAGCGCCAGGTTCGCATTCTGCTCGATGAGGAGAATGGTCATACCTTCTTCGTTGAGCCGTTTGAGAGTACGGAAAAGATCGTATTTGAGCACAGGGGCTAAACCCATGGAGGGTTCATCCAGCAGCAGAAAAGTACAGCCGGTCATAAGAGCCCTGCCAACAGCGAGCATCTGCTGTTCTCCTCCTGACAAGGATTCACTCCGTTGGTCTTTTCTTTCAGCCAGTCTTGGAAAAAGATCAAATATCCGTTGGTACTCTTTGGAAAAATCTATTTTCTGATCGCGGGCATAGGTCGCCAAAACCAGGTTTTCCATGACGGTAAGGTTGCCAAAGATATGGCGTCCTTCAGGCACCAGGGCGAGTTTGAGATCTTTGACCACCGTGGAGGGAGGGGTTTTGAGGATAGAGTTGCCTTCAAAGAGAATGTCACCCGAGACAACGCGCGGCGCTTCAGGGGGTGGTAAGCGGGTGATCGCGTACAGGCTGGTGGTTTTACCCGCACCATTGGCACCTATCAGGGTTACAATCTCACCTGGATTGACATGGAAATTGATACCATGCAGAGCCTGGATATTACCGTATTTGACAACAAGGTTTTCAACAGCGAGCAGCGTCATATGGTATCATCCCCCAGGTATGCTGTAATGACTGCAGGGTGGTTGCGGATTTGTTCCGGTGTACCTTCGGCTATGGTTTGGCCGAAGTCGATAACTTTTATTTCTGAGCAGAGTTCCATGACCACATCCATGTGGTGCTCGATGAGCAGGATGGTCACGTCAAAGGTTTCGTGAATCCAGTGGATAAGCCTGATAAGCTCCTGGGCGTCAACAGAGTTCAACCCGGCAGCCGGTTCATCAAGGAGCAACAGTTGTGGTTTTTCAGAAAGTGCACGTACAATTTCAAGTTTACGCTGCAGGCCGTAGGCCAGATTGGTCGGCAACTCGTCGGCTTGCTTATCCAGTTCAAAAATTTCCAGGAGCTCACGCGCTTCTTTTTCTATTTTTGCTTCGCAATCCACATAACTGCGAGTCCTGAACATGGCTCCAAAAAAGCCATAGTCCAGAGAACCGTGTTGGGCGACCCGTATATTATCGAGTACGGACATCTGGTTCCAGAGCCTGATATTTTGAAAGGTGCGGGCGACGCCAAGTGAGGTTACTTTGTGAGGCTTGAGTCCTGCGGTAGGGGTTCCATTGATGAATATTTCTCCCTCACTGGGCTGATAAAAACCGCTTATCAGATTAAAGACGGTTGTTTTCCCGGCACCGTTAGGGCCGATAAGGCCGGTGAGCTGGTTCCTTCCCAGTGTAACACTGAAGTTGGAGACAGCGACCAAACCGCCAAATCGTTGGGTCATCTTACGGATTTCGAGGACCGGCATCGAAGATGTTGTCTGTGTCTGCATAATCACTTGAACTTATAGAAACGTTTGAGGCGAGGAAAAATATCGCTGAGTTCGCGGTTGCCCATGATACCTTCGGGACGAAACTGCATCAGGACAATCAGCAGCAGGGGAATGACAACCCATTTAATAATCTGCAGAGGACGGAGCAGCTCGAGCAGGACCGTAAACAAAATAGCAGATAAGACAGCTCCGGAAAGCGATCCCATGCCGCCCAGATAAACCATGACCAACGCTTCTGTGGATTTGAGAATATTAAAGCTGCCCGGATTGACATAGCCGATGATGTAGGCGAAAAGCCCACCGGCAATGCCTGCCAGACCGGAAGAAAGCATGAAGGTGATCGTTTTGATTTTATTGGTGTTGACGCTCATGATCTCTGCTGCGACCTCGTCCTGACAGATAGCAGCGACCCCTTTACCAAAAGTGGAGGAGGTATAGCGTCGTAGCGCCCAAACCGTTGCAACGGTAAACACAAAGACCCAGATAACCATCCAGGGGAGGTAGATAATATCCTCCATGGCATTAATTACTTTTTTCATGCCCATGAATCCACGGGAACCGCCGATGACGTTGAGATTCTCAATGGAACTGATGATGATATAATTGGCGGCAATGGTGATGATTGCCAGGTAATCTCCACGTGTTTTGTAGGAGGGAAGGGCGACCAGTAATCCGGCAAAAGCAGCAGCTATCCCCCCGGCAATAATGACCAGCGGAAAAAAATAGATTGCCAGATCCGGATTAAGCAACGGCGGGCCAAATATTTTGTCTTTACTAAAGAGCAGGACACCAAGCAGCGAAGAGACATAGGCACCTACGCACATAAAGCCTGCATGGCCGCAGGAGAATTCCCCCATGTTGCCATTGACCAGGTTCAGGCTGGTGGACATGATGATGTTCACTCCCATGAACATCAATACCGACAGGGTGTAGAGTCCTATCAGCTCTTCATAGGCGAGATAAGTGATGATGCCGCCGAGTGTGACTAAGATGAGCTGGACCGTATATTTACGTAACATTGGCATCTCCCCTAAATTTTAGTGGTTTTGGCGATGCCAAACAATCCGGTCGGTTTGAGAGACAGGATCACCAGCAAGACAGTAAAGGCGATTAGGTCGCGATAGGTTGAAGGGAAAAACGCGACAACCATAATCTCGACTGCTCCCAGTAGAAATCCTCCCAGAAATGCTCCCCGTATATCACCAATTCCTCCAACCACCGCGGCAATGAAGGCTTTCCAGCCAATGAGCGCACCCATGTAGGGTTCCAGTACCGGATAACTCATGGCAAACAGGATACCCGCCAGACCGGCAAAACCAGAGCCGAGAGCAAAGGTGATAACAATGATGGAATCAATGGGGATTCCCATCAGAGGAACGGCAAATTTGTCATAGGAAATGGCTCGCATGGCCATGCCTACCTTAGTTTTGGTCACAATCCAGTGGAGAATGACAAAAGAAAGGATTGCAGTGAAAATAACAGCAACCTTGAGGTTGGTAAAAGTAACCCCGCCGATGGTATACACATGTTCCGTTATCAGAGCTGGAAAGGCCTTTCTGCTTGCACCAAGTAAAGCAAGGTTGGCATGCTCAAGGATAAGACCGCACATAAGCGCGGTAATAACAACATAGAGCCGGTGTGCCCCTTTTCTTCTCAACGGCCGGTAGGCGACCCTTTCGAGGGATACGCCCACTGCTGATGTGAGAATCATGGTCAGTGGTATGGTCAGGGCAAGGGCAATCCATCCCGGAAGCCCTAACATACTCAGGATAAAGGTGGCGACAAAAAAGGCAATGTAGGCACCCACCATAAAAATGTCGCCATGGGCAAAGTTGATAAGGGTCAAAACCCCGTATACCATAGTATAGCCGAGCGCGATCAAGGCATAAAAACTGCCCCACTGTAGCGCATTGATAATATTTTGAATGGTAGTCGCTAGCATGAATCGTCTCTGACTTTCATTTGCTGGTAAAGTATATTGTTGAGGAAAAACGATAAAGAGCAGGCCGAATACATATCGACCTGCTCTTTGGAGTTAAGCTGTGTGCAATTATGGGCAGACAGATTCTGCAAACTCAAACTCACCGCTGTCGCTTATACGAACAACAACTGCACATTTGATGGGGTCGCCCTGTTCGTCGAACTTCATGTTACCGGTGACACCTTCAAATGAAGGAATCTTGGACATGGCATCGCGAATAGCTTTGCGATCTTTGCGAAGTTTGCCGGTTAATCCACCGGTATCCTGGATGGCCTTGATGACAATATTTGTCGCATCCCATGTTAGTGCGGCAACGTCGTCAGGTACATATCCGTATTCAGCTGTATAGCGGTCAATGAATTCCTTGGTAGCTCCTTTGGCCCCGGCAGCTGCATAATGAGTTGAGAAATAGAGACCTTTACAATCGTCGCCGCATAAAGTCATCAGTTCGGAAGAACCCCAGGCGTCTGAGCCCATGAACTGACCTTTGTAACCGAGTTGGTGAGACTGGCGTACAATCAAGGCAACCTGGTTGTAGTTGTCGGGAACAAAGATGAAATCTGGCTTGGCGGAAATAATTTTTGTTAACTGTGCAGAAAAATCTTGATCTTTGGTGCCATGGCTTTCAAAAGCAACCACTGAGCCTTTGCCAAGTTTTTCTTCGAACACATCGCGAAAAATTTCAGCAAGCCCCTTGGAATAATCGTTTGACAGGTCGTAGAGAACAGCTGCTGTTTTAGCACCAAAGGTTTTTACGGCAAAGTTAACTGCCACAGGGCCCTGGAAGGGGTCAAGAAAGGCGGCTCTGAAAACCCAGGGCCGATCTTTAGTGGTATCAGGATTGGTGGACCAGGGGGTAACCATAACGGTTCTGTTATCGTCAGCTACCTGTCCGGCAGGAACTGCCTGCTTACTGGAGTTCGGGCCGATCATGGCCAGGATCTCGTCCTTTTCAATGAGTTTCAATGCGGTGGTGACAGCAGATTCGGCTTTGGCCTCATTGTCTTCATAGACAAATTCAAGCATATATTTTTTGCCGCCTACTTCCAGGCCGCCGGCACCGTTAATATCCGCTTTAAGCATCTCGGCAGAGAATTTAGAGGATTCTCCAACTTTCGGAATATCTCCGGTCATTGGAATATTGTACCCAATTTTGATGGTGTCCGCGGCCAGTACCGACCCCGCAAAAAGCAGGGCGGAGCAGGAAAATAACGCTGTTGCAATTGTTTTCTTCAATTTAACGCCTCCATTTAATGAAAAGGATGTAGTGAGAACCCACCTCAATAAAACGGTAAAGACTACTAAATATTTCAATTTATACAAAACAGAATCTTTAGTGTTTGCAATTTTTTCTCACTTTTTTTTTACATATATGTGTGACATCGGTGAACAAGGAAGAAGAACCGGTAAGAATGACTTGCATTTTTTACTCATCTTCACCGGAAGGAACAGGCTGTGGTTGTTTTCACGGGAGGCGTGCAATATTGTACTGTTAAGAGGGACATTCCTGGCTGTTTTTGGATTGCCGCTTCGTGGAATTTTTATGGCGCGCGGCGATATACTCGCTGTATGCTTTCATTGCATAGAGAAAAATTCCGAAACCTTATGACGCGTGCTGCGCCAGGACTTTTCCTTATTGTGCCTAATGAACCCCTTATGAGCCTTGGGGTGACACAATGCACGTCAAACAATGTAGGCCGGTATCTTTAACCCGCATTAGCCCTTTGGTGAACATTGTGAGAAATACCAAATTTATTTGAATTTACATAACATACAGAAATTATGTGTAATTTGTTAAGTTGACATAATGTTCATGAGAAATTCGGGTTAGGCGGCGAATGTTTTTTATGTGGAGGTCAATAATGAAAGGGTTGTTTGCGGTGGTCATGTGGCTGGTCATTGCGGTACTTGGCGAGGGTACCTCTTTGGCTGCACCGAACCCAACGGTCGGCAATGGGACTGCCGATGAATTACGCAGTTCCGTCCTTTCCTTAGATAAAGTCATTCGCAATACCATAAAGACCATCAGCGCCCATTCAGCAACATCCCTTTTAACTCCCCAAGAAACAAAAGAGTTGAAAGAATTCGCCCTCTATTTGCAAACCAGGGTGGTAATTTACTGTGAGCAACTGGCATCTCAGTTTCCAGAACAGAGTATGCATGGCCTTCCATGTCCTTCTTTTCAAATGCCTCTTGGGTCCAACCTTACTTTGCCCCCGCCTGCGGCAACCGACGAGGAGGAGCTTGATAATCTGGAACAGCAATTGGCCGAATCGATGGGGGCATTTGATGAGATGTTGTTGGCCGAAGAGACACGTATTGCCGGTCACAGGTCAAAGGTATCAGGATGGGACATTCCGGACACGGGTGGACATGGTCAGCTTCAGGGCAGTGTCCAGCAGGAAAAGCAAGCAGGAGGGAGTGATGGCGATCGATCCGGACACAGCGGGACATTGGAGGCCGCCAGTGGACAGGACGATACCAGTGTGGGGGCGGGGAGTGGTCAGGGACAGCCCCCGTCTGTCTCACATGACGGTACTCAGGGAAAGTTGGTGATTGATGATGATATTGTTGCCAGACAGCTGAGGGAGGCTGCCGAAAAGGAACAAGATCCACAGCTTAAGGAAAAGCTGTGGCAGGAGTACTGGAAGTATAAGGGGAAAAAGATGTAACGCCTGCAGTGCTCTGATTTTTCATAAAACATTCCGGAATACCCATAAGAAAGTAGGTGGAGTTGAACAAGGTGACATTGTGTCCATAACCCCGATTTCTCATTCCGGAACAGGATTTGGGGTGGAGACGCTTGGGGGAGTTGCTGTGGTAAAGTGGAAAGGGGTAGTAGCCTATACGCTGATTGTGGTGATGATAACTGGTGGGTGTGCATCGATTCCAGGAAATCAGGTTGCCGATCAGGTGCGACCGATGACAGTGGACGGTGAGATAGAAGAAGAAAAGCTGCTCAACGTTTCCATCCAGGTTTTTGATCCTGGGGTGATTCCGGAAGATGCAGAGGAAAGTCAGGGGCTATCGCAGGGCATAAGAGATGCGGAGGCTCGATTTATACCTGTTCATCTTAAATATTCATTGCAACGAACAGGCTATTGGGGAGCTGTTCGTGTTGTCCCCGGCGATGAAAATGGCGCAGAAGTGTTGGTAAAAGGAAAGATTGAGTATTCAGATGGCGAAAGCGTTGCCATTAGTGTGGATGTCGTTGATGCGACCGGACGTTTGTGGTTTAAAAAAGTATATGCTGAAACGGCAAAAAAGCATGAGCATGAGCGGATAGAACCTGAAAAGCATGATACCTTTCAGGATCTTTTCAACACCATAGCTAATGATTTGGCAATGTATCGGCAACAGTTATCGCCTCAAGATGTGAGCACAATACGACAGGTAGCTACCCTGCGTTTTGCCGCAGCCATGGCTCCGGAAACCTTTGCTGAGTATCTTGCAGAAGATGATAGCGGCCAATTTACTATAATGCATCTGCCCGCTGCGGATGATGCGATGTTTGCCCGCATTCAGGCGCTACGTTCCAGGGATGATATGCTTGTGGACGTTATCAATGGCTATTATGATAACTACTATCTCGACCTCTGGGCTCCATACAGTCAATGGCGGCGATATAGGAGTGAGGAAGTGGCAGCAATGCGAGAACTGGAAAGAGACGCACTTACCCGCCAGGTTTTAGGTATTGCCGCAATTGTCGGCGCTATTGCTATTGGAGCGGCTGCCGACCAGGAGACGCGGTCACGGACCGGCACCTTGAGAGACGTAATGGTGCTTGGGGGAGCAGGCGCAGTATACAGTGGCTATCAGAAGCGACAGGAGAGTGAAATTAATCGGGATGCGATACAGGAGCTTGGAGAGTCTTTTCATGCAGAGGCAGAACCGCTGACAATTGAAGTCCAAGGTGAGACGCTGCGTCTGCAAGGTTCTGCCGAGGAGCAGTACACGCGCTGGCGACAGTTGCTCAGGGAAATATATCTTAAGGAAACGGGATTTCCGCCACCGGAAGTCGGCGGGCAGGCAGAAGAAAAAGGGCAATGAGCAAAAGTTGGAAAGTCCTAATCGTCTGCTCTTGGTTATTTTCGTAAGCCCGAAGGGGAACTTTTTGATTGAAAACAAAAAAACAGACTGTCAATTGTACAATTGCTCTTTTGCTAATCAATATCAATTGGCTGAGTTTAACAAAAAAAAGTTCATGACAAATTCGGGCTGATAAACGAGAAAGCTTGTGGAGGAGAAGCCTGTGAAATTGCAACCGCCGGATACGTCACCGGAACAAAGCTCAGCATCTCCTCTGCGCAGTGTGTTGGTGTTGTTTGCTGTTTTCATAGTGATTAATGGGACCCTGCTGTTTTTCTGGTTGTCACATATGCAACCGGAAGATGACCTCACTCCTTCTAGCCGCAATAATACCAAGGAAGTCGAGCAGGTTGACGGCCGAGAAAAGATATTAATTGCCGAAACCGTACCACCGGCAGAGGACGTGGCAAAAAGATCTGTAGCCGAAAATACCTTGCAGGCATGGTTGCATATGCAGGCCAAGGGGAAGTCCATGTCGGTTGAGGTGTGGGCGGATAAAGAATATACGTTCGTCCTCGAGGCGGCTACTAAAGGGGAAATGGATCTCGCGGAAAAGAGATTCCCGGAGGCGGCTTTGGCGTACGAGAAGGCAACCTCCTTGTTGGTCGAGATTTTGGATGGCAAGCAACTGAAAGTGGAGCAGCTTCTCCTGGAAGGGGAGGGGTTGCTCCAAGAAGGAAAAGGAAAGGACGCTAAAGATGCTTTTAGCAGGGTGCTTGCGGCTGCTCCAGGAAACAAGAAGGCGTTAGAGGGGGTAGAGCGTGCAGCAGTGGCTGAGACGGTTGTGGATTTGGTACGTCAGGCAGAACTGCTCTTTTTGGAAAAAGCGTGGGTTGAGGCCAAGGGAAAGTTTCGGCAGGCCGTTGCTCTTGATTCCCACAATATACAAGCACAATCCGGGTTGGTAAACGTTGACAGAGTTATTGAGGAGCAGTCCCTGCAGGAAGCAATGGGTGATTTTTTCGGTGCTCTTGGCAACCACGATTACGGCAAGGCCGAGAAGGCGCTTGCAGCGGCGAGGAAGGTCAAGCCGGGAAGTGAGGCTGTGCAAAATGCGGGACTACAACTTGCAAGAGCGCAAAAAGCTGCCCGGATACAACGATTAGAGCAACGGCTGCAAAGTGCAATGGCACAAGAGCAATGGCAGCAGGCGTCGGAGCTCATCCAAAAAATACTTTCCGCAGACAAGCGGGCCGGTATTGCCGTGCAACACCAGGACAAGGTGGAAAGGCGTAAACAACTTGATCAGCGACTGGAAAAAATACTTTCCATGCCGCTCCGTCTGCAAGATGATAAAGCTTTTGCCGAGGCCGTATCCCTGCTCAACTATGCACAGACTATTGAGGATCCAGGACCTCGCCTTACCGGGCAGCAGCAAGCGCTGGATTCGTTGATGATACGCATGCGGCAGCGGGTAAGGGTGCACTTGGTGTCAGATAATTTGTCTGATATCATTGTCTATAAAGTGGGCAATCTGGGAAGGTTTAGGGAAAAAGAACTGCAACTGTATCCTGGGACCTATACGGTTGTCGGCAGGAGGGCCGGCTATAGGGATGTGCGTAAGCAGTTGTCTGTTCCCGTCCAGGACTCTTCTTTGCCAGTGCTGGCCATTCGTTGCGAGGAGCCGATTTGAGCAGATTATTTGAGGTGTTCCATGGGGGGGAAGTGTCCAGGTACCATGAAAATGACCTGCCCTTGTGGATTGGATCCGGCAGTGATGACCATTTGCAACTGGATGGCGTTACCGAAGAGGTCGGTTGCCTTGGGCTTGCAGACGGACACCTGTTTTTTCAACCCTCTTTAACCGGTACAGTCTGTTTGCATAACGGTGCCCATATTACGCAATCTGTCTGGGTGAAAGGGAGCGATCAGATTCGAATCGGGGAGCACCTTCTCGAGTTCCATGTCCAGCGTGACCTGGTGGAAATAGATGTACTGCCACTTGGCCTGCAGAGCAGGCATACTGCCGGCAAAAGCCAGGAAAGAAAAGAAAATCAGGGCGGATTGCCAAGAATGTCACCCCCGCTTAAGCGGCGGAGGGGGAGTAGGCTACTTGTTGGTACCGGTTTGTTTCTCGCTGTTGTGCTTACGGCGATAACGCTGTTTCTTGTAAGGGGGAATGTCTTTACCCTTGACATAGAGCCAGTACCGGAAACCGTAAAGGTGTCAGGGGTACCGCCGGTTGTTCACCTGCAGGGACGGTATTTTGCGTGGCCCGGGCAATATGCGCTTACTGCTTCTTTGGAAGGGTATGCAGATCTACATCAAGAAATAACCATTGCCGCCGGTTCTCAGGCCTCATTTCAATTTACCCTTGAAAAACTTCCCGGCAGTATCAATGTGGAAACTGTCCCCTTTGAAGGGGTGCAGATTACCATCGATGGCAAGTATGTCGGAACCGGACCGCTTCAAGCCTTTAGCATAGGAGCAGGAAAACATACCATTAACTTACACAAGCAAAGGTATCAGGAGTTAGTGGAGAGTATAGATGTTGAGGGTATGGGGCGGATGCAAACGTTTCGTTTTCAGCTGCAACCGGGATGGGGGACGGTGGAGGTTATAACCATTCCGGAGTCGGTCGAGGTGAAGAACGGAACAACACTATTAGGTTCCACACCTGGCGCTGTAGATGTTCCAGCGGGAGAACATACATTGACCTTTGCTCAATCCGGTTACCTGCCCTTGCAGCGGCAAGTAACGGTATCCGGTGGAGAAATAACCATTTTGGAGCCGGTTATCCTCCAGCATGAACCCGCTGTGATTGATTTGAGTTCTTCGCCCTCTGGTTCTTCGGTGACAGTGGACGGGGTTTATCGGGGGCAAACACCGCTGCAAGTGGAAGTAGCTGCAGGAACGGAGCACACTTTTGTGCTCATCTTTCCCGGGTATAAGCAGGCCAAGTATCAGCTGGTTTTGGAAGCTGGTGAAGAAAAGCAACTCCACGTGCCCTTGGAAGCGGAAACAGGGGTTGTTTTTGTGGAGGTGGTCCCGGCAGATGCCCGTTTGTCCATCAATGGTGGAGTGGCCGGGGCAAAAAGTGTGGGCAGGTTTGTCCTGCCGGCAGAAAAACAACACCGTTTTGTCTTTACCCGCAAGGGATACCAGGACAAACAGGTAAAGGTGATACCTCGTAGTTCGTACAGTCAACAGATCCGGGTTACCATGGAACCTCTTGCATCGTTGCAGAGCGGCAAACCGGTTGCTCGAAAAAAGGCTGGCCTCAAGCCGCTTTTCCAGGCCCCTGTTGAGTTTCAGATGGGTGCTTCCCGGAGGGAACCGGGAAGAAGGGCCAATGAGCAGCTGAGAAAAGTCCGCCTTGTCCGACCTGTGTATGTGGGAGCTCGTGAGGTGACCAACGGTGAGTATCGACGGTTTCGGCCACAGCATCGATCCGGTGCCTTTGCCCGTTATTCGCTGGATAAAGATAATCAGCCAGTGGTCAATGTGTCTTGGGAGGAAGCGGCACTATACTGTAACTGGCTCAGCAGGCAGGAAGGGATAAAACCTTTTTATGTGCAAAAAAATGGGCGACTGGTAGCTGATAACGGTACCGGGTACAGGCTACCCTCTGAGGCTGAGTGGGCTTATGGGGCTCGTCTCTCGGGTAGGCGGCAGCTGGATCGCTATCCATGGAACGGTTCGTTTCCACCTCAGGTGGTGGTTGGGAATTTTGCCGATAAGAGCATGCTTGGGGTGCTTAATTTCACTCTTGCCGATTATGATGATGGCCATCCGGTTACTGCGCCGGTGGGTTCATTTAAGGCTGATTCAGGGGGCTTCTTTGATTTTGGCGGGAACGTAGCTGAATGGTGTCATGATTTTTATAGCGCTGTCAGCGGTTCCCTGCAAACGGTTGAACAAGACCCCATGGGACCGGTCAGGGGAACCCACCGAGTGGTCAGAGGGTCGAGTTGGCGTGACGGTTCGGTGGTGGAACTTCGGTTCAGCTATCGCTCCTATGGGAAAGGAAAAGAGGATGACATCGGATTCCGGGTGGCGAGGTATCTTCAATGAAAGGGACGACTGGTTTTCTGCTGGTGGGAGCGTTCACCCTGATGGCTGTTTTCACTTCGGTGGCTGCTGTTGAGCAGGAACAGGCAAAGGCGGAACAAGGCCAAAATAAAGAGAAGGGAAAACCGCCTGCCCCGCCTCAGAAAGATGGGTATACCGTTTTTGTACCAACTCAAAGAGTCGATGCAGACACTGTGATCGACCTTCCTGCAGATATTTAACCACCAGTGTGAACAGGATGCCGAAAAAAATCCCTTTTGAATTTTTCTATCAGATTTTTTCCCTGCTAACGGCTTTTATTCTTGTCCATGGGGCTTTTGTGACCGTTATCAGGCCGGAGGCAGAACTCTTTCAAATCAAGGAACAGCAGCAGCTGGCTGTTGATCCTGATTATGTGCAGCAACGTAATTTTTATGTAGTGCTCAAAGATTACGAGCAGGAAGCCTGCCTGGTCCTTATGCTGTGGGCAATGGCCATTTTAGGGTTTAAAGGTGTCAGTACCTGGCAGCAGCGGCGACAGCTTGACGTGGATTTACTCCAGCTGCCGGAAACACTGCCGCTGGGGCCGGAGGATGCCACCGCTGTAAAGCATCGTATTCAGGAACTTTCCGGCAAGAAGGAGACCTATCTGCTTTCTCGGGCCCTTGATGCTGCAATCAGGCGTTTTGGCGCCACGCATAATGTGCAGGATGCAGCAACAGCCCTGCGTGATGTCTGTACCTCGGAAGGGGAGCGTTTAGAGGCGGAACTTTCCACCATACGCTATATTGCCTGGGCCATACCGTCGGTGGGATTTATCGGCACTGTTCGTGGGATCGGCGCTGCCTTGTCTCTTGCCAACAAAGCGGTTGAAGGCGATATTACCGGGGTTACCCAAAATCTCGGAGTTGCCTTTAACTCTACCTTTATTGCCCTGGTAATCTCCATTGTCTTAATGTTTTTTATTCATCAATTGCAGTTGCTCCAGGATCGACTGGTGCTGGATACTGAGAGTTATTGCGACCGTAACTTAATAGCACGGCTACGGGCGCATCCTTTTCGGCCGTAATCATGGCTCTCCGTCATCGTCGACCCATCTCTTCGTTTAACCTTGCCTTTCTTGATATAATGTTTTGCGGCTTTGGGGCGGTGGTACTGCTGGTACTCATTGTCCATGCCAATACGTTATCCCATCGAAAACAGCAGCTAGAGGACCTGACAGCAGAGGCTGAACGTGCAGCCCTGACAGTAAAAGCTGAAAGCGAACACCTTACGGAAATGAAGGCGGAGCTCGCCCAAAAAAAGCAACTTCTGGCAAAGTCCAGGCAGGAACTTGCATCCGTCAGGCAGCAGACACAGGCAGAGGAGAAGCGGCTTGCCGCTCAGTTGCAGCAGGCATCAACAGACCGACGTAAGCTTGAGCAGGCGCAGAAGGCTTTAAAGGTTTTGGATACGGAGCGTCGGCAGCTCGACAAAAGGGAGGTGCAGTCGTCGGCAAGCGAAGGGCAGGTAAGGCATTTTGCCGGACAAGGGAGGCGGCAGTATCTTACTGGGCTGCAGCTGGGTGGCAGGAGAATTGCCCTGTTGGTGGACGTGAGCGCCTCTATGCTTGATGAAACAGTGGTCAATGTGCTGCGAAGACGGAATATGAGCAAAGACGTTCAACGTAATTCCAGAAAATGGCAGCAGGCACAAAAAACCGTTGCCTGGTTGCTGGCTAATATGCCGCAAGGTGCCGATACCCAGATCCTGGCTTTCAACACTGTCCCTGTTCGTTTGGGAAATGATGACTGGGTAGCTGTCGGCAACAGGCAGGCCGTCGATACAATGGTAGAGAAGCTGCAAACGATGGTTCCCGCCGGCGGTACACATTTAACAAAGGCCTTTGCCGCGCTGGCTGCCTTGAATCCTGCCCCGGACAACTGTATTTTGCTCACCGATGGTTTACCCACCCAAGGTAACAGAGGGGCCACGTCCGGTGCTGTTTCAGGAAAAAAAAGGATGTCTTTTTATAAAGAAGCCATACAAAAACTGCCTGCCAACATACCTGTGAATACCATTTTGTTCCCCATGGAAGGCGATCCACTGGCAGCCACCCTTTTCTGGGAGCTTGCAGTGAAGACAAACGGATCTTTTTTAACGCCTACTCGGGACTGGCCATGAGAAAGAAACTGCGTAGCGTGGAAATATTTAACCTCTCCTTTCTCGATGTTGTGTCCTGCGGCTTCGGGGCTCTTATCTTGCTGCTGGTTATCAGTAAAATTTCCGAACCGCAGGTCGCGCAAACCATGGCTCGTGATCGGCATGCTGAGCTTGCCGCTCTGGAGAACGAACTTACTGCTGTTCGTGAGGAGGCAAAGCAGGTCTGGCAACAGCTTCTTCAACATCAGGAACAGCTCGAACAAGCCGACCGGCAACTGACTGAAAATGTTGCCGGTCTTGTCCGGATGCAGGAACGTATTGCCGGCCACAGCAAAAGTAGTGAGGCAGTGGCAATAGCAGAGCAGAAGTTGCAAACAGCCAGACAACAGTTGACAGAGGAAATGCAGCGCCTCCAGCGGCAGCAACGAATACGGACGGTGTCCCAACAACCGATAGGTGGGATTCCTGTTGATAGCGAATATATTATTTTCGTGATTGATACTTCCGGTTCCATGCAAAAATTTGCTTGGCCGATGGTGCGTCGGAAAATGACGGAAATATTGGATGTCCACCCCCGGGTCAAAGGGCTGCAGGTGATGAATGACATGGGCGAGTATATGTTTTCCCAATACAGTGGTCGTTGGATTGCCGATACCCCGGCAAGGCGAAAAGCTGTTCTCAGGCGTCTGGCATCATGGGCCCCTTTTTCCAACTCAAGCCCGGTGGAAGGAATTACGAGCGCGATTAGGCGTTTTTACAGTAAAGAGAAAAAGATATCTCTTTATGTCTTTGGCGATGATTTTTCAAGGGGCTCGATTCAAACCGTGGTCAATACCGTTACCCAGATGAATCAACGTGATATGTCGGGTAATAAAAGGGTACGTATCCATGCCATAGGTTTTCCGGTGCTGTTTGCCCAGTCCGGAGCGGAAAACAATGTGATCAGGTTCGCAGCGTTGATGCGGCGCCTTGCTGAAGATAATAATGGCAGTTTTGTCGGCCTGACTAATCTTGACAAGTAATACCTAAATTCTGCAATTGGAAATTTCGGAGTCTACGCTACCTGCCGAAGATGTGAGGCACCGGAGGCACAGACGTATAAAAATACTTCAAGCCTTCGGTAACGTAGCAGATTTGGTGAAATTGCCGATCCCGAAGGGCGTTGAAGGTGAGAAAAAATAGGTTCACTCAAACAGTGAATAGAACTTCAAATCAATTGTCTGCTCAATATGTTGTTTTTTAAAGTAGAATTTATTTTTTCTAACATTCGACGTGCAGAATTTAGGTAATATGTGGTGTCAAACTAAAGGGTGACTCTGTCTTAAGTCATTTGAATATATTGCACAGCGTACTTATTTTTTGATTATGAAAATTCTTGTTGTAGCTGATGCCGTGGTGCCGGAATTAGCAGAGGATCATAAAGACAGTCCTGATATACAGGGGGTTGAGCTGATCATTTCCTGCGGTGATCTCCCTCCCGAATATTTAACGTTGCTCAGTAAGCGCACCGGGGTACCGGTCTATTACGTAATGGGCAATCATGATATTCGTTATGAGGCCTCACCGCCGGAGGGGTGTCTTGATATACACCGCCGTATAGTTTCCTATCATGGATTCCGAATCCTGGGGCTTGCCGGATCTCGTTGGTATAATGGAGGGGTGAATCAATATACAGAAGCACAGATGCGCAATTTTATTTTTCGGCTTTGGTTCGGGCTGTGGCGCATCAAGGGGATCGATATTGTGGTTACCCATGCTCCTCCCCGCAAGATAGGTGATGCCGAAGATCCATGCCATCGTGGGTTCCGTTGTTTTCGTGGCTTGGTTAAACGATACCAGCCGGCCTATCTCCTCCATGGTCATATCCATGCGTTGTTTCACGATGACAGTGAAAGGGTGCATCAGTTAGGGAATACCCGGATTATTAATTGTTATGGGTGGTATATACTCAATGTTTGACGGTATTAAAAAAAGTTTGAGCAGGATATTTATCCGCTTTGAACCGGTGGAACCGGTTAAAGAACTGCAACATTTTGATACTGTCCAGACCTCAGAACAGGCATTTGAGTCAATTAACAGGGGGGTCTGCAGCATCCCCTTGGAAAAAATTGTTGGTACCGTAGGGCGTTACCACGATTTTGACAGCCGGTTCAGGCCCAAGCGAAAAGAGGACAGCGGACGTCTCCAAGGCATTCTCAGGGCCATGGTGAAAGGTAAGCCTATGCCCCCTGTTTCTTTATATCAGATCAAAGATGATTATTTTATTCTCGATGGCCACCACCGGGTTACTGCCGCCAGGGAGCTTGGCCATAAACACATACAGGCGTGTATATTAGAACTGCTGCCCGGTGCAGACACCTATGAAAATATTTTATATAGAGAGAAGATTGCTTTTCGTGATAAGGCAGGATTGACCGAGACCATCGATTTGACGGAACTTGGTCAATTTACCCATTTGGAGCAGCAGATTATGGCCCATCAAGAGTTCCTGGCGCAAACAGCGGATCAGGAGGTCGATTATAGCCATGCCGCGATTGACTGGTATCGAACCATCTATAAGCCTTTATATTCGATGGTGGCAGGCAGTGGGCTGGCTGATTCCTTTCCCAGGCGTACCGTGGATGATCTCTGTCTGTATATTTCGGTGCATCAATGGGAGCTCAGCAAGCAGCGTCGTTACGGTATCGGCATTGACCGATTGATTCCCAAAAGCATGGAGGAGTTCAGAACAAAAATGGCAGAATACAGGGAAGCAGAGTATCCGGAGATGAGGCGGGAAATAACCTTTTTTATCTTGCTGAATATTGAAGGGCGCCATGAAAATCATATCATGGATAAATTGTTACAGCTTGACGAGGTAGACGAAGTACACTCGGTGCACGGTTCAATCGACCTGATTGTGAAAGCAACGTTGATGCGGGATTTGTTGACCTCGGATGCCGAGTTGATCTCCCAGTTTACCCATAGTCATGTTCGGAACCTACGTGGGGTAAGAGGGTCGCAAACCTTGATTCCTGGAGTTTCCAGGGTGAGGAAGAAAGAGGTGCGGTAATGCTTTTGCAAAAAGCGTTGTGTAGAGGCATGAAGACGGCTGCCCGTAACGCAGAGGTGGATGTATGAAGCACGATGAAAAAAAGCAGACAGGGCATTTTATGGATCTTGTCTTATCACGGCAAAGTGTGCGTGCTTATCAGGACAGGGGGGTGGAACAAGAAAAGCTGCACCTGTTGATAGAAGCCTCGCGTTTAGCGCCTTCTGCGAGCAATGGTCAGCCATGGAAATTAATTTTTGTCACCGATCCCGCCTTGAAAGATCAGGTTGCTGATGCCACCTTCAGCACCATGGTATCTTTTAATAAATTTGTACCTCAAGCACCTGTGTTGGTAGTGATAGCCATTGAAAAAACGAGGGTGGTCACCCAGATAGGGGGATTGTTGAAAAAACGTGATTTCCCCTTAATCGATATCGGGATTGTTGCTGAACATTTTTGTTTGCAGGCTGCCGAGCTGGGGCTTGGCACCTGTATGCTGGGCTGGTTTGATGAGCAGCGGATTAGAAAATTACTCCATATCCCGGCCCGGATCAGGATCGGTTTGGTTATTTCCCTGGGCTATCCTCCTCCAGGATATCGGCTGCGAAATAAACAACGAAAAAGGGTCGAAGAAATGTGCAGCTTTAATAGGTATTAACAACGTTATTAGGTGTTGCGAACTTTTTCTTGAAATTTATGGTCCCGTCTAACTGTTTAGAATTATATGTATAGTTTTCTTTTGTTTTCATCCGGAACAGAATTTTTTAAATATCAATGAAAAAAACGGATGAGCTTTTTGTGACCAGGCAATCTTAAGACGTTAATTAGCCGCAAAGCTGATCTCAAAACAACACGTTACAGTTTATTATATATTGGAACTTACTGCACCACCCAACGCTAGCAAACCAGATTGAAAGGAGACGAAGGTAATGATGCACAACATATCGGCAATTTTTTTGATAACTCTGGTGTTGGTATTGGCAATAGTTGCAGGCGCGGCAGAGCTGCATGAAGGGATTTCGGAATACAGGTGGGGCGAGAGTGCATCTAGGTATGCCGGACTATCAAAACTGGGTGAAAAAGGCGAGGTCGGTTATTACACCAAGCCTGGAGAAACCTATACGATTGGTGATGTGTCGATTGAGAATGTAATATACGGGTTTTATCAAGACCAGCTTTTTGGCGTATATCTCAATATTGAATCCATTGAGGTGTATGACAAACTATTAACTCACATGAAATCACTGTACGGGCTTCCAGCAGCGAAAACGAGAATGGACAACTTCTTGGTTTACAAATGGAAGCACAAAGATATCACTATAAAGCTGAAAGCCGATGAGCCTATCCGGAAAATGAAGCTGGCATTTTATTATCGGCCATTATCCAGTAAACTAAACGCTCAACAATGGGAAGAACTCGACACCTCCTCGTTTCGTTTTGTCCCTATACAGAGAGATAAAAAACCTGAAAAGTTTATTCTTTTCGAATTTTAATAAGAAAACCGGCGCAAAGCAAAAGGCATTTTCTTTTTCGCTCCGTTGACAATGTCACCCTGTTTGGTGAATTTGAACTTAAACAGGAAACATGTTAATGTGTCTTGCCTTGCTATAGTTTAGTATAGGCATTGCAAATCTTCGATCTGCTCCTGCATGAGATTGCCTATTCGTCAATAACTTTGCGGATGATTTTTGAAAGGTCGCTGATCGCAAAAGGTTTCATGGCGATCGCTCGGACCCCTAATTTTTGCGCTTTTTCTTCAGAGAGAGTGTTGCTGTAACCAGTACAGATAATTATGGGAATGTCTGACCGTATCGCCAACATCCGCTGGGCAAGATCAAACCCGGTCATTGCCGGCATGGTCTGATCGGTTATCACCACATCAAACAGTAACGGGTCCTGCTGAAAAACGCTGAATGCCTCTACGCTGCTTGTGAAAACCGTCACCTCATACCCCAGGTACTCCAATATTGCCCGGCCTATGTCGGCAACTGTTTCCTCATCATCCACCAGCAGAATCCGCTTATTGTCTCCTTTAATCATTAAATCTTCAACATCCTCTGAAGACTCTGCCTGCTCAACAGCGGGTAGATAAATATGGAACCAGGCCCCCTTTCCCTGTTCGCTATCAACTGTAATGAATCCTCCGTATTTCTTAACAATACCATGAACAATGGCCAACCCCATTCCTGTACCCTTGTCAACAGCTTTGGTCGTAAAATATGGATCAAAAATTTTCTTTCTTACTTCAAACGGAATACCAGGACCGGTATCGCCAATTGACAGTATGACAAATTGGCCGGGTTGGACGCCTGGCTGTTGCTGTACATCCAAAAGGGTAAAGTCTATATTCTTCAGTGTAACGGTGAGAGTCCCCCCTGTCATCTCCATGGCATGGCATGCATTGGTGCACAGGTTCATTAAGATCTGATGAACCTGTGTCGGATCAGCAAGAATGGACCAGGAATCTTCCTTGATTTGTTGGTTTATCTCGATTGTGGAAGGCAACATCGGACGCAGTAGCTTGGTGGCTTCTTTAATGATCGGAGCGACCTGCAACGGCACTCGTTTGGTGTCTTTCTGCCTGCTGAATGCCAAAATTTGGTGGACCAGCAAAGTCGCCCGTTTGATTGCTTTCAACGCTTTATCTAGCGACTTCTTCGCTGGTGAGGTTGCTGGGGTTAAGCTGCGAGCCAGATCTACATATCCGAGAATAGCGCTGAGTATATTATTAAAATCATGAGCAATCCCTCCCGCCAAGGTGCCGATAGATTCCATTTTCTGTGCCTGTATGAGCTGATCCTCCAGCTGCTTACTCTCAGTGCTATCACGAAATTCAGCTACCCGAATCTCGTGCCCCTTGTATGGAATATTGCTACCGCGAATGCTGAGCGGATAGGTCGTACCATCTTTACGGAAGCCCTCCACCTCATAGTTTGCTTCATAACCCGAGTGGATTTTATCCATGACTATCGACCTCCAGTCGGGGGCAATTAGCTGAAGACAGTTCATCCCTATCAGCTCTTCTATAGTATATTGACTTATTTTTGAGAGTCCCTGGTTGCAGTCAATTATAATACCTTGATCGTGGATAACAATTCCACCAAAGGACGCATTATGAAGAACCCGAAAGCGCTCCTCACTTTCTCTGAGTTTCTGCTCAGCCCTCTTACGTTCTGTAATGTCACGGACAATGCCGAGAGAATGCCATGCGCCAGACATATGGAGCCTGGATAGGGAAAGCTCAATGTTTACCTCATGACCATCCTTGTGGCATGCTTTCAGCTCAAGAGTCCTGTCAATAGCATTGCCTTCCCCTGTCTGCTGAAATCTACGAAAGGCTGTTATATGCGCCTGGTGATATCGAGACGGTGCCAGCAAAGTGTGCAGGTTTCTGCCCATTACCTCAGAATCAGCATACCCGAAAATCTTTTCCGCGGCGGAGTTCCAGAGAGACACAAGCCCTTTTTCGTCCATCATCATGATGGCATCCTTGGTTGAATCGGTGATAGCACAGAAGCGGGCTTGGCTTTCGTCTAGGAAGTGGTAAATACTGCAGAATGCAGTTTGGTTATCCCAAACTATTCTACTTGCGCTCACTGCTACCTGGAGATGGGTTTTGTCCTTATGTAGCAAGATTGTTCCATATGCAATATGCCCATGCTCGAGCAAGGTTCTGACCCGTTGCGGAAATTGTTGACGTTTTTCCGAGGACTCCAGATGGTCAGCCTGCATGGCTTCCAGCTCACCGCAAGAGTAACCGAGATAGCTAGAGGCCGACGGGTTGACCTTTATTATATTAGTAGACTCATTCCAGATAATGATGGCTTCAGCGGCGCTTTCAAAAATCGACTGATAATTGTTCATGTACTATTTTTATGCATCAGCTTAATGTTGTTTCGTTGTCACAGAAAAAAATGCCAAAGGCATTTATACAGTAGAGTGACTGTAAAATCTTATATTGCCTTCGATGCAAGTGATAACATCACAATTCTTTTTCAGTATAAAACTTATTTTCTCCAGAAGTACAGAGTAACATCGCAAAATTTCTGGCCGGACTTATTGTTGCCTCCTGCAAAAAGGTAGCTATTTGTTACTGATCAGTGCAGTAGAGGAACCATTAATTAACATCATAGGTTTGCTAATGGTCAAAGTTAGGTAAATCGTGAGCGAAGGGAAAATGAAATTAATAGTTAGTAGATCCCATGAAACAGATTTGTTCTGCAACTATGACAAAGACCCGAAAAACTTTGGGTAGTAAAATCAACCCTTACACTCTGGTTTAACAGATATCAATTTACGGCATTTTTATCCGCAAAAAAGCTGGCGATTAAACTTTGTAGTGTTGGCACCGTGGAGGCACATGCTGAAAATGGGGCAACATTCCAGTCTAACAGGCCAGGACCTTCACAGGAATAGTCATAAGTCATTCGATTTCGCTAGTGGTTACAATTGCCTACGCTAGTCTCCAGCATTGCGGTAAAGGTTATCCCTGTAGGACCCACAGTCTAAACCATAAAGTTCTAGGCGGAAGGCTTCTGCTAAAAATATGATCGAGCAGGATAAAATTGAACTTTGAAACATTCATCGTATGCCACATGCAACATGATTCATCCCGCAACGATCATGATTACGTTTTCTGGTAGTGAACACGAGAAAGAAAACGTCGATCTTAACAAGTAACCCCATTCGCCTGTCCTGCGCACTATTGGATAAAAGAAGTAGAGCGCAGCCCCCCCCGTTTGTCCTCCCCCCTATGCACTTGGCATATTTGCATCGTTTTTGGTTTTCTTCTTCCGCCCGGCAATACATATTATTTTTTTTGAAATCATTCAAACAATACGGAAATCAAAAACTAACTCCCCAAAAACTCAACCCGAACAAATGCAAGTTAGATAATGTTCGAAGATCTAGGGTGGGAAGGCAATTCCGAATGTATGTGTTGCAATAACACTAAAATAAACCAGGACAGTACATAACTGTTCCTGATCTTTTCAGCGGATAATTGCCCCTACACCTAATTGTTTTACAGAGAAGTACAAGCTGTTTCATTATCAATCAAGATTTCAGATTGTATACCCAAAGGGAGGGGAAAGTGATGATTCGGAAGAATTACCTGAAAATTCTGGCATTGGCGGCGGTCGTGGGTTCGCCGGTCGCTATCGTGGGCTCTGTATCGGCCGGAGAGTATCTGGCCGGTGATTTTCACCAGCACACCCTGTACACCGACGGTTCCTACCCGTTCATGCAGGTAATGGAAGAAAACGCAAGCTACGGGCTTGACTGGTGGGCGAACTCTGAACACGGAGGAGAGCGCAACCGAGACGGCAACGGTAACTATTGGGACGACACAGAGGTATACCCGACAAACCCGATACTCGGTGACTATGAAGCAAGTGGTAGCCACCAGGAAATGTGGCGGTGGCAGAGTCTACGTGACTATGTCTATCCCAATATTGAGACTACTCGTGAAGAGTACAGCGACAAAATCGTCATCAGCGGTCTTGAGCAAAATGTTCCGGGCCACGAGCATTGTTCCACCGCAATATATCAATACGATAGTACCGCTACCGCAATCAGCGAATTCGAGTACCGTTTTGACCGTTCCGACGACGATACCAGCCGCGACGGCGAAGAAGGACTGCTGGATGGTTTCGGCACACTTGCCAAAACCAACGACACTGAAGACGATGCTATCTACGGTGTTGAGTGGATGCAGGCTATGAAAGATCAAGGTTTTGGTGATGCCTGGGTCGTACCTGCCCATGTAGAGCGTGCCTGGAGTTACCATATTGAGGACTTCCGTAACTGGATGGATGCAGGTCCGGATGTCGCTATCGGTTTCGAGGGTGCACCTGGGCACCAGACTTCAGGCGATCGTGGTTTCAGCCGCGGCTCTCTGGGTGGTGGCACCTACGGCGGTACCGGTTTCTACGTTGCAACCATAGGTGGACTGTGGGATGCGCTTGCTGCCGAGGGACGTAAATTCTTCAACTTTGCGAGTTCAGACTTCCATAATCATTGGTCAACCGGCGGTTCCGACTTCTGGCCGGGCGAGTATCAAAAGACCTACACCTACATCAATAATGATGCTAAAGACAAGATCCAGGCAGTTTTCGATGGTAACCGTTCAGGTAACAGCTGGAACGTTCAGGGCGACCTGATCGACGAGCTGCAGTTTACTGCAAAGAGCAAAGGTAGCAGCGCCATGATGGGTGAGACCCTCAAGGTGAAGGCGGGCGACCACGTTCAGATTAAAATCAAGGTACACGATCCTGTCGGAACGAACTTCTGTCCGTTTGACATGCTGAATCCTTCCCTAGACCAGGTAGGTATCGAGCAGCCGCTGAATATGCCGGAACTAGATCATATCGACCTGATCGCCGGTACCATTACCGGAAATGCACCGGTAACAAATCCGGAAGACGTCGTTGCAACCGATTATGGAACCGATACCCAGGTTATCAGAACGTTTGAGCGTAATGGAGGTTCATACAAGGACGGTTACATGACCTATGTCCTTAACTTCAAAGTTGAAAAGTCCATGTTCCTCCGCCTCCGCGGCACCAACCTCCCGGCAAACGTACCGTTTGAGACCGATGAAGACGGCAACCCGCTCGCCGATTCCGAGGCAAGCGACAAAATCTACTCACTCATGGACGCAGTAGAGCTTGAGGATCTGCTTCAGGAAAATGTTACCATTGCAACCAACAGCAAGCTGGATGAAGTTGCTGAAGCGTATGCCGATCTGTGGTTCTACTCCAACCCAATATACATCGAGGTTGAGTAAATATTTCCGACACCGTTGAAGTAACGTGGTTTCATGAATGTGTGGGCGGGAAACTGCCCGCACGTTTTTTTTTAGGACATTTTCATCTATCGACTGGGCGTATGCGACTTATCTACCTCTATTTCGTTTTTTTTCTTTCCGGTCTGGCAGGGTTGGGCTACGAAATCCTCTGGACCAGGATGTTTTCGGTTAGTCTCGGACACGAAATCTCCAGTATGCTCGCTGTGGTGTGTGCTTTCTTCGGCGGAATCTGTCTTGGCGGATGGGTATTTGACAGACCGGTCAGCAGAAGTCGGGTTCCCGGACTCTGGTACATGGCCTTTGAAATTATAATCGGTGGATGGGCCTTATTACTTACCACCCTAGTTCCGGTCATCAACCCACTCGTTGCGTCCCTGATTGGTGCGGAACCGACCTTTTTCCATCACTGGCTCACAGTTTTTCTCTGTGTCTTTATCCTTCTTCTGCCGGCAACAGCCGCCATGGGAGGAACCCTAGCCGCCATGGACAGGTTGTTTACCCGACTCAAGGACGAATTTTCGGTTGCCGGCCTTTATGGCATAAACACAATGGGTGCTATGGCAGGTACCGTTTTGGTCTCGTTCCGCCTTATCCCGTCACTTGGTATTACTGCCGCCTCATACATACTGATTTTCTGCAACATCCTCTGCGCTGCCGGTGTGTGGAGCACCCTGCAAAAACAACTCGTGGATCAACCTATCTCTGCAGGGACGGCAAAAGACGCAATATTCTCAAACACCAGGATTTTTATAACACTCATCGTAACCGGTTTCCTGGGTGTGACGTTTGAGGTGGTTATGGTGCGGGCCTTAAGCCAGATGCTTGAAAACACGGTTTTTACCTTCACACTCCTGCTTTCGGTTTACCTGGCGGGAACAGCGATCGGATCGATGCTCTACCAGTGCTTTGGCCGCCGTTTTGAATTCACTCAAGGACTGACCGTACTGGTTGTCGCTACGTCTTCCTTTTGTTTGCTCTCAATCATTGTCCTCCCTCATGCTGAGGACATTTTCATTTCACTCCACAGATCGTTGGGTGAGGGGTTCCGACAGGCAATTCTTTCCGAGACTCTGCTGGGGATCATTATCTTTCTTTTGCCAACCATTCTAATGGGGGCAACCTTCAGTCATCTCGCACAACATCTCAAAAAACCTTCAGGAGGTGTCGGCAAGGCTTTAAGCCTGAATACACTCGGAGGAACAGTGGCTCCTCCCTTGGCAGGAATCTACCTGTTGCCGGCCTTTGGCTTGAAACCTGTCTTGCTCGCCCTTGCCGGATGCTACTTACTCCTCATCCCACGGCTTAGAACCCTGTCGGCGGGAGCTGCCCTGGTCCCGGTTATTATGCTCGGGATGCTCTTTTTCGACCAAAATCCGTACCGGTTTATCACAACCGACCGGGACGATGTCCTCGTTTCCTACCAAGAAGGAATTACGGCAACCGTTTCGGTAATTCAGGATTCCGATAAAAACGTTCACCTGAAGGTGAATAACCAATTCCAAATGGGTGGCACATCATCGGTATACTCCGACCTCCGTCAGGCCCAGTTACCCCTGCTGTTGCGCGAAAGACCGGAGTCCGCACTCTTTCTGGGGCTGGGGACCGGGGTAACCTTCTCCGGCGCCGCAGATTATCCGGGCCTGCAGGCCGAAGCAGTCGAGTTGATCCCCGAAGTTATCAAGGCGACGAAACATTTTCAAAAAGCCTCCGGTGACCTTGATCAGGCGAAGAACCTGAGAATAGTGAGTGGGGACGCCAGGCGCTATGTAACGGCAACCGAGAAAAAATATGACGTCGTTATCGCCGATCTTTTCCATCCGGCTCGGGACGGCGCAGGAGCACTTTATAGCCTAGAGCATTTCCGCTCGATCAGAAATGTCCTTACTGAAGACGGCCTGTTTTGCCAATGGCTGCCACTCTACCAGATGAATCTCGCGACCCTGAAAGTGATTATTCGAACCTTTATGGAAGTATTCCCGGAAGGGCAGGCATACCTTGCTCATTACAGTATTACCAACCCGATTATCGGGCTTGTGGGAAGCACTTCCGCACTAAGATACCCTGAGAAGTGGTTCAGGGAGAAGATGCGGGATCCGGCTATAAGAAAAAAGGTGCTTCCACTTAAGTATGATAGCTTCTACAGTTTGTTCGGAACCTTTCTTGCCGGAAATGCATCGCTAAAAGAATACAGTGGTGGTGCATCGATAAACAGCGACGACCATCCTGTGGTTATCTACCAGGCCCCCAGATTTCTCTACTCCGAACAGGAGCCTCCCTATACACGGCTCATCAGCCTGGTCAATGAGCTGGGGCCGGCCTCTCCTGAAGATATTTTGGCCGATTATATTACCGAGGAAGATTACCTGGCAAAGGAGCGATTACAGGCCTACTGGAAAGCAAGAAATTCCTTCCTTTTGGCGGGAACGAAAATTGAGAAAACGAGGGATGTACAAAAGCTTTATGAATCGGCAAGGGAACCGCTTCTGGCAGTAATACGACAAAGCCTCGATTTTTCTGCTGCATATTATCCACTGCTTTCAATTGCCTACGAAATTTACCCATATAACAGGGACGCTTCATACCAGCTGTTAAATGACTTGATTCGGGTAAACCCCATGAAGCGTGAAGCTGCATTACTCCAACAAAAGATATTTGCTGAATAGCCAAACAGACCCATCTTTTATGTGCAGGATTTGAAGGGTAGCCTGATGAATTAAGAAAACTTTCTGAAACACGGAGAGAACAGTTCTGTAAGATAATTGATTACAACAATAAAAAAACTTAGGAATGAGGACATTCCTGCTTACCATAAGATGTTTGAAATCATACAAAATAATATGTGGCTGGCTGAAAAGAGCACGTTAAAACATTTTCCAAAGCTAATTGAATTCGTTGACTTATGGGATCGGTTTTTAAAAGATACTCTGCCGGGTGAAGTTGTGCAGGCACTAGGCCATTCAGAAAAGTCGCTTCATCCATTGTATGAGGACTTGCAGCAGCGGCATGACGAACTTAGAGCAAAACTATCTGAAGGAAAGATATAATAGTATAAGTATTAACCCGTTGCTGGTAAGGACGCGCAAAACGACCGCGCGCCTCACAGCAATACGCTAACATTGCCACATCGAAGGTCTGATTATCCTAACAGTATCTCTACTAGACTTTCTTCCTGTAAGGTCCTGGCCTGTCAGACTGGAGAGTTGCTCCATCTTCAGCATGTGCCTCCACGGTGCCAACACTACAAAATTTAATCGCCGGCTTTTTACGGCGAAAAATGCCGTAAATTGATATCTGCTTAAACCAGAGTGGAAGGGGTGATTCCACTACCCAAAGTTTTTCACCCAGAAGTGGCAGATATAGTTTGGAAAAATAGACGGACCGGGGATTTTTTGCTTACTGAAACTATTTGGAGTCGATAAGCTTGTAACGTATTCGCAAGACGCCATCGTTAAAATCATGGGAGGATAGCAGGAAGGTACCGATTTCTGATGTCCGCTTAACATGTTCGCCAATACAGGGGCAAGCGTCAAAATCGCCTACATGAACAATCCGAATTTCCTTTGCACCATCTGGAAGACGCGTGAGATTGTAGAGTTTTGCGGCCTCGGCCAAAGATATCATTTCTGCACCCACCACCAGATCGGCTAAGATAGCCTCATTTACCGCCGCCTCAATTTGCTGGGCCTCGACATCTGTCAATTCACGACCAAAATGGTAATCACATTTGGACTTTTTCTTGTTCACATGAGCACTGAAGCAGCGCCCGCACTCAAATTTTCTGACCATGACCTGATTGAGAATGTGTTCTGCCGAGTGCATGCGTGGAACGTACGATTTTGACATATTGATAATGTATATTTTTTTAAGGTGGGAAAAGAAAGTCGTGATCACATGGGCAGTGCGAATCACGGCTTCCTGAAAGATCATTACGGCGAGATGTATAGGGGATCAAGCATCCTTCGTAAAAGGAAAGACCAATCAACACCGAAAGCAAATAAATTCGTTTATCCCATTTTATAAATCAAACCTTTCCGGCTGCAAAAAAAGAAATGTAAACATTCACTCAATTCCAGCTGAAGCAAAACACTAGCATATGGTTTGAGTCAATTGCTGGAGACCTCCGCTCAGATTACGTTAAAGGCTCTGTGGAGACGTGCGCTTTGCTGCAACAGATACGGCAATAGTGGCAGGGAGCGCCTATTTTGTGTCCTCCGTTAATTTTGTTTGCATCACTTGATATGTAGAGACTTCGACAAGAGTCTCTAACCGGACAACTCGTTTATCAACCTCAACGAGATGAGATTGCAACTTGTCTATATCCTTATTTAAACCTCTTGTTTCGTCGGTGAGTTTCATGACGTCAATTAGCAACTCTTTCCATCCCGCCATTAGCGCATACACAATACTATACACAACAGGTTGTTTCTGTTTTTCTGACTTTATTTTGTCTTCATTTTGTTTTAAAAGCCATCTTCGCAAGCTTTATATCATTATTTGCTATGGTGCAGGCAGGATTGAATTTTTTTGTATACCTGCTCCTTGAGGGATTCGTAAGTGTGTTTTTCCGGGTAAATCGGCTGTTGAAAGTTGACGGAAATCTTGCTGAACGGTTTGGGCATAATAGAGCCACTTGGCAGGGCAGCAAAGGCACCGTTAATGGTCACCGGTACCACTGGTACATTGAGTTCTTTGCTTAAAATGGCAAAGGTTTTTTTAAAATCGCCAAGCCCGCCGTCCTTCGTCCTGGTACCTTCCGGAAAGATCATGATGTTTTTACCGCTTTTTAAAAGTGCTGCAGTCTTTTGAATAGAAGCTTTGACATCAGATTGAATATCCATAACAATTACATTGTGCCGGTCGGCAAATTTTCGAACCCAATTGTTGCGCAGGTGCTTTTCCTTGGCATAAAAGTATGTCTTTTTCATCAGGGTGTTGGAAAGTGATGAAGCAACAAAGAGACCGTCAAAAAAGCTTTGATGGTTGGGCGCTATGATGCAAGGGGTGTCGGGAAGGTGCTCACGCCCCTCTGTGCGTATGGAAAAGTAGAGTGAGAGGAGTGCCTTGGACAGATTTTTCAGCAGTACGGTTGTTGCCCAGGTACGAGGCAGAGGGAGGTCGACTTTTTCTTTGATGATTTGTTCCCAGTTGAACACTTCCACGCTGATTCTTTCCTTGTTTTCCTTCACATAGGCACTGAGTCCTGCAGGCGTCTGGTGCTGCATCAGTTCGGATTCGGCAATCTCCAGACCAAAGGTGTTTTTGATGAACACCAGCAGACTGATTTTATCCAGTGAGTCCAGGGCAAGATCAATTTCCAGATGGTCATCCGGGTGAATGGGATGTGCGGTCAGTGATTCGATATATTGCTTGAGAATCGTGTATTCTTTGTCTTTGGGCTGCTTGGTAGATTTTTTCTTTTGGCTCTTTTGCTGAGCCATTTGAGGCAGAAGAAAGCGCTTGAGCTTGGAGAGCCGTGTTCTTGGCAACTCGTCATCAACCAGCGTAAACTGCATAATTTTATACGCAGGTGAGACGCTTTGGTTAAATTGGTCAAGCACCTGGTTGCGGAAGTAACCTTCTATGTCGGTAATCCCCTTTTCTCTTATCATCGCCAGGTTGGGGCGAATGATGGCTTGAAGAATATCGTTTTTAAGAAAAATTCCCACCTCTGTAATTGCCTGGCTCATGGTCTCAAGTTTATCTTCGAGAAGGACGGGATTGATGTTTTTGCCGCTGGAAAGCACCAGGATTTCTTTTTTTCTGCCGGTGATGAACAGGCGTCCCTGGTCGTCGAGGTGACCTACATCTCCAGTGTGAAGCCAACCGTCTTCGAGTACTTCGGCCGTTGCCTCCGGGTTTTTCCAGTACCCCTGCATGATATTTTTACCCTTGGCAAGAATCTCTCCGTCACGGATAGCAATTTCTGTTCCTGGGAGATTTGTCCCTGCTGAGCCTATCTTCAGCTTGCCGGGACGGGTAAAGGTTATCATCGGAGCCGCTTCTGTCATGCCATACCCCTCCAAGACTTCAAAACCTAGAGTGGTAAACTGCTGACCGATTGCTGGGTCCAACGCCGCTCCACCGCAGACCAGGAACTTGAGATGGCCGCCGAATTTTTTATGCACAGACCCAAAGAGCAGCTTAGACAGCGATTGGCTCTGTACCTTATCAGCAAGCTTGTACATCAGGGCGGCGATTTTGTTACTCTGTATTCGACCCATTATAGCGGTGCTGATCAACTTGTAGAGCCGAGGCACGCCGATCAAGACCGTGATCCTGTTTTTTTGCAGGGTCTGGACAATGTCTTCGGACTGGAGGGTGGGGCAGAGGGCAATGGTAGCGCCAATATACAGCGGCGCTACCATTGTGCCGAGAAGCGGAAAGATGTGATGCAGGGGGAGGAGCATTAAAACCCGTTCTTCCCTGTTGTAAATGGGAATGCCTTTGGTGACCGCATCTATATTGACCAGAATGTTGGTAAACGAGAGCATTACTCCCTTGGGCGCTCCAGTGGTGCCGGAGGTGTATATAAGCAAAGCTGTGTGGTCAGGGTTAGGGACTTCTATGGTCTCCGGTGGGGCTGGGAGGTGTTGGTCCAATTCTTCGAAAATGAGCAACTGAGGAGAGTCATCAAGTTGCGCAAGGACTTGATTTACAGTGTCCTTGCATTTTGCAGAACAAAAAATAACTTCAGGTTGACAGTCGCGGGCAATATATTCCAATTCATCCTGGGTGGATAGATAGTCAACCGGGACAACAGTACAACGTTTCATCCATGCAGCATAAAATGCGGCAATCCAATCCAAGCGGTTCTCTGAAAAGATCAGTACCCTTTCAGGGTTGCCGGTAATGGCATCAGCAAGGCCGGCAATAGCGGTCAGAAGCTGGGCGTAGCTTATCGTTTGGTCAGGGAGAATGACAGCAGCTTTATGATGGTCTGTGAGCAGCATGGTGTAATCGATTGTCAAGGGTTATGAGGCTCTATGAGGGAGAAGAATAGATAGTAATAGACTATTATACTACCCTAACTGGATCTTGTGGGCAATAATGGGATTGCCCTACTGTGTCGGTAATCAGCATAAAATAGAGAAACAAAATAGTCCCAAGGGAAGCCGCTGATTCGCGAGTGTGTAGTTCTTGCCAAAGATAGAATTGGTACTTTTCTGTCTTGTTGTCTTATACATGGTATTGTACGTTGAAAAGCACGACCCCGGATAGTTCATGAACATTGCGTCACTTTGTTTCATCGCACACAATTTTTTTATGCTGAATAACATCGCATGGAGTGACAAATTTGGACAATGCCCATCAATGGTCAATTTATTGGCATTGTTTGTACATGCTTTTCTAATGATTACTATTTATCATAGGAAGATCGCTTACCCGGAGTCTATGCTTGTCTATGCATAAGCAAAAACTTTGCATCTGATACTGCCGAAGCTGGTGAAAAAAGCAGAGCGGAGTACTCTTAGAGAAGAGGTGACTGTGTGGAGAATGGTATGATACGGAACAAATCTTTTCAGAGCGAACTGGACCGTCTTCAGGAAGCTGTACAGAGCTGTGAGGCATTTTCTGCTGACCGGATTGTTGCCGGGGAGGGCTACAGTGTCAATCCTTCTCTTGAGTTACTGGAACTGCAGGGAATCGGTCTGGCAGATATTGCCCTGGGCAAAGAGCGCGAGCCTGAGCCGGGTGAGGAGATGGTGCTGGTCTGGAAGCACCCGCGCACCCATGCTGTTTACTGTCGGCCTGCTTTAGCCAATGATCTGTTGGTACTCAAGCTTGTCCATGAAACAATCGATTTGACGCAAGCTGCCCGTGAGGGAGACGTCACAGTGGGTGCTCTTGAAGCAGTTCTTTTTCAGGCAGTGGAAGATGGTCTTATCATCAGAGCCCCTTCACTTCTTTGCCGTGATCAGGATACGTACCCCACAACATTTTCGGATGAGGAATATCGCTCAACACCGGTTTTTACCCTTCAGTGGCATGTCACCCAGGCTTGTGATCTGCACTGTAAGCACTGCTACGACAGGAGCGACCGGGTGCCGCTCCCTTTTGACAAGGCGTTGGCTGTGCTTGATGACATGCACCGCTTTTGCCACCAGAACAATATACTCGGCCAAATCACCTTTACCGGCGGCAATCCGCTGATGTACCCACGATTCAAAGACCTCTATCAGGCCGCTGCAGACCGGGGGTTTATGGTGGCAATTTTGGGCAATCCAACGTCTGCATCCATTATGGATGAAATTCTTGCTGTCCAGCATCCAGAATTTTATCAGGTAAGCCTGGAAGGGCTGGAAGCGCATAATGATGCTATCCGAGGGGAGGGGCATTATCAGCGGATTATGGCTTTCTTGGACATATTGCGGCAACGGCAGATCTATTCCATGGTTATGCTGACCCTGACCCAGGCCAACTACGAGCAGGTTATTCCCCTGGCCGAGCAATTGCGGGACAAGACGGATCTGTTTGTTTTTAACAGGTTGACCTTGTTTGGTGAAGGCGCGGCGCTTAAGCCGATTGAACCTGCGGTGTATGAGGATTTTCTCAAGCGCTACCAGGAGGCAGCAAAAGATAACCCGGTTATGGCCTTTAAGGATAACCTGTTTAATCGCATGAATCATTGTGCACAGAATTCGCTGTTTGGCGGTTGCGCAGGTTTTGGCTGTGGAGCTGCTTTCAATTTTGTTTCGCTGCTTCCTGATGGAGAGGTACACGCCTGTCGAAAATTTCCTTCTCTTATGGGCAATATTTTCAAGACATCGTTGCAGGAAATTTATCAGTCGGAAAAGGCGAAAAAATATCGCGGGGGCAGTGCAGCCTGTGCTGACTGCACCATAAAGATTGCCTGCCGAGGGTGCATGGCAGTAGTTGCCGGGCACGGCCTCGATCCCTTTGTTGATCTTGATCCCTATTGCCCGGGCATTGTGTCGTCGGATAAGGACAACTGATTGGTAGTTATTTTTGACCTTTTGTTCATTTTTCAGGCGCCACGATTCGTCACCATTTTGTCGGTGGATCAAAAATTTGTGTTCCCCTGTGCTGAGAGGTTTCAAAAATTCTATATTTTTCTGGCTGGAATATAGTTCTACCTAAATCCTGCAATTGCCAAGTTTGCCGAAAGTGCGAGGCTGCGTACACGCAGACGTACTGTAGTACTTCAAGTGTTCGCAAACAAAGCAGATTCGGCAAAATCGACATGCATGATTTAGGTTCTAAGCTTTCGTCTCTCTTAGCAACTCAGGGCCGTGAAGAGTCTGCGGCCTGAACCAGCAAGTTTTTTCATCCGTTCCTCGTTCATCCTATTTTTAATAGATTCTGGAAAAGTGATTGTTTTCTTGTCCGAATAAAGCTCCTGTTGTGTTTCCCTTGCGAGGTGGGTATAAACACTCCAAAGAAAAATAGAGAGGTGGGAGTACCACCCAAAAGAGATGTCGCGTTGAACATAAATACGCCGGAAACCATTGAAAGGATACCTGTAAGATGAGCACAAATGAGCCAAACAAGATCATCTATTCGATGATCAAAGTCAGTAAAAAATATAAAGAAAAACAAATATTAAAAAATATATCTCTTTCCTATTTCTACGGAGCTAAGATAGGTGTACTTGGCCTGAACGGTTCCGGGAAAAGTACCCTGTTGCGAATTTTAGCAGGTATTGACCAGGAATTTGACGGCAAAACTGTGATGTCGGATGGCTTTACCATCGATTACCTGCCCCAGGAACCTGTTTTTGATGCGGATAAGACTGTGCGCGAGGTGGTGGAAGAGGGAGCTCAGACAACACTGGATTTGATGGCCGAGTTTAACGCTATCAACGAGCAATTTGCCGAACCCATGGATGATGATGCCATGCAGGCGCTGTTGGATCGGCAGGCCGAGGTGCAGGATAAACTGGATGTTCTTGATGCCTGGAACCTGGACAGTAAACTTGATATGGCCATGGATGCCTTACGGTGTCCGCCCGGTGATATGAAAATGGATGTCTTGTCCGGCGGTGAGCAGCGTCGGGTTGCGCTTTGCCGGATTTTACTCAAGCAGCCGGATATTTTGCTTCTTGATGAACCGACCAACCATCTGGATGCAGAGTCTGTCTCGTGGTTGGAACAGCACCTGCAGAAGTATGCGGGAACCGTTATTGCGGTGACCCATGATCGTTATTTTCTCGATAATGTAGCCGGATGGATTTTGGAGCTTGACCGTGGTCAGGGGATCCCCTGGAAAGGCAATTATTCTTCGTGGTTGGAACAGAAGGAAAAAAGGTTGTCCCAGGAAGAAAAGAAAGAGAGTAAGCGGCAGCAAACTCTGCAGCGCGAGCTTGAGTGGATTCGGATGAGCCCCAAGGGCAAAAGGTCCAAATCCAAGGCGCGTATTACTGCTTACGAGAAGTTACTGAATCAGGAAACCGACAAGCTCGATAGCGATTTGGAACTGTATCTCCCACCCGGTCCTCGTTTAGGGAAAGTCGTTATTGAAGCAGAAGGACTGTCCAAGGCTTTTAACGACCGGGTGCTTATTGATAACTTAAACTTTTCGCTGCCACCCGGTGGTATTGTCGGCATTGTGGGGCCCAATGGTGCGGGAAAATCGACCCTCTTTAAGATGATTACCGGTCAGGAGCAGCCGGATAAAGGGACGATCCGCATAGGAGAGACGGTAAAACTGGCCTATGTGGATCAGAGTCGTGACAGTTTAGATCCGAATCAGAATATCTGGGAAGCCATATCAGAAGGACAAGATACCATCTGGCTCGGTACCCACGAATATAATTCGCGCGCTTATGTGGCTAAGTTTAATTTTACCGGCAGCGAGCAGCAGAACAAGGTCAGTGAAATCTCCGGTGGTCAGCGTAATCGTGTGCATCTAGCCTGTACCCTCAAAGAGGGTGGCAATGTACTGCTTTTGGATGAACCGACCAATGACCTGGATGTCAATACCATGCGGGCGTTGGAAGAAGCGTTGGAAAACTTTGCCGGTTGCGCGGTGGTTATCAGCCATGATCGTTGGTTTCTAGATAGGATTGCCACCCATATTATGGCCTTTGAAGGAAATTCCGAGGTAGTTTGGTTTGAAGGAAACTATTCCGACTATGAGCAGGACTATAAGCGGCGGAAAGGTGCTGATGCCGATCAACCCCATCGTATACGGTATCGGCAGTTGACCCGCTAAGATGTAAAAGATGTTTTTCACGTATGAACCTATAATCCATAATAGAGCTTGAAACAAAAGGAGGGACGTGATGAATAAAATGTTTGCAGTAGGTGCAGCCTTACTTGTGTCCGGTATGTTTACACCTGATGTCAGTACGGCTACTGAGCCAGGTGTGACCATAACCGGAGACGGCAGGGCGCGGGTTATCTACAAGGATAAATATGATTTCGGCAACTCAGACAAGGATGCTGCCAGCTATGCAGATAGTCGCGCTCGTTTTGTTGTGACCGGTACAGCCGCAGGCGGTGCTTATGCAAAAGGCCGATTGCGTTTGGGCGATACCAAAATGGACGGGGCGGCAGATCCGGCTAATGATAATAATATATGGGTTGATTATGCCTATATAGGCGTTCCCATCGGCCCTACTGTGGTTGAGGCCGGTAAGATAAAGTCTAATATCACCAAGTTTCTTCAGTGGGATCAAAGTGTTGCTCGAGTGAGTGTTGATTGGGGAATTGACAAATATCACCTCATCGGCTTGGTCGATACCTTGAGTGAAGGGCAGGTGTCTGATGTTGAGATTGATCAAATAGAAGACAACGACTGGATGATGTACGGTTTGGTTGCCAAGGGAGAATTCAGCGAGAACTGTTTTGCACAGCTGAATGTGGCCTATTTTGATGATCAGCGAGATGAATTTGCTACGGGGAAGTATGTAGAGGATAGAAGCGGAGTGGTAACCTCTGTGTATATGCGCGGTCTGTTAATGGACTTTAATTTGGAAACCGAGCTTGCCTTTAAGGAGGCCGGCTTTATTAATTCAAGCATGGAGGCGGATGGAGATTCTGCTGCTGATCCAGTTAACACTGATCCTGACGATGGCTGGGGATGGTATGGTCAGGTAGAGTATCCCATGGGTAACTTTACTCCAGCATTGAACATCGGCCTGTCCACAAATAATTTTGCCGTCGATAATGATTTTGGTTGGATTATGACTGGTAACGGTAATAATGAACCTATTGCTGTGTTTGATCAATTGGGCGCTGAAGGGGACTGGTTCTGGATTGCGCCATCTGTTACCTATGACGTCAGCGAACAGCTGCGCCTGGTTGGTAATTTTGTGTGGGTGAATATTGATGGTAATGATAATGTGGCCGTGGACGATAAAAGATTGGCTAAGTTGATGGAAATATCCGGTTCTTTAACCTATGTGATTTCTAAAGGCGCTGATTTTACCTGGAAGGCAGGGTATCTCCTACCTGATTTTGACGGTCGGCTTGATGGGGCTGGGGTGGAAGATGATGGTGCCTTTGGCACCTATGCCAGGCTGGAAATAAAGTTTTAATATCATTATTTATCAGTTGGTGTGAAAGCGGGTCCTTTATGGACCCGCTTTTTTTTAGTAGCAACCGGCTGGACTTGTGGTTACTCGTAGCTACTGTTTAACTACGCTGAACGAATATTTTCGGATGCATTTGTGTCACTTTGTGGTATGAAGCATGCCGGTGCTGAGCACCGCTCTATGGTAGAGGTGGTGTCTATTTGTTGTTGCTTGAATTTTGTGTTTTTCGAAACGTAACTTCAGCGAAGGTCAAAAACTCTCAATCTACCCTGAACTGGAACTTGTATTGTTTGACTAAATAAGGCCATGGTCACGTCAACGGATAATAATAAAAGAAAGACACTGGTGGAACGGCAATACTACACTTTTGCCCACCCGCCCGACGAGATGGTATTGGACTGTGGCGAAAAATTGGGACCGATTACCCTTGCCTATGAGACCTGGGGAACCCTTAATGCACAAAAAAATAATGCCATTCTTATCCACCATGCTTTTTCCGGGGATTCGCACGTTGCAGGCTATTTGAAAGAGGAAGATGAGCGACCGGGATGGTGGGACAATATGGTCGGGCCTGACAAACCCATTGACACCAATAAATATTTTGTCATCTGTTCGAATATTTTAGGCAGTTGTGTCGGCTCAACAGGGCCCTCCTCTCCTCATCCCGTCACAGGAAAACCCTATGGGCTCAGTTTTCCCATGGTGACTATAAAGGATATGGTGCGGGCACAAAAGGAGCTTATTGATCATCTGGGTATAAAAAAATTGCTCTCAGTTATCGGCGGCTCCGTAGGAGGAATGCAGGTACTGCGATGGTGTGTGGAGTATCCGGAGATGGTTCATTCGGCGATTCCTTTGGCGACAACTCTTCGTCACTCCGCCCAGGCCATTGCCTTTAATGAAGTGGCCAGGCAGGCAATCATGGCAGATCCGGATTGGAATCAGGGTGACTATTATAACGGATCGGGACCAACCCACGGGCTTGCAGTTGCAAGGATGATTGGCCATGTGACCTATCTTTCTGATGATGCCATGCGTGAGAAGTTTGGGCGTAGGCTCTACCGGGATACACTTTCTTTTGGCTTTGATAGCGATTTTCAGGTTGAGAGTTACCTGCATCATCAGGGGAAAAAATTTGTCGATCGTTTTGATGCCAATTCTCTATTGTATATAACCAAGGCAGCAGATTATTTCGACCTTGCCCGGGGTGACGGGAGTATGCTGGTAAACGAGGGGCTTGCCAATGTGACGTTTCTTGTCGTTTCCTTTAGTTCTGATTGGCTCTATCCAACCTATCAGTCAAAAGCGTTGGTCTCGGTGCTCAAGAAAAACGGGAGCGATGTCAGCTTTTGTGAAGTTGAGGCTCAGGGGGGGCACGATGCCTTTTTGCTGCCGAATGAACGGCTCAATGGGTTAATCAATGGTTTTTTAGATAGAGTGTATGATGAACAATGCTGATACGTCGTGTGCGACTATGCGCTTTGATCTCCAGGTTATTGCTTCATGGATTGCTCCAGGTTCGCGGGTGCTTGATTTGGGTTGTGCCAATGGTGATCTGCTGGCCTATCTTAAAGAGCATCGCAAGGTGAAAGGAACAGGGATCGATTTTTCCGAGGAAAAAGTTGCCCATTGCATTGAGCGCGGCTTGACGGTATTACAAGGCGATTTTCGGGAGGAGGTGGGAGACTACCCTAAGAACAGATTTGATGTGGTTGTCCTGAGCCAGACCCTGCAACAAATAAGAGATCCCAGGGAATTATTGCTCGATTTGCTTCGCATCGGCAAACGGGTAATAGTCAGTTTTCCTAATTTTGCCCATTGGTCCTGCAGGTTGCAGGTTCTTTTTTTTGGGACGGCACCGGTAACGGATCAGCTACCGTATGATTGGTACAATACACCCAATATCCGAGTTATTTCCATAAGAGATTTCCATCGGTTTTTGCACATGATTGGGGTAAGGGTGGTTAAAGAGGTGGCAATAAACACCCATCACCATGATTGTAAAGGCAATACAGTCCGTTATTTTAAAAATTTTAGGGCTACCTACGGTATAATGATGTTGGAGCGAGTATAATGGTGACTACTATTAAGGGTGATCTTCCCTGCGGGCAGCAGGAGATAGTCACCAGTACCTGCAGTACTGACTGCAGCACTGATGCTGCTGGAGCAGCGGAGATTGTTAATCCGATTCCGGCAGTTGTGGAGGAACTGGCTGAAGAGTTTAAAAGCGGCCGTTTTACCAGCCATATTGAACCGGTTCCCATTCCTTCTAAAGAAGAGGTGATCAAACTGGTCGAACAGGTGCAGCGGATTCTGTTTCCCGGATATTTTACCTCTATGATCCTGCGGCCTGAAAATCTTGAATACTATTTGGGGCAGCAACTCAGCTTGTTGTATGAAAATCTGGCAAGGCAGATCAGTTCGGCAATTCGCCACGATTGTTTCCGTCATAACCAGGAGTGTACCCGCTGTGGTGAACGCAGTTATGAACTCGCAGCAGGGCTGGTGAAGTCGTTGCCGGAAATACGTAAACTGCTCGAATCCGACATCGAAGCAACTCTTGAAGGTGATCCGGCAGCCGCCAACCGGGACCAGGTTATTTTTAGCTACCCGGGACTGTTTGCTATCATGGTCTATCGTTTAGCCCATAAATTGCATCGATTGAAGGTGCCGCTCCTGCCGCGGATAATGAGCGAGCATGCCTTTCACCGGACAGCCATCGATATTAATCCGGCCGCAAGTATCGGTGGTAAATTTTTTATTGATCATGGTGCAGGCGTTGTCATTGGAGCCACTACTAAAATTGGCTGCCAGGTTCGCATATATCAGGGGGTAACGCTAGGTGCGTTGTCACTGCCAAGAGATGCCGGTGAAAAACTGCGCAATGTCAAGCGTCATCCAACCATTGAGGATAATGTGATTATCTATGCCAATGCGACCATACTAGGCGGAGAAACAGTGGTCGGCGCTCGCTCGGTGATTGGAGGTAACGTGTGGGTGACAGAGTCTATAAGCCCTGATACCAAGGTTCTGTTAAAACAGCCGCAGCTTGTATATCTGGGGCAGGGAGAGGAAATATGAGCACTCATTTTTGCAAAAATATAGCTGATGCTGTTGGTGCAACACCGTTGGTGAAGTTGAAAAATACCTCGGAGAGGTTGGGCATTGAGCTGTTTGCCAAGCTGGAGTCCATGAATCCTCTCGGCAGCGTTAAGGATCGGGTAGCGCTGGCCATGATCATTGATGCCGAGGAGTCCGGGCTACTCACCTCCGATTCCGTTATTATTGAGCCGACCAGCGGCAACACTGGTATTGGTTTAGCTTTTTTGAGCGCCAGTCGTGGCTATAGGTTGATTTTGACCATGCCGGAGAGCATGAGCATTGAACGGCGAAAGCTTTTGAAGCACCTTGGCGCTGAGTTGATCCTGACTCCGGCTACACAAGGTATGAAAGGAGCCGTCGGCAAAGCTGAGGAACTACAGCGCAACACCCCAAACGCCTGGATGCCCAACCAGTTTGCAAACCCTGCCAATCCGGCTATGCATAGAAAAACAACCGGTCCGGAAATATGGGAACAGACCGAGGGGCAACTTGATATTTTTGTTGCCGGTGTGGGTACGGGCGGCACCATCACCGGTGTCGGCAGTTACCTGAAGGAAAAGGATCGGCAGATCAAGGTAGTTGCAGTGGAGCCTGCAGCCTCGCCTGTTCTTTCCGGTGGTAAGCCGGGTCCCCATAAGATTCAGGGTATAGGAGCCGGTTTTGTCCCGGATATCCTGGATCGTACGGTTATCGATGAAATTATCCAGGTCGAAAATGAAGAAGCCGTGCTCCAAGCGCAAGAGATTGCACGCTGTGAAGGAATATTGGCGGGGATTTCTTGTGGTGCCGCAATGGCAGGTGTTTGTAAGATTGCGGCAAAACCGGAGTCTGCCGGAAAACGTGTTGTCGTTGTGCTGCCTGATACTGGGGAACGTTACTTAAGCACCGATCTGATGAAAGAAGCAGGAGAGTAGTATTGTGGGAAAAATAATTTCGTTGAATGTGAGCAAGGAAAAAGGTGTCAACAAAGAGCCAGTTGAAAGCATTACATTGAAGGTCGATCACGGGATTGAGGGAGATGCCCATGCCGGTAACTGGCATAGACAGGTAAGTCTTCTGGCTGAAGAATCCATAGACGTTATGCGCAACAAAGGACTGGAACTTGATCCTGGGGCTTTTGCCGAAAACATAACCACCAGTGGCATTGAACTGGCTACTCTTCCCGTCGGGAGCCTGCTGGAAAGCAATGGTGTCGTACTGGAAATCACCCAGATAGGGAAAAAGTGTCACCATGGATGTGCAATTTTTCAGCAGGTTGGTGACTGTATCATGCCACGGGAAGGTATTTTTGCCAAAGTGATTACACCCGGAGTGCTTCGACGTGGGGATGAACTCCAGGTAAAGGGTAAAGAGGAAGGGGCGAAATAGGCATGGTCAAAAAAACAAGCTGTGATCGTTGTGGAGCCTGCTGCCTGCAAGGGGGGGCTGCGCTGCATACTCAGGATCTGCATTTGATCCAGGAAAAGAAATTGAAGTATGAAGACCTGGTGACCGTTCGCCAGGGTGAGCTGGCCTTTCAGCCCATGGCTTCCGAAGCAGGACCGGTAGCTCATGAATTTTTAAAGCTGCAAGGGAAACCAGGGAGCTGGAGCTGCAAGTTTTACGATGAGGATTTCTTGCGGTGCAGTATTTACCAAGATCGTCCGCTTGCGTGCAGAGTATTGGAGTGTACAGCTCCTGAAGCACTTTTGACCATTACCGGAAAAAATCTGATTACCCGGTTTGATTGTATTGACGATGCCGACCCATTGTTGCCTCTGATCAGGGAACACGACACGAGTTGCCCATGTCCTGATTTAAGTGCTGTCAGTAGTCAGCTCGACGAGAATGGTGCAGATAAGGCGCTGCTGCAATCGTTGGAGGCCACGGTCAACTTAGACCTGCGGTATCGAACCCTTGCCAACAGAAAATTTCAATTGCCTGTGGCCAGTGAACTTTTTTATTTTGGCAGACCACTGTTTCAGTTACTTGCCCCTTTAGGAATTGCAGCTACCCAACAGGAAGAGGAGCTGGTTCTCTCTTTCAAACATAGAGGCAGCCGGTAGCGTAAGCGGCCCCTTTTGCTGTGATGGTGCAATTGAAGTGAAGTGGCTGGTGAATACTATTATGGATACTGTTTGTCAAATATTGCCAATGCACCTTTGGGGCTTTCTGCCGTAATAATCTCTTTTTCCTCGTAGCCTTGAGAGTAGAGTGTTGCCTCCCACCAGTCATTGCCCTTGAGACCAAAGATAATACTGACGGCGATAGAAAGAATGTTGATGACCCCGTCTCCTCTCGGGCCCATTTCGGCTTGGCCGATTACGGCACCAAGGAGCAGCGAAGCCAAGAACAGCGCCGTTCCTGTAAGCCACATTTTTTTGGCGATGGCCCAAAAACAGCTGAAGAAAAAGGCGGGCCAGGACCAGCCCTGCTTTACAGCTTCGGTTGCTCCGTCGTCCGGGTGTCTAAAAATTTTATAGCGCTGCATACAATGTAACTTGTGCCTACTCGTTAAGTATTATTAATGATGGGCCTGGTGCACGAGATCGTTGATGAAAATGTCATAACCATGGCTGCCAATCCCCTTGGTCCGGCTTAAAGTAATAAGGATTGGCGAAAAAGCAATCCCAGGTAGACAAAGGGATATAAAATATATTCATCATGCTGGTTGGGAAAGAATCTAATCCAAATTTCTCATGAACTTTTTGATTTCAAACTCAATTTTTTGATATTATTAACTAAAACACAATCTGTACTATTAACAGCGTGTTTTTTGTTTTAAATCAAAAAGTTCCCCCTTTGGGGCAATAGATTTTTCCGCAGGATCTACGTTACAAGCCACTTGCGGTAGTTTACTATCGGATTCTACGCTTACCTGCTGCGCGGCTTGTGCCTTGCCCTGCAAAAAACTTTATTGATGAGAAATCCGGGCTAAAGAGAGTAGGCTGTTCGCAGTGATCCTATTATTCCTTGAGAACTATCTTTAGATTACCTTCGATTACCTCAAGGGATTCAACGCCTTCTGCAAATCCTTGCCAAAAACCTGCTTCTGTGCCGAATTCTTCGATGAGATCAATGTTCTTCATGCCGCCAAGCCACGCTTTTGGGAGGGGCACACCCATCAGTGAAATACCGCGCAAGATAATGACCGGCCGATTTTGGCGATAGGCAAGCTCGGCGCCGGCTCGTATTTTCAAGGTTTTTCCCCCTAGTATGGGAAAGTCAGGATTCACAGGGATCAGCATCTTGATGCTCACTAGGTCTTGGGCCAAATCTATGGCAACCTGTCTGGCCAAATCGGTATTGTTTGCCAGCAGGCTGTTGAGCTCTTTTTCGTTGAAGATCACAGTCCGACTGGCAGGGTCCTCGGTGTACGCTTCTGGTGTGATTTCAGGTCGCTCATTTTTTCCCACTGGCATATTGTTTCTGTTCTCTTTTGGCCTTTCTGTTACAGGGCTATCCAGTTGCTGGAGCTTTTCTTGCAGCTTCTCCTGTTCTTGAGGGGTGAGGGTGACTGGGGTAAAGGGCTGTGGATAGAGAAAACTCTGGATGATGAACAACGTGATAATGATGGTGGCTGCTATTGCTGCAAAGACGATAAAAGCTACTTGTTTGCCTGAAAATTTTTTGCTTTGTTGTTGCTGCTCCATGTATTTCCTCCATTATGTGTACCTGCTTGAGAATAATTTTTATACCATTGAGCATAGGCCGGGGAAATAGAGAATATGGCCAATTACGACTGTTTTTTCTTTTTCTGCGTCCAAGGGCATCTTGATGAGTAGGAATTTTCGTTCAAGGTGGAAGGAAAAGGCAAGTATGCAAGATGGTCTTCATTATTTTATTGCGCTGGTTACCTATCACCGGTACATCAGCTTGTTACCTGTTATTGAATATTTTCCCTATGAGCTTGAGCGTTATGAATGGTTATTTGATATTTATCGTCGGTGTTATTGTAGTGCATTACCTGTTGGATGTGACCGTATCGGCGCTGAACCTGCGATCTCTGGACCCTGATCTTCCCGAAGAGTTTGCAGGCGTCTATGATGATACCAAGTATAGAAAGTCGCAAGAATACATACGGGTCACCACCAGATTCTCCTTGGTGCAGACAACTATCATCACTTTTCTCACTGTTGTGTTTATTGTTTGCGGCGGTTTTAACCTTCTTGACACGCTGGCAAGGTCTTTTGCCTTTTCTCCGCTTTTCACCGGTTTGTTGTTTATCGGCATTTTAGCGCTGCTTTCTTCGGCGGTGAACCTGCCCTTTTCTCTTTATTCAACCTTTGTCATTGAGCAGCGTTTCGGTTTCAATACAACCACTCCAATGACCTATCTGCTTGATATGATCAAAGCACTTTTGCTTTCTGTATTGCTGGGAGCACCGCTTTTGGGTTTTATCCTTTGGTTTTTCGAGACAAGCGGCCAGTGGGCATGGCTCTATTGTTGGGTGGCTGTTGTGGCTTTTATTGTTATTGTGCAGTTTTTAGCACCAGTGGTCATTATGCCGCTATTTAACAAGTTCATTCCTCTTGAAGAGGGGGAACTGAAAGAGGCGGTTACCGATTATGCAAGGAGGCAGAAGTTTGCACTGCAGGGGATCTATACCATGGACGGTTCAAAACGTTCCACACGGTTGAATGCCTTTTTTACCGGGTTTGGTAAGTATCGTCGTATTGTTTTTTTTGATACGTTGCTTGAGAAGGTCACCACCAGTGAACTGGTAGCTATTTTAGCCCATGAAATGGGGCATTTTAAGAAAAAACATATCATGATAATGATGGCAGCTTCCATCCTGCAGACCGGTATTATGTTTTATATCCTGTCTTTTTTTATTGAAAATGAGCACCTTTTTGCCGCCTTTCAGATGGAACATCTGTCCATCTATGCAAGCCTGGTCTTTTTTGGTTTTCTCTATTCACCTCTATCAACAATTCTTTCCATCTTTTTCCATGTCGCATCCAGGCGTCATGAATATGAGGCTGACGCCTTTGCCGTGACCACGACCAGTGACAAGGAAAGTTTGATCAGCGGGTTAAAGAAGCTCAGCGTCAGTAATTTGTCCAACCTGACCCCCCATCCGCTCCATGTGTTTTTGCACTACAGCCATCCACCTATTTTGCGTCGAATCCAAGCCTTGCGAGAACTTCAGGTTCCCAATGTGCAAAGGAAAGTGAGTTATGCCGGAGAGTGATTATGCATATGCAGAGTAAGCTGGAAAAAGAGAAAATGAAAAATATTGCTATGCAGATGGAGAGTGCGTGGTTGTCTCAGCTCGCAGCCGAATTTGACAACATCTGCTATCAATACACGGTGCAATTACGGCCTCCTATTCTGCAGATTTCACACTCAACAAGGGTGTTGGGGAGTTGGACAGCTCATTCGCGGACGTTGAGTATCAGCAGCTATCTCATCTTGCAGCATCCGTGGCGAATAACACTGCAGGTACTCAAACATGAAATAGCCCATCAAATATGCAGCGAGATCTATGGTGACCAAAAAAACGGTCATGGGGAAGGGTTTAAAAAAGCCTGTAGCCTGATTGGCGTGGATCACTCCTTTCAGCGGGCTGCGGCAGACACAGTAGAGGCACTTTCAACCTGGCAAAAGGAGGATGGCAAAGCACCGCAACAGCATATTCTGGACAAGGTGAAAAAATTATTTGCCCTGGGCCAGTCTGGAAACGAGCATGAAGCAGCTTTGGCCTTGCAAAAAGCAGGCAATTTACTTCGGCAGCATAACCTGTCTATGGCCCATCTTGTGCAAAGCAATGACCTTACACACACAACCATTGACACCAAAAAACAGAGAATGGCTGTGCATTTGAAGGTGATCTCTTCCATTTTGGATGGCTACTTCGGTGTGCGTGTGATTCATGCCAGCCAGTATGATCCGTATCGGAATAAAATCCATAAGACCATAGAACTGATGGGTACTAGGGAAAATGTGGCCATCGCCGAGCATTGCTATTATTTTCTTGAAGAGCGGTTGCATACACTTTGGAAATCTCATCAGGGAAAGATTCTAGGCGACCGCAGGATAGCGAAAAAGAGCTATAGCCTCGGGCTTCTGGCTGGATTTAAGGAAAAATTAGCCAGTGAAAAAAAAGTTTCTGCAACACAGTCCGAGTCTGGAGACGCCTCCACAGAAAAGGCTTTGTTGAAAACAGAGGGTATGCTGGATGTTTTTGTGGCTCAGCGCTTCCCACGGTTGCGGACAACCAAAACCAAAAAGATGCATATCAACCCTGATGTTTATCGTAAAGGCTGTGCGAGAGGGAAAAAACTCCATCTCCGACAGCCGATGGATAGTGGTCAGGAGCAACTTTTGCTCCCACAACGGGATTAATACTCATCCGTTTTTGTTTCTCTGCTTATTATGGGTTCTCAGAAACCTGATGCAATCGGGCAACGGCATGGGCGGTGAGAAAAAATACCCCTGAATTTCAAAGCACCCCAGATTCTGCAGGCACTGTAATTGTTGGCTATGTTCAACTCCCTCAGCGACTAGGCCTAATTTTAATTTCTTTGCCATGAGGATAATGGTTTCAACAATGGTGAAGTTCTCTCTGTCGGTAAGGATGTCGTCTATAAAGGATTTGTCTATCTTCAGCACGGAGATTGGTAGTTTTTTTAAATAGGCCATGGAAGAGTAGCCGGTTCCAAAGTCATCGATTGCCAGCATGATTTTCTGCTGTTCAAACCAATTGAGTAGTTTACGATTTGTGTCATCTGACTCCATGAGCAGTGATTCCGTAATTTCCAACTCCAAAACTGCAGGAGAATACCCGGTCTGCTTGAGTGCTGTTTCTACCATTTCCTGGAAACCTGGATCAGCAAATTGTTTGGCCGAAACATTGACCGATAATCGCAGACTGCATCCTGTTGCCTTACTCATTTCCTGTATGCCTTCAATGGCTTTGTAAAGAATCTGCCTGCCGAGAGTGATGATCAACCCGGATTCTTCCGCCAAAGGGATAAACATATTGGGCGGAACAACCGTACCGTTTGGCTTAATCCATCTGGTCAGAGCCTCAAAGCAGACAGTTGTATTCGTGCGACTGTCGATGCGTGGCTGAAAGTAAACCTGAAACTCATCATTATTTACTGCCTCACGCAGTTCATGTTCCAGTTGCACCTTTCGGTGGAGCTGTTTTTCTATTTCCGGATCAAAAAGGTGGTACATGTTCTTGCCATGATGTTTGGCTTGATACATAGCCAGGTCGGCATTTTTCAACAGGTCGTCCGGAGTTGCGCCATCGTCGGGGTAGATTGTCAGCCCGATGCTGCACGTAATATGAAAATGGTGTTCCGCCAGGTCAAAAGGTTTGGCAAAAGCAGTTTGCACCCGTCGGAGTACATGATCAATTTCTTGTTGGTTTGTAATGTCTGGGATCATGATGATAAATTCGTCACCGCCCAGCCTGGCAACGGTGTCACCTGTCCGCACCGAGCTCAGCAACCGTTGGCCGGCCTGTTTGAGTAAAATGTCGCCAACGGCGTGACCAACGGTGTCATTAACTTTTTTAAAGTTGTCCAGGTCTATGAACAGCAAGAGGATACGCTGATTTTTTCTTGCGGCCGTAGCAATCGCCTGGTTTAGCCTGTCTGCAAGCAAGACGCGGTTGGGAAGATCGGTGAGGGCGTCGTGATAGGCAAGGTGAGTAATCTGTTTTTCTTTTTCTTTAAGTTCCGAGATGTCGTGGGATACAACCACGTAATAGATGGTGCCGGTTGTTTCATTGTGGATATTATTGACGGTCAGCAACTCTGGAAATATGTCACCATTTTGACGCTCGTTCCATATCTCACCGGACCATGTCCCCTCCAGGGCAAGACTTTCCCACATTATATCGTAAAAATTTTCGTTATATTGATCGGTTTTATAGTCGCGTAGTTGTTTTCCCTGAGTCTCTGCAACAGGATAGCCGCTTATTATCTCAAATGCAGGGTTGGTGACCTGGATGATGCCTTGATTGTCAATAATGCAGATACCTTCTACAATGTTATTGAAAACTTCTTCATATAAAAAGAGCTGTTTCTCTTTTTCCTGACGATAGATGATTTCCTCCTGAAGCTGCTTGTTTGCAGCCTTCAGTCTGTCCATGAACAAATTGAAGCTGGTTGCCAGGCGACCTATTTCGTCTTGCCGCCCGCTGTCCATTCTCACCGTCCAGTCTTCTTTACCTTGTTCAAGGCGATGGATGAATTGGACCAGCGGTTTAAGAATGGTGGAACTGACAAGTAAGGTGATAATGGCGGTGATGCAGAGGGTCGTCAACAGGATAAGGGCAAAAAGCTTTTTGATATGGGCAAGAGGCTGCAGTACCTCCTCGGCATAAACCGAGGATGCGACGATCCAGTTAAAGGAGGGCAGAAAATTATAGGCAACAATTTTTTTACGGGCAATTTGATCAGAAGGGTTTTTCCAGGAATAGTATAAACTTCCTGTGCGGGTATTGATCATATTTTTGATAAACGGCTGCCCATTGTTGTCAACAACGTCATAATGGTTGCCGCTTATTTCTGGGTGGACAATGATATCCCCCTTGGTATTGATCACAAACGGGTAACCACTTTTGCCAAAAGAAACTTCGAGAATTTTATCGCGAAAATCGTCGATATTGATGAGGTCGAAAAATTCGTTTTTGTAGGAAGTGACAGAGATTATCCAGTCCCAAGGTTCGAAGTAGGCCATATAGAGAGCTTTTGGCCGTTCCTGTGGTTCGTCAGGGTTTTTCCAGAAATATTCGAGATAACCATTTTTACGTTGAATCTGCTGCTGAATGAATTTCCGATGGGAAAAATCTTTCCCTTGCACGCCTACTCTTGGGTGTACCTGCGCTATCCCCCTACTATCAATACAAAAAACGTATCCGGTTTTGCCGACACTCTGATTGTATAAGATGTTCATGGCCCACTGCCTGGCCTCTAGCTCAGAAAGCATTCCCTGGAGGTATTTGTCGTATATACTCTCTATAACTGCAAGGTTACTTTCGGCGATGGCCCGGAGATGGTTTTTTATGGACACGCTGGTGGTTGTTTCCACCATGTCACGTATAATTTTATTGGTTTTATGGAGTTCTTGTTCAATATTATCGGTGATGCTGGTTTTAAATTGGTGATAAAGGAGGGAAAAACTCACTAAGAAAATGAGGACAAAGATGAGCCCATAGGCCCAGAAAAGCCGACTTCGAATAGAGATGTTATTTAGAAAATGCATATAGCCCAAAGAGGTGAAGTTGCCGATGTGGCATTTTTGCTTATTGGAAAAAGAGGTATCCCTTCTTAGATTAATTATGCATTAGTTCCTTGCCGGAGGCAAGGAACTGATCAACTTTTAGAAAAAAAGAGTTGTCTTTGTAAGAGATTGGGAGAAATGTTTATTTGGTGGCTGTTTGTGCCAATGCCATTTGGGTGTAGAGTCGGTGTAGCTTCCGGGTAAGTTTTCCAGGCGTTCCTGTACTAATGGGATGGTTGTTGATTTCAACAATGGGGACAACAAATGCTGCAGATCCTGTCATAAAAGCCTCTTTGGCATGCTGTGCCTCGTCAACACTAAAGGGCCGTTCTTCAAAAATGATATCGTTTTCCCGAGCCAGGGCAAGCATGGATCGTCTGGTAATGCCGGAGAGAATCGCTTTGCTGAGGTGGCGGGTGATTAGTTTATTGTCATTTGTTATTATATAGGCATTGCTGGCTGTAGCTTCTGTTATGAGGCCGTTTGGGTCAACAAGCCATGCATCATCCTTTCCCGCATGGATGGCTTCCATTTTAGCCATGCTGGATGCCAGTAGACCAACGGTTTTAATATCAGGTCGTCCCCAGCGAATATCAGGGGTAGTGATGATGCGGATACCTTTTTCAGTCGCAGGGGCGTTCAGTAGTGATTTTATCTGCGTGAAGGCCACCAGGCTTGGTACAACCTGTTCTGGAAAGGCAAAATCTCGGTCTGCGGCACCTCGTGTAATCTGGAGGTAGACAATCCCTTCTTCAAGACGGTTACGCCTGATGAGTTCTTGCTGCACCTCAATAATTTTTGAATCGTCAATCGGTGCTGGAATGCTAAGCGCAGAGAGCGATCTATGCAGTCTTTTCAGGTGCTGGTTGTTGTCTATCATTTTTCCCTGCAGCACCCCGGTTACTTCGTATACACCATCGGCAAAGAGGAAACCACGATCAAAGATGGAGATTTTGGCATCATTTTCCGGTGAAAAAGTACCATTAACATAGACAATACGTTGCATTTTTACTGGCCTTTATACGTGTTGTATATCTGCAGATAACATTTAAGGGGAAGGTGTTTATCCGGTTCAAGGTTAAATATGGGAAATAACCATGCCGAGAAATTCTTTGAGACGTTCATTCTTTGGGTTGGTAAAGAACTGGTCAGGCGGACCCTGTTCCTGGATTTTCCCTTGGTCAATAAAAATAACCCGGTCTGCCACCTCTCGAGCAAAACCCATTTCATGGGTTACCACCACCATGGTCATGCCCTCATGGGCCAGTTGCTTCATGACCTCCAACACTTCACCGACAAGTTCCGGGTCAAGTGCTGATGTCGGCTCGTCAAAGAGAATGACTTTTGGCTGCAGGGCAAGGGAGCGGGCAATAGCCACTCGTTGTTTTTGACCACCGGATAACTGTTCCGGGAAAGCATCTGCCTTTTCAATAAGCCCAACTTTATCCAGCAGAGAAAGGCCAAAGGTTTGTGACTCTTTTTTAGCCATGGAGCGGACTTTGATAGGGCCCAGAGTAACATTTTCCAGCACAGTCATGTGTGGGAAAAGGTTAAACTGTTGAAAAACCATCCCTGCCTCAGCCCGCACCGTATTAATGTTAGTGGCTTTGGCCATGATATCGTGTCCGTCGACGATAATTCGACCGGAAGTCGGTTTTTCAAGGCGGTTTATGCATCGTAGCACTGTTGATTTGCCGGAACCTGAAGGCCCGATGATGCACACTACCTCGCCTGTTTTTACATGGAGATCCACTCCTTTGATAACTTCCAGAGAGCCAAAACTCTTATGAAGATTCTCGATCTGTATCATGTTTTATCCCTTATTGGTGCTGAGCCGTTTTTCAACATATAACATGGCCCTGGAAATCGAGATGGTCAATACCAGATAGACTAGCGCGACGGCCATGTACACTTCAAAAGCACGAAAATTCACTGCTGTTATTTCCTGGCCGGTTCGCATCAGTTCTCCTACTCCGATAACCATCAACAAAGAAGTGTCCTTGAGGCTGATAATAAACTGGTTGCCCAAGGGCGGAATCATTCTTTTTAATGCCTGGGGCCAGATGATGTGCAGCATGGTCTGCGTGTGGGTAAGGCCGATGGAGCGACCCGCCTCCATCTGGCCAGGATTGATGGATTGCACTGCCCCGCGAACAATTTCCGCAATATAGGCTCCTGAATTAACAGCAATAATGATGATCCCTGCCGTTATTGGTGGAATACGGATGCCAACGGCCATGGGAACGCCATAATAAAGAAACATAGCCTGAACGAGCATAGGCGTTCCACGAATGGATTCTATGTAGATACCTGCAATCTTGCGGATAAAAAAGTTGCGCGAGATTTTTAACAGACCTGCTCCCGAACCAAGAAGAAAGCCGAAGAAGATGCCGCCAACAGTTATCTGTAAGGTAAGTTTGAGCCCACGCATGAGCATGGGAATGGTTTCAATAACAACAGTAGGTTCAAATTGAAAAGCCATAAATGTCCGGAAGATGAATTTTAATAAACAGGGTTTCTGGCAGAGGAACGAAAAAGGCCGTTAGGTAGACATAGCAGGTGGAGGCTATGCGGTAACGGCCGGTTTTGTGGTATTACGTTATAGGTTGAGAAGTGTATTATTTAGGCTCTGTTCCAAACCATTTCACATACAGTTCTTTGTAGGCACCGCTGGCACGTAATGCTTCCAAAGCTTTGTTGACCTTGGCAACTAATTCGCTACCCTTGGGAAATCCAATGCCATAGGACTGTCCTTGATAGATAGGGCCGACAATTTTCACCTTCCCATGGCCGGCTTTGCGTACGAAATCACTTACAACCGGCGAGTCAAAAATTACTGCATCCGCACCACCGCTCATTAATTCCATAAACATGGCATCGTTGTTTGGGAAAAGCTTCACTTCTTTTGCTTTGGCATTGGCTTTGACAAAGTCCACAGAGGTGGTTCCAAGTTTAGTGGAGACGACCTTACCATCCAGTCCCGTAATATCATGTATCTGCTGGTTATCTTTGTTCACCAGGATAATCAGGCCTGCATTGTAATAACCATCTGAAAAGTCAACGACTTTTGCTCGTTCGGGTTTGATGGTGATGCCTGCGATACCAACGTCGAGTTGTCCGGATTGGAGACCTGGGATGATACCGTTGAAATCCATTGGTTGGAGTTCGTATTCCACACCGATGTGCTTGGCAATCGCATCCCAGAGTTCAACGTCGAATCCGGTATGTTTACCGGTTTTAGGATCCTTGAATTCAAACGGGGGGAAGTTGGTGTCGCAGGCAACGGTCAGTTTCTTGGCCATTGCAGTTGCATTGGCACCAATAACGATGGCAATTGCTGCCATAAGGGTAATGACTTTTTTCATACATCCTCCTTAAGTTTTTTGCAGATTTACTTCAGTGGAACTGCGGCGCTTGTTTTTAATACAATTTTCGCTATGGCGAGGGTGTTTATCACAAACACAACCATCCGTGAGCATGACAGATTACGGGTGAGAGTTCAACTGTTAAATCGTTCTCTTGACGCTCCGTCTCTTTGTTTGATATGGGGGGAAAGACTGTGGTTTTTAGAGACATATTTGCTTGGATGGATAATAAAATCTATATTCATGGAGAGGTGGCCTGCATGGTCATTTTTTGTAAGCCTATGAAGGCGTCTTTGACCATCGACGAGAAACAGTGATTATAACTTGTCATGGGGGGCGTAAGTCGTGCTTTTGTTGATAACATCTGCCATGCTTATCACTGCATAGTATTTTCAACCTGACCTTTTCCGATGCAGTGCTGGGTAAAACATAATGGCTCACCGAATTAGATCCTGATATGATTTGTATCATACTCTAACTGAGGTGCTGCTAGAAATAATGAATAACAACGGGAAGGGGTAAGATCCGCAAATACTCAAGGTGCTGTCGAGTGCGAGCAAAAGTTGGATGAAATTTGGCTGGATTGTGCAAGGAGACAGGGGGAAGGGGGATCGTAATTTAGGTTCTTGGTTTATAAGAAATACTGATGAGTATGTTTAGAGAAATTTCACATATTTCCCTTGCTGTTCACGGCTAAATACACTAAAAAACGCACAGACATTTTGTAAATTTAATGCCATTGTTTTGTCTGGAGAGACTGTATGCTCACAGTCAAGACTGACATTCTGAAACGGAGGAGTAATTAATGAAACAAAACATCATGCGCGGCCCACTGCTTAAAGCCGGGGTTGTACTGCTTATCTTTACCCTGCTTGTATACTTTACCAGCACCTCTGCAGAGGGGAGTGTGTGGAGTAGTATTGCAATGATTTTTATTGGTGCCATTAATCTGATCAAATGGGCTTTTGGCATGATTATCGGGTTGTCATTGTGCCTGGCTGTACTTATCGGTATTTTTCTTGGTGCCGTTGCCATGGTCAACAAGGAAAGTGCTGCTGGTATGTATGCGAGTTTAAAGTTGACCTTAGGCTCTTGGCTTGCAGATGGCCTGGCTGTTGTCGCCAATGTGAAGGCATCGGCGCAGCAGGAATCAGCATCTCCAAAAGTGGAAAAGGCTTTGCTAAATGATACCACCAAGGTTGATGAAATTCACAGTATGCTTGAAAGTAAGCTCAACGAGTTAACCAATAAAATCCATGCTCTTGAGTCAAAGATGGATGCTTTTGCCTCCACTGACAAGCTGGATCAGGTTGCCGGCGAGGTCAATGCGTCAGGGGATGCCTTGCAAAAACTCAGTGAAGTCCTCACCGGATTAGAGACAAAAGTTGAGGCCGCTCACGGTAAATTGCAGGATATTTCTTCGGAAAAGCTGCTTGGTGATTTACCAGGTCGGGTTAAGACTATTGAGGCAAAGGATATTGCCAGTAAGGATGACATCAAACCCATTGTGGATTTGGTGGAGAGATTGCAAACAGAGATTCAGGAAGGTATTGCCGCTACTGCACAGAGCACCGAAGAAGAAGCAGCCGCCAGTGGTGGTGATGGAAGCGAGCAGGATATGCACCGCTTGTTTAGTTATTTTGAAGATGTTGCAGACCAGGAAAGGATTCAGTCATTGGTTGAGGAAACATTGAAAAAGGACATGACCTATGCTCAGGTGATGAATCACCTTGTCAAGGAAATGGGTGATGAAAAAGGACAGATTATTTCAGACCACCCGTCGTTGGCTAAAGATTATATTCGCCAAATCAGACGCGCTTAAACTACATAGCTGTTTGTAGGAACATTAAACCCTGTCTTCTGCTTTGCAGAGGACAGGGTTTTTTTTTATGTCATTTTTTCGAAGCGTAGGTAGGGGCGAGCAGCATATTTTAACGGGGCAGAAGCTCTTTGAAGTATTCAATGGAGGGGAAACTGCATGAATACTGCACTCGCTGCCTACTGCTGGGTCTGGCTACAAAAAGTAAATGGCCCATGCCGTATTGCTGTGCTGAAGACAGAACTTTTTCCGTATCGTCAATGAGCAGCGTCCGTTGCTTATCATAGTTAAGAAGTTTTTCCAGCTTATTCCAGAAGAGCGGCTCTTCTTTGGCTAAGCCGATTTCTTCGGCACAGATAATTTGGTCAAACCACGGGTCAAGAGCTGTTTTTTCAAGTTTTATGGAGAGTGTGCTCGAATGAGCGTTGGTCACAAGATAGAGCTTTTTGCGCATCTTGATGCAGTGTTCAAGGAATTCTATCACATAAGGATGCACGCCGATGAGATGGTTGATACGCAACTTAAGCTCCGGGATATCCAGTCCCAGTTCACGGGACCAGAAACTGGTGTCAGCCCAGTTGAGGGTATCCTCAACTGCAGCATACCTGGCAAGCAATTCTTTTTTAGCTGCCTCCACCGAAATATCATAGGCAAGGCTATAGTGCTCGGGTAGGTATTGCTCCCAAAAATAGTCATCAAAATGTTTGTCCAGCAGCGTGCCGTCCATATCCAGCAAGATAGTATCAATGGCGTCCCATGAAAACTCGTGTATTGTTTTGTCACAGTAATTTTGCATAATTGTTAATTATCCTCAAGGGTGTTGAGCACCGTGTTAATTTGTTGATGAAGGCTTTTGTCTCCGACAAAAGGTACCAGCAATCGATGATCAGGTGTCAACCGCGGAGTGTTTTTGGATTTACCTTTGTGATTTTGGATCAGAACAATGAGCCGTTGCGGATCAAGAGGGCTGTTTTCCACGAAGTGAAAGACAAGGGTTGTTGGCGATTGTTCCAGCTTGTTGATATAAAGCGGGCGCAGTCTCTGTTTGAGTTCTATGATTTTTATCAAGTTTTGTGCTTCTTCCGGCAAGGGCCCGTAGCGGTCGGTGAGTTCTTCACAGAGATCCTGCAGTTCCTCATATGTTGCATTGCCCATGGCAGAGATGCGCCGATACGCCTGATAACGCTGGGGCGTGTCTGTGATGTAGTCGTCAGGGAGAAAGGCGGTTAATTGAAGTTTGACTTCTGGGTCAATATCAATAACGGTCGACTGACCGTTCTCACGAGCGAGAGCCTGCTTTTTCAGGTCTGCAACCGTTGCCTGGAGGAGTTCGAGATAGAGGTCGTAGCCGACCGCAGCAATATGGCCGGACTGAGAAACGCCTAGCAGATTGCCTCCGCCGCGGATCTGCAGATCATTCATGGCTAGTTTAAATCCACTGCCTAATTCTGAGTTGTCCATCAGGGCACGGAGTCGTTTTTTGGCATCACTGGTTAAGCTGTCCAGGGAGGGGACAAACAAGTAGGCGTATGCCTGTCGCGAAGAGCGGCCGACGCGACCGCGGAGCTGATAGATATCAGCAAGCCCGAGATGGTCTGCCCGGTTGATGATGATCGTATTCGCGTTTGGGATGTCAAGGCCGGACTCAATGATTGTGGTGCACACCAAAATATCGATTTTATGATTGATGAACTGTACCATCACGTTTTCGAGCTGCTGACCTGACATCTGCCCATGAGCAATTCCGATCCGCGCCTGAGGAACCAGATCAGCTATGGTTTCTGCAGCCCTATGGATTGTTCGGACCCGGTTGTGTACAAAAAAGAGCTGACCACCACGCTGCATCTCTTTCATTACCGCTTCTCTGATAACCAGCTGGTCATGACGGGCGAGAAAGGTTTTGACTGCCCTTCGTTGCTGGGGGGGAGTAGAGATAACAGAGAGGTCTCGGATGCCGAGTAGCGACATTTGCAGAGTCCTTGGGATGGGCGTTGCGGTCAGAGTCAGAACGTCAACCGAAGCCTTGAGACGTTTGATTTTTTCTTTATGGCTGACACCGAACCGATGTTCTTCATCTATGATCAGCAGCCCCAGGCGATTGAATTGAATATCTTTGGAGAGCAACCTGTGCGTGCCGACCACAAGATCAATTGAACCGGCAGCCACACCAGCGCTGATTTCTTTTTGCTGTTTGGTGGTACGGAAGCGGTTCAAACAGCGTATTTCAACCGGAAAAGAGGTGAAACGATCACGAAAGGTGGCAGCGTGCTGCTCTGCAAGTACGGTTGTCGGGACAAGAATAGCTACCTGAAATCCATCCTCTATGGCTTTAAAAGCGGCCCTTGCCGCAACCTCGGTCTTGCCGTAGCCTACATCGCCGCAGACAAGTCTGTCCATGGGCTGTTCGCTGGTAAGATCTGCAAGGGTATCGTCTATAGCTTTTGCCTGGCCCGGTGTCTCTTCAAAGGGAAAGGATTCTTCGAGTTCGCGGTAAAGCTCACCTGGAGGACTGAATTGATGTCCTTTGCGGATCGCTCTTTGAGCATAGATCTCGAGCAACTCTTGGGCAACCTTCCATACCGCATCTGTTACCTTTTGCTTGGTCGCTTGCCAGCGCTGACTGCCCAGGCTGTCGAGTTTGGGTTGTTGATCTGTCAGCCCCTGGTATTTACTTACCCAGTGTAGCTTGTCAACCGGGACATACAGTTTATCATCGTTGCGGTAGTCGATGAGCAGGAAATCGCCTCGATTTCCTGAGATTTGCATATTAACCAACCCCCTGAAAATACCAACACCGTGCTCCCTGTGGACAACTGCATCACCATCGCTGAGCTGATCAAGTGGGAGCGGTTGGCTGTCTGCTTGTCCTCCCTTGTGCTTGCGTCGCCCCTTTTGGAGCCTTTTGTCACCAAAAAGTTCCGTAGCCGAGAGAATGTGATGTTTTTCGTCAGCAAGGTCAAACCCTTTGGACAAGGGGTGATCCACGAGCAGAATTTCATCTGTGGGATGAGGTGTACTCAGATTGATCGGGGCTGCTATCAGGCGGGACCGTAGGTGGTAGTTTTCAAACAGTTCGGAAAAGTGCCTTGCCTGACGCTCTGATTTACAGGCAAGCAAGGTGGTGGCACCTTTTTCCTGCCAGGGTATGATTCGGTCTGTCAGCGGGGCAAGCAGACCACGTTTTTTACGCTGGAGTTCAATTTCCTGGCGGAGCAGACTATGATCACCGGCATTAACACTCAAGGGAGGTTCGGGATTATCCGGATCGGGAAGTTGGACAAACCGTGCCTTAAGCCGCGCCTGGTAGAGGGTATCTGTTTCCTCTTTGGTTAAAAACAGTTCATTTGGGGGGAGTGCTGCTACATCCCCGGCCAAGGCCTCATTGTAATTAGCGTCTATCCGTTCGCGGACGATATCCAAAGACTGCCGCACCCCAAAGGGATCATAGACAAAGAGTGCGCATTCTTGGGGAAGATAGTCAAAAAAACAATGAAGCTTATCCGTGCCGCCATAGAGTAGCGGCAGCATAAACTCGATTCCTGGAAAACGGTATTCCTGGCTGAAATAGTCCCTGATCTGGATGTGAGAGTCAGAGCGCCACTGATATTGGTCGGCACTTTTTGTCAGTGCCTCCTCCCATAGCCCTTTTCCTTGCTTTTGAGGAAAAAGCATATCTGAAGCCGGCAGCAGGACCGCTTCTTCCAGCTGGTCAAAGGATCGTTGACTGACAGGGTCGAAAATACGTATGGTTTCCAGGGTATCTCCGAAAAAATCCAACCGAAGAGGACCTGTGCCATTATCAGGATCATGGGCTGGTGGAAAAATATCAACAATACCGCCCCGAATTGCCAGGTCACCCTGCTGCTGCACGAGTTCACAGGTTTGGTATCCTGCACGGATCAACGTCTGGATAAGCGCATCACGGTCAATCTCTTCACCTTGAATGAGCAACTCGCAGTGATCGTTAAAAGCACTTTTAGGCAGGATCTTTCTCAGGATTGCTTCTGCAGAAGTGAGGATAATGCAAGGTTCTGTAAGCTCCTGGAGTAAGTACAGAGCGGAGAGCCTCGCCCCAACCGTAGCCGGATCGGGAGACAGGGGGGTATATGGGGGGATTTCGAAACTGGGGTAAACCAGTACCTTTGCACTGGTAAAAAGTGCTATATCCTGGGCAAAGGTTTCAAGTTGTTCGTCAGAGGGAATAATACAGCAAAGCGAAGTCCCAAGCGCTTCCAGGGTGCGGCTTAAAAATAATGCAGTGGAAGCGCTGTTCAGGCCCGTTATGTCAGGTGGTTGTGAACTGCCTTCGCACAGCCGTTTAAGGAGCGACTGCATGAATGTACTCTTTTAAATTGAGGGTAAGGAACGCTTAAAACGTACCGCCCATGCTGAAGTCCCAGTTGGAACTGTCTTCGTCTTCCTGCCTGTCCAGGTTGAATCCCCATGCCAGTCTGAGCGGGCCTAAAGGAGAAAGCCAGAGGATACCGACACCAGCGGTTTTTTTGAACTCATTGAAGTCCCAGCTTTCATCGACTCCGTATACATTACCAAAGTCGGTGAAAACTTCGCCCTGCATACCCATATCTTTGAGCAGTGGGAAAATAACGGATACGGTTCCATACCACATCTTGTCACCACCGATTTTTTCACCGGTCTCTTCATCAAGCGGACTGATCGAATAGGACTCAAAACCACGGATAGAGTTCATACCACCCAGGTAAAAATGTTCGTACACTGGGAGTTTGTCGTCCTCATTGGCAAAAGCCTGGCCGGCAGCACCTTTGACATGAAAAACCGTATCCCAGATCATGGGGAACCACCAGGAGGAAGCACCTTCTATCTTCGTATACTGGGCATCTCCGCCAAGAGGGCCGCCTGCATATTTAATACTTGCCGAGTTGCGTGAACCAGTGCTGGGAGAGAAGGTACGGTTTCTGGTGTCACGCACCAGAGACAAACGGACGGAACTGTTCAGGTTGATCTCGGCAGAGCGTTTGATTACCTCGGAGGCGTCGTCGTCGATGTCACTCAGGTCGGTATTTTCAATGGTGTAGCCATAGTAGGCATACCACTTTTCGATGAGCGGATGACCGATGCGTACCCCCGCACCTGTGGACGCTTTGGTGTAATCATCATATTCTGTTTCCCAGTTATAGAGATCAACTCCACCGGAAACATTGGAGTCAAACAGTCTGGGATTGGTAAAGGCAAGTTTATATTTGGCCGATTTGCTGCTGAGATAGCCTGTCAGCGATAACCGGTTCCCTGTTCCCAGGAAATTGTCTTCGCTGATTTCCCCCATGAACATCACATTTTCAGAGGAGGAATACCCTGCACCAATACTAAACTGCCCGGTGGCTTTTTCCTTGATATCGACCACCACGTCCATTTTATCTTCGTTGAGCGTCGGTTTAGGAGTAACGGTAACCTCCTCAAAATAACCCAGGCGCTGTAATTTAAGGGTTGAGGTGCGAATGGCTTTAGAGTCAAACAGGCCACCTTCTTTAACCTGAAGATCCCTGCGGATGACATTGTCCCTGGTGCGGGTATTGCCTTGGATTTCCACCCGGTTAAAATACACCAGTGAGCCTTTTTCTATGTGGAGCATGATATCGACACGCTTGCCCACGTCGGTTTTGTTTACTCTGGGAGTGACTTCCGCAAAAGCGTAACCATTCTCAGCATACACATCGGTGAGGCGGGTGGTATCTTCGCGCAGTATCTGACGGTTGAGAAACGGTTCCTGGCGGATTTGCAGCTTACTAATCAGCAGCTCTTTATCTTTAATAAGGTCGCCTTCCACGTCAACAATACCGACCCTGTAACGGGGGCCTTCTTCAATTGGAAAGGTGATGTACAGGCCATCATCTTTTTGATCGACCACAGGGGTGCCGACTTTGGATTCGATAAAACCATGGTTTTGATAAAAAGCGCCAAGCCGAGCCGCATCTTGCTTGAGGATATCCATCTTTAACACACCGGCATCGGTCAGCCAGGAGAGCCACCAGCTGTAGGTGCCGGTCTGGATAATATCGAGCAGGTCGCTGTCTTCAAAGGTGGTGTTACCTTGAAAGGTAATCTCTTCGACGCTTATTTTGTCTCCTTCCTGGATAACTAAACGTACTTCTGCGTTATCTTTAGAGGGATAGCTGATAGTTGCCTCTACCTCAGTATTGTAATAGCCTTTTGACTTGTAGAGCTCTTTTACCCTGGTAACAGCATCATTGACCTTGGTTGGATTAAGAATGGTGTTGGTTGCAATGTTAGCAGCATCACGGACATTTTCTTCTTTGATGTTATCTGTGCCGGTAATGACCACACTACCGATGAGTGGCTTTTCCTGGACTCTAAAAAGAATTTTTTTTCCGTTGTCGGTATCAGTTGCCTCTATTTCCACATTGTCAAAATAGCCCATGGAAAAGACGGTTTTTAAATCCTCTCTAAGGCTTGTAGGGTCATAGATGTCCCCTGGTTTGGTTGTAATTTTGCGAAGGATAGCCCCTGCGTCGATACGTTTATTGCCGGCTGGGGCAATGGAAGCGACGGTGAAGCTGCGGTTGGCGAAACTGACAGCCTCGGCAACGACTTCACTGATAACGCGGGATAAATCTTCAAGGGAATCTGTTTCACGAAAATAGGAGTAAGGCGAGCTCGGTTGCAAGGCATCAAATACGGAGAAATCGAGGCTGTACTTGTCTCCCAGTTGGGTGAGACTGCCTATGGCCACATAGTCATAACCCGTTTTTTCAGAGATTTGGTTGATGATCTTTGCAGGCGGAGGCCAGGTCCCTTTATAATCTACAAGAGACGTCGCCTTGTTTCTGGAAATGGATGTATAATTTTTTTCAGCTACGCTCTTTTCTAAGGCCCTATCAACTGGAACAAGTAAGGTTTCCGGGTTGGGAGCATTGATTTTTAAGGGAATAAATGCAGTGTTTTGCTCTATTGCCAGGGCCGATGGTATACAATAGAGCAAGACAATTGCTAAGAGCGTAGAAAAGCTATACAGAAAAGAGGGTGTAATTCGAATAGACGACTGCATTGAACGATTCCTGTGAAAGAAAGCTTTGTCAGGGAAGTTATGTTAACTGATTGTATGTGGCAGGAGACAATCTACGTTGTGTTGAAATTCTACTACCAAGAATAACGCTGGCATTATGACACGTTCCTTTATTTTTGCAAAGAATTATAATCTTACTATGCTGTTGGCTTCTTTCGCCACCTTTCCGGAACGAAGGCGAAATTTATTGTTCGACAGGTGTTGTAGGTGCCTCATCGACCTTGTGCTTGTTGTCCAACAATTTCTGGACAGCATTATGGAGTGACAAAGCAAGGGCTTGTTTGTCCCTTGATTTGTAATGGTTGGTTGGCATGGGGGTACCTATACGAATGGTAATTTTACCGTTGTCAGCCAATAGCTTTTTCTTGGGGAGTATCGAATAAGAGCCGTTAAAGCCGATGGGAACTACCTGGACCCCGGACTTTATGGCCAGGAGAATAGCGCCTGTCTTAAATTCCTGAAGCTTACCATCGGAACTGCGAGTCCCTTCGGGGAAAATTAACACCGAATTGCCCGCGGCAATCTGCTCGGCAGCCTTGTCCAGACTTTTCATTGCTTGTCGCCCTTTGGAACGGTCAATAGCGATGTAGCCCACCTTTTTCATGGTTTGGCCGAAAATAGGAATATTAAAAAGTTCTTTTTTGGCGATCCATCTGAATGTATAAGGGAAATAGCCTTGAAAACTAAAGATGTCGAATTGGCTGGCATGATTGCCGACAAATATGTAGGTCTGGTCAGGCTGTATATTTTCCAGGCCTTCAACTTCTACCTCTGCGCCAACAAGCTTACAAAGTATTCTGCCCCAGAGACGGGGGTAAAAAAGAGCTTTGTCTTTGTCTTTACGAAACCAGGTGAGATCGAGCCAGGCAAGCGTCGAAATGATAATGGTCAGGGGAGGGGCAAGGATCAGTGTAACTGCTGCACGGACATATTGAAAGGGAGACATCGTGATTGTGATAGTTAAGGTGGATGTAGTTGGTTGTGCCTGTGATCTTTATATTGATTCCATGTAACAAGGAAAGATAGCAACAGAAAGCCGGTCTATTCATCCTTTTCTGCAAAGTCGAAATATACATGGACAGATAAAATCTGCAAGGTTATGTCACCGTCTCCCTTGGCTACAATGATAGAAAGAGTGCCCAGGCAGCTTGGCGGGTTGTTATAAACAGGTGCTTTTTCTTCGATTGGTATACCAGATTTAAATGGGGAGTATGGATGGTGCATACATATATTGAGGCCTTGCACGACCTCCTGTTTCCTCCGCAGTGCCTTTGCTGTGAACAACGGCTGGACACATCCAGGCCTCCGCTTATCTGTCCTTCCTGTCGCGACAACCTTCGATTTATTTCCTCCCCCCTTTGCATCACCTGCGGTATGCCTTTTCCGGGTGGTGAAGATCATCTCTGTGGATCATGCCTTCGCAATCATTATCTTTTTGATTACGCTCGCTCTGCCTTGTTTTATCAGTCCCCTGTAAGCAACCTCCTGTTGGCACTTAAATTCTCCAATGCCACCTCAGCAGTACCTACCTTGAAAAAAATAGCCGAACAATCAGGTATGTTAGCACATTTTGCTGTGCCTGATATCATTATTCCGGTGCCGCTGCATATAGGGCGATTACGGGAACGGGGGTTCAACCAGGCTCTGGTGCTTGCTCGTCATTGTTTTCCCCAGTGGAGAACATTAACACATGCAAGCTTGTTAGTACGGACCAAAGCCACCAGTCCGCAATCCTCACTGAGTGGTCAACAGCGGCGACAAAATCTTAAAGGGTGTTTTCAGCTGTCGAGATCGGGTTTGTTGACAGGGAAAAAAATACTCCTTGTGGATGATGTTTTTACGACTGGCAGTACCATAAACGAATGTTCTCGTGTTTTGCGCCGCGAAAAACCCAAACGGATAGAAGTTTTCACTGTCGCGAGGAGCTTGCAGTTATAGCGTTTTTTTAAACAGATGGATCCTCTGTCGGCGCTTTCGATCCCTATCTTTCTTGTTTTTTTTATTCCTTAACTCATTGACATAATGGAAAAAGATGGTAAGCAATCGCGCCACGCCTTGATGGGCGTTGTGGGTAAAAGTGTCATAAAAAAATGACATTTTTTTTGAGTCGAAACAGACGTGGAAACTACGCAATAGAGGGCAATTAAACCATAGGGGTGTTTCGTAAGCTGAAAATTGAGCATATTTTAGTTAAGGAGAGCTGTGTGGAGCATTGTAGAGTTATGCAGTTGTTAGTAACTTGTTAGTAACTTGTTCGGTTAGTTTTTAAGTAGTTGTTTGTTCGTGTCTTTATGAAAATGCTGAGGAAAGAAACGGTAGGTTGGGGAGATGCGTCCTGAGCTCGCTCTATACACTGAATCTTTCATTATCCTGGAATTTGTTAATATACTCTTGATTTGTACCTTGAAATCAGTCCATATCGATTTTGACCGGAAAAGGGATTTTAGGTACATCAATGGTCATAGCAAAAAACAGATGTCCACGTAGTACCTTCCTGTACATATTTACTAATAAAATCAAGTAGTTTTAAGGAAAAGACCTTATGATATGGAATGCGATCAAATCATCGTTACTCTCTTCTTTGCCGGAAAGCGAATTCGGTTTGTGGATTAAACCGTTAGAATGCCGAGAGCAAAGCGAACAGAGTATTGAACTGGTTGGGCCGGATCGCTATTTTTGTGCATGGGTTGAAGACCGCTATATTGATCTCATGAAAGGTGCTGCCGGTAAGATGGGCATGACGCCTGAAATAAAAGTGCTGGCAGCTGAGGCACCAGTGGTTTCACGTACAAGTAGTACCAGAGAACAGTTGCGTCTTCCCGGCGTTTCCGTGAACCAGTCCAGATATCGTTCTCTGCATCCGGCATTTACCTTTGATCAATTTATGGTCGGGGAATCAAATGTGTTGGCACAGTCTGCCTGTTCTGCACTTGCCACTGGTGATAGAACATATGGCAACTGTCTGTTCATGAACAGCACCACCGGACTTGGTAAAAGTCATTTGACTCAGGCCGTGGTCCATGAGGTGCTCAACTCCGCACCTGCAACCCGGATGCAATATCTCACTGCCCAACAGTTTACTGCAGATATGGTAAAGAACCTCCGTTCCAACTCCATGGAGCAGTTTTCCAAGAAGTATATTAACAGTTGCGATCTCCTGTTGGTCGAAGACGTTCATACGCTTGTCGGTAAAAATAAGACCCAGGAAGAGCTGAATACGATTCTTGATTACCTGATTAAATCAGGCCGTCGGGTAATTTTGACATCTGCAGTTGCGCCTAACAAACTCAAGGGCTTGGACGAAGACTTCCGCAGTCGGATGACTTCCGGTCTGGTGACCGATATTGTGTGCCCTGACTATGACACCAGAACTCGTATCATTCAACATAAGCTGCACGGCAGCAATCTGCAATTGGACGAAGAACTTGTCGATTACCTGGCCAGAAAACTGAAAGGAGACATACGGCGGGTGGAAAGCACCATTCTCGGGATCAAGGCCAAGTCGAGCCTTCGTCGTCAAGCTCCTGATATGGATATGCTCAAAGAGATTATGTCAGGATTTGTTTGCCAAACTGAAGAAATGTCTGCTGCCGGTATTCGAGATCTGGTCAGTGAGCAGTTTAAGGTCAGTACCGACGATTTGCGATCTCGGTCCAGAAAAAGAGCCATCACTTACCCGCGTCAGATCGCAATGTATTTGACCCGTAAATTTACCAAAGACTCACTGGCTGACATCGGTGGGATGTACAACCGTGACCATTCAACGGTTTTGTATGCAGTCAAGGTTATCACCCGCGACATGGCTCGCCAACAAGCCACCAAGGAGCAAGTGGATATGCTCTGCTCAAAGTTGGAGCACTGAGCATTTTTTACATCGATTTTTTTGCACAAAGAGCAGGTGGCGGGAGCTGCCTGCTCTTTTTTTTAGAAGTAAACTCCCTTCACCTCTGCACTATCTCCCTGTTCCTGTCTGGTTATAATCCTTTGCGCCATTTTCCGGCCTTCTTGGGTCATGTCATTTATACCGATACCCTTCCAGCCGAATCCGCAAATATGCAGATTGGGTTCGCCCTGCATTACCCTTTCCCGCCAGGCCAGTAGATCAGTATATCCGCTCTCCAGTTGAGGAATACCATAAGGGGAGCGTAAAACTTTGCTGAAACATGGGGCCTTGGGCAGGTCCATAATTTGCCGAATATCCTGGTACACGTAATTGATCAGCTCATTGTCTGTAAGCTGGAGCCGTTTTGCATGTCGACGTCCGCCCACCAGCACTTCTATTATTTGATGCCCTTGAGGAGCGCGACCGGGAAACATATGTGAAGAAAACAGGGTGCCAAGGGAGAATCGTTCTTCTCTTTCAGGTGCCAGGTAGCCAAAACCAAAGGGGATCTGCGCTTCTTCTGTGAAGCCGAGGATTACAGAAATAATACGGGCCTCCGGGATACTTGCAAGCGGTGGCTGCATGGGCTGTGCGTGTCTCAGCAGAGGAAGACCTGTATTCACAGGAAGTGCAACAACCAGATCGGCACAGTGGTAGGTCGTAGCACCTGTGGCTACCTGCCATTGGTCATCTGTTTTGGTCAGTGCGGTTGCCTCGGTGTTATAGAGTATAGTGGCTTTGTCGCCGATTTTCTCGCTAAGGCGTTGCGGGAGCCTGCCCATTCCTCCCTTGAAACTGGTCATTGCAGGCATGCCTTTACGTTTATGGTCCCCTTTGCGTTTGGCAAACATTTTTTTGATGACGCCACGAATAACAGAACCGTGTTGTTGCTCAAGGGCTCTGACACCGGGCATTACTGCATCAATTTTTAGTTTGTTGATGTCACCGGCATAGGTACCGGTAAAAACGGCATCTGCAAACGGGAGCAGAGCTTTTCCAAACCTGTATTCAACCCACTGGGCCACAGAAGGGGAGGCCGGCATGGGCTTTTTCCAGAGATCTGCGAGTACGCGTAACTTTGCCGGAACAGAGATCAATGGTTGCCTGAGGATGCGCAGCGGCGTTTGGGGAATGCATTGGAGTCTGCCGTCCAGGCAGACATAGCGGACAAACTCGGCAAGTGGTGTTGTTTCCAATTCACCTTCAAGGGATGCGAAGCGAATAAGCTCTCTGCTGGCCTCACAGTTATCAAGAAATCCGTGGGGACCCCATTCGGCTAGAAATCCATCCTGGTGATAACTGCTGATGGCTCCACCGCTTTGCTCTGTTTTTTCCAGCATTAAAATGCGTAGATCCGGTTGCTGATCGAGGAGGAAGGCAGCCGTGGAAAGCCCTGATATGCCGGTACCGATGATGCAGACGTCGTAGAATTGATTGTCCATAGTGTGGTAACAAAAATAAAATTTACAAAAGGGAGCATGGTGTGCCGAGTCTTGACAGGCAGCTAATCGTGCTTACCATGTTCGCCGGATAAAAGAAAGGCCCATTTTGCTTGGGGTTTCTGGTGAAAAAGCGCGTTATTCAATGGGTATAGGCCGTTGTATATCGCGTATGGTTCATATGATGGAAGAGCTGTCATAGCCCGGATAAATTCGGGATAGAGGGTCGCCGTGGGGGATGCAACTGGATTGCAATCATGCGCCGGCATGAATGGTAGGCCCCGTTCTCATAAATAACACTAAAAAGTAGAAAAAGAGGATTTGTATCATGACTGAAGCACAGGTCGAAACCAAACAGTTTCAAGCAGAGACCAGGAAGGTTCTGGATATTGTCATTAACTCTCTGTACACGGAACGAGATATTTTTGTGAGAGAGTTGGTTTCCAATGCGGCTGATGCTCTGGAAAAATATCGACACCAAAGTTTGGTCGAGCAGGCTGAGTTTGATGCCCATGTACCGCTTGAGATCAACATTGACTGTGATGATAAAAAGAAGACCTTAACCATCACTGATACCGGCATTGGTATGACCAAAGAGGAGTTGGAAACCAACCTGGGGACTATTGCCCATTCCGGTTCCAGCCGTTTTTTTGAAGAGCTTGCCGAGGCCGTGAAAAAAGATGTCAGCCTCATCGGTCAGTTTGGTGTCGGCTTTTACTCGGTATTCATGGCTGCCAAAAAAGTGACGGTGCAAACCCGTTCATGGGACGGCAGCGAAGGACACGAATGGATCTCGGATGGTGGAGGAACCTATACCGTCAGCCCCTGCGAAGGGCTTCATCGAGGCACCAAAATTATCATCGACCTGAAGGAAGATGCCGAGACCTATGCCACCAAGTTTACGGTTGAGCATATTATTAAGCAGTACTCTACGTTTGTTCCCTTTCCGGTCAAGGTGGAAGGTACGACCGTGAATACGGTCCAGGCAATCTGGTCCCGCTCTAAAAGCGAGATCACTGAAGAGGAATATACTGAATTTTATAAATTTATTGGTAACGCCGCCGATGAACCGATGTACAGGCTTCATTTCTCAGCGGATGCACCGTTGGCAATTAATGCGTTGGTGTATGTGCCTAAGGATAACTTCGAAGTTGCGGGTATGGGCCGGATGCAGCCGGGGGTTAACCTCTATTGTCAGAAAGTTCTGATTGATCAGCACAGTGAAAATATCCTGCCGGAATGGCTACGTTTTCTCAAGGGTGTGGTCGACTCGGAAGATCTGCCGCTCAATATCTCCCGCCAGTCGCTGCAGGATAATGCGTTGGTGTATAAGTTACGCAAGGTACTGACAAAGCGTTTTATCAAGTTCCTTAATGAGCAGGCCAAAAAGGATGCAGAGGGCTATCAGCAGTTCTGGAAGACCTTCGGCATTTTTATCAAGGAAGGCGTAACCTCTGATTTTGAGTTCCGCGATGATCTGGGCAAGCTGCTCCGCTTCGAATCCTCTGGAAGCGAAGCCGGTGAGATGGTCTCCCTGGATGATTATATCGCCAGAATGAAAGATGGTCAGGATAAGATCTATTTTATCAATGGTCCGAGCAGGGCTGCTGTGGAAAATGGACCTTACGTGGAGATGTTCAAGAAACGCGGTATTGAAATTTTTTACACCCTTGAGCCAATTGACGATTTTGTCCTTAATCATCTGGGGGAATATGACGGTAAAAAACTGGTCTCAGCAGATACAGCTGATATCCGTTTGCCCGAATCAACCGAAGATACCAGCTCTACCGAAGACAAGGAGCAGGGTGAGGCTTTGCCCGCGGATCAGGTGGAGGCGCTGTGCAAGTGGATAAAAGAACGTCTTGGTGATCGTGTGCAGGATGTTAAAAGTTCAACCAGACTGGTTGATAGCCCTGCCATGATTGTGAATGTGGACGGATTCATGACCTCCTCTATGGAGCGGATCATGCAAGCTTCCGGTCAGGAGGGCGGCTTGGGAGCGATGCACTCCAAAAAGGATATGGAGATCAATGGTTCCAGTTCATTGATTAAGAAGTTGGCCTCTCTCAAGGACGCAGATCCCGATTTTGCAGGCATCATTGTCGACCAGGTGTATGACAATGCCCTGATCCAGGCAGGACTGGTTATCGATCCCATGGAAATGGTCAGCCGCAATTATCGTATTCTGGAGCGGGCAGCCGGTGAAGAGTCCTAACCGCATGAACAGACAGTGATTACCCGGGTGCTGGGCCGCATTTGCTCGGCTGTGATGACGGCACCTTGTGGTGTGATCCTACTCTTGGCTTGAAAAAAGGTTGTGTTCACGATATATGAACACAACCTTTTCTTTTTTTCTTATTATCAATGCGCTGAAATGACAAAGGTCGTTTTTTTAAGGTCTTGAATGGTTGCTCTGGTTACAGGAGTAGACAAGGAGGTACTTGTGCGACATTTTTTTATGATTGTGGCTGTATTGTTGTTGCTGTGCGGGTGCCACTCCAAGGAGGTACGGCATCTTGCATCAGATGCATCACTGATCAAGCCCGGAGTAACAACATTAAATGATGTGCAGCTCTATCTTGGAGAACCTAACGGACAACGCAGAGTCTCACCGGTCGAGGTTGAGTACGTATACTATGAAGACCTTCCCGGTTTTATGGGGCATACGCCGATAGTAAGTTCCTGGGTGGATGGAGACGGATATGAAATGGTAGTGATAACTTTGAAAAATGACGTGGTAACCCGTTGTGAATTTCGGACCTTCAGCGAGGCTGATCAGGATTGGGTGGATGATTTTACTTGGGAAGAAGTCAAGTGAATTCTCCCTCTACATTTGATATTTATCGTCTACGCATGGTGGAAGAGCAGTTGGTATCTCGGGGAATCCGGGATCAACGGGTACTGGATGCCATAGGCACGGTTCCCCGGCATCTGTTTGTCGAAGATGCCATGCAAGCAAGTGCGTACGGTGATTTCCCTTTACCCATAGGCAGTGGACAGACTATCTCCCAGCCGTATATTGTGGCACTGATGACCGAGGCTCTCCAGCTTAAGGGCGGGGAACGGGTGTTGGAGATCGGCACCGGATCAGGCTATCAGGCAGCTATACTTTCCAGACTCTGTGAGCGAGTGTACACGGTGGAGCGCATTGATAGCTTGCTGGGCAGAGCCCGAAAAGTTTTTGATAAACTGCGTTATCATAATATCGTTTCCCGTATTGATGACGGTACTGTAGGCTGGGCCGATCAGGCGCCTTTTGATGCGATTGTCGTTACTGCCGGTGGGCCGGTCGTACCGCAACCCTTAATAGATCAACTGGCAGATTATGGCCGATTAGTGATTCCGGTAGGCGATCATGACGTGCAGGAACTCCAACTGCTGACCAAAGAGGAAGGGGAAATTACAGTGCAGCTGATTGAGCATGTACGTTTTGTCGATTTAATTGGTGCTCATGGCTGGCAGGGGTTCAATGGGCGATCATAAATTATCCCTTCTGCAGAGGATTTATAACCGGTGCATGCAGTGGATCCAGACACCTGCCGGTGTGTGGGCTCTTTTTTTCATTGCTGTGGCCGAATCTTCGTTTTTTCCGATCCCCCCTGATATTTTTTTAATAGCACTTTGTGTCGGTGCTCCGCAGAAATCTTTTAAATTTGCAGCAATTTGTGCTGTTGGTTCTGTTATCGGTGGCGCTATTGGCTACGGCCTGGGGATGGGATTTATGGAAACCCTTGGCCGGCCTATTCTTGACATGTACGGACTCCAGGACAAATACGCCACAGTCCAGGATCTTTACCGCCAATACGATGCGTGGGCCGTGGGAGCTGCCGGGTTTACCCCGCTACCGTACAAGTTGTTTACCATCACTGCCGGTGCATTTAAGATTAACTTTCCGACCTTCATGTTTATGTCCATTCTGGCAAGGTCAGCCCGCTTTTTTCTTGTTGCCGGTCTCATTTACAAGTTTGGGGCTCCTGTCCAATATTTTATCAATCGATATTTTAATATTCTCACCATCGTTTTTCTTGTATTATTAATAGGTGGGTTTATCCTGATCAAGGTGCTGTTGTAGCTTGAGCTGGTTTCTGATGTTTTTCCAAGATCGGCCTGTGCAGGCTGTGTGTTGGTAGTCCATCCTGCATTTCCCTTTAGGACAAAGTATGAGCTTTTTAAATAGTGATAAATTACTGGATCTTCTTGTCGAAGATGGGCTGTTAAGCGCCGATAAGCGCCAGTTTGTCATTTTAGAAAAGGGAAAGCAGCGGCAGAAACTGCTTCGTCTGGCAGGAGGGAGGCGTAAGGAAGACCCGTATAAGATTGAAAAAGGATATCCTGACCTGGTTGCTGTGGTCGCGTCGCTGAATTTGGAAATTCCCGGGTCTAAAGGGGATTTGCTCAGCGAAGAGGTGATCATGCGTGCGGTTGGCCGTAAGCTGAAAATCCCTTTTAAAAAGCTCGACCCCCTGGAATTGGATATGGAAATTGTAACCAAAACCATTTCCAGATCCTTTGCTGTCAATCATCTAATTCTGCCCTTTGGCCTACGCAACGGTATCCTGGAGGTTGTAACCTACAACCCCGATAATCGCGGACCACTTGCCGATATCGAACGGGCAAACCAGGTGAAAATCAGGGCCTTTCTCTCCACCCGCACCGACATCAAAAAAATACTGGCTGAATTTTTCGGTTTTCAGCGTTCTATAACGGCTGCGGAAACTCAATTTAGCGGAACCGGAACAGACACCACGGTTGATATCGGCAATCTGGAACAATACGTGCGTCTCAGTTCCAGCAAGGAGCTGGCCTCGACCGATCAGCATATAAAAGCTGCTGTTAATCATCTCTTCAGCTATGCACTGGAGCAACGGGCTAGTGATATCCATATAGAGCCGAAACGGGATATCTGTATGATTCGCTTTCGGATAGACGGGGTACTGCATACTATCTATAAATTACCCAAAGCCGTGCATTCTGCCATTACCTCACGGATTAAGTCCCTGGCAAGGATGGATATCGCCGAAAAGCGCAGGCCTCAAGACGGCCGTATTAAAATCGGGCGTAGGGAGAAAGAGGGCGAGGCAGAGGTTCGGGTGTCCACAGTGCCGGTTGCCTTTGGCGAAAAAACCGTTATGCGGATCCTGGATGCAGATGTTATTTTTCAAAATCTGGACGGATTGGGATTTTCTCGGCGTGACCGGGTCGTGTACAACAATTTTATGTCGTCTCCCCACGGGATTGTGCTGGTGACTGGGCCCACCGGCAGCGGTAAGTCCACTACGCTTTATTCCACCCTTAAGCAGATTGCCGGCCCGGACATAAATATTGTCACCATTGAAGATCCGGTGGAGATGGTCCACGAGGAATTCAACCAGATTGCGGTGCAGGCACAAATTGATGTTACTTTTTCCAATATTTTGCGTAATATCCTGCGGCAGGATCCCGATATTATCATGATCGGAGAGATACGTGATTTGGACACGGCCACATATGCGGTGCAGGCGGCTTTAACCGGCCACCTGGTATTTTCCACTCTGCACACCAATGATGCAGTCTCCACTATTATCCGTTTGGAAGATTTGGGCCTGGAACCTTTTTTGATTGGTTCTACCATGCTCGGCGCGTTAGCGCAGCGGTTGGTGCGGCGTATTTGCCCCAACTGTACCGAAGCCTACGAGGTTGAGGCGGCGGAACTGCAAAAAATGGGTTTTCCTGTGGGGGAAAAGAGGGCGTTTGAGCTGCAGCGGGGCAAAGGGTGTCGTCATTGTCGGGGAACAGGCTATTATGGGCGTATTGGTATTTTTGAAATTTTCCCCATGTCGGAACAGCTGAAGGCGTTGGTTTCTTCCAGATCAACAGCAGACGATTTACGCCGGATCGCCATACGCGAGGGTATGTCTACCCTGCGGGAAGATGCCTGGCGCAAGGTGCAAAGCGGATTGACAACCATCGAAGAAGCGTTACGTGTAACCAGAGATGTGTAAGAGACAGGTTGTTTTTTTGTTAACTATGAGGTGGGCACAATAAGGGCATGGGAATTAACGTAGTCTGTAAAAATAAAAAAGCGTTTCACGATTATCATATCGATCAAACCTTTGAGGCGGGCATTGTGCTCAAAGGCCCGGAAGTGAAATCGTTACGGGCAGGTAAGGGAAACCTGCGTGATGGGTATGCCCAGATGAAGAATGGGGAACTCTTTTTGTACAATGTGCATATTTCACCTTACTCATTTGCCACCGATATGGTACAGGACCCTCTCCGGGTTAGAAAATTGCTGCTCCACAAAAGGGAGCTGCGCAAATTAATTGGAAAATTGCACGAAAAGGGGATTGCGCTTATCCCACTTAAGATATATTTTATAGGGAATGGGAAAGCCAAAGTTGAATTGGGACTGGCCCGAGGTAAAAAACTCTATGATAAACGAGCGTCGCTCAAAGAAAAACAGTCAAAACGCGATATAGATCGCGATATGCGACGTGGCGACTAAACAATTGCTCTAATTATATTAACACAAATTCTATATATGGGGACGAAACGGATTCGACGGGGATATTGAAGCTTATTGTTGCATGTCGAGTTGCTGTCAGCTCGTAAAATTGACGGATTTTAAATATAATCGCAGACGATTATAACTACGCACTGGCAGCTTAGTCTGCTGTGCCGCTCCACCAGTCTTTGTCTACGGGACTGGATTAGGAGCGTCGACTCTGTAGGCTGGTCAACCGCGTACGTCTGAGACACGGTTGGCGAGAACTTTTCAGGCTGGTATCCGGTTATCCCTGTTTCGGGGGAGCGCAGGATACGAGATTAAATCCCGAAACTAAGCATGTAGATACGTAAGGGGAGAGTTTCCGGACCCGGGTTCAACTCCCGGCGTCTCCACCATTTAAGTAGCCGATATTAAAGGTAAAGTTTATCTTTAGTGTCGGCTTTTTTCTTTCCCATTCTTTTCCCAACTTAATTATTATAGTGTCAATATAAAAAGCTAGTGGGCTAATTCTGGTGGCGGTGTACATAAGAAACATTCTGTACTTTTTAAGTTAGGTAAGTCATGTAGCTCTTCGTAATTTAGAGAAATGAATAAAAGAGCTTCTACAGATTCATGAGGAATTGATAAAAGTTCTGCAAGTATAAAAAACCAATCTTTTCCGTGTATTATTAGTCTTATATCTATTTGCTCTAGATCTTCTTTTTTCTTGTCAAGTTTTTCTTTTATCTCTTCGTAATTAGTCATGGCCAACGTTGATGAGTTCTGAATTAAATTAACCAATAGCTTGTGTTCGTTTAGTTCAATATTTTCTCCGTTGTTTAGAATGTAATTTTTTCTTTTGTTTTTTTGAAAGGTTCTTTGGAACGGGAGGTCAATGCCACTTTCTTCTGACTCTATCCGTAATAAGCCAATGGGGTAGGAAAAAGAAATTAATTTATTCGATAAGTCATTAAATGATACATTGTTATTCGCCAGTCCAGTTTGAATTAACTCGTTAATGCATTCAGCATTAAAACAATATGTCTCTAGGTCGCGATAGTCTGTTGTTATCGCATTGTCCGGTAACGTTAATTCAAGTATTTTGTTGTTATCGCCATCAATAAAAATAGAAACTCTGTCTTCTAGTCCATTCTGATTTAGGATCTTAACAAGTTCGATCAAACGACCTCTTTCTCCACCAGAAATTGCTGGGACATCAATCATGCATATAGGGTAAATAGAGCTATTCGGCCTTGTAGAGGGAGGGGTGAATTTTCGCCAAAATGACAAATCTCTGCCTCCTTCTACAAATAATATTTTTTTCTCTCTGTCTAGGGCCAGTTCGCCAATCAGTTCTGTAATGGTATATCGCATTGGTGCCATCTCTAAATCTGCCCTTGATTAAGTAAGTTCAACCCACTTATCCCTGTATTCAGAAGCTATTGTTGGGGAATGAGTTGCAAGTATAAAGAGTGGAGAGGCTCCTGATGCGCATGCGCATAGTGTCGAAATTAATTCACGTTGCCATTGTACATGAAGTGAAAGCTCAGGTTCGTCGATAGCAATCGTTGTTCCTGTTCTTTTGCTCACTAGCGCAGTTACCATCATGTATAATAAATGGTATTCGCCTGAACTTAAGTTGAACTCAGATATTTGTTCTTGGCTATTAGTTTCAATCTTCAAGCCTAACTCGTAATCAATGAGAACTTTTTTTCCCGCAAAAAATTTTGCTATCAAATTCTCGAATGTTTCAAGTCTTGCTGCTATAGATTCTCTTTGCGTATGTTTGATTTCTAGAGTTTCAACATAGGCTTCAAGTGCCGCAATAGCTGCGTCCGATTTAGTGTTAGGGTCGTCTGATTTTAATAAATCAGCTAATTGATTGATATCTCCAATGCTCATTGATAACCCGAACCTGCTCATTTTTTTTTCACTACTTTTTATCGTTTCGAGTCTTGATATGAGGCTACTAATAGTTGGTGACTGTCGATTTCTCACCTGTAGTCTTTTTATTATTTTCGGTATGAAATCAATATTTTCAGATGAGAAATATTTCTGATAATCAATTTGGGCTTCTTGTAAAAAGTTCTTAACCTTTACAGATAATGCTGATTTTATATTTTTTATATTCTCTAGTTTTCCCCTGTAATAACGGTCAACTCTTTGAATATTATCATGGCTATTATTTTTATTAAATCTTTCGATATTGTTTTCTGATTCATCGCGAAGTGCAATTGACCTATGAATGTCTACCTTTTGGTAGCTAACTTGTGACAATATAGGTAAAGCTTCATGTCTGAATTTCTCTATAGCATCGAGTTCTTTCTCAAATGCTGGTCCAGATTCAGATAATGATAAGCGTGCTTTGGTGTCGTTGAATGAAGCTTCTATGCATTGACGTTTTTCTGAATACTTTGCTCTTATCTTGTCACCTGATGATAAAATTAATTCAGATTCTAAAAATGGTACTTTTCTATATGAAGTGAAATCAAGTCGAAGTAGTCCATCAATCATGTCTAATATGGTCGTTTTTCCAATGCCATTTCGACCGACAATAATTACGATTCTTGGTAAGTCTTCTCCTTCTAGTGGAGGAGGAAAATTGATTGTATGTTCAAAGCTATTAAATAAATTTGTTATTGTGAATTTTGTAATTGTCAGCATAGTTATATTTTAGTTTTTTGAATATGAGTTACTGTCTTTGCACTGTCTGATGCCTGTTGATATATAGATCGAATGTCATCTGATCCAATTCTAAAATATCTCTCAAAAGCTTTATTCGTTTGGTGCATTGTTCCTTGTTTAATCTGTTCTGGTGAGAAATGTTTTCGTAATGCAACCGCAGAGCTATGCCGAGTTCCACCATATAGGTCAACACCTTCAATTTCGATATTTTTACAGGCTTTTTTCCACCATTTATAGAAATATTTATCTCCATATTCCTGCCCTTGGCTAATACCGCCTTTCCCCGTGTCGTGACGAAAGAAATACGATCTTGGAAAACTTGGCCCTGTTTGTTTGTAAAGTTCAATATCTTCATCAAGGATTGGAACAGGCTTGGTCTCGCCTGTTTTAGAGTGGTGAATATAGATATATCTATTTTCGGTATCTATATCTTGTTCTCTAATTTGAACTAATTCGCCAGGACGGATAGCGATATATGTGCAAAGCCACTTGATGCCAAGCCAAACTTTGAATGGAGCAATACGATAAATCTCTTCTAAAATAGCCTGCTGGGTTTCCTTTCCAATTATTTGTCTGTAGGCAAGTTGCACCTTGATTACTGGAAAATTAGGAATTTTAGAAATAACTTCTCGCTTAACAAGCCAGTTAAAGAAATCATGGAGTGCTGAGCGCATATTAGAAAGCGTTTTGCTCGAGAGCTTTTTACGGTGAAGAATGAAAAAATCTTCGATATCAGCAAATCCGATTTCTTTTATGTTTCGATGGCCCCAAGCGTCAATTGCCTTCATCATGTAGTTGTGAAGGTTGTTGTATGAGCTCTTTTTAACAGTATCTTCCTTGACTGTAAGCCAGGAGCTTGCGAGGTTGGCAAAACTAAGAGGTTTCTTGCTGGAATATTCACGGGCGTCAAATGTGTCTTCGTCGGTTTTGTAACGAAGGCCTGTAAGAAAGCGTTGGGCTTCTGGGTAGCTCTTGAATCTTCGTTTAACCCTATCAAAATGGACTCGGAAAGAAGTAGCAACTTGTTGAGGGTGAAGAGGGCAGCGAACCGCCTTTTTCCCATCGTCTTTCAGATTGTGACCGCAAACAGAACACTTTTGATCAGTGTAGATACCACCCTTCATACATAGCCCTCCTAGGCCGATGATAGAGCGGTGTCTGCTGTTTGTCAAACTGTCTGACATGACAATATAAAAGCGGTTCGCTTGAATGTGTAGTATTAGTCCATCAGTCCAATAGCATCATTCCTGCGTTTGCAGAACCTTCGAGAGAATTCTGAGTAGCGATCCTTGTGGAATTTTTTTAATTGATCGTGTGCTATTTTTTTTATTGTTTCTGCTATGCCATCAATATCGTCAACATCGTGTCCTGCTGCAGCAGCAACAGTGAGTAAGCAGCCTGTACCTTGAGCGATAAGAGGATCGATGTTAATCTTTGGAACAGGTAGAAGTCTTTTTAGGACGATTGATCCGCTGAACTGTGCAGAAGATACCAACTGCCAGAAGGAGGAGTTTTCAATGTGCTTTTGGTTGTTGTTTTCTCTGTCTACCGATTTACAAGCATGGCGCGCCCACTGTTGAGTGCAATACTCCCAAAGCGTTTGTAGAGAATTTTTTATTTCAGCGACCGTATTAACCTTATTGCCGTTTTCGTTGCTGAATTGATTGAGAATAGGCCTCCTGAGTTGAAATTCAGTCCTTGTTACTGGCAAATGATCAAATTTCTCTTGTTTCCACAGTTTGCTAAATAATTCTTGCTTTGAAGTGGCTTGCTTGTCTTTGAGCTCTTTAACCTTGTCATATATCCTGAGCATAATATCACCCTTACCCAGGGTAATGCCTGAGAGGGTATTACCATCATGATGGATACTAAATTGTTTAGCACGTTTGACCCATCTTGATTGGTCGTCCACCTTTGTTTGGGATAAAGAAATGTCGATAGTATCACAGGCTAAATCAACTCTTGAAACAGTTTCCCTTATAAGCTTAGCGCCCTGTACTTCGAGGAATCGAAGCAGGTAATCGAAAGTTTCGATATACCCAGGCGACCAGCATGAAATTGATCCAACCTCTATGCGTCCGGTGCAGAAAGAATCTGTAGATGATCGGTTATTAAGGAGTAAATGAGCATCACCTCTGCTCAAATGATAAGGAAAGAGGTTCCGGCCAGTTCTGTGAATATTAAAATCAATCCCCCAAAAGTTGAAAGAGAGGGATTTCATATTTGTCTCCTGAACGATCTGCTTCCGTTCGTCAACAAGTTCAAGGAAAGAGTGATCAGGCCATTCCAGCCAGATCGAAACATCTAAGGTATCAATACCAGTTACTAGTTGAGGGGGGCATGTTATACAGGTTTGCCCCTTTTCATCTCTCAGAGGCACATCACGTACCTCTGAGGATGAAAAAGACTCACCCTCGATTACATTTTGATTGGTCCCTGAGCCAGAGACAGGATTGACAGACGAGTGCGTTTGATTGTAAGTTGAGTCCATACGGACACCTCCGTGGTGTTTGTTGGGCCTACTGACTGGATGGTTCTTGGCGGGACTGGTCCAGTTGGTGGGCTTTTTTTATTGTTATTCTATAAGGGGTATTTTTTTATCGCTTTCTCCCACTTCTTTTTGAGATTTTCTTTTTCTTTTTCCTCCCTAATCCTTTCTTGTTCTATTTGCTCTTCGTATTTCCGCGAAGCTTTTTCTATAAGTCGTTCAGCTTCTTCAGGAAGAATACTGTTTTCTTTTAATTGTTTTTCTATGAAATATTTAGCGGATTCAAATTGTCCTTCTGGCGTTTTAGAATAGGCCTCATAGTATTCTTCTTGTTCGTTTTCCTGGGCATCACGTTCAGCACCGCATTTTTGATACTCTGCTTCTTCTGGGCTTGAGTATTGATACTTACCCACACGGTTTTCCAAAATTTCATCGTTAATGATGCTTGACATAGGGATTCCTTCTATGGCGCTGCAGCGTTTGAGAAGCTTATACATCCTGCTGTCAATGTAGAAAGTGGCTCTTGTTTTATCTTCGTGAATTTTTTTCATAGCATCCTCATAAGGTGGCTCAATATTGTATGAGCATAGCGACCGATCTTAAGTGTGTCAATAGAAATCCGCTTTTTCTCATAATTTATCTTTGATGTTATGAGTAACGATAATTTTTGTATGAGTATGTGTTGTGTTAATATAGGGCTGTTGCGGAATAATAAAATTAGCTGGTAAAACTCTTAGAGTAAGAAAAAAGAAATTATTGAGGTGTGCTGATGGTGACGAGAAAGGAAATGACTACGGCTATTCATGAAGAAAATGGGGAGTTGAGAGTTGAGAGGGGCGGAGTAGAGGTAAATGTGGTTGTAGGGGAGAAATATAAAATTGAACCGATTAACCCTAGAAAGAAAAAAAATAGAGGCCGCATTTGTAAAATATTGAATCTTCCAAGCGAGTTTATGAGTACTGAGGCGTTGGCAAAGTTTGAAGATACTAAAAGAACAGGTAAAGTTGATATAAGGGAATTGTTGCCATTGTGATGTTTTGTTGTAAGCATTCAATGTTTTAGGGGGATTGTGTCTTTTCTAGTTGAATCGAGTTCATGGACAGCTAGTGCAGAATAACTGCCTCCAAGGGCAATTTAGAGTAAACTGAGAGTCCGTAAAAGACGCTGAGAAGAGTACAAATGTATTTCATCGCAGTTAACGAGTTCGGAAGTAGTGGAAAGAGGGCCGGTAGGTGGAACTTTTAAAGACTTCTACGCTCCTAAGGTCGCTTGCTGGGGAACAGATCCCCAGCCCCCAGAGGTGATTCAAGCCGACTTGGAACAAAGGCGATTTTCTCCCGTTATTTTCCTAGATAGGTCTTAACGTCCATCAGGTCAATAAGGTGCGAGGTTCGACACCCTTGATACTCTTTTCTTTTCGCCCCCTCGCAAGCGCTCCCCCGCATGGAAAATCTTGCGAGAGAATAGTTTTAGCTGTCACTATGATAATAATTAGTAGAGGGTAGTACGCCCCGTGGCCTAGAGCTACACTGAGTCGGTAGATGAAAGTTAGAACCCGCGCGCTCGGGGGCTATAGATCGACACTGCCTGGCAATATTCCAAGTGTAAGGTAAGTGGTAATTGGGTATGGGCTTACTTGGATTGCTTAGCCTTTTATATAGAAGAGGAATGATGAAGAAATCAAATGGAAGTGGATTTTGTTTTTTGTTTCCCTATGAGAGTGGGGTGATAACTGCTTGGGGGTCAATGTGGAGCGGAAAAGAATATATCATTCAGAATGGTAAGGTACTGAGTCAAAAGAGATCTTTTTCGAAGAGAAGTGTTCATAGCTTTTCTTTGGATGAAAATGAACTCTCTGTTGTTTTTAGAACGGAGAATTTAATAACAGGTCGATTGTGTTGCTGTTTGATTGAGAACGGAGTCGAGAAAGAAAAATGTAAGGGCTTATTCAGTCTCAGGGAACTTGTCAAATCTACAGTCGTTTTCGTGTTGATGATAGTGATATCTTCTTTGATTATATCCGTAGTAAAAGGCCCTTCATGGAGTTATTACCTGGCTAATGGTCTAATACTTTGGTGGTATTTGAAAGATAGTTTGAAGGCTATTGAAATTAAAAAGTGTTGAAAAAGCCGGTGTGAAATAGATTGGTTTTCCCGGAATTTTCCCAATTGGTTGTCAGCTACCGGTATTCAAGACGGGGGATGGGTTCAACTCCCGGCGTCTCCACCAAAACATATTCCAAGATATTCTTGGAAAGGCTTAAAACCCGAGCTTAATCAATGAGTTCGGGTTTTTTGTTGTCTTGTCTGTTCCTGTAGAATCTATCGGTCGTCAATTGTGATCATACTTGTGGTAGTCTGCGACAATAATAGATCTGTACCCATTTTGGTCGTTTCTTGGACAATAAAAAAGGCAGAGCCGTTAAGCCCTGCCTTTGAAAGGTGATCCAATTTGCATCAACCAGATGTTCATGAAGCAGGTGCACAAATACAACTATCTATCATCCATTCCTGTGGATTTAACGCTATTTCTGACGGTTGCTCAATATGCTTTCTCTGATGCGGGAATCCTCTAAATAAATTAAGAACACCTTCTTGAATAATACAACAATCCATTTCGGATGCGTACATCATATAAAGAGATCTCAACAACCTGTCATAGCCATCACTTATCTCTTTTTTGTTGTTTTCCCATCTCGACAAAGTAGAAACGCTAACCCCCATAGCCTTTGCAAGATCTTTAGCTTTGAGTTGGAGGTTCTTTCGTAAAAATTTAATCTCCGCTGGTTGCAAAATAGCTTTTTTCTTTGTGCAGATATTGGCGCCTATTAACCTGTGCAGTTTGGAGATATCTGGAATTTCAGCAAATGCCTCTTCACAAGATTCGCAATAATACTGGGTGATCCCATACAATACGACATTTAAACCACATTCAGAATAATCATATGGTTTGTCTTTTATAACCTGCAATGTGTGGCCACAAATTGGGCATGTTTCCATAACTGTCACCTATGATAAAACAGTGATGATAAGAATAGCATTTTTTTGAATGATGGCAGTAACCACTCCACCTTCATCTCCTTCAAGGTCATCGCCTCGAATTTTATAACTCCAGTTTCCAGCCCGATCGTTGAATTTTTTTTCGATTATTCCCCCATGGGTCAAAATATACTCAACATCATGGGTTGTGTATCCACGCAACTTCATCCGCTCCTTAGCGTGACGGGTTAATATGAAGCGCCCTCCATCTAAAATAACACGACGAATAATCGCGTGTGCTGTTTCGTTATTTATTTCTTCTGCAGGATCAAACACTATAATATAATTTTAAGAAGAAGTTGACTTTGGATCAAGTTTTAGGTGTTTTTGCTTTTTCTGTCAAGTGGAAAGCTTTGCACTGTTATTTTATATCTTTGTGGTATTCTAAAATTGGGCCTCGGTTCGATTCCCTGTTGATCGATTCGTTGTCACAAGTACCGTGTCCTGTGTGTTTCACGGTACACGTTGTATCTATGGATAATCGATGTGGAGTAGGGGCTTCGACTCCCGCCGCCTCCACCAAAACATATTCCAAGGCAATCTTGGCAAGGTTGAAAATCCAACTTCAATCAATGAGTTCGGTTTTTTTCTTCGTCGTTATTGTCATGTGCGTTATGTAGTACCCAACGATAAATACATACTCGTTCTGACTGCATGAAACACTTTTACGAATACAATCATCAGTAATACTTTGCCTCTACGGTTGCTATTGATCCCGCTTCCTTTTTTTCTCCTTTAGCTCGCTTCCTCGCTCCCCAATCCACAATTCTTGATATAGGCTGTGGTTCAGGCCGAGATCTGCTTTGGCTTGCAGAAAGGGTATTTAAGGTTACCAGGTTTGAGCAGTCTGCCGGTCTGGCGAGCCTGGCTCGAAAGCATGCAGGGTGTCCGGTTATAGAGGGCGATTTCTGTGATTTCGATTTCAGCAGCTTGGTATTTGATGCTCTGGTTTTGGTGGGGCGCTGGTTCATCAGCCCCTATCGGCCATGCATGCGGTTCTTGCATCTCTTACCACGGCTTTGCAACCTGGCGGTTATATGCTCATAACTATGAAGCAAGGGACCGGCAGTTACTCCTTGCCCGATGGCAGGCAGTTCACTCTGTGGGGTAAGGAAGAAGTAGAAGAGGTTTAACGGTCTTGCGGATTGAGGATTGTCGATTTTTCCAGACAGATTTCCCAGTTGCGTCCGGAGGACATCTGGCTCGGGCATGTGTTGCAGCGGGTTAGCGAAACCGTTCCCGGCGATGCCATTTGAAATTGTCCAGATCAGGCCAAAATTTACTTTCCTGTGGTTTAAAGATCGGTCGTTCTGACAAGGTCAGCATGTGGCCGGGAAGATTTGGGTCTTGTTTTACCGATGGCGAAATCAGGACGCGGTATTGACGGTCAACAGACATCAGCCCCTCATCAAATGACCAGTGGCAGAGTTTACACAGGGCCATCCCATTGGTAGGGTGGTCGTCATGGCTTTCGCTCCATGGTCTAATATGGGCAGCGTCTATTGCAGTGTGCCCTTCTGCGGTGAGCATTTTAATGCCGCACAATGCACAACGATGCGTATAGAGGCGGACAATCGCTTTGCGAAAGCCTTGTCCTCTGATTTTTTCTTTGTTTTTCGGCTTAATCATTTCAGGAAAGAAAATTGATGAAGGTTCAGCCGTATTGAGCAAACTTTGTGAGTATTGGGCGGAAGCGCAGTTGAGGAAGGATTGTTCCCGGATTTTTTCTTGTATCTCCCGGGCAAAGTACTTTTCAATAAGGACCGACCGAAACTGTTCCCTTGTCTGGCTCATCTGCATGAGCATGAACAGATCCTCGGGAATTTTTGCACCCAGATAAAGTTGCCGCAGTTTTTTCATCGAGCGTATGGCAAGCCCTTTACGGTGCTTTATTCCCTTTTGCGGCACTAGTTCCCAAAAAAGGGAGCTTTCAAGATGGTAGAAGGGGTAGGCCATACTGGCCTGTCGGACTGTGTATGGCAGTATTGCAATATACCCAAGGAAAGTTTCTGTCAGTTCAAAAGAAGGGGTGATGAAATTCGTTGTGATCTGGCCCGATGCAATGTGATCGAGAATAGAAAGGAGGAGGACTGGTTTATAGGGGGAACAGTGATGGGTAAGGGGGGACCAGGATTTTCTGTTTTTATCGACTCGAAGTCCAGCAAAGGATATCAGGTAAGTCTCCAGTCTTCCGCACATGTGACCCTGGTTTTGGAGAGAAATTGAAAAAGTATATAATACTTACGTATTATGATCTGTTACCATACTCTGCTTTCTGCTGCCACTGATATGTCCTGCAGTCGCAACTTCCGGGTATGCAGGGGGCATACCTGCTGCGTCTCTGTGAAGAAATATTTAACAAGTGTATTGGTAGAACCCTCTCCATTGCCCTTTCCATGGTTTGCCAGTGGGAACTTGGAGAGTGGGATGTAATTATTTATTGGTATCTTTCGAAATTTGTAGATATTTTCCATTAGACAAAAGAAGCGACACGTTTCGTTGGAGATATTGGGTTGCGAGTGTTAATCCCTCGTTAGTTATCAACAGTTTCGGGAATTGGAATCATGAGCGAATACCAGTATTACGAGTTTCTCTCCATCGACCGGCCGTTAACAGCGGATGAGATGGCTCAACTGCGGGCGCTTTCAACGCGGGCCGTTATCACGCCGGTCAGCTTCACCAATGAGTACAATTGGGGCGATTTCAAGGGTGACCCCAGCAAGCTGATGCAATACTATTTCGATGCCCATGTCTATGTCGCCAACTGGATGACGGCTATATTCATGGTGCGCCTGCCCATCGAGGCATTGTCCAAATAGACGGCTAAAGCAGTGACCGTGCCTTACCTGTTGGATATCAGCGCCACCAATACCCATTGGATCATCACCTGGAGCCTGGAAGAATCTGAAAACTACGACCGCTTTGGCATGGAGGACGGCCGTAACTGGATGGCACGTTTGGCCCCGGTGAGGGATGAACTGCTGCGTGGGGATTTGCGCAGCTTGTATATCGGTTGGCTTGCAGTCGTAGGCGGTGAAATGGTGGATGATGAAGAGACGGAGCCGCTGCTCGTGAGCGGGTTGGGAGACCTGACAGCTTCTCAGCTGGCACTGGCCGAGTTTCTGGAGGTGGACCCGGATCTTCTGGCCGGTGCAGGCATGGGCAGCCCGGCTGCGCAAGAGACGGAAGTTTTACGACGGGAAACGGAAAAGTGGATTGATGCCCTGCCAAGAGATGAAGTCAATTCGCTTCTGAAACAATTGCTGGAGGGTAAGGGGCAGCAGGCCGAACGCTCTGTCAGGAACCGGTTTGCATCATGGCGACGCGGCTTCCAGGATAGCGATAGCAGCTCAGTCCGACGTACAGTGGGTGAATTGCGGCAGAACGCCGAAAAGGCATGTTTAATCCGGTTGGAAAAACAAAAACGGGACCGAAAGCAACGGGAGATTGAGCGGAGTGAGCAACGCAAGGCGCATCTGGAGAATCTTTCAAATGATTTTTCTAAGGCCTGGGCGTTGGTTAAAGAGCCCGTCGAGCGCGGATCGGGACGGGGGTATGACGAGGCTTGCCGTAAACTCGTCGACCTTGCCGAAGCCTATGATCTGTTTGCGACCAAAAAGCAATTCCAAAACGAATTGGAACAATTCATGGCTGGGCACACGCGACGCAAAGCATTGATTCAACGCCTGGTAAAGGCCGGTATTTGGGAGGATATATAAAAGATGAGTGCGCGAAGCCCGAAAGAGGGGAAGGAATTTGATGGTTTGGACAGACTCATTGAGGAAATCACCGTCGATGCATACGGCGATGATGAACAGCTCTGGGCCTTTGGGCAGGCCTTTGTGGAGAATGTTGCCCTGCCGACCGACGGCTTCGTCATCGGGGAACCGGTTTCGGTGGTTGCAATAGACTATGACGGTAACAAGCGGCGCGGTTTGACGGCAAAGTGCAGCCGAGAGGACGGGGCCGAATATGTGGTGGCGCTCCCTGAGGTCGTTTTACCGCAGAAAGCGGAGGGGGCCCGCTACATCGCAGCATATCGCAGGTTGCTCGGGCTCGATCCGTACCCCGCTGATGCCAAGAATTCCTCCCGACGTTTGCAGCAGCACAAAGCAGCAGACGATGACATCGACCTGAGCAACCCAGTTGAATTGGTCGCTCTATCGGTCAAGGAGCGTGCCGCCCGCTGCCGTTTGCTGGGAAGCGACCGGATCATTACCCTTCGAGCGAGCCCTCTTTGGGAGGTGGTGCCTGGAGTAATCGTCTTGGTAACACCCCGAAAGCAGTGGCGTTACGGGGGGCATCCTTATCTCTCCGGGGAGATTCAATCGATCCGGATTGACGTGGAGGCTCTCGATTTTGTACCACTGGGGCTTGAAGAGATGGGCATGTGGGACCCCAAGGAAGAGTATTGGGGGGAAGAAGGTGAACCCATCGAGGATTGGGCCAAGCCGATCATTGCTCACGGCCCCCGGCCCATGTTCGAAATGGAGCAGGTGCTGCCCGGCGAGGACCCTGATGACCCTTTCAGTGATCCCATCACCCGCTCCAACGATCTTAATGATGCCGGCGAGCAGGCAGAGGCGATTAAGATTCTGATGGAGCTGTGCCTGGCGGACCTGCGTTGCCTCGATGCCCATTCGCATCTGGGCAATTTTCTCTTTGATCGCCGGCCGCAAGATGCTATCCGGCATTACGAGGTCGGCCTGCGCATCGGCGAGTTGTCTTTGGGTGGCGACTTTACCGGCGTGCTGTCATGGGGACTTATCGACAACCGCCCGTTTCTGCGTTGTATGCACGGCTATGGATTGTGTCTCTGGCGACTTGAGCGCTTTGACGAGGCGGAGCAACTATTTCAACAGATGCTCTGGCTGAACCCGTCCGACAACCAAGGCATACGGTTTCTTATAGGTGAGGTGCAGGCAAAAACAGCCTGGAAAGATCGAGAATTCGAGTGACAAGTAAAGGAATACCATGAGCCCCACCAAGCGAAAACAGATCGATCCGATGGAAACGGCAATCGAAGCAGCGCTGTCTCCCGGCCGTTTCATTTCCTATAATGCAGCCTGGTCGTTTGTGGAGGATGTAGAGGGTGTTGCCGATGATATCAGTAAAATCATCAGGGAAGAGCCGGAACGGGCAGCACGGCTATACGAGCTCTTTATTGCCGCTTGCCATGAAAAAGCCGATGAGATCGACGACTCGAGCGGTAATTTCGGCATGCTGGTTGAGGAGCTGTTTCAAGGTTGGACCAAAGCACGTCAGGGTGCAAATTTTGATGCGGACGAGACTGCAATATCTTTGCTTTCCTGGATGGAGGACGACCCCTACGGATTTTGTCATGACCTTGATCGTGAGGTTGGCAAAGTGCTCGACAAAAAGGGGCTGGAGGCCTTCATCCGGCAGATTCGGGCCAAGCTCGAACCGGCTCCAATCCAGGATGACGAGGAAAAGCGTTTTTCCGATTACAAAAGCCGACGGTGGGGCGGCGTACTGAAGACGCTGCTGGCAGCCCAGCGTAATGTTGACGCTTATATCGCGCTCTGTGATGAGATCGGGCTTGAAGCCAAGGACTGTTTGACTCTCGCAAAAATTTACAAAAGCCGGAGGCGTCCTGAAGATGCGCTTGTCTGGGTCGAAAGGGGGGTAAAGATCGCACGGGCGGACAGCCGAACATCTTATCAAGAACACGAATTGAGTGAGCTGAAACGGGTGCTGCTGGCTAAGATCGGGCAGGTGGAAGACGCTCTTCAATCTGCCTGGTCCGAGTTTGAGGCGCATCCCTCCACGTTCACTTATAAGGAATTGATGCGCTATGTGTCGCCCAAAGAGAAAACGGATTGGCATCAAAAGGCCATGGCTGCATCGGAAAAAGGCGATTTGTCCTCTCAGATTGAACTCTGGCTTAAGCATAAAGAGTACGAGCGCCTTGTATCGCTTCTGAACCGGACCACAGGTGACGAATTGGAAGATCTCAGCCACTACAGTACTGAGCCGCTGGCGCGGAAACTGGAACGCGCTCATCCTGAAATATCAGCCAGAATATACCGTGCACTCTGCATGCGGATCGTCAATGCCGGAAAGAGCAAATATTATGACGCCGCGCTCGGCCATATCGAGTATGCCAAGAAATGTTATTTAAAAGCCGGTCTTGATGCCGACTGGCAAACGGTGGTTGCCGATGTGCGCAAAAAGCACTTTCGCAAAAAGGGTTTTATGGCCGGATTCGAGAATATCGTCGCCGACGCACCTAGGCACGTTGAACCTCCTTTTCTGGAACGTGCAAAGGCACGGTGGCCAAGAAAGTCGAAGAGGAGCTGAACCTGTTTTGAAAGAACAGGTTTGGGAAACAAGCCGGAACAATAGAGAATTTAGGGTCAGGTCTTTGCTTGGCTCTTCTCGGCCTGTGGATGAGTGGAAAAGGGGACAGCAACCTTTTTCGTAAAACCTGAGAACATTGATGGACAGGTGAAAAAAGGCCAACTTATTATGTTGCATGAAAAAGGAGAACCACTCTCGAAAATGGCGGAACTGCTTGAAATTAAAGAGAATAAGATGGCAACAGGTGCTTGTGCGGAAATTGCTATTATTTCAACACATTAGGTCAACTCACAACATAACTTTGGTAGTCAATATAATTATTGATAATAGTTATTTGCAAGTAGTGTTTATACTGTTCGTACTAATTACTTTACACTACACCTTCCTCTTTGTAGCTCAACAAGCTCATTAAGTGCTTCAGTAACAGATTCTTCTAACTTTGTGATTATAAGCTGTACATCTTGGTGTAGTGCATAAAATTCACCATAATTAGGCTGAGTAATCTCTTCTAACTGTACAGCTAGTGAAGCTAGATAGGCTAAGTTTTCAGGAAACTGGTCAATTTCCCTTATTGCCTTATTTGTAATCTCTTTATGCGCTTCAATCTGCTCTTCTAAGGATTTGCTATAATCGTTAACCTGCTTTAGCTGTTGCTCAAGTGCTTCTATCTGGCTTTTTAATTCAGTTATTTCCTGATCTGTTGTCATAGCTCTATGTAATTTTATGAGTAATCAGCTAGTGAATAATACCTTCTATTATATTTGGTGAATTGAGGAAAGAACTGGGGTCAGGTATTTGCTTGACTCTTCTCGTCAAATTTATTGGAAAAAAACAAGTTAAGTGTAAAGCTCGATTGTCAGTATTAAATACCGATACTCCCTTATAGGTCGTTTGCCACATGTTTGCCACCTTTCTCTCAAACGCTGGAATACTGGATGGGGCAAGGGTTCGACTCCCCCCCCCCTCCATTAGCATAACAGGAAACGGCAAGTGAGCATTTTTATCTTGTCGTCTTTGTTTGCTCTCCTGCCGGGCGGGGAATCATCAATACTCTCTTGGGTAGAAATTGCCAAGGGTTGGATTTAACTCACAGATCACGTAAGCAGCTGATAGATACCATAAGCAACGACCATCATAAGGATGAGTGTGGCCGCCCATATCGGTTTATCGTGACCAAGGTCGTCGACCCCGGCTTGTTTTGCCTGTGCTAAATCTTGCGGGTGATACATGCCTTTTCTGCAAAATAGAATTGTGGCAAAGAACATCCCTGATACAGCCAAAAAGATATGCAGTGTATAGGTAAATGCGGTCAGTGCATTTACATTATCAATCTGGGTAGAGCTTACTCCTAAGATTGCAGCACAAGTCATCATTGCCAGTGAAAATACATTGATAGGGGTTCGGGACTTTGTCACTGCAGTCCAGGCAGCATTTCCCTGGTCTTGTTGATTGGTGCTGTGATTCATCAGGTGGCCGCATTTTACGCACATGATTGCCAGGTTTGAAATTTCCTGCTCACATTCTGGACATTTGGTTAAGCTCATCTTTAATCTCCTGCCAAAAAGGGTATAACGCTCGTTAGTGAGCTATTCGTTAGGTTCTAGTTGATGTAAGGTTTTTTTCTCCGTTTGAAAAAGATTCTCATACGTCGTGCCGCCCTACCCAACGTTATCGCCTAGCCAATAAAGGCAAGAGGTGGCTGCAATTGCGGGAAGATGGGTAACAGTCCAAAACTTTAGAACAATATGGGACAAGGTTAAGCTGCTTTGGCTATTTATTAATTTATCCGGCATAAAGAACTTTTCCAAATCAAGCGTCCTTCACGTGGACAAATATACCGGACCACCCATTCATATGCGTTGTCCGACAGGTTGCGTCCAAACCGGCTTCAGCCAGAAATGCTTCCGTTCCGCCTGGCTTCATATACTCCTTAAAATAGGCATAATGCTGTTTACCTGCAATACGCTCCACGCATTGAACCGCAAAACCTGTAAAAAATGCGCTGTGGCCGACTGGAAGATGATAATCAGCAACAATAACAAGCCCACCCTTGCGGACAAGTCTGAGAGCTTCTCGAATAATAGCAAAAGCCACATTACGAGGTTTTTCGTGCAAGGCAAAACTGACAGTAACTGCATCAAATGAGCCCTCCTCCATAGGCAGATCAGATGCATCATTTTCTAAAAAATTAATTTCAGGATGGTTGCTTCGGGCAATATCCAGCATAGCGGGTGACAAGTCTGTACCAATCGGCTTTAGGCCCGCTGCCACAGCTTTGCCGACAAGAAGTCCTGTTCCGCAGCAGATATCAAGAAGTGATGAGCAACCGTGTACTTTTACAATGTCTACTATATCCCTGTGCGTCGAATGCAAAAAAGGCCCTACCAACAGGTCATATAAACTGGCGTGATTTCGATATTCATCCATTGGTATATTATTTGTTTGGTTGTGATTTGGTCACGGCCTATTGGTAACTTCAGCAATACAACAGGCGGGGGCTGGGAGCCTGCCGGAGAAAGCTCTTTTGCCCCATTTCTGTGTTATTGGCGAAAAAATAATGTTCGCAATATTAACTATATGGCTCTGCTTATTTTCCCGCCAATGCCTTGAACTGAACCAAAATAGCAATTCTCCGACACACTCCTAGCCTCTTTTTGAAAAGTAACTTGCTTAAACGTATTTTAAAAACCTTAACTAACCACATAAGGCCATTCGGGGCAGGCCACGATACAAGTAAACAAAATGAAGTTGCCATAATTTTTTTTAATTGTTTGCCACTCTAGTCGCAATCCCTGGTATAAATTATTTGGAGAAGAATTCGCCCTCAGCCATCTCCAGCCAAGGACAATGCGTGGGTTACAGATCGACCTGCCGATCAATAGCTGGTTGGTCGAATAACGGAGAATACTCGTTTCTTCTTCTCCGACCGATAAAAATGGGAAAATCAATCATATTCAGTTAAGAATCCCAACAGCCTGAAGGCAATTGGATCAATAATGTTACAGCCGGAAAGAGCAACATACAAATCAGAGTTGCTTGGATTCAAGGAAGCCAAGCAGCTATGTAAAACCAGTATTATACCATTGCCAGCAGAAAAACTTCCTCTGCTCGGAGCAGCCGGCCGAATCCTTGCCCATGATATCTTCGCATTGGTAGACTCCCCTTCAGTTGATGGGTCATTAAAAGACGGGTACGCGGTTCTTTCCAAGGATATCGAAACAGCCTCCAAAAACAAACCCATTACCCTGCAACTTGCGGGCACCCTTTATGCCGGTGGCACAGAATCGTTGTCCATGACTCCTGGTACCGCTATTAGAATATTAACCGGGGCAGAAATTCCGGAGGGAGCTGACAGTGTTGTCGCTGAAGAGTTCACCCACCAGGCAGGGGAGAAGCTTACGGTCATGAATACCGCTGAACCCGGCAGAAATATTCTTTTCCGTGGAACGGATGTCAGGCTGGGGGAAGTCATTGGTGCAAAGGGCAGTCATATTACTCCCGGCATTCTTGGGCTTGCTGCGGCTGCAGGCCACAACAGTTTATCGGTGGTCAGGCGTCCAAAGGTCGCTCTCATCGCCACCGGTGATGAAATTGTTGCACCAGGTCAACCACTTGACAGGGGGAAACTGTATGCCAGCAATATTACCACACTTGCAGGATGGTGCCGTAAGTACGGTTTGGATGTGCATTTAGAAATTGTACAAGACACCCCCGAGGCAATTGAAAAGTGCTTTACTCAAATGCACACCACCTGCGACGCAATGATAACCAGCGGCGGTGCATGGACCGGAGATCATGACCTTGTGGCAAAGGTTATCTCCCACATGGGTGGAGAAATTATTTTTCATCGTTTGCGGATTGGACCCGGCAAAGCCACTGGGTTAGCGATGCTCTCCGGCAAACCTGTGTTCATACTTCCCGGCGGTCCACCTTCAAATCTTATGGGATTTCTTCAAATCGCACTTCCCGGTATTATGCAGCTTGGCGGATACTCCGACCCACCGTTGTCATGCTGTCGTGTCTGTTGCAGTGAAGAACTGCGGACGAATTTTCCCGATTGGGTGCAATTCATCTTCGGTCGGCTACAAACAAAAGCCGACGGCGAGCCCCCGCTTTTTATCCCGCTCTTGAAAAAAAGCAGGCTTCGTTCCATGGCAGAAGCTGATGCTGTTATCTCAATTAATGAAGGCAAAACAGCTATTGCTGAACATGCGATAATCACAGCTCAACTGTTACGGTAAGGACTCTTCGTTTCAAGGTAACTCCCAGGCACTCCACGGAGTATTGCGCTGGTCGCTTACCTCTTCGGACAAACACGTTTTGAACCTGGCACCGCCTGAATTGATGAGAAATTACGGTTAGAGGGTAACCCTCTGATTATGCCGGCTGAAAGTTGTCCCTTCCATATGAGAGTGGATCTGAATTTCATGTTTAGGAGTGCATTATTCTCAATTGATATTTTGGACTTCAAAAGGATTGTCACGTATCAAGCAGGAGCAATTCATGTGCTTAATATTCACGAGCTGGTAGCAGACTCGCCCCTCTTCATTCGTATCAAGTCGGCGATGGCACCATTTAGTCTTGCCTGGAGTTATTCCATGTCATTTTGTGTGAGATTGTTTGAAATACATATCGATGGTCAAAAAGCTGACATGAAAGAGCGCCGGAAGGGGGGCAATAGGTCGTAAGAATTATTAGCTGGAATTTTAATATGAAAGTAATTGCAGAAGAACTCTGTGAATATGGGTGAAGCTGGGTGTCTCTGAGGTGGATGAAAGAAAAGCGAGAGTCACTGGTGGTGTTCCGTGGCTCTCGCTGTTGGCTTATATTGTGAAACTGTGGCTAACCGGCAACAGCTGATTGGGAAGAGAAGGCTTGCGTCTGCCACCTTTCTGGCGTAGCACTCAGTGTCTGATGGCATATCGTTACCATAAGAGATGTTTTTTCAGGTAACAGGTCATTGACATCATACAGCACTTTACCAGCTATTAGCACCCGGATGTATTCAAAAAGATGCCCTCTGGTCATCAGCGTTACAGGCACTGTTATTATTTTGATGCAAACCACAAGGCAGGTACAAGTAGCTTTATAAAGTTTATAGTTGATGCTGCTTAACCTTGTGCCATACTAGTATTTTCTGGCTTGCCTTACGCCAGCCACGCCTGAGTAACAGGTACGGCCAGAGAAGACTAATCAGGCAAATACCAGGCAAGATAAATTTATCTGAGCTCTCTTCTTTCTCAACCATTATCTTTCCGGCCTTCTGTTTCAGGTCGGTTTGCGATAGATATAATGCGTAGATAGCCGTGATTAATACGTATAGTATGAATGTTTTCATTTTCTACCTCCGGTTGGTGGTATGTGTGGTTAACATTTCGAAGCAAAAGGCATGTTGTCTGGGATAGCAATTAGCCCCTGACTGTCTCCATACGGTGCATTTATTATTTTATGGGTAACTGTTTCAGTAGCGTAACGCCAGTTACCACTTTGGTATTTCCGCTTACTTATTTGTAATTGAATGGATGCAGGCATAAGAATCTATAAAGAGGTATTCTCCGAAGATTTCAGTGAGGCTTCCCACCTTACGGCCATTTACCATTCAGTCGCTGCCTTCATCGGCTATCTTGTCCCAATTAGTGTTCTGTTTTTATAGCTTTTGTTATGCAGATATCTTGCCGCTTTAAAGGCAAAAATGATTTTTGGTTCTGCACAGTTAGCAGGGGACAACTTTTGCCTCTTCATGTCGCTAATCTCGGGAGTGTTTACAGCCGCTTTCAATTCTAAATGCTACAGCTTCTCGTACTGTTCGGATCAGGCTCTGGCGGCTTTGGCGGAAGAATGAAGTCTGGGAACTGTCGAGACCGGCTCTTGTTGCCATTGGCCTTGTCTCTCTGGAAAGAGACGATTTTCAGATAGCCTGCTTGGTTCGCAAAATACCGAGGGGAAAATTTATCAGGGACGCGAATGGCAACAAGTATTGTTGGAAATTTACAACCGTCAGTGTGATAATGAAAAACTGGCCGACATGCTGTATCAGGAGGGAGGAACCCTTTTCCTCCACCCCCGTTGCCCTAGATGAGCTTTTTGATGTTATCGTAAGTCAAGCTGGGCAAGGCCTATATTGAGAGTGAATTGGATAAAGACCGAATCGTTGGGGATCGCTTACGTGACAATGGCTTTGGAAGGGTTCTCAACCAGTTTGAATAATATGTGAAAGGGAAGAGGTTCTGGACAATAAAGGCCTTGTAACATCAGAAGGAGCAACGTTCCAGTTTATCCACGCACTTCGAGGTTGAACTCGCGATAAACTCAGTGTGTATCTATCTGGATCTCTCTCTGTTTCCTGCTTGTTTGTGGGAACCTGGCCAGCATCAAAAGCGCCCTGCCAGGTTTTGAAATAATATTAATATGTTAGAGAAATTGACGTTTAAAGACGTGACAGCATCGTTGTTTTTTTACCCATAATTACTCAATCTTCGTCCTCTATATCCAGCATTCCTTTGGGCTTTTTTGTTCGGTAGCCAGGTTTGACCAAAATTTCTAAATAAAAAGAATCGAGCTGTTTTGCTTCAGCCTCTGAAATATGCTTATTAATGGTGGATAGATGAATAACTTCACTTGTTGCCTCATCAACCCCGAATCGGCAGTCAAAATCCCAAAAATCGACACCAGCGGGCAGCTTTTTTCTCCGTTCTCTTCGTATATATTTTTTTACTTCATACTTGATCGCTTCAACAAGCCTTGGGAGTTTGAGCTTTGGGTGGCTTAATTCAAACGTTTTTTTCATAGTGATTCCATAATGTGTTTGGTCATATTTATTCTTTGAGAGAGCTGTATGCTCCCATCCATTCCAGGTGCATCTGCAAAGCTTGTTTCAATGTCTGCTCCATACCCTTCCTGTGGGATCCTGACCAGTAAATTTTATTGCAGGCACTGCAGCGTGAAAATTCCTCGTAGTGTTTTTTGGTTAATGGTTCAAGATCGTTCATGATTTCTTCTTTGGCAACCGACTGCAGAAGGTCGTTGCAATGAATACAGCGGCTGAAAGGATTGATTTTGTTTTGTAGGCCATAATAGTGAAGCACTTCCGCCAGTTGCTCGGTCGGGTTCTGGGAGCGAATCAGGTGACCGTGTTCGATAATTTTTCGTCGTAGCAGGCCGCGATCTCTGCTGAGTACTATACACTGCTTTTGCATCGCTAACCCAGCGAGCTCGCTGTCTACGAGATTTGGTTCGTAAAGTGTATCCATACCGATCATGCGAAGGTGGGTTCGTAGTTTTGCCACATTAACATCAACCAGGAAGCGCAGATGCGGAAGGTGGTTAGGCCTGAGAAACGACTTTCTGCATGGGTCGACGGGAACAGCAAGGGGCGAGACCTGTATACTGTCTCCGGGGCAGAGCAAGTAGGAAAAGTCCACTGCATTTTTGTTAACCAGGATGGAGCCGATTTCTGTATGGGGAATATCAAAGGATTCTATTGCATCCTTGATGGATGTTCGCCTGCCGAGAGTATGGGAGATGGTTTTTTGGTGTCGAAAAGATGGGGCGAGGAGAGGACGCAGCATTTTGTGAAAAGAGAGAGTTATCTCCATGGTGCTTTTCACTGTGCTTGATCTCTTCCCAGTTGTCATCGTTCGTTTTTTTCGCTAACTCGCTGTATAGCAAACCATTTGCTTATTAATGTATTTTGTAATGGATTAGGTGAAAAAACATGTATCCAGGATGGTCTATAGCTATTGAGCTATTATACTATAGTTATTGATGGATTTTTTACGAGTTTATCATGGTTGTACTTTTACAGCATTGGATCATCGCCATTCGAACGGGTAAGATACTCAAGGCGAGGAAGAGGTAACGCCATAGCAGAGGAGCGTGACGAAAATGATTGAAAAAGTCATCATCATGGGAGCGGCTGGTCGCGATTTTCATAATTTCAATGTCTATTTTAAGGACAATCCCCGCTACAAGGTCATTGCCTTAACCGCAACCCAGATCCCGGATATTGCAGGACGTGTGTACCCCCCCTCGTTGGCTGGTGATCTCTATCCCCAGGGAATTCCCATTTATCATGAAAAGGAACTGTGCCGACTGATCCGTAAGCACGCTGTAGATCTGGTGGCATTTTCATACAGCGATATAGCCCATACCGATATCATGCATATCGCTTCCTCTGTGATGGCTGCGGGTGCGGACTTTACCTTAATCGGTGCGACCTATACCATGCTCCGTTCGCGCAAACCCGTGGTTGCAATCTGTGCTGTTCGAACCGGTTGCGGCAAGTCGCAAACTACACGCCATGTCTGCTCCATTTTGCAGGATATGGGGAAAAAAGTGGTCGCTGTCCGTCACCCTATGCCGTACGGGGATTTGACCAGACAGGTTGTACAGCGGTTTGCGTCGTATGAAGATTTTGAGACCCATAAATGCACCATTGAAGAGCGGGAAGAGTATGAGCCGCTGGTGGATCAGGGGCTTGTTGTGTATGCAGGGGTGGACTATAAAAAAATTCTTGCCGCTGCCGAAACAGAGGCGGACGTGGTGGTGTGGGATGGTGGAAATAATGATACGCCCTTTTTCTATCCTGACGTGCATATCACTCTTTTTGATCCTCATCGACCAGGTCATGAGCGTCTGTATTATCCCGGCGAAACAAATATGCTCATGGCGGATATCGCCGTTATAAACAAGGTGGACAGTGCTCCTGGTGATCAAGTCGGTAAGGTGAGGGCTACTATAGAAAAATTCGCTCCCCTGGCAGATATTGTACTGGCCGAGTCAGCCCTGAAGATTGAAACGCCGGAACTTATCCAGGGGAAGCGGGTACTGGTTGTGGAAGACGGCCCCACCTTGACCCATGGCGGAATGGAGTTTGGGGCGGGGGTGTTGGCTGCAGAACGTTTTCAGGCTCGAGAATTGGTCAACCCCAGACAGTATGCAGTTGGCAGTATCTGCACAACCTATGAACAGTATCCACACCTGCAAAGGGTGCTTCCAGCCATGGGATATGGCGGCAAGCAAATGAAAGAGCTGGCGGCAACCATTAACCAGACATCGTGTGACCTTGTTCTTTTTGCCACTCCCATTGATTTGCCGCATCTGCTTACCATCAACAAGCCAACCTTGCGCGTCAAATATGCATACAAAGACCATGGAGAGCCAACCTTGAAAACTGTTCTCGAGCAACGGATGCGGCAACTGGCAGGGTAATTGGCCTATGGTATGGTGCTTTGTGCATATATGGTGTGTTTCTTTTGGTGATTTATCAATGTTGATGGTAGGTTATGCTGTACTTTGTTTCGCGGGACAGGGCTGAAATGTGGAAGGGGAAGGGGTATGAGGCGTGCCGGTGACTGATGGATGATGCGAGCAGGGAGTTTCTGCAAAGGGGACTTCTTTTTGACATTGAGATAAATGAAAAGAACGTTATTTATTCCATTGGTGCTGTTTTGGGAGAAGCCACCTTCCAGTCTCAGCCAGGCAAAGCAGTGGACACAAAGACGTTGGCAGCTTTCAATGCCTTTGGTGAAAATGCGGAATATATCCTCGGCCATAATATCATTGAACATGATATCCTCCAGCTTAGACAGGTGTGTCCAACACTTACAGTTTTAGACAAGCCTGCAGTCGATACTCTCTATCTGTCCCCCCTTGCTTATCCGGCAAATCCATATCATCGATTGGTAAAAGACTATAAAATTGTACGGGATAGTATCAACGATCCGGTACAGGATGCAAAACTGGCAGGTTTGGTTTTTACCGAACAGTGGGAAGCTTTCCAGCACCAGCTGGCAAGAGGGGCGGAAACACCATTGTTTTATCGGAGTTTTCTGCATGAGGATGAAAAACTTGCCGGAACTGCAAATGCCCTGTCTGCGATGGGTATCCCTCTGCTTACCGGCGATGACTTGTATGAGTCGTTTGCTTGGTTTGCAGGCAAGCTAGCTTGTGCTACTGCCGTTGCGCAGCTGCTGGATCAGCTTTATGAAAAAGCAATTTCCCTGCCGGTACTCGCCTATGTTACTGCCTGGTTGTCTGTTGCGGGAGGGAATTCTGTGTTGCCACCCTGGGTACGGCACCATTTTTCGCAAATTTCGCCAATGCTGCACAAGTTGAGGGAAAATAATTGTGGGCAACCCTCTTGCACGTACTGTGCAACCCATCACAATCCTCATCATTTCCTTAAAAATTATTTCGGATTTGCATCCTTTCGTCCCTTGCCGGCAACCAATGAAGGCAAAAGTCTCCAGGAAGAGGTGGTAAAAGCAGGGGCTGCAAACAGTTCTCTTTTTGCCGTTTTGCCCACTGGTGGTGGTAAATCGTTATGCTATTTACTACCGGGCATCATGCGCTATCAACGGCGCAACATGCTGACCATTGTTATTTCTCCATTGCAGGCCTTGATGAAGGATCAGGTCGATAATTTCAGCAAGCAGACAGGAACCAAGATAGCAGTGGCACTCTACGGCATGCTGACCATGGTTGAACGTGGTGAAGTGCTGGATTTGATCCGTTGTGGTGATGCCGGCATCCTTTACGTTTCTCCTGAACAGCTGCGCAACCGTTCGCTTATCGAGACTATTAAGCAGCGGGAGATCGGAGCGTGGGTTTTTGATGAGGCCCATTGTCTTTCAAAGTGGGGGCACGATTTCAGACCGGACTATTTTTATGCGATTCGTTTTATTAGGGAGTTTGCCGTCAAGGGAAAAACCCGGATTCCTCCAGTGCAATGCTTTACGGCAACTGCCAAACAAGATGTAAAATCGGAAATCATCGACACTGTCCAGCGTGAGCTGGGTCTGCGGATGAATCAGTTTGCAGGCGGGCATGAACGAACAAACCTGCAGTATGAAGTGTATCCGGTTGATACGTATGGCAAGCAGCAGGTTGTTTTGGAGCTGTTGCAGACCCGTTACACCGGCAGCGGGAGTGTGGTCATTTATTGTGCCACCAGGAAAAATACGGAAAACTTGGCGGAATTTCTGCAAAACAATGGCTTTACGGTCGAGGCATTTCACGCTGGATTGGATAATTCACTGAAAAAGCGGCTCCAGGAGAGCTTTATTGAAGGAGAACTTCCGATAATCTGCGCGACCAATGCCTTTGGCATGGGGATAGACAAGGACGATGTTCGTCTGGTTATTCACGCTGATATTCCAGGCTCGTTGGAGAATTACCTGCAAGAGGCTGGTCGGGCGGGCCGCGACCGCCTGGAGGCCGAATGTATACTGGTTTTTGATGAACAGGATATTGAAAAGCAGTTTCAATTGGGGAGCATGTCGAGGCTGACCCGGCGCGAAATATGCCAGATGTTGCGTGGGATTCGTGCTGCTGCTAAGGGTGGGGTTGAGGTTGTTCTTACTGCCGGAGAGCTGTTGCGGCAGGAGGTTGTGGATATAGACCCGGACGAAGTTCCAGATCCCGACACCCGGGTGCGTACAGGGGTCGCATGGCTGGAGCGTGCCGGATTTCTTGAGCGCAATGAAAATAATACCAAGGTATTCCAGGGGAAACCCCGTGTTCGTAACCTGCATGAGGCTAGAGAGAAAATTGCTCAGCTGGGCTTATCTGCCAGGCAGCAGGAACGGTGGCTGGCTATTGTAGGTGCGCTGATGGAGGACCAGCGAACAGATGGGTTTAGTGCCGACGAGCTGGCAAGATTGTCTTCTTTTGCAGCCGACCAACGCGACAGCAAAGATGAGACCGAGACGCAGCGTGTTATCAAAACCCTTCAGGCAATGGAAGAACACGAACTGCTCTCAAAAGAAACGATGCTCAGCGCGTATGTGCGGTACAAGGTTTCCAACAGCGCCAATGTTCATTTGCACCGGGTGTGCAAGCTTGAGCAGGATTTTTTGAACGTCCTGGAAGAACAGGCGCCCGATGTGGAACCGGGTGTTGCCCTGGTGTTAGATCTGCGTCAAGTAAATCAACAGCTGTTGGACAAGGGGTATGAGTACAGTAATCCAGAGGTGCTGCAGCGAATTCTTCATGGTCTATGCCGGGATGGAAAAGGGCTGGCTTGCGATAAAGGGAGCGTTAAAGTCAACCCTACCGGCGGGCTACGTTTTAATGTGCTTTTAAACAGGGACTGGCAATCGCTCAAGGCAACGGTGAAACTTCGGCAGCAGGCTGCACATGCTTCACTGGAACAGATTCTTGCAACAATAAACCCCTCGGAAAAAGCAAATGCCAGCCTATTGGTCGAGTTTAGTTTAGAGCAGATTATAGATAGATTGAAAAATGATCTGTTACTGCGGCCTTCGCTTAAAAATCCACTGGCAGCAGCAGAACGAGCGGTGTTGTTTATGAATGAACTGGGCGTTCTGGACCTGCAACAGGGCCTTGCCGTCTTCAGCCAGGCAATGACTTTGCGGTTATATGCCGAGGCAAAAGGCAAGCGGTATTCAGTTGCTGATTTTGCCCCCCTGGAGACACATTACACGGAGCGTAATTTTCAGGTGCATGTGATGAATGAATATGCACGGCAGGCAATAGATAAAATCAGTACCGCCATGCGATTGGTTGCTTCTTATTTTAACGATGAAAAAGAAGAGTTTGTTAATCGGTATTTTCCTGGCAGGAAGAAGTTGCTTGAGCGGGCAACTAGTGAGCAGTCGTATCAGCGCATAGTAGATGATTTACAGAACAAGCAACAGGCAGCCATTGTGTCCGCGCCTGCTGAAAGGAATATGCTGGTTTTGGCCGGGCCGGGAGCAGGGAAAACCAGAGTGGTTGTGCACCGGGTTGCCTTTTTGTTGCGGGTGAAACGAGTACAACCTCAGGCCGTTTTGGTGCTCTGTTTTAACCGCAGTGCAGTCATGAGTTTGCGTAGGAGATTGCGTGATTTGGTTGGTAATGAAATGGCCAGGGTTACAACCCTTACCTTCCATGGTCTGGCGCTTCGTTTAACCGGCAGGTCTCCTGCTGTGGCAGCAAAAGAAAACGGTGATGATGGTGCTGGTTTTTCTGAGATGATTCGGGAGGCGATCCAGCTGCTTCGCGGCGAAACCGATGTGCTGGGCTTTGGAGACGGATCGCCGTGGGATACTCTTGTCGGCAAGTTCAGTCACATTCTGGTGGATGAATACCAGGATATTGATGAGGAGCAATATGAGCTTGTGTCGCTACTGACCGGGAAGATGGCCAAGGAGCATGACCGGCAAATGACCATTATGGCTGTCGGCGACGATGACCAGAATATTTATCGTTTTCGAGGCGCGAATGTGGGATTTATCCGGAGATTCCGCAAGGATTATACGGCGGAGATCCATTATCTTGTTGAAAATTACCGATCCACTGCCAATATCATTGCTGCTTCCAATTGTCTGATTGAGCGGAATGATGACCGGATGAAAACCGAGCACCCAATCAAGGTTAATCAGGCAAGAGCAAGTCTGCCTCCAGGCGGTAATGTAGGCGTAAATGACCCTGTTGGTATGGGAAAAGTGCAAGTTTTGGAGGTCGCCGATCAAAGAGCGCAGGGGTATGGTTTGCTGGAGGAGATCAAACGTCTGCAAAGTGTTGAAAGTGATTTTGATTTGGCCGGCTGTGCAATTCTGGCGCGTGAGTGGAAAGAGCTGGATGGTGTTCGTTCCATTTTTGAAGCAGAAAACCTGGATATTAATCTGTATTGGGGACGAACTGAAGGCTTTCCAACACTGACCAGGATTCGCGAGCATGCAGAGATGCTGGATTTTTTACGATGTCGTCGTCTCCAATCGTTAAAGGGGAGTGACCTGCTTTGCTTGCTGCCGGAGACAACTGCGGACGATAATCTCTGGCATCAAAACCTAAGGGAGCTGATCAATGAGTGGATTAATGAAACTAGTGATAATGAACAGCCCGTTGCAGACATAGAAGAGTATCTGTATGAGTGCTTTGCTGATCAGAGACGTTCCAGAAACCTTGGCAACGGCATATTCTTATCGACAGTTCACTCGGTAAAAGGGTTGGAGTTCGATCATGTGTTTATGCTTGGCGAAAACTGGCAGCAAAAGCAGGGAGAGGAAATGGAGGAAGAGCGCAGGCTATATTATGTCGGCATGTCCAGGGCACGTTTTACGCTCCATCTCTTTGCAGTGCAAGGTGTTTTCAATCCCCATGTTGCGGTGCTGGAGGGACATTTTTTATTGCGGAGAAAATTGTTTCCGACTTTGCGGGACAAGTCTACTGAGAAGCGATATGTGGTGCTGGGGATGAAAGATGTCTTTATCGATTTTGCCGGAGTGAAACAGGAAAATCACCCGTCCAGAAGGGCTGTGGAGAAGTTGGAAGTGGGGGCACGGTTGCAACCGGTTTTACAGGATATGCAGATAGAGCTGCTGGATAAAGACAATATACCTGTTGCTCGTCTCGCTCAATCTGCGCGAGATAAGTGGTGTGAGCGTTTGCACCAGGTTCAGGAGGTGAGAGTGGTTGCTGTTGTTAAGCGTTATAGAGAGGAGATCGCTGATCCTGCATTTAAGGCGAGGTGCAAGGGCGAAACCTGGGAAGTTCCGGTGGTTGAATTCTGCTATGTAGGAAACCGACAAATGTGTTGGTGAACTTGCAGGGAAGCTACATCCAGGCATGAAAAGAGAGGCGTGTTCAATGTTTAACCCTGATTTTTCATCAGAAATTCAGGTTGGGCAGCTTGTTTGTTATTGTCTTAGGGCCGCTTTTTTTCAGCTGCTCTTTGTTGAAGCTCAAGAATAAAGAGGCGGCCGTAGTCACAAGCTGCCACAAAACTGAGCAGGGTGGCAGCCCAAAGTATTGGTGCCATACCCTCGGTTGTAAGTGACAGGGTGAGCAGTACTGTAAACTGAGCGGCTGTTGCCGTTTTTCCAGACCATCGTGCTTCCATTTTTTGAAAAGATTTCCACGATCTGATACAGGCGGCATACACCGCTGTAAACGCGACTAGGATATCGCGCATCACAAGCAGAGGCACCCACCAGAAGGAAAACCTGCCACTACCGGCGAGGGTGAGCAGGGCAATGAGGACGAACAGCTTGTCGGCAACGGCGTCCATAATTCCACCCAGCCAGCTCTGCACTTGCCAGCGTCTGGCAAGCCACCCATCAAGGATATCGCTACCTCCGCCTATGAGGATCAGCCAAAACCAATATGCTGCCGGAAAAAAAGGGAAAAAAGCAGCAAGGGCAAGCCGGAGCGATGAAAGCAAGTTAGGGATAAAACGTATGTATCTGTTTGTCATAGAACAACTCCATGGCATGTCTGCAATTAACACTGCGATAATGAAGGAATCGCCTGTGGTGCTGGGGCGGAACATACAGGTATCGTTTTTTTACTTGCAGGGCACCACAGCTGGCTGTTGACCTATAATGGCAATTTTGTCATCTTGTTAATTGATATTCTTAGCTTTTTTTCGTCATTTGTGCAAGTGACACTATTTGCGCGATTATTTTACAACAGATCCCGTCGGATGAAGAACAAGGGGGAACGCAAAGGAGGGTGTGAGTGAGGCGCAGGAGTTTTCACGTTACCAGAGTTGCCAGCTGCCGGTAAGAGCAATATATGCTGCAAGGGAAAGGTTGGTAATTCCATGGGCAACAATGCAGGCAATCAAGTCTTTTTGTTTGATCAGTAAAAAAGACATTAACAAGCCATAAGCGATCGCTGCCGGCCACTCAGGTATCCCGTGTCCGATCATGAAGACCAGGGTGGAGATGATAACCGCCATCCATGACCACTCTCCAGGTTTAAGGTCGTTGATGGAACGTTCGTGGAGAGCTGTGTAGAGGGGATCATCAATTTTTTCCCTGCGGCATTGGTCCCACTGAAGGGCCAGACGAAACGCAAAACCACGAATCATAAGCTCTTCAAACACAGGAACAAGCAAGCCCGCAGAGACTACACGTAAGGCAAAACCGCCGGCTGACCAGGGGGTTGCTTCTGCAGCTTCAGTAAAAGGAAGAAGGAGGAGAATCCACGCGGCGCAACCTACTATGCCGAAAACTCCTCCTTGCAGCATTGATGATAAAAAGGACTTGCTTCCGCCAAGCGGGATGTACCAGCGCCAGCCCCAGATAAGCAGGCCTGTTGCAGCTATAATACGAAGAATATAATTTATCTCATCGGAAACAACATCGCCGAGCAGTGAAGCAATGATCACATACGCAAAATAGGGTGCTGCGTACGGAAGCAGTAGACTGCGGTTTTCAATCATTGTTGATCAGGTGTGTCTTCGGGAGCATCATCAGCGCTGTTACGTACCTTTTTTTTTTCTTTTTCAGCATAAAGTTTTTCCCGTTTACGGGTACGGATAAAATCAATCACAGCCCAAGGGAGCAGGATCCCACCTGCAATTCTGTTGAACAAGAGATGTTCCTGCATGTTTGGGTCAGTCGACAACCAGCCGTCATAGAGGCACCATAGTCCAAAAAATGCTAGAATAGCGGGGAATACAAATGGGCCAATCTCAGGTGGTTTTACTTTAGGAGCCATATTTTGCCCTTGGTGAATTTAAACGGGATTATTGCATGGGGAAACTATGCAATAATTGTACTGGTTTTATAGCATGTGTCTGTTTTGTGCCACAATCCACTCTGTGGGAGAGAGACAGGGTGTTCTTGGGAGGTCTTAAAGACGTTTTCGTCATTTTTTTACATAAAATCGGAAAATATTTTCCGGTTTTTCGCTTTAAAATAAAGAGGATAGTTAGCATTAGTCTTATTTCATACATTGTTGCTATTCAGCAGCACTTCAACTCTCCACTCTCTGCCCGACCAGCATATCGATGGGGCGAAGTCGGAGTTTATCAGCTATTGGGTCAACCTGTGGCCATTTGGAGCACTGCTGAAAAATTACAGCTCGGGGGAGATTGACAGTTTTTCGATATTCGCTGAATGGTTACTGTACATTTATGCTACTGTAAGACAAGAAAGTCTGCAACCACCCCTGGTATGATATTTTATGAGTTTATCCATTTTCAGGTGAACAACTCCATGAAATCAAAAAAAACGCACATCCATTTACCACTGCATATTGTTATTGCTGCATTTTTCACCACGCTGATCATCATCTTTGGCTCCATCCTGGGGTGGTACAACTATAAAGAAACAGCAGAGCTGTTACTCGACGCTTCTCAAGAGGTATTCAATCAGGTGAATAAGGAGTTAAGCCTGGATTACATTGGAACATATAAGCCTGTTGCAACTGCAGTTCTCATCATCAGCAACACCGATTTAGTTGAGGCTGAAACCCTTGATGAACGCTTACTTTATCTGCCTATGTTACAAGCAACGCTGCAGGAAGCACCCCATCTATCAGGGCTTGAGGTTGGATACCCCAATGGAGACTATTTTATTGTTCGTCCTTTGAACTTTGAATATATGCGTACCCGTTTTCATGCACCTGACATGGCCGCACTGGTGGTAGATAATGTACATACAGCAACTGACGGTGTCAGATATCAACAACGTTTCTGGTACAATCAATCATTGCAGGAACTGCAGCGAACCGTTTTAGAGAAAACCTCCTATGACCCACGCGTTCGTCCCTGGTATACCATTGCTCGTGATGATAAAAAGGTGCACAGTACAGATCCTTATTTGTTTCATTTTATAGATCAGGTCGGATTTACAATCTCTTATAAATCCCAACCCTCAGGCGCTGTCGTAGCCGGGGATGTGACCCTGATTCAGCTTTCTGAAACCTTGGCCGGCCACAAAATGACAGAACATTCGGAGATCGTGATTTTATCAGAAGACGGTTTTGTGGTTGCCTACCAAGATTCTCAAATGCTGCAAAAAAAATCCAATGACAAAGAGCATGCGTTGCCCAGGGTAGAAGAACTGCAGAGCGACGTGTTGTCCTATGCCAAGCAGACAGTTAATTTTGACGACCAGGTTGTGGACTTTGCTTTTCAGGGTGAACGTTGGTTGGGAGGAATCCGCGAGCTGGATAACCTACTCGAGAGTTCCGGGTATTATCTGGCTATGCTCTCCCCTGAAAAAGAGTTAATGGCCGAGGCGATACGTATTCAAATGAGAGGAGCCTTGATCATTCTGGTTCTTATTATTATCACCGGTCCGATTTCGCTGGTCATGGCAAGATTGATTGCAACTCCACTACGTAGGCTTGCCGTCCGAGCGAAAAGAATCAGTAATTTTGATTTTTCTCTGCAGGATGCAGAAGGTTCCACTGTGATAGAGGTTGATGAGCTTTCCAAAGTAATGAGTTTGATGCAGACAACTATCAGCCAGTTTACTCTGCTGATCAACTCTTTGGCCAGCGAACAGGATTTTGACGCTCTGTTGGCAACTATTACCAGTGAAAGCCTTCATATATGTAAGGCGGATGCTGCTGTCACTTATCTTGTCAATGAAGCGGGTAATCAATTGGTGCCAGGAACGATTTATGATCGACAAGGGAGTTGTCAGGAGTGTGAAGGGGTAAAAGGTATTTCTCTCTCCAAGCAATCAGCCATGGCAAAAGTGCTGCGCACAGGCAATTTGGAAATCCGAACTGTGGATGCTGATGAAAGCGGAGAATTTGCGCCGGTTTTTTCGAATATTTCAGCTCCGTCAATGGATGTATTCATGCTTCCTCTTCGCAACAGGCAAAAAGAAGGCGTAGGCGTGTTGTGTATCTGTTACGGAAGGACAGACGAGCAGAACGTTTCTATTGAAAAAGATCAAGTAGCCTTTGCTGAAGCAATTTCAGGATTTGCAGCAGTGACATTGGAAAGCCGCAAGATGTTGAAAATGCAAAAGCAACTACTCGATTCATTTATTGTGCTTCTTGCCGGTGCTATTGATGCCAAGTCTCCCTATACAGGGGGGCATTGTCAGAGGGTGCCGGTGTTGACCAAACTGCTGGCACAAAAAGCCTGTGAATGCAGCGTTGGTACTTTTGCCGATTTCACTATGGACGCCGAACAGTGGGAGGCACTGCATATAGCCACCTGGCTTCATGATTGCGGCAAGGTAACCACGCCTGAGTATGTTGTCGATAAGGCAACAAAACTTGAAACCATTTACGATAGAATTCATGAAATACGGATGCGATTTGAAGTGTTGAAAAGGGATGCTCATATAGAGTATTGGGAGCAAGTTCACGCTGGGGGGAATAAGGAGCTTCTTTATCAGAATTTAGAGGAGCAGTGGCAGGTTCTTGATAAAGAATTTGCTTTTGTTGCCGGATGCAATCTCGGCGGTGAATTTTTTGCAAACGAGGATAAAGAGCGGTTGCAGAAAATAGCAGGCCGTAAGTGGCAGCGCACCATAGATGACCGAATTGGTATCAGCTGGGAAGAACTACAGCGTAAGGAACGGACCAAAGCTTCACTTTTACCGGTAACTGAATACCTGCTTGCAGACAAGGAAGAGCATATTGTTGAGCGAACCAAAAACCAGAAAATATGCAAGGAAGATGATTGTGGTTTTGTGGTGAAAACTCCGAAGTACCTTTATAATAGAGGTGAACTCTATAACCTTTCGGTGAAACGAGGAACGCTGACCAACGAGGAACGCTACAAGATTAATGATCATATCGTGCAGACCATTATCATGTTGAAAAAACTTCCTTATCCAAAACACCTGCAGGATGTCCCCGATATAGCTGGTGGACACCATGAAAAGATGGATGGCACAGGTTACCCTCGTCAGTTGGACTCGAGCCAATTGTCTGTTCCTGCAAAAATGATGGCTATCGCAGATATTTTTGAGGCGCTTACAGCATCGGATCGGCCATATAAAAAAGCAAAAAAATTAAGTGAAGTAATACAGATAATGAGCACCATGGAACAGGAAAAACATATTGATTCGAATTTGTTCAAACTGTTTCTTGCCAGTGGCGCTTATAAGGAATATGCAGATAAGTATCTCCTGCCTGAACAGATTGATTCTGTGGACCTGCAGAACTATGTAAAAACTGGGAACGCGTAAACGCAAACGCCCGGCTTTTGCCGGGCGTTTGTATGAGGATTGCTCGCTGTTATTTCATAACAGGTATCGGTCTTTTTTCTTTGTTGATGTATTTAACAAATACCGGGAAGGCGACAAAAAAGGATACACAGATCAGGTATTCAATGCCTTTGATATGGGTGTAATAATCAACCAGAGTGTGCAATGGCTTCATCATGCCTGTTGCCAGCATGTATTGCCGCATCAGCTCGCTGACCTGCCAGTTAACTTGATTCAAGGCTCCTATAAAGGCTGCAGAGACCCAAAGCATAAGTAAAGCGCTGGAAGCAAGCATTATACCTGTGGTTAATTTTCTTGTTTTAGCTGTTGTTGCCATTTTTCGTTTCTCCTGTGAACTATTGTTGAGTCAAGATAGATTGTTGAGTCAAGGTCGATGTATTATCCAAAGATTGCAGTTATGTAACCCCTGATCAGGTTACCGGTTCCACTGCTTGCCAATCCGCCAACAAGACAGGCAAGTGCCCAGATTCCAACCAAGCCTGCCATGGTCATCACAGTGATCAGTGAGAATTTTGAGGTTTCTTGAGTAACGTTTACCTTGGTTTCATGGTTTTTCAGAACTTGCGTTGTCATGATTTTTTCCTCAATGTTTATGGGCTTTTATATGGCCTTTCTTGTTTTCTTTACTTTTTATACTGCATATGTGGTGCCAATGTTAGAGACGCACTAGTAAAAAGGCAAGTTTCTGTTCAATATGTTGAAAATATTGCAATAATTTTCTCTTGTGGTTTTAAGTGAAGGGGTGAGCAGTATGCTTCGATAGTGTTGCATGCTACAGTTTGAACGACAGCTGTGTTGCAGCAATGTGTGGTATTTTAGTGTGTGTTGCACAAGTGTGGCGAAAGCCCACGCTGCCTCTTGTTGTCCTCTATTTGTCAGAAAAGAGAGGAGAAATATTTTTTAATAGTGTTTTTTTGAGGGGGGAATTAATTTCAGGCTCATACAGTTATAGATCATGAGATACAATATTTAACAAAATGTTCACCGAAGGTTAGTACATGCGTCACCATCTTTTTCGGCATTTAGTATTTCTGCAGTAAATGGTAATCGAAGAATCCGGTAGTCTACTGTGATTCACTACCAAAAAATTGGAACCCGGCACCACCTGACCTGATGAGACATCAGGGGGAGGCGGGCAAAATGTCAGAGAGTGGCATGAAAGTGATGGGGTGAAAAATAGAAAAGCGGAGTGCATAAAACATAAATACCCGGCCGAAGCCGGGTATTTATAAGAGAAGGTGTTCCTTTTACTTCATAACTGAACAGGAACGGGTCTTTTTTCTTTGTTGATGTATTTGACGAATACCGGGAAGGCAACGAAAAAGGATACACAGATCAGGTATTCAATGCCTTTGATATGGGTATAATAATCGACCAGAGTATGTAAAGGTTTCATCATGCCTGTTGCCAGCATGTATTGCCGCATAAGCTCGCCAACTTGCCAGTTAACTTGATTCAAGGCTCCTATAAAGGCTGCTGAGACCCAAAGCATAAGTAAAGCGCTGGAAGCAAGCATTATACCTGTGGTCATTTTTCTTGTTTTACTTGTTGTAGCCATTTTTCGTTTCTCCTGTGAACTATTGTTGAATCAAGATAGATTGTTGAGTCAAAATCGATGTGTTATCCAAAGATTGCTGTGATGTAACCTTTGATCAGATTACCGGTACCACTGCTTGCCAATCCGCCAACAAGACAGGCAAGTGCCCAGATTCCAACCAAGCTTGCCATGGTCATCACAGTGATCAGTGAGAATTTTGAGGTTTCCTGAGTAATGTTTACTTTGGTTTCATGTTTTCTGAGAACTTGAGTTGTCATGGCTTTTTCCTCTATGTTTATGGGCTCTTATCTGGTTTTTTGTTTTCTTTACCCTTGACTTTGCATCTGTGATGCCAAAATGAAATAGACGGCCGGGTAAAAGTAAATATTCGTGTAAGATGCTGAAAATATAAGAATAATTTTTGTGGATGGGCTTGGGCGAAAGGGGTGAGTCTATGCTGCGCTAGTGTTGCATGCTACAGTTTGGACAACAACTATGTTGCAATAAAGTGTTGCTCTATAGAGCGTGCCGCACAAATGTAGTGAAGGGGTGGAAACCTTTCTTGTCCTGTAACTGTCAGTAAAGATGAGAGAAAATATTTTTGGTGGAAAGGTTAAATTCTTTTGTAACTTGTATTTAGCGAAGATCTACAAACCGCCAATCTATTCCGAACTGTAATTGCCCAAGAGTCGTCCACTTCGGAGGATGGTGTTACAGTGCATCTTTCCTCCAAGCAGGCTGGGTACATGTAGAGTGTCTTGAAAGCGTAGAAAACTCGTTCAGATTCGAGAGGAGTCAGGAATTTTACAACAGGCGTGCCGCTACTGTCGTGCTCTACGCTTATCTGTTTTGCTACCAGAAACTTTGAACCAGGCACTACCAGACCTGATAAGACATCAGGGGGAGTCGAGCCAAATATCAGAGAGTGGTATGAAAGTGATGGGTTGAAAAATGGAAAAAGTGGAGGGGGTAAAACAAAAATACCCGGCCGAAGCCGGGTATTTGCAAGGGAAGGTGCTGCTTTTACTTCATAACAGGAACAGGTCTTTTTTCTTTGTTGATGTATTTGACGAATACCGGAAAGGCAACGAAAAAGGATACACAGATCAGGTATTCAATGCCTTTGATATGGGTGTAATAATCGACCAGAGTGTGTAACGGTTTCATCATGCCTGTTGCCAGCATGTATTGCCGCATAAGCTCACTGACTTGCCAATTAACCTGATTCAAGGCTCCTATAAAAGCTGCTGCGACCCAAAGCATGAGTAAAGCACTGGAAGCAAGCATGATACCGGCTGTCATTTTTTTTGTTGTAGCCATTTTTCGTTTCTCCTGTGAACTATTGTTGAATCAAGATAGATTGTTGGGTCAAAATCGATGTATTATCCAAAAATTGCTGTGATGTAACCCCTGATCAGATTACCGGTACCGCTGCTTATCAATCCACCAACAAGACAGGCAAGTGCCCAGATTCCAACCAAGCTTGCCATCGTCATCACTGCGATGAGTGAAAATTTTGAGGTTTCCTGAGTAACGTTTACTTTGGTTTCATGTTTTTTGAGCACTTGAGTTGTCATGGCTTGTTCCTCTATCTTTATGGGCTGTTAGATGCTAATCGTTTTCTTTACCTTTGATTTTGCATCTGAGGTGCCAAAATAGAAAAAAGAGAGAAAAAAGGGCTGTTAACCTGTAACATGCTGGAAATTTGAATTAAATTTCTCTTTTAGGCTGAGGGTGGTAGGGGGCACGCCTACAACATTTGTGAGGTACACTACAGGTCGCGCAGCAACAGTGTTGCAATAAAGTGTGGCAACAGCTGCTGCTGTAAGCTGTCTGTCCTGTAACTGTCAGTAAGGAAGGGATAAACTCAAGGTATGGGGAAGAAGTTCTTTTTTGCCGTGAAGAGTAAGGTCACCATGGTTTTGTTGCATTAATTGTGTGCAGTAGTCAAGAGATGGCCAAATTGGGTGATTTTGAAGGGTTGCGATATCCCATGATTTGGCGGAGTTAGTGTACTGGATAGAGAGTTGTTGCTTCTCTGGATCTTGGGAACAGGCGATTGAGATCGATTTCTTGTTCGCGGAGGCATCCTGTAGCAGAGACGTTCTTCCGAGTTGGAGAATGGTAAGTGTTATCAGCCAAAGGGTATTAATCGGTGTTTTAATGGTACAGTCGTTTGGACAATCGATAAGTAATTCAATGGACTCGCTCTGTAGAGGTTTTGTAAAAACTGCTGAAATTCCCTTGATAAATGTATTGAGCGTAGTGCCTGTTCCTGTGCTTTGATATTTACCTCCTGCGAGCAGCATGTTTGCCGCAAGTCTGGCTATTTTTTTCTCCTCAACCAGCATGTTGTCGAGAATTTTTATAGCTTCTGGTCGAGTCTTGACCTGTTCTGAGAGGTCGATTAATTGCTGCGTATAGTTGATTGTTCCATTTATAAGGTTGGTAATACTGCTGGCGAACTCGTTGCAGACAGCTCCAGAAGCGGTATAGCAATAACGTTGAAAGTGTTGTGGGGCCGTTATGGCTTCCGGCTGTGTCAGTAATTCCTGTTGTCGATTGGCAAAAGAAAAAGTGTGATTGAGCATGGTGGACAGGAACTCAAGATACTCAGGCGGAAAGGTATCCGTTAAAGGACTATAAATGGCGATGACAATTTTGGGGGTACCATTGTTCAGTAATGGAAAGGATATGCTGGTACCGACTTGGTGGTATTGATCGTCAAAGTCTCCAAGTTCAACAGGGAAAGAGGAAATGTTAAATTGCTGCTCAACAAGGTGTTCTTTTTGTAAACTCTGCCAGACCGGCTGAAAGATATGACCATCTTTCTCGCAATGTACAAGACTTTCTTTAAGCGCTTGGAGGCATACTTTTCGGGAGACACTACTCTCACTGCAGCATAGGGGGAGCAGGATATTTTTTTCGTCATGAACACCTATCCAGACAAAGGTGAAATCAGGGTTGGTGATCAATGCATCACATATTTTTTGCTGTAACTGGGTCGTTGTTACTTGGGCACCAATGGAAACCGCCAACGGCTTGAGAGAAAGGACGACGTTTGATAAACGTTCCTGGGTGGTCATAACATTGGAAACTTTGCAAGTAAGGTCATCCAGGGTGTATTTGGCTTTTTCTTTGTGTAATGATTCCTGCTGGTCTTGGTTAAAGGAAACATTGACGAGACGGACCAGCGAAGGGCCGATATAACGGCTCAGGGTGTAAAGTAAGGTGCAGCTGAGAACGAAAAAGAGACCAAGAATACCGATAATGATATTGTGCAGTCCCTGGAGAATAGCCTGGGTATAATCACTAAGCGATATGCGAAAGCTTTGCAGCCGGTTGTTGATGGTATTGAGTTGCTGAATGAGGGAAATCTTTTTTTCTCTTAGTACGGCAGGGTTATCCTGCATCATTTGTAAGTCGGCAACAAGAGCGACATAATCTTCTCTGGAAGCGAGACCATTTTTAAGGGAATCGGCAACCAGGGTATTTGTTTTCAACTCGCCGGTCATGGCATTGAGTTGTTCAAATTTCTCGCTAACTCTCGAAACATTGACTTGATTAGTGCCGCCAACCAGTGATTCGCTTAAATATTTTTGGAGTGCGGTGAATTCGAACAATAATTTATCACTGGTAGCTACGGCATTGGTGCATTGACTATAGAGTATATATTGACGGGAACCCAGAACAAGTACTCCCAGCAGAAGTATAAGGATGCAGCCGGTGAGAATAGGGAAAATCCTTTTTATCGGTAATGAGGAAAAAAAAGAATAAAACATGCTTGAAGTGTTTCCAGCGCTTCCGCGTAGTTTGAGTTAAAGGCAATCTTGAAAGCTTTTTTTCGATCTTTGTTCAGCGTTTTTACGTACAGCGGCACACTATGCGTAGACTTGAGCATAATTCATATGCCTGTAGTCAAAAAATGTCTAGGTTTTGATTAAAAAAAGACTCAAGATATCCAAAAGAATAAGCCCGGAACAGTGATTGTCTGTTCCGGGCTCTAGTATTTACTTCGATGATTCGTACATTATTTGTCGCCCTTCCATTCATACAGAATTGGAAGCCGGTACAGGATAAAGCGATAGACCATGAAGTAGATAGCAAAGATCGTACATGTTACCCACACTTCTTGCCAGCGAGGTACTTCCTGATATAATTGCCAGTTAAAGCCGATAAGAGCGGTATTGAGACGGTTCCAAATAATCCCAAGTACGCTTATAAAGGCTGCTAGGCGAACCAGGTTAGGCAAATAGTTTTTGACGCCGATGGTAAACAGGAAAAACGGCAAAATGACGCCAACAGCTATTTCCAGCATAAAGTAATTGCCCCAACCGGTCAAAAGGTAGGCCCATTCATTGTCATGGGCGATTCCAACCACCTTGATCACCAGATAGGTGATGATGGCATAAGAGCACCCCTTGCCAAGTTTTACCGTCAAGTCGTCTATATTGTTGAGGAATCGTTCGTCACATCTCCAGGTCATGAATCGTTTACACAGCGTGCTGACAACTATAACCATTGAGAGGCCTGCAAAAATTGCTGAACAAAAGAAATGTATCCAGATAAAGTTAGTTGAGAGCCACAGGGGGTGAACTTTCGTCGGCGCATAGGTGAACAAGGCTCCTAGCGCACCCTGATGCAAGGTGGAGAGAATAATACCGGCAATGGTCAACCCTATGGTAATGGACTTGATAAATCGTTTTCCTTTGAGCCAGCCTATCCATTCGAAATAGGCGGGCAGGATTTCCGCTATCTGTACCGAGAGATAAGTAGCAACATGCCACGCAACTAAAAAGAGGACGGCTGCGGGCCCCAGAGAGACAAACATTGGATAGGGCAAGCGCCAGGGCATGCCAAGGTCAACTTCCAGATAGACAACAGCAAAAAAATAGCCAAGCAGGCCGTTGAGCAACGCAAGTCTTTCGATGGGTACAAAGTCCTTACGGCCAAATATTTCAACGGTGGTGCCCAGTAAAAAACCGGAAGCGGAAAGAGGGACCATGCCAAACAGGCCGAAACCAAGGAAAAGGCCCCAAGGATAATCATTTGAGCTATGGGTGACGGTATCCAGTCCAAAAAGGTAACGGATTATAATTAATGGAATGCCGACCCCGAGCAGGACAAACAGAAACCAGTTAACCGGGTTTCTTTTCAGCATTGTTTTATATTCTTCAGGGCTTAATCCCAGGAGAATTTTTTCTTTAATTAACCATAAGGTACCATCATTGCGGTTATGGTCCACAATAGGTATCTCTTGGGATGTTTGGGCCATTTTTTTCATTTTTCTGTCTCCCCCTCTGTCTGCTGCTGTTTTTTAATGCCATCTTTCCGTGTTGCCAGGAGATGTATTCCTGCAAACAGGGCGGGCCAAATTGTTAACACCATGGGTACAATAGCAAGGAAATCCTTTACAAAATTAAGGATAGGTTCCTTGGGAACTGAAGTGTCAAAGCCTACTTTTTCAAAATCAACTGGAGAGAGATACATCCATGCCGTTCCTCCTGCCTCGTGTTCACCGTAAATATGGTCAACATACTGATCCTTGTTTTCGCGGATACGTTGGTGGCCGATTCGGATGAGTTCTTTACGGTGGCCGAATGTAAGGGCTTCCTGAGGACAGGCCTCTACACATGCAGGAGGCTGACCGTTTTTGAGGCGTGTATCGTAACAAAAGATACATTTCATGATACGGGGGTTAAAAGCGCTGGAATACCTGAAGGCAGGAATGTAAAATGGACAGGCCACCATGCAGGTTCTGCAGCCTACGCATACTGATGCGTCATAAATTACAGCTCCTTCAGGTGTTTTGGTATACGCATTAACAAAACAAGAAGTCAGGCAAGCAGGCTCCTGACAATGGTTACATTGAATTTTCCGAAACAGGGGATGGTCTATTTCCGGGACATCGTATCTGTTGACCACTGTATACCGCGTTTCATCGGTTCGCCGTTTTTGGCCGTGGTGCATTTCGTCAAAGACCGAAAAGTCGTTGAAGGGTTTCTCAGGTGCGGGAAGATTTTGTTCTTCATTACATGCAGCCTCGCAGCTTCTGCAGCCGACACATCGTGACAGGTCGACCAGGACACCCATGGATTCGGGATAACCTTCAAAATCCTTGGCCATAGCCTTTTGGGAGCGACCTACGGATACGGCAGCTGCAGATCCAGCCAGACTTCCTTTGAGAAAGGTTCTGCGATTAAGTAACTTTTTCATTGTTCATTACCACTGGTTGTATTTTCAGGACATCGCCTGCTCATTATTCATGTGCGTCTTTTTTTGAGCCTGCCTTAGGCGGGACAATTGATACCTGAAACTGTTTTTTGCCTTTTTCCGTCATGGCATGGCAGTCCTGGCATCCTGTTGGTCCATCTACTTCTTCATGACAACCAACGCAGTTGAGGTGATAGGCACCCTTTAACCCAGGTTTGTCTATGTGGTAAAGATCGGGATTGCTTCTTTCCTTAAGGTCTTGAGGAGAAAACCTTTCAGCGCTGTGGCATTCACCGCAGGATATGCTGTCTGTTTCTTCAGACGTGGCATGGCAGCGCAGGCAGTTGGGATCTACAGGCTGCTGACCGGTTGTATGATGATGGCATTCAACACATTCCGCTGCATCTACGTGCATCGCATGATCAAAGGTGACAGGCTCGTAGAGGTCTGAGAGTGCATCCAGTTCTACAACCTCTGGAGCATCTTCGGCGTCTAAGGCAAATGATTGGTTGGGGTACAGGGCACCAATAGCCATCATTATCATGATGGATAGTGTTGCCATGAGTGTACTGCGCATTGTGGTTCCTCCTGCTTTTTTTGATAAATATACAATCAAGAAGTTGACGATTAACTCCTCTTTCCTGACAGCTCTAGTTCAACCTTCCTCTCTCTTACGTAACTGCGAAAGACAATATCCACCTCTTCCGCATCCATGGTTTCATTGATGAGAAGAGCTTCTGCAAATTTATGGAGAAATTTATTGTGCTTGCGGAGAATTTTTTCTGCTTCTTCGTAGCACTCAGAAATAACGGAAGTTATTTCATTATCAATTTTTTCGGCAGTCACTTCGCTGTAAGGTTTACTGCTGCCGGCATGGCTGAGAAAACTTTCGTTTTCCATACGATATGAGATTGGGCCAATGGAGGAGCTCATGCCCCATTCGCAAACCAGCCGGGTGGCAATTTCGGTTGCCATGGTAATATCGTTACTCGCGCCGGTTGTCAGCCGATTGAAAACAAGCGTTTCTGCGACTCTGCCACCGAGAAGGGTTTTTATTCGGTTAACCAGATATTCTCGTGAGTAGGTGTGTTGATCGTCAAGGGGAAGATGTTGAGTGAGCCCCATGGCTCTTCCGCGAGGAATGATGGTAATTTTGTGAAGGGGGTCGGTTTCCTCAAGCATCATGCCGACAATCGCATGACCGGCTTCGTGGTAAGCAGTAACACGACGGTTTTGTTCAGAGACAACAATACTTTTTTGTTCAAGGCCCATAATGATTTTGTCTTTTGCTTCTTCAAAATCAATTAATTCAACTTTCTTTTTGTTTTTTCTTCCGGCCATGAGTGCAGCCTCATTGACTAGATTGGCAATTTCCGCTCCACTAAACCCTGGAACTGAACGAGCAATGGCGGCCAGGTCAATGCTCTTGTCCATGGCAATTTGTTGTGCGTGTACACCAAGAATTTTGGTTCGCCCTTTTACATCGGGCAGAGCAATGGTGATCTGCCTATCAAATCTTCCCGGCCTCATTAAGGCAGGGTCGAGGATGTCTGGTCGATTGGTTGCTGCAACAACAATGACAGCTTTGTCCGAGCTGAATCCGTCCATCTCAACCAGGAGTGCATTGAGGGTCTGTTCGCGTTCATCATTGGCTCCGGTGGCTGTATTGCCGGATCTTTTACCGCCGATGGCGTCTATTTCATCGATGAATATGATGCAAGGAGCACTTCTTTTTGCCTCGGCGAAAAGGTCACGTACCCTTGATGCGCCAACACCGACAAACATTTCAACAAAATCAGATCCTCCTAAAGAGAAAAAAGATACCGATGCTTCTCCGGCAATTGCTTTAGCAAGCAAGGTTTTTCCAGTACCCGGAGCGCCTTGAAGTAAAACCCCCTTAGGGATTTTGGCGCCTAGTCGGCTATATTTTTCGGGTTGTTTGAGGAATTCGACTATTTCAAGAAGTTCCACTTTGGCCTCGGAAATCCCGGCAACATCTCGAAAAGTGACTCGATCGCTTTTTACTGGAGTAAAACGGGAATGCCGGCCAAGATTAAATGCAGAAGAGCTGCCCGAGGATTTCCTTTTAAATACAAGCCAGGCACCGTAAAGCATACTCATGGGAAGAAGGAACTTGAAAAAAGTGACAATTCCTTTTTCTGCTTCAGGCTCAGCGGATATATGAATATTTTTTTCGAGAAGTTGAGGCAGGAGTGAGGCGACGTCCGGTGCGTAGGAACTGAATTTTTTTCCTGAAGCATACTCTCCGGTTACTTGAGAACCACGCAGATGAACGTTGATGATTTCGCCTTGCTGCAGGGAGGTAATAAATTCAGTGTAAGTTTGCTCTGGAGGCGTTATTTCGCGAAGGTAGACGTTGTATCCAAGAAGAATAACGCATGCGATGGTAAAGATGAGGAGGCCAAGCTGTATTTGGTTTTTCATCAAGATTGTCTGCCTTCATACCCTCCCTGTTTGTATATATACAAGGAACAGGGATCGATGGTTATTTTCTTCACACGGTAGTTTTGATGCCTGACCGCGAAACATTTTTATACTTGAAGTAGAATGGCGGTCGTATGGCTGAACGTTAGAACTTGGACAACTGTTGCACAGGCAATGCCACAGCGTAGAAAACTGTGGTTTTTTTCGTTAACTATATTAAAACATTGAATATTTTTTTTTAGCTGGCAAGGCGGCAGCTTCCACTGCACTGTAGTTCAGTTGTCTTTTTATCTTGCTGAAATTAGGTCTTTATACTTGAAGTGGTTTTGTGTTGAAGAAGCTGAAGAGAGTGAGAGCGGTGATGCGGAATGAAGAGGAGAGAGTCTGCACTGTTGCAACACAAGTGTTGTTTTTACAACACTTGTGTTGCAGCACATGTGTGGCATCTCTACATGTCGAGTCGGGAAAGGTCCAGGTTGAATTCTTTGATTTTGCGATACAACGTGGTGCGATCAATCTGGAGCAGCCGTGCTGCTTTAGCCTTGTTGCCACCGGTTTTCTTTAAAGCAAGCATGATTCGATCTGCTGCTGAGAGGTCTGAGTCTGGAAAAGCCGGTTGAATATTTTGCGGCGCAGGTTCCTGCTCAGGCAGTGTAGGTTCATGAGCTATAGTTGCCTGGTCTGAGTAATCAACAATTTCCGGAGGTAACTCAGTGGTCGAGATAGATGGCCCTTCACAGAGAACACATGCTCTTTCAATTACATTTTTGAGTTCTCGTACGTTGCCTGGCCAGGGGTAATTATATAGTTTTTCCAGAGCCTGGTCGGAAATGCCGTTGATGGATTTAGAAATTTTGGGAGCAATTTTTTCGATAAAATAATTAGCCAGCAGGGTAATGTCCTTCCCTCGTTCCCTGAGGGCAGGGAGCATGACATCTATCACGCGCAGCCTGAAATAGAGGTCCTCCCGAAACTCGCCTTTATTCACTTTTTCCTTAAGATCCACGTTAGTAGCGGTAATGACCCGTACGTCTACTGTTATGGGGGTGTCTTGGCCGACAGGATAAAATGTGCTTTCCTGGAGAAAACGGAGCAGTCGAAGTTGCATCATGTGTGAGATGTCGCCGATTTCGTCGAGAAACAGTGTGCCGCCGTCAGCCTGAAGGATTCTGCCCATCCGGTCACGATCAGCTCCGGTAAAAGACCCTTTTCGATGGCCAAAAAGTTCGCTTTCGAGCAGATTCTCGGGAATTGCAGTGCAGTCAACTTTAATAAGAGGCCTGTTTTTGCGATGGCTTTCTTGATGGAGGGCTTCTGCTGCAAGTTCTTTTCCTGTCCCTGATTCGCCGGTAATAAGGGCGGTAAGGTCAACCCTTCCCACATTCTCAATCATTGTGTATGCAGCCTGCATTACATCGCTTTCGCCAATAAAGCGGTGGAAGGAGCTCCTTCTTCCAGTCGCTATCGACTCCGGATTGGACATGTCCCGAATAACAACCACTATTCCGTCTGGGCTTCCGGCAGCTCCCTGCAGGGGTGCTGTACACACACTCAGTACTTTCACCTGGTTGCTTGTGGTGTGACACTCTTGCCGGTGCTGGGTAATTTCCACACCGCTTTTCAAGACCTTGAGCAAATCATTTTTGAACGGTTCGTATTCTTTTTTTGCACACAGGGCGGCAATGGTTGAATTGTCAACCGGGCCTGTATGCAGCTCGTTAAAAAGGAGTCGTGCTGCCGGATTCATGTCCATAATCCGAAGATTTGCATCAACTGTAATAATGCAGTCAGTCACACTTTTAAAAACAGTTTCGAGAAAGACTCGGTACCTTTCTTTTTCCTGCTCTACCGCTTTTTTTTCCTGCTCAAGTTGTTGTTGTTTAAGGGCCAGGCGAGCAATTTTAAGGAGCGTGTCCTTTTCGACCGGTTTGGGGATATAGTCAAAGGCTCCGAGTCGAACAGCCTCGGCAGCTGTTTCTACGTTGGGGTACCCGGTAATCATAACAACCGGGCAATCAATATTTTTCTCTCTGATGGAACGTAAAAAGTCGATTCCGGAATGACTGCCAAGCACTATGTCGCTGATAATAAGATCAAAATTGTATTTGTCTAGTTCACTGATTGCTTCATCGTATGACTGGGCGGTAACAACAGGTGCATACCCTTGGTTTCGTAGGAAAAATTGAAAAGTGTCGCGCAGGCTTTCTTCGTCATCGACCACCAGAATGGCTGTCTGCTGTTGTGTTTGCTTCTCAAGCATTGAGTGTTCTCCTTGGATGCCTGTAACTGGAATTAACGAAAGGTTGTCAGGTCTCTGAAGACTACAACTGCTCCGGTGATGAGTTTGTTTTCTACGATCGGTGTACTCGTGTATTCAACAGGGAAGGCTTTTCCCTCTTTTGTCCAGAAAAGTTCGTCTGAACCGAAGTGAACCTTTCCGTCCCTGTAAGCTTTGTGAATAGGGCATTCTTCAACAGGATAGCTCTGCCCGTCTTTGTAGCTGTGGTGTACCAGATCATGGTGGGATTTGCCGATCAGCTCTTCGGGTGACCAGTCTAACATAATCGAAGCTGCCTTGTTGACAAAGGTAACATTCCCCTGGTTATCGAGGCCGAAAATACCTTCGCCGGCCGATTCTAAAATAAGCTCCATCTGCCTTTTTATTTTTTTTGTTTCGGTCTCTGCCTGGATACGCTCGGCAATTTCTCTGTTAAGTGAAGCGTTTGCAACTGATATCTCGAAGGTTCGTTTTTCTACCCGTTCCTCGAGATCCTGGGTAGTAGATTTCAGGCCTTCGCTGACATCATTAAGCTGGTTCTGGTAATCCCTTATTTTTTTGTAGAGAGTGTCTGTGGTTTTTTTGGTAGCAAAGATGACGGTGATACATAACAGCGTCATCACCATGATGGAAAAGAGAGGAAACGGGAGGAGTTGGCTTGAATTGTCAGCATTGAGCAGGCGTATATCCATTAAAAAAAGGACAAAGGCAGCAGCGGAGAACAGGACACTTATTTTAAGAAATAATTTTTGATTATCCGACATGGCTTTGGCCCCTTTGGTCAATGGTTGGCAGGTCAATTAATAACGTGGTGTAATTGCCGAGTTCGCTGTGGATACGAAAAAGGCCATGGTTGTCTTGAACTAAACTATGACTAATGCTAAGGCCTAGGCCCGTTCCTTCGCCACTGGTTTTAGTGGAGAAAAACGGATCCATTACCCGATCGATAATTTCGTGTTCAATCCCGGTTCCATTATCGGTTATGGCAAGCTCAACATAGTTTTTTCCGTCGATACGGGTGGCATGGGTATGGATCTGCAGCAATTTGGCTTTTTGGTCGCCTTTAGCTTGGCGTTGGTTGAGTGCGTAGCGTGCATTGCTGAAAATATTCAGAAATACCTGCTGTATCTGTTGAGGATTGCAGATAATATTTGGTAGGTCGTTGGGGTGCTGCTGTTCAATGGTGATGCCGTCTATGGTGAATTGGTGCTGCACAAGTTCAATGCAGTGTTTAATCAAGTTTATGACGTTAACCGGTTCAGGCTCTTCCTCTCTTTTGCGTGAGAAATCAAGCAGGTTTTTAGTAATACCGGCAATACGTTTTCCTTCTTTAATAATGCGGTCCAGAAAGCGCTTTGCTTCTTCCTCTTGAAGGGATGAATCTTTGAGGATTTGGGCATAGTTTATGATTCCGTTAATGGGATTGTTGATCTCATGAGCGACACCGGCTGCAAGTTCCCCTACTGAAGCGAGTTGCGCTGAACGTAAGGCCTCGGCTTTCATTAACTGTTCCTCAGTGAGATCCCTTGCCAAAAGCAAGGCGACCCCGGTTTTACCTGCAAATTCTTTTAAGGGGCTGATAGTCATCATGTAATTGCCCTGGAGGCCCCTGAGTTCAGTTTCAAAAACCCTGTTTTTTTTGTCAAGGAGGATAGCTTCCAGTGGGCAGATGGCGCCCGGAGATCTCCCGCCATGGAGGATCTCGCATACCCCCTTGCCAACAATGTCTTTTCTCTTTCTTTTGGCCGCAAATTCGGTGGCAGGGTTTATATCAAGTATAACGCCGTCTTCGGACACGACAAGGGCTGGGTCCTGCATCGCACTAAAAATATTGTTCCATTGGGCAAGGGCGTTTTCTCGCTCTCTTTCAGCTGCCATTTCACTGGTGACATCAATGCCGAAAAGGACAAGGCCAACTGTGCCTTGCTCTATGTTGGGTTGAAAAGAGCCGTGCCAGCTTATTGTGCATCTTTCACCATTACGTGTCTCGAGTTCTGTCTGAAAATTAATATCTGAGCCATTTTGTTGAAGTAACCCTGAGAACTCTTTTTGGCTTTTAATCCGAAGCTCTGGCGAGATAAGCACGTCTACCCAGTATTTCCCTTTAACTTCGTGCTCGCTGAATCCAGTAACTTCCTGTGCTTTCTGGTTAAATGATAGAATATTGCCACAGGGCGACAGCGAAATGAGAAGGGCTTGAACTGTGTCGACGATTTCAGCGTTAAAATCCCTTTCTTTGCGCAGTCGTTTTGCTGTTTCGTCAACGTAGAGAGCCAGCGAAATGTCAGCCATGACATTGGCTATAAAGTCCAGTTCAGAGCCTGTAAAACCATCTGGGTTTGTGGAATGAATGGTAAGAACACCATACTCGTGGTTGTTGGAAATAAGGGGCCACGATATGTAGCTCTGGGTACCGGTTGCTTTTATGATGGTGTCAAGCGGTTGCTGTCCGGTATGAGGGGTGATTTTATTTGCCCGGATTGGCTCGCCTTTTTCCAGTGCCTGCACGACGGGGTTATCTTCAGGGTTATCCTGTAAAAATCGGCTGACAAGGGCAAGGCTTTTTTCGGATGAAAGAGATGTCGAGCCGGCAGCAAAGAGTGGTTCGACCGGATTGGTACCGTTGCCTCTTTTGGCAGCCCATATAAAACAGTATTCCTGATCGTTGAGTAAGCGGGTACCACGCTGTTTGAGGATAAACGGCTCCTCTTGATCGGACGCGTGCCCAACTTTGAATTCACAAATTGAGCGAAGCAATCTGCAGCGTTGCTCGAGAAGTTGAATGCGTTGCGTAATGTTGTGCATAAGGTACCGGGTGGGTTATGGACATTGGTTGCATATGTGTTGCGCACAATGTGGTAAACAACACTTTTTGCAACACTAGTGTTGCAAAATAGCACATAATATTGCATATGGGGATTTTTATGCAGTGAATGGGCCAGCTTTAAATGCGATTTTTTTTCGGCCGAATATATGTGAGGTTACCATCAAAAAGAAAAATCTTCGATGAAAGGCAGCGATCGTGACGGATTGTAAGCGTCAAGGGCTTTTATCGGTCAAGCCCGAATTCGGGCTGGTCGATTGCCGGTGGCAATTACCTGCTGGTGAAATTTAATGTGATCGTAGGACGGTGGGGCAGAGTAATGTGACAGAAGAGATGAAAACGAAAAAGAGAACAGGAGAGACGATCAGGAGAAAATTTCATCCAGGGCTTCTTTTATGGCTTCTGGTGGACCGAGTTTATCTAAAATGGCAAAAGGATTGGTTGCGGCAGCACGTTCGAGTAACTGGGTATCCTGGTAGCCGGTGAAAAACAGGATTGGGATGTCCTTTTTTTGTTTGATGCGTTTTGCCGTCTCGATGCCGTCCATGTTTCCGGAAAGACTTATATCCATTAAAATGGCATCCGGTAATTCAGTCTTTACCGCTTCCAGGGCCTCCTCTGCACTGGTAGCAACTTCGCAGGGGATAAAGCCGAAATCCTTAATGTTTTCGGTCAGCATCATCCCTATGAGTATCTCATCTTCGACAATAAGAATTTTTTTTTTCATGATATGAGTATGCGTTGAATCCGCTCCGGCTCTGTGAAACGAATCTCGGTTTCCGTGCCGTTGTCTTGGCGCATGGTGATCGTCCCATGTAGTTGTTTGCGAATGAGATTTTTTGTAATTTGCAGGCCAAAGGAGCTGTTTTTTTCAAAATCAAAGGATGCCGGAATGCCTATACCCGTATCCTTTACGCGTAACTGTATCACATTCTCTGCTGACTGGCAAAGGCGGAGAATGATGGAGCCTGATCGGTTGCCGGGAAAACCGTGTTTGAGGGAATTGGTAACGATTTCATTGACAGCAAGGCCAAGCGGCACAGCATGGTCAATGGAAATGGGGACCGGTTCGGTTTCTGCTTCGATGGTTATGTGCTGGTTTATCACCATGGATTTGACCAACGCTGAAATAAGTTCCGTGAGATAGCCGCCCAGGTCAATATCAACCAGGCTATCTGAGCGGTACAGGTTTTCATGGACCATGGCCATGGCTCTGATCCGGTTTTCTGTTTCCTGGAATATGGAAAGAGTGGTTGGGTCCGATATTTCACCAAGCTGCAGTTTAAGCATGGAGATAATGACCAGCATATTGTTTTTTGTACGATGATAGATTTCACGCAGCAAAATTTCTTTTTCTTTCAGAGATTGCTGAAGCTGCTGCTCATTTTTTTCAAGTTTGCTGACCATGTTTAACTGGACCCTGCTCACAGCTTCGGCGGCCTTACGGTTTTGTTCTTCCTGCTCCCGCAGTTTTCTCTCCTCAATATTAACAATACGTCCTTCGTAGGCAATAATCCCTCCTTGAGTATTTTTGACATAATGGAGAGATACCGCAGCCGGAAAAACGGAGCCATCTTTACGGCGAAACATGATTTCGCGATCAACAATTTTTTTCTCCCTGAGAAGGGTTTCAAAAATAGCTTCTCTATCACCGTGCTTAGCATAAAATTGGCTGCCTATATCGGTAATGCTTTGCATCATTTCTTCTGGTGAGTCATAGCCGCTCATGGCAGCTAACGCAGGATTGATGACTTCAAATCGTCCTGCTTCGGTGGTCCTGAAGATACCTTCCACTGCAGAACTGAAAAGTTCACGATAACGTTCCTCAGCCTGGGCGATCTCCTCAAAGGCGCTGATGCGACGGATGGCATTTTTGAAAAGGCGGGAAAGGTGATCCAGGTAGACAGGGTTGCTCGTTTCTTCGATTACGCCCCCGTCTTTACGGAAGAATTTTGCCCATAAAAATTCATTTTTTTTATGGGGATTAGGAAGCGACAGGAAAAGTGCGCGTTTATCATCACTGCAGGTAAGGGTGCCTATGTCTGGGTACTGGTGATAAAAACTTTCAATTTCACCCTCGATTAGCTGGTCTAGTTCCCCTTGCTGTACATTAAAAAATCGGCAAACAATGGCTGTGGACATGGCGTAGAGCATTTTTTTGTCAACAGTGTTTGCGATTTGCTCACCGGCAATGAAAAGTTTTTTAAGCGCTTTATTATTACTGGTGATATTAGACAAAATGGAATTGATCCGGCGGATAAAGAGGCCTATTTGGTCAGGAGGGCCGGGGGGAATCTCTTGATGCACAAAAAGTTGATCCCGTTCGATACGGGACAGACTCGCAAAGCTGGACTCCATTCGTGGAACAATAAGGTGAAAAATAAATATTGCCTCAGCAATCACCGTCAAGAGAAGGGTTGTTATGCTGCCTATGAGGAAGAGGTAAAGAATATTTTGTTTTTTTTGTTCAATATGTTTCGCTGAGATACGAATGAAAAGGTTACCGAAAAAAAGGTCATCTACTGTCAGGGGTGCCAGGCTGGAAACAAAGGCATTGTCATTCACGTCGCGGTAGCTGACGGTGTTAAACTGTTGAAAAGCCTGAAAGGGAAGAGCCATTTCTTTTTCATGTAAATAATTTCGGTAAGGTTTTCCTCTTTTATCGGCATCTGCAGAAAAAAGGATTGTGCCGTCAGGGTTGATCACCAGGCACTCTATAACTTCTTCTTGAATGAGTTGTCCTATCAGCTTCTGGTTGGTCGCTTTCAGGAAGTGCAACGCCTGCTGGGACATCAGGATCCCTGGTTGGGCAAGTTTGTTTTTAGTGATTTTATCAATCTCAAGAGTGTACGATTCTATAAAATAAAATCCGAGAAAGAAGAGGAAAATACCTTCGATTAGAAGGATGGAAGCACATATCTTCAGCGGTACACTACGAAAAGAGAGAAAGCCTATCTTGCTATCTGAACGCATGAAGTTTGCAGGGTGTCCTTTGCTGATAATTCGTAAGTGCTGGTCTATCGGTCGTGCTCACCATGTACCTGGGCGTGGAAGATGATCTTTTTACCGCAGTCGATTGAAGAATGTAATTACACTATACCCATCAATATTATGCATGTTGCCCTAAGAGGGCGCTTGAGTCAAGTATGTAAGCACCTATGGTATCAATTACGATGGAGCTGAAAGTCAACTGTTTGCAATTTGTCTTCATCAAAGACCGTGGTTTTTTTTGGAGTCGTCTGGGCAATAATTTTTCCGTTGCGGATAACAAATAAACGTGCCGGCCGTAGTCGAATGGCATCCAAGATACTCTGTGCCTGGAGAATAACAAAATCAGCCTTGCAACCAGGTGCTATTCCGTAGTTGTTAAGGTGCAAAATGTTGGCTGCTCTGATTGTGACCATTTCAAAAAGAGTTGTAAGTTGGGAGGTGCCCATCATTTGTAGACAGTGGGCCCCCATATGGGCGACATCAAGCATGTCGTGGCTGCCCATGGGGTACCAGGGGTCCATAATATCGTCGTGACCAAAGGCCACGTTCACTCCGGCCTGAAGCAATTCAGGTACTCTGGTCAGTCCTCTGCGTTTGGGATACGTATCGTGTCTCCCCTGGAGGTGAATGTTGACCAATGGATTGCAAACCACATGCATCCCGGATTCTGCCATTAAAGGGAGGAGTTTGCTGACATAGTAGTTGTCCATGGAGTGCATGCTGGTCAGGTGTGAGCCGGTAACTCTTCCTCCAAGTCCAAGTCGATGGGTTTCAAAAGCGAGACTTTCAACATGTCTGGAGAGAGGATCATCACTCTCGTCACAGTGCATGTCCACCATAAGCCCCTTTTCAGCAGCGACCTCGCAGAGCCAGCGAACGGATTCTCTGCCCTGTGCCATGGTGCGCTCAAAGTGGGGGATGCCACCAACAACATCAACGCCAAGATCCAGAGCTTTCAGGAGTAATGCTTTGCCCTGGGAAGTGCGGAGTATACCGTCCTGAGGAAAGGCAACAAGTTGTAGGTCAACCCAGGGACGCATTTCTTTGCGCAGTTCCAGTAGCACCTGTGCTGCCATAAGGGTGGGGTCGGTGACGTCCACATGGGTACGGATAGCAAGCGTGCCCTGTGCTATGGACCAGGAGAGCAGTTGTTTGGCCCTGGCTTTGATTGCCTCTGGTGTTAGAGAAGGTTTGAGCTCACCCCACACCTGTATCCCTTCCAGCAGGGTGCCGCTCTCATTCATCCTTGGCAGGCCCATGGAAAGGGTGGCATCCATGTGGAAGTGGCTGTCAACAAACGGTGGGCTTACCAATTGGCCGCCTGCGTCTATGTGCTGCGAAGCCTGGTGGGACAGTGATGGACCGATATCAAGAATAAAGCCCTCGTTAACGGCAATGTCAACTGGTTCGGAGAAGTTTGCCACAACCGCATTGGTGATGAGCAGGTCGATCATATGTATGTACCTCTAACCCGAAGGGGGAACTTTTTGAATGAAAACGAAAAACAGACTGTTAATTGTACAATTACTCTTTAAACAATAATATCAATTAATTGAGTTTAAAAACAAAAAAGTTCATGAGAAATCCGGGCTAACGTTCGCCTTTTCTAAATGGAATCAGCAGGGCTTTTGGGTAGGCAGCCCGCCTCGACATTATAACCATGGCAAGTATAGAAAAAATATAGGGTAGCATCAGGTAAAATTGGTAGGGGATGACCATGGCCGACTGTTGTTGAACCCGCATCTGCATGGCATCGAAAGCTGCGAACAGCATGGTACCAAGCAGTGCTTTCCAAGGTTTCCACGAAGAAAATACCACCAGAGCGATGCAGATCCAGCCGCGGCCGTTTACCATGCCTATGTAAAACGCATCAAAGGCGGATAGGGTGAGAAAGGCTCCACCGACTGCCATGAAGCTGCTTCCAACAACCACGGCTCCTGTTCTGATGGTGTATACGGACAATCCTTGTGCTTCTACAGCAAGGGGATTTTCCCCGCACATTCGTAATGAGAGGCCAACCGGTGTTTTATATAGCAGGTAGGAGACAAGGACAACCAAGAAAAAGGCCAGCAAGGTGAGTGGCGATTGGTGGGTCAGGATCGGACCAAGGAAAGGGATATCAGCCAGCCAGGGAAGATCAAGGTTGGCAAAAGGGATGATTTTGGGTGGCGTGGTTGCCTTGGGCAAAAGCATCTTAAAGACAAAGGAAGAAAGTGCCGCTGCCAGCATGGTGATTCCCAGTCCTGTGACGTGCTGAGAAAGGCCGAGGTGGACGGTAAAGAGCGAATGGAGTAAGCCGAACAGGGCGCCGATAAAGGCGGCAAACAAAACGCCGCCCCATAAATCTCCGCCAAAATACACCCATGTCCATCCAGCCATGCAACCGGCAGCCATGATGCCTTCGATGCCGAGATTGAGTACTCCGGCACGCTCACAGATTAATTCACCCAGGGTGCCGAATATAAGGGGCGTTGCCATCCTGATGGTCGCAATCCAAAAACCGGTTTCCATAAAAAAAAGCAGGATATCCATCTCTACCTCCAACGCAATCGAAAACGGGCCAACAGCATTGCTGCCAGCACGCTTAACAGAGAAACTGCAGTGGCTACATCGGCAATATAGTTGGAGATGTTAAGGCTGCGACTCATTGAGTCTGCGCCGATGGATATTGCGGCAATAAACAGTGCAGCAAGGACGACTCCCAGGGGATGTAGCGCAGCCAGCATGGCCACCACAATACCTGAGTAGCCAAACCCGGGGGAAAGGTCAAGCGTCAGGTAGCCTTTAAGACCGCATACCTCTGAGACCCCTGCAAATCCAGCCAGACCACCTGAAAAAAAAGCGGTAAAGAGGATGGTCTTCCGGACCGGAATACCTGCAAAACGGCTGGCATGCTTGTTATGTCCCACAGCTCTGATTTCAAACCCGAGGCGAGAAAAACGGAGTGTCACCCATGTGATCATTGCGCTTGCAAGGGCAATGATAAAGCCTACGTGCAACCTTGTTTTGGGCAACAGAATAGGTAAAACCGCACTGTCTATCACCGGAGCAGCCTGGGGCCAACCCATGGCCATGGGGTCTTTCCATGGGCCGAATACCAGCCAATTTACAAAGAGCAGGGTAATGAAATTAAGCAGCAAGGTTGTTACCACTTCATCCACTGAAAACCAAGTTTTGAGCAGAGTGGGACCAAGGAGTAAAAGCCCACCTGCTATTGCACCGGCCAGAAAGAGGAAGGGGATCATGAACCAGCCCGGTAGGGGGAGCATACCTGTGCCGAGCAGGGTTGCCATGCAGGCGCCGGCATAAAGCTGGCCTTCGGCCCCTATGTTCCAGAGCTGTGCCCGAAAAGCAACCGCTGCGGCAAGCCCTGTGAAAATGAGCGGAGTAGCACGGGTGAGGGTTTCGGTTATCGCAAATTTAGATCCAAGGCTACCTTTGAGCAGAAACAAAAAAGCAGTCAGCGGTGAGTGGCCCGACCATAGAATGAGCACACTGCAGAAGCCCAAGGCGACCAGTACCGCCAGCAGCGGAGCTGCAATGCGCAGGTAAGGGGAAATGTTTTCGCGTTGTTCGAGTCGCATATCTTTTTTTAGGGCGCTGGTTGGCCTATTTGTTGAGAAAATTCTTCCAAATGGCCACTCATGGCAAGGCCAAGAGTAGCTGCATCCACTTGGTCCGGTGATACCGGTGCTGATATTTTTCCTTTGTACAGAACCTGAATACGGTCTGAAAGCTGCAACAATTCATCTAGATCTTCAGAAATGAGCAGGATGCCGGATCCTTCCAGCTTTGCTTGGAGAAGTTGTTCGTGGACAAAGGCTGTTGCACCGACATCCAATCCCCATGTAGGCTGGCTGGCAACAAGGACAATGGGCTTTCGAGAAAGAACTCTGGCAAGAATGAGCTTTTGAATGTTTCCGCCGGAAAGGTTTCGTACCGGTGTTTCAGTTGAGGGACAGCGGATATCAAACTTTTTTATCAGATCCTTTGCGTATGCTTCAATACTTCCGAACTTAAGCAGACCAAAGCGTGACAAGCCCGGCTCCTGATAACGTTCCAAGGCAATATTTTCCCGTACCGGCATGTCGCCTATGATGCCGGTGGAGGTGCGATCTTCCGGGATTCGACCGATTCCTGCTGACATCATTTCTCGGGGCGTATGGTGAGTGATACGCTCACCTTCCAGTTGTATCTCTCCGCTGTCTGGAGCCTGCATACCGCTTAGCATATCGGCCAGCTGCATCTGTCCGTTGCCGGAAACGCCGGCAATCCCTAGGATTTCGCCTTTGAAAAGATGCAGATTTATTCCGTCCAGAAGAGGTTGGTGCTGGCTGCCGAAAATTGAAATGTTGCTGCATGAAAGCAGTTGTTGCGAAGAGGTTGTAGATTTTTTTTTCTTAATTTCCGGCAAGGCGCCGCCAACCATTGCCTTGGCGAGTGTGCTCGCCTTTATGCCTTTGGTGGCCGTTTCATAGACTACACGGCCATGGCGCAGCACTACGCACCGATCGCTACCGGAGAGCGCCTCTTTGAGTTTGTGGGTTATAAAAATAACTGACAGCCCTTTGCCGGTGAGCAGGCGAAGGGTTGTGAAAAGTTTGTCGCTTTCCTGTGGGGTAAGGACAGCTGTCGGTTCATCTAAAATTAAAATTTTTACATCACGATAGAGTGCCTTCAGGATTTCCACTCTTTGGCGTTGGCCGATGGAAAGGTCTTTAACAAGCGTATTCCAGTCCACATGGAGGGCAAACTGCATGGAGAGCTTGAGCAGCTTTGCTCTGGCCGTACTGAGATGATGCCGCAAACGAAAAATAGGTTCTGTGCCGAGTATGATATTTTCGAGAACAGTCATGTTTTCAGCAAGGGTGAAGTGCTGATGCACCATTCCTATTCCTGTTGCCAGTGCTGCTTTGGGTGATCCTTTGACAAGCGGTTTGCCGTATATTTCAATATGGCCTTGTGTGGCTACATAATGGCCAAAAAGGATATTCATCAAAGTCGTCTTGCCTGCACCATTTTCACCAAGCAAGGCGAGCATCTCACCTTGTCTCAGGGTGAGGGAGATGTTGTCATTGGCAACAAGAGAACCAAAGGTTTTGGTGATGTTGTGAAGCTGTAGGACAGGAGAGGCTACTGAACTCATAGGGAGTAGTCGGGTTCAGGCCATGGAGTAAAAAAACGCCATGGCCTGAAACGGTAGAATCAGAAGGTTGATTTCGGTTCTTTGTCATTGATGGTAATAGTCAGTTGCCCTGTTTTTATCGCGGCTGCATTTTGCTCAACCTTTTTCAGAACGTCTGCATCAATTTTCGATTCAAACTCATAGAAAGGAGCAAGAGAGGCGCCGCCTTTGGCCATCATGGTCCATTCTCGATAATCTTCAGCAGTAAAAGTACCCGCTTTTACCCTCTCAATGGCATGGGCAATAGCCGGTTCCATATTCCAAAGAGCAGAGGTAACGACCACATCGGTTCCGTTTTCCTCTTTGTTCATGTCGTTGACATTGCCAAAAGCGATAATGTTCTTTTCACGTGCTGCATCAACCACACCGGCGCGTTCTGCGTAGAGGATATCTACTCCGGATTCTATCTGCGCATAGGCAAATTCTTTAGCCTTGGGGGGATCGTACCAGGCGCCGATGAAAGAGACTTTGAATTGTGCTGCCGGATTTACTGCTTTGGCACCTTCCATAAAAGCGTTGAACAGCCGGTTAACCTCACCGATGGGATAGCCGCCTACCATACCGATTTTGTTGGTTTTCGTCATCTTGCCGGCAATCATACCCATCAGGTAGCAAGGTTCGTGAATATAGTTGTCAAAGACGGCCATGTTGCTTCCGTAGGGACCAAAGGAGTCTCCCATGAGGTAGGCAATCTTGGGATAATCGTCCGCAACTTTCCGAACATCCCTGGAAATACCAAAAGCCTCGCCAATGATGAGATCTACCCCGGATTCTGAATATTCTCGCAGAACCCTGATGTAATCGGTGTTGGCTACTTTTTCAGAATAAACATATTCAATAGTACCACCCTCGGCGATCTTGGTCAGTGCCTTGTGCAGACAGGCATCCCATTTTTGCTGGATAGGTTGGGTGTAGATACCGGCAACCTTAATTTTTTTTGCCATGGCCGGCCACGGCACCATAATTAGTGTGCAGAAGAGAGCGATAAGGACAGTCCTCAAAAAAGGGGGGTGTTTCATGATGGGGCTCCTTGATTGTATTTTTAGATTGAAGTTGGGATTGTAGCAAATTTTTCATTTTTAGGGGCGCGCTTAATGAAAAAAGATGCACTCCCGTTAATTATTTCATGTTGCTGAAGTGAAATATACTTTGTGGTATCGACAAAAGATTGAGTAACAGTCGGTTGCGGAGCGAATTTTCCAAAAACATTTTGTCTCACATTGTGCCGATTTCTCCAGGGAGAACGTCTGGAGTGAAGGTGCTCTCCATTACACTTGACAGGTGTTGAGAGAAACGTATTGTTTTTATCAGCATCTAGGAAATTTCTATTTCATAGCGGAGAAATGTATGAAAAATACCTCACGACAGTTTGGGTTTAATACCCGTCAGCTTCATGCAGGACAGGTGGCCGATGAGGCGACCGGAAGCAGAGCCGTCCCTCTTTACCAGACGACCTCTTATACCTTTAAAAATACCCAACACGCTGCAAATCTTTTTGCGCTGAAGGAGTTCGGCAACATATATACACGGATCATGAACCCTACCACTGACGTGCTGGAGCAGCGTCTCGCTGATCTTGAGGGAGGCGTCGGCGCGTTGGCGGCAAGCAGTGGGCATGGAGCGCAGACCATGTTGTTTTTGACTCTCTGTAGCAGTGGTGATCATATTGTCAGCAGCAGTAGTCTTTACGGCGGTACTTACAACCAGTTGCATTACACTCTGCCTCGTCTGGGAATAGAAGTCAGCTTTGCAGATCCTGAAGATCCCGATGCATTTGCCAAAGCTATCCAGCCCAATACTAAATTAATATATGGCGAAACGCTGGGAAATCCAGGTTTGACCGTGTTTCCGTTTGTAGAGGTAGCGAAAATCGCTGCTGCTGCCAATGTTCCACTTGCGATCGATAACACGCTGGCAACACCCTACTTGTGCCGACCATTAGAGTGGGGAGCAAATATTGTAACGCACAGTACCACCAAGTTTTTAAACGGACATGGGACAAGCATCGGGGGAATGCTGGTTGATGGCGGTAATTTTGATTGGACCAGCGGTAGGTTTGCTAATTTCACTGAACCAGACCCGTCATATCATGGGCTTGTCTATTCCGATTTGGGGTCAGCAGCTTTTATATTAAAAGCCAGAGTACAGATATTGCGAGATATTGGTGCGTCCCAGGCACCTTTTAACAGCTGGTTGACTACCCAGGGGGTAGAGACGTTGAGTTTGCGCATGGAAAAACATGTGGCTAATACTCTCAAGACTGCAAAATATCTCGAGCAGCATGAAAAGGTTGCCTGGGTTTCGTATCCCGGGCTCACCTCTCATCCAAGCCATGAGCGGGTGCAAAAGTATCTACCCCAAGGAGCTGGGGCTATCCTGACCTTTGGCATTAAAGGCGGTGCGGAAGCAGGCCAGAAATTTATTGATAATCTTTGTTTGTTTAGCCACGTTGCCAATGTGGGGGATGCAAAAAGTCTTGCCATTCATCCTGCAAGCACAACCCATTCCCAGCTTGAGGCTGAAGAGTTAATCCAGGCAGGTGTACAGCCTGATATGGTTCGACTCAGCATTGGCCTGGAGGATATCGAAGACATTTTTTGGGATCTAGACCAGGCGTTGCAGGCAGTGTAATCATTTCCTGCTGTTTCTTCACGGGGCAGATAATGACGGAATAAGATCTGTCCCGTCTTCACAATTTTCTTCCACCGAGCAACCGTCACTGCTCATATCTAGTCCTGCATCTTGGGAACTGGTTTGTGATAGATTTTGCTCTTCCTTGCTCTCTTCCTTTCCCTGGGGCATGGTCAGTTTATTGATTTGTTGTTGAATTATACGCTCACCCTGATAAACGGAATATTGCTCATTTTCTTCCAGCAGCAAAACCGGTACTTCATTGATGCCAAGTGATGCCAGAAAATTTCGATTGGCAGCAGTGGAATAGGTCGCTGATTGTTTGATCCCCGGCATGTCGATGGCCTCAACCGCATCTATGGGATGCAGGGCCACTGTCAGATTTTCTTGGGGAGCAAGCAGCTGGATAATATTTTCGCAGTGGCTGCAGGTTGAGGAAAAGAAAAGATGGAGTTGAGGTTCGGCCTGGGTTCCTTGCCGTGTTGCTATAATACCATCCTGGTAAGAAAGATTTTGCTCTGCTGGTGCACGGAAGTCGAGGCTGAAAAAAGCGGCAGCCACAGCGCAAAAGACAACCAGCCCGCGTAAAGCTTGTCGCCATCCGGCAAGTATATTCAGCAGGAAGATACAGGCGCAGATGAAGAGGCAATAAGAGCAAAATGTGCAGGCTATAAGGTATTGGAAACCTACAAGTACGGCCTCTGCACCCATTCCTGCGGTGAGCAGCACAAGTACCAGCGCACGTGCAGAGGAGGCCCCCCTGTTAGTCATCCGTACTCCCCAGTAAATAATCAGGAAAAATACAAAACCGGCGAGATTAAAAAACAGCGGCGGAACCTTGTTCAATTGCTCTACGATTTCGCATCCTTGATTTAAGCAAAGTGGGTCACCCTGGGTAAGGATAATGCAAATTTGCACCAGGACTATAATGCTTGCAAAAAGGGCGAGGAATCCGAGTTTTTTTAAAAATGGTTTGGGTCGGGAATAGTACATGGTAATCTATAGGGAACAGGGGTAAGTGTTAGTTTTGATTAAAAAAATTCTCAATTCTGGTATTGGAAACGGTGTGCCAAGCTCCCAGGCAAATTGCCGGTACAGAGCTGCCAACCGATTGGGTGCCTCTCTTTGAGAGGCTTGGAAAAGGTGGTAGTTGGCGAACCCTTTGGCTGGCTGCATGAAAAGGGAAATATCTGTAGCTGAAAAGCTTGTATCTGCCCTGGAAGATATGGGCAGTATAATGACGAAAAAAATGGCAAAAATGCACACGTTCGGAATTTCATCATTGAGTTGAGAGAGATATTGATCGTATCAGTGCATAACTTATGGTGGTTATTTTACAAGCAGCTCGCATAGAATAACCAACCTTTAGGATAATCGTACTATATTATTGTAATTTGTACAGGTTGTCACTGGATTCCTGCATCTGACATCAGCTTGATCAGGTTGGTTTGTCGTGCTATTTGTGATGTTTTTTCTTCTTTGGTGGTCGATTTTTCAATTGCTTCAATCGATGCATGTTTTTATTAAATAAAGTCAATATGTTGTGCTTCTGTAGACTGTTCGTCGCAAAGTTCGCTTGTAGCTTTGCAACAGGTTTTGATTCTGGTATATCTACCGCCCTCGGTAGATCTATTTCAACAGCTGATGTCGATAAAGGTCTTTGTGCTACGTTCTTTCTCTCTTTTCATGATGTAAGGGTAAGTGTAGGTATCAGATGTGTAGTTGAGAAACCTAAAGGCAATTCAGGTTGTGAGTTTCCTGTACGTGGAATGGGCTAGCTTCAGCAATTATCAAAAGTCGGAGCCTATTTTTTCATAACCGCAGTAACCTGATTGCCCTCATCATTATATGTGAGCCGGTCAAAGGCGATAATTTTGGCCATCGCAATGCCACGCCCATGGTTGTGCGAAGCACGTGAGGCGTCAAATCCCATAAAGTCTTTCCAGTTAAACCCCTTACCTTGATCAGTAACTTGCAAATAATAGGTGGTTTCCCGTTTTTCAAAAAACACCGTTATTGTTTTTTCAGCATATTCCGGTAGATCAAGGCGGCGTTCAACCTCCTCTCTCCAGATGTTTTTATTTATAAGATCTGTTTTTTCTTCATAACTGATGCCAAGATTGCCATGTTCAACAGCATTGAAGAGGAGTTCTGAAATACCGGTAAGAGCACGTTCAGCATCGGGAAAGCAGTTAGCAAGAAAGGAAGACATGCTTTCCGCTTCATCAAGAGTACGGCAGCGACCTCTAAGGACGTCCACCAGGCCGAAGCTTATTTTGTGGCGGCGCATTTCCGCTTCAAGTACCTTGCGTTGTCGTGTTTCTTTTATTGCAGAAGCAATGATGGACAACAGCATGTTCCGTTCTATGGGTTTGGTCAGATAATAAAAAACGCCCGCCTTGATGCCTTCAATAATCTCTTCCGGCTTATCAGCTGCTGTTTGCATGATAATAGGAATATATTTCAGGGTTGGATTTTTCAATACCTGTTTGGTGACCTCCATGCCATCCATATTCGGCATCATACGATCGAGGAGGATGGTATCTATATTCTGGCCGTGTTGTTGCAAAGCCTCCATGGCCTCGATACCGTCAGCGGCTGTGAGCACATGGTACTGTTCACTTTTAAGAATAGAAGCCAGCATGTGCAGTGTGGAGGGGTTGTCATCCACTGCAAGGATGGTAGATGGCGACATGTTTTTCCACTTGGGTGGCGTCGTAGGTGTTTGCATATTGAAAATATATAAATAACGTAGTGTTGCCTATATTGGAATAATTATAGGCTACAGAGGAGGGGATGCAAGGTGCAATTGTAAATTTGCCTTGTGAAGCAATAAAAAAGAAAGAAAATGTCATCGTCGCTTGATTTTAACTTATTTCTTGTGCGATAATGCACAAGTGGAATGAAAGCGAGCTCCATGTATATGTGGGGCCGTGTTGTTTTCTTAATAAAAAGGCAAGATTATGCGTTGTTCAAAATGCGGCTATATTTCTTTTGATCACTTGGAAACATGTAAGAAATGTCATAAGTCGGTCAATCAGGCTGAAAGTGGGCTCAATGGCACCGTGTTCGATACGGCTGTTCCTAGCTTTTTACGTTTTGAGGCCCCTGTAGAACCAGATGTGCCTGAGACGGAGGTGATCGATCAAGCGGATGAATACAACGATGACTTCGATTTTCCTCCCATGGAAGCAGTTGATGATACTGTAGCGGCGGGGAGTGATACGTCACAGGATGACGAAGAGTTGGTACTTAATCTTGATGACATTGTCCTTGATAGCGATGAACCTGAAATCGATGAGAATGATGAAATAATCTTGGATTTGGATGATCTAGAGGAGGCTGCACCTCTGGAAGAATTTTCTTTAGGGGAGAAAGAACAGGATAAACCGGAAGAGATGGCAGCGCCAACTATCGATTTCGGTGATTTGGATATCTCGGATCTAGGACCGCCCAGTGGAGAAACTTCTGTTACGCAGTCCGATCTCGAGCCTGCGCCTGCTGCTCTGGAAGGCTTGGAGGAGCTGGCTGTCGATAAGGTAGAACCAGATACCGGGATAGGCCAAGAAAAAGAAGCGTTCGGGTTGGAGGATCTGCTTTTAGATGAACTGGACTTGGATAAAATGGATACGGCCAAGATCAGTAAAACTTCAACTAAGTCCCTGAAAACAGGTACTGCTCTTGATAACTTCGATGTTGACCTCGGAGAATTGTTTACCGAAGATGAACAATAGATCAAAAAAACAGTTGACAGGGGCCTGCTATTTCTGATAAATAAGTGGCCTCAACATTGCGGTGCCGGGATAGCTCAGTCGGTAGAGCAACGGACTGAAAATCCGTGTGTCCCTGGTTCAAATCCTGGTCCCGGCACCATTAGTATTAAGGAGTCTTATCGTTACGATTTGACTCCTTTTTTACGTTTAGACCTTTCCTCTCAAGTTACTCCTCAAGTGCACTCTTCAGTTACCCATATCCTCCTGGTGTAAACATAGTGTAAACTTTTTGTAGCTCTACCTCTTCATCACCCCCTTTGTTAGTCATCCTACCTGATCGTTCTCTCTCTACCAATGGATAAGGCAGAGCCTAGGCATCCCACTTCCTTCCTATGTTACTCTACAAGGTAGTAGCAGGTTGGCTTAGTGACTCCAGAGTCAGACTTCATATCACTTTATGGCAGTGATTCTGTAGGTATCGGGTGGGGCTTTCTGTTAGCCATGGGGTGCAGGAGCTAAAACTTCTAGACATCCCCGGTATGTAGAGGTATTAACCCTTCATGCTCTCTGTTAATCTTTTGAATTACCATTGTGCAACTTGAGAGTCTCACACTATGTGCACTAATAGCATATTAATACAATATTATTCTGAGGATACTCCGTGAGGTCATTAATTAATACAGCAATTACGATATTGTCTTTAATGTTTAGTAGCTCAGCTCTTGCTGAAGTAAAAGAATTTCCATGGGCGACATTTCTACCCGCTATTAATGGCAAGCATGAGTGTAGCTTAGACCATCTTGGTTTATGCAAGGGCATAGGAAGCTGTGAAGTGATTGGAGGTTATTGGTGGCGTCAAGAGTGTCACCAAAACATGAGTGCTAGTCAAGCACTAATGGCTAAACTAGCAGGAGATATCCATTTTACCTACAATATGTTTGGCCTGAACTGGAACGAGTACTACCATTTTGATATCAATACGCTCACAGAGATTGATCAATCAGGTTACTTCCAGATTTACGGTACCGATGTATACAGTAATAGGGTTAGGACTTATGGTCATGGGGCAAATCTCTTTGGTGCTGAGATGTATGTTTTTACTAACTATGGTTTCTCTACTCTCGATGAACGATTTGTTTTCGAGTGGAGTAATTCCAGCAGATTGACGGGTACCATAGAGGTTAAAACTAAAGACCAAAACTGGGATGAAAGCACAAGTAGTAGTCTAACAGGTTACTACACTCCGTGAGAGATATAGGTTCGGAATAGAGATGCAGGCTATTGTTGAACTACTCCTGTCAGTCCTCTCCATATCCCCTGTTGTAGTTGTTGTTTTAGGCAATGTGATTATCTTAGAACCGGATTGTGAGCGCTGTAAGCTGCTGAAGCAAGATATAATAAAATTATAATCATTCACATCTGACCCTACAATCCTCCTACACTGCACACGATTTAACCCTTGATAAGCATGGTGCACAAAGTCTGTTCTCGTTACCTCGCGAGTCGACCTGTCCAAATCAGGATGGTTGAAGTCACTCCTCAAGCAGCATGGGGAACACTGGGAAAAGCTCGTTGAGCAACTGCTCATCTTCAGGGATACTTCAGGGATACCATAGAAGCCGATAGAAAAGCTAGTGCTGAGGAACTAGGGCTGACCGAGACAGAGTATGCTTTCCAAGGTATCCTTAATGAAGCTGTATGCACTCGAGAGGGGCATGAGGCACTAGCAGAGAATACTCACCAGGAGATTATAGGGTTAACCAAGAAGCTGGTAGAGATGCTGGATGAGGCATCTGTTATTATAGACTTCTTCAAGAAGCATGATGAGGTCAAGGCTATGAAGAGGAAGATTAAACATGGACTCCTGGATACCTCCTTTGGTTCTGATAAAGAGCTGAGGAAGACCGTGATTGGCAGGTTCATGGAGTTGGCTAGGGTGAAGTTTAAGAGATGACTAGCTTTGAGTATCGAGTAATCAGGAGACCACGAAGGAAGACGGCATCGATCTCTGTGAAGCCTGACTGTACTGTTCAGGTCATAGTACCTGCTACACTCTCAGAGCAGAAGGTAACTGAGCTGGTGGAGCGTAAGAGGCAGTGGATTAGAAGAAAGCTAGACCACTTCAGAGAGATAAAGAAGAAGGACAAAGAGAAGCAGTATGTCTCTGGTGAGTCATTCGCTTACCTTGGGAGGAACTACAGGCTCAAGGTAGTTGATGGTAGTGGGAGTGTGAAGCTGTCCAGCGGTAGGTTCTATGTCTATATCCCCTCAAGTATTAAGGGGGGACCTGCATGATAAGCTTGTGAGGGACCAACTGAGTCACTGGTATAGAGGGCATGCTCTTGTAAGGCTGAAAGAGAAGACCAACAGGTATGCTAAGCAGCTTGGTGTTTCTCCTGCCTCTGTAGGTGTTAAGGAGTACAAGAGCAGGTGGGGAGGATGTCACAGTGATGGAAGGATTTACTATAACTGGAAGGTGATTATAGCTCCTCACTCAATAGTTGATTACGTGGTAGTTCATGAGCTGTGTCATCTGGTTCACCAAGACCACTCCAAGAAGTTCTGGAGGCTACTGGGAACGATACTGCCTGACTATGCAGAAAGGAAGGAATGGTTGAAGGTTAATGGTAGAGGTTTGAGGGGCTAGGATTCTACAGCTTAATGGCTCCAGAGTCAGTAAGGGGAGATTGTTGTGCCACTTTGTGGTGCTCTATTCTATGGATATCGGGTGGGGGGCTTTCTGTTTGTTCTGTTTGCCTTGGGGGTATGGGTTAAAGCTTCATGGGACTGTTGGTGTACAGGGGTGTTGAGCCTACGTAAACCAGTTCACATCCAGACCTTCGGGGATCATCTTCGTAAAAGGCTCCTTAGATGTCCTCATTAGCCAGTCATAGCGATCCTTAAGCTTTGGCTCATCAAACATCACGACATTGAGTTCATTCAACTTCTCTCTGATCCATTCATCGTATAGTATAGCAGCTTGTAAGGCATGCTCCATATAGGGAACAGTTGGGTGTGCTGGCTTTATTTGCCTATGAGCTGTGTAATCATTCCTAAAGGTCGTCATCTGGCTCCAGTATTTATCCCATGCTGTCCTGTCCAGTCTCAGGGCAGATAAAAGCTTGCCACGAAACTCTTTTTGGCCTATAGCGTCAGGCACAACTCTCTTCCAATGGATTTCGTTGGAATCAACACCAAAGATCATGCACCAGTCGGTGATTCCTCTTAAAAGGTAGTTATCAATAGTTCTTAACCATAACTCACTTCGTATACCATGGAGCTTGCAGTAGGCTTCTCTGGAACATTTCCAGTATGCTATATTGTAGATGAAGCTATCTAGAATATCGTACTGATGCTTTGTCCAAAGTGATTCATTCAGTTCCATAACCTGCATCCCCGACATTTTGAACATTCTGGATATAGCATCCAGCTTTGAAAGTATGGTGAACCTTTGATCTTCCCGTGTAGCATACTCAAGTACTTCTCTCTGTCTATCTCATCGCCAACTAACATTATCACCTGCCCCTCAGTCCATACCATGTTGAGTAGTTCCAGTGCAGACCCTGCATTCCCAGAGTAATAGAGATCAAGGAGAGCGGAGGTTAGCTTTGATATATATACTGAGGACTCTTTGCTTCTTACATTCATCGGAAATACTAGTTCTTGGGTTAACTCCACCAGTTGATCATGTGTTGGTTTAGGACTCTTCATATCCTCTGGTGAGGGTACAAGCTTTCTTTTATTAAGCTTTAAGATAACCTCAGGTGCTGGAGATGATGAGAAGCATAACTGCCGGATATGCAGAGCAAGGTGTAAACAATCTATTACTGTATACTGTGTGCATATAAAGTATTGTTTAGTACTTCAGCCTCTCATTTAATGTTCTTATATGTACTTAGAACTTATACACCTAAAGTATTGTTTAGTACTTAGTATTGTTTAGTACTTCAGCCTCTCATTTAATGTTCTTATATGTACTTAGAACTTATACACCTAAAGTATTGTTTAGTACTTAGTATTGTTTAGTACTTCAGCCTCTCATTTAAGACCCTAAGGCGTTGTCTTGATCAGCTTTTCACACGTAGCCTGCCTTTAGTCTCAAAAAGCTAATTATCTGCACTTGAGAGAGTTTTGGTCGCTATGTATAAGAGAGTAGCTGTGGGTTCACTAGTGTCCTTTATTGTATACGGTTGTGGCACGTAAGCTATTGTTATAAAGGGATTTTATTTCAATTCTAGAACAGGTTTTGTTCTGAGGAAATCTTCACTCTATTTGAGCCACTCCTCAAGTACTCCACGCATTCTCTTGGATGGCAGGTAGATCGTAACACTTCCTCCCTTCCTAATGGCAGATCTCCAGATCCACTGAATCAGGGTGGATAATGCATATCTCTCTGCATTGATCTTGATCCCATGTTGACTGAAGAAGTCCGTTATACTTGGTCTCTGGTGAACATCTACAAGATAGGCAAGGATACTCCTGTCAGCATAATCATTAGTGGCCCTAGTATTAGAAGCTAACCAAGTGTTGATACCAGTAGGATCGAAGTACCTATCAGATAGAAGCTCTTGATAATCCTTGGGGCATGTCCATAGAATATCCTCCTGTTTAGCCCTGGTTTTGTTCTTGTAATAGTTCAAAACGTTCTTCCTCAGGGTATCCAACGGGCTCCTGTCTCCCTTCCTATATCCTTTACGCTTCTTATCATACCACCTATGGCTTAAGGGATACTCTCGCCCCCCTCTAGTCTTTTCACCTACCTTGTTAAGCTTAGTATCATTGAAGATCTTTATGCAGCCTTTAAAGCTATTGCCTGAGTACTTCAAATCATGCTGTTCAACCCTATGGCCAGAGCCATCACGCAACAACTTCAGGTGATTAATATCGAGCTTGAATAGCTTTAGCCATCCATGAGTCTTTGAGCCATCAAACAGATACGTTAGGATGTTCACCTGCTTAAACGCTGTCAGTCTACCTGGAGGAACAATGAAGATCACTGTGGTTTTATTGATCCTGTAGACTCGTCTTGAATCCACAGCATTCATGAATAGCTTATGGGCTCCATGGTAATCAGTTCCCTTCTCAGTCACCTTCATGATATCAAGCCCATCGATATCGGTGGGAGTCACCTCAATCCATTCGCTGGTTATCAGTGAGTTGACATCTGGTTCGCTGATTATCTTCTCAGTAACCATCGTCATGGTTTCATCGAGAATCAGCTCATACTCTCCATCCTGAGCGATCTCTTGAATGCAATGGTTGTCTAGGTGATCGTTGAAGAGGCTGTGGGTTGCAATGATCGTCTTGCCATCCCTTAGAGCTTCCATGAACCTGTAGGATTTACTCTCGCTCTTATCTTCATCCAAAGCAACAACATTATTCCTAAGACCGTCATAGTCTGCTGAGATTCCTTCTTTATATCTGGTGACTTCAGAGTTCAATGGGGTCAGGATGATGTATTTTTGACTTGGGTTATCATTGATCTTCTTGATGGCATATGTACTCTTGCCTTCCCCCATGATAGCATCAATGATAGTGACAGGACTGGTCTGGTTCATCTGGATGGTCTCGCTATTAATTCCTGTGATACTCTACAAACAATGAAAGCTCCCTGGTACCAGCGATTTACTTCCCAACCAAAATCAGCGGTTTAAAAGTCGACACCATCATCGGTTGAAATCCAGCCACAGATAATCTCCTTCTTCATTTTCTTACGTTTTTCATCCAATCCTGATGCATATCAGGTGTCTTTTCTTCTATTTTTTCCTTTGTAGTTTCTTCTTTTTCTTTTTTTCGACGTGCACATCCCTCAACCCGCGGAGGAGAGAGTGAAGACTTGCACATTTCGATGCGTCTGTTGCAGAAGGATTCTACCAAGGAACCCAAGAGTGCATAACCAGAAGTATTGTGGAGCCAAGGCTTGTCAGCGAGCAAGAAAGAGCAAATGGCAAAGAGAAAAACAGCAGACCGATCCAGATCACCGGGCCAACAAATGCGAGAGCCAGCGGGCCTGGCAGAGGAAAAATCCCTTCTATTGGCAACAGTATCGTCAAAAAAATCCGAATTATTGCGAGCAAAACCGAAAACTGCAACGGGTACGGGACAAGGCCGCGCGCCAGTCAGTCCCGGTGAAGGAGAATCTTGCAAAGATGGATACGTTAGAAAGCCTTTTAAACGATACATCAATGACATATTTCATTTCTGCCGACAGCGGGAATCTTGCAAAGATGGACGCGTTAGCTGTAAAAATAGTCCCAACAACAGCGATATAGGCGATCTTGCAAAGAAGGACTCGATAGTCTTCCGGTAATACATGCGATATCGTAGTGAAAAACGGAGGTCTATCATGCGAAATCCACTTATTATTGAACGTGTCAGGACAATCAGCGGCAGCTTTGCCTTTATCGAGCACCGTTTTCTCCGCCATGGTTTCTGGAGCAGCCTCTCTCATCAAGAGCTGCTGCTCTATTTTTTTCTGGTCATGGTGGCTGACCGGCAGGGGCTGTCTTTTTATTCCTACGACAAAATCTGCACCCTGCTAACCATCAATGTCGATGAATACATTCTTGCCCGGGACGGGCTCCTCAGCAAAAACCTGTTGGCCTTTGACGGCACCTTATTCCAGGTGCTTTCCCTTCCGCCTGAACCTGTACACCAAACGCGGTTACTCCAGAATGAGGAAGATATGCGACGGGAAGATCCGGCAACCATCCATCAGCTTGTTCGGCAATTCAAGGAGGGAAGGACATGATCAGCAGGCGAACGGCACTTGAAATCCTGCAGCTTAAAAAAGAGGGGTTTTCCCAACGCAGCATTGCCAGACAACTGCAACTCGACCGGCAGACCGTGGCGAAATATCTGCAGGACGACAGACCGATGCCTGCCGAGAGGACTGCCAAAAAATCCAAACTCGACCCTTATCGCGAAATGATAGGTGAAATGGTGGATAGCTGCCCGGACATCAAGGCACCGGTAGTACTGCGGAAAATACGGGAGAATGGGTTCACTGGCGAGATCACCATTGTCAGGGCCTTGCTCAGACAATTGCGGGGGCAGCAGGCTCAGCGCCAACCGTTCATCCGCTATGAATCCGAACCAGGTGAGCAGGTACAGATTGACTGGGGCCACTTCCCCTCCCTGAGCTATGGCGCCGGGCATAGAAAACTGTATGCCCTTGCGGTGGTTGAAGGTTACAGTCGTATGCTCTACGTCTATTTCTCCCACAGTCAGAAGCAGGAATATCTGCATCAAGGTTTGCTGGAAGCATTCACCTACTTTGGCGGCACTTCAAGAGAAATCGTGGTCGATAATATGCTCACCGCAGTGACCGAGCGAGTCGGCTCTGTGGTTCGTTTCAATGAGGCTTTCCTCGTGTTTCTCAGCAAGTTCGGCATCCTTCCGCATGCCTGTACAATTCGGTCGCCTTACGAAAAAGGGAAAGTAGAGAATGCGATCAAATACCTGCGTACCAATTTCTGGCCTCTGCGGGAATTCAGCAGCTTGAGTGATGTTCAGGACCAGGTGCATCAATGGCTGGACACTGTAGCCAACGTTAGGAAGCACGCTACCACATCTCAACGGCCGATTGACCGGTTGCATAACCTGCGTCCACTTCCTGAGCCCTTACCTGACTGTCGACAGACTGCATCTCTCAAGGTGCATAAAGACTTCGGTGTGCGCTTTGACACCAATGTTTATTCCGTACCGCCATGGGCCATCGGCAAACAGGTCACCCTCAAGGCAGACAACTCTCTCATCTCAATCTATCTCAAAGAAAAACTCATCGCCTGCCACAGCCGCTGCTGGGAAAGACAGCAGCGAATCGAAGTGCCAGGTCATCGGGAACAGGTGAAAAAAATCAAAAAACGGCTGCTTCAAGATCGACAGGTAGTGGTCTTCCTCTCTTTGGGAGAGGTGGCGCTCCAGTATCTCGAGCGCTTGAACTCACTGCGCCTGCCAATCAGAAAAAATATCGCAGCCCTCCTGATACTGCGCGATGAGTTCGGAGACAGTTCCCTTATCTACGGATTGAAAAAGTCATTGGAGAAAAATGTCATCGGTGCTGATTACGTCCGCAATATCCTCTATCAGGAGATGACTCCGACCAGCACTCATCTGCCGGTACGGCTCAAACAGGAGGACCTTAATGCAATCAGGCTCACAACTCCGGCTTTGGCCGAATACGACGCTATCGCCCTCAAGAGGAGATCAAACAATGGTTGACGAGATAAAAAAGAAATTCAAGGTACTGCGTCTCACACACTGTGCTGAAAATATCGGAGAACTACTGGAACAGGGAGCGCAGAAAAATCTTTCGACTTTGCAAACCATTCACAGGTTGCTCGACTTGGAGATCGAAAAACGCCGCCAGGGAAAGATCCTGCGCTGCTTTAAACAGTCGAAGCTTACCGAACAACCCACCATCGATCAGTTTAACTTTGATCACCATCCTTCCCGCAAGAAACAGAAGGCAGTTATCCTTGGCATGATCGACCTCGAGTTTATTCACCGCAAAATGGATATCATACTGATCGGCAACCCCGGTGTCGGTAAAAGTCTGTTGGCCAAGACTATTGCCTACGCATCCACCCAGGCTGGCATAAAAACTCTGTTCACCTCGGCAATGGACATGATCAATCAACTGGTCGCCGCCCAGGAAAACAATACCTTGCTGAGTAAACTCAAAACGTATCAAAATCCGGATCTACTTGTCTGTGACGAGATAGGTTATCTCCCGCTTGGCCAACAGGGTTCAAATTTGTTTTTCCAGGTTATCAGTGCCCGGCATGAGCAGAAGTCCACCATCATAACGACCAATCTGCCATTCGCACAATGGGGAACCATTTTTGACAGTACCACCGTGGCCACAGCAATAGCCGACCGTCTTGTCTATAACTCGGAGATCCTTGTCATGGAGGGGAAAAGCTATCGCAAAAGAGCATAAGGAGTAAAAATACAACTTCTGGATACTATGGAGGAAATGTCGTCAAGACATCATTCTGAAACGCACAGCTGCGACCAGCCGTTGTTGTGGCTGATTTTTAATCGCTGTTTTTGGTGGGTTTTTGTTCCGCTGATTACAAGCTCCCCTACGAACCGTAGAGGAGCCCCTGATTCCTTATGGATTATAGCACTTTAAAGTATACTGTCCAGCACCTCAGTTGATTTCTTTAACCTTTCGTTACTCAGATGACTGTACCTCTCCGTTAACGCTATGTCCTTGTGCCCTAGCAAAGTCTTGAGGGTATAGATATCTACCTGTCCAGAGGAGGCCAAATGAGAGGCGTATGTGTGCCTCAGGTCATGAAATCTTATTGATGTGACATCAAGGGTGCCTTCCCGTTTTAATCGCTTCCTGAGGCGATTCCAGGCCAATGAGAGGCCATTGTAATAATAGTCACCAGTAGACGAACAGAAGACAAACTCAGAGCTTTCTTTAAGGCTCCTCGCTTCCCTGAGAACAGTAATGGCACTGGAGTTTAAAGGAAAGCTCATGGTCTCACCGTTCTTAGTATTTCTGCATGTAATGAACTGGAGATCATAAGAGATGTCCTGCCATTCAAGCCCCATAATCTCACCTTTTCTTCTCCCTGTATAGATAGCAAATAGAATGGCCAATGCAGCTCTCCTGTTTTCCCACTGGTTAAGGTGCTCAACAAAGGTTTTGAGTTGTTCCTGATTCAAGATGTTACTCACTCTATTATCAAACCTTGGAAGCTTTATGCCTTTGACGGGGTTCTCCTGATGCCATAGTCCTTGTTGGATATGCCAGTTGTATACTCTTCTGATCAGGGTGAACGCATGTCTTCTCGTAGCTGGACTGAGGTGCTGCATGTCGCTCAGGATCTGCTGAATACCCTGGTTACTGTCGTGACCCTTCCCTGCAATATACAGGCTCCACCTGCTCTGGTCGTCCTTCCAGCTCTTCTTGTGCTGCTTGGCGTAATCAAGGTACTTACTAAAGCTGAATTCATTAGGTTTCCTTTGATCAAACAGTTTTCCTTCCAGCATCTGTACTTTAAATTTAGCTTCTACCTTTTTGGCTAGGGACAGTGAGCTAACCTGTTTGGTCTTCCACTTCTTTGTGTGTGCATCTCGAACCTTAACTGAGTACCTTTGCCCTAAGATTGCACCGCAGTTATTGCAGGTCTTGCTTGTAACCTTCTGATCTCTTTTGCATTGAACGCATCTTGAATAGATCGCCATATCACAGCTCCTGGTGTAAACATAGTGTAAACTCGTTGCTAGATATGGGTATTGGAATGTGCTGAATGAGGCTGGTTGTTTGCTTGTAAGTTGCATGAATACAAGCTGTTAGGAGTAGCGTCTCAGTCGGTAGAGCTAGACGCGCTAGCGTCCGGTAAGGACTGAAAATCCGTGTGTCCCTGGTTCAAATCCTGGTCCCGGCACCAGTTATATCAAAGGGTTAAGTCATTTTTGGCTTAACCCTTTTTTATTTTGTTCTCGTTTTGTGCAGTGCAACTCCTCTACAACTTATTCTTTTTCGTGTTTTGCTAACTCAAGGATGCTTGCTTTCTGGTAATGAGTAATCAATATAAATAGTCCTGGCCCCTTTTTTTGGCACCCGAGTTGTGGATACATCTTTGACGAGGAAGAAGAAATTAAGCAGGATAAGTATGGATTGAAGGAGTGGTTTGGAGAGACAAATGGACATACCGTTCGGGCCACCGCCAGAAGAGTACAACTATCGTTGTTCCCTTTGTCCGTTTGAGATTGGCGTTAATGAGGCCATTATCGATGCTGAAATAGGTTCAGCCAAGTTTAATGGGTATTATTATGATGGCTTTATGCCTGTCTGTAACTGCCGTTTGACTTTTGAGTCAAAATCGTCAGCATATTATTCCCCATGATCATCGGCCAGTGAGAGTTCCGGAAACAGTATATCTATCCCTTGGCCTCCTTTTGTCACTGCTCATGCTTCAAATCATTGTATAAGGTAATCCTGAAAAATAACAGCCAAGCCTAGGAATGCCAAGAAGCCCATTACATCAGTCACTGTAGTGAGAATAATGCTTGAACTCTGTGCAGGGTCAATGCCCATTTTTTTCATGATAAGTGGAGTAGAGCTTCCTGCTAAACCGGCGATGATAAGATTTATGACCATTCCTAATCCGATCACCAGCCCAAACCAACCGTTTCCGTACAGGACATAGGCTATGAGTGCAGTGATTAGCCCAATCACCAATCCATTGAGTAAACCTATTTTTGTTTCCTTTAAAATTAATGTCGTCACTTTATTTTGCGGGATTTCTCTCATCACAAGGCCACGCATTACAACAGCAAGAGACTGCGCACCGGCATTTCCTCCCTGGCCTGCAATAACAGGGAGGAATACAGCTAAAATGGTGAGTCTGGCGATAATATCTTCAAATAGTGCGACAACGCCTGCAGCTAAAAACGCGGTAACAAGGTTGACATTTAACCACAACAGTCTTTTTTTAAGCGCAAAACCAATGGGAGAAAAGACTCTCTCATCCTTGCCAACACCAAACATCGTCTGCATGTCTTTGGTTACATCTTCTTTTACCCCGCGAAGCATGTTTTCTGCTTTTATAGTACCCAGTAAGTGATTTTCGCTATCGACAATGGGTACAGCGAAATATTTTCGCTTAGACATTTCTCTGGCTGCTTCTTCTCTGTCCGTGAAGCAATGAATAGTAAACACATCGGTTTTAATAATATTTTTTAATAGGCTGTCCGGCTCGGCCAGCATAAGGTCTCGCATGTTTAAAACACCTGCGAGGACGTCCTCCTCATTGACGACGTATACATAAGAGGAGGCGGTACTGTTTCCCGCAAATAATTTTCTGATTTGTCTTATGGCTTTTTCAGCTTTAATATCTTCTTTTAACATTATGATATTAGACGACATATACCTGCCGACACTTCCCTCCGGATATGTCAATATGTCTCTGATTTCGTCAGCCAATTTACCGGTGATATACGGTTTAAGTTGCTCGCGAGCCAATGGAGACAGATGCATGACGATTGATGCGGCTTGACGAGGTTCTACGGAGTAAAGAATTGTCTGGATTAATTCCGGCTCGTTCTGTTCGAGGAGTGAGGCTGAATAACTTACTTGTAATCGCTTGAGTATTTTTGCTTTGGTTGCGGCAGGTAATGCCTTTAATACTTGAGAAGAAGTTTGTTTTGGTAATTCCTCAATGATTTTAACTGACTCTGCTATGTCGTTTTCGACTAATTTGGCAGTAAATAGTACTATCTCACTTGATTGGTATTCGTTATCAGTCATTATTGTCACATGGTGTAGTCGTAAAATAGATTGAAAGAAATATGTAAAATATGTAGCCCGTTACTCTTCAATCTCAAACGTAATCACAATATCCGGCCATTTTTTATCAACCGGCTGCATTGATGGAGGAGCGATAATCTTACAATAAAGTGAAGTTGAAGAGTCGATAGAATTAAGATATATGGGAGTCGTCGAAACATTCACTGTTTTATTGCCGTTTTGATCAGGAGGGGCAAGTATTTGAACGGTTTCCGGTTCTACTTTGACAATTTTTAATTGTTTTCCTTCTGGTAGTTTGCCGATGAGTTGAGGAACCACAGGGACCGTCTTCTGCACTATGCCGACTAAAGTGACTTCCAGGCTGGCAGGTACTGCGTCAAGTAAAGTGATGTTTCGCGGTAACCGTAAATTATTCTTCGTTATTAAGACTGATTGTGCGCCTTCATTTATTTCGCTTAAGTTGACGTTGACGCTCGTTTTTGCAACCGATAAGTTGTCTAAATCTGATTTTGTACCTGTTAAATGTATTTTGACCTCATCAATTTTTTCTCCAGCTAAAACAAAACCTGGTTTAGGTGAGGCATATTCGACAGGTACTGTTATGACTCTTTCTACTATTTGTTGATTAACGACGACCAGAGACGACCAGAAGATAGAGGCAATTGCAACACAGACCGCTATTTGGGCAACTACCGCTCGATTTAAAAATCCTCCCTTCTGTTTTTCGGCAAAGCCATACCTTCGATAGTGTGTATTGATGGCAGCGACGATTTCCTTGATGGACTCAAGCCCTCTCATTCTGCCGTTTGAACAAAGCGAGACCCTACCTCGTTCTTCAGAGACCACAAGTGCGAGTGCATCTGACTGCTCAGCTAACCCCATTGCTGCATGATGCCTGGTGCCATAATCATTGCCAAGCCTCCCAGACTCAGAGATTGGAAGACGGACGCCGAATCGAACGAGCTCGTTGTTTTCAAAAATTAACGCGCCATCATGGCCGGGAGAATGGTGATCAAAAATAGAGAGGACAAGTGGCATGCTTACGTCTGCATTTAAAGTATAACCACCTGAAATTTTGTCGTTGATGGCCTCTTGACCGGGTATCACAACAAGTGCACCGCAATGATCTTGTGCCATCTTCCACAGGCTGGCTGCAAGCGTTTCTATGTCGCTATTGACACGAATCTTTTTTTTATGTCCGTATATCAAAACAATCTTTTCAAAGATCTTTCTTAATTCCGGTTGAAAGATAACGATGAGCGCAAGGAGTGCTACATGGCTGATGTTTCGAAATATCCATTCAACTCCTTCAAGATTCAACACGCTGGCGATAACAAAAAACAAGAAAGCAGAACAAATACCGAGAAAAATTTTCCACGTTCCAAGCTTAGTGAGTGTTCGATACAAAAAAAATAAACCGGCAGAGATGAGCCCAATATCAAGCACAGCCTGCCAAGACATAAGCTGATCAAGAAACGCATTAAGAATAGTCATGTTAATGTTATAAATGTTGTTGCTATTTTCGATTGTGTCGCTGTCTCCATCCACCTAACGGGGTGAGGACAGGCTTAAGGACTTTGTTAACATCGCGTGCTTGTTCAACCACATAAAAAGCATCGGCATCCAGCTCGTAAACTTTCGGAATCATCCACTTTAAGTCCCTTCGTCGACAGGCAATATAAAGCTCTTGAACAGGTCCTTTCATACCTTCTCCGTGAAAAACCGTAACCGGCTGACCTACTGCGCGAAATTCCTGAGCTAACACACTGCCTTTTTTTAAACTAAAAACTTTTAAAATAATCATCCCAAAGGCCAGTCTTCGTTCAACCAGTATTCCCACAACATTTCCCGTAGCATACCCAAGAGAATAGAAAATGACGAGAACAGGCATGGTTTGTACTTGATGGATAACTGTACTGACGACCGATATCCATATAGTAACCTCAAACACTGCAAGGAAAAATGCCAGGGTGGTTTTCCCTTGTACCGTTACTATGGTGCGAACCGTACCTATGGAAACATCAAAGATACGGGCAGCAAATACAGCTAAACCTGTTAAAAAAACTGCCGGATCCAGTATTGAGAGGAAGTCAGCAAGAACGGGGAATGTCATTAGTTTTCCATGTTGTTTGAATGGTTACATATATTTTTTTGATGCTGGCGATACGCCGTCTACAACTATTGGTTGGCTTGAACCAATGTAAATGAAAAAAACAACCACAGCATCAAATATAAAGGAAATCGAATGCAACCAAGCGATTTTATACCTTTTGCAAAGTGAAAGAGGAAAATGTGTATTTTTTGCTGAAAGTAGTGATACTTTGCAGGAAAGAATGTAAATGGGCGAGGTTGTTCCCGGTATTTTTTCAAATTACTTTTTAATAGGTCTTGGTTGATGCTTAGTCCAGATATGATTGTCACCCTGGTAACTTTTGCGATTGCGGCGTTTCTGCTTGTAACCAATTACATCAAAGGTGATCAAGTTGCCATTTTGGTCATCCTTATCCTTATGGCAAGTGGAGTGTTAACAGTACCCGAGGCATTGTCCGGTTTTTCAAATCCTGTAGTCATCATTATTACCTCAATGTTCATCATCAGTGAGGCTATTGTCTACACGGGAATTGCTCAGCGGTTAGGAGAAAGAATTATAGAGAATGGGGGGGCGAGCGAAACAAAACTCATGGTTCTGTTGATGGTGTCAGCTTGTTTTGTCGGATCTTTTATGAGTTCCACTGCAACTGTTGCCATTTTTGTTCCCGTTGCTATGGCCGTGGCGCATAAAGCAAACCTGAATCATCGGCGTCTCCTGATGCCTTTGGCCGTAGGAGCGCTAGTAAGTGGCATGATGACCTTGATCGCAACTTCTCCTAATATTGTGGTCAATAATGCACTCAGTGCATACGGACAGGAAAAACTCTCTTTTTTCAGCTTCACCCCTTTTGGGATTTTAATTTTGGCAGCTTCTCTTTTGTTTGTAGTATTTATAGGTCGGGAATTATTAGATAAACGAAAAAGTCTCCCGCGAAAGCAAGTAGGGAGATCTATTAGTGACCTTATTCAATATTACCAAATGGAACAGGATATTTATCTGCTGTCCGTCACGCCGGAGTCAGAGATGGTTGATCGGGCGATTGCGCGTTTACAGTTACGCAAAGAATATCATGTTAAATTAATAGGGATCCAAACGGTCGAAAACGGTAGAAAAGTAGTGAAAGCGGTCAGGCCTGAAACCGTTATAAAAACAGGAGATATCTTGGCAGTCGTTGCCCGGGAGCAACGGATAAATACCTTATTGGAAAAATTTAAGCTCAAGAAAAAAACTTCGCCGATTGATCCTGTAAGCCGGAAACTTTTTTTCCAGGTTATTGGAGCGGCTGAAGTTATGCTTACTCCCGATTCAACACTGATTGGAAAAACAGTAAAAGACACGTTGTTCCAGTCTCTTTTTCACTGCATGGTGCTGGGAGTAAGAAGAAAAGGAGAGACAATTACGGAGAATATCACTGATGTTGCATTGCAATTTGGTGATGTGTTGCTTGTTAGCGGGGCCTGGGAAGACATTCTGAAGCTTAAGAATTACCGGGATCAATATCTGTTATTGACTTTACCTCAAGATCATCATGAAGTCATTCCAGCGGGGAAAAAGGCTACCATTGCAATGGGTATCCTCGTGGCTATGGTTGTCTTGATGGTGTTCAACATCATTCCAAATGTTGTTGCTATACTGGGTGCTGCTGCTGCATTGGTGCTTGCTCGCTGTGTTAATATGAATACATATTACAAAGTAATAGATTGGCAGACAGTTTTCCTTATTGCCGGTATATTGCCATTGACATTAGCTCTTCAGAAAACGGGCATATCCGCATATATTTCAAATTTTATGCTCCAGGTTTTTGGAGATAGCAGCCCTTTGTTAGTGCTGGCCGGAATTTTTCTTATAACTGTCATTACTGGTCTTTTTGTTTCGAACACACCTACAGCCGTTCTTGTTGCACCAATTGCGGTAGACATAGGGCTCAAGTTGAGTGTGTCGCCTCAAGCCTGTGCGATGGTTGTTGCTATTGCCTGCTCTGCTGCATTTGTCTCACCTGTAGGGTCACCGGTAAATATGGTTGTACGAGAACCTGGAGGGTATAGCTTGAGTGATTATGTCAAAGTGGGCGTGCCATTGCTATTTATTTCGATGGTAATCGCTGTATTGCTTGCTTGGGTAATTTACATTTAGGCCATCTGGCATAGCCCGGATTTCTCATCAGTGAAGTTTTTCGCAGATCAAGGCGCAGGACACGCAGTAGGTAAGCGTATACTCCGATAGTAAGCTACCGCAAATGGCCTGCAACAAAGGTCTCTTTTTGTGTCTGGCCTTTCTTATGTGCGTCCTGAACTGCAGGATTACACCAAGGTCGGAATTATTTTTGGTTCTTTGTTAAGCGGAATATGTGACTACCTCATTCTCTACTTGAGTACCCGAAATGCTCAATGATCAAGTATGTAAATTGATCATGTTTGTTCAATTCTGTAATTATTTACTCCCCTTTGCGAGCGTCTTGATATGAACATGCTAACCTGGCTGGGTATTTTCTTTTGTATTTCCCAATCGGCCATGTTTTCAGGTCTCAACCTTGCGTTCTTTAGTATCTCAAGGTTACGACTTGAGGTTGAGAAAGGTCAAAATAATAAAGCTGCTGCCAAAGTGCTGGAGATGCGCAATGACAGTAATTTCCTCCTCACAACAATCCTGTGGGGCAATGTAGGAATAAATGTTTTACTCACGTTACTTTCCAATCACGTTCTTTTTGGGTTTGCTGCGTTTCTTTTTTCGACCGTATTTATCACTGTTTTTGGTGAGATAGTGCCACAAGCATATTTTTCAAGGCATGCTTTGAAAACTGCATCGGTTTTACTGCCTTTGCTTAAACTATACCAAATAGTGCTCTATCCTTTTGCAAAGCCAACGGCTTTGCTCCTTGATAGATGGCTTGGTCATGAAGGAATGGAATTGTACAAAGAGCAAGCACTTAAAAAAATGATTGGACTGCACCTAAAAAATAATTCCAGCGAAATTGACAAGTTCGAGGGGGTTGGCGCGCTAAATTTTCTCAGTATTGATGATATCTCAATCATCGAAGAAGGTGAGGTGGTTGATCCGCTAAGTATTATTTCGCTACCATTTGAAAATGATAAACCAATATTTCCAGTTTTTACGAATGATTCTGCTGATCCATTTCTAAGATTAGTTCAAAAGTCAGGCAAAAAGTGGGTAATCGTAACAGATGAATCGGATAAACCATACTACGCCTTAGATGTAGATATTTTTTTGAGAGAGGTATTGTTTTCTGATTATTCATTAAATCCAATTCGTTACTGCCATAAACCAATCATTGTGTATAATCCACTTACCCCTCTTGAAGAGGTAATTACTAAGTTGAAAGTAAAGCCTCAAAGGAAAGATGATGATGTCATAGATGAAGACGTGATCCTTTTATGGAGTGAAAAGAAAAAAGTAATCACAGGTTCTGATATTCTTGGAAGGCTTCTTCGAGGAATTGCACGTATAAGCGTATAAATTGCTGAAAATATATAGATTGATTAAGAAAAAATGTGTCCACTCACAATCAATCAGCCTTTCTAAGTTCTGTTATTATGGCTTTATCTCTGAGGTACAAATCTTTTCTGAAAGAAATATTTCCTGTGTCATCCAAAAAGGCAGTGAAATACACTATATATACTGGAACAGGTCGATTTAAATGAATTCTTACAGTTTTTCCTTTCTCAATCATTGCATCTATATTTCCAGCTTCTTCCATTCGGCTTTCATTACCAAGCAACCACTGGGCTAACTTGATTGGTTCGGATAAACGAATACAGCCTGAACTGAAACTTCGTTCCTGCTTATTGAATAATTTTTTATCGTTAGTGTCGTGTAGGTAAATAGAAAATTTATTGGGAAACATGAACTTTATTTGTCCTAATGCATTATGAACACCTGGTTTTTGACGCAACTGATAATTAAAACTCCGGCGACTGACTTTGCTCCAATCTACCCTGGATAGCGGCACATACTTGTCAGATGGCGGTATTTGAACCTCAAAGCCTTGTTTTTCTAAATCAGACGGATTTGTTTTTAACATTGGTAACTTATCAGCTGTTGCCAGCTTGTGAGGTACATTCCAATACGGATTAATCTCCATATATTTTAAAGTTTCGGTGAAAACAGGCGTGTTTCGATAAGGCTTTCCAACCACAACTTTCATTGAAAAAGCATTTTCATTATTCTGGATTGCCCGCAATTGAAAGGCTGCAATATTTACCCTTAACATAACAGGTGGCAATTCGTGGGGCAACCAGCGCCAGCGTTCAAGGTTGGCGTCTATTTTGTCTATAAAAGAGGCAGGTGTCGCGTTCAACATATCTAGAGTGGCTTGACCGACAATGCCATCTGCCTCCAGACCTGCCGCCTCCTGAAAGGATACCACCGCTATCCTTAGCGAATCATCATATCCATTTGAATGTTCACCTGGTCCCAATAATCTTGTTTTTAAGAGGGTTACGCGCTCATTTGATACTCCAGGTTTCAGCACAGGTCCTGGGGGGATCTGCACTGCAATATTTTTACCTAACCCAACAATACGATTTCTTTCTGCTAAAAGAGCCATGTATTCAGGGTGATGTGGCCAAAGAGCATCTAGGGTAGAGAGTACGCCATTTCCAGAATTCGATAATTGATTTAATACCTCAGTAGGATTTTTTTGAAGAGGAATCAGGTGCCAATCGGGATCGAGTTTTTGAGTGAAAACTGCTCCTGATGACCGATGAATAGCCTGGCTGAAAAAAGCATCCGTTGCCAATAGGTCAAGATCGTTATTTGAGAGTGCTTGAGGGTTGGATAATTTTGTAAGGTGATAGCGCTCAGGATTTAACCCGTGTTTTTCAGATTGAAGTATAGCTTTTAATAGTTCGGGAAAAGCTTTTGCCAGAGCGCCCCCATTAGTCCATAACAATCCTTTTTTACTCGACAAATAGTACTCAGCTGTGTGTCGTGGGCTTTGTAGGAGGCATCCAGACACCATTTTGACTTCTCCAGACTTGATCCTTTCTGCAAGTGTTTTGAAGTCACTCGGTAATTGTGCTTGAGAAACTGCTGGGAACAACAATAAAAAGAGAATAATTTGTCTTATTAGCATGGGGAAAGCAAGTAGTATGTTGATGTTGTTTGTTGAAGCGCTCAAATCTGTCATGCAGCTTCGATGTGTGTGGAGCCTACTACCCAACTAACACTTGTACTATATAAAAAAAGCTTGCTCCCTTGATTACCAAGTCCCCTGTAGCTTGAATCAACATAAAATCTGATTACGTACAAAACTCAGCCAATTATCTACCGAAACAGACAGGCAGGGGACTGGTTTTATTTCTCTTTAAACCCGGGAGACAGATCGAAGTCTCCTACCTCAGCACTGAGAAATTCAGGTAAGCGAAGACTCTGATCTGTCTCCCGAGTCCAAAAAATGGCTGAGTTTCATGGGTAATCAGAATAGTTTTAGAATCCGGAAATTTCGTAAAGTGGCTTTCTTATTCTGTAAGATACTTTTTCCTTCGAGCATTTCGTGGCTTTTATTTTTAAAATATAACGGACCATCCGGTACCTCACTCGGTAGCCTTTGTTTGAAAGAGTTATTTGCTTTGTTTCTGAGTAATAGGTTTACCTATTTTCAGGAAAATTGTATGAACATTCCTGATGATGATTGCAGCTAAGTCGGGAGTGTCAACGATGGTGCTGTCTTGAGTAGAGTGTCTTTGGTCTCGCTCTGGAAGTTCATGATATGCGGGAAGGGTAACACCGCTCTTTTGCGTATTTTCCTTTCCGAAGTTCTTAAACAATAAATGGAGGAGAGAGTATGAGGAAAATTGGTTTACTGTTCGTTTCTGTTGTAGTGATGTTGGCTTTAACAACAGCAGCATATGCTGAGAAAACACTGCGAATTAGTTTGCAGTTACCGTTAAAACATCATCTTGGGCAAAATTTATTGGATTTTAAACAAGAGGTGGAGAAAGCAAGTAACGGTTCCTTGAAAATCGAAATCTATCCATCTGCTCAATTATACAAAGATAAAGAAGTGCCGCAGGCAGTAGCTTCCGGCGCAATCGAGATGGGGGTTGCATCACTTACCAGATTTGCAGGTACTATTCCTGCCGTAGATATTTTTTATGTTCCATTTATGTTTGATAGCCCTGAAAAAGTGCAAAAAGCAACCGCTGCCGGGTCTAACATCAGAAAAGCACTTGATGATGCTATTTTGGGCACAGGCACCCGTGTACTGTGGTGGCAGGCATACGGTAGCTCAATTATCCTTTCCAAAAAGAATGTGATAAAAACTCCTGCCGATATGAAGGGCAAGAAGGTTCGTGTCTTTGGAAAAACCCTCGGCGATACAGTTACTACCGTTGGTGGCGCTCCTACCATGATGTCTGGTTCAAAACAGTTTCTTGCCTATCAGCGCGGGACTGTTGATGCGGGGATGACAGGTATTACCGCAGTGAAATCCAGAAAACTGTATGAAGTTATGGATTACATGACGCTTACCTATGATGCTGATATTGAGTTTATCGTTATTATCAATGAAAAGGTCTGGCAAGGGCTCACTGATCAAGAACGAGCTGTTATCAGCAAAGCTGGTTTGCGTGTAGAAAAAGAGCTTCGTGATAAAATGGGTACCATTGAACAGGAATGTCTGGATTTCGTACAGGATAAAATCGAAGTAGTTGACTTAAACGACGCAGAAAGAGCTGAGTGGCGTGCAGCGACCAAGCCTGTTGTTGAGAGATTTGAACAAAGAGCTGGAGAGCTTGGTAAGCAGATAGTGGCTGAAGCACAACAGTTATAAGATTTTGAAAGAAACGATCCGGGTTGTAACGGCCCGGATCATTTTGATGGTGACGTGGTGATAAAGATAATTGATACAATAACAAAGGTTGCTGCTTCCTTCTCAGCGTGGATGCTGTTTGTGATTGGAGTTATGGTCACTTTTGAAGTCGTTATGAGAAAAGTGTTTAACTCACCAACCATCTGGGTTGATGAGACCGCCAGATTCTGTCTGGTGTGGGCAATATATCTTGCAAGTGCCCATATTCTAAAAAGCAGAGAGTTGATAACCGTTGAGTTATTCACAGGCTCGTTATCACCGGCAAAACTGAAAATATTGGAATTTTTTGCTCTTACCATCATTGCTATCTTTTCTGCGGTAGCCACGTATTATGGTGCCGAGGTCGTTCTCGAGTCCATTGATATGGGGCGAAAAACTTCCTCCATGCTTGGCGTGCCGAAATGGATTACTGAAAGTGCCGTGCCGGTTGGGTTCGGTCTTCTCTTGGCCCAGGCAGTTGTTGAAATGATCAAGCTTGCCAAAGGCGGTGAAGTTACCGCTAGCGCTGAACATAAAATTTAAGAGGAAGTAGTAATGACTTCGATACTTATACTTGCATCACTGGTCATATTGCTTCTTTTGCGAGTGCCGGTTGCTTTTACTTTAGGGGGCTTGGGATTGCTGCTGCTTGTGATGAAGGGCTTCACTCTTTCCATGGTTCCTTTGTCGCTTTTTAGCAGTATGGATAGCTTTATTCTTCTTGCTGTACCCCTTTTTCTTTTGATGTCCAATGTTTTGCTCAAAGGTGGAGTTGGGACAGATCTGTTCAGGGCTGTGCAAAGCTGGGTTGGTCATTGGCCGGGTGGGCTTGGTGTGGCCACAATTATAAGCTGCGCTCTTTTTTCTGCAATTTCAGGATCTTCAATTGCTACAGCCGCAACCATTGGAACCGTAGCCATCACTGAAATGACAGAGAGGGGGTATCACAAACCATTTGTGCTTGGTTTGATGGCTGCTGGTGGAACGTTAGGCATTCTCATTCCTCCTTCGATCCCAATGATTGTGTATGGGGTGATCACCGAAGAATCAATTGTTGGCCTCTTTTTGGCGGGAATCGGGCCGGGGATATTTTTAGCATTTTGTTTTATCCTCTTTTGTTTTGTCTACGCCAAGTTTGGCAAAGGGTATCAACCCGTTGCAAAAGCGACATGGAAAGAACGAAAAGATGCTACATTGCTGGCTTTTCCAACTGTATTACTGGCTGCGATAGTGGTCGGTGGTATTTATGCCGGCTGGTTTACTCCTACCGAATCTGCTGGAATTGGTTTTGCCGTTGCCCTTATTATTGTTTATGTAATGGGACGAATGAACTGGACCAAATTGAAGGAAGCTGTTCGCACTTCAATGGTAACCACAGTGACCATCTTTCTGATTATTGCCGGAGCAAAACTTTTTGGTAAAGCCATCACGCTCTATCAGATCCCGCAGGAGATTTCATCTGCCATTGCGATGAACATAGCACAACCCGGATTTTTTGTGCTGATTGTCTGTGCTGTTTTGTTGGTGATGGGGTTCTTTTTAGAATCACTCTCCATGTTACTGATTATGATGCCGGTGCTATATCCATCGTTAGAGCCGTTGATGATTGATCCAATCTGGTTTGGGGTTTTGTTTGTCGTTATGATTGAGTGTGCTCTTATCACGCCACCTGTTGGTCTCAATCTCTTTGTAATCCAGGCTGTGGCAAGGGTTCCGCTGGGAGAGGTGATAAAGGGTGTTTGGCCGTTTATTCTTATCTTGCTGGGCACCGTGGTGTTGCTTTGGTTTTTTCCTGGACTGGCAACGTATATTCCGTACAACCTTTAATTGTAGATGATTATGACTTCTCCAGCTCAACAATTACGAGAACTGCTTGCCAAGGATCAGTGCCACATTATGCCCTGTTGTTATGATGGGTTAACTGCGAAAATGATTCAGCAGGCGGGCTTTGCGCTTACCTTTATGTCTGGATTTTCAGTTGCTGCTGCTCGCCTAGGCTTGCCGGATACTGGGCTCATTTCTTATGGAGAAATGCTTGATCAGGGCAAAAATATCTGTAGTGCAGTATCCATCCCCGTTATAGGCGATGGAGATACCGGATATGGTAATGCCATGAATGTGTACCGCACCGTAAAGGGCTATGCTCAAGTGGGATTTGCCTCGGTGATGATTGAAGATCAGGTGTCGCCCAAACGTTGTGGGCACACCAAGGGAAAGCTTGTTGTTGAGCAAGGTGAAGCTTTTGAAAGGGTTGCTGCAGCGGTTGATGCGAGAAATGAGGGGCAAGATATTCTTATTATGTCGCGAACCGATGCGCGGGCTGTCCATGGTCTGGATGAGGCAATAGTACGGGGGCAAAAATATGCTGAACTGGGAGCTGATATTATTTTTATTGAAGCTCCGGAAAGCGTTGATGAGATGAAGACCATCTGCAAGGAGGTTCCCGGCGTTCAAATGGCTAATATTATTGATGGTGGAAAAACACCGGTTTTATCACCTGAAGAGTTGCATGCAATAGGGTTTAAAATTGCTGCTTATCCATTAACGCTGATTTCTGCTGCCATGCAGGCCATTGAGCAATCCTTACAAGCTCTGCAAAAGGGCACGCAGCCATCGGCAATAATGGCTTTTGATAAGGTCAGAAAAATCGTCGGGTTTGATGATTATTATAAGGAAGAGGAGCGCTATTCAGCCTCGCGTCGCTAATATGCCGGCCGTTAACCTCCGTCCCGAACTACTACTTTTTAAATAATGTCTTTACAAAACAGCGCTACACCCGGAGAGGCGGCCTGTCTTGCCGCATACTCCGGCAACTCCCTTTGTTTGAAGCCAAGCTGCATGTAGAGCGAGTGCAGCCTGGGATTGTTGGTAAGTGAAATAATTCGTTTAAATCCCTTCTTTTTTGCCTCATCCTCAAAGGCGGTAACCGTAAACACGCCTACACGCTGATTCCGAAACCGGGTAGATATTGCTAAAGCGCCGAGTTCAACTGTGCTGGGATCAATTTCTATTTGCTCCACACAGCCAACAGCAATCCCATCTATCATTGTAAGGCGGAAACGTTGTCTGTGTTCAAAGAGATACTGTTTGTTTCGTGGTTTCAGAAATCCTTTTTTTGCATAGAGTCCCAGGATACCAACTAACATCTCCACGTCGTTATCGGTGACTGCAGGGATAAACTTTTCCTCGAAGTTGTTGGCAATCAGGGTGCCGGTGCCTTCCACGGTGAACAGTTCATGCTTGATCGTGTTTTTACGCGCAGGAAGGATGTGGACACGATTGTACGCACCATCAATGATGCGGCTGCATATCTGTTTCAGAACGCCTGCTATGTTGATATTGGTGTAAATTTCGTCATTTTGTTGCAGCGTTGCCTGGGTTGTGAGTGTGTTAATCCGGTGTCCTTTTCGGTCGCAAAGGTATTTTCGTTCCAGAAAAATAAGCTTGAAAACAGACTGTTCTCTGTCCAGGACATGGGTATAAAAGTCCACTTCCGGTGTAACTCGTTTAATGGTTGTTTCAGGAAGACGATCGGCAAGTAAACGGAAATGTTTTTGATTGGCAAACCGATTGGCCATGTTGTGGTAGAGCGTTGTTCGGATACCATGCCGAACAAGAAACTTAATATCCGCCACAATGTGGGAAAAATTATCCCGCAAGATACCTTCCCGGCAGGCAATACAAATATGTTTGCCTGTTAAGGCTTGGTGATATTCATCGAGATATAATCGTGGCATTGCTATCTTCCATTCAATCAGTGCTGGTACTAGCCCAGATGTTTCATAAATATTTTGGTATTTTTGAAAAAAGAATTAACTTTGAAACCATACAATAAAAGTAAATCAGATATCAAAGGGGTAACTGCACTCACAGGTACCCCATGGAGTCTCCCTTCGGTAATTTATCTCTTCGGACGATTATTCATTCCCTCGTAGGCAGGCTCCTAGGGTTACTTTTTCCGTCTGGTGCATTTATTGGGTTGTTTGCTTGCCAATTTCCTTGGCTATATCGTTTGGTGAGCCTGTTTTACGGGCGATTACGCTATAGGCAACCGGTACGATGAGCATGGTGAAAAATGTTGCGACCGAGACTCCGGCAAGTATAACGACACCTATCGTAATACGTGTTTCTGCTCCGGCCCCACTGGCCAATACGAGTGGCAAGGCTCCGGCCACCGTTGTTAGACCTGTCATCACAATTGGTCGAAAACGTTTATCCGCTGCTTCCATGATAGCACTATCGAAACGCATGCCCTCATCGCGAAGCTGATTAGCAAACTCTACAATCAAAATACCATTCTTTGCCGCCAGGCCAACGAGCATAATGAGTCCGATTTGCGAATAAATATTCATCGAACCGCCTGTAAACCATAAGCCAAAAAGTCCCCCTACCATGGCAAGTGGAACGGTCAGCATGATTACCAGGGGATGTATCCAGCTCTCAAATTGTGCCGCCAGCACGAGGAACACAACAGACAGCCCCAGCAGGAAAACAAATATCATGGAGTTACCGGAACGTATAAAATCTCTGCTTTGCCCTTTATAGTCAATGATGGCTTCAGATGGCAGGTATTCACGCACAATCTTTTCAAGGTGGTCCAGAGCTTCGCCTAGCGCATAACCGTCAGCCAGGTTGGCTTCCAGGGTAATGGAGCGGATACGATTATAGCGGGAAAGCGTCTGGGCAGCACCATACTCCTTGATTTCAACAATATTGGAAATTGGCACCAGTTGGTCTGTTCTATCTGAACGGACATATATATTATTCACATCACTAAAGGACTTTTGTTGCTCACGCTCTCCTTCCACGATGACATCATATTCTTCGCCATCACTCAAAAACGTCGTGACATTTTTGCCTCCCATCATAGTCTCAAGAGTGGTCCCTATTTCTGAGACAGTTACACCAAGATCGGCAGTACGTTCATAATCGACAACAAAGTCAATCTGCGGGCGTGTCTCTTTATAATCGCTTTCCAATCCTATTATACCCGGGTTATCCTCGTTTACTTTTTGGATAATGATATCCCGCCACTTAGCCAGGGTTTCATAAGTAGGACCACTGAGAACAAACTGAACAGGTTTTCCAGTTCCTCCTCCTAATCCCTGACGCATTATTGGAAATGCACGGACTCCCGGCAGGTCTGACATATTTTGCCTGATTTCTGCCATAATTTCAAAAGCGGACCTGCGTTTGCTCCAATCATTGAGAATCGCAATCACAAACCCTCCATTGAAATTTTCGATTGTACCAAATCCCCTGGGAGCTCGAATGAGCACACGATTGATTTCACCAGCCTCAACATATTTCATCATGCGTTGTTCGATCTCATTCATATACTCTTCCATGTAGGCAAAACTTGCACCTTCAGGCCCTGTCACTGCTATAAAGAAGGCTCCCCGATCTTCTTTTGGGACAAATTCTGATGGGATTTGCCTGTACATGCCATATAAAGAGCCAATGACAATCAGGAACGCGGTTAGAGTAATCAGCGGCGCCCGCATGGCTCTTGTTAAAACTGAGAAATAAAGGGCCTTGGAGGAACGAACTGCACCATCGACTATTCTCACGATTATATTTGATTTCTTTTCCTCTTCCTTCAATAACTTTGAGGCAAGCATTGGACAAAGTGACAGCGCGACAAAGGAAGAAAAACCCACAGCAGCTGCTATTGTTAAGGCAAATTCCGTAAAAAGCCTTCCCAGATCACCCTCTAGAAATGTTATAGGAATGAACACTGCCATCAGCACCAGTGTCGTTGAAATGACGGCAAAACCAACCTGACGTGCACCATTATACGCAGCCATAAGCGGGGACTCGTTATATTCCTGCATTCGGCGTACAATATTTTCCAGCATCACAATCGCGTCATCAACGACCATGCCAATGGCGAGAACAAGTGCCAGCAAGGTCAGTAGATTCACCGAGAAGCCAAGGACATACATGATGATAAAAGTGGCAATGAGGGAAACCGGCACCGTAACGGCTGGGATTAACATTGCACGTATTTTTCCCAAAAACAGATAAATGACGAGAACTACACAACCAACCGCGATAAAAAGACTGGTAAAGACTTCCCTGATTGAGGACTCAATGAACACTGCAGAGTTGTAACTCTGGTAGATGTGCATACCATCGGGTAGATTTTTGTTCACCTTTTCGGTCAGAGCGATTACTGCATTGGCCACATCAATTGTATTGGCCGTGGACTGTTTAATAACACCAATTCCAACCATGGGAACTTCGTTGCCGCGAAAGATGTTACGATCTTCAACAACGCCAAGTTCAACCCGGGCAACATCTGCCAAACGGATGAGATAGCCGTCTTCTCCTTCACCGATAACCAGGCGATTAAAAGCGGCTGGAGTTTTAAAGCTGCGGTCAACACGTGCCTTGAACAGGCGTTGATCTGATTCCAGTGAACCCGCAGGTAGTTCAACATTCTCGGATCGTAGTGCACGCTCTATATCGGAGACACTCAAATTACGGGCTGCGAGTTCCTGGCGGTCCAGCCAGACACGTATCGCATAATTTAATCCACCGCCTACCCTCACACGAGCAACGCCATCAAGTGTGGAATACTGATCGACGAGGTAACGCTCAGCATAATCTGTCAGGTCCGGCACGCTCATCGCGTCACCGGCAAGATTCTGCCAGATAATAACATCATCGTTGCTGTCCACCTTCTGTACTTCCGCGGGTTCCGCCTCATCAGGTAGATTGTCGGCAATCCCGGAGATACGATCTCTTACATCGTTGGCAGCTGCGTCGATATCGCGATCAATGGAGAATTCGATGGTGACGTTGGACTCACCGTCTTCAGAAGAAGATTCGATAAACTCGATCCCTTCAATACCCGCGATCCGTTCTTCGATAATTTCTGTGACACGGGTTTCAACAATATTGGCAGGGGCCCCCGGATACTCTACCTCCACGGTTACCACAGGTGGATCAATGTCAGGATACTCCCGCAGTGACAGTCTGATATAAGAAACAATCCCAAAGGTAATCAGAAGCAATGAAAGTACGCTGGCAAAAACAGGGCGCTTAACGGAGATGTCAGACAAAAGCATACTTATTCTCCGTTGATCTTTTGCTGTAGCATCTCATCCAGCGTGGGATTATCATTATCAAGTGCCCTGACAACAACTCTGTCTCCATCCTGCAATCGCAGGGTTCCATGGGTAACGATCCGGTCCCCCTCTTTTATGCCGCTGAGCACTTCAACCATTCCTTTTTTTCTCGTCCCCAGCTTCACAGCAACAAAGGATACTTTTGTATCGTTTCCTTCCTTGGATAGAGTAAAAACATAGTTTTTATTTCCTTCCGGAACGACGGCTTCTTCAGGGATCACGATCGCTTTTCTCGGATTTTTTTGCAGTACCACGCGCATCAACATTCCAGGCAGCAATTTGTGTTCACTGTTTTCAAGGATCGCTCTCACCGTAATAGCCCGTGATACTGTGTCTACACGGCTATCAATAGATTCCACAACTCCTGCAAACACTCGACCGGGAAACGCCTTGGCTGTAGCGGTAATTTTACCTCCTTCTTCAATGGAAGGCAGGTAGCGTTCCGGTACGGAGAAATCAAGTTTTAACTTACTGTCATCGTCTATAGTCGTAATGAGCGTACCGGGTTGTGCCATAACACCAACACTGATATTCCGTAATCCTAATTTCCCATCAAAAGGGGCAACTATATGCCTCTCCTTCATTTGCGAGATAATAGCTGCTATTCGGGATTGCGCAGTCTGCATCTCAAGCTGGGCTTCATCCATGGTTGATTGGGACGCAGCCCCCCTTGTAATAAGTGGTCGGAGTCGTTCGACCTGGCGCTTCGCCTCATTGACAATAGATTTTTCCTCAGCAAGGAGGGCCTCTTCTTCAGCTGATTCCATTTCAACGAGAACATCGCCTTTTCGTACCCTTTGGCCGCTTTCAAAATTAATGACTGTTATCCGTTCTGTTACCGAAGACATCAGGTCAACTTTTTCGTTGGCCTGTAATGTTCCTAGAGCTTCAATTTCATCAACCAGATGTTGTGCCACCACATCTTGTACAAATACGGGGACAGCGGCCTTTTGTTTTGCTAGAGCAGGAAATGCAATGAGAAGTAACGCGATACACACTATGGCTTGTATTTTCATTAGAATTTAACCTTCTTGTCTTCTAACGCTGGATGTTGATCCCCCGATAGCCTGGTACAGGGATATACGGTAAGCAATAAGATTGAGACGTTCAGAAACCAGACTACGTTCAACGCTGCGCAGGTCCTGCAGTGCATATAAAACAGGCAAATAATCGTCCACGCCCTGTGTATAACGGGCTTCGGTTTCCTTAACCGTGTCTTGTAAAATGGCGAGCCGCTCACCAAGTCGTGCGAGATACTCCCGTTGCTTTATCTCCTGGTACAGTGCGTTCTCCACTTGCTCCACAGCTTCCAGAAAGAGTTGGGTGAAAGTCGCTAACCGTTCGGTATAAAGCGCTCTGTTTCTTTCAACCTCTGCCTTGCGCTTGCCCCAATCAAGGATGGGTTGAACAAATCCGCCAATAATAGTTCCTATTATGCCTGAATATGCTTGGTCCTCGGAGTAGAGATAACTACCGGTGAGCGTTATTTGCGGTAAGCGATCAGCAATGGCAGCAGCAATGTCTGCGTCTGCAGCCACCAGCTCGGCATGGGCTGCCTGTAGATCATGTCGGTTCAGAAGCAGATCTGTCGGGACTCCCACGCTCGGCAGCGTAGAGGCAAACGCAAGAGTTTCTTTGGGATCGATCCGGTTCAGCCCATCCGGCGGCTGTCCTAACAAGACGTCAAGACGATTTTCAAATACTCTTAAGATTGATTCTATAGGAGGGATAAGGCCTTTACTTTCATACACCTGGCCTTTTTGCTGAAGGACCTCGACATTGGTTCCCACACCACTTTTCTGCCTTAGTTCCAGCAGCTCAAGCAGGGCCTGGTCCGTTTCAACCTGTGATTGAAGCAACTGTAACCCCTTCTGAGCAGCAACAGCACCAAAATAAGCATTAGCCACTTCTGTACTGAGGCTAAGTCGTAAAGCCTGGAGATCCTCTTCCCGGGCCAATGCTTGATATTCATTTGCCATTGCTGTTGAGCTTATACGATCGAAAAGGTCGATCTCCCAGTTCAAAGCTAAGCCGACCTCGCTTATACTGGCACTGGCATCACTCCCTTGGGTGCCATCAGCGACATTGCCTTTCATGTCAATTTTCGGAAAGAGATCTGATCGGGATTGTATTTGCAGTGAACGTGCCTGTTGAATGCGTGATACGGCGGCCACAATATCCTGGTTTGCTGTAAAAGCCTGCTGTATCAGAGTGGATAACTGAGGTCTGTTGAAATTCAGCCACCATATCTCTTTCGGTTCCATCTCATCATCGCGTGTTGGATTGCCGAGGCTGGGAAATGACTGCGGCACCTGTACAGAGGGTTGCGCCTCATTGTCTACGGTGTGCAAAGAACAGCCTGTTATGCATAGTAGTGCTGTAAGAACTATCAGAAAACAACTGCTCTTCATACGTTTCCTCATAGGATGTTGTCGCGTCACCTTAATGAGACATAACTACTCATAGGCACTTGACGGAGTATCCCGCTGGTCTCATACCACTTGAAACGGTCACGATCTTCCGCATAGATAGGTTACCGCAGTCTTCGCTTCCCTCCGAACAATAGCGTCTCTCTAGACATGAGCAACTGTAAGCAGTTACAGGTTTTAGGTATAATAACTCAAAGAATTATCGACCCCGCAAGTTACTCCTTTCAGTACACAAGAATGGTGTCTGAACCTGATAAAACGATTTTAGACGTATTGTGATCGATCATACTCAACGTTGGTTTAGCGTTTGTCCTGTATCCGGCATGGCTTATTTACTCCGTGTCACTTCCAGGCTGACAAAAACTTCTACATCTTTTCCGACAACGCCCATTTCATAGAATTTACCTGTGCCTATGCCGTAGCTAAGGCGGTCGATAAGGATCTTTCCGTTAAAACCAGCCACTTCTGTACCGGGAACGGCGGGATGCTCTTTCACGCCCGCAAGAACCAGCGGCAGAGTCGAATCATAGCTTTTTCCTTTGACCGTGAGCTTGCCTGTTACATTGTAGACTCCACCTTCTCCTACTGTTACACTTGTGGAGGTAAACGTCATTGTGGGGTGTTTACCTGCGTCAAAAAAATCTGCCGAAACAAGGTGTTTGTCCCGTTTACTTATATTGGTGTCGATGGAGTTCACTTTAATCGTAAAGGTAAAGCTACTTTTGTCTAATGCCTCAGGGTTAAAAACAATGTCTGTGGAAAAATCATTAAAGTGGCCCCTAACTTTTGAAAAAATATGATCAACGCTGAAGTAGACATTTGAATGGGCTTTGTCCAACTCCCAGTTATCATCTGCACTGTGTGCGGCGGGGATAATGAGGAGAGAAAGCAACAAAAAACATACTATTCTACCGTAATTCATAATTATCCTCCAAGGGATTGAGTTTTGAAAACCAAACAACCTGTTTTATTCTTTTTTGCTGATTGATTTACGTTTTGTTTTGTTGGATCCGTGCCTGTACTTTGACCCACACGACACGGACCAGAAGAGCCATAAAAGTAACCAGTAAAATACTTTTTGGCACAGTGTGATCAAAAGAATCGCTAACATAGAGAACATGTACCACAATAAGGAGTACCGTGAGGTATCCCAAGGGTTTATGGATAGCTCGCCAGCGTTTGTAATCCAGGTTCAGCTTTTCCCTGTAACGCGAAGAAATCACCATTGCGATGAGGGTCCATAACAACAGAGAACCAACCATCTCCGGCCAGAATTTTTTCCCTATGGGTAAATTGGCAAGACCTTCCGGTGCCAGGATGAGAAACACATGGGCACACGCAAAAAAAACGATCAAGACACCATTTGTGCGATGCCATTGCATAATATTTTTCAGGCCAAAGGCCTTTTGAAGAAAAGATCCCCCGGCTGCCAGGATGATTTGGGTGAACAGCAGGGTGAGGGCGAGCATCCCGGCGAGTTGGCCTGCTCGAAGAGCTGTTTTGTCGAAGCCGAACTTGTACCAGAGGGTCTGTGATTCGTACACATAAGGAAGGCTCAGCGCACTTGCAAGTGCTAACAGAAAAATCGCAACAGCTATTAACCTCTTTAGATAATCCATGCTTCTCCCTGTTGTATGTTCTCATTACAATAATGGGAACGTTTGTAGAAATGTCAATTTCAACCGGGTGGAGAAGGCTGTTGTTGGTGAGCTGAGATGGAAGTAATTAAAAAAATGAAAGGGAAGAATATCGCGAAGGGTATTTCGGGACGGGGACAATATTTAAAAATATCTGCCCCACTTTAGAGGAAGTCGAAGGGTTCTTAAGTGGGGGAGGTCAGATGGGGTTGCTCAAAGGCTTATTTCGCAGCTGCTATCACTGTATTCGCCTGCTTTGCTCCATAATAACTGCTTAATGCTTGCATTCCACCTTTCAGAATATAGACATTGTCAAAGCCGGTATGACGAAGCGCTGTTCCTACAGCTGTCGCACGGGCACCGGACTTACAAATAATAACGACAGTCTTGTCTTGGGGGATTCGTGCTAGATTTTCAGGCTTGAAAAGCTGGTTAACCGGGATAGCCACGCTATTTGGCATTGTCATTGTAAACAACCCTGATTCTTCAGGAGTTCGTACGTCTATAGTGACGATCTCTTTACCTGCTTTAATATCTTTGACCAAAGCATCGGGCTTGACGAAATGAAGCGTTTTACCGACGCCAGCCCCACAGCATGACGTAAAGAGTTTTTCATAACTCTTGGCCATTTCTGTGTCGTAGGACCAGGCAACAGAGCTTGTACCAAGGAAAATTCCAATGACGACTGTTAGCAATACTTTATTCATATCTTTTCTTCCTTTTTACCCCTTAAGGCTAATAAACTGGACAATGGCGGGGTTTTCCATTTGCCTAGCTTGCAAGCCGAGAAAAGCCGTTTTCCGGATGGCATTGATTTGAAAATTTTAGAGAAGAATTGCAACTTTTAAAAAAAATATTCTTTTACATATCACTGTTGAAGAGCCTCAGTGTGGCAAGTGATAATGTTATTTTTAAATAAGTAATATTGTCGAATGCTTAAGAAAGAGTATCCAACTAATGTTGGAGAAAAATAACAGTAAGGGAGGAACTGTCAAGGTAACAGAGTGGTATACGGTGAAGATATATTAAAAAGAAATTTTTTATTGTAGTTGAAAAGAGAATTTTTTGCTTTGGTAGTAATGCCTCCCTGTAATTTTTGAAAAATTACAGAGAGTAAAAATATTGTAAAGAAAAATTAATTGGATCTAAGCCATGTGTGCAGAATAGCTGGGCTGCCAGTCTGGCTAGTTGTAAAGTGGAGAAATCCAGTATCCAATAGTCAGGCGCTTTTAAGATAATACGTTTGGGTGTTGCCTTGATGCTCTCAGCTTGCGCCTATGTGTAATCCCTTGTTTTATACTGCCCTTAAAATAAGGCTTTATTAAGCAGGATATGGGCATAAATACTCCCTGCGTAACCCAGAGCGACAACCGGCATCCATTTCAGATGCGCCCCAAAGGTATACGTACCGCGGGCGGTTCCCATTAAAGCCACCCCTGCAGCCGAGCCTATGGACAGCAGGCTGCCGCCGACGCCGGCAGTCAAGGTTACCAAGAGCCATTGCCCCAGGGGCATTGTCGGATCCATGGTAAGCACCGCGAACATCACAGGGATATTATCTACGATTGAGGAAAGTATCCCTACCAATACATTTGCGCTGGTGGCACCAAGGCCCTCGTACATATGGTGAGAGATCAGAGCCAGGTAGCCGAACTGGGATAGACCACCAACGCAGAGAATAACACCATAAAAAAAGAGCAGTGTGTCCCATTCCGCCCGAGCGACTTTGTTAAAGATGTCAAAGGGCGAATTCGGGAGTCCTTCTCCTATGCCCAGGGGAGCATCATATTCAATGGCCCTTTCCTCTTTGAATTTGATGTAGTAGGAGAAAAAGCCAAGGTAAGCGAGTCCCAGCATCATACCTGCTGCCGGCGGGAGATCTAGAAAGTTGTGAAAGGAAACCGCAGTGAGGATGGTCAGCAGAAAAAGAGCAATGATTCGTTTGGCTCCAAACTTCATGGAAACGATTGTGTCCAAGGCTTTCGGGGTCTCACTAGAGACAAAGAAGTTCATAATGATTGCAGGAATGAGCCAATTGATCAGGGCTGGGAAAAAGAGGAGAAAAAATTGGCTGAAGTCAACCTGTCCCTTCTGCCAGACCATAAGGGTGGTAATATCACCAAAAGGAGAAAAAGCACCACCGGCATTGGCTCCGACAACGATATTGATACAAGCTAAGGCAATAAATTTCTTATTATCCTCGGCTACAGCCATGACCACAGCGCCCATGAGCAGAGCTGTCGTGAGATTATCTGCTACCGGCGAAATAAGAAAGGCAAGCAACCCGGTAATCCAGAAGACAATGCGTAAGGAAAAACCGCGCGACACCAGCCAGGAACGCAGCGTTTGAAAGATACCACGTTCATTCATGGAGTTGATATAGGTCATGGCGACGAGCAAAAAGAGCATCAACTCCGCATATTCCGTTATGTTGTGAATAATTGCTTGATGGGCTTCTTCTGCCGGGATGCCTACTTGGCGATAGGTCAGGGCCAGCAGAATCCAGATAATACCAGCTGCCAGCATTACTGGTTTGCTTTTACGCAGATGAGTTTTTTCTTCGAAAATAACCAGCACGTAGGCCAGCACAAACAAGATAAGTGCAGCGTAGCCCCAGGTAGTAGTTGTTAGAGATGGAGATGGGTGCATGCCTTGGGTGGCCAGGGCTTGGCCGACGAAGACAAGGGAGATCACAAAGCACGACAATAATGTTTTCATTGTTCGTTTCCTAGTATTAGAACCTAATAAAGTGTTGAGCTGGATATCTCTTACTCTGCAGGCTCTTTGCAATTGTTACCAAAGGGCAGGGTGTTGCCTGTCATGAGGCTGGGGCTAATGTAAAGTTGATCACTTGTTTAATATCATGTATCATTTGTACGTCAATACCAGCAATTACATCTTCCGGCAGGTCTAGCACTTCGTCATGGTTTGCTTTTGGGACGAGTACCTTGGAAATTCCTGCTCGTTGGGCTGCCATGACTTTTTCACGAATTCCACTGACGGGAAGAATTCTCCCACTTAAAGTTATTTCGCCTGTTGAGGCAACTCCAGGACGTGTCATTCTATCAGTTAACAGAGAAAGCAAGGCTGCAAATATGGGGATACCAGCTGAGGGACCGTCTTTGGCGATGCTGCCTGCCGGAATGTGGATGTGGATGTCATATTGTTGAAAAATGTCATGGGGGATTGCAAATTCGTCAGCTTTACTACGAATCAGGCTTAAAACGGTATGGGCTGATTCCTGCAAAATTTCCCCTAATGATCCGGTAAGAATGAGGCCTCCATTACCCGGCATTTTCACGGTTTCAATGGATATGATTTCTCCTCCAGACTCAGACCAGACCAGTCCGGTGGTAATGCCGGTGTGATCTCCTTCACTGGTTGTTTCACGGAAAAATTTTTTCGCTCCTAAAAAGGAGACAACGTCGCTTTTGTCAACAACTGTCAGGTTATTATCCTCCCCTGAAGCAAGTTTTAAGAGTGCTATCTTTCTGCAGACACTTGCTACCTCCCTCTCCAGATTACGCAGACCCGGTTCTCGGGTATAATCATTTATGAGGCGGGAGATGGCATCATCCGTAAAGGAAATTGCTGATTTATTGAGTCCCGTTGCTTTGAGTTGACGTGGAATAATATACTGCTGCGTGATGTTGAGTTTTTCCCGCTCAGTATACCCTGTGAAGTGAACAATTTCCATACGGTCGAGTAATGGCAGGGGCAATCTGGAGAGATCGTTTGCGGTTGCCATAAACATGACGTCTGACAGGTCAAAAGGAATATCCAGGTAATGGTCAACAAACTGAGAGTTTTGTTCCGGATCAAGAATTTCTAACAACACGGAGGCGGGGTCACCACGGAAATCCTGGCCGATTTTATCCAGTTCGTCGAGCATGAAGATAGGATTGTTAATTTTCGATCTCCTCAGTTCGGTTAAAATGCGACCCGGCATGGCTCCGACATAGGTTCGTCGGTGGCCACGTAGTTCTGCTTCATCCCTCAAGCCTCCCACAGAGACCCTGACAAATTGACGTTGCAGGGCGTCCGCAATAGCTTTGCCTATAGAGGTTTTGCCCGTGCCTGGGGGACCGGAAAAGCAGAGAATTGGCGATTTGCCAACATCTCTGCACCGCCGGTGCTCTAAAACGTCTTTGACTGTTCTTTTTAATTCATCCAGATTAACAGGCTTGCCTAAATAATTGGCGGCCCCTTTTTTCAGGGCCTTTACGGCTGTGTCGACGGTGGCAAAACCGGTGACTATAATAACAGGTGTTTCTGGATTCAGCCTGGTAATATGATCCAGTAATTCAATGCCGTCCATACGGTTCATCTTCAGATCCGTTATGACCAGGTCAATCTCATTGGCAGGTAATATTTCCAGGGCTTCTGCGCCGTTTGCTGCAGTAAAACACTGGTATCCTTCCTTAGTGAGAACGTGCTCCATATTGGTACGGGCTATTGCTTCGTCATCAACGATCAGTATCTGTGGTTTACTTTGTTCTCGCAGTGTTTTAACGGCGAGAAATTCAAGTATGAGCTGTTTGATCTGCTGGAGGCCGCAGTGGCGTGCATCCAGTATTCTTTTCGCTCTTTCAAGATCAAAGTTGCCCTGTTGACTTACTCTCCATGGAAGATCAAGGAGGAGGTCAATGTAGTTTATGCCAACTGTGTACTCGGCCATTGCAGGGTCAGTTTGTTCCAGTTTTTGCAGCTCTGTGTGTGCCGCTTCTGAGGCATGAGGAGGAAAATCAGTCGCTTCAATTTTGGTTTTTAAGTCGGTAAGTGACGAATGTTCATGAACCTCCTCTTGGGAGGAGGTTTTGTTGGCGCGTTTTTTAAAAAACATGATTATTTCTCATCATGGTCTAGTGACTGACAGCATATCACGTGAGACGGTCATGGAGGCAGGGTGTCAGTGGATATATGTCCGAGCTGTCAAAAGACTCGGATTTCGTTTTTGATAGCTGCGTGCAGTGGTATCCTGTTGATTGGCTACTGTGTGATTGTTGTTTGATGTGGGATATTGTTGGGTCAGAGTAGAACAGTAAAAAAACATATACCAGTCGTCTCGTGATCTTATTGCTTTTTGCGTTGTCTGCAACGTGGCAGATGAATGTGTTTGAGAACGGTGAGCAGAGGCAGCAAGTTGGTTAACGAGATGAAGCGTACCCATACAAATGACAAATGTAGAAAAATATATACTGGATTCCATAGCTATACCTCTTTGCTAAATAGCTTCAGCGTTATAGATGAGCCTGTTGATTTACTGTCTTTTTGGTCAATCTCTCGGAGGTAAGCGAAGACTCCGATTTCAACTATATGCCTATGGCTATTTTTTCAGCATGCCTCGCTTACCTGACCTTGGACAAAAAGCTTAGTAAATCAATAGACTCATAGATGCGGGGACAAGGTGATGGTGGTTATCAATCGACGTGGCAAGAGCTGTTATAATCCTTGGGATAAACAAAACGCTTATGGAGTTATTGCCGGTCACAATGGCAATAACTCCATAAGGCAATAATCTGTTATCCCGCAATCTCCTGGCTGGTAGCAGCCTGGGTTCGTTTTTCTGCACGATCCTGCAACATGCCCTTGGCCATTGCCACGGAGATGATAACCCCGGCAACGAGAAGTGCTGCTATCAGGGCCCAGAAGCTGACAGCGTTGAGCACGATACTTAATTTCGTTTGTAACTGCGGAATGAGATTAAGGTCGGCTAAATAGATAGGTACCTTTGCGCCTCGAGAAACCGCTACGATCAACATGACAGAGGCCATAACCATTTTGATAGTATAATCTTTGACATAGGTTGTGCCGATGGCCCCAAGTTGTACGCCGATTAATGATCCAGCCAGAATAAGGAGTGTCATCCGGACATCAATAAGTCCGGAAATTCCCCATTGTACTGACCCCCACGCACCCATTATAAACGCGACAACAAGTTCTGTTGCGCTGGAGACCAGTGCAGATGCACCAACTATATAGATCATCCCAGGAACACCGATAAAACCACCTACCGCAATGGTCGCTGCCAGCATACCTGTAAAGAGGCCAACCGGGATGGTTATCCATGCAGATATACGTACATTGGCAACCTTAAATTCCATCATTGGCCATATTTCCAATTTTTGCAGTCTGGTCGCTAGCTTTGAGGTTGTAGCCTCGGTAGTACCATTGGAAAGCTTAATCGCATCCCGCATTACATACAGTCCAACAATGAGCAGTACTAATACAAAAATCGCGCTGACATAGAGGTTTGATCCGGCGTTTCCCCAATGATCCAGTATAGATTTTTGAGCCTTGATCCCAATCTGAACGCCAATAATGGAAGTAATAGCTATTACCAGCCCCAGTTTTATATCTGCCTGACCATATTTCCAGCGTTTGTAGGAGCCGACCATGGCTTTGGGGAATTTATGGCACATATTGCTGGCAACTGCTACTGCGCCAGGCGCGCCCATGGACATCATTGCAGGGGTCAGGATAAAGGCGCCGCCTGAACCGATAAATCCTGAAAGCAATCCTCCGATCAACCCAACCAAAAGAAGAGCAGCAATTTTGGTGACGGTCATATCAAAAAACATGACGGAAACATCCTTGATAACATTAGGACCTGCATGAGTATCGAGGCTGACCATCACTTTTTTATCAAGGGTTATGTCCTCTGGAGACATTGCCTCTCCGAGGACAAGGAGTTTGCTTGAATCTTGACCATCCACTTTGATGGTAGCGGTTCTCTCCGAGGCGGAAATTTTGGTGAAAATCCCTTTTATTACATTTTTGGGAGGTGGGCCTCCAGCACGAGCATTCTGTACCAGTGGAGTTAAGAGCAACACTGTAAGCAGAATGAATACATATTTTTTCATTTCGAGTTCTCCTATTTCTGATTTGGAAAAGGTAGATAACTTGATGGCTAATCACGCTTTTTTGGGCTCCAGGCCAATTACTGAAAGCAAGTTGCTCGCAAAAGCGCCATGAACAAAAGAAAAACCAAATGCGGTGCCTACGGGGAGAACGGCATGCCATCCTCCAAGGGTATAGGTGGATGTCATCAGAGCTTGATGGGAAAATATGAGGCCGTACCCTCCTACAGATAAGGCTCCAAAAAGGAGCATTTTTGACACCGGCCTTTTTGATCGATGACTCACCTGCATGTTCTTGTCAGTTGTGGCGGTGGTGTCAGCGCTTTTGTATTTTGAAGACTGTTTACTTGCATTGACTGCCACTCTTGTCTGATAGGGATCATTTTGTTGCATAACTGCATCTCCTTTAAGGGATAAATAATGTCTTGCTTCCATTTGTTGTCGCCTTATCCTGTCGGGCTGCAAATAGTGTTCTCTTGTTTAAGCAAATCAGAAACCATGCTAGTGGATTTTTTTATTTCTTTTATTTCAATTGGTTAAGGCCTTTGGTGAAAAGAGGGGAGTGTTGCGAAATGCAACGCTAATTGTGTGTTTATTGCTGTTTAATGGCGATATATAAGAGTGTTAGTGAGAATTCGGCGTTCAAAGATGAAGGAGTTGCAAAATGCAACGGAAAAATATTTCCCAAGGAAAGGTGGGGGATGTTGATAAGCAGAAGGTGCGTCTCCTTATCTCGTGCCCATCTAAATGGTACTTGTCCAGGTAGCCGCGTTATACGTAAGATTTTATCCTCGGTGGGAGCGAAAACTCCGATGTGGCACTTGAGTAAAGGGAAGTTAAGAGATTGTTGGCGTTACATTTTGCAACAAAGAGGTGTTTGTCCATTATACATATTTTTTAAAAGCCTTTGTTTTCAGTAGGTTAACTTTTTCATGGAACACGGGGCAGAGTTTGCATAATAGTATTGAGAAAGCATGGCATACACCTAATTTTAGCAAAGGAGCAACGATTGTTAGCACGTGCGATAATGATAAAATCAAAAAATCAGGGAGAACTTGTCCAAAAAATCGAGAAGCAGCTTGCGCCTGTATCTGTTCAGGGGCCACCGGTTGTTCTTGTGTTGACCCGTAATGGTCATCTTTCCAAAACTACAATGGGTTATGGCGTAAATGTTGCGCAAAGACTCAATCATCGACTGTTGGTTGCCTATGTTGATACCATGCCTTTTTTGTGGGATGGTGGTCGGCGCAATCATCTCTTCTCGGCAGCTATTAACGAGAGTGTTCTTGCCCTTAAAAAAGAGGCCCAGGTAAAAGGCGTTATCGTAAACCATGTCATAGAAACTGGTAAGATCGGTAAAGTTGTTCATCGGCTTTGCCGGATTATTAAAAATATAAGTTTTATTGTTGTCGATCGAGGAATAAAAAAGGATGAGTTGCTTTCTGCGGCACCTGTTCCTGTCTTTTATGGAGCAGGAAGTGCTAAGTGAGCTGCTTTTACATGAATGGTACTAGAGCACACCTCATATTATGATACGAACAATACTTGCGGCAATGGATAATGCCCGGCAAAACCGTTCACTCTATAAAGAGGCTTTGGCTTTGGCCTCCTCAATGCGGGCTAGAGTCGTTGTGATTTCTGTAACACCCGAATATGAAGGCAACATGAATCGTCTTTTTTTAGATAATCCTGACCAGCAACTGAAAGCTCCCTTTCAAAGTATCCTCGATGAAGCAAAACAATATGCTTCATCTTTGGGGCTCAGTATGCAAACGATTCCCCGGGTAGGGAAACCACCTGTGGAGATTGTTTTGGCCGCTCGACAGGAACAGGCTGATTTGATACTTCTTGGCTGTTCTAAACGGATCCAGGTGGAAAGGCTGTTGCTGGGAAGCACTACTCTTGGTGTGATAGCAGGCAGCCCTTGTGATACGCTCCTGGTGCCAGAAGATGCTGAGATAAAATTTGACCGCATTTTGGTCCATGTGAATGGTGGTGTGCCGGAGACGGAGCCAGCCTACCGGCAGGCTATTAAGCTGGCTGCGAGCTACGGAAGCGAAATTCACGCACTCTATGTAACTGATATTCCAACCGATCGTACGTTTCGTTACGGAGTGTTGGGGGAGGCCGAAAAAGAAGGGTGGAATATCTTAAAACAATTTGTTGCCAGGTGCGAACAATTCGATATTCCAGTAGTTGCTGCTGTACGAGGCAATAGCACTGAGCAATGTATTTTGAGCTATGCGGCGGACCACGATATTAATCTCATTGTTTTAGGGTATCAGGCTGATTCATCCGGGGTTGATCTGTTTTGTGGCAATACTGTCGAGCATGTTGCTTCCCAAACCGTTTGTCCGATACTTGTAACTCGGAAAAGGCAAGGTTGAGCAACTAGGTGCTGTACGCCAGACGGAGACCAGTCTCTACTCTATAAAATATGACCAACAGTGGTCCATCCATTGAAGCCGGCATGAGGCAGCAATAGAAACTCTCGGAGGAAAGCTGTGCCTAAATCATACCGAGTGAAGTTCACTCTTACCCTGAAAATTATTCTTTTTGTGATTCTCTATGTGGTTGGAATTGTATCTGTCTGGTTTATCTCCAAAGATGATCTGCAAACAGCGGAAATAAAATTCAAGATGATGGAATATGCCTACCAGATGGATAATATTATTCTTGAAGTGCGCCGGTATGAAAAAAACTTTTTCCTTTACCAGACAACAACTGCTCTAGAGGAGAATAGCAAGTATGTACAGCAGGCAGAAGAAACAGCCAACACCGTTTACGACCAGATGGTGTACCTGAAAGCTCTGCCGCTCATCAAGGAGTTAAAAAAGGCTATTGTTGCCTATCGTAATACTGTCAGGGTATTGTCTGACGGACAAATACTGGAGCAAGAGGAATATCAAAAAGTCGTTAGTACAACACGTGATCTTGGTCAGCAGATGACGGAAAAGAGTGCTCGACTCCTGGAGTTTGAACGGGTACAGCTGAGTAATATTATTCGAGAGTTAAAATCTCAGATTGCTACCATGACCATGGTGGCAATCTGTTTTGGTTTCCTTATCCCATTTTTTGCTTTTTTTGGTATTTTTAAGCCATTGAGATCCATCAAAAAAGCAACTGCAGCTATTGCTAAAGGTCGATTCAAACCTGTTGATGTTATAAATACGGGTGACGAAATGCAGCAGGTCATGGAGGCATTCAATACCATGGTGTATGAATTGGAGAGACGTCAGGAGCAGTTGGTGCAGTCGCAAAAACTATCCTCCATTGGTACCCTTACGGCAGGGGTGGCGCATCAGTTGAATAATCCGTTAAACAATATTTCTACCTCCTGTCAGATTGCAATGGATGATTGTGACAATGGTAACGAAGCCTTGCTGAGCAACATGCTTGATAACATTTATCAGGAAACACTACGGGCGCGTGATGTGGTTAAAGGGCTTTTGGAATTTTCACGCTCACAGGATTTCAAGCTTCGAACCGCACAACTAAAAGATGTCGTAAACCGATCGGTCAGTCTGGTAAATAGTCAGATCTCAGGAGACATTTCTCTTGTAGTTACCATTCCTGAAAATCTTATTTTACCTATGGATGTACAGCGGATGCAGGAAGTTTTTATAAATATCATTATGAATGCTGCTCAGTCGATCAAACAGGAGGGCGTCATAACTCTTTCTGCTGAAGTTGATAAAACGGAAAAACAGGTGCAAATCGAAATTCATGACACTGGCCCTGGTATTCCCAAAGAAATCCAAGGACGTTTGTTTGATCCTTTTTATACAACTAAAGAAGAGGGGGAAGGAACCGGTCTTGGTCTCTCGGTAGCTTACGGTATCATTCAACAGCACCGCGGTAAAATTACGGTGAGAAGTGAACCCGGCCAGGGGGCATCTTTTTTTATATCCCTGCCGTTACAGGAAGCCGTCGAACAGTTATCATGATTTCAGTGCCTGTTACAAATACGATCCTGGTGGTCGATGATGAACCTATTGCCCGCGAAAATCTGACCCATGTTCTTCGTCAGGAAGGATACACAATTTTTGTTGCCCAGAGTGGTGAAGAGGCTATTGACCTTATGGAGCGGCAGGAGGTCAATCTGGTTATTACAGATTTACGGATGAAAGGCAAAGACGGTCTGGCAGTTCTTGCGGAAACAAAACGTTTATGGCCGGCTGCTGAAATATTGATGGTCACTGGTTATGCCAGCTTGAACAATGCCGTTGAATCCATGAGTAAAGGGGCCTATTACTATTTAGCCAAGCCGCTCAACATAAAGGAACTAAAGGCCATTGTCGTCAAAGCCTTGGAAAAAAGTACGATGCAGCAGGAACTGCACAGGTTGCGGCGGCATATTTCGAAGACCAGCGGTTCCTCCCGGATTATTGGCCAGAGTTCTAAAATACAGGCTCTTCGAGAACAGATTTCGCAAATTGCCCAGCTTGACTGTAATGTCCTTATTATTGGTGAAACCGGTACTGGCAAGGAGTTGGTTGCCCGCACTATTCATGAATTAAGCAGTAGGGCTGAAAAGCGGATAGTTGCATTTAATTGTGGTGCCTTTACCGAAGATTTGATTAGCAATGAACTCTTTGGGCATGAGCAGGGAGCATTTACCGGAGCAGAGAAGGCAAAAAAAGGATTACTAGAATGTGCCCAGGGAGGAACTGTTTTTTTTGACGAAGTTGGGGAGTTATCCCTTGGAATGCAGGTTAAACTTTTACGCGTTCTTCAGGAACGTACATTGATGAGAGTTGGTGGGTCAGATGAAATTTCTGTCGATTTCAGGGTGTTGGCGGCCACCAATAGAAATCTGAAAGAGGCTGCTGAAGACGGCAGCTTTCGTAATGATCTTTATTACCGCCTGGATGTCATCACCGTTTTGGTTCCGCCGTTGGTCGAGCGACGCAATGATATCCCTTTGCTGGTGAACCATTTTCTGCAAAAATATGCTGAACCGGCACATGCCCCACCGCGTCTTTCGCCGATAGCAGCAGAAATACTCAAAGGGTACCAGTATCCGGGTAATGTTAGGGAACTTGAAAATATTGTACAAAGGATTTTGATTACGTGCCGGGAAGAGACGATTGAACCACATCATTTGCCTGATGACCTGGGACAGGATGCTTTGATTGTGCCCAATGCAAAAGAGAATACCTGGCCGACCCTGGAAGAATATCAAAAGAAATATATCATTGAGGTCCTAGACGAAGTTGAAGGGAAGAGGTCGGAAGCGGCGAAAATTTTGGGCATTGACAGAGTGTCGCTGTGGCGAAAAATTAAAAAATACGGCCTTGGAAATCCAGATATCGAGTAGCGGAACACTTTGCTTTGAACTTGTAAAATTTTCGTGTTGACCGAGTTGATTTCGTCTGTTTTAAGGACGTTTCATATGCCATCAATTTGTACCGAAGAGTACCTGAAGGCAGGGGGAATACTCCCTCATTCCGCAAAACGGTAAGCATCAAAGAGTTCTCTGTCATGAAGCATCCTGATCGAAACACAGTCTCAAGGTTAGATGCGCTGCCCAATATTGGGAAAACAATCGCAAGAGATCTTGAATTGATTGGCATTGATCATCCCCAAAAGCTGGTCGGAAAAAATTCTTTTGTATTGCATGATCAACTTTGTCAGGAAAAAGGGCACCGTGTAGATCTTTGTGTGATTGATGTATTTATGTCTGCAATTGATTTTATGGAGGGGGGAGAACCTCAACCGTGGTGGAAATTTACTGGCAAACGTAAACTGATTTTGCATGAAAAAAGTAAAGGGTTGGTATAATCCTTTCATCGGGAGGGGCCTGAAAATGCTTGCGCAATTTTTAGCCGTTCTCTTCCCCCACGTCTAGGGCAGCATAGGGAAGATGGTGATAGCCATGAACTCGCTTGAATTTAATCAAATTAGAAAAAATGCAGTTCAATAATCCGTTAGTATCGGCCTTTCATTAATTTTCCTGAAGATTTATCCTTTGTACATATGCACTGTTACGGATAAAAAACCATAAACATCCTCCAATGAAGCCTATGGCGACCTGGATTATGCCAAGGGTTGCAATAAAGTCACTAGGATTGATCGAAACGAGGACCATTCCAACACTTCCCATAACCATTGCGAAAAAATTGATCAGTGCAGAAGCAGAACCAGTATCGCGTTCTTGCTGTTCGAGCATAAGGTTGACACCTGGCACACGCATGCAGGTTATGGCTATGGTTGCCGGAGCAACTGATAACGCAAACAGGTAGGGAGAGAGGTGTCCGATGGTGGATACGGAAAGACCGAAAAGTACAAGCATCGCAAAACAGCAACTAATAATGTGTTGCCGTTTGAAATACCTGGAGATTCGCATGTATAACATGGGGCCTGTCATCCCGGCCATGGCATTGAATGCCAAGAAGTAACTAAACTCCTGCTCACTGAGACCGAACCTGTTGATGTATATGTAGGATGAGGCAGCAAGAAACGACATTATTGCCATCGGAACAATGGCGAATATGGCAAGAAGGGAGGTGAATCCAGGGTTTTTCAGGACAACAGCAAGTCTACCCAGTGAGCTTAAAATAGTTCCTGTATACCGTTTTTCCAGAGTCTCCTGCAGGAGAGAGGCCGCAAGCATAGCCACTATTCCAAATCCACCAAGAATCAGAAAAACGGCTCTCCACGATGTGTATTTCAGCACAACAGCTCCAATGACAGGAGCCACTATTGGAGCTATAACAACCATTGACATTAAAATTGCCATCACCTGTTCCCGTTCTCGTCCATCATACATGTCTTTAACCATGGCGGTGGCAACTGCGGTTGCCGCACTTCCACCAAACGCCTGCAGTATCCTCCAGCCAATAAGCCGGCCCACGTTGGGAGCATAGGCGCACAGAATACTGGCCGCAATATAGATAAACAAGCCTATCGTTAAAACAGGCTTGCGCCCGTAATTTTCACTTAACGGCCCCCAAAACAAGAGCCCTCCCGCAAAAAATATAAAAAAAGCGCTCAGTGTCAGGTTTACCTGGGACTGAGATGTATGCAATGTTTCTATCATGTGGGGAAGAGCCGGAAGATAGAGATCGGTTGAAAGAGGCGGAAAGGCACTGATAAGTGCAAGAACAACAAGCGTTCCGACATTTCCCAGATATTTTTGTTCTACATTCAAGCTATTTCTCCTTGGCTGACTCCTGGTATTGTCTGTTGTGATGCACAGCTGTAATGATAATGCATAAAACCTCTTTGGTTTTTTCATTATCTACTTCTCTTCAGAAGCATCGGTCAAGCAGGTTTTGTGCAGTTGTAGCAGGATGAGGAGACAGTGAAAATTTTAAAATAAGTGTTGAAGGTTTCAGGGGCTGGTTTTTGTTTGATCGAAATGTGCTCCGGTTTTGTCCAATAGAACGGCTCTGTTCCAGTGATATTTTATTGACATGAGGATAAAGCTATGGTTAACAGGTTAACTATTTTTTAACGGAGAGCACAAATGCGATATGACCCCTTCAATTCTTATACTTTTTTTTTAGTTGTTGCGGCAAAAAGGGTGCGTGAAAGACTGCATCACAAATTTTTACAGGCAGGATATGATATAAGTCCGGAAAAGTATGGAATGCTTGTTCTTCTTTCTAGGCAGGAGGGTATGTCACAGCAAAGTATTGCTGATAAATTCGAAATAAGCAAGGTTGCGGCTTTTAAACTAATCACAAATCTTGAAAAGAGAGGGTTTGTTATTCGAAAACCCGATCAAAAAGATGGCCGATCTAAGCTTGTCTATCTCACTGAACAAGGGCAAGACATTTATGAAAAGCTGATTGTCCTGGCCCAAGACAATCTCAATGAATGTGGACAGGGGATTGATCATGAAGAGCTAAAAATTTTAAAAACGACTTTGCGGAAAATCATAGACAATAGCCAAAAATGATTTTTCCGTGTCCCTGGTTCAACTGCTCATCATCATTTTTGCCTGCGAATAAAGCAATGAATCAAATTTTACCTTGTGGTGAGTGCGTTGCATTAGAAGAAATAGGGCTTAAGTATATGCTTTTGCCCATAATTAATAAAAAAGACGTGTTGTTTTACCTATAAACATCTGGAAATTTATCATGAAGACAAAGACTATTTTACGTATTTTCACTGTCGCCATTACTCTTGTCGCCACTCTTCAGCCAAGTTTTGCCGCAAAAGCTGCTGAGCAAGCTCAGCAACAAACCCCGCGTGCTGTTCCCGTTTCTGCGATAACGCTTAAAACAACAACAATCCAGTTGAAGCAGCACCTTCCCGGTCGCTCTGTGGCCTATAAGGTCGCAGAGATACGACCGCAGGTTACCGGTATTATAACGGAACGACTTTTCACAGAGGGCAGCATGGTGGAGCAAGGTCAACAGCTTTATCAAATTAACCCAGCCCCTTACCAGGCTGTGTATAATAAGGTCAAGGCAGATTTGCTGCGTGCTGAAGCCAACCTTGCCTCCGTAGCTGCCAAGGAGGCCCGCTATCGTGAGTCGCTTAAAGTGAGTGTGGTCAGTGAACAAGACTATGATGATGCCAAAGCTGCTCTGCTTGACGCGAAGGCTTCTGTCGCCATTGCGAAAGCGGCTATCGAGTCTGCTGAGATTGATCTTAACTACACCAAAGTCTATTCTCCCATTAGCGGTCAAATCGGCAAGTCAACTTTCACTGAAGGTGCGCTTGTCACCGCGAATCAATCAACTCTCCTTGCCAAGGTGACTCAGCTTGATCCTATCTATGTTGATATGCAGGAATCACGGAAAAAGGTTCTCAGCCTACGGGAGAAGTCAAAAAATACAGATAAAGTAATGGTTACCTTGGACTTGGGTGATGGATTTACCTATGAACACCAGGGACAATTCCAGTTCTCTGAAGTAACAGTTAATCCTACAACCTCCAGCGTTGAACTCCGAGCCATTTTCCCCAACCCTGATCAGATCCTGTTCCCGGGTCTCTTCGTTCGCGCAACCCTGCTTCTTGATACAGTTGACGCTCTTCTTATTCCACAAAAAGCAGGAATTATCGGCCCTGGAGGACAAATGAACGCTTGGATTATTGATGATAAAGATACCGCCCAACTGGTACCCATTGTTGCCAAGGAGATTCACGAAAATAATTGGATTGTCACTAAAGGACTCAAGATAGGTGATACCGTAATTACGGAAGGGTTTCAGAAACTTCGTCCAAATGCACCGGTTGTTGTTACCCCTGCTGCAGAAGATAAAAAATAGGAAAGATGCCTTTTTAAGCTCACCAGGTATTAAACCATAGAAAAGGACAAAATATGTCTCGTTTTTTTATTGATCGACCAGTTTTTGCGTGGGTGCTTGCTATCCTGACCATGCTGGCCGGCGCTCTTACAATTAAATTCATGCCCATTGAGCAATACCCTGCAGTCGTTGCTCCACCACAGGTGTCTATAGCTGCCTTCTACCCCGGAGCTTCTGCCGAGACTGTTGAGAACAGTGTTACTCAGGTCATTGAGCAGAGCTTGACCGGTATAGATAACCTCCGTTACTTCTCATCAACCAGCGATTCATCCGGCCAGGTAACTATCACTGTCACTTTCGAGCCGGCAGCGGATCCCGATATTGCACAAGTGCAGGTGCAGAATAAGGTGCAGACGGCAATGCCTCTTCTTCCCGCTTCAGTACAGGCGCAAGGGGTTGTTGTGGAAAAATCATCGGCTAGCTTTCTTTTTGTAGCCTCCTTTTACTCCACAGATGGTGAGATGACCCAGGGACACCTCTCAGATATTTTATCATCTGATATTGAAGATACTGTGTCTCGTATACCCGGTGTGGGGAGTGTGCAGGTTTTCGGTTCTCCTTATGCCATGCGTATTTGGCTTGACCCCAGTAAACTCTACAGCTTTCAGCTTACAACCAATGAAGTCGTCCAGGCTATCAGTGAACAAAATATTGATGTCTCTGCAGGGCAAATTGGAGGTCTGCCGGCAGTGAAAGGCCAGGAAATCAACGCTACCGTTCTTGCGCAGTCCCGTCTCAAAAATACAGAGGAATTTGAAAATATACTTCTCCGTGTTAATACGGATGGTTCTCAGGTGCGCCTTCGTGATGTAGCCACGGTTGCACTGGGAGAAGAGAATTTTTCCACCATCGTCCGCCAAGATACCAAGCCTTCCAGCGGTATGGGAATCAGCCTTGCCACTGGTGCAAATGCCCTTGAAACGGCACAACGTGTAAAAGCTAAACTTGCTGAGCTTGCAGAGTTTTTACCCGAAGGTGTTGAGTATAGTTTTCCATACGATGCCACTCCGTTTATTGAAATCTCCATTGAGAGTGTATTCCATACCCTGATTGAAGCCATTATCCTGGTCTTTTTTGTCATGTTTCTGTTTTTGCAGAATTTTCGCGCAACACTCATTCCAACGCTGGCTATACCGGTTGTACTTCTTGGTACCTTTGCCATTTTGAATGTCTTCGGTTTTACCATCAACACCCTGACCATGTTCGCAGTGGTACTTGCTATCGGCTTGCTGGTTGATGATGCTATCGTTGTGGTGGAAAATGTTGAACGCGTCATGAGTGAGGAGGGGCTCTCACCACTGGAAGCAACCAGAAAATCCATGGATCAGATTACTGGGGCTCTGGTGGGGATTGCCATGGTCATTTCTGCGGTATTCATACCGATGGCGTTCTTCAGCGGCTCGGCCGGTGCAATCTACAGGCAATTTTCCATTACGATTGTTTCTGCGATGACGCTGTCTGTTTTGACCGCAATTATTTTTACACCAACTCTTTGTGTAACCCTGCTCAAACCAGTGAAAAAGGGGCATGCGGAAAAAACAACCGGTTTTTTTGGTTTTTTTAATAGATACTTCAATAAATTCCGAGATGGTTTCCAAACTTCTACAGGCTTTATGACGAAGAGAATGAAGAGATCTCTTGTCGTCTACGGGCTCATCTGTGCAGGGCTTTTCTTTATGTTCCAAAAGATCCCGACCGGGTTTCTTCCGGATGAGGATCAGGGTGTGCTTTTTGCTATGGTCTCCACCCCGGCTGGTGCATCCGCGGAAAGAACCGTGGAAGCAGTGAAATTCCTTGAAAACTATTTAATTGAAAATGAAGACAGCAATGTTGAAGAGTTTTTGACCGTAACCGGATTCTCCTTTGCAGGTAATGGGCAAAACACCGGTATCGGTTTTATTATGTTGAAAGACTGGGATAGTCGTAAAAATCCAGATCAATCCATGGAAGCCATTGCTGGTCGTATTATGGGGGCTATGGCTCCTTACAAAGATGCACTTATTTTCGCCTTCTACCCGCCACCTATCATTGCTCTTGGCAATGCTTCCGGTTTCGATTTTCAACTTATTGATCAGACAGGGCTAGGCCATGAACAACTTATGGCTGCGCGAAATCAACTTTTGGGGGCGGCCGGCCGGAATCCGAAACTTGTTGGTGTACGTCCCAATGGACTCAGCGATGTCCCCCAGTACCAACTCGATGTGGATATGGAAAAAGCACGAGCCCTCGGGGTTTCTATCAGTGAAATCAACTCCACCTTGAACACGGCATGGGGCTCGAGCTATGTAAACGACTTCATTGATCGTGGTCGTGTCAAAAAAGTATATGTCCAGGGTGACGCCATCTATCGTATGCAGCCTGCTGATATAAATAAATGGTATGTGAAAAATACCCTCGGCGAGATGGTTCCTTTTTCCAGCATAGTCAATGCGCATTGGACCTATGGCTCCCCTCGTCTTGAAAGATTTAACGGTAGCTCGTCGATGAATATCCAGGGAGCCCCAGCTCCAGGCGTGAGTACCGGTGAAGCCATGGCAGAGATGGAGAAAATTGCCGCGACCCTGCCCGCTGGAATTAATTATGCCTGGACCGGCCTCTCTTATGAGGAAAAACTTACGGGATCTCAAGCCAATGCTCTCTATGCAATTTCTCTCATCATTATTTTCCTGAGTCTTGCGGCGCTGTATGAAAGTTGGGCAATCCCCTTCTCCGTGCTGTTTGTTGTACCTTTAGGTGTTGTCGGATCAGTTGTTGCTACCTCTGTGTTTGGACTGAGTAACGATATTTACTTCCAGGTAGCGCTTCTCACCACTGTGGGGTTATGCGCAAAGAATGCCATTCTCATTGTTGAGTTTGCAAAAGAGCTTTTTGACGGCGGTACTGATCTTTTTGAGGCTGCCACCACCGCTGCAAAATTGCGGTTTCGTCCAATCATCATGACCTCCATGGCATTTATTCTTGGTGTGCTTCCCCTTGCCAAGTCCACCGGGGCCGGCTCCGCTTCTCAGAATGCCATTGGTATTGCAGTTATTGGCGGCATGCTCTCTGCAACATTTGTGGCAATATTTTTTGTGCCGCTCTATTTTGTTCTGTTTGAAAAAATATCTCACTTTCGTAGCAAAGAAAACTCTGAAACTGCTCAGCTGATCGAGGAAGGTAAATAGATGAAAAAACAATATCTCACTTTATTTTTGGGATGCACCTTACTCACATCATGTGCCCTTGCACCTGAGTACAAACAACCTCAGGACATGGTATCACCATCGTGGGATGAAATAGTGGACCTTGGACAACAGGAAGGCACCAAAACCCAGCTCGCGAGTGAAATTCCCTGGAAAGATTTTTTTCAATCACAAGAGCTGCAAACCGTTATTTCGTTAGGTCTTGAAAATAACAAAGATTTACGAACCGCAATTCTCAACATTGAAAGAGCCCGCGCAACCTACGATATTGAAAGAGCAGAGCGTTTTCCCAAAATAAATGTGGGTGCTGATGCAGACCTGCAAGGGGATTTCGAGGGCGAGACAACCACAGAAATCTACCAGGTTGGTCTGGGGGTACCCTCTTATGAACTCGATTTTTTCGGACGTATTAAGAACTTAAGCGAGGTTGCATTAAATAGCTATTTGGCCACAAGATCAGCGCAGCAGAGCCTTACCATCTCCCTTATTTCTCAGATTGCGGCGTCCTACCTGCAATTAGTGACCGATATGGAAAATCTGCAACTGGCTCAAGAGACCTTATCCGCGCAAAATAAAAGCTATGATCTTATTAAGAAAAGTTATGATTTTGGCCTTTCAACAAAGCTTGACATAGCCCAAGTCCGTATTTCTGTAGAAACTGCTCGCACCGACATGATTCGCTTTGGCCGGTTAGTACAACTTGATAAGAATGCCCTTGTTCTTTTATTGGGTGTGCACAATGTTAATGAGATTCCACTGAAAGATAATCTGGGCAGTATAGCCCTGTTGTCGGACATACCTGTTGGCTTGCCCTCACAAGTACTCTTGAAACGACCTGATATCAAACAAGCCGAATATACTCTTCGGGGAGCAGGTGCAAATATTGGTGCAGCACGTGCTAATTTTTATCCGCGCATAACTCTCACTGGGCAGCTTGGTTTTGCAAGCGGCAATCTTGGTGACCTCTTTGACGGCGGTGGTTGGACCTTTGGCCCCTCTTTTTTGTTGCCTCTTTTTAATGCTGGGCAGAATAAGGCAACCTTGGAAGTAGCTAAGGTAGATCAAGAGCTTGCAGTAACAGCCTATGAACAAACAGTACAAACAGCCTTTCGTGAGGTAGCAGATGAACTTGCCGCTCGCGAGACTCTGGGTAAACAGCTTGAGGCTCAAAGAATGCTTGTGGCAGCAACCCAGGACTCCTATGACCTCTCTATGAATCGCTACCGTCAAGGCATTGACAACTACCTTAATGTCCTTGTTGCGCAACGCAGTCTCTTTACAGCCCAGCAAGGGGCCATTGAAATCCACAGGCAAAAACTGGTTAACCAGATCAACTTATACAAAGTCCTTGGTGGCGGTTTAGCCATAGAGGAGTAAATCAAAAATGCCCGTTCATGGACATATGGGGCGGGCATTTTTATGGAGCAGGCTAGAAAATTGTGCCTTGGTTCATCGGTGGTAATTTAACGGATCTTGTTTATCTTTCAACTCACTCCGCTTTCACTTCAATTCCACCCTTCGTTTTATACGCCGGTGCTCCATGCATAACCGTAAATATTGTATCCATGGCTGCATTTACATCTGCCAGGCTCGCATCAGATAAGCATTGGTAAAGAGTACTGTTTGCATCACACCCGAATATGGTTGAAAAGTGATAGCTTTGTTTTCCCCATGAAAGTGCTGCAGGTGTCGTGTAATATGTTTCAAAGTCCAGTAATTCCTTCGTGCTATAGCTGTACCAATAGATTTTGAAGCCCGGATTATTATTGTGCTGAGGTGAAACACCTGGAGCGGAAACAGCCACCTCGGTAATGTTTACGCCGTCAACATCATACAGTCGACGTACTTCATCCATATGGGTATGTCCATATAAAATACCCGTGATTTCAGACTGGTACTGTTTCACCAGGGTTAAGAATTGGTGCATCCAGTTATTGTTGGGCAAAGGTAATTGGGCCCACATCTGTGTCGGTGTTCTGTTATGAGCCACAGCATAAGCATTTTTCCCCGGCGGAATATGCATGATTATAAGGACTTTCTCTCCACTTAGCCTGGCTGCGACAAGTTCAGTACTTAACCAACTCATTTGGGTATTGCCGGCATCCACTTGCTCCACGCCATCAACCTGGTGATATCTCTGCCCAAGAATAATAGAATTAAGTGTGATTACTCGTAAACCCTCTATTGGCCGAGCTGAGTAATAACCCATTTGAGGATGAGGATTGGATACGATACAGGGAGCGTTGCCGCAGGTCCGCATACTGTTTAAAGCCGGATATGCATTTTCAGAGTCTGGTGCAAGGCTTAATGGTGTTTTGTTATTTTCATCGGCATATGAACAATAATCTCCGGCTAAAGAATCGTTATTGCCGGGGGTGAAAAGCAGTGGGATTCCCGTGTCCTCTGCTAGCTTTCGCAGATCAGTTAGAACTTGAGCAATATTCTTATGGTGCGTCTTACGCTGGTCAGGTGGAATAAAACAGGTGGTACCGCAATCGTAATGTGCTGGCAGGTCACCTGTGTAGATAATAAATTTTGGTGCCGGCTTTTGTCGGATAATTTCTGTCAATTTTACTATGGTCTTGGTCCATAGCTCTGTCCCTGTATCGTGACCATAGTTTGTAGTTGTGGCTTTCGAATCGAGGTGCACATCCGAAACTTGAATAAAATACGGATTTGCAGAGAGACTTGTGGCAACTTTTTTTGTAGATTCAGGACGTGAAGCCGGATCGATATTTTTTGCAGTCCGATGACTATGCCGGCTATCTGCGCAGCTGACGAGAAGTGCTATACAGGTTAAGCAAACCATCAGTCGGGGGAAATTCATTGCTAGTCCTCGAATTGAGATAAATAGGCTGGAAATGTTGTTTCCAATAGCTCTGGCCATTAATCTGTAATTTTTCACCAACGCTCAAACCGAAGTTGCTCGCCAGAGCAGTCGGTGTCAGGTTCGAAGTCTTCAGCAATGAATAGGTAAGCGTAGACTCCGGGTAAGCGTAGACTCCGGGTAAGCGTAGACTCCGGGTAAGCATAGACTCTGTGGTGTGCTGTTGAATAGTCACTCTACTTTTTTTAAATCCGCACCAATATCCCTGTGGAAATCCCACTCCATGTAATCTTTGGTCATTGGCAGGGCAAGCTCCAGCTTATGGATCAGTTGCACCTCTACCGAGACCTCTTCCGGAATACAACGAAGCATATGGCCACCGTGTTTGGTGTCCTCTGTAAGAAAGTGGAGGTGCAGGCCGACAACGTTGAGCGATGCCATAAAGTCTGGGGTGTAAAACCCAACCAGAACACCGTTTATATCATTGAATTCGGATGTCACCTGTTGCGCAGCTATCTCGACCAGCGGAGAGTGGTTGCTCTGTTTAGGGATCGATCGAGTTTGCATCTGATGAAATTTCCCTGCTATTTTAATTGCATACAGCATATTCGGCGAAGGCAAAAAACTACTGAGCTTTTTCATGAACACATCATGTGCTAATCTTGCAGATATCGTATAGGTAGTTTCAGCAGAAAAAAAGGTGACTGCCGCAAAGGGCGTCTTTGCCTCTTCAGGTGCTCGCTTCACCTTTCCATCGGCAAGTATCTGGTAACAGCATCCGTCAAGGATGACCATCTCGCCATTAAGATCATCAAAGGTGCCGATGCCGAAATCGCCATGGAGCAGGACATTACTGAGCGGTATGTCCTCTTCATAGATTCCTTCTACCAGGGCGTTCACAGGAGCAGATAGATAAACTGAATTTTCCGACATGGATACGTTTCCCACCTTTAAGATGTTAGGGTAAGATAGATAATGGTTCATCCGGTTGAGAGTACTTTCCAGAAATGAATTGATGAGGGCGATAACAGGATGCCCACGGATATATACTACCATGAACTCGGTAAATGCAGAAAAACAAACCTTACTTCACTTCATTGTCTATGTAAGGTATTCTTTATCCACACCAGTTACTCAGATCTGGAACACACACATAAACCAACGTGGCTATCCGTAAACAAGTCGGAGAATATCGTACTCTTGTTCAATTTCAAGGCAACTCCTAAAGGGACATAAATGGACTCCTGGTATTTCCCAGCTTTGTTTGCATTACTGCTGATGGGCATCCAGCGGTTTTTTTATAAAGTCGCAGCCGAAAGGAACTATCCCACCCAGTGGGTAACCTTTGCCTTCATGGCTACGGTTACTTTGTTGAGTGGCGGAACATACCTTTTCCAACAGCACCATGCAGTCAATATAGGTGTGCTCGCGACGATAGCCCTGATCAATAGCGTCTCTTTTCTGGTGGCTACTGTTTCGCACATAGAAGCGCTCAAGTATATCCCGGCCAACATCGCCTACAGCATCATTCGCCTCAATGTGGTAGTGGTGGCTGTTTTTTCCATTGTCTACTTCAAAGAACACATTTCCTTCCTCCAAGGTATCGGTCTGCTAACCGCTATTGCCGCCATGGTAGTGCTCACGATCCAGATGGGGGCAGACAACACCACACCCCTGCAACGCAAGCGACAGGGAGCAGTGTTTATCATTCTCGCACTTTTAAGCGGTTCCGCGGCAAGCATTTCATCCAAGTTTGCCGCCGTGTATACGGACAAACTTGCCTTCATGGCCTTGTCCTACCTGATGGGTGTGATCGGCTCTCTGGCCATAAACAAAGTCGTTACCCACCACAAAACAACAACATCCCGCTGGCCGGCATTGGGTTTGGGCATGGTCATGGGCGGGTTTAATTTTACCGGGTTTTATGCCTTCCTCTATGCCCTGGAACGTGGTCCTCTTTCCCTTATTGCAGCCATTGTGGGGATGCATTTCGTGATCGCCATTATACTGTCAGCCCTTATCTATCATGAGAAGGTACGCCCTGCCGGACTAGTGGGAATACTTTTGACCATCCTCTCGATTGTCCTGATACGGATATAGGCTGTCTTGATCAATTGCTTTTCGCTCGATCTCCAGGGGGCAGAGTGCATCTGATCTGGAACGACAAGCGAGGTGGTAAAAAAACTGAGTAATCTAATTTTGCAAAGGATCGCCTTGATTGTTTCTCCGGGTAGTGGGGCAGGGCGTCCTGCTGGTTATGTGAAGCACTGTAGGGGGGCTGGCAAAAGCAGAGTCGCAATTGTTTGAAACAGTACCTTGGTTCACCACGGTCCGCCGGAGGATTTCGTCCGCAAAATCACCAAACCGCACCTTGTAAATACTGTATACCGGTAATAGCGTGTAACGTGCTGTTATTTTGGATCAAGAGTGAGGGCTACTCCATGGTTTATCCTGCATAGGATTTGCACAGGGGGCTTTATATATAGTGTTAGTTGTTTTTGCCTAGGGCCGTCCGTCTTTAGGATGCAAGTTGAAAGGACTGAAAAGAGATGGTTCTGTCCAGGTAAAGTGGAAAGAGCTTGCCGTTAGAAAAATATACTTCCAGGGATGTTGTGTAAATGAGTCAAATAAAAATCTGACCCCTTTTCGACCCTTTTTCTTTTTCAGGTTGGACACTAACAGCCGTATGAAGCGATAGCTTAATGGACAGTTAGGGGGCCCTTGACCTATTTAAAGGCCCTATTCGTTATGCTTTTATTTAGACAGGTGAGTAATAATGTCTGAAAAGCAGACCTATGAAGAGTTGGAAAAGAGAGTTCTTGAGCTGGAAAAATTTGAACTCGAATTTAAAAAAACAGAAATGTTGCTCAAGGATGAAATAAATTGGCGACGTCTTCTGATAGAGGAATCAAGGGATGCTATCGTTGTCCTGGATCAAAACGCCAATGTCTATGAGGCGAATAATCGATTTGCTGATATGCTTGGTTATTCGAGGGCAGAAGTGTACCAGCTGCACCCATGGGACTGGGATGCTCAGTTAAAGAAGGAGCAAATATTGGAATTGGCCGAAACGGTCAATGATCTTGGTCATCACTTTGAGACATAACACCGTCGCAAAGATGGCAGGCTCATAGATGTAGAACTCAGTAGCAATGGTGCAGTTTACAGGGGAAAGAAGTTAATATTTTGTATCTGCCGTGACATCAGCAAGAGAAAAAAGGCAAAAAAAGAGCGGGAAGAGCTTATTCAAAGGCTTCAAGATTCATTAGCTGAGATCAAGACCTTAAGGGGCATATTACCTTTATGCTCTTTTTGTAAAAAAATCAGAGACGATCAAGGCTATTGGGAGCAGGTTGATGTGTATATAAACAAATATTCCGAAGCAGATATCAGCCACAGCATATGTCCTGAATGTTTAAAAAAACATTATCCCGATGTGTAGCTTCGAATAGAGAGTGTGGGGGAGCAATGAGCCTGACGATTGATTTCAGCAACAAGACGGTGGTGGTGATCGGCGGAACCAGCGGTATCAACCGGGGCGTTGCCGAGGTGTTTGCCCGACACGGAGCCCGAATTGCTGTTGCCAGCCGCTCAGACGACAAGGTGCAGGACACGGTAGCTTCTTTGAAGGCACTGGGTGCTGAGACCATGGGGTTTTCAGCGGATGTTCGCGACCTGGCTGCTATTGAAGGGGGGCTGGCAACAGTCCATGAGGCCTTTGGCATTTTCGATGTGCTCGTCTCTGGTGCGGCTGGTAATTTTCCTGCTACTGTCAACGGTATGTCTGCCAATGCCTTCCGGAGCGTGGTTGAAATCGATCTGATTGGGACCTTTCATGTGATGAAAGCCTGTTTTTCCTACCTGAAAAGGCCTGGTGCCAGCGTCATAAACATTTCGGCGCCGCAGGCCTTTTTACCGATGGAAGCTCAGGCCCATGTCTGTTCTGCCAAAGCTGGAGTAGACATGATAACCCGCACTCTGGCATTGGAGTGGGGGGGTGAGGGTGTTCGGGTAAACTCTATCGTTCCCGGCCCCATTGACGGCACCGAGGGGATGTTGCGGCTTGCGCCCAACGAATTGGTACGGAAACGGGTGGTCGAATCGGTGCCCCTCCGACGCATGGGATCACCGGAGGATATCGGCCAAGCGTGTCTTTTTTTGGGTTCGGGCCTGAGCAGCTATATCAGCGGCGTGGTCCTGCCAGTCGATGGTGGATGGTCCCTGGGAGGCTGTGGTGACATGAGCTCCTACCTCGGCAGCCTTGCACGTCAAAAAGAACAGGGCTGAGAAGCGAACATTCCAACATCCCTTCCGCATGTCAGCCATAATTCTTTAAAAAATGCTCATTGCATTGAATCTCTCTCTAACCGGTATCCTGTCAGCGTAGGTAAAACCAACAAATTAACTTTTACTGATTAATTACCCGCTCCCTGATAAGATATACGTAGCGTCAATTGCAATGCCCTTGGTGTATGCAGAGGGTGAAGATTATATTTTTTACATATGAGGTCTCGTTTGAATCCGTATTACCTTATGTTTGAAGTCGAACCACAGCCTGGAAACCTATAGGGGGGCAAATGTTTCCAGGGCAATCGTTCATGTGTGGGTGTTTGCAACCGATATACAAGGCGCCAGAGACACTGCGTTGCGTTTTTTTGAGTCCGATAGTTGGGACGTGAAAGAGGAGAAACAAGCCTTGTTGCTGACTCCGGAACAGATAGACGCTTTAAGCGCAGCAGATGCCGAGATTTATCGCACAGCTGAAGCAGAAGGAATGCACGTGACATTTAATTACTGGCACAAGTAACCAAAACCTGGGGAGACCGCATTTTCTCTCTGCCCGTCGATTTACCTGAAATCGGATACGATCTCTGTAGTTCATGCCGATCGATTGATCCGGAAGAGGTTTTTTTGGGACCTTTTGACGATGTTTTTGAAGTAACTGCGACTTGGCCGGTCTGGAAAAGGTTGAGTCGCAGGTTTTTCCAACTTATTATTTAGCCATTGATAATACAGGACTCGCGCCTTTTCTTTTCCTCTCTTTTTCCACCCATTCCCACTTAAGCGCAGGGTATCCAATGTCGACTAATCGGTGAGCTGGGTAATAATTTTGAGACATTGATGACTTGGTGTTTAAAGTAACCATAAGCTACCAGCTTTATTTTTTTGTATTTTCTACTTTATGAGAGGTAGTTATGGAAACTTTTACAAAAGATGACCTTGTTTATGAATATAAGTGGTCCCACTACGAAAAAGACGATCCCAAGATTTCCGGGATACCAGATACTTCCACCTTTAATAGAAAAGAAGGGTGGCAAACGCTCTATATTATCAACCATCTGACCAACCATCTAGCATGGGATGTGAACAGCTTTGGAGAAAAAATAGAAAAAATGATCCATGATCAGCTTCCGGAAGAAATAAGTAATCAAAAGGATACGATACAGTGGATTAAGGAGAACTGGGCGAATTGACAGTTGGCTTATGCTGAGCTGTTCAAAGTTGTCATTTATCATCTCTATCTTTACCTGAAAAGTGTCGGGGGTAAAAGTACATTGCTACCAACCATTATCTCGACTCCCTAACAGCGGTGCTGCCCCGTAGAGTGTGCGTTCTGTTTTTTCATCTTAAAAGGGTCAATATCCTAATCACTTGCAGTTACGAGCAGTAAAATGAAGGTGAAAGTAACCTTTGTCCATTCCCTCCCTAGGTCGACACTGCAAGCCATTTTGGCTTTTTGCTAACGTAACTTCAAGAGGTTACACTCCCCAGCCAGAGTGAAAATAATGAAACCAGAGGCCGAACTGCGAAAGTCGGGTAGATATAGCTGTCGCCCTATAAACCCCTCCTGCAACAAATTTGATAACGGCACACAGGCTCTATCCCCCCTATGGCCCTGTTGCACAGTGAAGGTCTGGGAGTGTCGACCTTAAGATGGGTAAACGCTAAAAAGCGTCTCGTTTTCTATCTCGTTGTCCTTGTCAGTCATAGAGCAAATCAATTACTTCTTTGACCCGGCATTAATCTGCCCTGTGGAGGAAGAAAAAAACGTTTAACTGAACAGGTTTCGCAGACAAAATTGCCTTCTCAAAGAAAAGAACTTGCAAAAAAAGCAAAAGAAAAATGTCTGTCTAGCAAAGTCGGAGTATTGCTGAAGAGCGTGATATGTCAACATCGTAACGAATGTGACCTGCACTGCGTTTTCCGCATATTCGAATTTTTTTTCCTAATAATCGTAAAAAAGAGTAGCGAGCGGGTATCTGTAACCTACCGTAAAAATGTAAAGTTTTGTAATATCAATAAAATTTTTGTACCACATTGTGGCAAGGCTGTTGCATGGAAAAAGAAGTAGTTCTTTGGAAATGTTAGGTGATAGTTACCGTCCCTGTCTTGACGACATTTCGTCTACCATACCAACTCGGAACAGGAGGCCCACCTATGATTGATACTTTCTGTGTCACGTGGTAGCACAACATGTAGCGCTATTGATTGATCAAATCGCATAATATGCACAAAATGCATTCTGCAGTGTGATCCTGCAAGAAAGAAGTGGGCATATTGCCTACCCAAGGCATCCAATCAATAGATAGATATCAATAGATAGAGATGTTGAGAACATATTCAGACCTTTTACCTACAGGAGGATTGAGCTCTTTAATTTGAAATAATGTTATTTCATGAATCTAAGTACGCCTTAGCCTGATAATACATAAGCCTTACCAATTAATCTTAATGGAGGTCTTTAGGAAGAGAATATGTTGATATTAAAAGTGAATTATTTTCAAAAAAGAGTCGATACTTCTTTGTTTTTTTTTCTGAAGAACTCTGTTTATTATCGCAATCCATTGCTCATAGGTTTTTTTGTATTCATAATATCAGCAACCCTCATTTTTCCGGCCCGAGCTGAGATAAGCTTTACTGAAAGTACACAGGAAGCAGGTTTAACTTATACCGGCCCCACCTGGGGTGCGCAATGGGCCGACTATAATGGGGATGGGTGGCCAGATATTTGGGTTACCAATCATCAGTCGAAAGAGCCGAGCCTCTATCTAAATATGGGGGATGGAACATTTGACGAGATTTCTGATAGTATTTGGAATCAAAAGCCATCTCCAAATGTTGATACACATGGTGCTGGGTGGGCCGATTTTGATAACGATGGAGATCAAGATATACTGGTCAATGGCGGCACATCTAGAGATTCCAACCTTTTTTTTGTAAACGATAATGGAATTCTCTACGAAAGCGCTGAAGCATACGGCGTCTCATTTACTGAAAATCGAGGGCGCATGCCATTGTGGCTGGATTTCGATAATGATGGCCTCTTAGATGTATATCTAAATGGGATCGTTCCCCCATACCTTGAGTTTGCTGCCTTGTTTCAACAGGATAAGCAAACTGGTTTTTTTGATAAAGTAAATTCTCTGGTAGGATTTGAGGATCATGGTGCTCTTTTTAGCATGTTGGCGGATCTTACGGGTGATGGGGTTTTGGATATTATAACGTATGATGGTGGAGCAGGGTTTCCTCGTTATGTGTACAGCATGGCGACCATTCCTTTCACCGAGCATCGTAATCAAATATTTCCATCGGACACAGGATATGCAAGTGACGCTGCTTTCGCAGATTTCAACGGGGACCTTCGTCAGGATCTTTATTTATCAAGGAGCGGGGGGGGGGATCAGGTAAACGTAACATCCCATAACGTGGCAGCAGCTATTATTACCAATAACTGTGGGTGTGAGAAAGGAATAACATTTAAATCCAATGGTACGGTGAGAATTTTGTTTTCGCTGCCGAATGCATTTCAAAACTACCCTATCTATGTCGGTTCGTCGGGTCTCCCTTTTGAAATATTTTCAGCTGACATCTCTCCCGATGACCCAAGAATATGGGGATTTTGGCCTCGAATCCCTGTTTATATAGAGTTAGACCCTAAAGATCCAAGAGTATCTGGTATGGCCTCACATCAACCAGGCGTTGATAATGGTGTTTATGTCGGCTTTGACAAGGGCGCAAATGAGTGGCGAATTGTATCTTCAAGATCTGTTGACCAAAGTTTTGAGAGTAGATTTATAGTCGAAACCGATAATCCAATTACAGATTATGACCTTTTGAATTTTAATAGGCCACAACCGGCTATAGATACTCTCTATATCCATGATGGTGCCCAGCTGAAAGAGATACCAGCGCAACAGAGTGGAATCAACAAGCATTTAAGAGGAAGGAGTGTTGTAGCGGGTGACTTTGACAACGATATGGACATAGACATTTATGTGGTGAATTCATTAAAGGTTTTGAATACACCTAATATTCTATTTGAAAATGACGGGACAGGTGCTTTTACAGAAGTCACTGACACAGGAGGAGCGGCTGGGACCTCACTGGGAGCAGGGGATCACGTAATCGCTGCGGACTATAACCGTGATGGATTTCTGGATTTGTTCGTTACCAATGGGAAGTATCCGTCGCCGTTTGATCATTTAGGGCCTATTCAACTCTTTAAAAATAACGGAAACAGTAATCACTGGATTGAAATCGATTTAGTTGGAACGACTTCCAACAGAGACGGTATTGGTGCACGCGTGTTTGTGACCGCAGGGGATAAGACCCAGTTGCGTGAGCAAGCAGGCGGTGTGCACAAGGATTCACAAAATCATACGCGCATTCACTTTGGTCTTGGGCATAATTCAACCATACAGCGCTTAGAAGTACATTGGCCAAGTGGGATTGTTCAGGTAATAGAAAATATCTCAGCTGATCAAGTCCTCCGGGTTGTGGAATCTTCGGGTGGCCCTCAACCGCCAGTGGCAGGGGCTGATAGTGTCAGTACGGATATGGATACCGCGACGGCTGTGGACGTCCTAGTTAACGACTACGATCCAAACGGTGATACTCTGACCATTACTGCAGTGGATAACCCAACCAGTGAGGGCGGTATAGCCATTATCAACGATAACGGCTCGCCGAGTGATCCAAACGATGATTTTATCGACTACACGCCACCGGCAAGTTTTTCAGGTACAGACACCTTTGACTATATCATTGATGACTACACCGACGGCACGGGTACCGCAACCGTAACCGTCACTGTAAACGAACTAGAACCAGTCTGTATTCCGTATGGAGAGCCAAATTATGATGCAGCAACAGAGGATGGAGTTTTTCTGTGGAAAGAAGGTAATGTTTGGCACTTAAGGGCTATAGCAGGATCCAGTGGGGGGCAAAGGTATTCTGGCAGCATAGTTGCAGATATGGATTTTGTTAGTGTAACCCCTGTCAGCCTTGAGCAATGGGGAGATAGTGTGGACACCCCTGATTCGCAACTAATTGAATTTAATATAAATATGGGGTCGCCTTGGTACGACGGGCTTGATATCGAGGTTCAAGCTGGGGCCACTGTCTTTTTTAATGTTGAAGCGACGAGTGGGAATGCTGCCGATCTTGTCTTTATCGGTGGAAATCGATGCACTGTAGACCAACTCCCCTACCAGCTTTTATCAGACTCTAACACGCCGCCAGTGGCTATGTTTACGGTCGACCCAACTTTGGGCGAAGAGCCGCTGGAGGTGCACTTTGACGCTTCTGCTGCATACGACCCTGATGGTTCGATCGTATCCTATGCATGGAACTATGGCGACGGTACAGGCAGCGGCTTAACCTCTAACCACACATACAACACTCCCGGCACCTACAACGTTGTCCTCACTGTTACCGACAACGATGGTTCCACCAACACGGCCAACCAGACGATCATGGTAGGGACGTCGAGCAATTGTGATCCGTATGGAGAGCCAATTTATGATGCAGCAACAGAGGATGGAGTTTTTCTGTGGAATGAGGGTGTTGTCTGGCACTTGAGAGCTATAGCCGGATCCAGTGGGTGGCAAAGGTATACTGGCAGCATAGTTTCAGATATGCCTTTTAGCAGTGTAATTCCTGTCAACCTTGAGCCCAATGATACTCTTGACACCTCCAATTCTCAAGAGATTATATTTGCTGCACAAATGTCGAGGCCTTGGTTCGATGGAATTGATTTCGAGGTTCCAACGGGTGCCACTGTCCAATTTGATGTTCGAGCCACTAGTGGGAATGCTGCCGATGCCGATCTCGTATTTATAGGTAGAAATCGATGTCCTGTAAACCAGCTTCCCTATTCCCTCGTAAAATGAATTTAGGTGCTTCGAGGCGGGTAACCAGGATGTGGTGGATGGTTTGTTACGTATAATACGAAGAGGACTAAGGTGTTTAAGCTTTAAGATGGAACGCTTCGTGTTCCATCTTAAAGTGGCTTGTAATCATCCACCGCTTCTTTAACGTAAGGTCGTATTGTGCTTGCGAACCCTGTTGCGCTATGCTACGTTCCGCACCATTTTTTTTCGGTAAAACAGTGAAAACAATTGTTCCATGATACATTTAAACAACATATATAAGCAGTACGGTTCTCATGTCTTGTTTCAAGATGCAAGCCTTCAGGTGCTCCCCCAGAGCCGTAACGGTCTTGTCGGGCCGAACGGTGCAGGCAAGACTTCTGTTTTTCGTCTTATTACCGGAGAGGAAGAACCGGATAAGGGTGACATTTCCTGTTCGAAAAAGACGGTTGTTGGCTATTTTTCGCAAGATGTTGGCGAGATGGCGGGGCGGTCGGTTTTAGAGGAGGTCATGTCGGCTGCAGGAGAGGTGGTTGAGTTCGGGCATCAGATGCGGGAAATGGAAGCGCAGATGAGTGAGCCGATGGATGACGATGCGCTTGCAGACCTGCTGGAAATCTATGGGAAAGTAACCGACATCTTCGAACATCGTGGAGGGTATGATCTTGATTCACGTGCCAAGGCAATTCTGAGCGGGCTGGGTTTTTCCGAACAAGATTTTTCGCTGCCCGTAGAAACATACAGTGGCGGCTGGAAGATGCGTATAGCTTTGGCAAAGATACTCATCATTAATCCGGATGTGTTGCTGCTGGATGAGCCGACAAACCATCTTGATATTGAATCGATTCTCTGGCTCGAGGAATGGCTGGCAAGCGAGTACAAAGGGGCATTGTTGATGACCTGCCATGATCGAGATTTCATGAACCGGATCGTCTCCCGAGTTATCGAAATCGCTAACGGTCAGGCAACGACCTATAATGGAGATTACGATTTTTACCAGCGTGAATGCGAAATTCGTCGTGAACAGCTAGTGGCTAGCTATCGCCGTCAGCAGGAGATGCTTGCCAAGGAAGAAGAGTTTATAGCCAAGTTTGCCGCCCGTGTCTCCCATGCTGCTCAGGTCCAGTCACGTATAAAAAAATTGGAAAAAATTGAACGTATAGTACTGCCGCCGGAACAGAAAGTTATGAAGTTTAATTTTCCTGTTCCGCACAGAAGTGGTGAAGATGTGCTTCACCTTAAAAATCTCGGTAAAGAATGGCAGACAGCAGAAGGTAGCGTCAAACCGGTCTTCAGCGGGCTCAACGGGACCATTAGGCGGCTTGAAAAAATAGCCCTGGTAGGTGTGAACGGTGCCGGGAAATCTACGTTGTTAAAAGTAATCACCGGCAGGGCAGAGGCTTCTGCAGGCGAGGTGGTTATGGGTGCGGGGGTTAGCATTGGTTATTTTAGCCAGCATTCGATGGATACTCTTCATCCCGATCATACGGTTTTTGAAGCCGTCCAGGAGGTGCTGCCGCTGGAAAATATCGGTGTCATCCGTAATTTGTGTGCCGCCTTTTTGTTCCAGGGAGATGATATTGATAAAAGGATCAGCACTCTTTCCGGCGGAGAGAAAAGTAGGGTCGTTATTGCCAAGCTGCTTGCCCGGCCATTGAATTTTTTGGTTCTGGACGAACCGACCAACCATCTCGATATTCTTTCGCGGGGAGTGTTGCTCAATGCGCTAAAAGCGTTTGAGGGGACCATCCTGCTCGTCAGTCATGATCGTCACTTTTTGCGTTCGCTGGTAAACAGAGTCTTTGAGATTGATCATGGCGAAATGCGTATTTATGAAGGTGATTATGACTATTATCTCGGTGAGGTTGCTGGTCTCGTGCACTGACGCAGTAGGCTGTGAGGGCGGCGTGATATAAAAGGCGAAAAGGAGGTAATGTGAAGTAACCAGGAGCGTGAATCACTTTGAGAACTGTCTGCGAATCAAATCACTGTGCTCGCCAAGTGCGGGCACTTTTTGCAGCACGTGTTTTTTGTTTGAATGGATTGCCGCAGGTGCGACGACATCGGCTTTGCCCGACGGCGTGTCGATTGATATTCGTCGAAGCTGAGGGTGGTTTGATAATCCAGAGATGTCGTTGAGTTTGCCGTAAGCGATTTTTCCCTGTTGCAGCCTTTCTATCACCTGAGATTGGCTCAGGCCGGAAAATACCTGGTTTATCAGCTGGTCCATGTAGGAACGATTTGCCACTCGCAGCTGGTTGGATTGCAGTTTTGGATTTTTTTGTAGGGATGGATCGCCAAGTACATCGCTGCAAAATGTCAGCCATTCACGCTCGTTTTGGATGGCGATAACGATAACCGCTCCATCGCCGCAAGTGTAGGCACCATAGGGGGATATGGTGGCATGACTGATGCCGACTCGTTTTTGTATTATGCCGGTATAGTCGTAATGCAGGAGCGGCACTGCCATCCATTCCGCCATGCTGTCAAAGAGTGATAGCTTGATAATGCAGCCTTTGTTGCTATGCTCACGTTCGATCAACGCCTCCAAGATTGCGCTATATGCCTGTTGGCCGCAATTGATATCGCAGGCTGAAACACCGACCCTTCCTGGGGCATCGGGTGTCCCCGTAATCGACGCCATACCAGATTCGCATTGCACCAACAAATCGTAAGCCTTCATGCCACGATATTCGCCGCTATCGCCATAGCCCGAAATATCACAGCAGATTAGCCTTGGATACAGCTTAGCCAGCTCATCGCTGCCAAATCCGGCACGGGCGATTGCACCTGGGGCAAGATTCTGGATAAACACGTCGGCGCTGGCGAGGATGCGGTGCAGGAGCATGGCATCTTTACTGTCCTTGATATTGAGAACCAGTGATTCCTTGCCCTGGTTGAGCCAGATAAAGTACGCCGACTCCCCATGCACGGTGCTGTCATAGCCACGGGCAAAATCTCCCTCCGCACGTTCAATCTTGATGACGCGTGCACCAGCCTGTGCCAGACGGTTTGAGCAGTAGGGTGCTGCAACCGCATGTTCCAGTGAGACGACCAGGGTGTTTTGTAGATTAAGCATACAGCCAATGTACGTGATCCTGTCCCTAAATGGCAACCACAATTAGCTGCGCTGGTTGCGAAAAATGTTGTGTAACTCGTAACTTCAGCAGCACGCCAACTTTTCACCATCTGCCCACCCACCATACCGATGTATCGAGGTCGGAACTTATCTGCTCATCGGTTAGCTGATAAATATTTGGTGCACTGCGGTACAGTCGCAGATCGAGGTGAAGACGAGGCGATTTGATGTTACCTGTTGGGCTGGTTAGCCGAGCAGTAAATCATTTGAAAAACGAATGATGGGCATGATCAGCTTGGGGATGATGCCGGTATAAAACAGGGCCAGAAGCAAGATAAAGCCAAACGGCTCCAATTTAATATATGTCCGAACCGCTGACGGTGGCAGGAGTCCCATCAGTACCTTGGACCCGTCGAGCGGGGGAATGGGGAGGCAGTTGAAAACCGCGAGCATGATATTAATCCAAACAGATGCCACCAGCATGCTCACCAATGGCTGCAGGATGAAAATGGGTATAAATGACAGCATAACAAAAAACTTGGCAAGAATGGCGCTGGTAATGGCAAGAAAAACATTCGCTCCCGGACCTGCCAGTGCCACCAAAATCATCCCTTTTTGTGGGTCGCGGAAGTAACTCGGGTTTACCGGTACAGGCTTTGCCCAGCCTATTTTCATTATGATAAAGGCTAAAACACCCAATGGGTCAAGGTGCTTTAATGGATTAAGGGTCAGGCGGCCTGCTTTCTTTGCTGTAGGATCACCAAGGTGATAGGCCACGTAACCGTGAGCCAATTCGTGTAAGGTGAGGGCAAACAGAAAGGGAGGCGTGAGAATAATGAGCTGTTGTATAATGTTGTTTATCTGCATGGGAAAAGAAGTCGTGGGTATGTTCAAAAAATAGAGTCATGAGAGGCGCTATCAAGCAAGCAACACCTTAAGGGCAAAACTGGAAAAAGCGAGAAAGAATTTTAGTAATTGTTCAGTAGCACCCCACGAAGGCTGGGCTTACCTCTGCCCACAATCTGGCAAGAAAACATAGTTTTTCTATGGGTGTCCAGGCTGATCGTGAGCATATGGAAGACTACTGAACAGTTAGAGTTGAGGGGCAGCCGAGGTCGCTACTTAATTGTCGGGTATTCAAGAACTCTACCTCAATAAGGGTATGAAACTAACACTACTTACCTTTTCAGAATGGCATAAAATGCTCATGAGACATTTTGATTCTTTTGATTAAACGAGCCGGGTATCGTTGACGGGATAGGTCGATGTGATGAAGCTCAGCGCCTGATCATGGGTTGTGACCTGTCCGTCGAGCTGCACTTCGATAAGGTGGTTGAGCATGGAACGGAAGGCTGGGCCAGGTTTATAACCAAGCTCTTTTAGCTCGTTGCCGTTGATAAGCGGCGTTTCGTTGCGCAAGGTGGTCACGAAGAGGGATACAGCCTGCTGGATATGTTTTTTTCGGGCAATGGTCATCAGGTAGAGCAGTCCTTCGTTGTCGAGATCGCCAAGCAGCCAGTAAATTTCACTTGGCTTTATAAAGGGACGCTTGAGCATATCCTTGGCAATACGTTCCACATCTATTTTTTGCTGCACTAGTTTTTTCTGCAACTTGATGGGCAGGTCAAACCGTGTACAGAAATTTACCAGTTCTTTGGTTCTGGAGCGACTCATGATCGCCAACAGGTGCACGATCCATGGTTCTAGTTTTTCCGGGAGGTATAGGAGCTTGAACCAGGATATGGATCGGCTTGCCTGGGTGATGAAATGGACAAACCGCCTGTCAATTTTAAGGTTTGGGCGGAGATCCGGCCAGAGAAAGGGGAACAGTTTGAAGCTTGCCAGTCGTCTGAGTGCCGGTAAAGGGTTGTTTTCAGAAAGGATCAGCTTAAGTTCATAGAAAAAACGCGACTCCTCAAACCGATCAAAAAGATGCATGTCTACAGCGTTTTTGATCAGTTTTTCGGTATGCCGTGTTATCTGGAAATCAAGGCGGCCTTCAAACCTGATTGCTCTGAATATACGGGTCGGGTCTTCAACAAAACTTAAATTGTGTAATACTTGAATTCGTCTTTCCTTGAGGTCGGTTTGGCTGCTGAAATAATCGGCAAGTGTGCCAAAGCGTTCCGGGTTAAGATGGATTGCCATCGCATTAATAGTGAAGTCTCGACGATAGAGGTCAAGTTTAATCGAACTCAGCTCTACTGTGGGCATAGCAGCCGGGTATTCGTAGTATTCCAGGCGGGCGGTGGCAACGTCGACCCTGGTATCGTCAGGGAAAATGATAGTTGCTGTTGCAAATTTTTCATGGGTGCGCACCGAGGCTTTATTTTTTTCAGCATAGGCTTTGGCAAACTGAATGCCATCGCCTTCGATAACAACATCTATATCATTGTTATTTATGTGCAGGAGCAGATCTCGGACAAAGCCACCTGCAACATAGGCATTACATTGCATTTGAGCGGCAGCCTCGCCTATGTCCCGGAGGAGGACAACTATGTTCTTAGGCAGTACTTGGGTCATGGTACCGCTTAGGTTACGGCTTCTTTTGACCGAAGGTCTGTTGTCTTCCTGGAGGAGATCGGCCGGGAGGTGGGATGGGTCGTTTATAAGAAGGTTGAGCAGGTCGGTGCGGGTGATAACCCCCATTACCTCTTCGCTTTTGATTATGGGGATAAGCCGTTGTCTGTTTTCGATTATCAGTTCCTGGATATCTGCAAGCGTTGCAGTTGCCGGCAGGGTTGCCACTTCTGTGGTCATGTAATCTGATACCGTCAGACTTCCCAGTTTGTGAAAAATAGCCTTTTCTGCAACCATGCGGGAGATCATGCCCATGAAGCAAGATGGCCTTTCCCCTGTTTCCGGGTTGCCTCCTTTTTGGGCAACAGGGAGAACGGTGACGTTGTAACGGGTCATCATTTTGTTTGCTTCATCAATGGTTACATCGGGGGTAACCGCTATAACCGGCGATGACATCAACTCCCCGGCAATGGCTTTGGGCTGGATATGACGATGAAGCAGGTGGACAAGTTTTTCTTCTGCCTCATAAAGCGTCATGTCCTTGACCGTTGCCGACGCTGCCGATGCGTGTCCTCCACCACCATAGGCGCGGGCAATATTGCCCACATTGACTTCAGGGATTCTGCTTCGGGCAATAAGATAAATACGTTCTCCCATACTTATCAGGGCAAACAAAACATCAATGTTTTCCATAACCACCATCCGCTGGACAATACTTGAAAAATCATCAATGTATTCAGGGAGAATCAGCTTGGTCAGGGTCACATTTACCGAACCGATGTTATAGATGGTGGCATTTTTGAGCAGTTTACCGAGAAACTTTACTTGCTGGGCGCTTAACTCTCTTGAAACAAATTGATTAACTACGTCAAGGTTGACCTCGTGCTGCAAGAGCCAGGAGGCTGCCACCAAATCTTCAGGGTGTGTGGTGGAGTGCAGGAAGTTGCCCGTATCCTGATATATACCCAGTGCCATCAGGGTCGCTTCCTCAGGGGTAGGTACTATTTCATTTTTTTGAAAAAGTTTAGTGAAGATAGTTGTAGTGGATCCCAAATTTTCGATGACTTCCAGGCTGCCTTTGATGTCTGTTGGCGAGTTAGGGTGATGATCGTAGAGGTGGATATCGATGCCGGGATTGTCAAGACAGGTCGCAAGTTCTCCGATACGCTCTGCGTGGCGGGTGTCGACGATAATCAGTCGCTTAACCTTGGCCAGTTGTATATGTTTTATTTTTTTAAAGGCGTAGATGTTACGAAATTGTTGAACAAGGTAATCCCGCACCCTTTTTTCCTGTGAACCTGGAAAGACCAGTTCAGCTTCAGGGTAGAGCTTTTTTGCCGCAATCATAGAGGCAAAGCTGTCGAAATCTGCATTGATATGAGTCGTTATAATCTCCATATCTTTGCTTATACAATAAATTTATGAGCTGGTAAACGCGGTAATAGAGGCCACAGGGATGGAATGAAAAAAGTGAGGGATGGGAGAATTGTCGGTTCAGGTTGAGAAAATATTGCAGCAAAGGTGGGTTGCATGATTCCTTGTGTCAACTATAGTGGCATCTGTTTTTCGGGTGTCCGTCAGTAAGAAGAATGGTCATCATTTTGTTGTTGCTTGACAATTGACATGTGATGGGTTATTTTTAGGGGCTGTAGTAAGCTGATGAGCGGGTGTAGCTCAGTTGGCAGAGCACAAGCTTCCCAAGCTTGGGGTCGCGGGTTCGAGCCCCGTTGCCCGCTCCAGGCCGCGCTAACACCTCCGAGCAATAGGTGAGTAGCTTTGCTTGGAAATGACATACGCCGCATTTGCCGGTGTACGTGAAAGTGGGCTTTGCCCGCTTTTTTTATTGTCTTTTAGGCAGAATTTGGAATTCTCCAGAGCAAAATATTTTATAGGCTGCTGGGAAAGGACTGGGAAGGTCGTGGATACTGCAAGTAATCAAATTGTTGATACCATTGAAGCATTTGCCGGACCACTTTTGGCCGATATGGGAATCGAGTTGGTCGAGGTGCAGTTTAGGCGTGAAGGTCACGGATGGGTGCTGCGTTTTTTTATTGATAAGGAACAAGGTGTAAACTTAGACGATTGCGCTACTGTAAGTCGGGAAATAAGTGCTTATCTTGAAGTGGAAGATGTTATAGATCACGCCTATCACTTGGAGGTCTCCTCTCCCGGAGCTGAGCGGCCATTAAAAAAAGAAAAAGATTTCGTGCGTTTTGCTGAGAAGAAGGCGCGGGTAAAAATGCGTGAGCCTGTGGGTGACCAGAAGGTTTTTACTGGCATTTTGCAAGGCGTTGAACAAGGCTCGGTTATTCTTGATCAGGACGGGCAAAAAATACTGCTGGATATTTCGAAGATATCCAAGGCTCGTCTGACATTATAGTAGTAAGTGCCGGCGAATTGAATGTGCCAAGACGGTTGCCGTTAATAAAGGCGATTGTCGGAGCTGGAGTGAAAAAATGGTAGGGACGGAAAATTTAAAACGCATCATTGATCAAATTTGTCGGGACAAGGGAATTGATCGAACGTTGCTTGTAGACGCCATCGAAGAGGCTGTGCGATCTGCTGTGCGAAAAAAGTACGGAAGTCGACGCGATATCGAGGTCCAGTTCAGTGAAGATTTGGGCGAAATAGAGGTCTTTCAATACCGTACAGTTGTTGACGATGTCTTTGATGAAGAAACGGAAATTTCTTTGGAAGATGCTCGTCGTCTTGATTCGGAAATTGAATTGGACGACGATCTCGGTGAGAAAATGGATAATATCGCTGACTTGGGGCGTATAGCTGCGCAGTCTGCGAAGCAGGTTATTATTCACCGCATGCGCGATGCCGAGCGGGATGTCATATACGATATGTTTCGTGATCGCGAAGGGACTATCGTCAACGGGATTGTGCAGCGATTTGAACGTGGCAACATGGTTATAAACCTTGGCCGAACAGATGCTATTTTGCCGAGAGACGGGCAGATTCCAAAGCGTTCTTTTAAACAGGGAGACCGGATTCGTGCCTTTCTGCAAGAGGTTCGTCATGAATCTCGTGATGCACAGCTTGTTCTCAGCCGTACCTGTAACGAGTTTTTGGTCAAACTGTTTGAGGTCGAGGTTCCTGAGATAGCAGAAGGGATTGTGAAGATCATGGGCGCAAGCAGAGAGCCGGGATTTCGTGCTAAAATTGCCGTTTCTTCCATAGAGTCTGATGTTGATCCGGTAGGTGCTTGCGTGGGCCTTAAAGGATCGCGGGTACAGAATGTCGTACAGGAACTGCAAGGTGAACGAATAGACATTGTCCCTTGGAGTCCGGATCCTGCTAAATATGTATATAATGCATTGGCGCCTGCAGAAGTGTCCATGGTAATAGTGGACGAGGATCGAAAATCCTTGCTGGTTGTGGTCCCGGATGATCAGTTATCCCTGGCTATAGGTAGGCAGGGGCAAAACGTACGACTGGCTTCTCGGTTGCTAGGTTGGCGAATTGACGTGAAGAGTGAGCAGCGCTATGCCAATATGGAAAATCCCGCTTATAAAACGCTGACTGTAATTGAGGGTGTTGATGAAGGCATGGCGGATAGGCTGTTTGCTGCCGGTATAACTTCTTCTGCCTTGCTGGCTGCCCTTGATGAAGAAAAGCTGATGGACATTGTGCGGGTGGATAAAGAAAAAGCCGCCGCCATCCTGGAGCGTGCTGCCCTCGTGCCGGTACCTGAAGGTATAGAGGAGGCTGTCAATTGTGAGCCTGCCGTTGAGATGAAACCTGAAACGGCAATGCCGGCTGAAGAAAATTCGGCTGAACAAGCAGTGCAGGTTGTAGAGGAAAGTGGCTTGAATTTATCAGTGACAGGTGATGCAGAGTCAGGGGAATCTGACGGTGAGACACCGTGAAAAAAAAACGTATCCAGTGCGGACATGCCGGGGCTGTGGAACGAAAAAACCACAGCAGGAATTGCTTCGCCTGAGTCTGCAGGAAGGTCAGCTTGTGGTTGACGTTGATAGACGTCTGCCTGGGCGTGGCCTGTATTGTTGTGATGATGAGCAGTGCCGTAAACGACTGGAAAAAAATAAGAAAGTGCTGAAACGTGCGTTTCGCCTTAAAGTCTGACGCGTTAAAGAAGACAGGAGCATGCAATGAGTAGGGTCCGTGTATACGAACTGGCAAAAGAAGCCGGATTAAAAAGTAAGGAACTGGCTGCTAAGCTGATAGCTATGGGATACCCTATTAAAAGTCACAGCTCAACAGTTAACGATGATATGGCAGCAGATATCCGACGTAAAATTAAAGATAATGCTGTAACCGGCGTGGCTGAGGGACGTATTGATCTTAAGGATCGCTCTGGCTCCTCCAAGAAAAAATCGACTACCATTGTCAGGCGACGTTCGAAAGCGCAGAAAGAAGAAGCATTGAAACAGCAGGAAGAAGCCGATGCTGTTGCCCTGATGGAGGAGGAGGCTGAACTCCAAAAGGAAGAAATGGCAGTAGACGCTCAACCTGCAGTTACTGTAGATGCAGTTGAAGAAACATTGCCGTCTGTGAAAGAGGATGCAGAGTCGTTGGTCAGCGAAGACGCAGAGAGCGCGTCGGATGTACAGGTTGATGAAACGGTTGCTGCTGATGTTGAGGGTGGTCCGGAAGTATCCAGTGGAAAAGTTTCCGAACCGGCAGCAATTGATGAAGTCAAAAAGGGAGAAGAGACGGAAAGCGATGCTCTTCAACCAGAAGAGGTGAAGGAGTCGGATTTGGAGCAGCATCAAGCATCTGTTGAAGAGCCTGCTGCGAAGCAGGTTGTAAAACCTGTAGCAGGCAATGGTAACGGACAACCGAGAGAGTCTCGGAAATTGGCCAAAGTTATTGGAAGGGTTGAGATTCCCAAACCAGCTGAGAAAAAAGCAAGGCCTCCCCGCAGGCCACCAAGGCCGGCACCGGTGCAAAATAAAAGACCTGGTGCTGCAGTAGATCCAGCAGGACAAGCACCGCCCCCGGCAGGAAAGGGGAAGAAAAAAGGCAAACGGGTCGTCGCTATTCAATCGGAAGATGAAAACCGCGCTAAAAAAACCACCAAAGGAAATAAGCGAGGACGAGGCGGTAAGGTCGAATTTTCAAAAAATGGGGATGTCGAATACATGCGTCCTCGCAAGGGAAAACGGCGTAAAGATAGTGGTCGCAAAGAGAAGGCTGTTCAACAGCCTGTAGCGGAAGCCAAAGCTATTAAAAGGCGTGTTAAAGTGCTTGAAACGATCAGCGTCGGTGATCTGGCCAAGCGGATGGGTGTTAAGGCTAATGAATTGATTGCTGCTTTGATGAAGCTTGGCGTAATGGCAACGCTGAACCAGGCGCTGGATATTGATACTGCAACTCTGGTTGCTGCTGATTTTGGATACGAAGTTGAGCAGGCAATGACTGAAGAGCTGGAAATGGAAGCATTTCAGGAACTGGAAGAGGAAAAAGGCGGCGAAGCCGTGCCTCGCCCACCTGTCGTCACCGTCATGGGGCATGTCGACCACGGAAAAACATCTATTTTGGATGCCATTCGTAAAACAGATGTTGCAGAGGGTGAAGCTGGAGGTATTACACAGCACATAGGCGCATACCATGTGCAGGCACCGTCCGGCGATTTAACCTTTGTCGATACTCCTGGTCATGCAGCATTTACCGAAATGCGTTCCAGAGGGGCTAAAGTTACAGATATCGTGGTGTTGGTTGTTGCTGCAGATGATGGCGTTATGGATCAGACAAAAGAGGCCATCGCACATTCCAAGGCTGCTGGGGTTCCAATTGTTGTTGCTGTCAATAAAATCGACAAGGACAATGCCGATCCGGAAAGGGTTAAAAGAGAATTGGGCGAATACGATCTGCTGCCTGAGGAGTGGGGCGGCGATACTATGTATTGCGAGACATCAGCCAAGAAAGGTATCGGCATAAATGAACTGCTGGAAGCTGTTCAGTTGCAGGCAGAGATTCTCGAACTTAAGGCTGATCCTACTCGAAAGGCCAAAGGTACCGTTATTGAGGCACAACTGCATAAAGGGCGTGGTCCTGTGGCCACTGTCCTTGTCCAGGAAGGAACGTTGCGCGCTGGAGACAATTTTGTTGCCGGCATGTTCAGCGGAAAAGTACGGATGTTGATTAATGAACGGGGAGAAAATGTTGACGAAGCCGGCCCTGCCATACCGGTTGAGGTTCAGGGTATTTCCGGCGTACCGCAGGCTGGAGATGAGTTTGTAGTGCTCAGTAACGAAAAGATGGCGAAATCTCTTTCCGGTTCGCGTCAGTTGAAGGCAAGGGAATCTGAACTTGGTTCTGCATCTAAAGTTTCGCTCGACAATCTGTTTGAAAAGATGGCTGAACAGGAAGTGAAGGAGCTTAGAGTTATCCTTCGTGCCGATGTGCAGGGAACCTTGCAGGCGTTTGGACAAGCCGCAGAAAAACTGTCTACCAGTGAGATTAAGGTGCGTGTCCTTCATGAGGGAACAGGTTCGGTGACCGACAATGATATCCATCTCGCTGCTGCCTCTGATGCCATTATCATCGGTTTCAACGTACGCCCATCCGTAAAGGTGAAGGAACTTGCAGAGCGGGAGCAGGTAGATGTTCGATCCTATGATGTTATTTACCATGCTTTGGAAGATATCGAAAAGGCCATGGTTGGCATGCTTGATCCTACCTTTGAAGAGCGCGTAATCGGCACTGCCGAGGTAAGGAATACTTTCCAGGTGCCAAAAGTGGGAATAGTTGCCGGCTGTTCGGTAATTGACGGGAAAATAGAACGTAATGCGAACGTTCGTGTGCTCCGTGACGGTGTTGTTATTTATACCGGCAAGATCGGCTCTCTGAGACGCTTCAAGGATGATGTTAAGGAAGTGCTTACCGGTTTTGAATGTGGTATTGGCGTCGAGAATTTTAACGACATTAAACTTGGCGATAATCTAGAGGCGTTTGTCCTTGACGAGATCGAGGCAACCCTGTAAACGGATCTGACTGAATTGATGGATTTTGATTTTAACCTGCCGGGACTTGGGCGTCCTGAGAGCTCACGGCCAAAACGAGTGGCAGAAGCTATAAAAAATGAACTGTCTCTTATTTTGCTGCAGAAGGTGAGTGATCCGCGGTTGGCATCTGTTGCAATTTCCCATGTTGTGGTTGCACCTGACCTGAAGTATGCAAAAATTTATTTTACTTTACCTGCGGGTGAGCATGTTGGCCCGGTGAAAAAGGCATTGACCAAAGCGAAAGGTTTTTTTCGCAGTCATCTGGCCCATACCATGAATCTCCGCTACACTCCGGAGCTGCTGTTTTCTTATGACGACCAGAACGAGGAGTTGGAGCGGATCGATGAATTGTTTCGCCAGATAGAAAAGGATAAAAAAGATGGCAACTCCTGAACAGGTACAGGCGGCAATCCAGCAAGCCGATAATCTTGTTTTAGCCACTCATATTAATCCTGATGGGGATGCCATCGGTTCCTTGCTGGGGATGATGCATATCTTACAGGGGATGGGCAAAAAAGTATTCGCCTATCTCGAAGAACCGGTAAGTCCGCTTTATCGGTTTCTTACCGGGTGTGGTCATATCCAAACCGATCTGGGCGCGTTAGCTGATTTTGTCGATAAGGCGCAAGGTAATATTCTTGGTGTTGCCCTTGATTGTGGGGACCGACAACGACTGGGCAAGAATGGTCCGCATTTGTTACAGATACAACCATTTTTGGTTATCGACCATCATCAGGGAAATAATGGGTTTGGTGGCATTGCCTGGGTTGAACCCGGTCGATCATCGACCGGAGAAATGGTGTACGATCTAGCCCGGTCCCTTGGTCGGGAAATAACAACGGAAGCTGCCGAATGCCTCTATGCTGCAATAACTACTGATACGGGATCTTTTAAATACGAATCAACCAGTGCACATACGATGCAGGTAGTGAGTGATTTGATTGCTTGCGGTGTACAACCAGCGGTCATCTGCTCCAATCTGTATGATAATTATACCCTGGGTCGTTTGCACCTCCTCCAAGAGGTTTTGGCCGGTCTTGAAATGTACCACAAGGATAGGATCGCCGTGATCAGGGTGACCCGTAATATGCTTGAGCGTACCTTTACTACCATGGAAGACACCGAACATTTTATCAACCTGCCTCGCTCCGTACGCTCCGTACGCGTTGCTGTTTTCATTAAGGAAGCCGATCAACATTCAGTTTCAGTGAGTATGCGTGCAAAGGGAAAGTGTGATGTGGCTGCCGTTGCTGCCAAGCTTGGTGGCGGAGGTCATAAAAATGCCAGCGGATTTCGATGTCATAATAAAAGTATCGACGAAGTGCGGGATTTGCTTGTACCGTTATTGCAGCAGGCAATGGCTTGAAAAATGAAACAGGGAGCTTGTTCGCCTTAAAGGAACAAAAATTTACAGCAGGAGTGTTTCTTGTCGATAAACCGGTGGACTTCAGTTCTTTTGCCATGGTGCGCAGGGTAAGGAAGTTACTCGGCATCAAAAAGGTCGGGCATGCCGGGACGCTGGACCCGTTTGCCAGTGGTTTGCTGATTATCTGTGCCGGTCGACCCGCAACCCGCAATATTGAACGATTTATGGTCGGGCGTAAAACCTATGAAGCGACTCTTCAACTTGGTGTAGAGACTACGACTCAAGATCCTGAAGGAGACGTGACGGCGACGTGTGCCGTGCCTGAATTATCACAGGTCGATGTTGATGAGTGTCTGCGTACTTTTATAGGCCCACAGATGCAAGCGCCACCAGCCTTTTCTGCAGCCAAACATAAGGGTAAACCTCTTTATCACTATGCCAGAAAAGGTATAGTGATTACCAAACCACCCAAGCCGATTGAAATTTATTCACTGATCGGTTCCCTGCATGCTCAAGATTGTTTAAAAATAGAAGTTACATGCAGTCGCGGAACCTATATTCGTGTTTTAGCCGAAGATATAGGGCGTTTTTTAGGATGTGGTGCCCATCTTACAGCGCTGAGGCGGACTGTAAGCGGTCCTTTTCGAGTAGAGCAGGGGGTTTGCGGTACTGATTTGGTGGAAGAGAACGGGCTGCACAGTTTAGCTTCGACCATGCTTTCAGTGGAAACAGCCATTGAAAAGAGTGAGCAGGAGTATCACAAATTACATCCATGTGCATTGCATAGTGGTGAATAATGTTTACATGTCCTTCGAAGTTATCCCTCTGATTTCGGTACAAGGGCAATTTATCCAGACTCCAGTCAAGGCTGAGGGAAAACGCTTTGCTGGTAGCAGAAGGAAAAATGGAGGTGCTTAATGGCACAGTCAACAGCAGTAAAAAAAGAGATTATTGAAAAATTCAAAACCCATGAAGGTGATACCGGTTCATGTGAGGTGCAGATTGCATTGCTCACTGACCGGATTAAGTACCTGACTGATCATTTCAAGACACACAGCAAGGATCATCATTCTCGCCGCGGTCTTTTGAAACTTGTTGGTCAACGCAGAAGTCTGCTGAAATACATGCAGAAAAAAGATATTGTTAAATATCGGGAACTCATTAAAGAACTCGGTATCCGTAAATAAAATTTGCGGGCAGAGAACCGGTGAAGGTTCTCTGCCCGTTTATATTGCCCGGACCTTGTTACAGTAAATGAAAGGAAATAAAGACACAAAGGATGCAGAGATAATGCGCATGTTGCTTTTATCGCTACATCCTTTGTGGCTTTGTAACCAAATACAGCTGTAACAGGTTCATCTATTCCTATTGTGTTCCGACAAGTTCGGAACAGGAGAATCTATGTATAGTTTAATTGAAACAGAGATCGGTGGTCGGAAGATTACTTTTGAAACTGGAAAAATGGCCAAGCAAACCAGTGGGTCTGTGGTCGTTTCCAGTGGTGACACCACCGTATTGGTTACTGTCGTTGCTGATAAAAAAACCAAAGATATGGGTTTTTTGCCTCTGACCATCGAGTATCAGGAAAGAATGTATGCTGCCGGTAGAATTCCAGGCAGTTATTTCCGACGAGAGATAGGCAGGCCCAGTGAAAAAGAGATCCTCACCTGCCGTCTTATAGACCGGCCACTCAGGCCGTTATTTCCTGAAGGGTATATGTCGGAAACCCAGGTGATTGCCACTGTTTTTTCAGCAGACCCGGAATTTGATCCGGATATTTTGGCTATGAATGGGGCTTCTACAGCCTTAATGCTCTCCGATGTTCCTTTTGCCGGACCTGTTGCAGCGGCAAGGGTCGGGTACATTGATGGCCAATATGTAATAAATCCGTCTACTCAGCAGTTAGAAAAATCTGCAATGAATCTGGTCGTCGCTGGAACCCCTACTGCTGTAGTAATGGTAGAGGGAAAGACTGGTGAGCTTGCAGAGGATGTTGTTCTTGAAGCTATCTTTTATGCCCATGAAAAGATTCAACCGCTGATCGAGCTGCAACTGGAATTGCAAAAGCAGGTAGGAAAAGCCAAGCGTGAAGTAGTTGTGCCTGTGGTAAATGAGCCTCTTAAAGCCGCCGTTGAAGCACTTGCCGCCTCTGGAATGGAGGAAGTCGTCACCACTGCCGAGAAAATAGCCCGTGGCGATAGGTATGACCTGCTTAAAGAAGAAGTGCTTGCCCAGGTAGACCCGGAGCTTTACCAAGATGAGCGAGAGGTCTTTGATCTGCTGAGCAGTTATAAAAAACATGTTATGCGGGACCGGATTGTCTCCCAGGGGCAGCGACTTGATGGTCGATCGTTTGAAGAGGTCAGGCCTATCAGCTGTGAAGTCGGCATATTGCCCAGAGCCCATGGGTCAGCTCTTTTTACTCGTGGTGAAACCCAAGCTCTGGTTATCTCAACTTTGGGCAGTGAGCGTGATGAACAGCATCTTGAAGGGCTCAGCGGGGATGTCTATCGCCGTTTTATGTTGCATTATAACTTTCCTCCATTTTGTGTTGGGGAAGTTAGATTCTTACGCGGTCCAAGTAGACGTGATATCGGACACGGTACCCTTGCCCGCAGGGGTGTGAGTGAAGTGTTGCCTGCGGCGGATAAATTCCCTTACACAATGCGCGTTGTATCAGAGGTGCTGGAATCAAATGGCTCCTCATCAATGGCAACTGTGTGTGGCGCTAGTCTTGCGCTGATGGATGCCGGTGTTCCTGTAAAGGCCCCTGTTTCCGGTGTTGCCATGGGATTGATCAAGGAAGGAGACAATGTCGTTATCCTGACTGATATTCTGGGTGATGAGGATCACCTGGGAGACATGGATTTTAAAGTTGTCGGGACCGAAAAGGGGATAACCGGGCTCCAGATGGACATTAAGATCGATGGTGTAGACCGAGAAATTATGGGCAAGGCCCTTGAGCAGGCCAAAAACGGCAGGGTTCACATACTTGGTAAAATGGTTGAGGCCATAGAAATACCACGTGAAGGCGTTGCCGATCATGCGCCTAAGTACGTGAGCATCAAGATTAATCCAGACAAAATCCGTGATATCATTGGCCCCGGCGGTAAAATTATCAGGGAAATGACCGCAGAATTTGATTCTAAAATTGATGTTGAAGATGATGGAACCGTTAAGATTTTCAGTAACAGCAGTGAATCCTCCAAGGCCCTTGTGAAGCGGATCGAAGAAATAACTGCGGTACCCGAGGTCGGAAAAATCTATGAGGGTGAAGTGAAAACCATCAAAGATTTCGGAGCATTTGTCCAGATTCTTCCTGGTACAGATGGCATGGTTCATATCTCTGAGCTGAAAAACAGCCGGGTGAATAAAGTGACTGACGTTCTTAAAGAAGGGGATGTGGTCAGAGTCAAGGTCATTGAGATTGATGGTCGTGGACGGATTCGCCTGAGTCGTAAGGCTGCTCTCGCAGAAGGCGAAGAATAGTAGTCTAAGTAAATATATAAGATCAAGAGCCGGTTTCCGATACGTTGGAAGCCGGCTCTTTTGTTCTCCATATTATTATAGTGACCAAAAAAGATGGAAAAGGTACAGGTTAGTTTTTCGTGGATAGATGCCGAAAGGGATAAGGATCTAGCACCACCTGCGTATGAAACTGTCCAGGCATCAGGGATGGACGTAGCCGCCGCTGTCAGCGAACCGATGATACTGGAACCAGGAGCGAGGATTTTAGTGCCGACTGGTTTTGCGGTGGCTATTCCTGCTGGATATGAAATACAGGTTCGTCCACGTTCGGGGCTTGCAATAAAGTTTGGTATTACAGTTATCAATGCTCCTGGAACCATTGATGCCGACTATAGAGGGGAAATTAAGGTAGCACTTGTGAATTTGTCAAATAAACAGTTTACCATTTATCGTGGCGACCGAATAGCGCAGCTCGTGCTGGCCCCCGTTTGTCAGGCCAATCTTGAAGTTGTCGACGCGTTGGATACAACGCAACGAAATGATGGTGGCTTTGGCCACACAGGTATTCGTTGACAAGGCAAAACATATAATGAAGGTCTGTGTTCTTGGCAGTGGCAGTAAGGGAAACTGTACGTATGTTGAGTATGGCTCAACCCGGATTCTGATTGATGCCGGTTTTTCGGGTAAGGAGATAGAGCGCAGACTGGCAGTAATCGATAGATCTGCGGTGGGATTGAGCGCAATATTTGTCACCCATGAGCACAATGATCATATTGCCGGTGTCGGTGTGTTGTCGAGGCGTTATGGGGTGCCGGTTTTTATAAATAATGGAACCTATCAGGCTGCGCACCGTAAACTAGGCAAGTTGACCATGTTGCAGTCCTTTACAACCGGGGAAGTCGTTACTGTTAACGAGCTGCAGGTTCATCCTTTTTCCGTAGTCCATGATGCGGCGGATCCCGTTGGGTTCGTCATCCGCACCGACAATTTTTGCGTTGGTTACTGTACTGATACCGGGCAGGTAACCAGACTTATCAACTACCACCTCCGATCTTGCAGTACGTTGATTCTTGAGGCAAATCATGATCCACAGATGTTGAGGGATGGCCCTTACCCAGTGGTGCTCAAGCAACGTATCCAGTCAAAAAATGGTCATCTTGCAAATGGTGAGGCAGTGCGGTTTGCTTCCAGTTTAGCCCAAGGGGTTCTACAGCACCTGGTGCTGGCCCATATTAGTGAGACGAACAATCACCCTGATTTGGTGCTCTCTGAGGCGGAGAAAGCTTTTGTTGGATGCAGAAATGTCGAAGTGCATCTTGCCCGTCAGGATCAGCCCGGCCCATTGCTTAGTGTAAAACAGAAAGAGGAATGATTCTTTTTACCACCACTACCCTCTGGGGTGAAAGCGCTGGTGGATTGATTTTAATCTGTCCGTATCAATGTGGGTGTATATCTGGGTGGTGGTAATATCTGCATGACCAAGCATCATTTGCACTGAGCGAAGGTCTGCTCCACCGCTCAGGAGGTGAGTTGCAAAGGAATGGCGAAGCATGTGCGGGCTTATATCTTGTTTTATACCCCTAGCCCTGGCCGTTTCCTTAAGAATTTGCCAGAATCTGTTTCTTGTCATTGCTCTGCCGCGATTGGAGAGGAAGAGCATCGTATTGGTGCGATTTTTCACCATGGCTGGCCGCGCACGTTCCATATATTCTCGAATACAGGCCGCTGTTTTTGCATCAAAAGGGACTAGCCTTTCTTTGTTGCCCTTGCCAAGTATGCGTAGATGGCAGGTGGCCAGATTGCATCCTTTTAAGGGGATGGAAACCAGTTCCGTCACCCTGACCCCTGTTGCATAGAGCAGGTGGATCATGGTCCAGTTGCGGATATTGATCGGAGTCGGCAGAAGTGGCCGGGTGAGCAGCAGATCAATCTCCTCTAGGTGCAGAGCTTTGGGTAGGTTACGTCCGATTTTCGGTGAATCAAGCTCAAGAAGAGGATTGGTGGTAATAATTCCCTGTACCACTAGATAGGCAAAGAAAGCACGCAGCGCTGCAAGTCGCCTCGCACTGGAACGTGCACTGTGTTTTTTGTTATGGCAATGTGCAAAGAAAAGCTGAATATGCTTTTTGTCTACCGCAGCACAGCTTGTAACATGTTGTTCGGCAATAACAGATATAAACAACTGGAGATCGGAGCGGTAGGCCTCAATTGTATTATGGGCTAACCTTCGCTGAACAGTAAGATGCTGTAGGAAAAGTTCGAGCTGGGCGGGTAGATCTATTGTTTTGTGATGAATGGCGTGTTTTTCAACAAAAATGTCCTGGCTTTTGACCAGGACATTTTTGTTTAACCTCGATTTTTCATCCGGTTAAACTTACGAAGTTTTCGTAGTGCTTCGGCAGCTTTGCGGCGTTTTTTGACGCTGGGTTTTTCATAAAATTCACGTCGCTTCAGCTCTCGCTTGATACCGTCAATTTGCAGTTTTTTCTTCAATTGCCGAATTGCGTATTCAAGGTCACCTTTGACTTCTACTTCGATCATGATTGAATCACATCCTTGTTAGAGTGCTATTTATTATTAGGGGTTGAAAAAGTATTCAAGAGAGAGAATCTACTTAAAATGAATACACGTGTCAATAAAATTGCACCAAAGTTCGGTGACTTTTGCATAATGACTGCTCTTTTTTTGCAGAGGAATTCGGGACTATGGTTCGTTGTGCTGCATAAAGAGCAGAACTGTAAAGATAATTGAGTGATAATGCATTTTTTGTCCAAAGTGGTAGAATGCAGGAATTATATAACAGCAAGGAGGTGATTATGGCAAAAATTCGATTGGCGCTTATAGCCGGTGGCAAGTCAGATGAGCGTGAAGTTTCATTAAACGGTGCTGCAGGGGTTGAAAAAGAGCTGGATGGTAACAAGTATGATGTGATTCGCTATGACCCCGCAACTGATTTGGAAACCATCGCCCATAATGCTGAAAATATCGATGTCGCATTTGTGCTGCTCCATGGTTTGTTTGGCGAGGACGGCACTATTCAAGGATTTTTAGACCTGCTTGACATACCTTATCAGGGTTCAGGGGTTCTAGGCAGTGCTCTGGCAATGAATAAGAACCTGGCGAAAATTTTATATAGGCTCAATGGATTACCTGTTGCGCCGTGGGTAATGGCCGAGAGGGAGGACCGGGAAGTTCCGCAAAGAATTAACGAGCAACTGAATTTACCCTATGTTGTAAAACCGGTAAAACAGGGATCCTCCATCGGCATGACTATAGTCCGGGAAAAAGAAGCCCTTTCAGCAGCCCTGGACCTGGCCTTCAAGCATGATGATGAAGTTATGGTTGAGGAGTATATAGAGGGCAGGGAAATTACTGTTGGCGTGATCGGTAATGACGAGCTGATAGCATTGCCTCTTGTGGAAATTATTCCGGATAGCCGGTTTGAATTTTTTGATTATGAGGCCAAATATGTGGCTGGAGCAAGTCAAGAAATATGTCCGGCAGAGGTGAGTGAAGAAATACGTGATACAGCGCAGGCATATGCTATTACAGCCCACCGCACCTTACAACTGCGTGGTTACAGTCGCACTGATATGATTGTCAACCAAGATGGCATTTTTGTGCTCGAAACCAACACTATTCCAGGGATGACCCCAACCAGCCTCTTACCGCAGGCCGCAGCCGAGGCTGGGTTGCCGTTTCCTCAGCTTTTAGACAAATTGATTGAGCTTGCCATGGAAGGACGGCGGTAAAGAAAGCACCGTCCCTCCATCGCTGCAGGATTGACTGTTGGCCGTTATGAAAGAAAACGGTTTTCGAAATAGGGCGTGAGCACTTCGGGGATGGCTACAGAGCCATCCTCTTGCTGGTAGTTTTCCAGGATTGCGAGCAGGGTTCGCCCAACAGCAAGGCCGGATCCGTTCAAGGTGTGGACCAGGCTGCTTTTTTTCTTGCCATCAGGCCGATACCGGATCCCGGCCCGCCTTGCCTGGAAGTCGAGGAAATTAGAGCAGGAAGAGATCTCGCGATAAGCGTTCTGTCCTGGCAGCCACACTTCGATATCATAGGTCTTGGTGGCGGAAAAGCCGAGATCGCCGGTACAGAGATTGACCACTCGGTACGGTAACTGCAGCAATTGGAGTACTGTTTCAGCTTCTTCAAGGAGACGTTCGTGCTCTTGCTCCGATTGTTCCGGAGTTGTAAATTTAACGAGTTCTACCTTTTCAAACTGATGTTGGCGGATAAGTCCGCGTGTATCCTTGCCGTATGAGCCTGCTTCTGACCGAAAACAGGGGGTATAGGCTGTATAGTACAGTGGGAGTTGGTCTTCACGCAGGGTCTCGCCTGCGTGGATATTCGTAACAGGAACCTCAGCTGTGGGAATAAGCCACAGGTCCCAATCTTCAATTTTAAACAAATCTGCTTTGAATTTAGGCAGCTGGCCTGTCCCCGTCATGGTGGCTGAATTGACCATAAATGGGGGCAGTACTTCAGTGTAGCCATGTTTTTGGGTATGTAGATCAAGGAAAAAATTCACCAGAGCACGGGAAAGGCGTGAACCGAAACCTTTGAGTAGTGAGAACCGGGCCCCGGCTAATTTCGCTGAGGTCTCAAAGTCGAGGATGCCGAGGTCTTCTCCAATCTCCCAGTGTGGTTTAGGGGTAAAAGAAAAAGACGGTATCTTTCCCCATTTTTTGATTTCAACATTATCGCTGTCATCGTTTCCCTGGGGGACAGTATCGTCACATAAGTTGGGAATGGAGAGGACTATATCACTTAATTGCGTCTCGATCTCAGCCAGATCGCTATCAATTGATTTGACCTGATCACCAACTTCCCGCATTTCCCGGATAAGTGGCTCGGCCTTTTCATGTTCTCCTGCCTGTTTCAGAGGGGCGATTTCCTTGGAAACAGTGTTGCGTCTATTTTTCAAGGTTTCCACTTGACCGAGGAGCGAAAGTCGTTGGTTGTCTAGCTCCGAAAAATGTTCGAAGAGAGATGGATCAATCCCCCGAAGGATACTTTTTTCGCGGACAAGCTGCAGGTTCTCTCTGATAAACCGTAATTCTAGCATGGGAATACACTGTGCAGGAGTTAATGAAGGAGTAACAATTTAAAAAAACAACCTCTTTTATTATCATGGCTTTTCTGTAAACGCAACGGCAATAAGGTCTGATTCCGCTAAAGCCGGATGACTTATTTTTGAAGTTGCTTTTTGTGTAGCCGAGCCGGACAATTGAGCATTTCCATAAAAAGGGAAAGACAGAGGCTGGGCTGGCAACGGCAAAACTTTTTGCAGCGCTACATTAGATTGCTATAATGGTTTTGGTCTGCTAGTTTCTGAAGTTATTTTTGGACGGGATCGTCGATCTATTGGTCTTCGATAGCGTGGTGTTTTGTATAACACGCAACGCACCATCTACTTGTCGTTACAGTATAAAAACTTTTTCTGCAGAGCTTGAGCTAACCGGAGTCTTCGCTACCTGTATACCTTTATTTGAACTAAATCGTCTTTGAGCGTATGGTAGGCTCGTTGTGAGGCTGTCTTTTTTCAACCACTTTTGTCGCACCCTGTCTTGGGAATTGTATATTGTGAAAGTTAGTAAGAACCTTATTGTTTTTCTCTCGGAATTGAGAAAGTCGATCAAGCTGTCGGCCGTAAGTCTGCTGGTCATGACCGGCTGCATTTTTGCGCTTTCCAGCGGATTGATCTCTTTGTTTCAGCAGCATCTGGATGAACAGCTCTATTTTTTTTCAGTAGCCGGACCTTTTCTTGCGCATGTTAAGGTCTCTTTTTTTGGGGCGATCTATGTCTTGATGCCTTTGTTGACCTATGTTTTATGGAAGGCCATGGGGAAGCCTTTCAACGTTACCGGCAGACGTCTTTTTTGGTTTGTGGCAGCTACCTGTAGTCTTTTCTACGCAGGAACCATTTTTTGTTTTTTTGTCACCTTGCCCTATGGAGTCCAATTTTTGTTGAGTTTTCAGTCTGAGGATATGCGGGCAGTTATCTCCATCGGTCGATTTGTCAATTTTATCACATTGTTTATTCTAGCGTTTGGGGTTATTTTTGAGCTGCCGGTATTTATGATTTTTAGTGCTCAGGTTGGTGTCTTTACCCGTCGGGCATTTGAGAAAAACAGGCGATTTGCAGTACTCGGTATTGCCATTCTTTCCGCGCTGCTCACCCCTACGCCAGATATAGTAAACATGGCACTGATGGGAGGACCGCTATACTTGCTGTACGAAGCCGGTATCCTGTTGATACGGATTTTCAGGCTGGAAAAAGCGCAAGCCAGTGTACCTGTTCCAGCGGAAGATGCACAGGAACCAAGGGAAAACGAAAAACAAGAGCGCCCCTGACGGGTTAATCGAATTCAAGAACGTGTATACCTTGCTGTATAAGCAAGGCTGCTGTCACGCCGGCATTGCCATTGATAGCACAGGAGGGGCTGCGTGATTTTAGGTAGCAGGTCGTTATTTTCTGGGATTGGGCAATGGAGAGAACCAGCTCTGCCCCTTGAATAAAGTTTGAGGTGACATCGTTATTATTACAATCCAGAACGTGTGCCTTGCCCTTAAGAACATCAAATCCATTGCCACCAATAATTGAAGCGGCTGGTCGAGGTGTTGGTAATCCTCCCAATTGCTCCGGGCAGACCGGTATCCAGAGAGTTTTTTGCAGGCAATGCATGCAGGAATGGTTTTTTTTACTTTTTCCGTCGTATCGTGTCGAGAGCCCTGTAAGGCAGGCACTGACCAGGCATTTTTCAACGTAATCGTTCATGGTACCATTTTCAGGGGTGTTGGTAGGGGATGTTAAAGTATGGCAGAGCGTAGAGATCTTCGGCAGGTACAGCGTAATAGGAAGATATTGTGGCGTATTGGTTTGCTGGTTGCCGCATGTGGTCTGCTTTTGCTTATTTTTATGCCGGGAAGAGGGCTGCTGCACTACTATAAGCTGCAACGAAATGTACAAACATTAACCCAGGACAATATTCGTTTGCAAGAGGCCAATAATGCTCTTACAGAAGAAATACATCGTTTGAAAACCGACGATGCCTGTATCGAGAATTTGGCCAGGAAAAAACATGGTATGTTGAAAAAAAACGAGGAAGTTTACGATTTCAATCGATATAATAAGAAGAAATAGCTTCTTTTTTTCAACTTCTGTTTGTCTCGCCTGCTGCAGTTAAAGGGTGCAGCCTTCGCTGCACACACCCTATTTGTTGTATAGGCCACCCGGGCCTATATCTCTTACGCTCAGGAAAAACCGGATGTGGAAGAACATCCAGGTGAAGCTGAACCCAGAGAGGACGGTGCCGAAGAGCCTATGCGAACACTGGAAGCAGACATCTTTTTTACTACATCCGTACTCTGACACTGAGGGCATTTGACATTTTCAGTCTGCTGCGACTGGGTCGTTAATACTTCAAACTGGTGCTTGCAGTCCTTGCATTCATATTCATAAATAGGCATTTGTTACCTCTGCTGGAAATATATAGGTCATTGTTTGAATCTATGCGATCCGTTTACGTAGTGAGTCTGCATTAACAGCAATCGGATGTAGCTGTTCGGCGTGACAAACTACCGTTAATGGAAAACCTGTTTAAGGTGAACAGTAAACACAGGAGTAAATTTTGTCAGCCAAAAATAAAACAGCGGGAGAAAAGGCTCATTCTTCAAAGCCGCAACCGGATGCTTGCCGTCTCGTCAGGATGGGCAATGATCTGCGTCGACTACTCCTGTTTCACCAACAGGTAGGGATTGGGTCATATCCTATGGTAGAAGGGCTTGAAAACATCACGCTGCGAACTCGTCGCTCCCGTCCTTCTTCGCCTCCGCTTCCTTTACCCGCACGTAAGAAAGTAAAGAAGCCCGTCACTGCTCAAAAGGTGTCTGGATCGTCATCAAGCGGCACGAACGTAAAAGCTGTCAAAGAGATTTTTCAGAACATTGCTGATTGTGTTCAATGCTCCTTGAGTGAAGGTGTACCCCTGGGGCTGCCTGCAAGGCTTCCCCACAAGGTGAGCCTCATGATTATCGGTGATTACTGCCTTGATACAAGCAAAGAGCAAGCAGCGTGTTTCTTTGGCATGGCAGAAGATAAGATGCTTGCCAAAATGATAAGTGCCCTGGGGCTTAAACAGGAAGACGTCTATATTACAAACTGCATCAAATGCTGCTGCAGCGACGGTATTATCCCCGGCGACGAGCAACTGCAAAAGTGCCGGCCGTATCTTGCACGTGAAATTGCGGCGGTGAAACCAGCTGTTATCTGTGCCATGGGCGACTTAAGCGCTAAAGCTGTTCTTGATACAACCGAACCCGTGGTTCGCTTGCGTGGGACGTTTCGCCGATATCGTTACTACGAAGAACATCCAGTGGAGGTGATGGTCACCTTTCATCCCCGTTTTCTTCTTGCCCATGAAGAGATGAAACGCGCAACCTGGAATGATCTCCAGCAGATTCAAAAACGGTTTTTGATGAGCAAAGTGAACACCTCGACTCCTGGGCAATAGGTTAATCTGTGTCAACCGTCAATCTTTTTGCTTCATTGCCACAAGGCCACGTTTTCCCAGTTCTTTGAGAAAACTGGTTACTGAAATTTCTGATTCACGATTGTCGAGTTGATGCCGGCGTTGGAAATTTGTCGCTATGTCACGGACACTCCGTTGGCCGTCAATTAACTGCCACACAGAACTTCCCATTTGATCAAGCTGGATTTTTCTGCGGATATTACTTGTGTCTTTTCCTGTGACCCTTTTGACTAATGTATGGAAAAAGGGCTTCACTTCAACAGGGTAGGTAAGGAGCAACCCCTCCTGGTTTTCCTCTTCTTCGGTCCTTGGATTTTGCAGCGGTATGCATTCAAGAGCCTCTTTTCTGCTGAGTGGCTGTGGCATGTTATTTTGATTGGTTGGCATTGCTCAAAGGGTAAGGTCTGTAGTTGTCAATAATGTGCTGTGTCGTTTCCGGAGGGAGGGGTTTATGCCCTTCTATGAGTATGCCGAGAATGATATTCGTATCAATGTGATGGGAAAGGTGCAGGTCCCTGTACCTAGGTTTGCGCGCAAGAGTTGCCTGCACTTTTTGCCAGCCGCTGCTTCTGTACGACCATTGAGCTGTGTGGGGAGTGACGGTGGCAACAGGCTGTGCCTGACCAGCCAGATGTGCTCCAAAGTCAGTAAGTGTCTTTGAGCGCAGTAATTCAGCCGCGGGCTTGAAACGGAGTAAGACCAGTCGTCGGCGGTCAAGAGAAAAGACAATAGAGTATTTCCCAGGGTAAAATTCATGGTTTTCCAGGATAGCGCCGGAAGGCAGTAAAGCCTGGATATCAAAAACGGCCCACGGAACCAGTCCGTTATGAGTATCGTTTGTTAAGGTATGCAGGAGGCGGGTGAACGTGGGAAGTTCACTGTTTTGATAGCAAAGGAAGCGGAGAATAATAACTATGCGCGAAGATGCATGGTAGAGCAAAATGCCGTGATGGTGTGTGTTATTATCCCACTTAAAACCTGCAGGCTGATAGGGATTGAGATGCACTGTATAGGCGTCCGGCAATTCCCAGGGGGTAAGAGAAAGGTTTTTGTCTGCTTTGCTTAACTGTTTGAGGATCGAAGATGGCGAAAAACGCCCCTGAACAGGTTGCCACTTGATATCAAAGGCAGGCTTGTCGTTTTTTTCAAAAAAAAGATAGTTTTTGAATATGACAGTGGCATGCCAGTTTTCCGGTATGTCAAAAGACATACCGTTCCAGGCGATTTTTTTGTAATTATATAGTGTGCCAGGCATCGCAGGGGAGAAAAAGTGGCTATGGAAGAAACCTTTCCGGGTTCAAGAGGTGCCGATACATGACCTTCGTGGAATCCTGTAAGGATTAGCGGGGAATAAATGACTCCCAGTGCTCTTCTTCCGGGACGGGCGAGGCTGTTTCTCTAGTGTTGCACATTTTATTAAAGCATAAACGTTCGGCGTTAATCCGATCAGGCATTGAAAGTTTAACCATGCTCCCCAGTGTTTCATTAAGATTCTTTTTGTTATACTGCAAAGTCAGGGAGATGCTTTCACCTGCCTCATCTGTAAAAAACCATTTCCATGCCATGAGGATGCCAAAAGAATCACCTGTGTATTTTGATGGTTCTCCCAATTGTTGTTTGTATTTTTGAAGCAACTGCCGATAAAATGATTCACTGGTGTCAGCATATTTTAGTTTTATCCTGACTATCTTACCAGGGTGTTCGCACACGCCGTATTCGATGATACCCTTTCTGAACGCACCAACATTTTCCACCACGACCTGTTTGAGAAAATTTCTGTAACTGATGAATTCATAGTCATCTATCGACGTCCCCAGTTTAAAACCGCCAATTTCTTTTGGTGCTTTTATTGCAGAGTGTCCTTCCATTGGGGGAAGAAAAAAAAAGAGTGAGAGGAGGACGGAGTAAAAGAATACTTTCATGCCTTGTTCCGTGTAGTCGATGTTTTTACTTTTTGAGTTTACTGTCGCTGTCGTGCCAAACATGAGGGCTCGTTTTTTCGATCAGTCTTCTTGTTTGGTCAGTGGATCTTGCTATGCGCAAAGTAATGATTTTTTCAATCGCTTTACTGTACATATCCGGATATCGCTCCATCACCTTTTGAAAAGCTTCTCTTGTGATGCTGAGCAGGATCACATCGGTTTCAGCCCATGCCGAAAAGAACGAGTCAATACTTGTCAGCAACGAAAGTTCTCCAAAATAATTCAACCCGTCATCTTCAAGTTGTTGGAGCTTATAATTGATGCCGTTGTATTCCTCGTAAATGGATACCTGCCCTTTGATAATCAAATACATCTGCTGACAGAGTTTGCCCTGCTGTATGATTAGTGTGCCCTTTTTAAACTCATGCTTTTTACTAAGATACGCATAGAGTTTAAGTATATCAAGCGGGGTATCACGAAACAATGAGAGTTTTTGGAGGAGAGCCAGTGCTTCCTGGATCTGACAATTTCCGTTTTCGCAGTTGTCGCTAGTGTGCTTGGGTAAGTTCATAAAATGCGCCATGTTTTGCCATGAGTTCTTCATAGGTTCCCTGCTCGATCAGCGATCCCCCTTTTAATACGAATATTCTATCGTATCCCGGAGTCAGGTCCAAGCGGTGGATGACAGCTATGATTGTTTTTTTGCCCCGATATTTTTTTTCAAGAAGGTGCTGGATTTGAGCCTGGGAGGTATTGTCCAGGCTTGCTGTTGCTTCGTCCATGATCAGGATAGTTGACTCTTTAAGAAGGGATCTGGCTATGGCAAGCTTTTGCTTTTGTCCCCCGGATAGACGATCACCCTGGCTACCTACCTCAAAGTCAAGACCAATGTCCAGAATTTCATCAATGAGTCCTTCACGAGCAAAAGCTTTGATTGCCAGTTCCAGGAGATCTTGGTGGTCTCGAAGTTGCTGCTTGGAAGCGCCAAAAAGAATATTGTCTCGTAGCGAATGACTATACAGGTATTCCGATGGGCAGTAAGGGATGAAATCTCGTTGTTGCTCATACGCAGGGAGTGCAACTATGGCTCCATCCTGCTGAAGGAGTTGAGTGGAACGGCTACAGGCTTCCATGTCGAGCTGAATAGTGTTTTTGAGAAAATCATGTCGCGCGGCGAGGATCTGATCTTTTAAACTATCACTCATGGTTGTGATTTTATGTTTTGCCGGGATAAAGCGTAATGCCAGATGAAGCAAACGGTCCATAGCACTTTTTTTGTGCGGCATATGCCCCTTGGAGGATTTAAGTAAAGCAATGAATTCTTCCAGCTCATGGGGCTCCATTGGGCTGCCTTGAAAGAAAAAATCATCATCTCCGAGGTTTCGCAGGATATCGACAGTGGTCTGAGCAATGGTCAAGCCAAGTTTGAGGAGGGGTTCTTCAAGCTTGTTTTTAAGGAGAAACGTACGAAAGGTTTTACTGTAGGGTAGGTTGTCGAGTGCATACGTTTCGGTGAGACTTTCGCCAAACAGGAGGTTGCTTTTGAGGCTGGCATACGACATGAATGCATTAATATCATAGGGTTCGACAACCTTGGAGAAGGGTTCGCGCAGCTCAGAGTTAATAATTTGCCGCATTCTTAAAAGAGAGGCTTTTATAGGTTTTACGCGCTCTTCAGGTATAACGGTATTAAAGCCGAACCGGAGGATATCTTCTGTTAAGCCAACGTCTTGAATGATTTGTAAAATATCCTTTCGTTCTGGAAGTTGCTGTTCCTGCTCACCTGTAGCTTGTACTGCATAAAGAAGATTTTCCCGAATGGTTCCGGTGAAAATAAAAGGACGTTGAGCGATCATGGTTATGTTGCGGTTTATATCGGATTTACTCATTGCCGCGATGTCCATGTCATCAAGTAAAATGAGCCCATGGTTAATATTGTATAACTGCGCGATTAACAGGGCAAGAGTGGATTTGCCGGATCCTGAAAAACCAACCAGAGCAACCTGTTCATTTGGTTGGATGCTCATGGTGATGTTATCAAGGAGCTTGAGACCGCTACCCACTGAAAAACCAGCGTTTTTTAGTTCAATCTTTCCCCGCAACTGGTGGGGCGGACGTTTGTCTGGAAGAAGTGGATGTTCGATTTTTTGGTCGAATATGGTCATGATCTGGTTATAACGCACCTTGGCATCTTGAAATGATTGATAATATTCAAGCATTTCTTTCCAGGGATCATAGACTTTTTCATAGGCTGAGAGAAAGGCGACCAGGGCGCCAAGGGTGAACTCACCATGGATGGCCAGGTAGCCGCCAACGAGAAACAGAATAAAAGGACCAATGGATTGAAAAAGATTGTTGGCGAATTTGATTCCGTATTTTATGACAAATAATCGCTTGAGCTGATCGTAAAGAATATGGATATAAGTCGATAACCTCTTTTCTTCAATCGTGTAACTGCCGTTGGCGTGAATTTCCTGGAGTCCGCTGATCGCTTCGTTCACGACGTTGGACATGGACCTGGTCGTAGCGATACGCTTCTTATTATAGTGGTTGTAGCGTTTTTGTAAAAGAGGGATAACAATCAATTCAAACGGGTAAACCGTCACCGAGAGCATGGCAAGCAGTGGGCTGAGGTGAAACATGAAGCCGAGAAAGACCAGTAAGCTGAGTATGCTGGTCAAGGGAATAGTGATGGCACCACCAAGGAAGAAACCGATGGCATTAAGCTCTGCTGTCATGGCAGAGATAACGGTTCCCGGCTGCATTTTTCTGTAAAATTGAAGGGGAAGTTGCAATACATGGTGGTAGAGTTCTGTCCGCAGTTCCACCAGGATTTTTTGGCCGATAATGGTTTGCAGCACATTGATCGCGTACTTGGTCAGCCCGGCCAGTAAGATTGCTCCCATGTAGAGTCCACAGTAGAGAAAGAGCAATTCTATATTTTTAAGATAAATGGCCTCGTTGATGATCCGTTTCTGCATTTCCAAGGGAAAGACTCGGAAAAAAAGACTAGCCACGATGATGACGAGCAGAAGAAGCTGCCATCCGTGATGTCGACGAAGGATCCAGTAAAAAAGAGGGCGCTTGGTGAGCCTTGGTTGGTCAGAAGAAAAGACTGATGACATGCAAGTCCTGTGAACCGTAGAAATTACTGATAATAAAGTGTATCAAAACTTTAAATCTTCAATGATCATTCCAGTAAATGGCAGGTATTGCAAGACGATTCTGCAGCTATCACATTGGTGTGGCTGTTTGTTTTTATTTATGAAGCCCGGAGAGTGGTGCCGGTATTACGGGCTTAATCGTTGTCTTATCCTATGGTTCCATTTTTTTACGCTGGATAGATCTGCTGTAACATGCTACAAACAAAATCATTTTTTTCTTATCCCATTTTATTACAAAGGAGCGCTGTATGGGAGTTCATGAAATCACCCATCCATTGGTACGTCATAAGCTCGGTCATCTTCGTGAAAAAGATATTTCAACTAAAGATTTTAGAGAGTTAGCCTCTGAAATAGGCATGTTGCTTACCTATGAGGCCACCAAGCAACTTCCTGCGGAAAAGATCACCATCGATTGCTGGTCCGGTCCTGTAGAAGTTGACAGGATAAAAGGAAAGAAAATTACCATCGTGCCGATCCTCAGAGCGGGACTGGGCATGATGGACGGTGTGTTGAAAGCTGTCCCAAATGCCAAGGTATCGGTTGTCGGGTTGTATCGTGATGAAGAAACACTGCAGCCTGTTGCCTACTTTGAAAAATTGGTGGCGGACATCGAACAGCGGGAGGCAATGATTCTTGACCCCATGCTTGCCACCGGTGGCACTCTCATCGCCACTATAGATATGCTGAAGAAGGCAGGTTGTAAGGACATAATTGGTATATTCTTGGTCGCAGCTCCCGAGGGAATTGCCAAGTTGGAGGCAGCACATCCTGATGTGGATGTCTATGTAGCCGGTATTGATGAGAAACTAGATGAAAATGGGTACATCATCCCCGGCCTTGGGGATGCAGGCGACAAACTGTTTGGTACGAAATAAGCTTTTCAATTCAAGTGGGTCGATTGATTAGGCTGGGCATGAAGAGAAGAGTAATGTGGAGAAGAGGAAAAGCATGATCGAAGAAAAAAAGACCATGGGACTTGGTAAACAGATTATTGTCGGCACCCAAATGCTGTTTGTAGCATTCGGGGCGCTGGTTCTTGTGCCGATTCTCACCGGATTAAATTCAAATGTCGCTCTGTTTACAGCCGGGGCGGGAACGCTGATTTTTCAGATCGTCACCAAACGAAAGGTGCCCATATTTTTGGCATCGTCTTTTGCCTTTATTGCCCCTATAATTTACGGAGTCCAGACGTGGGGCATTGCAGGAACGATGAGTGGGCTGCTGGCTGCAGGGTTTGTTTATATTTTATTGGCTGTGTTGATTCGCTTTCGTGGCAGAGCCATAGTGAAAAAAGTACTCCCTCCGGTGGTAGTTGGTCCGGTTATTATGGTGATTGGGTTGAATCTAGCTCCGGTCGCTGTATTTATGGCACTGGGGAAGACGGGTGATGGTTCTGCAGTACTTTTTCCTCAGAATCAGGCGCTTACCGTGGCCATGATTTCTTTGCTGGTCACAGTACTTGCCGTACTTTCAGGCAAAGGTATGATTCGACTTGTTTCTATTTTGCTTGGTATTACAGCTGGATATATTGTGGCGATAGTTTTAGGAATGGTCAATTTTTCCCCTGTGCTGGAAGCACCGTTTCTGGCAGTACCCGCCTTTGTCTTTCCTCAATTAAACTGGCAGGCAATTTTTTTCATCGTACCCGTAGCCATTGCCCCGGCTATAGAACATATAGGCGATATGCTTGCCATAAGCAGTGTTACGGGTAAGAATTATCTCGAAGATCCGGGGTTGCACCGCACCCTCATGGGCGATGGAATTGCAACCTCTCTTGCATCTATGCTGGGAGGTCCCCCTAATACTACTTATTCTGAGGTCACGGGTGCGGTAACGTTGACGCGTGCTTTTAATCCGGCCATTATGACCTGGGCTGCCTGTATGGCGATACTGCTTTCCTTTTCAGGAACCTTAGGCGCTATGTTGGGAACTATCCCCACTCCGGTAATGGGAGGCATTATGACGCTTTTGTTTGGTACCATTGCTGCAATTGGTATGAATACCCTGGTACGCGAGGGGACTGATCTTGCCCTGCCGCGTAACCTTGTTATTGTCAGTCTCATTCTTGTCTTTGGTATCGGCGACATGGCATTGGGGTATAAGGGCTTCATGGTGCAGGGAATCGGCCTGTCGGCAATTGTCGGCGTATTGTTACACCTGATACTCCCTGGTAAAGAGGATTCTGTTCGCAAATCTGCTTAAGCTCGACATGGTTGAGTCCCTTTGTGGGACTCAACCTTTTCTTTTCCGATGTAAAAGAAAGAATTTCAATTAATTGATTCTACATAGAAAACGCCACTGTTCTCCGGTGGATGTGAAGAGCGCCTCTCACTTTCGTCTTCCCGACGTGTTCTTTCTTCCTTAAATAATTCCATTTAGCTTTTCGCGAGCGATTGTTCTAAAATCGGTAGAGTACAGAAGCCGCCATGGTTTCATGCTTGTGCAGTGTCTGGCATGTTTGATAGCAGCAAGGATGTTGGTCAACGCGGTTTCGGTTACCAGTGACGGATAGAAATAAAATCTCGCCTGGATTGCTCATCCGTTCCAGGGATAACAATTGCGGGACAACGGCATTGTTTCTCTTCTGAAAAGAGAATAGTGTATCGATTTGAAGGTCATTAAGGCCTTGCTGAAACGATCGCCAGTTTAAACAATCCAGAGTAACAATTTTTGCCGCGCATTTCATGGCGCTGAGCGCAGGGTAATTGGGGTGCGGCAAAAGTGGGAGGGGGAGGCTCCTCAGATAAGAATTCTTACTATGATCATTTTCGATTTACAGTGTATTTGCGGAGTCCAGTTTGAGGGATGGTTTAATAGTCGGGACGATTTTGACCGACAACATGCCGAGGGCAAAGTACTTTGTCCCGATTGCGGGAGTGAGAAGGTTCGTAAAATCCTGTCACCGGTATCCATTCACACCGGTTCTCAAGCAACAGAAGCTGTACCCTCTCATTTAGAGACAGGTGCATCCTCTGCATTGCAGTTTCTCCGTTCGTTTCAAGATTTCGTTGAAAAGAATTTTGAAGATGTTGGCGCAAAGCTTGCCGAAGAATCGCTGAAAATGCACTATGGTGTTGAAGAGCCGCGTAACATTAGAGGGGTGACAACTGCTGAGCAGGAAAAAATGCTGCGGGACGAGGGAATTGAACTGCTGAAGGTGCCGCTAAGGAAAAAAGAAACCGGCCCAAAACTCAACTAGCAGGCCGACCGGTTAAATTTCTGCTTTGAGTCGTCAGTTGTGGCATTTCTGTGTTGTAAAAATCCTTCTGGTGCCAAATATGATAACAGGCTAACAGGTTACGCCTTTGTCGAGCCGGTAAGGAAAAGCTCAAAGAGCTTCTCGAACACAGAGGGTATGGCCGATGCCTGGGCATTTGCAGAACCAGCATATGCTTTGGTAAGCTCAAATGCCCGTTCAAAGGCGTTTTCAAAGTCTGAGTCCTGTTGCGAATTGAGGATCGCTGTTAATTCTTTGGCGATACGTTCTTCCATGGTACTGGGTCAGTTGATAATATTTGGAATTATTGACAGTTAACTACTTCTTCTCTTTTTCGCCTGTTACAATAGAAGAGTTGCCGGCTTTGTCCAGTCTTTTTTGCTTTTTGCTGCGTGAATCGTCATCGATATAGCAAGAGAGCAACAAAGTTGCTTTGTCGACTTGAGGAGGCGGTTATCGGCAAGTGCAGGGAGAAGCCGGTTCTACACGGTTAAATATCACCTTGACGCGCTAATCGCGGATTTGTTACCTTCGATTTTTGTTGCACGGTTTGCGTGTTGAAATAGTTGCAGATGGAGAGTGCTATCGTCCATGGTGAGTGAAATTCCATATTCTTTTTTGAAGCGGTGTGCCAGTGACATTCTCAATGGTCTGAGTGACGGGCTTTCCCATTTCTCCGGCACTAGCCGGGCGGCTGTTATTTTCGCGCTTGGGCCGGATAAGCCTTTGATGCTATGTGATCCGCAGAAACTGCTCAAGGGTCATGAGCCTGTGTTCAAGGCACTGTATCTTGATGATCAAAAATGGCGGCATGATGTTAGTGTTTCTTCTGATAAACGACGCTTTGCGGAAATACATGCGGTCAAGGATCTCGGGCTTGCTGGATTGCTTTCCAATGGAGGGTATTCCGGATCGCTCTTCTTTCAACGTTGGTTTACAGAGCATCACCCGGATCTTTGTTCCACCGGGCCGACAGAGCGCTGGCTAGAACATGCAGTCTGGCGTTTTTCCCATGATATGGCCAATGAAAAAGAACTGTACACAGGGATATCCGGGTATTTTCTAAGAGAGTACGCGACCCATGCTGTTCGGGACCATATTGTAGATGAAATGAATAGGCTGTTGGGGTGGGACTCTCTTATCCGCATTTATCCGGTTCTGGATGCCGTTCTTAGGATTTCCGAGACACGCGAAGAAGGGTTGTGGCCTGAAGGGCAGTTACTGTTTGTTGATCCAAGTATGGTTCATTGTCTTCAGTTTTTGGTAAAATTTGAAGACAAGGAACGACCGCAATTAGCCAATAATAAGCATGTGCGAAAATTGCTGCTTGCTGTGGATAACTCAAGCCGGCGTTTGGTAAGCGATGGTCGTTTCATTCTTGGGATCTGTGATGCAACTCTGCCGCCTTTTTCCATACGTGCCGACTTTAAAGGCAGGCATGGGTTTCTCAAGGTAAATAAGAATAAAGTGTGCAGCTTTGCTGATGGCCGATTTGGTTCAACCACCTTTCAGGCGAAGCTGGTTCAGCTTGAAGAGTTGTTGCTGGAGTCTGCTTTAGAGAAAGCTGATTGTTATTTTTTGTTTAAAATTGCAGTGAGTCTCGTGCATCATGCTCAGCTTCGTAAGCATGGCTGCACTATAGTGCTTGATCTCAATCAGGAACCTATACACATTTCCGGGCAAAAAATTGTTCCCTCCCTGGATTTACGTAGACCCCATACCCTGAATTTGGCAAAGTCACTGGCAAAGGTCGATGGGGCATTGCATATAGGGTCAGACCAGCATCTTCATGGTTTTGCCTGTCTTTTGGACGGGCGCTCTTTTGCTGGAGAAGATCTTGCCAGAGGTGCCCGTTATAACTCGGCTCTGCGTTTCACCGCTGAACACGCAAATATTATTGTTGTGGTTGTTTCTTCAGACCGTCCCGTGTCGGTTATTTACCAGGGTGTTGAGGAGCAGGGGACATGCAATATTGATTTTCAAACGAATTGTATTTTTCCACTTGAACCTCTGGAAGAATGGGTGAAACACTAGGTTGTCTGGTGCAATTGCCTTTCTACCGGATCTTTCTGGGGCCGGCTCCTAGTTTGTTATCTATAAAAATAACCGGGGAGGTAAATGCAGCCCCTGATATTAACTGCATGTCTCTGAGTCGGTGCTTACCAGGTTATGTAGGAAAAAACTAGTGATTCAAAGCAACTGCTGGCTCTTCTGCCCGTTCAGGATTACAAAAGGCTTACACAGTATCCGGTATAAGCGCAGAGGAGTAAAACTCCATGCCATCGTTTGGTTGTACCATCCCTGAGAAGTATTGGAATAATGATCATCGTAAAAGCAAACATAACCGGAAGATCTCGCCGCAAAAGTTCCGGCTCTATCGCAAATGGTTTGATCAGGCCTGTCACTCCCAGTACCATCAGCAGGTTGAACATATTGGAACCGATAATATTGCCGATAAGCAGTGCTGTTTCCCCTTGACGAAGAGCCGCAATACTTGCGGCAAGTTCCGGCAGGGATGTTCCAACCGCTGCCAGGGTTAAGCCTATAACCAGTTCACTGACATGAAAAAATCTGGCAACGCTGACAGCGCCTTGGATGAAAACCGTCGCTCCAAACGCTAATAAACCAAGCCCAACAAGAATGAAAAGGAAGATGGAAAGGTGCACGTACCGTAATGAGGTTTTTTGTTGTCCTTTTTTGTCCTTCGAGACGCCATTGTTATGGTTGGCGTATGTCAAGTAAGTGTAGCCTGTCAGGGTGATGATAAACATCATACCCACAATACGGGGGAACACACCGTACCCGCTGCAGAAAATGAGGAAAATGCTGGCAGCAATGACAATCAACAGCTCTGTCCATACTTCTTTGAGGTTCATGCAGAGTGGGGCGAGAAGGGCGCAGGTTCCCATTATGAGCCCCACATTGGCAATATTGCTGCCAATGACGTTGCCGATCATAATATCGGGGTGTCCCTGGAGCGAGGCCGTTAGGCTTATGAAAAGTTCCGGTACAGAGGTGCCGAAGGCGACCACGGTTAAGCCGATGAGGTAGGCCGGCATTTGGAGCCGTTGTGCGAGACGGGTTGCGCCGTGAACGAGAGATTCTCCCCCCGCAACGAGCATGAGCAGACCTGTGATCACTGCTGCCAGTGCGGAAAAAAGCGATGGGAATTGGTCCATATGAAGTTAATTGCAGAGGTGCTGTATGTCCGGTCGCCCCTGTTGCTCAAAGGCTTGGTGGATGAGTTGTATAAGAGGTGACTTGATACTTTTAAAGGATTTAAGCGGCTTCATTGTAGGTAAAACTTTATCAACCGCTTGAGGTTGCTGGACGCGCATCTTGCGGGCTAGGCGTGCATCGCCTTCCGCCTGAGTTTCGCCGGTAGCAGCAACTGATGGCGCACTCCCACCTGAGTCAAGGTTTCTGAAGAATCCCAGGATAGAGCTTAAGTCGTTATTTTTATAAAAAAGTTTGATTTCTTCTGTGATGGTTTCCTGTTCACTGATAAGTTTTTGCAAGGTATAATCATAGCTCTCCAGGTATTGATCGAGTTCCTTGTAGATTTGCAGGAAGAGATGGGTAAATCGTTTTCGCTTTGTTAACCCTTTGCTGTGATAACCATAGAATACCCTTTTTTTGATGGTTGGTGATTCCAGCAAGTAGGGATCAAAAAAAATGTTATCTTCAAGGCCTGTAAGTTTAAAGAATTTTTCAATCAAATTTGGATGTTTCAGGAGGATGTAGAGCCGTATAAGATCAAGGCCGATTGTCTGTTCGAGGTGACGGAACGAGACGAGAAGCTGCTCATTATAGGCTTTGATATCATCTTCGATTAGTTTGCGAAACCCAAAGTAGCGATCTGCAACCTCTTTTTTAAATTCCAGGGAAAGGATTTGGTCAAGTTCATTCATGAGAGCTGGTAACGGAATTGAAAAAGAGATTCTGTGGAGCGCGTTTATTTTCTTGCCGATTGATGGTTACTTGTGCATTAAGAAATTTTTTGTCAGGCACTTTGATGCAGCTTCAAGGCCGGAACCGTAGTATCAGGTAGGCTCAACTTCTCAAAATGTGTTTAATAGATATTCATTAATTTAAAAGAAATCTACTGTGCCGTGAAGACTTTTTTCTACGGAACCAGGGAGCGTCGCTAGTTTTGCTATGGTCAGTGATAGTATCAAGAGTAATATCAAGAGTTTAGTCCGAGAAACGGCAGATATCGTTGAGGTGATCAACGAGTATGTGACTTTAAAAAAAGCCGGGACCCGGTTTGTTGGTCTTTGTCCTTTTCATTCCGAAAAGACACCTTCTTTTTCCGTCAATCCCCAAGGGCAGTTTTTTTACTGCTTTGGATGCGGTGAATCAGGTGATGTGTTTTCATTTATTATGAAATACCATCATATGGAATTTCCGGAAGCACTGAAAACTTTGGCTGATAAGTATCAGATTGCTTTGCCGGAAAAGGATATGAGCCAAGCCGATAAAAAACGGCTTCAAGAGCGTGAGGCCTTGTATACAGTTAACGAGGCGGCTGTAGATCTTTACCAACGCTGCCTCGCCGGCGGGGAGGGAGCAGCTGCCGCCAGGAAGTATCTTGAGCAGAGAGGTGTTCCTGATGCCTTTGTGGAGAAGTTCAGACTTGGGTTTGCTCCGTCTGCGGAATCAGTCGGGTGGACTTACCAAACAGATACACTGCGAAGGCGTTCACTGTCGCACAAGGTGATTGTAAAAGCTGGGCTGGCTGTCGAGAAAGACAGAGGAGGTTTCTATGACCGGTTTCGTTCCCGGATCATGTTTCCTCTACTCGATATGACCGGCAGAGTGGTTGCCTTTGGCGGGCGCATTATTGGCGAAGGGAAACCTAAGTATATGAATTCCCCAGAAAGTCTTGTGTTTGAAAAAAATCGACTTCTTTTCGGGTTGTACCAGCATAAAGAGGCGATCCGTAAAGCTCGAACCGCGCTGGTTGTAGAAGGGAATTTTGATCTGCTGCTGCTTGCTGTTCATGGAATAGACAACACCGTAGCTCCTTTGGGCACATCGTTGACAAAGCACCATGTCAAAACGCTCAGGGGGTACTGCAGGGAGGTAGTTTTACTTTTTGATGCAGATGCCGCCGGGCTGAAGGCGGCGATGCGCAGTATTCCTTTTTTTCTGGCAGAGCAGTTGGAGTGCCGTATTGCCGTCCTGCCCCAGGGGCAGGATCCTGATAGCCTGGTAAGAGAAGAAGGGCGATCCGGAATAATAAAATACGTAGAGGCTGCCCGTCCCCTGGCAGAATTTTTCTTTGATACACTTGTTGAGCGGCACGGGCTGACCCTCAGCGGGAAAGGGAGAATTATTCAAGAGTTGAAACCCGTACTGGAAGAAGCTGCAGATGTCTCGCAGAAAGCGCTTATGGTTGCCCATTTCAGCGAGAAACTGGGTCTTGACCCTGGCCAGTTTATTAGTGGAAAGACCAAGGAGCGGACTGTTGTGCAAACGGTTTCCGCAAAAGGAGGGCTTCTCGACCTGCCCCGCCAAGAACGTCAGTTGATAGAGTTCGCTATTCTTTATCCGGAATACCTGAAACAACTGCAGGAGGCAGGCATGGGAAAAGTAGTGAAAGGAGATATCTCCCAGCGTATTGTGGTTTTGCTACAGAGACTGCAGGAAGAGGGGAGCCATTCTCCTGAGCAGTTGCTGACACTGTTGGTCGAAGGGGAGGAGCGCCAATATGTTGCTGAATTGCTTATGGAGGGAGGTAGCGCCGGCAACGAAATGAATAATGAGATCGTGCAAGGCATGCTGCATGAGTTGGTACGATGGCTTAAAACTACTTCTGATCAGGAGGAGGGCCTTCGCCTTCAAGAACAAATCAAGGAAGCTGAGCAAAAAGGCGATATGGGATTATTGATGGAGCTTTTACAAAAAAAGATGATTGCTGAGAAAAAAAGGACGGGGTACTGATATAACCTGTTGAAAAAATGTGAAAATCTGGTAGCTTACAAAATTGTATTTATTGCAAGGTTGAATTGGGAAGAAGTAATCTTTTTCGGATAACGTTGTGTAATCAGGTAGTTGTGGGTTCGTGAAGATGCATGTTTCTATCTGGTTGATGTTGCATTTTTTTATTGCTTTCTCAAAGGTTGCGTGGTCAAGGCTTCTTTTTCATAACTTGGATTGTTATCTTGGGGTGAGGTAATGGAGAGTACGCATGTGAGTAGTGAAGAAGATTTAGCAAAGGGTAGTCTTAATGCTAAAGATGAGCAAAAAGCGGTTAAAAAAGTAGTGAAAGATAGGCGAAAACGCGTGGACAGACGTTCCGGCGAAGACCGACGGAGTTCTGACCGGCGTGGCGAGGGGACGAGTATTGACCCCATGAACATTTACCTTCGTGAGATGGGGAGTCAGCGTCTGCTGAGTCAGGCAGAGGAAATTGAACTTGCCAAAATGGTGGAGGAAGGTGAATCGAAAATTCAGTACGCTGTTTTGCGTCTGACTCTTGGCATTACCGCACTCAATGATATCGCTGAAAATATTCTGCGTGGCAGTCTACGAATAAACACGGTTATCAGGGGCGTGTCTGAGAATGATCCGGACAGGCTGAAAGAAATTCGCAATTCATTTCTTGACCAGGTTGAAGTGGCCAATGAAATAGATGGGAGGCGAAGGGGGCTTTTTGTTCAACTGAAAAATAATGCAAACGGTGCAGAAGCAGAACAGCAGATATTGGCAGATATCATCCAGGCAGGATGGAATATCTCCAACCTTTTTCGCGAGTATCGCCTGTGCTCAAAAGGATTGCTCTCTGTCGCTGATGCCGTGAAGGAGTTAAGTGGCAAATTCAACCGAGTCCGGGTGGTCGCGCAGCAACGTGAGCTACTCGCTGCCAGAAGGGAAGTCTCACAGTCCGGGCGTAACATCGAGGTTTCTCCGGCGGAAATCGAGCGACGAGTCACCTTGGAGCTTGCGGAGACTATCGGCGTAAGCTGGGCAGCTTTTACAGAGGTGCAGCAAGATATTGAGCTTGGTAGAGAGATTGCGAAGCAAGCCAAGGAGGCGCTGGTTCGGGGTAATTTACGACTGGTTATCTCTGTGTCTAAAAAATTCCTCAATCGTGGCATGCAGCTTCCCGATCTTATTCAGGAAGGCAATATAGGGCTTATGAAGGCGGTTGAGAAATACGACTACAAGCGTGGATATAAATTTTCCACCTATGCTACGTGGTGGATCAGGCAGTCTGTAACTCGGGGCATCGCAGATCAGGGGCGTACCATCCGCTTGCCTGTTCATATGATCGAAACCATCAACCGGATGCTACGTTTTTCCAAAGATTTTCAGCGGCTGGAAAGCCGTGAGCCGACTCCGGAAGAAATGGCGGAACAATTAGGTACTGATGTCGATAAGGTCAACGTGGCTTTAAAAACAGCAAAAGACGCCATTTCCCTCGATGCGCCGGTGAATGATGAAGAGGATGCCATGCTCAGTGATTTCATTGAGGATCATGCTCATCCCGATCCGCAGGAAAATTCCATCACCGAGAGCCTGAAACGTTGCCTCTGTACAGTCATGGGATCGCTGACCCCCCGCGAGGAAAAAGTTCTACGAATGCGATATGGGATAGAGATAGGGTGTGATCATACGCTGGAGGAGGTCGGCCAGTGTTTTTCCGTCACCAGAGAACGCATAAGGCAGATTGAGGCGCAAGCCATAAAAAAACTTCGTCACCCGTCACGAAGTGGCGATTTGCAGGCCTTTATGAGCGATTAAACGCGTGGCGGAGATTTGCCCGCTCGCCCAGGAATGGTTGACGCTTGGCTTTATACCCGGCCTTGGGTGCGCGCTCACCAATAAGCTTATTCAATATTTTGGATCACCTGCTGCTGTTTTGCAGGCCGGCGATAAGTTACAGCAGGTTGCAGGGGTGGGACCTGAACTTTGTCGTCGACTCTCTGATACTTCCTGCGTTGATGCTGCCAAAAAACGGGCAGCTACCGAGTTACACCTTCTGACTCAAAAAAATATTTCTCTCTTCTCCCTCCAGTGCAGCAATTATCCGGCATCGCTTCGTACTATTCAAGAGCCGCCATTGCTGTTGTATTGCAAAGGAGATCTTTCTATTTTTAAAGCACCAGCTGTTGCCATAGTTGGGTCTCGGGCTGCCACGGAGTATGGGAAAAGGGTCAGTCAGTTATTGGCTTGTGGGCTGAGCGATCATGGAGTGACCATCGTTTCCGGGGGGGCTTACGGTATTGATGCTGCTGCACATCAGGGTGCTCTTCAGGTTGGAGGTAAAACTGCAGCTATTCTTGGCTGTGGTATTGATGTAACGTATCCAAAATCGCATCAAAAACTGTTCGCCGAAATAGCCGAACATGGTGCACTCCTTTCTGAGTATCCGCTGGCGAGTAAACCCGAGGGATTTCGTTTTCCGGCGCGCAATAGAATTATAAGCGGCCTTGCCATCTGCGTTATAATTGTTGAAGCTACGGAAAAGTCCGGCTCGCTTATTACAGCGCGTCTGGCACTGGATCAGGGTCGTGATGTATTTGCAGTGCCGGGCCGTATTGATTCAGTGAAAAGCAGTGGTTGTCATCGGTTGATTCAGCAAGGAGCACATCTTGTGCAGGGAGTTGACGATATCCTGGTTGAATTGCAGTTATTGGACGCTGGGAGTGGTTTCGCCAAAACTACGCAGCAAAAAAAAGGCGGAATGGAAAGTGAGGCGGAACAGGTGTTGATGTCTTTTCTTGATGTCTATCCTGTGGATATAGATACCCTGGCCAGGGTGTCAGGATTGACTACCAATGAAATTCATATGTTGCTTCTGCAGCTTGAACTCAAAGGGCTGGTGCGGCAGCTCCCTGGACAGCAATACGAAAAAAATGTGTAGCCCGGATGAGAAATGCGGGGGAGCTGTCTCCGGTTGGTCGTTTTGCTTCTCATTTGATTTTATTTACGGTAGTCTGGTCCGTATTGAAGAGTAGCTGTCGGCACTCCACAGCTCATGGACAATTTTATTTTATAGGAATCTGTAATGCGATCAACAATGATAGCCCCCTCTATTCTTTCGGCTGATTTTACAAGGCTTGGCGATGAGATAAAGGCGGTTGAACAGGCCGGTGCTGATGTCATTCACGTTGATGTAATGGATGGTCATTTTGTGCCAAATATCACCATGGGACCGATGGTGGTAAAAGCTGTTCGGAAAGTAACCAGTCTGCCAATAGATGTACACCTCATGATAAGTAATCCTGATCAGTATATACAGCCATTCAGCGATGCGGGAGCAGATTGGATAACCGTTCATGTGGAGGCTTGCACGCATTTACATCGAACTATTGCTGCAATTAAAGCGTTAGGGAAGAAGGCTGGGGCGGTGCTCAACCCCGCAACCTCTTTGACCACCTTGGAGTATGTTTTGGAGGAGGTTGACTTGGTGATGCTGATGAGTGTAAACCCAGGATTTGGCGGCCAATCATTTATCGAATCCAGTCTTGGGAAGATCTCCGCTCTGCGAGCTGCTCTTGATAAAGTGAATTCAGGTGCCGGAATCGAAGTTGATGGTGGGGTCAGCCCTGCTACTATAGAGCGGGTAGCAGCGGCAGGGGCAAATATTTTTGTTGCCGGTTCTGCTGTTTACGGCAAAGAGAACTACGCTGCTGTTATAGATGAGTTGCGACTTCTGGCAACCTCTCACGATAATTAAAGGGGGGAGAAATGGAGTACCAAGATTTCAATCAACTACCTGCAGTTGCAACTTTGTCAGCCTTGGCTGCAGATCCTCACGACTTGAGTGGTCCTCATGGACTAACTGTTGAACGATTGCAAAAGTATCGTGCTTCGGCAAATGGATTTGATTTTTTATACGCCGGCCAGCGCGTCGAGCACAAGGTGCTTGACGCGCTGCAGGAATTAGCCGATCAGGCTGGTTTGGTGGACCAATTCCTTGCCATGAAGAGTGGCGCGGTCATGAATGCCATCAAGGGGTATGAAAGTGAAAACAGGCAGGTTCTGCACACAGCCTGCCGCGATATTTTTACCACATCCCGTTATGCAGAAAAAGCATCCAAGGAGGCTGAACAGGAATTGTTTAAACTCAAACAGTTTCTTGAAGCTGTTCGTACCGGCGAAATTGCCAATGCAAAGGGTGAAAAATTTACCACCATGATCCAGGTTGGGATTGGTGGCTCTGATCTTGGCCCCAGGGCTGTGTATCTGGCGTTGAAGCCTTATCGGGTCCCCGGAAGGGATGCCGAATTTATTGCTAATGTCGACCCCGACGACTCCGCAGAGATACTGGGTGGAGTTGACTTATCACGGACGTTGATCAATGTGGTTTCCAAAAGCGGGACTACCCTTGAAACCCTGACCAATGAAAAGTTGGTGCGTCAAGCTTTGAGAACTGCAGGTCTTGATCCCGCACTGCATGTACTTTCGGTGACGGGTAAAGGGAGTCCAATGGATGATCCGGATAATTATCTCGCTTCATTTTACATGTACGACTATGTCGGGGGCAGGTATTCTGCAACGTCGATGGTCGGCGGGGTAACGCTTGGGTTTGTTCTGGGGTATGAAGGATTCGTTGATATCTTGCGCGGGGCCAATGAGGTCGATATTGCAGCGGAACAACGTGACATAAGAAATAATATTCCATTGCTGATGGCGATGCTGGGTATATGGAACAGGAATTTTCTCGGTTACCCAACAGTCGCTGTCCTTGCATACAGCCAGGCATTGGTAAGGTTTGCAGCCCATTTGCAGCAGTGTGATATGGAGAGCAACGGCAAATCAGTAACCAGGACGGGAGCTGACGTACAATGGAAAACAGGGCCTGTAATCTGGGGTGAACCTGGTACCAATGGGCAACATGCTTTTTACCAACTGCTCCATCAGGGAACGGAAATCGTGCCTGTGGAGTTCATAGGGTTTCGCACCTGCCAGTACGGCAAAGACATAACCGTTGCCGGGACAACCTCTCAGCAGAAATTGGTTGCAAATATGTTGGCCCAGTCGCTGGCAATGGCTACCGGTAGAGGGAATGAAAATCCGGCCAAGCGGTTTTCTGGAAACAGGCCAGGTTCAATTCTACTGGCAGACAGGCTGAACCCCGAGACAATGGGTCGGCTATTGGCGATGTATGAAACCAAAATAGCCTTCCAAGGATTTTGCTGGAACATTAATTCGTTTGATCAGGAAGGGGTACAGTTGGGCAAGGTGCTAGCTGAAAAATTATTGGCACAAATGGCACTGCAAGATAGTGATGATAAGGCAAATAATGAGGAAAAGACTGTGGAATACACCCTGTTGAAAATAGCAGGCATGGTATGATTGCCTGGCGAAAATTGTCGTTATTTTGATGGTGCTACAGCGGGTTAGGTTTTTTGTTGACAAAGATCTGTCCTCCGTTTATTGTCGCTCAGATGAATGAGCATTCAATACTGTATTGTCCGCTCTTATTCCGTGTCAACGCTTAACTGTTGATTAGTTTATTACTTTTTACCGGTTGTAATATAACCACATAATTCTAGGAGGAACACTGATGGCAAAGCATGAAACGCCTCTACTGGACGAACTGGAAAAAGGTCCATGGCCGAGTTTCGTCACCGACCTCAAGCGACAGGCTGAGACAAAGCCGGAGTGCTGGGACATTCTTGGTCAGCTTGAGCTTTCATACAAAGACAGGATTACTCACTGGAAACACGGCGGAATCGTAGGTGTTTTCGGATACGGCGGTGGTATCGTTGGACGTTACTCCGACGTTCCTGCTCAGTTTCCTGGTGTTGAGCATTTTCACACCGTTCGTATTGCTCAGCCATCCGGCCTCTACTACACCACAGAAAACCTGCGCGCTCTGATGGATCTGTGGGAAAAATATGGTTCCGGTGTTACCAACTTGCATGGCTCCACCGGTGACATGATTTTTCTCGGTACTCGTACCGAAAATCTTGAGCCACTGTTCTGGGATCTGACCCATGATTTGGGACAGGACCTTGGCGGTTCCGGTTCTAACTTGCGTACACCTGCCTGCTGTCTTGGTGAGTCCCGCTGCGAGTGGTCTTGTTATGATACCCAGGAAGTATGTAATCACCTGACCCAGCACTATCAGGATGAGATCCATCGCCCTGCATTCCCTTATAAGTTTAAGTTTAAGTTTTCCGGTTGTGCAAATGACTGCGTTGCTGCCGTTGCCCGCTCTGACTTCTCCGTTGTAGGTACCTGGAAAGATCAGATCCAGATTGACCAGGCAGCAGTTAAGGCCTATGTCAATGGTGAAGAAGGCTATCCTGTAAACGGTGGTGCCCATAAAGGCGGTGACTGGGGTCCATTTGACATCCAGAAAGAAGTTTTCGATCTGTGTCCAACCCAGTGTATGTGGATGGAAGGTGATGAGCTGAAGATCGATGACGCTGAATGTACCCGTTGTATGCATTGCATCAACGTTATGCCACGTGCTCTGCGCCCAGGTAAAGAGAAAGGTGCAAGCATTCTTATCGGTGCAAAGGCTCCTATTTTGGATGGTGCACAGTTTTCTACCTTGGTTATTCCGTTTATCGCAATCAATAAAGAAAACGATTTCGAAGATGTTATCGATGTTATTGAGAAGGTTTGGGACTGGTGGATGGAAGTTGGTAAAAACCGTGAGCGTGTTGGTGAAACCATGCAACGTGTTGGTCTGCCGACATTCTTGAGTGTTATGGAAATTGAGCCTCTGCCACAGCACGTGAGAGAGCCACGTTCCAACCCATATGTCTTCTGGAAAGAAGAAGAAGTACCTGGCGGCTGGGACCGTGACATTAAAGAATTCAGAAAGCGTCACGCAATGTAATTGAGTCCCAACTGAGCCTATAACCGAATTGAGACGTATATTATAAGGAGACAATACAATGGGTTACGATCCTAAAAATCCTATGGAAGGTCGCATTACCGACTTAGGACCGAAGTACTACGGAGACATGCTGGCTCCGGTAATCAAGAACAATAAAGGCAAGTGGCTTTATCACGAGATTTTAGAGCCTGGCGTACTGGTTCATGTAAGTGAAACAGGCGATAAGGTTTTTACCGTACGTTGTGGTACCCCTCGCTTGGTGACCGTGAGCTATGTTCGCGATATTTGTGACATCGCTGACAAGCATTGTGACGGATTCGTTCGTTGGACCACTCGTAACAATGTCGAGTTCATGGTAGATTCTGAAGACAAGGTTGCGCCTTTGAAGGCAACTATTGCAGAATATGGCAATTCTTTCCCAATTGGTGGTACCGGTGCTTGTGTAACCAACATCGTTCATACGCAGGGCTGGGTACACTGTCACACTCCTGCAACAGATGCATCCGGTCCTGTTAAGGCTGTTATGGATGACCTGTTCGAATATTTCGGTGCTATGACCTTGCCGGCACAGGTTCGTATCGCCTTGGCGTGCTGCCTGAATATGTGTGGTGCTGTTCATGCGTCTGATATCGCAATCCTTGGTATTCACCGTACACCACCGATGATTGATAACGAACGTATCACAGGCGTATGTGAGATTCCGCTGGCCATCGCTTCCTGTCCGCTTGGTGCCATCAAACCTGCCAAAGCTGAAGTAAATGGTGAAGAGATCAAGACCGTAAAAGTTAACAACGAACGTTGTATGTTCTGTGGTAACTGTTACACCATGTGTCCTGCAATGCCTCTTGCTGATCCTGAAGGTGACGGTATCGCGATTCTCGTTGGTGGTAAGGTTTCCAACGCTAAGTCTGCACCGAAATTTTCCAAGTTGGTTGTACCATTCCTGCCGAACACAACTCCACGTTGGCCGGAGACTGTTAAGGTTGTTCGCGACATTCTCGAAGCCTATGCGAAAGATGCTAAGAAGTATGAGCGTGTAGGTGAGTGGGCTGAGCGTATTGGTTGGGAAAAATTCTTCGAGAAAACAGGTATTCCTTTCACCGATAAATCTGTAGATGATTACCGGTTGGCATACGACACTTGGAGAACAACCACTCAATTCAAGTACACCAGCCATACCGCTGCGTACACGAAGTAAATTTTACGCGATCGGCTCTGATTTTCAGAGCCGATCGTTTTTTTGACCTTTTTATATTGGTAAGGAGTCTATCATGGCACTCAGTCTAGAAGAACTGGAAGCTGCAATTATTGAAAAGGCAACCAAATCGCCTAAGCCGCAGTTATATGTTAAGGATTTTTATAAATGTGATCCTGATGCAAAGCCGCGACAAATCAAGAATGTTGCTAATGATTTGGTAAAGAAAGGTGAGTTGATGTTCTGGTCTTCAGGGTCAACCACCATGTATGCTCGTCCTGACCGAATCAAAGACGAAGAGGGAGCTGAAGGTATTAATTAGTTTTTATCTTTCCCTTTGTAAGTGAAAAAAGCGGAGCCTTTAAGGTTCTGCTTTTTTTTTTGGGGAGGGGGAGGCTGTGGATAGTGAAGCTATATAACAAATTTCTATTTATCTGATAATGAAGATTCTGCACATTGATGATATCGCATCAACAAATAGCTATGCGAAGCAGTTAATACGGTCAACGCCTGATGAACCATTACTGTTAGTTGCCCAGCAGCAATCAGGAGGAAAAGGGCAATATGGAAGAATTTTCAGTTCACCTAAAGGAGGACTGTATTTTACAATCCTCTTTCAACCTCTGTTGCAAACCAAACATCTTCCGCTAATAACACTGGCTACCGGGGTTGCATGTGCTAGCTGTTTGGTTGCTGAAACCGGGCTGGAGCTAACACTTAAATGGCCAAATGATATCTATGTTGCTGGGAAAAAACTGGGCGGCATTCTCTGCGAATCGGAGGTTGTTGATAGCAACCACCTCCCCTATGTCATAATTGGTGTAGGCTTGAATATCAACACTACCCTTGTTGATTATCCTTCAGAAATTCAGTCAATAGTGACGACCGTACGTGAGCACACTCATTTAACTTTTTCTTTAGAAGTTCTGCTCGAAAAAATAGTTGGCCAAATTTTAGACAATATTCGTACATTATCTTCTGAACCACAAATTGTCCTCGATCAATGGCAGGACTATGATTACCTTTACCGGCGTCCGGTTGAGTATGTTGCACAACAGCAGGTTGTATGTGGAACTGGAGACGGAATAACAGACAGTGGCTGTTATAAGGTAATAGATAGTCAGGGTAAGCTCCACCAGATTGTTGGCGGACAACTTAGGCCTCTGTAGATAGTTTTGATTTGTAACTTTTCCGTGAAGATCTGGAAAGTGTCAATCTACCCCAAGCTGTAACTTGCCAGAAGTGTTCCAAATGTTCACCACCTGACTATTAGCTATACACCGGTATGCTAGGCGGGCAGATCATGAAGCGTTGGGGTGCTGCTGAATAGTTACTGTAATTTTTAGAACATGTAGCCGCGGCGTCATTCTATGTCGGCTATTATAGTAACAAATAGTATGTCAGGTGTTATTATGCAGGAGGAAATGTGAACATAGTCGAACAGGCCAAAGAAGTCCTTACCATAGAATCTGAAGGGATTAAGGCTGTAAAAGATAAACTTGATGCTTCATTTGAGCAAGCAGTTGAATTAATAGCAGCATGTCCAAGTAGGTTGGTGGTTACCGGCATTGGCAAATCCGGTGTTATCGGACAGAAAATAGCTGCTACTTTAAATTCCACCGGCACTTCTTCTTTTTTTCTACATCCTGTTGAGGCCATGCACGGAGATTTAGGCATGGTCTCGGCAACTGATGTTGTGCTGGCCATATCCTACTCCGGTGAAACAACTGAACTTAACGCCTTACTTGGCAGCTTGCGCGAACGAAATGTGCAAATAATTGCCATGACAGGGAGCTTAACTTCAACTCTATCGAGATTTGCTGTGATTACACTCGACATTTGTGTGCCGAGAGAGGCCTGTCCGCTTGGGTTGGCGCCTACCTCCTCTACTACGGCTACTCTCGCCCTTGGTGATGCCCTTGCTGTAACTTTATTAAAGAAAAATCAATTTCGAGAAGAGGATTTTCGGCGAAATCATCCTGGTGGCAGTCTGGGTGAACGACTTAAGGTTGCTGTAAAAGAGGTGATGCTGTCCGGAGACCAGGTCCCTGTGGTGGAGGAAGGAGTGACTCTTCAAGAGACCATCGCCGAATTAGATAGTAAAAGCATTGGTGCAGTGATGGTTAGGGATAAAAACGGACGACTGAGCGGGATTGTGACTGATGGCGATATCAGGAGGTTGCTGACCAGTGGTGAGGTGCCGAAAAAGGCAATTGTTAATGATATCATGACCAGGAGTCCGGTAACCATAAGCGGGGATACCATGGCCGCAGATGCACTCAGCCTCATGCAGCAGAGAGAGATCACGGTGTTGGCAGTGGTTGCGACCAACGGTAATCTAGAGGGAATCTTACACCTTCACGATTTACTTGGTAAGGGAGAATTCAGGTTTCTGATCTGATTACCTTGGAGGAAATCATGCCTCTTGTTTGCTGGAAATGCAAACTGTGAATTTTATTCTCCCGTATACACAGACCATTTGCCGGTACCTTCATCATACATGTAATTGAGTTCCAGCCGCGACGAAGTGCCTTGACTTTTTTCTGTGCAGGTGATGATGAAAATGGATTTGTCATCCACTTTTCTCAGCAGCGCAGCATTGGGCGAATGTAGTTGTGATCCTCTGAAGGTAGGGTAATTGGACCTAAAAATTTCTTCAAAATGTTCTTCCAACCAGACTATTTTCTTGTTGTGCGCTATCTGTTCTTCTTTCGTGGCGATTTGTTGAGTGATTCTTCGTTGTACATCCTCTACTGAGGGATCATTTTTAAAAGGACTGTTTTTAATACGCCGCTGAATTTCTTTGGAATGACGCAGGGCCTCTTGCAGGTTATCCTGATTTTCTGCAAGGAGTACCTTTTCCTGCGTCATTGCTATTTGCACCATCAGTACGGTTTTTTTAATTTTACTGATTGATTCGTCCAGGTGCCCTTCAAAGTTATCCCTTTCCTGTTCAAGCAGGCTGACCGCTTTACGGTATTCAGTTATAGCATTGGCCCAATTCTTTTGATTGTATGCATCTCTCGCGGACGAGAGAATGCCGTAGAGACGTGCGTTGACCAGTAATCGGTGCAGGTCTCGTCGCTCCTTTACGGAGACAACGTCAGGATTGGAATCAATAAGGCGTTGGGCATGTTCGAGTTTTACAATTGTTTCCTGCCATTGTTCCTGGGTAAATGTCTCTTTTGACATATTCAGTTCATGGCGGAAGGTTGCTGCAGTGAGCCTTGAGGTAATGGCGGTTGCTGTTTTAGGGTCGGAAAGACTGCTGGATAGCTCCAGTGCTTTGCGGTAAGTTTCTGCAGCACCTTGCCAGTTCTTGCCAAGTTCGGCTTGCTCTGCAAGGGTCAGTGTTTGTTGGAGTTCAAGAGATTTGATTATGGCTTCAAGCTCAGCAACATTGTCGCTCAATTTATTTTTTTGCGCATAAAAAAAAGCCTGACGGTAAAGTGTAAGCGCATCAGCTGGGTTTTTTTGATCTACTAGAGATTTTGCCTGTTCTGTTAAGGTGGCCAATTCTCTGAGGGATTGGGCCATTGCAGAGGGAATGTATTTGCCTTGATAAAGAACGTGCCCCTTTAACCCCTCATCCAGTTCTTTTGAAGTAAGTAGCTTCTCTATTTCACTTTCCATTTCGCCTTTTTTAAAGCGAAGTACAGTAAGCCCGGATAACGATTTTTTTGCCTCATAAAGGGTTCCCTGGGCGGTTTCAAACTGTTTTTTATCTATGAGGAGCTGGCTTTTTAAAATATTTGCCTGGGAGCGACTTAATATATTTTGGTCTTTAAAATAAAAGCTTATTGCACCTATGCAAATGGCAAGCAAAACTGTCGCTGAAAGGATAATTTGGAGTGGAATCTTTGGCTTGAATTTAAGACGAGGCCGGGGAGCAGGGGCTACCTGTTTTTGTTTTTTCTTTGCAGAGGATTTTTTCTTAGTCTTGTCTTTTTTGGGTACGATCAGGCTGTCTTCACTTTGTTCTTCGGCAGAGTTTCCCGGAGAACGTAGAGCAAGAGAAAATTCCTGCTGGAGGCGGGAGCGAAGGCTGTCGCTTCCGGGCATATCTACACAGACTTCAAATAGATTATCGACTACATCGACGGCTTCGTCGAATTTTCCAAGGTCCTCTAGCTGTTCAGCCAAGGCGAAAAGCTGCTCAGCTTTTTTCATACCTTTGTCGATATTTTCTTGGATAACTTCACGTTCTTGAAATTGTTCAGTTATTTCAGTTAACGCCTGAGTGGCTTCAAAAAGCTGTTTGTGCTCAATGAGCATCTGTATGTGCTCAACATCTGCAGGTGAAAATTCTTTAACAGGTTCGAGAAAATCATCAGTTTCGAGGCCAAGTGAAGCAAAGGTGTCATCAACAAGGCTATCAATTTCCTGAGAAGACTCTTCTATGGTGGCAATACTGAGTGAATCAAGGGGAAGATTGCCCTGGTGCTCTTGGTACCAGTCTGCAGCCTCTTGATTGAAAGGATCGTTAAGGCTGTAAGTATGGCCGCAAATCATTTCTCCTATGTAGAGAACGAGATCGGCAAGGGATGGATTCTGTTGCCACCGATCAGCTATCCGGATTGCAGCAGGATCAACATCTGGGTGGAAAATATGGGTCAGTGGTTTCACTGTCGGCGCAAAGTGAGGGTATCCAAAAGGGAGACTTATCTGCACCCGGTGAGTATTGCCGATCGAGACAGTGCCATTGGCGTCTTTTATATAGCCACGAAGAGTGAACTCAATTTCATAATTATCAGGTGGTTGCCCATCAGTTTTGACAATATTGATCTTAGGATAAAGCTCAAGAGAACTTTGAAGCTGTTCGAAATCGTCGACAAGCTGTTGAGAGCCCGTAACCATGTAATAACCTGTTAATTATTAAGTTGAAAAAAAGTAGAAAATAGACATAGCCTCACCTAAGCCGCACTCTACACTACCTAGTATAGTATATTATTTACCTCAACGAAACAAGCCACATTGATTGTAAAATATTAAAAATGAAGACAAGGTATCTTTGTAATGAATACTTTTATTTGAGTGAATGTATATTCTGTGTACAATAGACAGTATACATAACACTAACCTTTAAGAGAATATGTCTGATTTCTGTGCACAATTTAAAGTTGTTGAGGAGCGTAATTGCCCCTTATACAGCCGGGATAATGGGTTTATTCTCACTCGTCAATCAGTGGAATTCCTTCCTCAAAAATCTTCTTGCCTCATCCTTATTCGTGAGATGACAGGTCTTCTTGTTCAACTGCTCCCCTCTATGGCAACAGGATTTGCAGAGTATAAAGATGAAATTTTTACGTGCGGTGGCTGTACCGGCCTGATTAAATTTCAATTATCAGAATCCCCTCTTTTGATTGAATGCACAGAAAATAAAGTTGATTCAAGGGCTGTTATGAGCGGTAAAATAGAAGCAATTTTACCGGCAGAGCTGCTCCAAGTTTTTCATATGCACCAAAAAACCGGTCGCTTGATCATGAACTTTGCCGACAAAGCGGCAAGGGTTACTTTTCGTGAAGGTGGTCTCCTGGCAGCTCGTTTTGAAGATCTCGACAACCATGAGGCTGTATACGCAATTCTTTCTGAAAAAAAAGGGGATTTTCAATTTGTTCCCGGGTTGCCTGAATCCTTAATGCAGGCTCGAGAAATCGGCGATTTTATGATGATCCTGATGGAAGGTCTAAAGCGAATGGATGAAGAGGATTAGCTAAGAAATACAATCAGGGCTCGTCACACTGTCTGCCTGCTGTAGAATGAAAAGGCGGGAGGCCGGCAATTGCTGTGAAACTATCAACGTGATATTTCGCTTCCAGATTTGTATTCTTAAAGGCAATAAGGTCAATGCCGACACTGGCGCAATGGTCTCTGTCAACGGTTGAATCTCCAATGTAAATAACTTCGTCCGGCTGAACATGAAAATGATCAAGGATCATCAATAGACCATCGGGCGCAGGCTTTGGACGCTCAACATCACTGGCAGTGACGACCATATCAAACCAGGATCGAAGTTGAAAGGTGTCCAGCACGATATCCATGGTATTGGTTCTGTTGGTGGATATGGCCGTGTGATAGTTTGGTTTGATATGTTTAAGAAAGGCAGGTAGATCCGGCTCCATTACCATGTGCTTAAGAAATGGGCTATAATCAAGGGACCGGCAGTAAGAGGTAACCTGCTCAAGGTCAATATGAACATGATTGCGGAAAATATGCCGTATAGAGTTGGCAACATTGTGAATGTGAACATACTCCAGTTCCGCCTGGTTCATCTGCGGGCACTGAAAGGTTTCTAACAGATGATTATAATATATTCTGTTTGTCTCCAGTGAACTGAACATAACTCCATCACAGTCGAAAACCACCAGCTTAAGCATGTTCCTGTCCCTCATATTTGCTGGGTACCATCTGCAGTACCATATATTTCGCCATTAAGTTCATCAAAAAAAAGTTCCATGAAGTGGTGTCGCCGTTCTGCAATCTGTCTACCTATAGGGGTAAGCATTTGGTCTTTTACCTTGGACATCTTTACCTGGAATTCTCGGTAAGCTGTATCCTGCTTGGAATAGGCTTCTGTCTCCTCGGGATCCTTCTCAGGGTTGTGGAGGCATGCACCTATTTGACCTGCAAACAGAAATGCTCGTCCGATACCGATAGCGCCTATGGAGTCCAGCTTGTCCGCGTCAAAAAGAATTTTGGCTTCCATTGATTGTGGAGGGCTACCCTTACGGAAACGATGACTGCGGATGCAATGACAAATATGTTTGATGTCATCCTCCTTGTAGTCGAGCAGCATCAATTCAGAACGGGCGAGCTCTGCACTATGTTCGGCATGACATATTTTACCTTTACTTTCCGTTTCTGCCTTTCTACCGATATCATGCAGTAAAGCAGCGGTCCCAAGAATAAGCAGGTTTGCCTGCATCTTCTTGCCGATTACCATGGCCATTCGAAATACTCGTTCACTATGGTCAGGACCGTGTGATCCTCCTTCAAGCGTACAATAATGACCACTGATAGTACGGATTCTTGTAAAACAAGATTCAACGGGATCACTCATCGGATCTACACACGTCTTCAGATTTTTATTCCCCGAAAAATTCTTGTTTGAGCCAGGATATGGCAAGAAGCAGCAATTTCTCATCATCGCCTGCCAGCCCCTGAAGTTCCATCGGGGTCAGAGGTCTTTTCATTGAAATGCTGTCATTGGCCATTTGCTGACTAAAAGTATCCAGGTTGTACAAGGCGAGTATGTATTGATCGAGCTGTGCTCTGGTTGGCTTGAAGCCGGCACGTATCTTATCGTGCTGATACAGTTCCAACAGTTTGTCGTTGAAGTGGTTGTAGGTCTCTAGTTCCTGGTTGGCAAAATAAATGTTCACATCTTGTTCCTTGCCTTCTGCAAAACCTTTGCAATGATCTTCTGTGACCAGGACAAAGGATTCGTCAACTGTACCGTCGGCTTTACGGATGGCACCCCTGCCTACAGGGTAAGCACGACAGCTTCCAGGTCGATTGTCATAGACCTTGCACCCGCTCTTATCGACAAAAACGCAACTTGCCCTTCCGTCATCCACCATGGTGAGATAGCAGATAGGAAAGAGTTGTTGTTCATCCCATTCTATGATGACATACTTTTCCAGAAAAATGCCTGACTGGAGCTTTAATTGTCTCTTAAGCCTCAGGACATCATAAGGCGTTAAGGCTAAATCAAGTTCCCTGCAACACTCTGTGAAACAGGGAACACCTGGATGACAATCAAAGCAAAATTTTTGATCTGGTTTGATGCGGCTGAAATTATTCGGCAGTGTGTCGTTCACGGTTTGCATTACCTCTTTTTGAGTGACAGGATGGGACTGGCGATAAATATGGATGAATAGGTCCCGATGAGAACACCTATCAAAAGGGTCAATGCAAAATCATGAATGGAAGATCCACCCAAAATAAAAAGGGATGAGAGGACCAGGGCAGTTGTGAGGGAGGTGACAACTGATCTACCAAGAACTTGATTGATACTGTCGTTGATGGTCTGGTAAAAGCTGGTATTTTCTTCTTTTTTCATATTTTCACGAATTCGGTCAAAAACAACCACCGAGTCATTAAGAGAATAGCCTGCCAGGGTCAGCAGTGCAGTGACAACAAGCAGGGAGATCTCCATGTTCATTGCCCAGCAGATACCCAGCACCACAAGCACATCGTGGAAGGTAGCTGTTGCAGCAGCTAAGCCGAAACTTAGATCAAAGCGAAGGGCAAGGTATATTAAAACGCCCATCAATGAAATGCCGATTGCCTGAATGGCTTTATTCCGTAATACAGCAGAGATGGATGAACCAATCTCCGACTCGCTTTCTAACAGAAACTCATGATCAGTGAGCTCTTGGGCCAGGATAGTAGTGATCTCATCACCAAAGTGACCAACGGTTTGTTCGGACTTTTTTAATTTGACAATAAGTCGGTTTTCTCCGGTAACTTCCTGGAGGTCAATATCAGGGAAGCCGTTTTTGTTTAAGGCGGAGCGTACGTTCTCAAGGGCAAAGGGTTGGCTTGCGTGGTACTGCAGGAGAGATCCACCTGAAAAATCCACGCCAAGATTTGCCTGACCACGAAGGATCTGCACAAAAGCTATGGTGCCGATAATGACCAGGAAACCTGAGAGGCCGAAAGCAATTTTGCGGGCTTTCATAAAGTCAAAGTTGGCTTTATGGATAAGCCGCATAAAGGTTAAGCGCTTCAGCTTGCGGGTTGTGTATAAACTGTCGTAGACAAGCCTGGTGCAGAAAAGAACTGCAAACAGGTTGAAAATAATACCCAAAGAGAGGGTGACGGCAAATCCTTTGATCGGGCCTGTACCAAACAAAAACAGTGCCAAAGCTGTGATCAAGGTCGTCACCTGGGAATCGACGATACTCCAGAATGCCTTGCTGAACCCTGAATCAACCCCTGATTTAATCGATTTGCCGAGCGCAAATTCTTCTCGCATTCGTTCAAAAATAAGAACATTGGCATCGACCGCCATACCTATGGAAAGGATGATCCCAGCAATACCTGGTAGAGTCAGCGTGGCACCAAGCATTGCCAATCCGACAAACAGAAACAGGATGTTCAGCATCAGCGCGAAATCTGCTATAATTCCTGAGAGCCGATAGTAGATAACCATGAAAAGGAGGACGAGGAGCGCACCGACTAATCCGGAACTCAAACCTTTATTGATTGAATCCTGCCCAAGGCTCGCACCAACAGTCAGGTTCTGTATAATTTCAACAGGTGCGGGTAAGGCTCCAACGCGGAGAACGATAGCCAGGTCAGTTGCTTCTTCGTGGGTAAAATTACCGGATATCTGTGCACTGCCGCCAAGAATGCGTTCACGGATGACAGGTGCTGAACGAACGACTTCATCAAGCACAATGGCCAGTCGTCTGTTGACACTTTTTTCCGTGATATGGGCAAAGACCTTGCCGCCTCTGCCGGTGAGATCAAGACTTACATAAGGCTCGTTGAAGCTGCCTCCGATTCGAACCTGGGCATTTTTGACCATTTCTCCGGTCATGAGTACCTGACTTTCAAGCAGAATCGGTACCTGTGTTTCGGCCTTGGTCTGTTTATCGATGACCTTTTCGAAATAAATTTCCGTTCCCTGCGGTAGGCGTCCCTGAAGAGCAAGGTTGAGCTGTTTTCTGCTTTTCCCCGGCTCCCATTGCCCTGTTGATTGGACCTCAGCTAACAATTGTGCCAGGTTTAGCCCCTGTGCCTCGGCCACCAGCTTAAATTCCAGTTGGGCTGTTTGTCCGATAAGTCCCATAGCCCGATCCGGGTCTTTGACACCTGGCAACTGGACAACAATTTCATTTTCTCCCTGACGGAGAATTGTCGGTTCAGCTACGCCGAATTGATCAATACGGTTTCTGATAATCTCCAGGGACTGGTTAACTGCATTTTTTCGTATAAATTCTATCTCTTCCTGTTTAAGCTGCAGGGTAATCAGGGGGAAGCTCCCTGTCTCGGCTTTAATTTGGACGTCGAGATTGGGGAAGTCACTGGCGAGGGTACTTTGTACAGTATCTACTGCTCCGGTGTTAGGAAGGGTAAAAACAACCTTGGAAGGGTCTTCTGAGCGCATTCGCACAGCAGTGATCTGCTTTTCAGCAAGTCCGTCCTTCAGGTCTGCAGCGGCCAGGTCAAGAGAGTTTTCAATGGCTTTTTCAAGGTCTACTTGAAGAACCAGGTGCATACCACCCTGAAGGTCCAAACCGAGTTTAAGTCCTTGGGGAGCGAGATATTTTTTCCACCACTGGGGAGTATCGGAATAAAAAGACGGTGCCAGCGTCATCAGTGAAAAAAGTATCAGGGTGAGGAGTAACCCGATTTTCAGCTTTAGAGAGGTGTTCATTGCAAGTATGCCTTATATGAGTAAAGTGAAAAAGAAAAAAAATCAAAACGTAAAAAAAGACGATTATACGATGATAGCCATGATCATGCAATGGGGAGATTGCATTTTCAGCAAAAAGAGAGGGCGTTATGGAGATATAATCACTTCCTGTTGATTGCGTCCGCCATGCAGGCAGCTCCAAATCCATTGTCAATGTTGACAACAGCCAGACCCGGGGAGCAACTGTTGAGCATGCCTAGCAGGGCAGAGTAACCTCCCGCCCCGGTGCCATAGCCAACGCTGCTGGGTACACCAATCACCGGTGCGCCGGTGACTCCGGCAACCACTGAAGGAAGGGCTCCTTCCATGCCGGCGATAACAATAACCGCAGTTGCTTTTTGCAGAGTGGGTACCCTGTTAAGTATTCTGTGAATTCCAGCCACACCAGCGTCATAGATGGTCTCAACCGGATGGCCGAAATACTCGAGAGTTAATCTTGCCTCTTCTGCTACCGGTAGGTCAGATGACCCTGCAGTGGTTATAACCACTGTGCCTCGGGAGCAGTCTGTTGGAATGTGATGAGGGTTGCCTGTCAGCATGTGGGCCACAGGGTGATAATGTATACCGGCAACACGTTCACAGACCTGTTGCGCCTTTTTTTCTGAGACTCGTGTAGCCAGCACAACCGTTGGAGCGGGAAGCATCCTTTCTAAAATAGCAACGAGTTGGTCCGGCGTTTTACGTTCACCGAAGATCACTTCAGGGATACCTGTGCGCAGCATTCTGTGATGGTCCAGTTGAACCCCTGAAAATGATTCGCCCGGAAGCCCTCGAAGTTTGTCAAGGGTCTGGGGTATGTCCAGTTCTCCCCGTTGGAGCTGCGTGAGCAGGTTCTTTAGGTGTGTTTCGTTCATGTTTTGTTTGTGGCTGCTGGTATGCTGTGGATCATTACAGCTTCGGAAAATGTGGTAAAGCGTTTACGCTTTATCGCTGTTTTGGTAAAGTAAACGTTTTGCAATAATTTCGTTTATATCAAAATAACTTAAGAGGCACCCTGTAATGACAAAAGAAACGCTCCCTGCATTTATTCAAGCTCTGCTGCAACCTGCAGTCTATTCGCATCCGGTTGATAGTGTCAAGCTGGTGCAGACTCATATTTCCTATGTCCTTTTAGCTGGTGATTTTGTCTACAAATTCAAAAAGCCTGTAAATTTTGGTTTTCTTGATTTTTCAGATTTGGAAAAACGGCACTTTTATTGCGAGCAAGAGCTTACCCTGAACAGGCGTCTCTGTCCTGAAATATATCTGGATTTAGTGAAAATCAACCTTGATAACGATCAATTTTCTCTTGATGGCTCCGGAGAGACCGTTGAATATGGGATAAAAATGGTCCGCATGCCCGAAGAGGGGATGATGGGGAATATGATCAAAGCTGGGAAATTGCAAGAGCACCATTTGGACAACATTGTCGACACGTTGGTTCCCTTTTATAAAAATGCCGCCACAGGTGAGGACATAAATCAGTTTGGAACGGCTGATGCCGTCGGTGTCAATGTGGTGGAGAATTTTGAACAGACCAAAGCTTTTGTTGATCAGGGGGCACTGACTCTACAGCAGTTTAACGATATCAGCAGTTATGCTGAAAAGGTCCTTGCCCAGACGGAGCGATTTACAAAGCGTATCGTCGGCGATCATATCCGTGATTGTCATGGCGATCTTCATTCTGTGAATATCTGTTTGACAGGAGGACATGCATACATCTACGACTGCATTGAGTTCAACGAGCGCTTTCGTTTCCATGATGTTGCGTGTGATGTTGCCTTTCTTGCAATGGATCTCGACTATTACGGGTTAACTGATTTTTCTCAACTTTTTATTGAACGTTTTTGTCAGGCAGCAAAAGATCCTGGATTGGTTGATATGCTCGATTTTTATAAATGCTATCGGGCATATGTACGTGGTAAGATAGGTCTTTTTACAGCTGCTGATCCTGTCGTTGATGCGGGTGTCCGGGAAGAATGTCTGCGAAATGCTGCAAAATATTTTGAGCTGGCTCATCGGTATGCCCAAGACGGTGAATAGTCTGGATATGGTGGAGGGCGAGGGGGGATAGAAGGTGGAAAAGAAAGTAATTGTGTTTTTTGGTATGACGGCTTCCGGCAAATCAACCCTTGCCGGTACGTATGCTGCAGCCAATGCCATTCCCTACTATAATACCGACCGGATGCGAAAGAAGCTTGCCGGACTATTGCCCACCGACAAGCGTCCGGATGCGGTCGGAAAGGGGATTTACAGTGCAGACTTTACCCGTAAAACCTACGCAGCCATGTTGAAGCAGGCTGCCGTTGATATGGAGCAGGGGCAATCTGTTGTCTTTCTGGATGGCTCATACAGTAATCTGGAAGAAAGGGAGGCCGTTGTGGAAATGGCTGGTCAATACGATGCCACCCCACTTTTTATCTATTGTACATGTTCGGCTGATGAGGTCAGGCGTCGTCTGCAAAAAAGAGCGGTTGATGAAACAGCGGTTTCTGACGGACGGTGGGAGATATATCAGCATCAACTGAAAGCTTTTGTCGACCCTGCACTCGGTACTGGAGGGCGTCTGGTCACTCTTGATACAGAACAAAAACTTTCCGCATTATTGAAAACTGTGGAGCGCCTGCTGGCGCAAGAATAGGTGACAGGCAGGTATCTTTTTCTGGGCTGTGGCATACGAGCCTGCTGTTTGGCCTGTTCTCACAGCGTTGCTTGGTTGACGCTATTGGTTTTCATCCGATTCCCATAGGGTCCAGCTCGGCATGGAGATTTCAGGGAGCCATTTATTGATACCCCATCGTGGCGGCTCTCCTGCTTCCAACTTTTCCAGGAGCGCTTGGGCTTTGGGGGCTATAGTGGACTTGGGATACATAGCCAGTAGATATTTTAACCTGTGGATGGCTTGGTCATACTTTTCTGTTCTGACGTAAAAAACGGCCACAAAGTATTCATGGTTGACCAGAAAATCCCGTGCGGCCTGAATTCTTGCCTTAGCCTCTTTTGTGTAGGGCGAGGTGGGAAAAGTGCGCAGAAGCCTGGAGAACGATTTGATGGCATCTTCGGCACCGGTTATATCTCTATCAATTCTATTGGAGCGGGTGAAATCACACATCCCGATTTGGAAAAGAACATACGGGATTGCCTCGTTTGTGGGATGGCGTTCTTCAAATTCCTGGTAAAGGAGTTTTGCTTCCAAGTAAGATTTGTTGTAATAGTTGGCGTCTGCAGCTTTAAGCTCAGCAAGCATTGCCTGTTGACTGAAAGGGAATTCGTCAAGAATTTTTTCAAATGCCTTGATGGCACCGCTGTAGTCGCCCACTTTATATGCATCCATCCCTTTCGTGATCAGGACCTCGGGAGACCCCTTCACTTCCTCTTCTTCTCCAAAAGTGACGCTGTCAAACATGCCTTGAAAAACTCCGCATCCAGAAAGAGAAAACAGCAATAGGAGTAGCAGCGCAGCGGTTATATTAGCACGATAGGGGGGGAAAGTCATAACGCCTCCTGATGGTGATGGCATGAAAATCCAACACCAGGTACTGAGAATTCATAAAATAAAATTTCGCTGTTGTGGCGGGAGGTTAAAACCACTCGCTTTAAAACAACCGGGGATCAGTGCACTGTTGGTAATTGTTATCTATAAAAAAAACAAAAAAAAACGGTCCTCTGTCATTTGAGCAGAGAACCGTTTTGGGTAAAAAAATCAAACAGCTTTATTCATTAAATCCTGAAGTTGGCTTTTGCCGACTGCACCTGTAATCTGGTCGACAACCTCTCCACCCTTAAATAAAATGAGCGTGGGAATGGCACGGATTCCAAATTTTCCGGGTGTGGCAGGGTTATCGTCCACATTCATTTTTGCGATGAGTACTTTACCGTCAAATTCATCGGCAAGATCATCAATTACCGGGCCAATTGCTTTGCATGGACCACACCAGGGGGCCCAAAAGTCTACCAGACAGGGGAGGTCATTGCCTATGACTTTTGCGTCAAATTCGCTGTCCGATACGTGCATTACCTTGTCACTTGCCATTTTGTTTTCTCCTTGTTGCGTCCGTTAAGAATTCTTGTCGTGAGAAAATATTTAAATTCTCAATGGTTATGTATATTTTAGCCGCATTGGTAAGCATTCTACCTTGAGCTCCTGAACGTGACAAGAGAAAATTATCATCTTTAGCTTTCTGTCAAGTCGTGGGGAGTGATTTCGTTTTCGTTTTGACATCGTAAAAGACTAAGTGGTATACTGCCGGATTTGAGAAAAGACATCGTTCAACTAATTACTACCCAATATCAGGAGTTGTGGGCTTATGATCACTAATCGTTCTGTTTCCCTGTTTTCAAAAGCGCAAGCTGTTATTCCCGGAGGCGTAAATTCTCCTGTCCGTGCTTGTCGTTCTGTCGGTTGTGATCCGTTGTTTATTCAAAAGGCCTCGGGATGCATTGTGACAGATGTCGATGGAAACGAATTTATAGATTTTGTTAGCTCATGGGGCCCAATGATCGCCGGACATGCACAACCTGAGGTTGTCGATGCAATACAGCAGGCGGCTGTCAATGGGACAAGTTTTGGGGCTCCAACGTCAGTGGAGGTTGAATTAGCCGAATTGGTGTGTGAGTGTGTTCCTTCCATTGAAAAAGTTCGATTTGTTAACTCTGGAACTGAAGCCACCATGAGCGCAGTCCGCCTGGCTAGAGGCTATACCGGAAAGAATATGGTGGTTAAATTTGACGGCTGTTATCATGGCCATTCTGATTCTTTTTTGGTTAAGGCGGGGTCAGGACTGATTACCCTGGGTATACCTGGTAGCCCGGGAGTACCTGACGATATAGTAAAAAATACGCTTTCTATTCCCTATAATGACAAGGAAGTACTTGAACGTACTCTGCGGGACGAGAATCTTGACATTGCCTGTGTCATCGTTGAGCCGGTTGCCGGAAATATGGGAGTGGTTGTTCCAGACATGAGTTTTGTTAAAAAATTACGTGAGTTGACAACTGAGCTGGGCATCGTTCTGATTTTTGACGAGGTTATTACTGGTTTCAGGCTTTCCCTTGGCGGAGCGCAGGAACGATTCGGTATTACTCCAGACCTTACTTGTCTGGGCAAGATCATCGGTGGTGGGCTTCCTGTCGGCGCCTATGGTGGTAAAGCTGAAATCATGGATAATATTGCCCCTGATGGGCCTGTCTATCAGGCGGGGACTCTTTCCGGTAATCCTTTAGCAATGAGTGCCGGTCTTGCCATGCTGCAATTGGTGCGAAAGCCTGATTTTTATAAAGACCTTGAGCAAAAATCAGACTGGTTTGCCGCTGAGTTGCAACAGATTGCAGATGCCGCTGCTGTGCCGACCGTACTTAATCGTATCGGGTCCATGATGACCTGCTTTTTTACCGATGAACCGGTAACGGATTTTGAATCGGCCATGAAAGCGAACACCGAAATGTATGGAAAACACTACAGAAATATGCTGGAAGGAGGTATGTGGCTTGCCCCTTCTCAGTTCGAGGCGACATTTATATCTGCTGCACACGATCGTATTCATTTGGAAAAAGCTTTGAATATGATTGAGTCGTCATTCAAAAAATTGATGAATTAGATAAAAAAAATATTGCGTTTGGTTGTTGTGCATGATACCTGTAGCACGAACTATTTAACCTGTTGGATACGGGAGTTTCGATTGATGTCTGAGGATCGAAGAGAAATGTTTCGGCAGCTGGCCGAATATAGTCACATCGGCATAACTTTTGTTTCCTCTATTATTATCGGTTTTGGTATCGGCTGGTTTCTGGATAACAAAGCGTTTGGTGGTAAAACCACACCGTATCTAACCTTTATTTTTTTTGGATTTGGGATTGCTGCAGGTTTTAAGAGCCTTTGGCAACTAACCAAAAAAATATCGGATGATAAGAAGTAAGATGAACAAACAAAGTAAACACGACTCTGATGCAGCATTAGTGCGATATATAACCGGCTTTAGCTGGTTATTACTTGTGGTGTTCACTGTCGGAAGCTGGTTTGTATATAGCGACCAGTTCGCGTTATCTGTGTTGATTGGTGGCGTGTTGGTAAATGTAAGTTTCTTTTTGCTGAAAAAGGATATAGGCCAACTGCTCCATAAGGTCAGTGAAGCCGGTATGGCTGCGGATGCTGTTTCGCGTACGGAAAAGATTCGGTTTTTTATTAAGTTTTATGCCCGTCTAGTGGTGTTGGGCTTATTGTTAATTTTGCTGGTTGCCAAACTGCCTATCAATATGATCGGTTTAAGTCTTGGCCTAGCGACAGTCATGCTCAGTGTAATCCTTGTTGTCCTGAGCAGAGGCAAAATATTTTATTCCGAGCAAAGTTTGAGGAGCGTATAGGTTATGGAACATCCAATATTATTTATTTCGATTATTCTGGAAAAGCTTGGACTTCCGGTGCCGCATACGGTAACTGGACATGGCTTGCTGGAACAGCTCTGTACACCGTATATGACCTATACCTGGCTGGTCATGGCCTTTCTTATCATCGTGCCGAAGCTGACCATGGGAAAATTGGAAATGATCCCCGGCAGTGGGCAGAATTTTTGGGAAGTCATGGTCGGTGGTCTGATGGACTTTTTTACCGAAAACCTGGGCGAAGATGGGGCGAAGATGTTGTTTCCCATGATGGCTACCTTTTTCTTTTATATCATTCTTGCCAACATGATCGGCTTGATTCCCGGTTTCATGTCTCCAACTTCGAATTTGAATATCACCCTGGGCATGACCATTATTGTCTGGGTAACGCACCATGTACTTGGATTCAAAACCCATGGGCTCAGCTATTACAAACATTTCATGGGACCAAGTAAAGCTCTTGCTCCATTTATGTTCTTACTTGAAATCATCAGTAACTTTGCGCGATTGATTTCACTTTCCATGCGTCTTTTTGGAAATATCTTTGCCAAGGAAGTATTGCTTGCAGTTTTATTCATGCTTGCAGGTGCTTTTTTTGCCCCGCTGCCTATCCTCTGCCTTGGCGTGCTCGTCAGTGTTATCCAGGCTGTGGTTTTTGTTCTTTTGGCAGTGCTGTATTGCGCAGGTTCTCTGGAACACGCACATTGAGTTTGAAGTTTATTTATTGAGTACGAAGAAGGCCAATCATATATTATTATCTAATGGAGGATGTTGAAAATGGAACTTGCTATTGCTTTGATTTGTATAGGTGCTGCTTTGAGTATTGGTTTGGCAGGACACGGCGCTGGTGTTGGTATGGGTAATGGTCTTCGCGGTGCATGTGATGGCGTTGCTCGTAACCCAGAAGCCAAAGGTGCTATCACCACTACCATGATTCTTGGTATGGCTCTTTGTGAATCTATTGCGATTTACGGTCTTGTTATTGCCTTTATCCTGCTTTATGCGAATCCTTTCAAAGCAGCTCTTGGACTGTAATCTTACAGATCAAGCAAAAAAGTAGTCAAAAGCTGCGGCATTAAGCCGCAGCTTTTTTTTTGGGGTTTGTTTAGCCTATGGAACAATGTATTGTAAACCCGGTTCGGGACAAACGCGATCCTGAGCTCCCTCCTCTGGGGATTTTTGCTGTTAATCCTACAGATGCCTTCAATTTTCCTGCTCTAGCCGAAATGTATGGCTTGCAGCAACATTTTCTTTTTCATTCGAAACTGTATTCCTCTGATCGTTTTTTTCTGGCTGGACCTGCTGTTGGTGCTCCCATGGCAGCAATGTGCCTGGAAAAATGCATTGCCCTTGGCGCCCGATATGTCATTGTGTATGGATGGTGCGGAGCTGTTTGTGATCTTTTAGCATCAGGCGATGTGTTTTTACCCACCAGCGGGTTCAGCGAGGAAGGAACCAGTGACCATTATCCAGGAGCCGGTAATTTTGCACCGGATGTCAAATTAATGGGCAACGTTAACAAGGCTCTTTCTCAGGCAGGGTATAACACTAAACAAGGTCCTGTGTGGACCATTGATGCTGTTTATCGGGAAACTAAAGCAAAGGTGCGGTATTTTGGCGAACAAGGGGTATTAGGGGTCGATATGGAGTATACCGCATTAAGTGCTGTTTCAGCTTTTCGCGGTATAAGCCTGGCTGCAGTGATGTTGGTTTCAGATGAACTGTATCATGAAAAATGGCGACCACAGTTTAACAGGAAGACATTTCGCCGAAAAACCAAGCAATTGTTGGCAGATCTCTGTAGGGAAGCCGATGGAGGAGGATTGAAAGATTTATGAAAAATATACATATTGTCAGCCTGGGCTGCCCCAAGAACCTGGTGGACACAGAAGTGATGCTTGCCCTGCTTGAAAATGCCGGATACCAGGTGGTTGAGGAGCCGGAGCAGGCAGATATACTGCTCGTCAATACCTGTGGTTTCATCCAGCCGGCAGTTGAGGAAGCCGTAGATGAGATTCTTCGTCTTGCTGAGTACAAGCAAAATAACGAAGAGGTAGTACTTGTGGTTACCGGGTGCATGGTGCAAAGGTATGGGGCACAACTTGCTGAAGAATTACCGGAAGTAGATATATTTCTCGGAGTTGATGAATTTCCCCAGATAGTCAATTTTCTTGAGAATAAACGCCAAGGGGAGAGCATGCTCGCGGTGGGGGACGAATCCTTGTATCTCATGGACGCCTCTGTGCCGCGCAAGATTTCAACTCCATTTTTCAGAGCGTATTTAAAAATTACCGAGGGGTGCGATAACCACTGTACCTATTGTATGATTCCCTCAATTCGCGGCAGGCTGAGGAGTCGAACCATTGAGGACCTTACTGCCGAGGCTCAATTGCTGGACAGTCAGGGAGTGAAGGAGCTGACGCTCATTGCCCAGGATCTTACAGCGTATGGTGATGACCTTAAAGATGGCGAGACCAGTTTAGTCTCCCTTTTGCAGACGTTGGTCAACAAGACGCAAATTCTGTGGTTTCGTTTGCTTTATCTCTATCCGTCATCTGTTGATACGTCTCTCCTTCAGCTGATGGCGGCGCAGCCGCGTATTGTCCCCTATCTTGATATACCTTTTCAGCATGTGAGCGATAGGGTCCTGAAACGGATGAATAGGCGCTATGGTTTGGCCACACTCGATGACCTGGTCTCCCGGATACGTTCTTTCGTTCCTGAATGCGCCCTGCGTACTACTATCATGGTAGGTTTTCCTGGTGAAACAGAGGAAGACGTGGACATTTTAACCCAAGCTTTGCAAAAATGGCAATTGGACCATGTAGGGGTGTTCCAGTATCAAGACGAAGAAGGAAGCATTGCCGCCAATTTTGCTGATAAGGTCCAGGAAGAGGAAAAGGCAAAAAGATACGCCCAGGTAATGAGTCTGCAGGCAACAATAAACAAAGAGCGTCAACAGCGCTTTGTCGACAAAATAGAACCGGTTTTAATCGAAGGTGTGAGCCGTGAGAGTGACTTGCTGCTAGAAGGCCGCACCAGATTTCAGGCACCTGATATTGACGGCTGCGTGTATATAACCAGCGGTCAAGTAAACCCGGGGGATATTGTGCCTGTACGTATCAGCGAAGCGCACATCTACGACTTAGTTGGGGAAGTGGTCCCTGTTAAATCGATGGAGTAGAACGTTTAATGCTGCCCGTAGCGGCTAGTCTTTGGGTTTGTTAACCTGCTCTCTCAAATCTTTGCCAACCTTGAAAAATGGCAATTTTTTGGGAGAGACCTTAATTTTTTCTCCGGTTTTGGGATTCCTTCCGGTGTAAGATTCGTACTCTTTTACCACAAAACTCCCAAATCCACGAATTTCTATGGACTCACCACGGGCAAGAGCATCACTCATGGTATCAATTATAGTGTTGGTAATGGAAGCAGCTTCGCGAATTGGAATATCCATTTCTTCTGCCAATGCTTCGATCAGTTCGGATTTATTCATTTCTGTCTCCCCTGTCCGTCGGTAACGTATCTGGATAAAAGCCTCCCTACTCAAATGTTTGGGAGAAAAATGTAAAACAGGAACTACTATTAGAAAGCTATAAAAACTTAAGCAGGTATGTTTTTGATTGTAAAGGGAATTTTTCCTAAAAATAGCTTTTTTAGATCATTTTTTGTCAAAGTACGATATTTTCCACTGGAAAGTGTTCCTAATTGAAGATTTCCGTAGGCGGTTCGTTTCAAATGCAGGACTGGATGGCCGATTGCTTGAAACATTTTACGAACTTGCCGTTTTTTCCCTTCATGAATTATAATCTCTATTTTGGATCGTGAACGGGATTTTACTAAAAATCGTAATTGTGCCGGATAGGTTTTCTGCCCATCAATGAGTATACCCTTTGCCAAACGCTGCATGCCGGCCACAGATGGCATGCCTTTGACCGTTGCCTCATATGTTTTGTTAATTTCATAACGTGGGTGAAGGACGTAGTTGCCAAGGGTGCCGTCATTGGTCATCAACAGGGCGCCCTCAGTGTCCAGGTCAAGGCGACCGACGGGAAAGAGTCGCGCATTAATTTCAGGAAGCAAGTCTGTGACAATGGGACGTCCCTGCGGATCGGAGAGGGTCGTTACATATCCTGCCGGTTTATTGAGCAGTAAGTAGATTTTTTTTTCAAGATTGATAGGGTTGCCGTCAAAGGTTATACGGTCTTTTTCCGGATCTACCTTATAGCCCATGTGGGTTACAACCTGATCGTTGACCCGTACCCGTCCTCTGGCGATAAGCTCTTCAGCGCCTCTTCGAGAGGCGATACCCGCCTGAGCTATGATTTTTTGGAGTCTTTCCATACGTTGATGTAATTGTCCTTCCACAGCCATGATGTAAGCAGAGGCTAACCAGGGGCTGATGCAATGTTTTCTGTATCTACCTGTTATTATAATACCGAAATAACGATTTATCTGTAACGTAATGGTATAATAGAGGAAATTTTTTCGTCAACCAGCGCCTTTGTGGCGGGATCAACCTCAAGCACATCCGTATACCAGGGCTTCATTCTGCAGTCAAAGACAACAGGCGGTTCCAAACCGACGTGAAAACGTTGTCCTGTTTGTCCTCCGGCATGGGACATTAGCAAGGGCAGAGTTATGTCTGCTTGGAGATCAATGACGATGATGGGGATCGTCGAGCAAAAGGCTGTGATATTCTTCATCGGAAAGATGATTGCGCATTATCCCCATGAGCTGTTCGACGAGTTGGTTAATTTCATCATCGGTCATGCGAGGTACAAGTACATCGGTGAGTTTTCGTTTTGAAAAATGTTCCAATAATTCCTGGAGAGATTTTTCATCTGTAGCACGGTTAAGGCCAAACAGCATGGAATACCCTTGAAGATAAAAGAAACGGCTGTATCAGCCAGGCAGAATCTGCCAAGTGAGTTTACGCTGACGAGGCCCATCGAATTCACAGAAAAAAATGCGTTGCCAGGTGCCGAGTTGCAGCTGCCCCTGAGCAATGAAGATGGTGACGGAACTGCCTGTCAGGGTTGCCATAACATGGGAGGGTGAATTTCCCTCCCTGTGTTTATATGGATAATCAAGGGGAACAATCCGACGCATGGCGCCAATGATATCGTCCTGCACGTCAGGATCAGCCCCTTCATTGATAGTGACTCCGGCGGTTGTGTGTGGATTAAAGACAGTACATAAACCTTGGGTAATGCTTTGTTCTGTTACGATGTCCTGCAACCGCCTGGTCACATCGATAAGTTCCATGGGTGAGCGTGTTGCCACACCAAATTTTCCGGATAACATGCGGTGTGACTCGTTGTTATTGTAACTGCCACTGGCCGTTGGCATCACGACAGGCTGTGGTGTAGGTCTTTTGGCTTTTCCCGTCAATAATTGCATTTATTTCCGCTTTTCTGCAGACTTGGTTAGTCGTCGGGTTCTGGAACGCAGGCTGTGGCGTGACGGCATACTGGTTGCCGCTGTCAGGGTTAACCCAAGATGAACGTTGATTGGAAACTCCGCGTTCGTAGACATGGTTTAACTGCTGTTTGTCGTATTTGTCCATTTCATTACCAACGATATAGCCGAGCATGGTTCCCACAGCAGCACCAATTAAGGTAGCCTCGGTGTTATGGCCGATCATCTGCCCGATGAGGGCGCCTCCGGCCGCACCACCGACAGCGCCGGTTTGGGCCTTGTTCATATTTGCACAACCCGATACCAGTGCCAGCAGGATAATTGCGGTAATTGTCATATTTCTCATATTATTTCTCCTTGTGAACGTGTTGTCTGTTTGAGAGCTTCTGTTAATTCTCTATCAGTTTGTACACCCAGTTCCTTGAGGTACTCAGCTCTTTTTATCAGGTTGCCGTTGCCGCTGCTCAGTCTTTTTTTAGCCAGATGCCAAGCCTGCTGCGACTGGTGTAAACGTGTCCCTATTTCTTCAAAGGTTTCAATAAAGCCTACAAATTTATCATAAAGATTCCCAGCCTGTTTGGCAATGATTAAACCGTTTCGGTTTTGTTCATCCAGGCGCCATAGGTGTTGTATGGTCCGCAGTATAGCCAGTAAGGTTGAGGGGCTGCATAAGACAACCTGTTTGCGCATTGATCGGGAAAGGATTTCCGGATCGTTTTCCAGTGTCTTTTGAAATGCGGTTTCAATCGGGATGAAAAGCAGCACGAAATCCATACTGCTGACACCTTTAAGTTGGTGGTATTGTTTAGATGAGAGCGATGTAACGTGGCGTTTAACGGAATCAAGGTGCCTTAATTCGTATTTTCGGCGTCGCTTTTCATCGTTTTCGCTATGTGCTTGGGTAAAGGCCTTTAAAGAGACCTTGGCATCAATGATAACGTCTCGTTTTCCAGGGAGGTGGACAATCACATCCGGTTGGCGTTTTGATCCTGATTCGGTATGCAAACTGACTTGGGTTGTATACTCCACGCCCTTGCGCAGGCCTGATTCTTCTAGTATTTTTTCCAGGACCATTTCACCCCATTGGCCCTGTAGCTTATTTTTTCCCTGGAGCGCCTCGGTCAGGTTAACGGCATCGTTACTGAGACGTTCGTTGAGTTGGCGGAGGTGCTGTATTTCGGTGGTGATGGCTACCCTGTCCCGTGTCTCACGGTCATATACATCATCAACTTTATGCTGGAACTCCTGGAGCTGCTTGTGAAAAGGAGAGAGGAGCAGCTTGAGTGTTGATTCGTGCTGATGATTTATGAGTGAACTCTTTTCGGTCAGGATTTCACTGGCCAGGAGCTCAAACCTTTGTTCAACCTGCCTCTGCGTTGCTGCCAGCAACAGTTCACGTTCTTCAAGCTGATTTGCCATACCGGAACACCTAGCCCGAAGTCCTGCATTGTCACGACCAAGTGTTTCGTGCTCCTGACGAAGGATATCACGCTCCTGACGTAATCTGTCGATGAGTAGCTGTTGTTGTTCCGTGTCCTGAGAGAGCCTGTCAAACCGTATCTGAGTGACCAGGAGTTGTCTGCGTATTCTCCCTACAAGCAGTAATACCAGAAAGGGGGTGAGGAGTAGGCCGCATCCCAAGCCTATGCTCATGGCAACAGGGTCTAGCTGTTGGAAAAAATATTGAATGTGGGTCACCGGCGAAATACAGGGCTGTCAGATACTATCACGTAAGCCTGCGCTTAAGTAGACGCAGTTCTTCAAGCTCTTCAATCAAATCAAGTACCAATGCGCATCCCGGCAGGTTGATTTGCAAGTCTTTTTGCAGTCGCACTGCAGTCTGCACCCGCATGATTTCAATGGTTGTAAAATGCCATTTCCTGGGGGACAAACCTTGGGGTGAGATAACCCCCTCCTCTACCATTTCATGAATCTGTTCTGCCGTTACTCCGCATAAACGACAGATTTCCGCCAGGGAGCATTCTATTTCTTCGTTGAGCACGGTGCCTTGTAAATATTGAGTATCTCCCATGTCAGGCCCCCATTTTTTGACGAGGATTTACGGGCATGAGTTTGGCCATGGTCGTATAGAGTTGTTTTTGCTCATCTGTTACTGCTTCCGGTACCACCACTCTCAAGGTAACTATTTGATCACCTTTTTGGCGTTCAGTGCACAATCCTTTTCCTTTGAGGCGTAATTTTTTTCCGCCCTGTGAACCTTTTGGAATCTTGAGGGTTACATTGCCGGCAAGGGTAGGCACTGTCACCGATGCACCCAGGGCGGCTTCCCAGGGAGTAATGGGCAGCGTCATGTGAATATCTCGTTTCTCTGCGTGAAAAAGGTCGTCTTCCTGAAAGGCAATATCAAGGTAAAGATCGCCTGCTGGACTGCCTCCAACTCCTGGGAGACCTTGGCCTTCAAGCCGGATTCGCTGTCCCTCAATGATACCTTTGGGGATAGCGACATGAAGGGTGTGCGGGGTTGTTATGACGTGGCCTTGGTTATCAACAACTGGTCTGTTCAGCGTCAGGGTCTGCTTGGTCCCATGAAAGGCATCTCGGAGGTTGAGCATAACTTTGGCATGCTGATCCTCCCCTTTCATGCGGAAGGTTGTGTGATGTCGTTGCCTGCCATCAAATTGAGCACGGCCAAACAGGGTCTCAAAAAAATCACTGAACCCTGTAGGGTCGGCCCCTGTATATCCCGTACCACCAAATTGGAAGCCTGCATCCCAGTGAGGGGGCGGTTCAAAGTCCTGTCCGTTTTGCCAGTGACTGCCGAATTTGTCGTAGGCTGTTCGTTTTTCAGGATCTTTAAGCACCTCATATGCCTCGCCGATTTCTTTGAATTTTTTTTCGGCTTCAGGCGACTTGTTGACATCAGGATGGAATTTTCGCGCACCTTTCCTGTATGCCTGCTTGATTTGCTCCTGAGTAGCATCGCGAGAGACGTTCAGTATCTGATAGTAATCTTTGTATTCCATAGGCTATCTTATTTGAATCTTGAAAAAATCTCAGTTAACAATACACTAAGAGCACCCTTGAAAAAAGAAAAGAAAAAAATAGCGGCATTTTGCTGTTGATGACTCTCTCTGCTTTCCTTTATGCTGAAAGTGATTATGGAAAAAATAATGCAAAGTATCCTATTGACCGGATTTCGTGCCACTGGTAAGTCGTTGATCGGCCGGCTCCTCGCAGAACGACTTGGGTATCGCTTTGTCGATACTGACCATGAGCTCTGTCGTCGCACGAAGCAATCGGTGGAAGAAATTGTTGCAGAGCGGGGATGGCAGGGCTTTAGGATGCTTGAACGTGCCCTGTTGCAGGAAATGGCAGGGCAACAAAAGATAGTGCTTGCTGTTGGCGGCGGAGCAATTGAGCATGAGGATATCTGGCAACTTTTGCGAGCACATTACTTTATCATTTGGCTGCAGGCAGATAAAAAGACCATCCTCAGCCGTATGGCAGCAGATGATAAGACCAGTACGCAACGTCCTGCCTTGACCTCGCAAAATTTAGAGGATGAAATAGAAGAGATTCTTGCCCGGCGTTCTCCTTTATATGCATCCGGCTCTGACATGGCAGTTGATACCGCAACCGGGGCGCCAAAGCAGCTTGTGGAGCAAATACTCTCCGCTCTGGTTAAGGTCTCTGCATGACTTTTTGTGGCTTTTTCGCTTTTATTTTCAACGGTTATCCAGCAATGAAAGTAGATGGTAACCAACACTTGATCGAGAACTCCTGTGAAGACTAAACAAAACGTACGGAGTAATGCCACGATTTGGATGGTGAGTCGTGAATATGAGGGCCTTGCCGGTGCCGGCGGTGTTAAGGACGTTTGCCGTCAGCTAGCAGAATCGTTGGCTGGAGAGGGGGGAGCTTCGGTTAGGGTGATCTTGCCCAGATATGGTTTCATGGATCCCAAACAGCTTGGATTTAGCCCGCTTGCTATTTCGGGAACCGCAACAGGCGTTATTGGTGACCAGCAGTTTGCGGGCTGTTTTACTGTGGACATGAATTATCCTGAGCAGGAACGTCGCGAGACGGTGGCCATTTGGTCGCAGACAATAAATGGGGTGATCGTCTATCTGGTTGAGGCAGAACGTTTTGGGAAAAAACTGGGAGTCTATACATACACCAGTGAAGAAGAACAGGAGGCATCCTGGAAGAAACAGGGGAGCGGGCATTACGATTATTTTGCTATGAATATACTGCTCCAGAAGGTTGCCTTGGAGATGATGATTCTAGGCAACGATGCTCCATGGGTCATCCATTGTCAGGACGGACACGCTGCCGTTCTTCCCGCTATGATGCGGGAAAACAGTGGTTACAGGCATTTTTTTCGCCATACGGGAGCGGTGGTAACTGTGCATAATGCAGGGACTGGTTACCATCAGGAGATAGATGACCTCAATTTTGCCAAGGCTGTAACCGGGCTACCGGAAAGCATTATTTGGGAGAATCTGCTCGGCAACAGCTTTGATCCCTTTTTAGCGGCTGCCGACTATGCTGTGCTGAATACCGTCAGTGAAAATTACGGGCGAGAACTTCAGCAAACGGCAGAAGATGCACGTACTGGGTGGCTTGGTCATGCATTGAAAGCAAGAAGCATCGAGTTGCGAGGGATCACCAACGGAATAGATCCTGCAAACTTTGACCCCCTTTCTCCCGGAGAGCTCGGGTTAGCAGCCCCCTTTGATGTGCTTCGGGGCGAGCTTCAGGGAAAGTTGGCCTGTAAAAACGATCTGTTGTCACACATCGGGCAGCAGAGGCAATGGGAATATGTAGAGCAATTTGGTTACCTTGCACCTGTGTCCGAGGTTCCCCTTTTCACCTTTATTGGACGGCTGACCGGGCAGAAAGGTATCGATATTGTCTTGGAATGTATTCAGCAGTTTTTTGCTGAAAGAGATGATATGCAGTTGCTTATTCTTGGCTCTGGTGAAAGCTGGGTAGAAGATGAACTGCAGTTGCAGGCGGAGCATTCAGGGGTAACAGGCCGGTTTTGTTTTTTAAAAGGGTTTGACTCGGCTCTGGCTAATAGAGTCTATGCTGCCGGAGATTTTTTTCTTATTCCATCCTTGTACGAGCCGTGCGGATTAACTGATTATATCGCTCAACTGCTGGGGAACTTGCCCATTGTTCATCATGTAGGAGGGTTGGTGAAGGTGCTCGACGGTGAAACCGGTTTTGCCTATCAGGAAAATAGCTGTCAGGGGGTGATGGGTGCCATGGAGAGGGCACTTACGATCTATGACCAACCAGAACAACATCGACACATGCAACAGGCAGCCGTGAAGAATATTATGAACTGTCATACATGGCGCCATGTAATGAGTGAATATATTGTACTCTATGAACAGGCACAAGAATTAACAATCGGGGCCGGACAATGAACCTGCAATATGCCGCAGAATCCTCAGCATCTCAATTGCGGACACCGTGGTTGGAAAATCGTCGCAAGTTTTTTATCCGTCAGGTTGTCAGTGATTTTTTTCAGGCATATGAAATGTATCATGGTCTTTATCAGGATTTTTGCCACAGCTACCATTTTGCAATGTTGGAGGCAAAGGATCTATTGCAGGCAGCAACAATTGCCCTTCGAACTCGTCTTCTTGAACAGCTTACCGCAATGCTGGGGGCGGAAACCAGCAGAGGGCTTTTGTGGCGGCTCAAAGATCTCTGCCATACTGTTTGGCCGGAGAGTGAGCGGCAAAAAAATGTCCTTGGTTCGCTGGTTGACTGGCTTATAGGCTCCCTTTTTCATGAAGCTATGAAACTCAAGGAGAATCTTTATTTACTCAACAATTACGGACCGTCTGTTTTTCCTGTTGACCAGGATACAGGCTCGGAGAATATGGCGTATGGCGCTCGCCCTTTCTCGGTGTCGCAGGTGATCGATACCCATGAAGTATTCAAAAGGATAGCTGTCGATACCGAGCAGCAGGTGGAGCGTATTGCCCTGACCTTTGGCAGGGCAATTTACCTTTTACGGCTTATGATGTCGTCATTTGCAGAGAATGAACTCGTTGTGAGGCTGCTTGTTGAGAAAGAGGAGGTTGTCGGCGAGATATGGGGAGAATCTCTGGAGTCTATTTTTGATGATATGTTTTACGGTAATGCACCACATGGTTACTGCATTGCCGGTAACAGCTATTTTAGGAGTCAATGGTATCATCACTCGCAGGCAATGTTCAGGCGTGCTTTACAGATTGATAAACAATGCCAAGAAGCTGTCATTAAATTGATACAGCTTGAAGCGATAACAAGTGATATGGAAGGGCAGTTCGGCAAGACAGCATAGTAGTCAGGTAAATGTAATTTTTTATCGATTTTTATGAATGCAGGATGTGCGACGGTAGCTTTTTATGCCGGATAATAAGCAGAGTGTTGCTTGGATACAAAGGAGAAAGAGATGAGCATTAAGATCGGGATTAATGGGTTTGGCCGGATCGGGCGTAATATTTTTCGAGCGCTCAGTAAAGATGCATCATTTGCCGATATTGAGGTTGTCGGTATTAATGATTTAACCGATGTAAAGACCCTGGCACACCTCATAAAGTATGATTCTATCATGGGTGTGTACGACAAAGAGGTTGAAGCAGCTGAAAACAGTATTGTGGTTGATGGGCGTACTATTCCCGTGACCGGGCACCGATCTCCTAAAGATATTCCATGGGGCGAGTATGGAGCTGAATATGTTCTCGAGTGTACCGGACTGTTTCGTGATCACGACTCTGCAGCCCCCCACATTGATGGCGGGGCGTCCAAAGTTATTATTTCCGCCCCTGCAAAAGGAAAGGTCAAAACCATTGTTATGGGAGTGAATGAAGACGAATACGATGCCACCTTGCACCATGTGGTATCAAATGCGTCCTGTACCACTAACTGCCTGGCTCCCGTAGCCCAGGTTGTTTTGGATAATTTCGGTATTCAACGCGGCCTGATGACAACTGTACATGCCTACACAGGAGATCAGCGATTGCTGGATTTTCCCCATTCAGATCTTCGACGGGCACGGGCAGCTGCCATGTCTATGGTGCCGACCAAAACAGGGGCAGCAGCAGCGGTTTCACTGGTTATTCCCGAGCTGAAAAATAAATTTGACGGGCTAGCAGTCAGGGTTCCCACCCCGGATGTGTCACTTGTGGATGTCGTTATTGAAGTGGAGCGCGAAGTAACAGCACCCGAAGTCAATAATGCCCTGGAAAGTGCGGCAAACAGGTACCTGCGTTATACAGAGGAGCCGCTGGTGTCCATAGACTTTCAAGGTGATCCCCATTCTTCAATAGTGGATGGTCTGTGTACCCGGGTACTGGGGAGGAGTGTAAAGATAATGAGCTGGTATGATAATGAGTGGGGATATTCCAACCGCATGTTGGATCTGGTGCTGCATATGGAGCAATCAAAAATTATTTAATTTTGATTGGTCAGGGGGAGCAATAAAATACGGGTGGGAAAAATAAAAAAAACCGGATTGCCTGTGCTGTAAAAGTACTTGGTAATCCGGTCTGTTGTTTCCTGCCCGGAGCGCCATGCTTAACGCGACCAGGCAAGAGCAGTACAATAAGACAGTTAGTCTTCTACATACCCTGTTCCATTGCAGGTAGGACATTTCTGATCAGGGGTGCATACCTGACCATCTTCGGCGTCATTTCCTTGCCATTCTCCGCTGGTTTCACATACGCCATCAATTACACCTTTTCCCTGGCAGGTAGGGCATACAGATTTCTTGGTTTCCTCTGACATTGTTTCCTCCTTAATGAATTGAAAAACAAAGCTTTGTAGTATGCAACACTATAAATCAATAATCTGAAAAAGAAAAGCGTTCAGCACATATCTCTATAACATACTTACTGAAAAACCATGAATCCTTTTTTCAGGTCATTGATTAAATCTCCAGGATCTTCAAGTCCGATATTAAGACGGATAATAGTACGGTTTGCATAGTTGCCTTGTTTGCGACGATTGCTGCTGCCAATGGTAACCAGGCTTTTATAGCCTCCCCAGCTGTAACCAATGCCAAATAAGTCAAGGTTGTCAACAAATTGAGGCAGCAGAGGGCCCTCCCATTTTTTATGAACCAGGAACGCAAACAGGCCCGACGATCCGCTAAAATCTCTTTGCCACAGATGATGCTGCGGATGACTGGGCAATGCCGGATGGAGCACCCTTTCAACGGAAGGTTGTTGCTCAAGCCACTGGGCTACCTCCAATGCGGCCTGCTGGTGATATGCCAGGCGAACAGGCAGGGTTTTTAACCCTCGCAGGGCCAGGTAGCAATCCTGGGGCGGAGCAAATGTTTCCATCACCTGATAAAAATTGTCAAATTCTTCAGCATAGCGTTGGTTGACGCTCACTGTACCCAACAAGACATCAGAATGACCGCTGATGTATTTGGTTACGGATTGAATGATGATATCCACGCCAAGAGCAAAAGGGTTAAGGAAAAGCGGGGTGGCCCAGGTATTGTCCACCACCGTTATGATGTCTCTTTTGGTGGCTTGTTTGGTGATAGCTGGGATGTCCTGAAGCTCAAAGGTGTTTGAACCCGGCGATTCGAGGTAAATGAGTCGGGTATTGGGTTGGAGGTACTGCACGATATCGCTACCGATGTCAGGTGGAAGAAAATCAATCGCAACATCGTATTTGCTAAGGATTTTGCTGCAGAAAGCGGCTGTCGGTCCATACACATTGTCGCAGATAAGGACATGATCTCCGCTGGAAGTAAAGGTAAGCAGGGTATTGATGATAGCGCTGATGCCGGATGGAAAGGCCCTGGTCAGGGCACTCCCTTCCAGTTCCTCCATTTTTTTTTCAAAGGATCGTTGCGGCGGCAATCGGTCGGTACCATAGACGATGCCTGGGTACTCCCCTGCATTGGCCAGGCGCAGGTCTTCGCAATTGTCAAACAGAACAGTTGATCCCGTATACATGGCGGGATTGATGGTCTTGATTGTTTTGCCACCCACTGTATCAAAGCGTTGTTCTTCGTGTATCAGTTGAGTGGCTAGATGTAATTTTTCGGTCATTATGTGTAGAGGCCTGTGGCAAGTTCGTTGACAGATTTTGGTGTTTTTTACTTGATTTTCATTGCTCCTGCAGAGCGTAAAAAGTGCTCAAAGCGCTCATAGCTTTGATAGCCGGTAAGGCGCTGCCCTGCGAAGAGTATCGTCGGCACAGCCGTTATACCGAGCGATCTTGATTTCTGCCAGTCATTCTCAACAGCTTCGGCATACTTTCTGGTGCGTATAATTTCCGCGGCATCTCGAGCAGGCAGTCCACTAGCGGTTGCAAGCTTGAGGAGAACATCGGGCAGTGCCAGGTTCCGGCCGTCTTTGAAATAGGCAAGAAAAGCAGCCTTGTGAAAGGGCTTACCCCTGCCGTTCTCTTCGGCCCATAATCCTGTTTCTTGAGCCAGTCGGCTGTTATACGTCATTGTTCGGTTCCCAAAAGGAAGGCCGAGTTGGTCTGCTGTCCGGCGCTGCTGTTGAACCATTGCTCTGATTGCCGCACTGGAACCGGCAAACAGCTGCTCAAGGGACATGCCCTCTGTCGGTGTGCCTGGATGGAGGGGGAAGGCACGCCAACGGGCTTGGACCGCATGTTCTTTGGTCAGTTTTTCAATACACCCGGTAATGAAATAACACCAGGGTCAGACGTAGTCTGAAAAGATAGTCAGTATAGGTAACATAGACAGGTGCTCTTTTGTGTTGGCGATTGGTGTATCAGGGTTCAATGCATCGTGTCATATTTTAAAAGGGCCAGAAAATTGGAATTGTGCACATACCTGCCATGACTACAAATATATTGAGGGGGATGCCAAGCTTCAGATAATCCTTGAAACTATAACCGCCTGGGCCGTAGACAAGCAAGTTGGTTTGGTAACCGACAGGAGTTGCAAAGCAGGCACTTGCCCCAAAACAGACGCCGATGATAAATGGTTTTGGATCAACTTCGATACCTATAGCGGTAGAAATGGCTATGGGTAAGAGCAAAACAGCAGTCGCATTATTACTGAGAATCTGGGTGCTGATGGAGGTGAGCAGGATAATCGCTCCAAGCACCACAACCGGAGAAAAGTTCGCAAAAAGTCCCAAAAAAGTCTCTGCATAGAGCTGGCTGGTACCGGTTTTCTGCATGGCAGCCCCCAGGGCAATGGTGCCTGCAATCAAGAGGAGTACTTCTCCCTGCAATGCTTTGTAGGCGTCTCGCATTTGCAGGCAACCGGTGACAATCATTAAAAATGCCGCTGTCAGAGCGCAGGTCATGATATCTGCCAGGCCCAGTGTGGCCGTTCCAACCATGCCTATAAAGTTAAGAATCGACCATGCTGCTTTTCGTTTATGAATAAGCTCTTCATAGACATCCTCAATGACGAGGTAATCGGTGTTATTCCGGATGGTGGAGAGTTTGCTGTCATTGCACCAGATGAGGAGCACATCTCCTGTTTTGAGCAGCACATCGTGAATCTGATGTTCACTTATGTGGAGATTACTCCTTTTCACTGCAATAATATGTACTTCGGAATCGCCGGCAATGTCAGTGTTGTGCAACCGTTGGTTACAGAGGGGGGAATGGGGAGGGATAATCAGCTCAACTACAATAGGGGCGTCTTTTTGGGCCCCAAGGGTCAACCCTTTTTCCGTTGTCGGCAGTTCTACCTCTTCCCTGTGAAGAATATCGACCAAGTCGTTGAGTGAACCTTTTACGAGTATGATATCCCCAGCGGAGATGATTTTCAGGTCACGTTCAGGGCGGTAAATATGAGAACGGGAAATGAGCTCCAGTACACTGAGCGAGGGGTATTTACGTCTAAAAATATCTGTAGGTGATCTACCGATAAGTGAGCTGTTCTCTGGTACCTGCAGTTCCGCAAGGTATTTGCGGTGTTCTCCATTTTGGAGCTGGCAGACAGGATTCGCCAGTGCAGGCAGTATTTTTGGAGCGGCAATAAGAAGAAATAGAATACCTACCAAAGCTATTGGCACACCGATAATGGATAGCTCAAACATGGACAGGGGATCGTATCCATATGATGCACTCAGATCACTGATAATTATATTGGTAGAAGTACCTATCAGGGTACAGGTGCCGGCAAGGATGGAAGCGTACGAGATGGGGATCAGAAATTTGGAAGGACTAAGGCCATATTCGCAGCACATGGTCATGACCACAGGGATAAAAAGGATAACCACCGGCGTATTGTTGATGAAAGCTGATGCCACTGCGACCAGTAATAACATAATTGCCAGGGCGACTGTGAAGCTGCCTCGAGCAAGGGTGATCACCCTTCGGCTGATAAACTCAACCCCGCCGGTGCGCATCATACCCTTACTTACCACAAACATCGCACCCACTGTGATAACGGCTGGGTTGGAGAAACCTGCCACCGCTTCTTTGGGTGACAGGATGTTGGTGACCACCAGCAGTACGATGATGCCGATGGCAGTCAGGGCGACGGATATTTTTTCTGTAACGAGGAGGTAAAGCGTAGCCAGGAGAATAATGGTGGTGATCCAGATATCCATACAGTTTGCTTCCTGTTGAGGAGAGGACTCAGGTGCCTGCCTGTATGCAAGAGCGTAGAGTGGCAGGGGAGGTGTAACTATGCAGAGAAATAATAAAATTAATTATCTTTATGGTGCTGAGCAAGAAAAAAGATATAATTACAGGGGGGATGCGGTTGTACCGGCAAGGAGGCGTTTATGAGAAGAGTGAGCAACGAATACGATGAAAAATTCTGAAAAAAAGATCAGGGCTGCTAAATTTTCCATTGTCACGGCATTGAGCCTGGCTGTTATGAAATTTACGGTGGGGATTCTCACTGGGTCAATGGCTGTTTTATCCTCAGCCATTGACTCCATGCTCGATATCCTCATGTCTGGAGTGAATTTTCTGGCCATTCGACAGGCAGAACAACCTGCTGATGAAAACCATCCCTATGGTCATGGCAAATTTGAGACCATGGCTACGTTGATTCAATCGCTTGTCATCGGCGGGTCAGGTGTATGGATCTTGATTGAATCCGTGCGTCGCCTGGCAGCCGGAGCTGCCCCCACCGGATTAGGTAGCGGAATTGCGGTGCTTGCTTTTAGTGTAATCTGTTCATGGGCGATTAGCAGGTATCTCCTGAAAGTTGCCAAAGAGACTGACTCCTCTGCCCTGGCAGCGGATTCCCTTCATTTTTCCATGGATGTGTACACCAACCTGGCATTGCTTGCCGGGGTAACAGCGATGGCCTTTTTCCGGCTGTATTGGATTGATGCTGTGCTTTCCATGCTTGTGGCCTGTTATATACTGTATGAGGCTTTGAAGTTGATCAGGCTTAGCCTCAGGGAGGTACTTGATGAGCAGTTGCCCGAGCCGCTACGTAAACAAGTCGAGTTTATTATCAAGCAGCATTGTGGGAAAAAATACAATTTTCACAATCTTCGTACCCGAAAGGCAGGGTCACACAAGCTGATCGATTTTCATCTGACGGTCTGTAAAAAACTTACCGTTGCCGAAGCCCATCAGCTCACCGATAAACTGGAACACGAAATCGCTAACGCTGTTCAGGGGGCGGACATCACTATTCATGTTGAACCCTGCACCTTTGACAATTGCAACGAGGAAGATTGCGGCGGGTGCCGCAGATAGTCGGCTTTCCCTTCATTTTTCTGTTTATGAAGAGGGCAATTTTGGAAATTATTATTGTCAGCTTTTTCCGATGCTGGTATTACTGATTCTGCTGATTTTTCGGGTAAGTTGAGTGACTTACCTTGTGCAGACTAGATAATATATTTTGCAAAGGAGGAGAGTGTGGCAAACTTTTTATTTGTATTACGACACAACGACAACGAAAAGGCAACTCGTTGTTTTCAATTTGCCAAGATAGCTCATTCAAAGGGGCATAAAGTTAATATGTTTTTGATTGACAGTGGTGTGGATTGGGCAATGAAGGGTCAGGACGGGAGCATCAAGACAGATACCGGCGATTGCCCCAATGACTATTTGCCGTATCTGATTGAACAAGAAGTTGAAACCGGAGTCTGTACCCCTTGCGCCAAAAACAGAAACCTTGATGAAGCAAATTTTCATCCCAATATGCTTTTGGATGGAGGCCCTCACTTGATTGACATGGCTGCCGAAGCGAAAGTCTTTAATTTTTAATCGGAGAGGTCGTTTTCTTTAGAGGCAAGTGAGCTATGCTGCCTCACCCGGATTAGCCAGTGGTGAGACAGCATATATTTATACCTACATCCGTCGGTACAGCTCCAGGACCCTTTCTCGGGTCATTTTTTGTTCCCAGTCCTTGCCAAGGCAGTTTTCCCATAATGGCGTTAATCCCAAAGCAACCGTGGCCATGGTGTTGAGCTCTTCTTCACTGAGATCGGCAGTCAGGTTGCGAGGCAGGGTAATACCGTGCTTGGCCATCATTTGTCGAAATTCACGTACTCCTTCAGGGTAAATATCCTCGAGATAATCAAAGGTTATGCAGCAACCGATACCGTGGTGGGTGCCAAGAACAAAAGAAAGACCATAGGACAGCGCGTGGCAGGCGCCAACCTGGGAGTAGGCGATGCTCATGCCGCCAAAATAGGAGGCCATCATGAGTTTATCATCTTTTTCCGGATGATCTTCTAAAAAGACTTGTCTGCACAGCTCAATGGATTTTTCACCGTACGCCTTGCTGAACTCGTTGATGTACGTTCCCTCAAGCGATTCAACATCGTGGATATAGCAATCCATGCCGGTATAGAACCATTGCTCTTTGGGAACGTCGGCAATGAGCTCGGGATCGAGAAGTATTTGATCATACAGAGTGTAATCGGAATTAATGCCGAGTTTTTTTTCCGGACCGGTCAAAACCGTGGTACGGGAAATTTCAGCACCGGTTCCGGATAAGGTAGGAACGGCTACGTGATAAACCGCTGGATTGTTGATCAGGTCCCAGCCTTGATAATCAGCAGCTGAACCTGGGTTGGTCAGCATCAGGGAAACTGCCTTGGCAATATCCATGGTAGCGCCGCCGCCAACACCAATGATACCGTCAGGGATAACAGCATAGGTCTGCTTGATTTGCTCCACCAGTGCGTCAATGTAGCTGGTTTTGGGTTCGTCATCCACATTGACATGGAGGATCATGTCATTTCCCTTGAGTGGCAGCCTTTGCTCCAGAGTTTTTCCTTTGAAAACATCATCTAAGACAAATATAATAGGAGCATTTTGATTGCCTCGCTTTGTTTCAAGAATCTCACCGAGTTGATTGAAGCAGCCACGGCCGAAAATAATATTTGGTACAATTTTAAAATTTCTATACATAGGGAATTTGTGTGTTAAATGTTTGGTAACTGTTCTGAAATATATGCTTTGTTCTGTCGCACGATAAAGTTGTTAAAAAAGGTGAAGGTGTATAAACCCTCAAGAGCTAACGCGATTACAGGGCAATGAAAAGACATAATACCTAAATCCTGCACGTCGAATGTTAGAAAAAATAAATTCTACCATGAAAAACAACATATTGAGCAGACAATTGATTTGAAGTTCTATTCACTGTATGGGTGAACCTGATGCCCACTAGGCTGCATACCAGATGGGTTTTGAAAACTCAAGCTGTTCTTCGGCTGCTTTTTTTCAGATGTTTGTTTCTGCCAAGGGCAACCATAGCGGTTGTATATTGGTTATATTCATTTTGGGAGTGTAAAAGAAAAGGTGGAAGAGATCAGAAAATTAACCGAGCAATTATTTGGAGATACTCCCAAAGAACTCCTTTATCACTATACAACCCTGACCGGCTTATTGGGTATAGTGGGCAGTAATAAATTATGGGCTAGTGATATCAGGTATATGAATGATTCTGCTGAATTGAAGCATTCAGCAGATTTAATCAGGGTTGAAGTGCAGGAACGATTGGCCAAGGGGCAGGGTACGGCTGACCTGTTAGGGCAATTTGTTGATTGGGTTGCCTATCGAATCACCAACGGCCATATGCTGTTTGGAGCCTCGTTTCGCTCCCATGGTAACTTGCTCAGTCAGTGGCGCGGATACAGTACCCATGGCAAGGGTGTCAGTCTAGGCTTCTCTGCTGATTATATTGTTGAATGTGCACGCAAGCAGCATTTTCAGATTGGCAAGTGTATTTATGATCCGGTACGGCAGCGTCAACTCATTGCCAAAGTAGTGGACGCTATAGAGCATAATGTGGCCCACCAGGTACGGGGCGGAGAGACCTGTGAAGAATTATCCGGCCTGTATCACCTCGTCTTTGAAAAGATAGAAATTGATTTGTTACGGATTGCAGCAATTTTGAAGCATCCATCCTTTCGTGAAGAAAAGGAATGGCGAATTGTCTCGCCGGTATTGATCAGTCGAACCGAGTCGTCGTTGTTGTTCAGAGAAGCTAATGCTATGCTGGTCCCCTATGTGGAATTTGAGCTCCAGCTGGCGGTAGGGCAACCGCCGCAACTGGATCACTGCTATCTTGGGCCAACATCCAACATCAATATTTCAATGAACTCGTTGCAGATGTTTCTTGGCCAGCATGGAATTGTGCCTGCAAAAGGAATCGACTACTGTCAGATTCCTTACCGCCAGAGGTGAGCCTAGTCCTTTGCAGGACTGGGGCGGGTGCGTGTATGATACCAGCTTTAAATGAACCGTTCCTGTTCTATCCAACTTCTGGTGCCAAGAGAAGTACAGGAAAGACTGGCTATTTCAGCAGCCCTGGAAATACTGGTAAGGTAGTCGTGTTGGAGAATGAAATGGCAAAATGCTCCATGAAAAATATCACCGGCACCAAGGGTGTCCATTGGTTTGACGTCCATGACAGGTATTTCCGTCTTTTCAGACTTGTCTACTACCACCACCGGATCAGCCCCCCTGGTAATGGCAATTTTTTGAATGCCATGGTTTTGTAAAAAGCGAATAACGGCTTCCTGATCGTTGCATTCAGGGGGGAAGAAGTCCGCAGAGCAGATGGCAAAATCAATAAAAGGCAGGAGTGCTTCTTCCCCTTCCTTCCAGCTTCCCCCGTCAAGCACGATTGGAATATGCAGCGTGCGTGCTTTTTCTGCCACCAGCACTGCCTGTTCCATATAGTGTCCATCCAGCATCAGGATATCCTTGTTTTCCAGCAGTGTTTCGTTTGACGCATCCCGCTTAAGCCGTCTGGTATCCGTGTTGGAATAGACAACCATGCGATTGCCGTTAGAAAGGTCAACAATGATCGATGCCATTATCGGAGGCCGTTCAGGTTGACTGGTGTAGTCTTTGACGTCCACTCCCCAATCGCTCAGTTCGTTTTTTATATACACCCCACCGGGGTGATTACCAATCCCGGTGATAAGGGTTGAGGTATTCCCGAGTCCTGCAAACGCGACGGCAGCATTTGTTGCCGGACCACCAGCATAGGAAAGCAGTCGTTCGTTTTTTAGCTTTTCATTGACACCAGGGAAACGGGGAACATAGTGGATGATGTCAACCGTTGTAAGGCCCAAAAAAATGCCATTGTAAATCATGGTAATCTGTAAGCAAAATAAAAGGGGGGCTGTCTGTTGGCGTTCAAACCGGAGAAGAGTTGTCACCGGAACAGGCACCAAGAGGCAAGACTTATATTAAGTTAAAGCTGTATAGTATACTGATTTTGTTTTGTTTTCAACTGGTAATAGGCTGAGAACTACTCTCGATTAAGGGGGCTTTATACCAGCAAAGCATTGGGTGGTCCCTTTATACGTCTGTGGTCGTGTTGGTAAAAAGAAAGAAGATGATTATTATATGCGCTGAAATAATATAGGTGAATTTATCGAAGAATAGCCCCTCTCGATGACTGTTATGAGAGTAAGCTAAACATATTGTTTGAAGACAAATACATGCTACCATAGGAGCTGGAAAATGGTTTTAACCGCATCAAACATGTTGGAAATAGGAACAAAAGCACCTGCTTTTACCCTGCCGGATACTACCGGTAAAAACATAAGTCTTGAAGATCTTGCTCCGCAAGCTGGTCTCCTGATAGTTTTTATGTGCAACCACTGCCCTTACGTGAAACATGTAGGGCCGGAACTGGCTGCCATTGGCAGGGAATATGCCTCGAAAGGCATTAGCATGATCGCTATTAATGCAAACGATGCTGCAACCCACCCTGATGATAGTTATGAGAAAATGCAGGAAGAGGTGAAAAAACAGGGCTACACTTTTCCATATCTCCATGATGCCTCTCAAGAGGTGGCTAAACTTTATCAGGCTGCCTGCACCCCGGATTTTTTTCTGTTTGATAGCCGGAAACTGCTGGTTTATCGTGGGCAACTTGATGATTCCAGGCCGGGAAATAACATTCCGGTAACAGGAAAAGATCTGCGGGGTGCTCTTGATGCATTGATCAAGGGAGATCCAGTCGCAGAAGAGCAGAAACCCAGCATGGGGTGTAATATAAAATGGAAGCCAGGCAATGAACCTCGCTATTTTTCTGCCGGCTAATCATTAAAAATATCTTGAATGGTGAGGATTTTTTGTCCAAGCTTAGGTCTGCCTCAGCTTCTGAGCTATGCTCAGGAAATTACCACAGGCATATGATGTCTATCGCCTTCTTTTTTGCCTCAAAGGATAATTTTTTGAGCATGAGGAGATAAAACTCGGATTTTAAGAGAGTGGACGAAAAGGCAGGTCTACAAGATGGGCTTATGAGTGGTCATGGCGAACAAAGGCGATAAGCCCCACAACAGTGATCAGGATGCCGATAAAGCCAAGGCTGTTGGGAAAACCACTGCCAAGGATAAGGATCTCTCCGGCCAAGGCAAAAAGCACCTCGCTTGACTGGGTTGCATCCACAGCGGCAAGTTTACTGGCATTATCAGCCAGGTGACGTGCATTAAGAAAGAGGGTTGTCGCGATAACACCGGAAAAGAGGGCAACCAGAGCAACGGAAAAAAGTTGCCCACCCGAAGGAGAGGCAGGAGTGACCACGGCAAAGAGCACGAGCCAGAATGGAAAACTGCCGGTGGTTAAGAGAAGAACTTTGGCAAAGCCGTTTTCTAAAAATTGTGCATCGATAAGCGGCAGCCTTTTGTGGCCGTTTTGTGCCTCCCACACCAATTGGTTACCCAGTGGGTAGCAGAAGGCCGCGGCAAGGACGGGGAGGGCCCCCAACAGGAGTTCGCTCAGACGGGTTGTTTCAATCTGGCTGACATTGACCAACAGGACCCCGCAAAACACCACCGAAGAAAAGAGCCAGATTTTGGGGGAGAACCTCCTTCCAAAAAGAAGCAGCACAAAAAGAGAGGCAATGATGGTCAGTTGCCAGGTCGTTGCCACCACCCACCCGGGGGAAAAATCTGCTGCAAAGCAGATGAGTGCATAGAAACCACCAAACCCGATACTGCCGCTGAGTACCCAGAATTGCCAGTGGCGGATGAATTCCCGCATGAGTTGGAAACAATACTCCCTGCCTTTAGAGGCCATCAGGCAGAAAACAAGAAAAACAAACATGTACCCATAGCGCAAAGAGGCTGACCAGAACCAGTGCCCACCTTCAAGACTCATAGATCGGTTGAGGATAAAGGTGGTGCTGAAAAAGAGTCCTGCCAAAAGGCCGAGAAGCATTATGCGGATCATAAGGTTAGGTAAACTCTTGGGAAAGGGTTCTCTGAGTCATCATCGGATAGATGTAGTTGTCGATAAGGCTGCATGCTCAGCCAAGTCGTGCGTTGTAAACAGGTCGCCCGGAAGCCGCGAACTCTTCAAATTGCGCAACCGCTTGCTCGTGGAGAACATCTTCCAGGAGTGTAATCCCACGCTTTTCCAGCTCTTGTCGCCATTGGGGATGTATCGGCCCTTCGTCAAAGCCTGTGATGGCCTCCAATTGGCTGCCTGCACCGGCAATAACCAGCGAGCGGATACCTGACCAGAGTACAGCGCCAAAACACATGGCGCAGGGGCACCAGTTTACCACCAGTTGGTGGGAGGGCATGCCAGGGCCACCAAGGTCATAGGTCTGCAGCTGAGCTTGAGCAAGTGACAGGGCCATGATTTCGGCATGGGCGGTGGAGCAGTTGCTGGGCACAACCCTGTTCACCCCAATCGAGACCAATCTACCGCTTGCCTCTTCAAAGACAGCGGCTGCAAAAGGGCCACCTGTATCGTTTTTGAAGTTTGCACCGGCGAAAAAGAGAACTGTCTCCATTCTCTGTTCAACGTCTGGCATTACAGGGGGCAGCTCTTGTACTTTATCAATGGCCCATTGTGGGAGTTGGAGCGTAAGTTGGGTTACAGTGGTATTGGTTTGCATGGCGTACGGGTTGCTAAAATGAAAGGTAGGAGGATGTGATGGGCAAGGTATCCTGAAGTCTTCAGAGATACCTCCCTTTTGCGGGAAAGAGTACCTGAAAAACAATACTAAAGGAAATAGAATAATTCCAGCACAAGGAGAGCAGGCATGGGAATAGAAATAGAACGAAAATTTTTACTGGTTGGCGAAGCGTGGAAAAAATTGGCCCAAGGGGTTCGTTATCGTCAAGGATACCTGAGTACAAGCAAAGAATCGACCGTGCGGGTAAGAACCATTGAAAATACAGGCTACCTGACCGTCAAGGGAAAGAGCACGGGGGCGACCAGAAGCGAATTTGAGTATGAGATCCCGGTGGAAGACGCCAATGCCATGCTCGACCAGCTATGCGCCAAACCGTTGATTGAAAAAAACAGGTACAAGATCGACTATCAAGGCTTTACCTGGGAGGTGGATGAGTTTTTTGGCGAGAATCAAGGGTTGGTCGTAGCCGAAGTCGAACTTGAAAGTGAAGACCAGTTCTATGCAAAACCGGAATGGGTGGGAGCAGAAGTAACCCAAGACCAACGCTATTTTAATTCAAATCTTGCTCGAAATCCTTATTGCAGTTGGGAGTAAGCATATCTCAAAAGAACCTTTTTGCAGGGCTCACTGCAAAAAGGTTTTGTTAAAGCCATGTAGAGCCGCCACTCCAGCTATAGGGGCCACTCATTTTGTTCCCTTTAGGTTTTTTATTCTATTGCCTAAATCTTGCATGTCAAACATGACAAAAATGCTTTTAATTATGTTTTTTCAGACTGTTATCGGTTTTATCAACAAGAAATTAGTTCACTTTTTATGTGAGTTACATTTAAGAGCATTTTTCTCATGCTTGCCACCCTTCGAGATTGCCAATTTTACCGAATCTGCTTTGTTTGCGAACAGTTTAAGTACTACAGTACGTCTGCGTGTACGCAGCCTCGCACCTTCGGCAAACGTGGCAATTGCAGGATTTAGGTATTAATTGAGTATATCGCTATCGCTAATATTACCAGTAGGGTCGAATTCCGTTTTCGATAGTAATTTTTCCAACTGTGAAAAATTAGTGCAACTAAACATGAAATCTCCGCGAATGAGGGACTGGCGAAACAGTAAATGTACAGGAATAGTGTAAAACTGCGGAATTGCTTAAATGGTTAACATTGCCATTACTAGTCTCTGCAATTGTTATATCGTGAGTCCCTGTACCTTCTCATGGAGTGGAGTGGAGTGAAATTGACTTGGGATGGAAGTTGCGCCAAATAAAGTGTCACGATAGTTTTTCGCGCCAGATAAACAGTTTATTGTGGCGCGATTGCCAGAATCGCGTCATATAATTGTACTATGCCAAAACAAATCTCCCAAGACGAACTGGAAAACATTGTAAAAGTGGTGGCCACCTTTCCTGGTGGGGCAGGTATTGAAACAATCTACTCTACGCTTGAAGGAAAAATACCTCGTCGGACATTGCAGAGGCGTTTAGCATTACTTGTAGAACAAAAGCGCCTCATAAAGGAAGGGCAAGCAAGAGCCATTCGATATCGTTGTGTACCTGCAACTGGTGACAGGCCAAATTTAAAAGAAGAGCCCGACATATCCGTCGCATCCCAAGAAGTCTATATTCCATTATCCCCATCAGGAGAAGAGAGCAAGAAGGCTATTCGAAAATCTCTCCAGGCCCGAAAGCCTGTTGGATATAACCGCACTTTTCTTGATGCGTACCAACCAAACAGCACCTTTTATCTTACTGCAGAAATTCGGAAAAGGCTTTGGGAGCTTGGACGCTCCCCAGAGGAGCAGCGAATAGCGGGAACTTATGCTAGGAAGATTTTCAATCGATTATTAGTTGACCTTTCATGGAATTCCAGCCGATTGGAAGGGAACACTTATTCTCTATTAGAAACCGAACGTCTTCTAGAGCTAGGTGAGGCAGCGGAAGGTAAAAAGGCGATGGAAACACAGATGCTCTTGAATCACAAAGACGCAATCGAGCTTTTAGTGGAGCAAGCCCCCGATGTAGGATTTAACAGGTATACTATACTTAATCTGCACGCCTTACTATCCCAAAATCTTCTGCCCGACCCACAGGCATGTGGTCGATTGAGGGCAGCCCCGGTAATGATCGGTGGATCTGTGTATCATCCTCTAGAAATACCACAACTAATAGATGAGTGCTTCGGGCAACTCCTTGCCCTTGCTTCAAAAATAGAGGATCCCTTTGAACAGGCCTTTTTTTCAATGGTCCATCTGCCATATCTGCAGCCGTTTTTAGATGTAAACAAGCGTGTTTCTCGTCTTGCCGCCAATATCCCATTGATCCGCAGAAATCTCTGTCCACTCTCATTTCTTGATGTACCAGATCAAGCTTATATTGACGGCACAGTCGCTATTTACGAGTTAAATCGGGTTGAGCTTTTGCGTGATGTCTTCATTTGGGCCTATGAACGATCCTGTGCTCGGTATTCTGCTCTCCGGCAATCTCTCGGTGAACCCGATCCTTTCAGATTACGATATCGGCAGCAAATAAAAAATCTTGTGGCCGAGGTGGTGCGTAATTGTACTGATAAGCAGAAGGCCGCACATCGAATAGCAAGCTACTCAGAAACAGATATTCCATCCCGGGATCAATCACGTTTTATTGAAGTGGTCGAAACCGAGCTGAGCAACTTGCATGAGGGAAATTTTACCCGTTACGGGTTGCGACCATTAGAGTTTGCTGACTGGGAAAAGGTTTGGCATTAACGACTCATAGTTCACTGTCATACCTGTATTGCCAATCCTAAGTAATTGCCAAGGTCATCATGTATAGATGCTTCTCAAGTCTACGGGCCAAAAGCCGCCAGCAGTTTTCTGATGAAATGAGATTTTGGTAAAATAAGCCAAGTTGAGATTATCCCGTGAGCTCATCGCAGGATAGTGAAGATGCCAGGGTTTAGATTTTCATTATTTGGTGAGATCGGCCAACAACCAAAAATTGTTCAAGAATGGAGCAACTACAAACAGAACCTTACCAAAAAGAAGGTGATTTCTGAAACTTGTCTTTGAAATTAACATTGCCAAATCGAAGGTAATGAATTTTGTCACCGACTCAAACGAGAGGTGTTTCCTGTGAAGATAGAATTTTGCCTGAACGACAGATGTTGCTTCCTTAAATGGTAGTGCCTCTGAGGATAAACAGGAAGAAGGTTAAATTGAAGCAGGCGCTTCACCGGTTAATAGATGTACAGGTAAGGTTAAGTTGACTTGGGCAAAAACGATAAAAGATACGTACCTGAACTGAATACTGTCTTTTTGAAACCAGTTAGGGGTATGTTAAGGCAGGAAACATGGTGTATAATCGTCTACTTTGAGGTGTTTTTGGGTAAAGACCTCAAGTTTACTCTAATTACACTCATCCATACTCCTTGACCTCAATACGATTATTTATCACCGAGTGACGGCTGTATCTCTCAAATGTTATTAAAAGTATTATTTCTCCGTATGGGTAACTTTTAGAAGTGACCACCTCAAAAAAAGTGGCACTCATTGCAGTCATATTTTTTATCTTTGACGTGTTTTATATGAATATTTTGTATGGTATCACTTTCAAAACCATGACAGTCATTACAGAGATCACCTTGCGGTTTTCTGAGTGGAGCACCTGTGCCATGACAATCTGCACAGGCATATCCAATACTTCGTACATGTCTGTCATGAATATCGATACGATTATCGTTTTCCAATTCATGACATAAGGCACAAAGGTTAACTGAACTGTTGCGGAAATCATGATAACCCAGAGCAGCGAAAGGCATTCGGGTATTGGTTGTGAGTCCGCTGGCACCGCTATGGCAATCAGTACAATCCAGCGCAGTGGCTGCTGGTTCGACTCCATGATTTAATAACTGATAGGTATCAGTCGTTACCCACTCAACAGTTTGCGAAGCAGGATACCCCATATTTACCAAACCAGTTTCAACTGCTTCGGTCACATTTCCTGTTCCTACCATATATACAAAGGTGTCGAGGGCTGCGAGCACGTTATTGTCTGTGATCATTGGCTGTTTTGCTGTCTTATATTTGAACGGATAGATCTTTGTGTCGGTATCGTCCAGATCAAAGGTTCCAAAGGGTCGTGACGTTGGATAGGTCTCCAATGCAGCGTCATAAGTAATTGAAGCGTCATCACCGAGCAGATAATTGTCACTCAGGCGGTTCCACCACTTGTATTTTGGGGTCAGGTCGGCTGCCTTTTCAGTATGAGGATGTCCCGGGCAAGGACTGGCATCACTGCATGTCGTTGCATCCGTGCCGTCATGATGATATAACCAATCCCGATGAGTCTCAGTGGCAACTTTGGCATAGATTGAGATATGGCAGACTTGACAGGCAATTTTGCCCCTTGAAACATGTCTGTCTGTTGTGGTGCTAGCGTGACCGCTTGTTGCCATGGTTGCATGACAGGTTGTACAGGATACTTCAGAACCACGCTCCTGATCGTCGGTCGGGCGAAGGTCAGACCCCTTGCCTATGACCTTATGGTCATTAAATACATGACAACTCTGGCAGGATAGGTCACTGCCAACAGTATTCATATGAACATCGAAAGTGGCGTCGGCATTGTTGATAGTTGCCACGGAAAGATCGCCACGTTTAACCCCATCTCCACCACCTGCTGTGGCATGGCACATGAGGCAATTAGTTCTGGTGGGAGCGTGAATGTTCTGAACCATGCTGTCGGTTGGCATGGTAACACCCATTGAGCCGTCAGGCAGCCTGGTACGCTGGGTTGCATAGTCCTTGTTGTGGCAGACGAGACAATCTATATTTGCCTTTGTGTCACCATTGCCGGGCTTAATGCCCCGTCCGGCATGGCAGGAACCGCATACCGGCCAATTACCCAAAATATTGATACAGTATGAGTTGACACTGTTGGTAAGTTTGCCCTGCTGGGTGTCGCTCTGATTCAGCATATCTTCGGCAGTGCCAAGCCATTGATAATGAATGGAGTTCCACAGCTGGTCATATTGGTTGCCAGCGGAACCATTGTTATGGCATGCAAGACAGGCCGTTGGATAATCAGAATATGTTAACGAAGCATGGGGTCCTGTGGAGGATTTTTTGTCTAAAAGTAGTAGGTATAAAACGCCTGTTATGTCATGCTGTTCGGCAAACGCACCTTGCCCCCCACTGGCGAATAGCAGGCCCATTCCCGCGATTGCTCCTACAACTATTTTCATTATAAACATTCTGGAAATATTTTTTCTAAAATGCATAAGTTCACTATTTGGTAAATATATTGAAAGTAGCAATATTCTCATTATATCATTTATAGACCAAAAAAATAAGTTGTTATTATTTCAACTCTCCTCGGGCTTATTTCCCGCTGCTTGCTGCGAGAAAAGAGAGCAGGTAGCTATGATAGCAATCAAGGCAATTCTCATCCAATGCTACCAGCTTCAGCACCTTGCTCATAAAGCCGGACCATACGTCTCTCTTCGACAGTATCGTCAAGTGAAGATGTTATGAGGTAAGGTTAACCGATGGCAGGCATCTGCTTACTTGAGATGTTTCCTGTGAAGGTTTCTGGGCAGAATACGTAACAAATCCTCCCCAGCAAAAGTCAATATCTTTCCACTATATGTTGACCTCGTGTCTACAGAAGATGTAAAATCCTGTAGTTGACTTGTAGCCGTTGCAACGCCACATGTACTCCATAAAAGATCACAAAAAAAACTGCTACATTGTGACGCAAACCACCACTTGTCCTACAAATTCAAGAAGTTACACTATACCTCTGCCGCCGCTTTAATTCAAATATTTTTCAGGATTCCGAGGATTTACCCCATACTTGCATTGATAGTGTTTTCTTTTTGCTGAGCAAAGGGAAAAGGCAAGTTGCCAATATTTTGTGCCGGAGGGCACAGCCTGCTGTTAACCCTATCGGGTTGTCAGGAAGAGGGGGCTGTTACGAGTTGGAATTAGAGATGCTTCCGGATGATCTTGGACGGCATAAACTTGCTGGATTTTAAAGATGCCCATAGGGCTTAGCTGATGTAGAATTTGAAAGGATTAGCTACTTCCTGACACCCTCAGTCAATTATTTTCCAGAAAATATAATAGTAGAATATTGTATTGTCTATTTTAAATGATAGGGCAGCGCACAGGTATCATTCTGATTCGTCTCTCCCCTTTCAGTCACTTTCCTTCCCAAAAAAAAATAGAGAAAGAATGTAACCTTTTTTATACCGTACTGTTGTATCTATAGAAAGCTGTTAACGTAGAACTCTACAGGGCATAACCGTGGAAAAAGTAGCTACATATCAACGGTTTTATACGGACCAGAAGAATCGGCTTTTCAGTTACCTGTTTTTTCGGTGTGGTGACAGAGAGGTCGCCAGGGATATTACCCAGGAGAGTTTTACCCGCCATTTTAAGCAGTATGGCACTGCGCAGAAGACACTCATCCCCAGCCTGCTGTTTACCATTGCCCGTAATGCGCTGGTGGATTACCAGCGCAACCGATATAAGCAAAATACTTTAAACCTGCCTCAGGTTGTAATTCCGGATGAGGAGACGACGTTTATCCGTAAAGAAGAGCGTTCGCGTATCCTGCAGGCAATGGAAAAACTCCCTGAAAAGGACCGAGAAATACTCACGCTGGCAGTGGGGGGGATGGCCTATAAGGATATTGGTGCTCTCCTGGATTTGAGTCTTGCCAATGTAAAAGTCCGTGTCCATCGGGCAAGAAAAACACTTAGAGAGCTACTACGCAACAAGGTGCAATAATGGAACAGTTCATAAGTATGTACATCGATGACGAACTCTCCCTGCATGAAAAAAAGCTGTTTGTAGATCAGGTTGCAACAAACAAGCGATACCGGGAAGAGGTGTTGGAACTGCTCGAGCAGGAGAAGCTGCTGGCTGGTGCATTGATGCATGATGTGCCTGATCTGGAGATGCCGACCATGAAAAGAGCAAACACCTGGCACTCGCTTGGCCTTGGACTGGCAGCATGTGTGGTGCTCTGTTTTACTTTTTTTGCGGGATCGTTTTTTTCACCAACAGCTGACCAGCCAGCTGGCAAGAGTGTTGCTGCGTTGCAACCTGCACCAGTCCCGCATCGTTTTGTCATCTACCAGCAAGGTTCGGCGCAGGTGGAGATAACAGGCAGTTTTACTGACTGGCAAAAGGTGGCCCTCGTGCCGTCCGGTACCAATGGGTACTGGGAGGTAACCTTGCCAGTGGTATCTGGTGAACACAGGTATACCTTTATCGTCGATGGTAAAAGGCTTGTTCCAGATCCAACTGTGGATATCCAGGAGGCAGATGATTTTGGAGCAATTAACTCGATTTTAGTCGTGGAGGGTAAGGCATGACTACTTGGTTGAGAGCAAACTGGATTGCGGGGTTGTTGTTTGTGTGCCTGCTATTTTTTTCGGGCTGTGCACCCAAACATTCTATTCGGGTCGCTGGAGATTCGATCACCGTCTATTGCGAATATCCTGAAGCGAAAAAGGTTGTCTTTGCATCATCCGCTGATCGTTTTCAACTGCATGAGGCAGCTCAAGCAAAGGGTGATAGCTGGGTGGTTACTGTGCCAAAGGCAAAAGAGTTTACCTACTTCTATATGGTCGACGGGGTCGTTACCTTGCCTGAGTGCAGATATACGGTGATGGATGATTTTGGTGGGAAAAATTGTTTTTTTTCTGAAGAGTTGTAACCCCTGTGCTGTTTAGGCGTTGTATTAGTAAAGATGAAAAAAAACTGTTGTTATTGAGCTTAATAAATTGCCGTTTCATACGAACGTGGTGGTTATGACAAGTAACTTCAACTCTCAGGAGAAGAAGCGATGAAAAATATATATGTCGTTTTAATTGGGATGTTTTTTGCGACCTGCTCACTCGCTTTTGCAGATGAGCCGGTTACAGATGCTGTTGAATTGCAGCAGCGATCGCAGACGCGAGAGATGGCACAATTCATTGTTGATCAAGAGGAATTGCCGGCTCTGTTAAAGGCGATGGAACGACAACGTTTCACCCATAGCAATCAGGTTCGGGTGCAGAAGGTTATACAGGACGCTAAGCAAGAAGGACTCCCGACCCAACCTTTAGCTGATAAAGTGTATGAAGGCATTGCCAAAGGTGTAGATGAACAGAGGATTGTTCAGGCGATGACCACAGTGCGAAACAGATACGCTTATGCCTATCGTCAGGTTCGGCAGTTAGTAGATGATGCCGAGGATGCACAGGTTTTGGGCAAGGTTGTTGCCGAAGCGTACACCGCCGGATTGAAACAACAAGATTGCGATAAGATTGTGGAAGAATTGCAAACCCGTTTACAGACAATGACCCGTCAGGAGTCACGAGAGCTAGCTCTTGAGACAATGCTCACAACCAGACTAATGGCACGGCGAGGAGTTGAATCAGTGACTGTTAGTGACGTAGTGGTCAGCGCTTTGGAGCAGTCATATGACGATGCAGATATGCAGCAGATACAAAAGGCTTTCATGGGAAGGGCACTAAACGGTTCTGCCCAGGGGATGGCCACGCAGCTTGGTGAGCACATTGGTTCTGGAGGGGCTGCTCAAGATTTCGGGAAGTCGTCAGGTTTTGGCCAGTCTCATGGTGATGGGGCAGGATCTGGTGGACAGGCCGGCGGTGCCGGCGGAAATTCAGGTGGTTCGTCTGGTAATGGTGCTGGTAGCTCTGGAAGTTCAGGAGGTTCAGGGAGTGGCTCCAGTGGATCAGGCGGGAGCAGTGGCGGATCGGACGGCTCTGGAGGAAGTAGCGGCGGCTCCGGTGGCTCAGGCGGCGGAGGCGGATCAGCTGGGAGTAGTGGAGGTTCCGGTGGCTCAAGTGGCCAAGGTGGGTCATCCGGCAATAGTGGTGGCGGAAAGGGACGATAATGAGATCGCCTTTAAATAGGAAATAGGAAATAGGAAAAAGGAAAAACATTAAAAAGGAAGGAATTGTTATGAAAATTGTTGTTGGCGTTATTGTTGCTGTATCGTTGTTATTGTCCGTTCCGGTTATGGCTTTTGAGATGGCTCAAGATACTATCGTTTTAGATAAAGAATCTTATGGACCAGCAACAAACTCCGGTGATGGCGTTCCTGACGGTAGCGGTTTTGACGATGATGCTCGCTCCAGCAAAAGAAAATAGTAAGTAGGAAACATATTGGTAATATACTTTTAGCCTAGATGTTTTATCTCACCGTATTCCTAAGCCTTGTCGGTTTGAGAATACGGTGTTTTTTTTTGTGGGCTGATGATGAACTGCTCACTTATGTACCAACATTTTGCCTGGTACATCTTTACGTGTAGGACCATGGACGAGCGATAGCTGCCGTTTGTTAGTCGTCCCTAATAAAAATATTGACTTTATATTTCAATTCAATTAAATCTCGCTCCTTATAGATATTAGGTATACCTAAAAACAATAGCCGGAGCGAAAAATGAGTGCAAACATTGTCCTTGCAAACATGCAGGCAGGAATCACCTATCAAGTAACAGGTTTTAATACCACGTCTGAGGACTATGCCACCAAGCTGTACAAAATGGGATTTGTCGAGGGGACTCCAGTGGAGCTTTCTTCGGTGAAAATAGCAGACCCGATTGTGGTCCAGATCAGGGGCAGTAGAATCGCATTACGAAAAAAAGAAGCACGCCAGGTGCTCGTTCGGGAGTGCAACAATGCATAAGATAGAAAGAATTGCTATTGCTGGTGTGCCTAATTGCGGCAAGACAACGCTTTTCAACAGCCTGACAGGTGCCCGGCAGAAGGTCGGCAACTGGCCTGGAGTTACGGTGGAAAAGATAGAAGGAACATTCCCGCTTCAGGAAAGCCGGGTTGAGCTGGTAGATTTGCCGGGGACTTACAACCTCAGCCCGGACACTGAAGACCAGAAAGTAGCAGAGCGGGTTATTCGAGATGGTGAGTATGACTTGATTATCAATGTCGTGGATGCGACCAACCTGTCTCGTAACCTGTATTTAACCATGGACCTCAAAGAGCGAACCAACCAAATCATTGTCCTGCTCAACATGGTTGATGTTGCTGAGAATGAAGGTATTGAAATTGATATTGATCGGTTGAGCAAAGATCTCGGCCTGCCGGTTATTCCTGTTGTGGCAGTGGACAAGTCCTCCGTAAAAAAGGCAGTGGTTGCTATCGAACAGCGTGTCGCCGACCTGCCGGCCCATGATTCTCATGTGTCGACTAAAGAAGTCATGGATACGGTAAAAAAGTATGCCCACATCGACGCCATCTGTGGACGGGTTGCCCGTGAGAAGAAAGACCGCAGCGAAAACCTGACCACCAGAATTGACAATGTTGTCATGAACCGTTTCGCTGCAATTCCGATCTTCCTTGCCTCAATGTTTGTCACGTTCTGGTTTGCCATAGGTCTTGGCTCTGTATTTATTGATTTCTTTGATATTATTGGCGGTTTGCTTTTTGTTGATATACCCGAAGCGCTTCTCTCTGCCGTTGGTAGCCCTGAATGGCTTACGGTAGCCATTGCAGGCGGTATCGGGGCCGGGTGTCAAACCGTGGCAACCTTTATTCCTGTCGTTTTCTTCATGTTCCTGGCTCTTGCCATCCTGGAAGATTTGGGATACATGGCCCGTGTTGGCGTTGTTGCAGACAAGTTTATGAGAAAAATCGGTTTGCCCGGCTCAGCTTTCATCCCCATGATAGTTGGTTTTGGTTGTACGGTTCCTGCCGTGATGGCGGCACGGACCCTTAGCAGCAAAAGAGACCGTTTTATGACCATATTTATGGCACCATTTATGTCCTGTGGTGCCCGCCTTCCTGTGTATGCTCTTTTCTGTGCAGCTCTCTTTGGTGCGTATTCTGGTTTAGCCGTGTTTCTGATTTACCTCAGTGGTCTCTTTATGGCCATCCTCACTGGATTCTTTTTGAAAAATACGCTTTTCAAAGGAACACCGTCCCATTTTGTAATGGATCTGCCTCTTTATCATGCCCCACGGGTAAGTGCGGTTTTCAAAAGTTCTTGGCTGCGTCTTAAGTCCTTTATCAAAAGAGCCGGTACTATTGTTGTCACAGCAGTTTTTATCCTCAGTCTGATTAATTCCATTGGCTATGAAAATGGTGAAATGAGCTTTGGTAATGAAGACTCGCAATCCTCGATACTCGCTCATGCTGGTAAAGCCATATCGCCGGTATTTGAACCCATGGGCATTACAAAAGATAACTGGCCTGCGTCGGTAGCTCTTTTTACCGGACTTTTTGCCAAAGAGGCCATTGTCGGTACCGTGAACGCACTCTATTCCTCAATGGACATGAACCAAGCAACGGTAGCGGAAGTAGCTGAGGAGCCGGCTGAACTTGATATAGGCGGGACAATAACCGAAGCCTTTACCACCGTGGGTGAAGGATTAGTGGGTGTGATCAGTAGCATAGATTTACTCGGCCTGGGGCTGATAGCCGAAGACCAAGAAACGATTTCTGAAGAAATTGGAGCGAGCTCCTCTGTTTACAAGCATATTGCAGCAAATTTCACCGTATTCTCTGCCTTTGCCTATTTGCTCTTTGTTCTCATGTATTTTCCTTGTCTTGCAGTTATCGGCGCAGCCCGTCAGGAAATGGGAGGCTACTATGCAGCGGTAATGGCGATTTATGCCACCTTGCTGGCCTGGGCAGTGGCCACTTTCTTTTATCAGGTGACTGAAGGGCATAATGTCCTTTATATTCTGCTCTCTTTGCTCACTTTGGTTGGCATTTATGGTTGGTTGTATCTACTGGGCAAGAAGGAGCAGGAAAAGACGCCGGCACTAGCTCCGTTGCCAATAATTAAAAATTGCTCTTAAGTTTCAGCCAGTAATGAAAGTCTGACGTTTCATTCTTTATGTAAACACTCAATACAACCTTTCATTTTATCTGAATGGAAGGTTGTATACTGTGAATTTCCCGATTTTGGTCAGGGGCCGTGTCATCTTCTTCTCTTCCTTTCCTGCCGTAAAAACAACTGCTGACTTTCAGGGCAATCCGTTTTACATTTCTATGCGTACATTTATTTATTGTTAATTTTTCATTGAGGCAGCCCATGACTTCCCTTGGATCATCACCAGCCATTGAATCAGATGCGTTGAAAGCAAATCTCCAGGAAACAGCTGGTGAGGTGGAGATAAACCCGACGTATATGCCTCTCTATGAGATAATCAGTGGCTATAAAGGGCTGGCGACCAAGATCGAGACGCTGTTGTATGAAATCAGCCATCCTTACCGCAACTGGAAAATGCTTATTCCTGAGCTGCGGGCCTTTGCTCTGAAGAATTTGCATCATTACCGGAAGCATGAGCAGGGGCCGCAATCGTTTGCCTTGTTCACCAGTATATTTTTTGAGGCCCTGGAAGATTCCTATAAAAATGAGCAAATGGTCTCTCGGATCATTGAAGCGCTCCTTGCTTATGCCGATAAACTGGTGGCATCGTTGGGGCCGGAATCCCTGCCTCTGTATGAACAGGAACTCAATCTCTTTTTTAATAAGCTGCACCGTCTCGATGCAAACAGACCCGATATTATGATGTTTATTGTCCAGGGGCATCATCCGGTGCGTAAGATTGCCGAATGTGTTTTAAGCCTGTGGCAGGAGATGGAGGAGAAAGCTTTTCACCTTGGGGAACTGGCAATTTTGGTGCAGGTAATCCTCAAACGAAATTATGAATACTGGCTGAGCGAAGAGGACCCGCTTCCCTGGTTTGAAGCCAGATGTGGCGAGTATTGCAAAAATTGGCATGCTGGGGATTACCTGGTGGCCATTTCCCACAAGCAGATACGGATCCATCAGGAACGTTTGCAGCAGGTTGATATTGTCGATGATCCGGAAACGGGTTTGGTCACTATGGCTGGATTACCGAACCACATGGACATTGTTCGTCTTTACCGGAGCATCCCTTCCCATCTGGTTGCCGACCCGATTGATGAGCTTGAGGCCCATTTTATTGAGAACAGGAAGTTGCTGTTTCTTTTTCGGATTATGGAGACAGACGGTTTGCGTCTCATTCATGAAGAAACACTGCGGGAGATCAATCGATCCCTGGTACAGCTTATTCGCAGCCAGAGTTTTGAAGAGATTGAACGTTTTTTTACCACTACCTTTCAGCTGCTCAAGGCAAATGTGCGTCGTTATCCCCATACCTCTCTGCAGTGTATTCAGGTGATCGGTAACGAAGTTTTTAAGCGGGGCAACTCAAGTCTGGTGGAGGCTTTTTTGTGGGAGGCTGTCCGGTTTGGATTTCAATATGCAAATGTTCGCGGCGTGGATGAGGATTGGCAACCCATTGCTAACCCCGCTCATTTAAGTAATATCAGGATCTGGCTCAATTTGATCCAACAGGAGCCCAAATGGTGTGCCACCCTGTTTTCCGCCCTGATTATTAATATTCGTATCAGTGGGGTCTGTGTAAAAGATACAGACCTGTTCCAGCGAGATATCACTGACCTGCTCAATCATCCCATTGAGCCGATCTACAATCTTGCCAAGCAGTTCACCAAGCTCATGCCCGTCTTCTTTAATGAAATAGGGGCAGAAGGCGAGTTGCGTGATGTCTCAACCGAGATTGATGAGCTCCACAAGCGTAAGGATCTGCTTATTCATTTTTTGCGCAAACAGGCCCATGTAGAATCAAGTAATCTGATCGTAGGCTTTATCGAGGCAATATTTACCTTCTGGATCACGCTTGATAAGGCTTATTTAGAAGAATACCTGCCCATAGAAGTGCTGGAGCAGGTGGAAGAGAGCGGTTTATTTGTTGATGATCAACATAGGCTGGCGCTGCGTATCAAAGAGCAACTTCGCTTTAGCAGGATGGAGCAGATACTGGATTGGGATGATAGTGACCGGCAGCAGTTCCTGGCAGCCCAAAACGATATAGCCAAGGATGAACTGAAACGGTTTAACCTGCTGGTGAAAATGTATAAGTTGCTCCATCAGAAATATCATCTCAGCCTGCCGGAACTGCATCTGCAATTGCAGTATGCCATCCAAAATGGATTTCCGGAGCTGGAAAATTTGATGGATATCCTGGCAGAAGATGATCCTTTCCAGTGTCTTGATGCATTGTTGGGGCAGCTTGAACACCTGCGCCAGGTTATACTCAGCGAGGAGCGGTTTGAACCTAATGAAGAAATTTACTACAAACGGCATATTGCGGTCGATATCCCATCGGTATATGGACGTTACAGCGAACGTAAATTTGATGCCCTTGGTTTGACCTTTCGTCTGGAAAGTCTGGCTAATATTTATCTTGAGCGGTTGTTTGAAACCGTTAACCTCTCATTTATCACCCAGGCAACCTTTATTCATATCCTGAAGTGTCTCCGTTTTTTTTCCAGAGCCCTGCAGATCGACGGTATCACCAGTAGACGGTTGGATACCTACAGCAACCTGCTGGCGTCTTCCATTGGCATTAAACGGTTTTCTTACACCCAGCACCTCGACATCATGCGTGGTCTGTCCGAAGGGGTAAAAGATATTATATATGCCTATTATACCAACATTCATCAGAATAATTTGTCTATTGTGGTGCCTCAGGTAGGGCGGGAAAATTTGCTCGGCAAGTATTGTTCCCTTTGGGATGAGGAGAATATTCCGGAGACAGTCCTCCGGATATCCGAGTCTTTTTTTAGGGAACTGATTTCCACTGCCTTTGGATTGCAGCATCTGGATAATTTTATCGGCAAGATTATCCAGACCCTGGAAGCCCAAAAAGACATTCTTGACGAGGATACCCTTGATCTGTTGATGTCGTATAATCCAGAGAAGGCGATCAGTGCGCTTCACGACGAAAACATGCGCACCCACAACCTTATTCATCTTGGCAATAAGGGATTTAACCTGGTGGTTATGGCACGGGATGAAAAACCAGTGCCGCCGGCCTTTATTATTACCACTGAAATTTTTCGTTGCTACGAAGCGGTGCGTAAGTTTGACCGTGCCAGAGATGAGTTCATGCAACGGGTTCGTGGTTCGATCACGGAAATTGAAAAATTGACTGGGACCGTGTTTGGTGGTGTGGATCGGCCACTGCTGCTTTCTGTTCGATCCGGTTCGGCCATGTCCATGCCTGGAATGATGACTACCATCCATAATGTGGGCACCAACGAAGAGCTGGTGGAGGAATTTGTTGCTCTGCATCCGGATTCGGCTGCTTTTGCCTGGGATAATTATCGTCGGTTTTTGCAGTCCTGGGGTATGTCTCACGGAATGGACCGGGAAGATTTCCAGGAGTTGATGAATGAGCAAAAAGAGCGGCAGAATGTCCGCTTGAAAAAAGATTTTTCTCCAGAGGCGATGCATGAGCTGGCACTGAGCTATCAGCAGGCGATCCGCAACCGGGGATATGGGATGCCGGAAGATCCCTGGCTGCAGCTTATCGGTGCGGTTGAAGTGGTACTGGATTCATGGAATGCTCATAAGGCAAAGGAATATCGGCGGTTAATGGATGTTTCAGACGACTGGGGAACAGCGGTGATTGTCCAGGCCATGGTGTATGGTAACATTAGCCCCCAGGCCGGCAGTGGGGTGTTGTTTACCGCCCACCCTTACCGCAAGGTTCGTCGGGTTGCTCTTTGGGGAGATTATGCCCCTGGTGATCAGGGGGAGGATATTGTGTCCGGTTTGGTGACAAGTTATCCGGTTTCGGTTGAACAAGCTGAGCTTGATGGTCGTGATGAACGAAACAGCCTGGAATTGAGGTTTCCTGAAATTTATAACAGGTTGCGTGATATCAGCCGTGAACTGGTATACGAGAAGGGATGGAATCCCCAGGAGATTGAATTCACCTTTGAGGGGCCGGAACCGGAAAAACTCTATATCCTCCAGACCAGGGATATGATCACAATCAAGAAAAAAGAGCACCTTAACGTGTTTGTTGATAGCGATCTTGCCCATAATAACATTCTTACCAAGGGGATAGGTGTCTCCGGGTCAGCCATGTCGGGACGGGCAGTGTTTACCGAGGAGAACATTAAACAGTTGCGCCAGGAAGAGGATGCCGGAGACCTTATTCTCCTTCGTCAGGATACTGTTCCGGAAGATATCCGGGAAATTTCCATGGTCGACGGGCTGATTACTTCCAGAGGGGGCCAGACATCTCATGCCTCCGTGGTTGCCACCCGGTTGGAAAAAACCTGTGTGGTCGGTTGTCGCGATATGGCGGTGTACGAAGCTGAGGAATATGCGGAAGTAAACGGATGTAGGATTAATTTTGGGGACCCTGTCTCCATTGATGGACGCCATGGTTTGTTGATAAAAGGCAATTATCCCTTGCAGGAAGAGATACATATTCTGCCCTTGTAATGTGAAGAGGGGAGAAGCTGTGAAAAGCAGTTATTTGGTGGACAAAGGATATAAGATGATACATGCAGCAGGGAATTCGCCCTATGTAATAACGGTTACCGACATGACCTGTGAGCATTGTGAAAAAAGGGTACATGATATTATCAGTGCGGTGGAAGGGGTCTGTAAAGTTGAGGTCGATCTTGCCGGCGGCAAAGTAACTGTTACCGGAGGGGTAGAGCAGGACGTCGTGGCAGCTGTAAAGGAAGGAGGCTACCGGGCCTCTTCCCTGGAGAGTGACCCGGGGGGCGTGCAACAGGTGGTTAAAGGAGCTGGTAGACAAGGACGTGATAGTTTTATGGTGCATGTCGCTGACATGAGCTGTTCCAGCTGCGTGCATGCTGTAGAGAAAGCAGCGTTGAGTACGGATGGTGTGGTCAAAGCCGAGGCTGATCTGCTTGCCAAAAACGTTTTGGTAGCAGGAGGCAATCCGGATGCTGTGATTGCAGCCATTCGTGACCGTGGTTATCAGGCTGAGGCAGTGCCCAGGAAAAAGAGCGTGTCCGGTGAGGGGGAATACTGGCTTTCTGTCCGTGATATGACCTGCTCAAGTTGCGTGCATAATGTTGAACAGGCAGCGCAGGCGGTGAGCGGAGTACAGAGTGCCCAAGTGAGCCTGCTGGAAAAGAAGGTAAGGGTTGTTGGCGGTGATCCGGCAGCGGTGGTCGCAGCCATTATAGAGCATGGGTATGATGCATCCTTGCCCGAAGGAGCACCGACTGCCGGGAGTTTTATTATCCGTTTTACCAACAGGCTCGGTGAACAGGAAAAAAGTAAGATCCGGGAAATTATCCAAAGAGAAGACGGTGAGGCTGATCTGCAGATGTTCGCCGACCACTTTTTGGTTACAACAACTGCTCATCCTGCAGACGTTTTCTTTGCGCTTCACGATGCAGGCCTTGTCGGTGTTGTGGAAGAGACCTATGTAGATCCTCACTTGCAACAGGCTGCGGAAAGTCGAAAAGAGATTGTTCGTTCATGGCAGCGAGCTGTAGTCGCGGCTGGGGTGGGGGCTGTAATTATGGTTGGGCATATGGGCGGTTTTTTCCCTGCTGTACAGGACAATCAGTGGTTCTGGGGCGGTATCGCTTTGCTTTGTCTCTTCACCATGTGGTTCAGCGGTCGCACCTATTATGTAACAGCCTGGAAAATGGCCCGCCATTTTTCTTCCAATATGGATACCCTGGTAGCCCTGGGAACAGCTGCTGCATGGAGTGCGTCGGTACTGGTCATCATTAATCCCGATTTTTTACCGGGGCAGGCCAGCCACCTCTACCTGGATGCCTCGGTGATGATTCTGGCCTTTTTACAACTGGGGCATGGTTTGGAGGTAAGGGCCAAAAGAAAAACCAGTGAAGCTATCGGTTCCCTGGTGGGGTTGCAGGCCAAGACAGGGCACCTGCAACGGTCGGAAAGGACGGTTGATGTACCTGCTTCCCTCATTCGGCCGGATGACTTACTTCGGGTAAGGCCTGGTGAAAAGATACCCACCGATGGTGTGATAGAGGAAGGCGGGTCAACGGTTGATGAGTCTATGCTTACCGGTGAGCCGCTGGCAGTGAAAAAAAAAGTCGGGGACAGTGTAACCGGCGGGACCATCAACCGGGCAGGTACTTTTCTTTTCCGGGTAACAAAAAACAGCGATGAGACTGCTCTTTCCCAGATTATCAGCATGGTAAAAGCGGCACAGCTTTCCAAACCGCCCATCGGGAGACTGGTCGATAAGGTGGCTGCCGTTTTTGTACCTTGTGTAATTGCTATTGCCATTGTGACTTTCGGCATCTGGTACCTGGTGGGTCCGGAACCGAGTCCGGCCTTTGCCTTGACAGCAGGTATCGCCGTACTGGTTATCGCCTGTCCTTGTTCTCTTGGCCTGGCCACCCCTATTGCGATCATGGTGGGCATGAGCAGGGCTGCTGAATGTAATGTGTTAATCAGAAACTCTGAAGCACTGCAGACCGCCTCCTCTTTGACCCATATTGTTGTCGATAAAACCGGTACCCTCACCAGGGGCAAACCAACTGTGACTCGGGTGGTCTCAGCGGGATCAACCACAGAAGAGGAAATTTTACAGTTGGCGGCTAGTCTTGAGATACACTCCGAGCACCCCCTGGCCGAGGCAGTACTGGATGCATCTGCCGGTAAAAAAGTAATTCCTGATAGGTTGACTGATTTTACAGCCGTGGCTGGTCGGGGGGTAAAAGCGCGCAATAAAGAAGAATGGGTGTACCTTGGAAACCATCATCTGATGGCAGAACAAGGGGCCGCTCTTGATCCGCAATTACGCACTATTGCCAATGAAGAAGCTACCCTTGGCGGCACACCGATTTGGCTTGGACAAGGGCAAACAGTAGTGGGGTTACTTATTTCAAAAGATCCATTGCGCAAAGATTCGATTGAGGCCGTCAGCCAGCTGCAACATCGTGGCATTCAAGTGGTGATGTGTACCGGGGATAACCGGAAAACAGCAGACGCAGTGGCTGAACAGCTTGGCATTTCCATGGTGCACAGTGAAGTGCTGCCCCAGGAAAAGCAGGATGTCGTCAAGACGCTGCAGGATCAGGGGGCATTGGTCGGTATGGTCGGTGACGGGGTCAACGATGCTCCGGCGCTTGCCCAGGCAGATACAGGGTTTGCCATCGGCAGCGGCACCGACGTGGCCATAGAAAATGCTGATATCACCCTGACCGGTGATTCCCTGCAACACGTTGCCGCCGCTGTTGCTATATCGCGTGCTACTTTGCGCAACATAAAGCAAAATCTCTTTGGAGCCTTTGTCTATAACGCGCTCGGTATTCCACTGGCTGCCGGGCTCTTTTTTCCTTTCACAGGCTGGCTGCTGGAGCCCATGTTTGCCAGTGCTGCCATGGCCTTGTCTTCGGTCACTGTTGTTACCAACGCTAACCGGCTTCGCTTTTTTAAACCATAATAAGACGTCCATATGCACACGCTTTACGAACGGATCACCTATCTCTTTGATCCACTGCATGCCTTTTATGAACACGAGAATCTTCACCGTAAACTTTCGGCGGTTCTCGTGTTCCTTTTTTTGGTCAGTCTGCTGATTATTGAATTGAACCGGAGACATTTTTTACCCGTTCCACTGGCAGGAATGCTTCCTGCCAACCACTTTTATGCAGTGCAGATGGCTTTTTCCATTATCCTTGTATTGGAGGTGATCAGCCTGATTTTTGTTCTGCCCTGTTCTTTTTCCAGGTCGCTTGGCAAACAGTTTGAGATACTCTCCCTTATTCTGATCCGTAATGCCTTTAAAGAGCTTTCTTACTTTCCCGAACCAATTACCTATCTGGGAAATGAGGAAAAAATTCTCCATATTCTTTCCAATGGATTTGGCGCCCTGCTTATTTTCGCCTTGCTGGGAGTGTATTACAAGATTCAGGTCCGGGCAGAGGAACAAAGTAAGCCCATGGATATTTTAGGTTTTGTGGCAGCTAAAAAAGGAATTTCCCTGCTGTTGCTGGCTGCATTTGTTATTATGGGAGGGTATTCCGTTGTACAGAACAGCGTAGGGGAGGGGCATGTAGATTTCTTTCACGATTTTTATACCCTGCTCATCCTTACCGATATTCTTATCGTTCTTATTTCCCAGTGTTTTCATCCGTCCGCCAAGTTTGTGTTTCGCAATTCCGGTTATGCGCTGTCAACCCTGATGATCCGTATTGCCTTGGTGGCACCGGTATATTTTAATGTGTTACTTGGCGGTGCGGCCATTGGTTTTGCGATTCTTCTTTCTCTGATCAGTAATCATCTCTTTCCTGAAACAGTACACAGGGGATAGTTTGCAGCGACCCTGAGCCTTGTGAGATGGCCTAGCCAAAGGTCAGTCCATCCAGCATTATTTTTTTCAGTATTTCGGTAATGAATATAGGCTACTGTCGGAGTCTGCGCTTACCCATAGTCTACGCTTCCTATTCATTACATTTCTAAAAACTTTGAACCTGAGGTTGCCTGAACTGACGAGAGATCCAAGCTAGAGGTATCTGTCCGCTTCGTCTTCTTGCCCTTTGATGGGTTGTTTGGGATTTTTTTCGGCAGGTACTGATGTTTGTCTTTCCACTGGGGCAGGTAATATCGGCTGCCAGTTGAGCCACTCTTTATTGAGGGTTGCTTCCAGTTTGAAGTGGTCGCCATCTTGAGCAGGAATGCCGATGGATTCGTCACCAGGGGTTGCCAACGAAATTCCACCTTTGAGTAGGGCCTCAACCGATTCCGTGCTTATCTGCAGACCGCTGAAGACGCCACCGCTTACCTGTACTCCGCTGGAGTTCCAGAATTTTGTCCCCTTGTAGATAAGTTCTTCATATTGTGGGGTAATGTTGACTTGCACCCAGACGGATTGACGGGTCGGTGACAGCGAAAAACCAGTGACCCGGCCAACCTGTATCTGCCTGTAGTGGACGGGACTGCCCTTGGACAGTGAGCCCAGGCGTGCTGTTTCAAGAACAATGTTCAAGCCCGGTAGTGTTTTGATCTTTTCAGGCGGAGCATTGAGGACACGGAAAGTTGTTTGCAATGGACCCTTGCCCGCATGAACGGCAATATACGGACCAGAGAGCAGCGTATTAAGATTTTGAACACCTTGCAGGGTAATTGAAGGCTGAACAAGCCATACAGAGGATGTGCTTCGAAAAAATTTGACCGCATCTTGTTGAATGTGTGCTGTTGCGAGAATCCCTTTACCATCAGGTGCGATGTCGATAGAGGTGATGGTGCCGACTACAATTCCTTGATAGGTAATTTTGGTTTGCAGAGAAATCCCGGTGGCGTCGTTGAGGAAGAGCGTAATCTGCGTATCATCTGTATGTAAAGCAGCATGGTAGTTTTTATACAGCCGAAATTGGTGGGAGTCAGTTACTGCTGCCCCCTCTCCCGGCGAGAAAAAAGTTATCCCCCCCGATATAACAGAGTCAATGGGGCCTGCCTGCATATCAATTCCTTGCAAAGAGGCCCTGATCTGTATTCCTGAAAGATTATAGAACCTGGAGGTAGAAGTGACCAGATGAGCATATTTTTTATCGATAAGTACATCTATCACGACCTCATCACTCTCTGGTTGCGGGGTGAACTTGAGTGATTTGCCAACTTTTATATTGTTATACAGAACAGGTGAACCAACAGAGAGCGGTGGCATTTCGGCAGTGGAGATCTTGAGGTGCAGGCCGGGAGGCTCTAAAAAAGGATTGGCTTGGACTGCCTCGCTAAAATCATCATACAGTGGAAAACTGTGATTTTGGTCAGGAATAACTGCCTGCTGCCCCTCAGGCACGGGCGGAGATATAAAGGCGATGCCACCGGCGAGCATTGTTTGTAAGGAGGCAAGGTTAACCTTAAAGTGAGAAAGGCTCCCGCCAATCTGCACTCCCGATACATTCCAGAAAATGGTTTTGGCATGGATGAGCTTGTCATAAGGTTTATAAAGCAGGAGACTGATCTGTACGCCTTTGTTTTTCGGCGACAGGGTAATGTCTAGAATTTCTCCGACTTTGAGTTGCTTGAAAAGAACCGGGGCCCCTCTCTCAAGCGAACCGCTGTCAGATGCTTTCAGCCGAAATGTCGTTCCCTCGCGCATAACCTGATTGGGCATGGGATCAGGTTCTTCTTTGAAGTCGTTTAAGTATTCACCCTTACCAACCCTGAAGGTGATAAAATTTCCTCCCACCAGGGTCTCTATGTTGCGTATCCCCGTGATACTCACCTCCGGTTTTATAACCCAAAATTTGGTTGTTTCCCGCAAAATAGGTTCAGCCCTGGGGTCGAGAAGGATGTGAGCGGTGACCGTATGGAAAGAATCATGATTAAAGGTAAGACCTTTCACCACCCCAACCTTTAACCCCCTGTATCGTACTTCTGTTTTACCGGGAGCGATACCGTCGCCTGAGTTAAGCTGCAGGGTCATTGGTATACCGTATTCTGCAGATTCAAAATCCTTGTAGAGGATGAAATGGCTGTTTGTTGCAGCAGGGCTGGTTGTTTGTAGAGAATCATGGGTGGCGCATGTTATGCCGCCGTAAAGGAGCGATGCCATTGATTCTATGTTGACAGTCAGCCCCTGACGCAGATTACCGGTTAAAGAGAGGCCTGATGCGTTCCAGAAGCGAGTACCATTTTTTATGAGATGGGCAAATTGGGGCTGTACATAGGCACTGAATAGGATTTTGCCGTTATCCTGCAATGCATAGTCTTCTATCTGACCGATTTGTAGGTTTTTTGTGTAAATATGGGATCCCCGCTGCAGCGAGTACAGGGTATCCGATTCCAGGGTAAAGCGGAGTCCTGGAGTGGCTTGGTCAAGTGGAGGCGGGACTTCGAGACCCTGGAAATGGGTTGCTGTTTCGGTCGAATTTCCTTTCTGGGTACCGATATAAGAACCGCTTACGAGTGTCTCAATGCCGCTGATACGACCGGCAGAGACTTCGGCTTTGACAATCCAGAAGGCCGTATCCTTTACAAGGAGAGCATCTGAGCGGTTCTCCATTTCAATGATCAGATTGACGCCCTGCATGTCGTCGTCAATCTCTATCTTTTTTACTGTTCCAATGGGAATACCCTTGAAGATAACTTTTGTCTTTCCTGGAGTGATGCCTTCCGCATTTTCAAAATGAACATGGATGTCAATTCCGGCGTCACGGAAACTGGTATATAGCAGCCAGCTGCCGATGCAGAGTGCTACAAAAGGAAGAATCCATATGGGGGAAAGGATGCGTTTATGACGTTGTATGGGGTCCTGTATCATTGATTACCTCAGGAAGTAGACTCACAATTGTCCCAGAGCAGTCGTGTATCAAAGGTGACGGCAGCAAGCATGGTGGAAACAACAACACATGTAAAATAGAAGGCAGCCGGAGCGGTGGAAATGGTTGAAAGAAAACCGAATTGTACCAGGGTGCAGAGTAAGGCGATGACAAAAATATCAAGCATGGACCAACGACCGATGAATTCAATTAATCGAAACATGGTGGTTTTTCGGCGTAGTCCTGTGTGCCATTGAAAATGGATGGAAAGGAGAATAATAGTCAGGCCGATTATTTTAAAGAGGGGAACCAGGATTGAGGCCGTTAAGATAATAATCCCGATGCCATAGGAGCCGTCTTGGAAAAAATAAACAATACCATCCATAATGGTTGAACGTTCGGGGACACCAAAGTATTCGACCTCCATGATGGGGAGTATATTGGCCGGAAAGGTGAAAAGAACAGCTGTGCAGAGGAGAGCCCAGGTACGCATAATGCTGTTCTTTTTTCGATGGTGGAGTTTTTCTCCGCATCGAGGGCACTTTGAGTGAGATGGTGTTTTCCCGTTGTCTGACCACACTATTTTATGACAGGTATGGCAGACCAGATGGCTTGCTCCACGGCTGTTGGATCCGGGTGATGTTAGGGGTTCCGGCGGGGATGGGCTCGTTTTGGCGCAGGTCGGTTCTAGTAATGACCAGAAGAGTTTTCTGTCGCTGGCTGTTTGGGAAGCAATGGTAACAACAACAAGAAAGACAAAACAGAAAAAGCCTAGATTGAGATTGATTTCCGCAGAGTGGGCCATCTTGATGATTGTAATCAATATGCCGACCAGAAAAACATCGGTCATGGCCCATTCACGTAGATGGTTGTAGTGCCGAAACATCCATGGCATCCATTTTTTTTTGTGATCCGTGAGAAGACCGAAAGAAACTACACAGAGACTTAACAGAGTGAAAAAAGGAAAAATAACGGCGGTCAAAAGAACGATGAAGCCCACAAAGAATTGCTGCTGAACAAACAGGCTGAAGATTGCATAGATGATGGACGAGGTGGACTCTGTACCGAGGATGCCCATGGTCAGCAAAGGGAGAAAGAGTGCGGGAATATAAAGCAGGAGCGCTGTCAGGCTAAGGGAAAAGGTTTTAACAATGGAATTGTGTTTATCCCTGTGGAGCAGTTCATTACATCTGGGGCACAGCGCAGCATGGTTTTCTCGTGCAGTCGTGCCGCTAAGCAGCAGATCGCAGCTGGGGCACGCCGTTACGGTTGTATTGAGGGAGGGCTGAGTGGTTTTGTTCACGTAGGCTACGAGGTGCTACAGTAGATTTTTCGTAACTACTCACAGGCACCCTATATTCCAACGGTCACGATTTCCCGCATAGATAGGCTAACAGAGTCTTCGCTTACCTGCGAAAAATCGTACCTGCCCAAATATGAGGCAGCTGTAAGCGGTTACAGGTTTTAGGTATAATACATCAAAGAGTTATCAACTCCGTGAGTAGTTACGATTTTTCATGAACATTGGTTCAAGCTTGCTGAGTTACACTCAAATTTCACTGTTGATCAGCATCAGCTGGAGTTTCATTTATCACAATTTTCATGAGGAATGTGGACGATTGATATCAAAAGAATAACGGACAACGGCCAATGTCGCAATCCAGGAGACTGTTTTTTTTTGTTTTGTGAGACTGGAGAGGGGCCTCAGGAGTTTTAGCCGTTTTGTATAAATTGAGTAGCGTCGCTCTCCGGCATAGGTTTGGCAAAGAAATATCCCTGGGCTTCATTGCAGCCTAAAGTACGCAGCCAGTCAAGCTGCTCTCCTGTTTCTACGCCTTCAGCTATAACTTTTAGCTGCATTTGTTTGGACATTGCAATGATAGTGGAAACTATACTTCTGCTATGGTTGTCATTGGCATCTATAAAGCGTTTGTCTATCTTGAGGGTGGAGACTGGCATTTCATTGAGATAGCTTAGGGAGGAATACCCAGTGCCAAAATCATCAATGGAGAAACTTATCCCTCGCTGACGGAATCTGTTCATGGTTTTCAGGGTATGGTGAATATCCTGCATGGCCGTTGTTTCGGTAATTTCAAACTCTATGTATTTATGGTCAATTCGATATTTGTGAAGAATGGTATCTATGGTTTCAACTATTTCCAGATTGTTAAAGGTCCGAGGAGCCATGTTGACGCTCACTGGGAGCAGAGAAGTACCTTGTGTATGTAATTTGTTAAGGAAAATACAGACCTCTTCCAGCACATAAAGGCTCATCTTGTCAATCAGGCCGGATTCCTCGGCAATCGGGATGAATTTATCCGGGCCGATGATGAGACCGTTTTTATTCCAGCGAATAAGCGCTTCAAAAGAGGTTAACCGTTCCGAAGGTATGTCTATTTTGGGCTGGTAATAAATAATAAATTCTTTTTTCTGTAAGCCGGTGCGAATGGAATTTTCAATACGAACATGGGTGAGGAAGTTTTCATGCATTTCTTGGGTAAAGAGGACAAACTTATTTTTTCCCTCATCTTTGGCGCGGTACATAGCCATGTCCGCATTTTTAATGAGTTCATTGGTGTTCTTGCCATCATTGGGATAGGTGGCTATGCCGATACTGGCATTAATGAAAAGTTCACTGAAACCGATAACAAAAGGTTCCTGCAGGCAGGAGAGAATTCGTCCTGCCAAGTGAAATATACCGCTTTCATTTTCAATGGATTCGCTGAGGAGGATAAACTCATCGCCACCAAGGCGGGAAAGAGTGTCTTCTTGGCGGATAACCTGGTTAATCCGTTTTGAAACCTGGATGAGAACCTCGTCGCCCTTGTCGTGGCCGAGAGTGTCATTAATATTTTTAAAATTATCAAGATCGATAAAGAGTACAGCCAATGTCCCGGCCTCTCTTTTTGCCTTTGAGATGGCTTTGGTTAAGCGTGCTTCAAGCGCAGCCCTGTTGGGTAGCTTAGTCAGCGCATCGCGGTAGGCCATGATGGATATCTGCTTTTCTTTTTCCTTTAATTCGCTGATGTCATGGAAAAAGGCAAAGTAGTGAGTGGTATTGTTGTCTTTATCTTTGAGTTGACTGATCGACAGCCATTCCGGACAGATGGTTCCATCTTTTTTGCGATTGATAATTTCGCCAAACCAGGAACCGTTTTTTTGTAAAGACTGCCACATCTTTCTGTAGAAGTTCGCCGACTGTTGTCCGGAACTGAGCATGTTGGGGTTCCGGCCGATGGCTTCTTGGGGTTGATAGCCGGTTATATCAGTGAAAGATTTGTTGACAGTGAGGATACGGGCATCCTTGTCGGTGACAATAATGCCTTCAATGGCATGATCAAAAAGATTTTTAAAAAGCTGGAGATAATTTTCGGCACTTTTTCTTGTAGCTATCTCTGAGAGCAATCTTTCGTGGGTTTGTTCGCGGGTGAGGATTTCGCTTTTGAGTTGATCATGGACAGCTTCGCTGGTTTGTTGTTCCGCGTTGAGTTGTTCTTTCGTTTGATGCAGTTCTTCGGTCAGTATATTGAAGGTGCTGCCTATCTGCGCCAGTTCCTTGTATGTCCGGCGGCTCAGGTGAAGGGGTTCAAAGGTGCTGATATTTTGTGCTGTGTGTTGAACAAACTGGATGAGTGGTCGAACCAGAATTTTGGTGGCGAAATATGCGAGAAGCAGAGCGAGCAGGAAGGCTGCTGCAAACGCCGGCAGTAGTTTTTGCGGGGAGAAGACAATAACCATATCAGGCCGGGGATGTGGAGCTGTAATCCCGGCAATGAGCCTGAGTTCAGGAATTTCTCTGAATGCTATATTTTTGTCCGCGGGGTTGCTACTGTTGCTCGGAATCCAGCTGTAGCTGTGAAACCCATTTTTTTCTTCCCATACTTTTTCAGCAAGCGTTGCAAATTCTTCCGCTATTTCAGCAGAGAGATTTTCCTTCACCGATTTTGAGTGCCATATATGACCATCTTGAAAAAAAAGGACAATCTCATGCTCGGCCCAAGAGGGAGTCTGGGCGATTGCGGCTTGAATGTCCTCAATGTTGATGAATGCTACAGCCTCGTCAACTGCAATACTGGTAATTATCTGCCAGCCCCATGGTTTAAAAAAGGTAACGTAACCAAGCTTGGAAACAGCAGTTGATTGATTTATCTTATCGTGGGTGGTGAAAGTGTAAAAGCCCTGCCGGGGGATTTCCTGTTGTTGATTTGATTTTTTGCCATGATAGGTTCTTCCTATCATGGCACTTTGGGGGTGGGCTCTGATCGTACTCTGCGCATCAATGGCAAAATTATAGGAGGATTTACCCCCTTGCCGACCTGTGATGATGCTGCCTGCAAGCCATTGCGCTTCATCAAGAGAAAGAGCACCTGCTCGAAATTTATCCTGCAGTGTCTGCAGGGCATCAAGTTGGTTTTCCGCTGTAGTTCTCAGATGGCTACGTCTTGCCCTATCTGCTGAGGACACAATTTGCCGCTGCAGCACCAGCGCAAGCGATTGGAGAGTTTGTTTTTGGCTGTCATTGGTGGGGTGAAAGAGGGGGAAATACGCGTAGAAGCCTGCGGTAAACAAAAAGAATAACAAGATCACAAATATGGTGAGAAATGTGATGTGTTTTGCACGGAACGGGCCGCGAAAATTGATGCGCAAAGTGGTTAACCTGTTTTGTTAAAACGCCACTGATCCATTGGATCAGTGGCAGCGGCCTGGCTTGGAAGATTCACCTCTCTCCTCCATTATTTTGCATGGTTGCATGCCCTCACAAAGGTTATCTGGTATTCAATTCGAACAATGCATACAAAAAAACATCTGTAGCAACCAGTATATAGAAGCTAGGGCAAATAGTCCAATATAATCATTTAGTTTGCTGAATGCCTTTTTTATCTGGTTATCCCGGTTGAAATGTGTATTGTTCACCATCTTCAAGAATAAACCGAAAATTTTAAAAAAATATGAGTACGACCAAGACTACCATCTCGCCGTTCAGCCTGCTCAATATAAAGCTTTTCCTTCTGTTTCGGGTGCTTTTTAATGCCAGATTTTACTATCCTGTATTTACCATTCTTTTTCTTGATTACGGCTTGACTCTGGAACAGTTTGCCCTGCTGAATACCGTTTGGGCATTTACCATTGTTTTGGCCGAGGTTCCCCTGGGGGTGGTAGCGGATCTGATCGGTAGAAAGCGTTTGCTGGTAGGAACGACTCTTTTAATGATTACTGAGTTGGCCGTGATAGCCTTTGTGCCACTTGGAAACGGTACGCTTATATTTTCAGCGTTTTTGGTGAACAGGATATTAAGCGGTTTGGCTGAAGCCATGGCGAGCGGTGCTGATGAGGCGATGGCCTATGATACACTGGTTGAGGCGGGCATTCGGGAAGAGTGGTCCAGGGTGCTCGATTTGCAGATGCGTTGCCAAAATTTCGGTTATATCTTTGCCATGACCATCGGTGCCGTGGTTTACGATCCCGGTATGGTTAATCGTTTTCTTCACCTGTTTGGCTATACAGGTATGCTTTCCCTGCAGGTAACCATGCGTTTTCCTCTTTATCTGACTCTGCTGCTCGCTATTGTAGCGTGGATGACAACCATGCGTATGCGCGATCCGCAAGTAGTTTTCAAGCAAGAGCAGGAGGAATCGGCGCAGTTAAGTGTTATGGAGATGACCCGCCAGACCATGGCTGCCGGCAGCTGGATCATACGCACTCCTTTGGCGCTGGCTATTATCCTTTTTGCTATGACCTTTGACCATACCCTGCGCATGATTGTTACCATGACCAGCCAGTATTATCGTTTGATCAACCTGCCGGAGGCCAGCTTTGGTCTGTTGGGGTCAGGTGTGGCTGTTTTAGGTTTATTGGTTCCTAGAATAGCAAGGGGCATGACTGATCGTTTCTCGCTTGCCAAAAACCTGGTTGTGCTCACTCTGCTGGCATTGGCCACTTTGTTTATTCTGCCGTTATTTATTCCCTATTACGGTTTCATTCCGATGATGTTTGTCTTTATAGGGATGATGATGACCTCTTTTTTTACCAGCTATTATCTTAATGAACTTGCCTCATCCGAGCAGCGGGCAACAGTGCTCAGTTTTAAAGGCCTGGCCTTCAATGCGGCATATGGACTGATCGGTATTTTTTATGCAGTGTTGATCCAGCAATTGCGTGAACTGCAGGGCAGTCAGCATCCTGAGTGGACAACACAACTGATTGAAAATGAGGCTTTTAAAATTTCCATGGGCTGGTTCCCCTGGTATATGATTGTAGTACTGGTGCTGGTAGCATTGATTTGTCTGCCAAGATTACGATCAGCCCCAAAAAGTGATGCCGGGGGTAGTGCATCTTAACAGGTAGCTGCTTTGTCGGTTGTGGAAAGGAGCTGTGTTTGATTAATGACGATGTAGGGCATATCGCTAGCTATTGATGTCACAGACGGTTTATGATCGATGCATCGGCAGAATAACTTTACCCAACAATAATGACAAAACAGGAGACAGGAATGAGAACGATTTTCGGTTTCAGGTTGGTGGGGACAATTCTTCTTGTTTTAGTGTTGTTAGCAGGAGGCCCTTCGACCTTTGCATCTGGTGAAGAACCTGATCCGGCCGCTGAGGAAGCCATCAGTGCTGCCACAAACCCTCAAGAAATAGATGCTGTACTTGCCAGGCTGAGCGACAGTGAGATCCGTAAATTGCTCATAGAAGAACTGGGCAGAACTGCCGCCGAAGCAACGGCTGTGCCTGAATCGAAAAGCGGTTTAGTAGCATCTCTACAAGAGTGGCTTCATGCTATTGATACAAATGACGATCAAAGCGGGGCAGGTGGGGTGCGTCTTTTGCCGTTTTTCCTACAAATACCTGGAGAAGCGGGCCGCGCCCTGATGCAGATTGGTGACGGCCATTTTGGCAGATTATTTCTCAATCTATTTCTAATAGCTCTCTCCCTTGGGCTGGGCTTGGCCGTAGAGTGGTTTTTTCGGCGAATGACAGGTGAAACCTTTCTCCAAGCACCGCCTCCGGTGGGAGAAGAAGATGAAGGGGTCGCCCGACTGTGGGGGGCTTGCGTTGCACTTTTACCAGCCATTGTCTATCTCACAATTTTTGTGGTTGCTTCCCTGTTTGTTTTCTTTCTCCTTGATATAGACCAGCAACCGGTAAGAGGGGCCTTTATGGCTGTGCTGGGAATTCTTTTCGGAGGGCGCTTTTTCTCCTTGCTTGCCCGACTTTTTTGTAGCCCAAATGCTTCTGCGCTGCGCCTGCTGCCTCTCGATGATGGTCTTGCGAGGAGAGTGTATGGCGGGTCTCAGGTTTTTATCTGGTACACGATGACGGCTATGATGGTGCTCACCTATTTAGGGGACCTCGGGATGAGCAAGGGACCAACGCATGCGTTGGGAGCTGTATTGGGAACACTGTTGCTGCTTTTTATTGCCATCAAGATCGTGTGGAACAGACAGCATGTGGCAACAGCGATTATTGGCGGGGAAGAGAAGCAAGCCGCCAGCTCTTGGGCAATGCGGCAGTTTGCTTCTATGTGGCATGTATTTGCCTTGCTCTATCTTTTTGGGATTTGGTCCATTTGGATTAACACCCTGATAACCAATACCGAAAAGGATAACGGGGCGTTGATAATCAGTTTGCTGATTGTGCCGCTTTACCTTATTCTTGATCGCATCGGCTTATGGTTAGTCGGTAATATAGTGACAGCTCTCGGCATTAAACGGGAAGGGGAGCCGGATGAGCAGAAAATAGCAACTTTGGGTGATGCATACCTGAGCCCTGAACAGAAAGAAAGAAAAATAAAGCAGATCATGCTGAGAGCTTTTCGTGCCTTTCTGGTGCTCGTTCTTTTTGTTTGGGTCATGACCTTGTGGGGCTTTGAGTTCCCCTTTGCCGTTAATATTGTCCAGGCAGCCTTTGATATTCTCATAACCTTGACCCTTGCCCTTTTTATCTGGCGTATTATTTCTAAAATTATCGAACGTAAGATCGCTGAATCAATGCCTGAGGAAGAAGAGGAGGCCGTTGATGACGGTGGTGAGTTCGGCAGCGCTAAACAACTGGGAAGAAGTTATACCCTGCTGCCGATGATTCGTAAATTTATTGCCATTACCTTGCTGGTGATGGTCGCCTTAATCGTGCTTTCATCCATAGGGGTTGATATTGCCCCTCTACTTGCCGGTGCTGGTGTTGTCGGCCTTGCTGTGGGGTTTGGCGCCCAGAAGCTGGTTGCTGATGTGCTCTCAGGCGTGTTCTATTTGCTGGACGATGCCTTTCGCGTTGGGGAATATATCCAGGCCGGATCGGTTAAAGGAGCGGTTGAAAATATTACCCTGCGTAATGTGATGCTGCGCCATCATCGCGGTATGCTGCAGATTGTCCCCCATAGCGAGCTTGGCTCGATTACCAACTTTATGCGGGGCGGGATAGTTGTAAAGTTTAACCTTGAGTTCCCGTACGATACCGATGTGGAGGTGGTGAGGAAGACAATCAAAAAGGTTGGCCAGGCAATGCTCCAGGATGAAGAACTTGGGCCTGATTTTATTTTGCCGGTGAAATCGCAGGGAGTGTATGAAATCACCAACTCGGTGATGGTGATCAGGGTCAAGTTCACAGCTAAACCCGGTCGTCAGTTTCTTATTCGCCGCGATGCCTATCGTCGTATCAGCGAGGCCCTTGCGGCCAAGGGGATTCATTATGCCCATCGCAAGGTTATTGTGGAAGTTCCCCAGGCGGAAGAGCATACGCTTACAGAGGAGCAGGTACGTGAGGCGGCAGGAGCTGCAGCCGCTCAGCAGCTCGCGGCTGATGAGAAAGCAAAACAGCAATCAGCAGCAACCAATACTGACCCTTTTTAAGTTGTATGCAAACCCATGGGAACAGATTCACTGTTCCCATGGTTCCTGGCTGCTGACCGTGGCTACATCGCTTTCAAACATCCCTGTGTCCCCTTGATCAATAAGGTCTATGAACCTATATTGTAAGTATTACCAGAATGTTAGGTGTGGTCCTTAGTGGAGCAATGGATGAACCGTTCAGCGTATCTTACTACAGGGATGGCCATCAAAACGCTTTCCCGTCTCTCAAGGGCGAATATTGTCATCCATGGTCGGGAGCATGTTCCTGGTAATGCCGCTATTTTTGTTGTTAATCATTTCACCCGGATCGAGACGTTTTTCCTCCCCTATCATATTTTCAACCTGACTGGAATTCCAGTTTGGTCACTTGCAAATGCCAAACTTTTTCAAGGAGGGTTTGGCCGTTTTCTTGAGTTGGTAGGCGCTGTTTCCACCCGGGATCCTCAGCGTGACGAACTTGTCATCAAAACCCTGCTTACAGGTGAAGCCAACTGGATTATTTTCCCTGAGGGCAGCATGATTAAAACCAAAAAGATCATGCATGGTGGAAAGTACATGGTAACGGACCCCAAAGGTATGCATGAGCCGCATACAGGCGCGGCAACTTTGGCCCTGCGGGCCGAGCTGTTTAGAAGGTACCTGTTACTCCACTCCAAGAAAAGAAGCTCTCAGGCGAATTGTTCGTTGGAGTATCTCGGGCTTGGGTCAGTAGAGGAGATGGGCAACGCCGCCCCAACTATTGTACCTGTCAATCTTACCTACTATCCCTTACGGGCCCATGAAAATGTCGCCTCCAGCCTCACTGAAAAATTGGTCAAAGGGGTTTCTGAAAGGGTTCTCGAAGAAATCATGACCGAGGGAACCATGCTGCTTGCAGGGGTTGATGTTGATATCCGTTTTGGGAAGCCGATTGATATTGGAGCACAGCTTGCTCATCTGGTGAGTGATGAAGAGCTGCTGCAATCTGATTTTAACAGCTTTGTTGGTGCTCCATTTTTTAAGACTGTTATTCAGGGATCCGGACGCCGGATCATGCAGCAGTACATGCGTGCTATTTATTCCATGACAACGGTCAATCATGAACACCTTTTTGCCTCCTTTCTCCGTATGTACCCCTACGAAAAAATACAGAAAAAGGATTTGCAGCGGCGTGTTTTTTATGCTGCCTCCCTGCTTCAGGAACGTGAATACCAGCACCTTTTTTTGCATAAGTCAATGCAGGAGGACCAGAGTCATTTGGTTGTAGATGATCGGTATCGGAAATTTGAAAATTTTCTCCAGCTTGCTATTGATAAAGGGATCGTGAAAAAAGAGGGAGAAACACTCGTTCGTGATCGGTCAAAGCTGTCAGCTCCGGTGAGCTTTCATCGGGGAAGGATTGACAACCCGGTTGAAGTTATTGCCAATGAAGTAGAGCCATTAAAAGCGTTGCAGAAATTTTTGTATTCTCTCGCGTGGCAGCCGGATTTTTTACTGAAGCTTTTTCTTATTCGCTACCTGTTGAAAAAGGCAAACCAGCAGTACCACAGTGCAGTCGAGCAATGGTGCAGCATGTCTGGCATACAAAAGGGCTCGGGCAAACCGATTTTTTACTCGAGTATACAAAAACGCACAGGAATTTTACTTGTCCACAGTTATCTGGCAACCCCTTTAGAGGTGAAGGAATTTGCCGGGTATCTGCATAAAAAAGGATATTGGGTGTATGCTCCACGATTGCCTGGGCATGGCACCTGCGCTGCCGATCTTGCCGGTCGCAGTTACCAGGAGTGGATTAATGAGGTTGATGCTGGATACGCACTGCTCAGTAATACCTGCCGCAGGGTTGTTGTCGGTGGGGTTTCGGTTGGCGGCAACCTTGCTTTGCATCTGGCATCACGTGTACCTGACATAGCAGGTGTGTTTGCGATCTGTCCTCCGATGCAATTAAGAGATTATAGCTCTACATTTATGCCTGCCAGTGATACCTGGAATAAAATGGTACAAAAAATAAAAGGGGAGCACCCTGATGAGCAGTTCTTGAAATTTGCCGCAGAGAGCCCGCATATAAATTACGATCGCAATCCTGTTCAGGGAATTAAACAGGTTGGTAACCTGTTGGATGATCTGGAAAAGAGGTTTGCAAAGGTTACCATGCCGTCATTGATTGTCCATGCAGACCATGATCCGGTGGTCAGGAGAAAAGGTTCACGAAAGCTTTTTGACCGTCTGGCGAGTGTGCAAAAAGAATACGTGTTAATGAACTCCGATCGGCACGTTATTGTTCAGGGGGCAGGAGTGGAAAAAGTTTTTCAGCGAGTTCGACTGTTTATTGAGGGAGCTGAAGCCCAATGAGACCTGTGGGTTGTAGGGCACAAAATCTAGGGTGCCGCAAATGGCTGGAGGGTTACTGCTATCCATGCTGCAACAGTATGCTATAACTCACCACTTCTTATTTTCATTTCTGTGAATATTTCCTGCAGTCTTAATGATATGTTCAATGAGTTTTAGCGCCGTATTTTTTCTGTATGCAGCAGTACTGCGCTGGTCATCTATCGGCCTGATTAATTTGCCATAGACTGCAAGATATTGAGGTAAGTGCTGTTCGAGTTCTCTGGTTGTGGAGCCGATTATCAGCTGTTCTGCCTCAAAACTTCGAATGACGGTCGGTGCGCAGGCTCCGATAGCAAGTCTGAAATCGGTTATTGTATTGTTTGCATTTTTCCATAGTGCCGCAACACTGAGCTTTGCAAGCGCGTTAGCCGCCCTTGTGCCTACCTTTTTGAATATCCACCCATGCTCGCCTGCGGCTTCATCCGGTATCTTAAAGCAGATTGATAGAACAAGTTCATCTGGTTGTAAGAGTGTCCTGCCCGGACCGGTAATGAAATCCTCAATCGAAATATCTCTGGTTCCTGAACCACCGGATGTGTGTATTTTTGCATTGAGCATGTATAATACAGGCAATGAATCTGCTGCAGGGCCGGCATTGCAGATGTTACCGGCCAAAGTCGCCGCGTTTCTGATACCTGGGGACCCTATAGATGATAGAGCTTTACGCAGCAGTGGGGGGCATCCGGGAAATCCAATTATATCGGTAAGGCTCACGCTGCTGCCAATGTTGAGGCGGCCATTCTCTTGGTACATGCGGTTCGTCTCTACTATTTGCCTGCAGCTGAAAAGGTTGCCTGTACCTGCATTTTTCGGCTCGGATTTTAATAGAGCGTGGCGGCGCACGATAAGGTCCGTTCCGCCTGCCACCGGCCGATAACCCTGATTGAGCAGCCTGATCGCGTCTGCAATGGTTTGAGGGCTCAGGCTCGTCGCCTTCATGGTCTTACTTGTGGGCGTTTGCTGGTTGAATTGTAGGTTTGCTGCAGCAAGCTTCTCTACAGCGATTTTTACCGCTTCGATGACCATTGTATAGCCGGTACATCGGCAAAGAATGCCGGATAATCCTGTTCGGATATCTTCATCGGTAGGTCTCGGATTGTGACTGAGCAGCGCAGCCGTGGCCATGATGAAGCCTGGGGTGCAAAATCCACACTGAACAGCACCGGCCTCGGCAAAAGCGTCTGCAATGAGGGTGAATTCTTCTGTCTTTGCAAATCCGTCAATGGTTGTAATGTTGCAACCCTTCATTTGTACTGCAGGCATGCAACACGAATTGATCAGTCTACCGTCCAGCAATACGCTGCAGGCGCCGCATTCCCCTCCACCGCAACCCTCTCGAACACCGGTAATGCCCACATCCTCACGTATCAGATCAAGTAGTCGTCGATCCGGGCGTGTTTCAAGCGAGACGCTGCGGCCGTCAATCTCAAAATCGACTGTAAAAGGAGGGCTCATCGAAGTTCTGCCTCCAGCTTTTCAGGGGTGACGGGGATTGCAGTAATGATTGTCCCAGTGGCCTGCGAGACTGCTGCCGCAAATGCCGCTGCAGGACCTATGTTGGGCAGCTCACCTGCTGCTTTTGCACCGTAGGGGCCAAGGCGATAAGGATTATCGATGAACCGGCATTGTAGATCAGGGAAATCAAGGGTGGTTGGAATAGTATAATCAGTAAAGGATAATTGTGCGGGCCTGCCGTTGCTCATTTCCATCTTTTCCAGATAAGCATAGCCGAGGCTCTGGGCGGTGCCTCCCTGCATCTGGCCTTTTACAATTTGTATATCTATCGGGGTGCCGACATCGTACACAGCCCAGGACCCGATTACTTTGGTGACATAGGTGAGCGGGTCAACTTCCACCTCCACTACATTGACTGACCAGGAGTAACCGGGATAGGCATCGCCGGTAAAAGTGGATTCATCCCATTCAAATTCCTGAGGGTGAACATATCTTTTTTCCGTCTCAATCGGTTTTTCTTTTGTCGGAAGAGGACCTGAGTCGATTTTTTGGAGAAGATCTTTGGCTGCATCATGGAGTAATTTGCCGACTATCATGATGGTTCGCGAGGCGACTGTCGGCCCTGAATCGGGTACCTCGCTTGTATCTGATTGGTTGAAAATAATGCGTTCAAGCGGAAGATGCATGGCTTCGGCTACGATCTTTCTCAGTGTTGTTGAGGCTCCCTGGCCCATTTCAACATTGGAAACGAGAACACGGACAATATATTCATCTGACGCTGCGCTTTGAGCCGATAGTCGGACAAGACTTTTAATAATGTCCTGTTCACCACTGCCGGTGAATGCACCACCATGGGCAGCAAAGGATATTCCGACGCCCCTATAGGGACGTGATCCTGCCTTGCGGTTGTACTCCTCCCATTTGCTGCTGTATTCGGACGCTTCCTCTATCTTTTCGATCATTTCATTAAATTTAATTTGGTCACGGAACGTTCCGTTGGTTACGGAATGGTCCCCTTGCCGGTAGAGGTATTTTTTCTTTAATTCCAGGGGCGGAATACCAAGCGTATGTGCAAGAAAATGCATGTTCATATCCGCAGCGAAATGTGCCTGGGGGCCACCAAAACCGCGGAACGCCCCTGAAGGGATATGATTTGTTTTCATTGTGCGGCCGCGGACATGCACATTTTTAATATTATACGCCCCGGTGCATATGAATATGGCACGCTCAAGAACAACTGCAGAGAGGGTCTGGTAGGCACCGGCATCTATCCTGCAATCTATATCCATTGCGGTGATATGGCCTTCCTGGTCGACAGCCGTCCGTATATGAATCAGTGAAGGGTGTCTTTTGGGGGTAAGCTGCATGTCGAGCCGTCTGTCGAGAACTACTTTGACAGGGCGTCCTGTTTTTATTGCGGCAGCAGCTGCCTGACCGGCAAGGATCGAGGGAAAATCTTCTTTGCCACCAAATGCACCACCCGTTACTGTCTGAATCACCCGTACCTTGTCCGCGTTAAGAGCCAATGCATTCATCAGCGAATTCTTCACGTAATACGGGCACTGCATCGATCCTTGAACCGTCAACATGCCGTTTTGGAAATCAGCGATCATTGCCTGCGGTTCCATGTAAGCCTGCTCCTGCATACCGGTACGGTAGGCGTTGTCGAATGTCAGAGCCGCATTTTTAAACGCCTGTTCAGGCTCTCCCTTAACAATATGAAAGTCATTGAAAAAATCTTGGGCTTCCTCGATTGTTGATACCGCAGGCAAACCTTCATATTCAGCCGTGATTTTCGAACAGAGTTCTTCACAGATATCAAGCTCGGGTCCGGCCACTGCAAGCAGAGGTTGACCATAGTAAAGAACTTCGTCTTCAGCAAAAAAAGGCCAGTCCTCAGCTATGATAGTCGCCCGGTTTTGTCCTTTGAAGTCTTTGCCGGTAATGACTGTATAGTTTTCAGGCAGTTTGGGAATATAGATGTTGAGAATGCGAGCATGCTGGATGTCCGCAGGTTTGACCACCAGGTACAGCATACCCGGCAAGCGCAGATCGGAGAGGTATTTTGCCTTACCCGAAGATTTATCTGCAGCATCATCACGGATTACTGCTTTGCTTATCCTGTGCACGTATGATTCCCCAGCACTTAAAGGTACCTTGAACAAGTACGATTTCGCCCAACCCGGATTTCTCATGAACTTTTTGATTTGAAACTCAACTAATTGATATTATATATTAAAGAGTAATTGTGCAATTAGCAGTTTGTTTTTTGTTTTAAATCAAAAAGTTCCCCCTTCGGGTCAATAGATTTTTCCGCAGGATCTACGTTACAAACCACTTGCGGTAGTTTACTACAGCTGCGTGGCTTGTGCCTTGCCCTGCGAAAAACTTTATTGATGAAAAATCCGGGCTAACTACTCGGAGTCTTTTTTGTTGCTCACCTATCCAGGAGTCTGGGTTCAGCAGGTTTCGATCGAAAAAAAACATTTTTAAACATACACTTAAGCATACATCCTTTCAATTTCCTTTTGCATCAGAGTGGCAATCTTTTCCCGTTTTATTTTCAGAGTAGGAGTAAGGAGTTCGTTCTCAACCGTCCATGGCTCCAGTGTGAGCACGGCCTGTTTTATCCAGGCAAATCCGGGGAAGGAGTGGAGGCATTTATCAACCCTTGCCAGTACTTCCTGTTGCAGTATGTTCGAGTGGAGCGAATCCTCACTGTCGGGTAGATGGAGCGTGGCTCGGAGTTCTGCCCATGCTTTGGGATCAAGTACGGCAACCATGGTGAGAAAAGGTCTCCCCTCACCGACGACCATAACCTGCTCAAAAAGAGGGTCCAGGGTGATGGCCATTTCAAGGTCCACAGGGGCGACTTTCTCACTGTTACTGAGGACGATGATCTCTTTGAGCCTGCCGATGATCTGTATATGCTTGTCTTTGATCACAACCTGATCACCGGTACGCAGCCAGCCGTCGGCTGTCATGGTCTGGGCTGTGGCTGCGGAATCTTTCCAGTATCCGCCCATTACGCAACTGCCGCGCACCAGGAGTTCATTGTTTTTGCCTGTTTTCACTTCAATCCCCGGCAAAGGAGGGCCTACGCCGGAAGGTCGGTTGTCTTCCATCCTGTTGACGCTGACAACCGGGCTGGTTTCTGTCAGGCCGTATCCCTGGCAGAGGGGAAGCCCCAGTCCGAGAAAAAGTTTTGCTATTTCCGGGGAAAGGGCAGCGCCTCCACTGATAATAATACGCAGCTTACCACCAAGTTGTTGCCTTACCTTGGCTGCAATGATTTTATCAAGTAAAGGGTGCAGCAGGAGAAGAGGTGACCAGGAAGCCCTTTTTTGTTCCCACTCAAAACGGTGCCAGCCTGTGTTTACCGCCAGAGTAAATAATCGTTGTGCGAGGCTGCTTTTTTTTGCCAACGAGTTTTTTATACCAGCATGAATTTTTTCAAATACACGGGGCACTGCAATAAGGGCCGTTGGCTGCAGGTGCTGGAGATCTTCTCGCAGCTGCGGAAGAGAGCGGACAAAAGCCACGGTAGCACCTGCCATGACAGGCAGGTAATAGCCCACTGTTCGTTCCAACATATGAGACATCGGTAAAAAAGAGAGAAAAAGGTCATCTGCATAAATGGGAATAGTCTGCAGCCCTGCATAACTGTTCTCCAGTATATTGCGGTGGCTGAGCATGACTCCCTTGGGTGGACCGGTAGTACCGGAGGTAAAGACAATGGATGCTACATCGTCTCCATTACTGAACTCGGTGTCAAGTGCCACTGGTTCACAGGCAAGCCATTCGCTGCTGCACTTTATGCGGAGATCTTCATCCTGTACCTTACAGAAATCCAGCGTAACAATGCGCTGAATATTTTTAAGCCTGTTAAGCACAGGCTCAAGATCGTTCCAGTAAGAAAGACCTGGACAAAGCAAGACTTTGGTGCCTGTTTCTTCAAGGATGTAGGCTATATTTTCCGGTCGGTCATTGGCAAATAAGGGGACCACAACAAGCCCTAACAGGAGGGCTGCCATATCAAAACATACCCATTCGGGACTATTGGGTAACATCAGAGCAACTCTATCACCTGCTGCAAGTTGTTCTTTGGCTAAGGCTGCCTTCCAGGTGGCGACTCTCTCACCCATTGCCTGCCAGGCTATATCCTCCCATGTTTCATTTGTTTTGTTGAAGTATCGGTAGGCGGTTGCCTGTGGGCTACGGGAAATACGTTCTAGAAAAAGACCGTGCAGAGTATGCACATGATCAGGAGCTATGTAATCTGTGGTTCGCTGCATAGGGAATCCTCTTCTCATGTGTCGAAGGTGACATGTTTTTCTTGCAAAGAGCTTATATTGTTTGCCAACCTTTATCAGGAGTAAAACGCCCGCCATACTGGGTGGCCAGTTGCTGCATTTTACTCAACAGTGCTGCTGGAGACTGGTCATGCATGTAGTGAACGACGCCTCCACGAAAAGGCGCAAACCCGGTCCCAAAAATCATTCCGGCATCCAAAAGGTCTCCATCCGCCACCACTTTTTCGCGAAGACAGGCGACACTTTCATTGACCAGTCGTAGAATCAGTCGGTCTGCAATATCGCCGGGTAGTGACGTTTTTTTATCAATGGAGGGCTTGTCTGGTTTGCCTTTTTTGTAGGTGTAATACCCCGCACCGCTTTTTTTCCCCAGCCGTCCTTGGTCAAGTAGTTTTTGTAGATTTTCCGGCATCTTCATGGTCGGGTCAACGGTCATGAATTCCGCTACCGACTGGCAGATATCCAGGCCGACCAAGTCCATCAACTCTATGGGCCCGACCGGCATGCCGAACTGCTCGGCAGCCTGGTCAATGGCCAGGGGCGGCACTCCTTCAGCCTCAAGCTGTGCCGCTTCATGCAGGTAGGGCATCAGGATTCGGTTAATTAAAAAGCCTGGGCTGCTGTGTACCGGCAGGGGAAGTTTGCCGATTTTTTTGGTAAAGGAAATAGCCTTGAGCACATCAGTCTCCTCGACATAGGAGGTGCTGACGACTTCCACGAGCATCATTTTCGCAACCGGGTTGAAAAAATGGAGGCCGACCAGTCTTTCCGGATTGTTTAGATCTGCTGCCAAAGTTTCCAAAGGGATTGAGGAGGTGTTGGTCGCGAGCAGTGTATCGGGGCGTATTTGCGGTTCAAGGGCAACAAAGAGCTCTTTTTTGGCATTGACATCCTCAAAAATTGCCTCAATGATCACATCCGCTTTAGGGATGCAGGCGCCATTGATATCCGGTATGAAGCGGTCAAGAACCGCTTTGACCAGATGTGGAGCCCTGAGTTTTTGTTGAAACAGGGCGGCTGCCCGTTGTACGGTTTTTGCCAGGATAGTATGACTGTTGTCCTGGATGGAGACTGTAAACCCTTGCAGGGCGCACCATGCCGCAATGTCACCACCCATGACCCCTGCACCTATGACATGGACATGGCGAGGCGCAAAGGTCGTGTCTGCGGGAAGGGCTTTCAATTTTTCCTGCAGCTGAAAAACTCGTATCAGGTTTTGAGCTGTAGGTGTACGTATCAGTTTCGAAACTGACTGGGCTTCCTGCTCCATCATTGTAGTTGGAGATCCGCCATACTTCTCCCACAAATCAAGCAGTGCAAAGGGGGCAGGGTAGTGGGTTTGGTTAACTTTTTGCTTGAGTTTTTTTCTGGCAAGTGCTGCTACCAGCGGGCGGGCGAGAGCGGCGTCTGCGAGTTTCGGCAGAATCTTGCGCGTATGTTTTTGTCCTTTTGCGAGTGTTTTTCGGGCAGCAGAACGGAGCAGGCGTGGGGGAACCGCATGGGTAACGATTCCAAGCTTGGCAGCTTGCCGTGCAGCGAGAATTTTGCCGCTCAAGAGAAGTGGCAGGGCGGCGGGTGCGCCAATGAGCTGTATAAGGCGAACCGTGCCGCCAAAACCAGGGTGAATCCCGAGCTTGACTTCCGGTAAGCCGATTTTTGTTTTCGGCTCATCAACGGCAATGCGATAATCACAGGCAAGGGCCAGTTCCAGTCCCCCACCAAGGCAAAAGCCGTTGATAAGGCTGATGGTGGCAAAGGGAAAGTTTTCAATCATGGTGAAAATATCCTGGCCTTGCCGTATGAGATGGAGTGCCTCTTCCTGGCTGGTTATGGTGGTGAAGCTGCTGATGTCTGCTCCTGCAATAAAGCCGTTTGCCTTGCCGGATTGGAAGAGCAGTGCCTGTGGTTTTTGCTGTTCTATAACCGGGATGATTTCCCGTAGCTCGTCCAGAACTTCTCGGGTCAGCACATTGGTGGATTTTTCCGCGACATCAATGGTCAGCCAGCAGTAATTATCTTTATCCAGGGAAAAATTCCAGTGGGCAAATTTTTTCATCTCAGAAGTCATATAAGATCTCCATGGAGCAGGCAGTAGTAATGGTCAACCGTTAGCCCGAAATCCGGGTTAGCCCGAATTTCTCATGAACATTGTGTCAACTTAACAAATTACACATAATTTTTGTATGTTATGTAAATTCAAATAGAATTGGTATTTTTTTACAATGTTCACCAAAGGTCAGTCCATCCAGCATCATTTTCTTCAGTATTTTGGCAATGAATATAGGCTACTATAATTCATTGCCAAAAACTTTGAACCTGACGCCGCCTGAACTGATGAGAAATTCGGGTTAGCCTCTTTTCAATAGCATTGCTCCCCCTTGCCCCCCTCCGATACAGAGGGTTGCCAAGCCGATTTGCGCCTTTTTTTGCTGCAGGGTATTGAGCAGATGGAGAACGATGCGGGCTCCGCTGCATCCCACAGGGTGGCCAAGACTTATGGCACCTCCATCGATATTGATTCTCTCTTCCGGGATGCTGCCAAGCGGGGTTTCCAAATCAAAGTGCTGCTTGCAGTACACCGGATCAGCAAATGCCCGCAGGCAGGCAATGACCTGGGCCGCGAAGGCTTCATTGATTTCCCAGTAATCAATATCAGAGAGTTGGAGTTGGTTTCTTGCCAGCAGGGGGATTGTGGAGTGTACCGGTCCGAGTCCCATATGCTCCGGCGGAAGACCTGCCCAGTGCGTGTCAACAATGGTACCAAGCACCGGTAGTTGATATTGATTGACTATTTCTTCATTTGCCAGCAGGAGCAATGCCGCACCGTCGGTTATCTGGGCCCCGTTGCCGGCTGTGATTCTGCCGAATCGGGGATCAAAAACCGGTCGCAACCGTGACAGTTTTTCTATGGTGGAGTCTCGTCGCAGCCCGTTGTCCTCTGTATAAGCGTGTCCATTACGGTCATAGATTGGTGTCACTTCGGTCATCTTTTTCTGGTCGTATGCTGCTGCCAGACGTTGATGGCTGCGCAGGGCATACTGATCCATCTCTTCACGCTGCACATGAAACATATCTGCCAGGTTTTCAACGGTCTGTCCCATGTTGAGGTTAACCACCGGGTCGGTAAGGCCTCTTAATATGCCGAAAACAGGGCGCAGGTGGCGGGGCCGAAGCTGTGAAAGCTGACGGAGTTTAGCCAGTGGTCCCCTTGCCTTATTCAGGTCTGCCAACCAGCCGATCATTTCATCGTTGAACAGCACAGGGGCATGGCTCATGGCATCTACCCCGCCGGCAAGAATAAAATTTGAATGACCATCCCTGATTCTGTCTACTGCCGTCTCCAGTGCCTGCATACCTGAACCGCAATTTCTCTGTACAGTCCATGCCGGTACCTTGTGGCCGCAGCCTAGTCGCTGTGAGGCTACCCTGGCAATGTTGACTTCATCCGGACTGGGAAGCACACTGCCGATGATAACTTCGCTCAGAAGGTCCGGCGAAAATGGTTGCCGGGCGAGGAGTTGTTTTCCTGTTGCTACCAGCAGGTCGGCAGAGGTAAAAGGTCCCGGCTTGCCGGTTGCCTTGAGAAAGGGGGTACGGCTTCCGTCCACTACATACACGGGGGGGTGGTGACTCATATGCATGCCTCCATTTACAATGTTGGGAAGTCGTCAACCGCTATGATTTTATGACGGTATTGTTCCAGGGTCAGCAGGAGCTCAGCCTGGCTTGGCGAGAGAATGTTTTTCTGCGCTGCCTCGTCAATGCGCTCCTCAGCACCTGTGGCCGTGAGCTTGTTGGTTTTCACCGCATCCTGCAGGGCTGCTTCTCCTGATTGAGCTTGGGCGGAAGTTGTCAAATAGGCATCGAGCAGCGTCAGCGGTTCTTCCTCGTTGTCTGGCAGGAAAATACCTTCAGTCAGTCGATCTCTTGCCGGGGTATCGCTGATAAGGATGGCCGCTACCTGCCGTCCGAGTCGGTCGTCAGGCTGGGGGTAGCTTCGTCCCAAAGGGAAGACCGTCCAGCGAAGGAAATGGCCAATCGCTTTTATGGGGAAGTTGGCAAACAAGGACAACAGACCTTCCTGGGCAGCATGCAGGCATTTTTGACAACCCCATTCAACCAGTGGCTTGTCCTGTATCGGTGTCCCTGAGTCGTGGTAATGCTTGATAACAGCCATGGTCAAAAACAGGTTGCTGATTACGTCACTCAGTCTTCCGGTCAGCTTTTCTTTGCGTTTTAAATCAGCACCAAGAACCAGCATGGATATATCACCCACAAGGGCAAAGGCTGAGGATAGTCTTGTTACCTGTGAGATATATTTTCCTGTAACCTTGTCACCTTGTTTGGGAAGCAGTGCGTTGCCGCCAAAGCCCATGAACAAGGTGCGGCTGAAATTACTGAGCAGGAAGCCGAGATGGCCGAAGAGGGCCTGGTCAAAATGGTTGAGGCTGCCGGTTTTAATGGCCTTTATCTCTTGCTGGATAAAGGGGTGGCAGCGCAGAAGACTCTGGTTGAAAATGATAAAGGTACGGGTAAGTATATTGGCACCTTCTACAGTGATGCCTATTGGTGCCGATTGATAGATTCTGCCGAGAAGATTCTTAGGGCCAAGGCAGATTCCTGCTCCACCCTGAACATCCATGGCATCGTTAATCACGGATCGCATGAGCTCGGTCAGGTGATATTTTGCAATGGCAGTGACAACAGCAGGACGTTCCCCGTTATCAATCCCGTGCACCGTTATTGCACGGGCACTGTCCATGATATAGGTGTTGCCACCGATTCGGGTCAGGGCTTCTTCGACCCCTTCAAAACGATGGATGGGCAGGTTGAATTGTTTCCTCGCGGCAGCATAGGCACCAATGGCACGACTGGCCATCTTTGCCCCACCGGTGGAGAGTGCCGGCAGTGAAACGCCTCTTCCCGCAGCCAGCGCTTCCATGAGCATGCTCCACCCATTGCCGATACCTTCTCTGCCACCAATGACCATATCCAGGGGAATGAAGACATCTTTGCCTTTGTTAGGGCCGTTCTGGAACGGACAGTTCAATGGAAAGTGACGGTTCCCCACCCATATCCCGGGCGTATCGCGGGGGATAAGAGCAAAGGTGATTCCAAGATCTTCCCTGTCTCCAAGGAGTCGATCAGGGTCATAAAGTTTAAAAGCAAGCCCGATGATGGTGGCAATGGGCCCCAAGGTGATGTAGCGTTTGTGCCAGTTTAAACGAATACCTATGGTCTCGTCTCCTTGGTATTCGCCCTTGCAGATAATCCCATGATCAGGGGTTGCGCTGGCATCGCTGCCTGCTGTGGGGCCGGTGAGGCCAAAACAGGGTATTTCATCGCCTGTGGCTAGTCTTGGCAGAAAATAATCCTTCTGCTCCTGGGTACCGTAATGGAACAGTAGTTCTGCAGGCCCTATGGAATTAGGCACCATAACGGTGACTGCTGCCGGAATACTGCGACTGGCAATTTTGGCGATGACGGCAGAGTGGGCAGTGGCTGAGAACCCAAGCCCTCCGTATTCTTTGGCAATAACAAGGCCAAAGAATTTGTTCTCTTTGAGATACTGCCAGGCTTCCGGCGGAAGATCGAGCAGGGTGTGGGTAATTTGCCAATCATCGATCATCCGGCAGAACGTTTCCACAGGCCCATCGATAAATGTACGTTCTTCAGGAGTTAACGACGCTTGAGGATAAGCAAGAATTTTTTGCCAGTCCGGTGCCCCGCTCCATATCTCTGCGTCCCACCAGACCTTGCCGGCATCCAAGGCTTCCTGTTCGGTTTGACTGACCTTGGGCATGACTGCCTGTGCTTGTGCAAAGAGTGGCTTAGTCAAAAAACGTTGCCTGAAAGGAGGATGGTTGAGGACCACCAGGAGGCTCAGGGTACCGGCAAGCAGCAGGACAAACAGCCATGTGGGCGGTGAAAAGAGCATTGTCCACCCCAAAAGGGCGCCTAAAAAGACGATGGAAGAGGACTTTAAGGAAAAACGAAATGCGGAAAGGAGCAAAACAAGAACAAATACAAGAATAATGAGTGCCTGAATCCCCATACTGCACCTCCTGAAAGTGATTGCCTGTAAACTGCAACACATCCCTGCTTTTTGAATTTACAGGGTGGAACTGCCTTTGCCCGTTTCTTACATTCTAAGCAGAAATTGCGAGTATGCATTCTTCTCGAGTGTTTTTTTTATATAACTGGTAGAAATAAATAAGAAAGCCTAGTCCGCAGCGGGTAAGATCATCTGTTTTCAGGAAGAAATGTTTTTTATTGGTAATGTTTCGAAATTATTTTATTTGTTTTCTATGTGGAGTAGATTGGAAGAGTGGTTGTAAGGAGTGCTTGAGCTGATTGATTGTCTTTTCCCCTGGTGATGGTTTTTTTTTTACACACATTGGTAACTCAGCCTTATCGGGGAAAAGAGTGTTTATAAATGTATTTTTGTCTGCCGAAATGGCTTGACTTTGCCCGCAACCGGCCTACTTTCATGAGTATTCATATTGATTGCAAGCCATCAAAGGCAGTCGTTCGGAGTCTACCCTTACCTGCTGTCATTTGCTACCATGAAAATTTGGAGCAACTTTGATGGCTTACCTTGTCAAGGAATTTGATATCGTATAGTTAGCAACTCCGTGATGGGTTACTATTAGTTTAATCAAATATAGGTACAGATATTCCCAGTAATAATGGACACAGCATCTGATTCAAAATCCGAACCTCCGTCGACCGAGCGGGGTTTTCTAGCGTGGTTGAAATCTTTTATACGTTTTCGTGGTGGGCCGGATACCACTGAAGAACTCGAAAACGAAATTCAGGAATTACTTGAAGAAGGCGAAGAGCAGGGCTTGATAACCCGCCAGGAAGAGCGGTTAATCAGTTCTATTTTCGATTTTCGGGGGACTCTGGCTTCAGAGATCATGACTCCTTCTGCTGAGATAGTGTGTGCGGAGGAAAATGCTACTGTGGAAGAGCTGGTGGCCATGATCAATGAAGAGGGATACACTCGCATCCCTGTATACAAAGAAACCCATGACCATGTGATCGGGATTCTCCATGCCAAGGATCTGCTTAGGATATGCGCCGGTAACGTGGGTATCGACTTTGCGATCAGAGATTATTTGAATCCTCCTCTGTTTGTCCAGGAGTCTAAACCCATAACTGAGCTGCTTCGCGACTTTCAAACAAAAAAAAATCACATGGCATTGGTTGTTGATGAGTTTGGCGGCGTGCGTGGGCTCATTACTTTAGAAGATGTTATTGAAGAAATCGTTGGTGAAATAGATGACGAGCATGACCAGGAAGAGAGTGAACTCCGGATTGTCGATGAGCAAACCATAATTGTCGATGCCAAGATCGATATAGAGGAAGTCGAGTCCCACTTTTCCATTACCCTGCCGGAAGGACCGTATGAGTCTGTGGGTGGGTTTGTCATTCATCAGCTCGGCAGAGTACCTGAAGTGGGGACTCTGATAGTGTATGAATCATTGCATCTTAAAGTGCTGAGTGCTGATAAGCGACGGGTTAAAACCATCAGGGTTACCCAAAAAGAGATTGTAGAGCAGGATGACTAAACTTCCACAACGTGTCTTCCTTGTCTACGGGTTCCTGACGCCGCTGTTGCTCGGCCTTGCAATGCCGGGTCGGGTCGGTTTCTGGCCACTGCTTTTCGTAGCTTTGGCTCCTTTGCTGCACGTCTGTCTCTTTCTGCCACCTAAAAAAAGCTGTCTGCTTGGTTTTGCTGCTGGTTTTTTGTATCACCTCTTCCTGCTGTATTGGATTGTCATCGTGGTCGGCCGTTACGGTGGCTTGCCCCTCTATCTTTCATTCGCGGCACTCGTCCTGCTTGCCCTGTACATGAGCTTTTTCTGGGGCTTATTCTGCTTGTTACTCAGTATCTTTGCCGGTCGTTCCTGGCACAGGGAGCGCTCTATTTCAACCCTGGTATGGCTTGCACCGGTGCTTTGGGTGGCTCTTGATTATCTGCGCAGTTTTTTGTTCAGTGGATTTCCCTGGATGGACATAGGCTATGGGCTCTACTCACAACCCCGCCTGATTCAAGCCGCAGATCTGGGTGGGCACCATGCCGTAAGCTTTGCTCTATTGCTCAGCAACAGTTTACTTGTCGCCATTATCGACCGGCAGCGCTCGAATGTACGGTGGAATATCCGAATGGAGAGGCGTCTGCTGCTGCTGGCCTGCGGCTTCCTCGTTTTTATTTTTGGCTATTCCTTTCTCCGCTACGATGTCGTGAGTAGGGCTGTCTCGCGGGGACTGCACTCAAAAATTGCTGTGGTGCAGGGCAATGTCAACCAGGCTGATAAATGGACTCCCGAAAAAAAAGAGCAGACAGTGGCCACCTATGTTCGACTCGCAGAGGAGGTTCTTGATCAGCGGGACACAGAGCTTGTTGTCTGGCCGGAAACCGCGTTGCCTTTTTATCTGCAAAGTGATCCTTTGGCGTCCAGGATTGCTCAATTCGTCATCGCCAACAATATCTGGCTGTTAACCGGTGCGCCTGCCTATACTATCACGGGTACCTACCCGGACGGACGCCGGGATGTTGATTATTTCAATGCCGCAGTGTTGATTGATGCTGGAGGCCGACTGGCTGGGCAGTACCAAAAACAGCACCTTGTGCCGTTTGGTGAATATGTTCCCCTGAAAAAATATATGCCGTTTCTGTCCCCACTGGTGGTCAGTGTCGGTGATTTTACTGCTGGGCAATCCAGTGCGCCTCTTGTTATGGGAAAAATACGAATGGGTGTATTGGTTTGTTTTGAATCAATTTTTCCTGAAATTGCCAGAGCAAGCACTGTTGCAGGAGCCAATCTGTTGGCGAATTTGACCAATGATGCCTGGTATGGAAGATCAAGTGCGCCCTATCAATCCATGGCTATGTCGGTTTTTCGAGCGGTTGAGAACAAACGTTCATTGGTACGGGCTGCCAATACCGGTATCAGCGGATTTGTTGATCCTGTTGGTAATATAATCAAGAGGACGGAACTGTTTGTGCCGACAGCACTTGCCCGCCAGGTTCCTTTATGGGAAGAAGAAACGATTTTTACCCGAAATGGTTACCTCTTCGGTGCCTGTTGTCTTTGCGGCGTCGTTGCTATTTTTCTGTTTCGAAGACGGGGTGCGTAATGTTTGGGGACCGTATTTGTGTGGGCTGGGAGTTTTTTTTTCATAAGAGGCTGGAAATCTTGCTTTCCCCACTTGAGACTTATGAGCTAACTGTATAGTATACGGCGCTTGTTCCGTGAGCCGGGATTTTTTATGAACATTGTGAGGGTTTTGAAACGCTATGTGACTTTGTTCAACATCCGGAAACGGTATATAACTGAACAAGTTGACACAATGTTCATGAAAAAATCGGGTTAGAAGTAATTTTTTTTTTCTAAAGAGGTATACCATGGCGGAAATCAGTGAATCTGCAGATTCCAGACAATTGCTCAATCAACTCAAGGGTAAAATGCTTGCGCTGAAGGAGCATCTTTGACTTAGATAACAAGAAAGAACAGGTCGAACTGCTGGAGCGGCAGACCCTTACGCCCAATTTTTGGAATGATCAGGCAACCGCCAAGAAGGTGCAGCGACAGCTCGGCCAGCTGCAGGAGGTTATCAACTCCTGGGAAAAGAGCTACAACGATCTCGAAGAAACGGAAATGTTGCTGGATATGGCCGTAGAAGAGGGGGATGGTGAGACCTACGAGGAAGTAGTTTCCACTCTGGCTTTATTACAAGAGCGGATTGACCTGGTTGAACTGGAGTGCATGTTCGGCGGCGAGTACGACGGCGGCAACGGTATTATCACTATCCATGCCGGCGCCGGCGGTACTGAGGCCCAGGACTGGGTCGGCATATTGTTGCGCATGTATCTTCGCTGGGCAGAAGATAAAGGCTTTAAAACCGATATTCTCGATCTGCTTCCTGGTGATGAAGCAGGCACCAAAAGTGTTACCATTCTTGTCCAAGGGAAATATGCCTATGGCTACCTGCGCTCAGAAATAGGGATTCATCGTTTGGTGCGGATTTCGCCCTTTGATGCCAGCGGGAGAAGGCATACCTCGTTTGCTTCGGTCATGGTTTTGCCCGAGCTGGATGATGATGTGGAAGTGAATATTCAGGACAAGGACATTCGTATCGATACCTATCGGGCCAGTGGTGCCGGTGGACAGCATGTCAATAAAACAGATTCTGCCATCAGGATTACCCATCTGGAAAGTGGTATTGTTGTGCAGTGTCAGAATGAGCGTTCTCAACACCGCAACAAAGACATGGCCATGAAAATGCTGATGGCCCGCCTTATGGAAAAGGAGCGGGAAGAGCAGGCCAAGCATCATGAAAATCTCCAGGGAGATAAAAAAGAAATAGCCTGGGGGTCTCAGATCCGCTCGTATGTCCTGCAGCCATACAGGTTGATAAAGGACCATCGAACCAATTGCGAAGAGGGGAATGTGGATGCTGTGTTGGATGGAAAGCTTGATCGTTTTATCAAAGCCTATCTGCTGTGGCAGCCGTAAACGATCTTTTTAAGGAGGTGCCCGTAAGTACGTTGGGCAATATCGCACTCCTCTTTAGGGTAGGTTTGGGTGAACTTATTGAATGAAGCCGAAGGTGTAGTTGTGCTACGTTAGGGGCTTTGTGATTGAAGAACAGTCAACTATGAGCTGAAGATGCAATGCGAGATGTTCACGTTATTTGTGGACAACTCCTGAGGCGGGGAAAACGAAAATTTAAGCTGAGGAGTCGGTTCCCGAGTATACCATGAATCTTACAATCCGGCAGCAGCAGGAAGAGTTGGAGAAGCGTATTCTCTCCCCTCGTGCCTGCCTGAGCACCCAGTCCCGAGGTCGTTTTTCTTCGCGGCAGAAGCATCAGCCATGTGAGCTGCGCACCGCTTTTCAGCGTGATCGTGATCGTATTATTCATTGCAAGACCTTTCGCCGGTTGAAACATAAAACCCAGGTCTTTCTAGCCCCTGCCGGCGATCATTATCGCACCCGACTTACCCACGTGCTGGAGGTGTCGCAGATCGCACGGACCATGGCTACCTGTCTGCGGCTTAATGAATATCTGGCGGAAGCTATTGCTCTGGGACATGACCTGGGGCATACTCCGTTTGGTCATGCCGGCGAATACAGTCTTAATCAACTGCACCCGAAAGGATTTAAACATTTTCAACAAAGCCTGCGTATTGTCGATTTTTTAGAAAATGACGGCCAGGGCTTAAATCTTACCTGGGAAGTTCGCAATGGTATTCTTAAGCACTCCAAGGGGTACGGGGACATATTGCCGGAGAACACCGGAGCCTTGGCAGCTACTCTGGAGGGGCAGCTGGTGCGGGTTGGTGATATTATGGCCTATGTCAACCATGACCTGGATGATGCCATGCGGGCGGACATGGTCAAAAACAGTGATCTTCCGGTGGCCCTACGAAAAGTGCTGGGAGAACGCTCTTCTCAGCGAATAAAGGCAATGGTGGGTGATTTGGTGAAAACCACCATTGATGCCGACGATGGGCACCTTCATTTAAGCGATGGCATGACGGAAACCATCAATGAACTGCGTAACTTTCTCTATGATAATGTGTATCGGAACTGGCGGGTTCATGATGAGTTTGAAAAGGCGCAGCGTATTATTCGGGACCTGTATGGATACTTTCTGCAACATGAGTTTCCTGTGCATGGAGCCGGAGCCTGTTGCCAATTGCGACAGCCGATATTTACCAAGGATGAAGAGACCAAGCGGCATCGAAAGGTGTGTGATTTCATCGCAGGTATGACCGATCGTTATGCTCTTGGTCTGTATTCGCAGATTTTTATGCCCAAACCATGGAGTCTTCTTTAATCAGTGCGTTCATTGCATTGAATATGATTTTGAAAGAGCCGTGAGGCTTCTTCAGGCGCCTACTTCACTTGGGCTGAGACCCCTTTTTAATTTTTATTTTCGAATTACTTTTTTATTTGCATATTATACTCCGGTCACGAGCCGGTATGAGAAAACGATGGAAAAATCAACAACACAAGAAAACGAAAAGTACGACCTGCCAAAGGGCTATGAGTTTGATGAGGTAGAACAGCGCTGGTACAGCCGCTGGTTGCAGGAAAAAAGTTTTTCCGCAGCAATGGAGGAAGGCAAGGATGCTTTCTCCATCGTCATCCCCCCTCCTAATGTGACCGGTGTTCTGCATATCGGTCATGCGCTGAATAACACCCTGCAGGATATTCTTGTTCGCTATCACCGGATGAAAGGGGATAATACGCTTTGGGTGCCTGGAACCGATCATGCCGGGATTGCGACCCAAAATGTTGTTGAACGCCAGCTGGCAGCTGAAGAAACAACCCGTCATGCCCTTGGCCGGGAAAAATTTATCGAGCGGGTCTGGCAGTGGCGGGAAGAAAAAGGCGGTACCATCATCAACCAGTTGAAACGGATGGGAGCATCCTGTGACTGGGACCGCGAACGCTTTACCATGGATGAGGGCCTTTCTAGTGCGGTGAGAGAGGTGTTTGTCCGTTTATACAAGGAAGGCCTTATCTACAAAGGGGATTATATTGTCAACTGGTGCCCCCGGTGCCACACGGCCCTGGCGGATGATGAAGTGGAGCATGATCCCACCGACGGCAAGCTCTATCATGTTCGCTACCCCTATGCTGACGGCTCCGGACATGTAGTGGTAGCAACCACTCGCCCGGAGACCATGCTCGGCGATACGGCCGTAGCCGTTCATCCAGAAGACGAGCGCTACCAGGGACTGGAGAAGATTGGCATTGCCTTGCCGCTGACAGACCGAATTCTTCCTGTGGTGCTCGACCACCATGTTCAGCGCGAGTTTGGGACCGGTGCCCTCAAGGTAACCCCGTCCCATGATCGTGATGACTATGAAATTGGGTTGCGCCATAATCTTGATCGCCTCAAGGTGATGGATGATAAAGGGGTCATGAACGAAGCAGCCGGTGCCTATGCCGGGCTTGATCGTTTTGATTGTCGCAAGCGTATCGTTGCTGATTTGGAGGCCCAGGGCTATCTCGTAAAAATAGAAGACTATCAGCACGCAGTGGGCAAATGTTACCGCTGCAACACCGTGGTCGAGCCCACCACGTCTAAGCAGTGGTTTGTCTCTGTACGTCCATTGGCCGACAAGGCAGTTGGTGCAGTGCAGGAGGGACGGATGAAGATCCATCCTCCCACCTGGAACAAGACGTTTTATTCGTGGATGGATAACATCCGTGACTGGTGTATTTCCCGACAGATATGGTGGGGACACCGGATACCGGCATGGACCTGTGAGGATTGCGGCGAGGTGATGGTGGAGGTGGAAGACCCCACAACCTGTACCAAGTGCGGCAGCAGCAAGCTCAAGCAGGAAACCGATGTGCTGGACACCTGGTTCAGTTCGGCGCTGTGGCCTTTCTCCACTCTCGGCTGGCCGGAACAGACCAAAGAGTTGGCAACTTTTTATCCTACCTCTGTGCTGATTACCAGTTTTGATATCCTTTTCTTCTGGGTAGCGCGGATGATGATGATGGGGCTCCATTTTATGGATGAGGTACCTTTTCATGATGTCTATCTCCATGCGTTGGTGCGGGATAAAGACGGTAAAAAGATGTCCAAATCCACCGGAAACGTCATCGACCCCCTGGTGACAATTGGCCAGTATGGGACAGATGCTTTTCGTTTTACCTTGACCGCCTTTGCAGCACAAGGCAGGGAAATCCGGATGGATGAAGAGCGGGTGGATGGCTATCGGCGCTTCATCAATAAGCTCTGGAATGCTGCCCGTTTTGCGCAGATGCATATTAAGGACGAAGATCCTGCCATTACCGAAGTAACACAGCGGCCCCAAGAGCTTGACCTGGCGCATCGCTGGATACTGAGCAGGACCAATGCCACCATTGTCCAGGTACGTGATGCCCTGGATGGATTTCGTTTTAATGAAGTTGCCTCTACCATTTATCAGTTTATCTGGCATGAATTCTGTGACTGGTATCTGGAGTGGATCAAGGCAGACCTGTACGGTGAGGATCCTCAGCAGCGGAAGAATGCTAAAGGGGTATTGTTGAGTGTCCTGGAAAACATTTTAAAGCTCATGCACCCTGTATCGCCTTTTGTTACAGAGGAGATATGGAGCCAGTTGCCAGGAGAGCGCACCACCATCATGACCCAGCCTTTCCCAGCTGTGAACCAGGCGTGGGAGGATGCTGTTGCCGAGCAGGACATGGGGCTGCTGATGGATGTTATCTCCGGTTTACGAACCATACGTACTGAGGCGGAACTGCATCCGACTGCCAAGGTTGAGGCAACGGTTATCTGTGCGGATGAGAACAAAAGGTCGGTGATAGAGGAATTTGCCGCTGGTATTGAGGCAATGGTTCGAGCCAAAAGCCTTACCGTCGTAGCCCAGGGGAAGGTTCCTGATGATGCCGGTCACGCCATGGTGCAGGATGTGGAGTTGGTTATTTCGCTGAGTGGACTTATTGACGTGGATGCAGAGCTGGAAAAACTGAACAGGGAGCAGGGAAAACTGGAAAAGGAGCTCAAACGGGTTACCGGTAAGCTCAACAACGAGAAGTTTCTCAATAATGCGCCGCCGGAAATCGTTGCCAAGGAAAAGGGGATCGAAGCTGAGCTGGTGGCCCGTTTGGAGAAAAACCAGGAATCAAGCCAACGGTTACAGAAACTACGCTGATATGGATGCTTACTTATTGGACCCTCTGCTGGATAGGTTTATCCATGAGGACTTAGAACACGGTGATATCACCACGGATGCGATTTTTACCGATAAAGACCAATCGCACGCCTATTTTACAGCCCGTGAGCCACTGGTTGCTGCCGGTATGGCAAAGGTGGCGTGGCCGATTTTTTCAAAGTTGAACCCTAAAACCACCTATGGTCGTGTTCTTCAGGACGGCAAATACGCCGATAAAGGCGATATCCTGTTGGAACTAATAGGCCCGACCCGGGCGCTGCTGCGAGGTGAGCGGGTTGCGTTGAATCTGGTGCAGCGGCTCTGTGGTATAGCGACCCTGACAGCAGCCTTTGTTGCCGCTGTCGATGGGCTGGATGTGAAGATCGTGGATACCCGGAAAACGACTCCTGGGCTGCGGATGTTGGAAAAGTATGCGGTCCGGGTTGGAGGGGGGAGCAATCACCGATTCAGTCTCAGCGATGGAGTAATGATCAAGGATAACCATATTGCCGCCTGTGGCTCGATTACCGATGCGGTTAAGCGGGTTCGCAAACTGGTCCCGCATACCATCAATATTGAGGTGGAAACCGATACCATGGCACAAGTGGAAGAGTGTCTCGCCTGTCGTGTCGGGGTCATCATGCTAGACAATATGGATACTAAGACCATGGAGGAGGCGGTCAAACTGATTGACGGCAGGGCCGTTATCGAAGCCTCTGGTGGCGTTAGCTTGGATACCGTCCGGGCAATCGCCGAAACCGGTGTGGACGTCATTTCCGTTGGTGGGTTGACCCATTCAGCCCCAGCCTGTGATATAGGCATGGACTGGTGTTAAATTTGACAACTGAAAGTTACTTGTTGCCAAAGGGCATTTTCCGGAAAAGTAGATGAAAAAAAGATTGTTTGTAGCTTTGGATTTGCCGGAATCGATCACGGCCAGAATAGAGCCGCTGTGCAGTGGCCTGCCCTCTGCACGGTGGGTATCGAGCGAGCAACTCCATTTGACGCTTTGTTTTATTGGTGAGGTGGAAGGCGCACTTTTTCCGGATATCCGGGAAGAGCTATCACACGTCATCGCAAAACCTTTTTCCATGCGCCTGGATGGGATGGGTTTTTTCCCTCCTCGGGGAAAACCAAGGGTGCTCTGGTTAGGTGTGGAGAAGAATGAACAACTCCATTTGTTGCATCAGAAAATATATACCTGTTTGACCCGATTAGGAGTGCAACTAGAGAAACGTAAGTTTGCCCCGCATATAACTATTGCCCGTTTGAAAAACACGCCGGTAAGCAAGGTGGCCCGCTACCTGGAAGAGTATGGTCTTTTTTGTACAGAGCCGTTTGCGGTGGATAATTTCAGGCTCTATTCCAGTGTGCTCGGACGGCAGGGGGCTGTGCATACCATTGAGCAGGAGTATAGGCTGGTGTGAGCAGAAGAGAGGCGAAGCACAAAAAAAAGCGGAACCGAAAGGTTCCGCTTTTTTTTACCCTGCCCAGTTCGATTTTCCGGAAATTATTTCCGCTTTTTCCGAATAACACCTGTGAGGCAGGCAAGTCCGGTACCGAACAGGAGCATGGTGGTTGGCTCGGGGACTTGAGGAGTGGGGTCCCCCTGAAATTCTGTTACATGGCTGATTACAAAGCCGTCATCGTAATCGGGTATGTTCATGTCTGCTGGTAAGGAATTAGCACTGAAAACACCCCAATTTACATTTACTAGATTCCGATATAAGGCCACGTATTGAGCATTTTTAACTAGAAAGTATTCTACTGGGTCTGCTGCCCCGCTCAAAGCGAAGGCAAAAGTATTCGTCTCATCAGTGTAGAAGTAATTGACAGGTTCAGTCTTGACTTCCCATGTTACTGTTTCTGGGCTAAGTACGCTGTTAACCCAATCCGTTTCAGCCGCCTCGCCGTTCAGCTTTGGGCCAGATATAATGAAAATGTCGAGAGAGCCAACATCAGTGCCATTATCGGTTCCAGCATTGGTATCAGAAATAGATATACACCAGCCTGGGCTGGCAAAAAGTGCCAACATAAAAGTGACCAATAAGAAATTTCTCATAATTCCCCTCCAGCTAATTATAGACAGATTTAAAAAAGACTTACAAGTTTATTTTTGCAAATTGCATGCCTTTTTATGGTAAAAATGGATTATGTTGGTACGTTACGGCGCTACTGTACACCAACTGATTGGTTTAATAAGTCGGGTCAAAACTTGTTTGTTTTTACATATCAAAGTGCCTTCACGGGAAGGGTGTAAGTATAAAAATTACTGGGATAGATATCATTGCTATTGGCAAATCTCAGCTATCCCGATGATGTGGAATATTGTTACAGAAAAGAGAGTAAATAAGGCTAGGTTTTAGTTTGGCTGTAACTGTTTGTATTTGTAGTGAAATTGAATAATAGGGCGGTTGGGTGTCTGAAAAAAACGTGATTTTGTAACTACAAGCTCCCAGTTAATCCATGATCAGGTGATAGCAATAGCGCAAATCATCACTGGGGATATTTATCATGGAATGGGACGATAGTAGGAAGTATCAGTTAGTTGATTTAAGTCGTCAAATCTTGTAAAAGCAACCCTGGTAATTTATTTTTTGGAGGATCATGATGAAGGGAACAAAAAAAAGGGTCACAGTAAATACTGTGACCCTTTTGAATGTCTGGAGGCGACGAGCGGATTTGAACCGCTGAATAATGGTTTTGCAGACCACTGCCTTACCGCTTGGCTACGTCGCCGTTAGAAAGTGCGACATCTTATACCACAGATAAAAATTTTGACAAGAGGAAATTGCATTTATGGGAACAACACTTTGGGCATTGGTGCAGGACCACGAAGAGGAACTGCAGGAGCTGCAGGAACGGATAGGCTATCAATTCCGTGACCTGCAGCTCCTGCAGCTCTCTCTCGTGCACAGCTCCTATGCATTTGAACGACTGGATGATAAGCGGCATAACGAAACCCTTGAATTTTTAGGCGATGCTGTGCTTGATTTAACGGTGGGCTATATCCTGTACACCAGCTTCCCGGATTTACGGGAAGGGAAATTGACCAGGATCCGTTCCGCACTGGTCAATGAAGGTGGACTTGCCCACATGGCAAGAGGGATTGAACTGGGAAAATACCTTTTACTGGGGCGGGGGGAAAATGCCTCTAAAGGAAGAGAAAAACCATCCATCCTTTCCTGTGCCTATGAGGCCGTGGTCGGAGCGCTTTTTCTTGACGGTGGCTATGATGCAGCCCTGGACTTTGTACGGCGTTTTTTTGAGCCGCACATTGCTAAACGCGGTGACCATCTTATTACTGCCGATGCCAAGAGCTCTCTTCAGGAATTTCTCCAGGAACAGTATAATGAAGGGCCGGAGTATGTGCTGAAAAACGAAGAAGGCCCTGCCCATGCACGCCAGTTCTCCATTGCCGCCTGTTTTCAGGGTAATGAGCTTGGGCTTGGAAAGGCTTCAAGCAAAAAAGAAGCGGAACAGCAGGCTGCCCGGGTTGCACTGGAGCAGTTGCAGCAGGAAAAAGAAGACGATTAGGTAACCGTTCAGCAGCACCCCACGGAGTCTGCGCTTACCTCTGCGCACTACCAGGCTGGACAACTTAGCTTTACGCTAGTTATCCAGCCTGCCTGCACGCATCCGGAGCACTGCTGAACTGTTACAGATCAGGCTAAGGCGAGGGTGTTTGTTATTCGCTGACGTTAGACGACAAGTAGATTTCTCCAAGAGAGCATCCCTTTTATTTCTAAGCGCATATGGCTTCTATTATCCCGATTTTCATACCCCATGAAGGGTGCCCCCATAGCTGCATTTTTTGTAATCAAAATTCTATCAGCGGTAGCAGTGCCAAACGGGTAACACCCGCAGAGATAAGGGAAACTATAGAAACCTGGCTGGATCGGTATTTGGCAAAACAGGCGCATCCCGTCCAGGTCGCTTTTTACGGCGGGAGCTTTACCGGTCTTGAACCACTGCGCCAGCAGAAATTACTCGGAGCGGTTACACCTTTTATGGATCAGGGCAGGGTGCAGCAGATACGGCTTTCTACCCGTCCTGATTATATCGATCAGGACAAGCTCGACCTGTTGAACATGTTCAAGGTAGATATTGTCGAGCTTGGAGTGCAGTCACTTGATGATACTGTCCTCAGGTATTCAGGGCGCGGCCATAGCACACAAGATGTGTACAGGGCCGTGGACTTGTTGCAACGGGGGGCGTTTCAGGTAGGGATGCAGTTAATGCTTGGCTTGCCGGGTCAAACGTTTCGTTCGCTGCGACGGACAGTTGCGCAAACGATCCTGTTGCAGCCTGATTTTGTTCGTATTTATCCCGTGTTGGTGGTGAAGGGAAGTGGCCTGGAAAAGGCTTGGCAAAAAGGTATATACACACCGCTCTCACTTGGTAAGGCCGTTTTGCAGGCAGCATATATGAAAAAAAACTTTGATCGTGAGGGCATCCGGGTTATACGCATGGGTCTGCAGCCGGGAGATTCTTTAGAGCGTTCTCTGCTGGCTGGTCCCTATCATCCCTCTTTTGGAGAGATGGTTTTGAGCCGGTTAATGCTTAAACAGACAAGGATGCTCTTGCAAGGGCAGAAAGAATCATGTCCTACACTTATCATCAATAGTAAAGATATGTCTATTTTTAAAGGGATACGGTCCGCCAATATGTACCGGCTGTCGGAACTGGGTTTGTTGGACTGTTTTGTATTACGTACCGATGACAGTCAGGCCCGCTACCAGGTCACCCTGAGAAATAACTAAAGAGAAAGATGAGATAACGATGCTCAGTGTCAATGACTTAAACCTCCAGTATGGAAGTAAGCATATTTTTCGCGATGTAGCGGTCCAGGTGCATACTGGTGATCGTATAGGCCTTGCAGGCGTAAACGGTACCGGTAAATCGACTCTGTTAAAAATTATGTGCGGCGAACAGGAGACCGATCCTGGAACTGTGTCGCGTGCTTCATGGTTTTCGGTGGCATATCTCCCCCAGGAAGTAACCCTTGACCTTGGGTCGCGAACCCTTTTTGAGGAGGCAGAGTCTGCCTTTGATGATGTCCTTGCCCAGCAGGAAGAGCTTGATCAAATCAGTGAAGAACTTTCCCTGTTAGAGCAAGGGAGTGACGCTCTCGAGCCTCTGTTGACCCGCCAGGGTGAACTGCAGCATGCGCTGGAAGGATGCGACGTGTTTCGTATCCGCCCCCAGATTGAACGGATTTTGGGCGGGTTGGGGTTTAAAAATGAGGATTTTGAAAAACCGGCCGCCAGTTTTTCCGGTGGTTGGATTATGCGGTTGCTGTTGGCCAAACTGTTGCTGAGAAAACCATCCCTGTTGCTTTTAGATGAGCCCACCAATCACCTGGACCTGGACTCCCTGACGTGGCTGGAAAATTTTCTGCAGCAATACCAGGGGGCAATGGTCATTATTTCCCATGACCGGATTTTTCTAGATCGGTTAACGTCCACCACCTGGGAGTTAAGCCTAGGAAAGCTCACCGTTTACCGCGGCAATTATTCCCACTATCTGGTGGAAAAAGAACAACGACTGGAGCTTGAGCGGGCTGCGTATAATAACCAGCAGGCCATGATTAAACAGACCGAGCGTTTTATCACTCGTTTTCGCTCTAAGTCCACCAAGGCTAAGCAAGTACAGAGCAGGGTCAAGCAGCTGGAAAAAATAGAGCGGATTGAGCTCTCAGAGACGGACCGGTCCGTTGCTTTTTCTTTCCCTCCTGCAGCCCCTTCCGGGCGAGATGTATTGACCGTGGAAGGAGTGAGCAAGGCCTTTGCCGGGAAACAGGTCCTTTCGAATGTTTCTCTTTCTCTGCAGCGGGGCGATAAGCTGGCCGTAGTCGGTGTCAACGGGGCAGGAAAAACAACCCTTTTAAAAATGCTTGCCGAAGTGGAGCCTGCTGAAGGCACCATCAAGCAGGGACATAATGTGGTTTTAACCTATTTCGGTCAGCACCAGGCCCAGGAACTTTCCGGTGAAATAAGTATTCTCGATACTGTTTACCATGCGGCGGTGGACATGACTGTCACCCAGGTTCGATCACTGTTAGGGACCTTTCTCTTCACCGGCGATGAAGTCGAGAAAAAAGTGCAGGTACTTTCCGGTGGCGAAAAATCACGGGTGGCGCTGGCAAAGATGCTGGTTCGTCCTGCTAACCTGATGCTGCTTGATGAGCCGACCAACCATTTGGATATCAGCTCTCAGGAAGTGCTGCAGGAGGCAATGGCCCAGTATGAGGGGACCATTGTGGTGGTCTCCCATAATCGATTTTTTGTCAATTCATTTGTTAATAAAGTTCTGGAGATACGAGACGGTAAAGCAACTATCTACGAGGGCAATGTTGATGAGTATCTGGCTCAGCGACAGAAAGAACAAGAGGCCCTTGCCGATAATCCCGTCACCGCCGGCAAGCAGGACGCCCAGCAGGTGATCGTAGAAGATGAGGCAAAGCGGATAGACAAGAAAGAACACCGCAGGCAAAGGGCAAAAGAGCGGGAGCAGCTTAATAAAAAAATCGGTCCCTGGAAAAAGAAAAATCAGGATGCTGAAAAAGAAATTGAAAAACATGAGACCCGCAAAGGTGAACTGGAGGAGTTGATGGCAGACCCGGAACTCTATGCACAAAAAGAAGCCTGGGCAGAAGTCAGTAAAGAGTATACTCAGGTCGAACGTTACCTGGAGCGGGCCTATCTTAAATGGGAAGAAGCCCAGGCAGCCATAGAGGCTATTGAAAAAGAACTGTAACCCAAAGATAAGCAATGAAAAATTCCATGGGGAAAATGTAATGAATAAACGAATTGGGATAATCCTGGTTGTGGTCGCGGTAGTGGCAGCCGCCGGATTTTATGTGTTAAATGTTTCTAAAAAAGAAGATGCCGGGTCTTACGCAGCTTTTTTACCACAGGACACATTGGCCACAGTGAGTCTTACCCATTTGAATAAAATCAGCGATACGTTTGCGGATTCCCCCCTTGGGCATCTTCTTGCAAAGGAAACCATGGGCGGTATCCTGAACGAACTGCAGGTGGACGGGCAGGCTGTTGCAACCTATGACAAGACGTATGATGATATGGTGGCGTTGATGAACAACCCTGCCTTTCTTTCTGTTTTTGGAGATGACACGGCCCTGGCTGTACTTTCCCCGGATCTTGCTCGCTTAAAAGGCGAGCCTCAACGTGAAATTGAACGATCTATGGTTGTTTTTGCAACAACAGCCGTGTCCGGCGCACTGGACTCATTTGCAAAACTCATTATGAGCGACACCGTCACCACGGAAGTAATCGACAATGTCACCCTGACCAAGATAGAGGTAAGTGATGGTGAAATTATTTACGGGGTCGCGGCAAAGGGGACGGTCCTGCTTTCGTATGCTCCGCAAACCATACTCGCCTGTCTGACAGCTGCAGAATCTGAGGTAACACTGGAAAATGCAGCGTCTTTCCTGGCGGCAAAACAGTATTGGCAAAGTATTGAAGCTGAGACTGTTTACAGCAGGATGTTCGTCAATAGTGATGCACTCATGAGCCTGCTGGCAAGAGCAGAAGAAGACGAAATCAGTAGTATAGCCAAGTACCTGGAAGGCATAACCTATTTTTCCTCATTAACCTACCAGCTGGGGCAAGATCTTCACAGTGATAGCAGGGCGGGATTTGAGCCGGGAAAGCTGCATCCGGCATTGCAGGCTGCTCTTGAACAGCAGGTAGAAGCGAACACCTCTCTGAACTTACTCAACGAAAATACGCTTATCTACGATTGGTCTTCTTCGCTTTCAGCGGAGGTGATGCTGCACTCATTTGCTGCTGGTGATGAACAGGAACTTGATCAGTTCGACACTGTTATTCAGCAGGAATTAGGATTGTCGTTTGCACAACTTTTACAGGCCATTGGCCCACAATATGGTTTTGTGGTCAATCAAATAGTCAACAGCGGTTTTTTCCCGCTACCCAAGGTGGTTGCCTTTGTAGAAGTGCGGGATAGTACACAGGCAACAGCTGTTTTTAATACCATACGGGAAAAAATTAACCAGACCGGTTTTGCAGAGGAAAAAACAGTGGAGGCAAACGGGCAGACGGTCTATTACTGGTCTGTTCTCCCGGGGGAAGCGACCCAGTTGGCCATGGTACTCACGCCGACCATGTTGTATGCTGCCAATGGCAAGTCTGTCTTGGTCGATTTGCTGAATCAAGATGGTGCTCTAACAATGATTGGGGCCCCGGTAGGAGCATCGCTTGGGGATGCATTAAAAAACCAGGTGGAAGCTGCAGGTCTTGGTACTTTTATAGTTTATCCTGCCCGGCTTGCAAATGAATTACAGGATGTTGCAGGATGGCTTGTTTCTACTCTGGCTGCAACCCAGGGAGTGTCTGCATCCAGACTAGGGGAGGAAATAATCAATCTGATGCTTGCCTATGAGGTGGTGGCTATGACCACCAGGCTGACTCCGGAATACGGCGATTGGCACTGTACCATTAAAAGCAAGCAACCAGTAGCTGCAACTGAAAACTGAGGCTGTTTGCAGTATACACTGAAAACAAGGTGTCGGTCGCTGGGTACGGCGGAAAAAGCTCTTGCCTAACCGATTGATTTCAGGGTATTGATGCTTCTTTGTGGCGTTGCAGGGCTTTGTTCGGGGCAAGAATACGTTTTAAATGAGAAAATGGATATTGGTCAAGCTGGTAAAGACCTATCCTCTTTAATGCGGCTTTGCAGGGCAAACAAGAGACCTGTGTCAGCGTTTTAACCTCAACCCTTATATAAAACCGGCGGTTTAACCAGCTCTCTAAGGGCATGAAAGGAGGAAATGTGGTTTTTGATAACGAAACAAAACAATGGCTTTCCGGGAATGAAGCGATAGCTCAAGGAGCGTGGGAAGCTGGAATTACAGTTGCGTCCGGGTATCCGGGAACGCCATCTACTGAGATAATGGGTAATTTTGCCCGTTACGACGACGTTTATGCAGAATGGGCACCCAATGAAAAGGTTGGGCTGGAAGTGGCGATCGGTGCCTCTTTTGCCGGTGCACGTGCCCTTGCCACCATGAAGCATGTTGGGGTAAACGTGGCTGCCGATCCGCTCTTTACTGCAGCGTATACCGGTGTTCGGGGTGGCCTGGTCGTGCTCACCGCTGATGATCCGGAAATGCACAGTTCGCAAAACGAACAGGATAATCGGAACTATGCCTTTGCCGCCAAGCTGCCGATGCTGGAACCATCCGACCCTGCCGAGGCCAAGGCTATGGTCGGCCGTGCAGTTGAACTGAGCGAGCAACTGGATACTCCGGTTATGCTCCGTATCACCACCAGGATTGCCCATGTCAAAGGGGTGGTGGAAAAGGGAGAGCGGGTTGCTGTGCCTGAGCCTTCTATTGAAAAGGTTCCTGCCAAATTGGTGATGTTGCCGGGGAATGCCAGAGTTCGGCGGCGCGAGGTGGAAAAGCGGATGGCCACTGCCCGCGAGATGGCGGAAAGCCTGCCGGAAAACAGAGTTGAAAAAGGAACAGGCCCGAGGGGATTTATTGCTGCCGGCACCTCCTATAATTACGTGAAGGAAGCCTTTCCCGATGCACCGGTCCTTAAGCTTGGTATGGTTTGGCCGTTGCCGGAAAAAATGATACGGACCTTTGCAGACTCGGTTGAAGAGCTGATTGTCGTCGAGGAACTGGATCCGTTTCTGGAGTTGCACATCAAGTCCATGGGCATTGACTGCCATGGTGAAGATATAATCCCCAATCAAGGGGAGTTGAATTCTTTCATTGTCAAGACGGCTGTTGAGCCGGAATCCGCCCCTGAAGTTTTTGAACCGGTGGAACTGCCCATGCGACCACCCAACATGTGTGCCGGGTGCCCGCATCGGGGTCTGTTTTATGGGTTGTCAAAGATGAAAGATGTCTTTGTGTCCGGTGATATTGGTTGTTACACCCTGGGCTTTCTGCCACCACTTTCCGCGATGGATGCGTGCGTCTGCATGGGGGCCTCAATAAGTATGGCCCATGGTATGGCAAAGGCGCTTGGCGAAAAAGGGGAGGGTAAACTGGTTGCTGTTATTGGTGATTCTACCTTTATGCATTCAGGCCTTACCGGGTTGTTAAATACCGTCTATAACAATTCGTATGCCACGGTCATTATCCTGGACAATCGAATCACCGCAATGACCGGTCACCAGCAAAATCCAGCTTCAGGAAAGAGCCTCACCGGCGAACCTGCAAGCGCAATCGATTTTGAACAACTTTGCTCGTCTCTGGGAGTGAAACGGATTACGGTGGTCAATCCCCATGATGTGGATGCCACTCGTAAGGTGCTCAAACAAGAAATTGCTTCTCCTGAGCCGTCGGTGGTCATCAGCCGAGCTCCGTGTATCTTGTTGCCGGAAGAGGTCAAGCGAAAGAAACCTACGTACTATACCAATCTTGACAATTGTACCGGTTGTACTGCCTGCGTACAGATGGGGTGTCCTGCTATAAGCTGGCATCCTCTGACTCCGGAAGAGGCTGTTGAACAAGGCTACCGGGAAAAACAGCGAGGGTATGCAGAGATAACCGAAGTGCAGTGTAATGGATGTGGGCAATGTGCGTGCGTGTGTAAGTTTGATGCGATCACCAGAAGGGAGGAAGACTAATGAAGCAAAGTGGTAATATACTCTTTTCCGGTGTCGGTGGTCAGGGGATTCTGCTGGCAAGTGAGCTAACCGCCTATGCACAGCTGGCAGAAGGCTATGACGTTAAAAAGAGCGAGGTTCATGGTATGGCGCAGCGCGGTGGATCCGTCGAGGCCCATCTTCGCTATGGGGCGCGGGTGTACTCGCCGCTCATTGATCCAGGTAGTGCCGACATCCTGGTTGCGTTTGAAATCTTAGAGGCTGCCCGTTATCTGCCCTACCTGCATAAGGACAGCGCTGTGGTGGTCAATACGCAGAAGATTCTGCCGCCGGCAGTCGCCCTGGGCAAGATGACCTATCCGGAAAATATACTCAAAGAACTCACCGATCGTCAGATTAATGTTGTCCCCATCGATGCCTTTGCCATTGCCGAAGAAGTGGGAGAGCTGCGCACGGTCAATGTAGCAATGGTCGGCGCAATGTCGAACTTTCTGGCGGTGGGCCCTGAGGTGTTTCTCAAGGTGATCGATACTACGGTGAAAGAGCAGTTTAGAGAGGTCAATAAAAAGGCATTTGAAGCAGGTAGAGCTGCGGTGTACGCATAATGTAGTAATGTAGTGTAGTTTGCTCATCAACTAACCTGGATTTCCTATGCACATCGTGTCGATTGATTTCATTGACACGATGTGCAAACGAAAAATCCGGATTGGGAAGCTGAAAGTTTAATTGTCTCGCAAAGGAAGAAATGAGGTTGAGTAATGATGTGGGTTGAAGAAGTAGAAACATTACCGCGTCCGGGATTGGAGTCCATCCAGTTGAAACGGCTGCAGAAACAGGTCCGACGTGTGTATGATACCGTGGCACCATATCGTAGCAAGATGGATGATGCCGGCGTCAAACCTGGCGATATCCAGTCGCTGAAGGACTTGCACGTACTCCCTTTTAATACCAAAGACGACCTGCGGGACAATTATCCTTTTGGCCTGTTTACGGTGCCTTTGGAGAAAGTCATACGGGTACATGCCTCTTCCGGTACCACCGGTCAGCCGACTGTGGTCGGCTATACCGAAGCTGATATTGAACTCTGGGCGTCGGTCATGTCCAGAGCGCTGGCAATGGCCGGGGTCACGCCTGGTGATATGGTGCATAATGCCTATGGGTATGGATTGTTCACCGGGGGCCTTGGAGCCCATTACGGTATTGAGGCGCTTGGTGCAACCGTAATCCCGGTGTCTGGAGGCAACTCAAAACGCCAGATCACCATTATGCGTGATTTTGGGTCAACGGTATTGCTTTCGACACCCTCTTATGCACTTAACCTTGCCGATGCTATGGCAGATGTGGGGGTGTCGCCTTCAGAACTGAAACTTCGGGTGGGTATTCACGGTGCCGAGCCATGGAGTGAAAGCATGCGTGAAGAGGTTGAGCGTAAACTTGGCATCAGGGCTGTGGATATCTATGGTCTTTCCGAGATTATCGGGCCCGGAGTCGCCATGGAGTGCCTGCAGACAGACCGGGGCATGCACATTCTGGAAGATCATTTCCTGCCGGAGATAGTTGACCCCGAAACACTGCAGCCGCTTCCCTATGGCGAAGTGGGGGAACTTGTTTTTACGACCCTGACCAAAGAAGCGTTTCCGTTGATCCGCTATCGCACCAAGGATATTTCTCGCCTGATAGCAGAGCCATGTGCATGCGGTCGGACCCTGGTTCGCATGGAAAAAGTCATGGGCAGGACCGACGACATGTTGATAATCCGTGGTGTAAATGTCTTCCCGTCCCAGGTTGAGCACGTACTGGTGGGCATTGAAGGGGTTGAGCCTCATTATCAGATTGAGGTGAATCGCGAGGGTAGCCTTGATACAATGTCTATCCTGGTGGAAGTAAGCGAAAATATCTTTTCTGATGAGATAAGAGTTCTTGAAGGGCTGAGCAAGAAGATCCAGGCAGAAGTAAAAGATATGCTTGGCGTCACCTGTAAGGTTAAACTGGTTGAACCTCGAACCATAAAACGTTCAGAGGGGAAAGCACAGCGGGTCATAGATAATAGGAAGCTGTAACAGATGGGGTGGTTTCCTGGCCGTTCCAGTCTCTATAAGCTGGAGGCCGCCATTGCATCAATTCCGGAGGGAAAAGAATGAGAGTAGAGCAGATCGCAGTTTTTCTTGAGAATAAATCAGGACGTCTTGCAGAAATCACACGGATTTTGGCGGAAAATGATATCAACATCAGGGCGCTGTCTGTTGCAGATACAGCAGACTTTGGTATCCTGCGGCTGATTGTCGACAAGGTAGATGCTGCAAAAAAATCCCTGCAGGAAGGCGGTTTTACAGTCGGTAAAACCAATGTTATTGCCGTTGAGGTGCCGGACCGGACCGGTGGACTGGCCAGTGTGCTCAAAACAGCCAACGAGGCAGGGCTGAATGTTGAGTACATGTATGCCTTTGTTAATAAAAGTGCTGAAGATGCCGTGCTTATTTTTCGTTTTGATGAGATGGATAAAGCCATTGAAGTATTGCAACAAGGAGGGTTTGTTTTACTCTCCGGCCCACAGATCTGCGCTTTATAATTTTATTCATCAGGACACGACAGGTAGCTGATAACGTACACTCTTAATTCTTTACGGTTATGACATTAGATCTCTTTTTTCAGTACCTGTTTGCCGGAATAACCTATGGCTCGATCTATGCCATCGTGGCCATAGGTTATAATATTATCTACAATACCACCGGGATTATCAATTTCGCTCAAGGGGAATTTGTCATGCTTGGCGGCATGATCGCCATCACCCTTTTGCCGTTAGTCCCTTTGCCGGTAGCCATTGCCCTAGCAGTGGGCATAACCATGCTCATTGGCGCCGTCATAGAGATTCTTTTCATTCGTTGGCTGGAAAGTCCATCCGTATTACGGCTGATTATCATTACCATCGGTATCTCCATCCTGCTCAGAGAAATAGCACTCCACATATGGGGCGAATCGATCAGAAGTTTACCCTATTTTTACGGCAACGAGATTACTACCTTTTCGGTCGGCTCGGTTCACCTGTCTCCACAAGTTCTGTGGGTGATCGCCACCTGCTCAGTTATGGTTGCAGGGCTCAGTTTGTTTTTTAAATTTACCCCAACCGGCCGTGAAATGCGGGCTTGTTCCGCCAACCGCACCGCTGCAATCCTTTGCGGTATCAGTACCCGCAACATGGTAACCCTTTCTTTTATGCTCAGTGCCGGGTTGGGTGCCCTTGCCGGGTGTGTGATGTCCCCCATTACGTATACTCAGTACGATTCGGGGACCGGCCTGGCGATTAAAGGGTTCACCGTCGCAATTTTGGGGGGGCTTGGTAACTCTATGGCAGCCGTTGCTGCTGGTCTGTTGCTCGGTATAATTGAAGCGTTTTCTGTTTCAGTCGTTCCCCTGGCTTTTCAGGATGCCATCGCCATTACGTTGCTGCTCATTATTTTATTTGTAAAACCCCATGGGATATTTGGTTCCGGCGAAGCAGCGAGGTTGAAAGATTTTTGATGAAAAAGAAAAACAGTCTGAAAATTCTCAGCCTTTGTGGTTTTGTGATTGCCGTTCAATTGCTCACTCTGGTCACCGGCACCCAGTATTTTTTAACCCAGTTAACCATGTCAGCCTACTATGGCCTGGTGGTGATCGGGCTTGGTGTCCTCATGGGCTATGCCGGTCAAATATCCATTGGTCATGCCGGTTTCTTTGCTATCGGCGGTTACCTTTCCGCAGCACTGACCACGCGTAATTTATTAGGTGTGGCCGAAAATCCACTGGTTAAGTTGCTGGATCAGGTCGGTTTTTTGGCGATGTCCCAAGATATTTACGGCGACCAGTTGCTGACTGTTTCACCCTGGGCGGCATGCCTGATTGCTGTCGGAGCTGCGGGCCTTATTGCCCTTGTTTTGGGGGTGCCTGTGCTTAAGCTTAAGGGGCATTACCTGGCAATGGCAACCCTTGGATTCGGCACTATAATTTATCGCCTGCTGCTTGCGACACCTTATTTCGGAGAAGCGGATGGTATTTCTGATGTACCCTCTTTTACGATTCTGCCTGCTTTGGGATCGTTACCGCCCATTGTGATAAGCGGTGATTTCAGTTTGCGGGTGGTGAATTACTATGTGGCGTGGGGCGTGTTGATTATCGGCATGATTTTGCTGCTCAATCTTATTGATTCAAGGGTGGGCAGAGCTTTACGTTCGCTGCACAGTTCAGAAGAGGCCGCAGAAGCGGTGGGAGTCAATACTGCCGGATTTAAAGTGGGCGTTTTCGTCCTCAGCGCTATATTTGCTGCTTTTGCCGGTGTTTTTATCACCCATTATAACAGCGGGATCGGTCCTTCTGAAGCATCTGTGATGAAGTCAGTGCGGTATGTTGCCCTGGTAGCAGTGGGTGGGATGACCAATCTCTGGGGGATGCTGATCATGGGAGTTAGCCTGACCTTTCTCTCGTTGCGTGGCGTTTTTGGTTCCATGGATGATGCTGTCTTTGGCGTGATTCTTATCGGTGTGATGTTATTTGCACCCAATGGTGTACTGAGTGTCAGGGAATTTTTCGTTACCAGGAAAAAGGAAACTGCCGAATAAGGTTGGGACTATCTAGCCAGAATTTCTCATGAACATTGTGTCAACCTGTCAAATTACAAACAATTTTTATATGTTATACAAACTAAGATGAAGTTGAAAGTTTTTCACAATGTTGACCAAAGGTCAGTCCATCCAGCACCATTTTCTTCAGTATTTTGGCAATGAATATAGGCGACTATGATTCATTACCAAAAACTTTGAACCTGGCGCTGCCTGAACTGATGAGAAATCCAGGCTAGGAGAGATAATGGAACGTATCGGTGAGCCGGCAGGTGCAGCTACCTATGCTTGAGCTGCAATCAATTCATAAAACGTTTGGTGGACTGCATGCTGTCAATGATGTGAGCTTCCGAGTGGATCCAGGAGCCATAAAAGCGGTGATCGGTCCCAACGGCGCCGGTAAAACAACGCTTTTTAACCTTATTGCCGGTAATCTGCCCCCCAGCGCAGGTGCTATTTATTTTCAAGGGAAAGCGATCCATGGCAAAAAACCGCATCAGATTGCGGGGCTTGGCATGTCCAGGACTTTTCAGAACATAAAACTTTTTCATGGCATGACTGCCCTTGAATGTGTGATGGTCGGGTGCCATTTACGCAGTAAAGCAGGTTTTATCGGCGGCATGCTGCACCTGCCAGGATCCAGAAAAGAGGAGCAGTGGATTAACAAACGCTCCATGGAGCTGTTGGAACTTCTTGAGATTGCCGAGTACGCAGATGTGGAAGCCACCAGCCTTGCCTTTGGCCAGCAGCGGGCTGTCGAACTTGCCAGGGCCCTTGCAAGTGAACCAAAACTCTTGTTGCTTGATGAACCAGCTGCCGGGCTGAATATCTATGAAACAGCTGAGGTCGCTCGCCTGATTACCAAAATTCGTGATATGGGGATCACCGTTCTGCTGGTTGAACATGACATGTCACTGGTGATGGAAATCTCTGATGAAATTGTTGTTCTCTGTTTTGGCGAAAAAATTGCCGAAGATGTACCGGCACAAATCCAAAAAAATCCAGAAGTGATCAGCATTTATTTGGGCGAAGATGAAAAATGACGGCCTCGGCACAGTGGGACGTGGCCGCTGCAAAGGCTTGAGAAATCGGAAATGACAATATTTTCAGTGGTGGGGTAAGCAGCAGTCATGCTCAAAGTTCGAAACCTGGATGCGGGATATGGTAAGTTACGTGTTTTGAAGAATATCTCTTTGCATGTGGACAGTGGCGAAATTGTGACCATGATCGGGGCCAATGGTGCCGGGAAGACCACCTTGCTGCACACCATCATCGGCTTGGTCCGCGCTTCAGCAGGCAGTATTGAGTTTCAGGACCAGTGTTGTAACAAGATGGCTGCGCAAAAGATAGTGGCAGCCGGATGCGCCTTGGTTCCGGAGGGGCGTCAGGTTTTTGCATCGATGACCGTGGAGGAAAACCTCATCCTTGGCGGCTATGTCCTGGAGCGAAAAGAGGGCCGGGGTGCAGTGCTGCGCGAGATGCAGTGTCAATATGACCTGTTTCCGGTTCTTCGCGAGCGGAGTGAGCAACTCGCCGGAACCCTTTCCGGAGGGGAGCAGCAGATGCTGGCCATGGGGAGAGCACTCATGTCCCGTCCCCGCCTGGTGATGATGGATGAACCTTCAACCGGGCTGGCACCATTGATTGTTAAAGATATCTTTGCCGTTATTACCCGGCTTCGAGATGCGGGCAACACTGTTTTGCTGATAGAGCAGAATGCAAAAGCTGCATTGGGAATTGCCGACAGGGGGTACGTCCTTGAGGTTGGAAAGGTAATTCTGCAAGGGCCTGCTGATGATCTGCTTGCCAATTCAGATGTGCAGCGGGCCTATCTTGGGAGAGAAAAAATAGCATAGAATAGCGGGTGGTACATGGGGTGCCGATCAACGAGTTGGCCGGCAACAAGGGGGTTGCGTTATTAATTGCGGAACAGGTACGGATCGAGGCTGTGGCGAGGTTGTATGTTCTTCGCTGAATAGTTACATTAATTCTAACTTTGTTTGATAAGCGTATGTATTGGGAACCGGAAAGAGAATGTATGGCACGGGAGGATTTGGAGCAATTGCAGCTTGAGCGGTTGCAGTCGACCTTATACAGGGTTGGAACCCATGTGCCGTTTTATCGCAAAAAATTTGAGGAACTCAAATTTAACTATGACGCTGTTCGTTCCCTAGACGATATCAGACAGCTGCCATTCACTGAAAAAGAGGATTTGCGCAGTAATTACCCCTACGGGCTGTTTGCAGTGCCCCTGCGTGATGTTGTGAGGGTACATTCCTCTTCGGGAACTACCGGCCTCGCCACTGTGGTTGGATATAGCCGCAATGATATCAAGACATGGTCAAACCTGGTTGGCCGCGTTCTGACTGCGGCAGGGGTAACTCGAAACGATGTTATCCAGATTGCCTTTGGGTATGGTTTGTTTACCGGTGGGTTTGGTCTTCACTATGGTGCCGAGCACATTGGAGCATCGGTGATTCCAATTTCTGCCGGTAACACCAAACGACAAATCCAAATTATGCAGGATTTTAAAACCACCGCCTTGGTATGCACACCTTCGTATGCCCTGGTTATCGCAGATACGATGATGGAAATGGGGGTGAATCCCAATGGGTTGTCGCTGCGTTTCGGCCTTTTTGGTGGAGAGCCGTGGTCTGAGGCCATGCGTCAGGAAGTGCATGAAAAATTAGGCATTCTCGCCACAGACAACTATGGGTTATCTGAAGTCATGGGGCCGGGGGTAGCTGGAGAATGCCAGGAGTGCAACGGTCTTCACATCAATGAAGATCACTTTCTGCTTGAAGTTGTAGATCCTATTACCTTAGAGCCGGTCGCTCCCGGAGAAGTAGGGGAGTTGGTGATCACTACGTTGACCAAGGAAGCCTTTCCCATGATCCGTTATCGGACCAGGGATCTGACTCGATTTCTTTTAGAGCCGTGCCCCTGCGGGCGAACGATGAAAAGGATGGAGCGTGTTATTGGCCGTTCCGATGACATGCTTATTATAAAAGGAGTCAATGTCTTTCCAATCCAGATAGAAAAAGTACTGTTTGAGATAAAAGGAACTGAGCCCCATTATCAAATTATTGTTGAACGTGAAAATCACACCGATAAAGTCAGTGTTTTGGTAGAGGTTTCAGAAAATATATTTTTTGACGAGATGAAAAAGCAGCGTCAGATGGTTGACCATATCAAGGCGCGGCTTGCAGCAGAACTCGGGATAGGCGTGGATGTGAAACTGGTTGAAGAGAAAACCATTGAACGATCCATGGGCAAATCCAAGCGGGTGATTGATAAACGAAAACTCTAGGAGGCTACAATGGCTATTCGTTCTTCTGTCTTGTTTATGGTTATAGCGCTCACCATGTTTTTAGTACCGACTTTTTTAAGTGCTGCACCTGCCGAAGGCCTGAAAGGCTGGGAGGAAGAAGGTCAATATAATAGTTTGTACCATGTCTCTGAACTGGATCGGCTGAAGGGGGATATCAAAAAAATGATAGAAATTGTCCCTATGGAAGGAATGGATCCTGGGATTGGTCTTATTTTAAAAGATGGCGACGGTGATAAGGTGACTGTACACCTCGGGCCCAAGGCATTTTTAGGGAAAAACGTTGGCTTGAAACGTGGTGATCGTGTCAAAATTCGCGGTGCCTGGGCTGAAATTGGCGGAGAAGATGTTTTTATGGCTTCCAAAATCAAGAAAGGTGATTATTTCTCACTCAAGGTACGTTTAACTAAAAATGGCAAACCGTTCTGGAGCATGTCCCCCGAGGAATTGGCAAAGGAACGTGCTGCTGAATAGTCTCGTCGTAAGAGAGACTAATAACTCTCCGGCTCATCATTGATGGTTGCAGTTTTTTGCAGCCTCTTCATAGCCGGGAAATCAATTGTCGGTGCTGCTGAGGTAACCGGCAATTTTTTTATGAACAGGAGAACTACATGAAAGTGATTGTATCTGCTTTACTGGCCGGACTGGTCTTGACCGGTAATTCCTTTGCAGCCGATAAGGCGGTTGTACTTGAAACCGAGCAACAAAAATTAAGCTATGCCATGGGCTTGGACCTGGGCCAATATTTTCAGGGAATTGATGAAAAACTCGATCTGGAAATGCTCAGTCGCGGCATGTTTGACGCATATAATGGGAAGACACCACTTATTACTGCAGAGGAATCGGCAGTCATTCAACAGGACTTTGCTAAACGGCAGCAGGAAAAGCAGATAAAGAAAACAGTGGCCATGATTGAGAAAAATCAAAAGGCTGAAGAGGCGTTTTTAAAGGAAAATAAGGCCAAAGCAGGGGTGGTTGCGACCGAGAGCGGGTTGCAATACAAAATGGTGAAATCCGGAGAAGGAGCTAAGCCAACTGCTACCGATATGGTGAAAGTACACTATCAGGGAACTCTGCTTGACGGAACAGAGTTCGACAGTTCCTATGAACGTAAACAACCTGCTGAATTTCAAGTAGACCAAGTGATTCCAGGTTGGCAAGAAGCGTTGCAATTAATGGCTGTTGGCTCAACCTATGAACTGTATATCCCAGCAAAACTTGCATATGGCGACCGTGGTGCACCTCCGGTGATCGAACCTGGTTCTATGCTGATTTTTAAAGTTGAACTCCTTGACATACTCAAAACCGACAAATAAAGTTTATGCACTGTTTGGCAACACTTTGCAAACGTGACATAATCCATTTGTGGAGGCACAGTTTATGGGTAAGGTAAAGTTAGAAAAAAAGAAATGCTGTGCAAAGTATCGTAAAAAAGGAAAACCTTGCAGCCGATGCCCGTTGTTTGCGTCAGGGTGTTCGTCTAAAAAAAAGATGGTTGCAGTTTCTGAAATAGAAAAGAAAAAAGATAAGAAGAAAAACAAAAAGAAGAAAAAATAATTATTATTCTTTTTATCGTAATTTTTAAATGCCGGGTGTTGCCAGCGATGCGCAATCCCGGCATTTTTTATTTAACCGTCATGATTTCATGCACAGTCAGCGGTGCGGCCTGGCCCAGTTCCTGGTGAACGCTTTTGATATGGCCAATCTCTTGCCAGTTTTTATGCAGGAGTTGCGCCCCGTAAGCATCAATGGCAACCGGGTCATCTGAAGCTGCCAGGATGTGGGGAGGTGGTTGGCAGGTTGGACCCCACAGATGGGCTTCGGCCATGCCCAGGGTCGCGTCGAGCACTGAAAAATCCGGGGTTCGGTATCTGTTAAGATCTGCAACCGCATCCTGAATGCCGAGATGAAAAGCGGACTTTTTCCAGCCGCCACCCTGCTGGTAGTGCTGCGGTGGGGCAAGGCCCATCATATTTTTCATGGTAAGGGTTACCAGGGCAAGGGAGTGTGCTTTGAGCATCGGTACAGACAGCAGAAAACTCTCCATAGCTATTTGGGGCAGGTGCATTTCCGGCCATCGATCGTACTTTGCGCATTTGAGTGATATACAGGGCTCATGGTTAAGGTCAATCAATGGAACGTCAAGCTCTTGGCCCAGTTTATTGTAGCCAAGGGCTTCAAAGGCATGGGGTGTGTCATAGGTAGCAGATGCCGTCCCCTCTCCGATAAGTATCTCTGCCTGAGAATGTTTTCGTAGATAAAGGATGATGGCTCTTACCAGGCTCACGGGTGTGGTGATCGGAGGGGGGAGTGCTTCAACCAGATTTGGTTTGATCAAAATAACAGGCCGGCCGGCAATCTTTTTATCCAACCCGGCAGCGTCAAGAAGGCACGTGACCCGATACTGTTGGTTTTCTTGCTTAACCGTATAGACTGTCCCTTGCTTCATCGAGTGCATTTGTCTGGAGGCCATTTGGGAGGAAAAGAGAGCGGATGGCTCTTAACCCGGATTTCTCATCAGTGAAGTTTTTCGCAGATCGAGGCGCAGGACACGCAGCAGGTAAGCGTAGACTCCGATAGTAAGCTACCGCAAATGGCCTGCAACAAAGAGTCTGCAGAAAAATCCGCTGACCCGGAGGGTGAGTTTTTTTGATTATCGACGAAAAAACAGTCTGTTTTTTTAGCGCTACCGTATTTTCTATAAATATCAAAACTTAAGTTGAAAATCAAAAAACTCATGAGAAATTCGGGTTAACTATCCTCTCGTAACAGGAGAATAAAACCAAAAAAGCCCATGAGCAGGTGAATGGAAATAGCAGCAAATAACGGATTCATATAACCAGCTTTTGCAAGAGACTGCAGTGTTCCCCATATGCCCCAGCAGCCGAAGGCCATGCCGCAACTGGTGGGCACGGCAAGAGAAAGGTCGCGCCCCCATTTCCTGTAGACAATTAAAAGCAGAGGTAAGCCAAGAAAAAGGAGAGGCAGGCCAAGCAAGGTGTAGGAAATACGGCCATAAAAATTAGCCCAGGCCAGGTTTGTTTCATCGTCGGATTTTTGGGGCTGGGTAGCCTTATAGAGATCCAGCAGGGAAAGTTCCAGGGATTGATATTCCGGCACAAAGAAGTCTTCCGGCTTTTCCTTGAACTGGAAGACTTTAGAGGTGAAAAGATCAGTTGAAAAATCTGTTTCCGTCACAGCCCGCTGTACCTGCCCATGTTTGAGGGTCCAGGTTTCATCGGCCCAATTTGCTTGTTTGGAGGCTATGTGGGTTGACAACTTATATTTATCATCCCATGAGGTAAAAGAAAAAAAGAGAAAGTTATTGCTCTTGGGTGATGGACGAGCAAAAGAATAAAATCCCTCCTGGCCGCGATAATAATAACGTCCGTTGCGATATATACCGAGCGGAACGCGCCCTTTGACTTCCTTGTTCCATATCCGATTGGTCTCTGCGATGGTTTTGGGCAGGATAAACTGAGACATGGCCAGGAAGAGCAAGGTAAACAACACACCGGAAACCAGGATTGGGGCGGTAATTTTTTTGAGGGGAACGCCACCGGCCTTGAGTGCAATCAGTTCGTTACTATGATTGAGAATACCCAGAGTCACAACTCCGGCAAGCAGAATACAGACCGGGCCCATCTGTTCGACTATAAAAGGAACATTGAGTAGGAAGAACTTAAAGACAAGCGCCATGGATTTTCCTTTTTCCAGGAAGTTGTCTATTTTTTCAAAAAAATCGATCAGCAGATAAATGGTAATAAAGCTTGCCATCAGCATGCTTATATTACGAAGGAATTGATAGAAGACGTATCGGTAAAGGAGAATCACGGTTTTTGTATCAAGGAAAGGGCGATTATAGAGAAAAAGGTACAGGAGTCCATTGAGTGCTCATGTTTGACCATATATGCTTTTTCAGTTGGTATGGCAGACAATTGTAATGATGAAGATATGTCCATCTTGCCAAAGCATCACTTTTAACATGACTGGTCTAAAAGCAAAAGATGATTGTGGCTAGAGACCTTTTTCTTGTTGGTACTGACTAACCAGATGAGGACATATGCTAGGTATGGTTTTTTGGGTTATTTTATTTTTTGAATAAACCTTTGCTTCTTTGTTCTTTAATTTCAGTATGTTGATGTCTTGTCTGCGGGCCTAAGTCAAAACTTGCTATTTTTGAAATCTCTGTGGTATAGTTGTCTTCCCCTGCTCCCCGATACAACACCGGGAAGGAACGGGTGATTGTCTATGGATCAGCCAAAAACAAAAAAAGACCCTCGATGTCGGTTATTTTCATCAAAAAAGAGTGTGATTTTTTATGAATCGTTCTTAGGCTGGTTGTTAATGCCGCTGCGTTTCCAATTTTGTGAACTGTAGTGGCTTTTTTTTATTATTGTAAATTTTATGATTAAACGACTGGAAAAAATTGCAGATAGTGTCACGCAGAGTGCCAGTAAAAATTCGGCTACGTCACGTCTTCAAGGATTTTGGGATATATTTGATCGCGATGACGAAGTTCTTATTCTTATCAGTGCAGATCCGGATGCCATTGCTTCTGCCATGGCAGTAAAAAGGTTGCTCAGTTATAGGGTACAAAGTGTGGCAATTGGCTATCCCAATGAAATCCGTCGCCTTAACAATATTACCATGGTGGAACGGCTCAAAATACCACTTGAGCGTATGCACACTCTGCCGGTAAAAGATTATTCAAAATATATCCTGGTGGATTCACAGCCGAACCATCAACCCTGCTTTGAAAAGATAGAATTTGATGCGGTTATCGATCATCATCCTGTTACAAAAGGGTGGGATGCAAAATTTATTGATATACGACCGGAATACGGTGCTGTGGCTTCTATGATGGTGGAGTATTTGCGTGCCGCAAATATTAAACCTTCGGTAGCACTTGCCACTGCCCTCTTTTACGGGATCAAGGTCGATACCCAGAACTTCCAAAAGAAAAACATGCAGGCCGGAGACGGTATATCGTTTCGCTACCTGTTTAATATTGCAAACCTGAATCTGGTTCGAAAATTTGAGCTGACCGAACTGCGGCGCTCAGAGCTCAAATATTTTCGCATTGCCCTTAACGAAGTAAAAAGTAGGAAAGAGCGTGCCTACGTCCATCTGGGTAAGGTGGGAACTCCTGATATACTTGTCATTATAGCTGATTTTTTTAATCACGTAGATAAGTTTGACTGGGTTATTGTTTCTGGAGTATACGGCGAAAAATTAGTGGTTATTTTTCGTTGCGACGGTTATCGGAAAAACGCAGGTAAACTGGCCCAGAAGACATTTGGTGAATATGGCCCTGCCGGCGGCCACAAAGAGGCTGCAAGGGCAGAAGTACCTCTGAAGAACCTCCCCCTAAGAGAAAATCACGAGTTCACAACCAATAGCCTTATTCGCATCATTACCCGCCACGTAAAGTAAAAGGCCCATACTCCCCGATAACCGGTTTGAATTTTACAAAATTGCAAGGAATGTTCTACAGATATGAGAGTTATTCCTTGCAGGAGTCATTGGTTATGCAATAAGGTACACTCATAAAAGTCCTTTTCGTTTCTAAGCTGTTTGCTGAAGGACAGATACAGCGGAAATGTAATCCCCAGCAAGAGGTGCGTATATGTCTAAACCTTCAATCCTGGCAATGATTCTTGCTGGGAGCCGAGTCGGAGAGTTGGGTGTATTAACCCATTATAGACCAAAGTCCGCAGTGCCGTTTGGTGGTTTTGCACGGGTAATCGACTTTCCCCTTTCTAATTTACTGCATTCAGGTATAGAACGGATAGCCATTCTCAGCCAGTACCGTTCGTATTCTCTGATTAATCACATCGGCACCGGGGAAGCCTGGGATATGATAGGCCGCAATCGTGGTATTTCCATTCTGCCTCCATTTCAAGATTATGACAGTCCCCATTGGTATCGCGGATCAGCTGATGCTGTGTACCAGAATCTCGATTTTATTAAGTATCATGATCCCTCCAACCTGCTCGTTTTATCCGGGGACCATATCTATCAGATGGATTATCGGCAGATGGTTCAGTATCATAACGATCAAAAGGCAGATCTTACTGCAGCCTTTATACAGGTGCCGCAGACGTCTGCATCTAGGTTCGGTGTTGCTGAGATTGCTGATGACAGCAGCGAAGGCGGCCGCATCCTTACTTACGAAGAGAAACCTGTTCAACCAAAGAGCAACTGGGCTTCCCTGACAGTGTATTGCTTCAGGCCGGAAGTGCTGTACGACGTACTGAGAGAAAATCAGCAGAACGAATCATATGAATTTGGTCGTGACATCATTCCGCTGATGATGAAGCAGAAGTATAATGTGCATGGTTTTAAATTTGACGGCTACTGGGGATATACAAGAACCGTTGATGAATACTGGCAGACATCCATGGACCTGCTTGGGCCTGAACCCAAAATAGACATGGAAACATGGGGGGTCAGAACCAACCTTGCTCATCGCAATATTGCAGGTCGGCAGCCATTGAAAGTAGGTACCTGTGGCAGCCTTGAAAATTCGATGGCGTACAACGGTTGTATTATTGAAGGAACGGTGCGTAATTCCATCCTGTTTCCTGGGGTCAGGGTCGAAAAAGGGGCTGAGGTTGTGGATTCAGTCCTGTTTTTTGATAATGTCGTCCAGGAAGGCGCTAAACTGTGCAGGGTGGTAAGCGATGTGAACACAACCTTTGGAACCAATGTGCAGATAGGTGTCCCGGGCCGAGGTGAGCCTGGAAATGTCAGTGTCATCGGGTGGAATAATAAAGTGCCGGCCGGAACAACTATCGGCAGTGGCTGTACGGTAGCGCCCCGTATTGAAGAGTACAGATGGCCGGAAAAAGCATTGAACGACGGGGAGGAACTGAAATGAACGCTCTGGTGCTGTTGCTTGCAGGTGGTATTGGCAGTCGTCTCAATTCCTTGGTAGGGCACAGGGCGAAGCCGGCTGTACCTTTTGGGGGGATATACCGTATAATCGATTTCAGCCTTTCCAATGTTATGAATTCCGGGCTTAAAAAGGTCGGCGTGCTAACTCAGTATAAACCGCTTTCCTTGATGGCCCATATCGGTAGCGGTGAGGCGTGGGATTTTACTGGCCGCACTCGCGGGGTAAAAATATTGCCACCACGAACTGGAGAAAAGGATTCGGACTGGTACAAGGGAACAGCGGATGCCATTCGCCAGAATATTGATTTTATCAAAAGCAACCCTTCCGACCAGGTAGTGCTTCTTTCCGGTGATCATATTTATATGATGGATTTTGATGCCATGCTCTCCTACCATCAGCATAAAGAGGCTGATGTTACTATCGGAATGATGGTGGTACCCAAGAGTCAGATTCATCAGTTTGGTGCTGGAATAGTGGATGCCGAAAACCGGATTATCGATTGGGAGGAAAAACCCAAGGAGCCCAAGACCAACCTGGCATCCATGGGGATTTATATTTTTGATACCAAGTATCTGTTAAAGACCCTGGAAAGGGATAGAAAGGAAGTGGATTTTGGGATGCATATCATTCCGAGGGCCATCGAAAAAGACAGGGTGTTTGCCTACCCATTTTACGGCTACTGGCGAGATGTGGGCACGATCCAGTCCTACTGGGAAACCAATATGGAGATCATTCGGGAAAATTCTGAAATTTCCCCCGAAGAATGGGGTATTCAGCCCAATCCTGCCTATGGTGATCGGCCAATGGACAGAGCTCCGAGTCGCTTTGTTAATGGGTGCAGCGTTACCTCTTCATTGATATCTGCCGGTTGTGTCATTGAGGGGACTGTGGAAAATTCCGTGCTGTCTCCTGGGGTAAAAGTGGAAAAAGGAGCAGTTGTCACCAATTCCATCATTTTTGATGACGGTGTCATCGGTAAGGATGCCAAGGTTGATCTTGCAATTTGCGACAAGCGGGTACGAATTGGAGATGGGGCGGTGATCGGTAATTCCGACAACATGACGGTTGTGAACAAAAAGTTTCCGACACACCTCTATACTGGCATTACCCTTGTAGGTAAAGAAGCTCATATCCCGGCTGGTGCTGGGATTGGTAGAAACTGTATCGTTGATTTCGGGTTTGCAGAAAAAGATTTTAACGGCTCTTTGCAACTGGGAGACGGTGAGTCGGTTTAGTTCTAGCTCTCAGGTAAGCAGTGTTTGCCTCTCTTTTCTTTTGCACAGAGAATAATGGTAACATCTCGATTTAATTGACTTTGCTGATGCTGTATGTATACTTTTTTATTTCTTCTTCTGTGATACATTTGATTTTGTTCAAGATTCCAGGTTCGTTACATTCATAAACATAAAAAAAGTAGCGTTCTTGAATTAATTTTGTTAAAAAATGTCCCTTGCCAGTTGGTGTCTGTCCAGAAATGAGGATTTTGGTTTGAGAGCAAGGCATGCTTTAAATTTTACCACAGGCATATAGTTGATATTCCGAGGATAAAATTTTAAGCATAACGCCGCTATCAGGCCTAAATACCATTTATGGACGGGCACTAGTTGAGTGGTCCCGTAGCTCAGTAGGATAGAGCACTAGATTCCTAATCTAGGTGCCGCTGGTTCGAATCCAGCCGGGATCACCATTTTTTCCTGTTTTCTGCAAAACGTCTACACTGAAACCGCTTAGGCGATTTTTCTCCGTTTTATCTGCTTGATTTCTTACGATTTTTTAAAGGGGCAGTTTGTTGAGCACAGGATTCCTAATCCTGGTGCCGCAGGTTCGAATCCTGCCTGGAGCACCATATAAATAAAGGCCAAACCTAGCATTAATGCAGGGTTTGGCCTTTTCTTTTTGGTTGCTTTTTTAGCTGTGTTTGGCATAGTTTTATTGTGAATCGCCCCTTTTTGCAAAAAATTACGCCCAAAATTACGCCCAAAAAGTATGGCTCGGATAACTAAGCGAAAAAGAAAGAAAGGCACTGTCTATAAGGCTGAAATACGATTAAAAGATCATCCCTATACCTCCCAGACCTTTGATCGTCTCTCCGATGCCCAACGCTGGGCTGAGGATACAGAGGTAATACTTCGCTCCGGCGGATATGTCGGCGATACACCACCGGATGATATGGCTTTCTCGAAGGCACTGGACAGGTACGAACTTGAAATTTCCAGCAAGAAAAGGCCCAATACCCGAGCCCGGGAAATAACATCCGCCAACAGATTGCGTGAGAATTTTTCAGGATTAAATTTAAAAGACATTACACCGTTGCTAGTTGCTGCCTTTAGGGATAAACGGCTGAAAATTGTCGGTCCGTCAACGGTGCAGAAAGACTTGGCCCTGCTTTCCCATCTGTATACGATCGCCATAACCGAATGGGCACTGGAATTAAATAACCCGGTGGCATCCATCAGAAAACCGGCTAAGCCAGCAGGACGATTGCGGCTATTAAGCAAGGATGAGGCGCGGCATTTGCTGGAGATTAGCAAAAAGAGCCGTAATGAAAAGCTCTATCATTATGTGCAGCTATTACTCCATACCGGTATGCGGCCTTCAGAAGGTGCCGGGTTGGTATGGGGGCAAATAGATGTTGATGCCCGGATCATCGACCTGACTGTTACCAAAACAAAACCCCGGCGCGTCCCTTTAACCATACAGGCTGTTGAGATCCTACTCGATATAATGCCGGAAATTTGCAACAAAGCTCAGCCTGTTTTTTTACCGGAAACAACCTCGCAAACTGTACAGCGCAGGCCCAATCTATTTTTCCGCCGTGCATTTGATAATGCAGTCAAAAAGGCGAAGATTGAAGATTTTCATATGCACGATCTCCGACACACAGCAGCCAGTTACTTACTAATGGCCGGTGTTGATCTCCGTACTTTGGCTGACATCCTCGGGCATAGCACCATGCAGATGGTTCAGCGCTATACTCATTTGCTGGATGAGCATAAGTTAAAAGCCATTGATCATATCGAAGGACTTGGCAATTGATCTGGCAAACCATCTAAATAGTTTGGGGCCTCATCTGACAAAAAAACAAATTATTTGCCCCAGAGAGAGCCTTGTATAATCTTAATTTGCCACAATTTTTTTATAATTTAGACCGTACCTCAGAACACCTTTACTTTCAGTGGCAGAGATGAACTGAAACAGGGTGGTTATTTATTATCTGAGGGTACATTTTACCTCCACAGGAAATTATCTCTACCCTGTCACGTAGAGCACAACTTAGTACTGTCAGACCTGAGCTTCAACCATGTGGCTGAACGATTATACCGTGTTATAAGAAACAATATGCCTAACAAAACAATTGCAGATTTTGAGAACATTTCGGGCCGAAATGAACAGGAAATACCACAATTAGGAACCAGAATGTTAATCGAAAGGGCTTCCTCTTGCAATTTCAACTCCGATAGCCGCATAGATCTTTGCCGGCACTAGAATATGCGCCTGATAAATAGGTTAAAGCTGTTTTTGAAAGAGAGTTTGTTGCTTGCACAAATAACAAAAAAGCATTGACATCTTCCTCGCAAGGTCGCTACTGTTATAGGTAATGTTTTCCTACCTCTTTGTTATAACTAATATAAATACATTAGCCGAACACTTATAATGAAAAACAAATCGACAAGTGATATAAAATCGATCCTTAATGTCTGGGGCGGAGTTGCTAGTTGTCTTGGGCTAGTTTTTACGTTGATAGTCGCTGTAATAGGGCTAGTTAGAACTGACGCTAATCCTCAAGCAATGTCAGTAATTTGTGTCTTAGCAGTTTCATGTGCTTTTTTAGGTGTTTTGGGGGCAAGAAGCTTAAGCGCTCAATTTGAAATTTTTCAAAAATATGGATTGTCATTTAAAAAGATCAAGAGGTTAAAAAAAGAGTTGTCTGAAAAGGAGCAAGAGTTAAAAATTAAAGAGCATCAGAAAGAAAAAATGGCTCAAATTTTTCATAATTTTAATCATGAGTATAGAAAAATAGTTGTAACTATACATTCTGATATTGCCGCTCAAAGCTATGGCTATTTGGCAGATAGAAGAAAATCACTAAAAATGTTTTTTATTTTTGCATTAAGCAATATCAAAGAGTTGTTTGATACGTTGACAGAAGATGATTGCGCTGTCACTCTAAAACTTATTGAAAATGCTGATGTTTTTGACAAGGATGTTTATCCTGACTTGATAGAGTTTTTTGAAAAAGAGGAGGATATTGATAAAGATTTTATTATTGGTGATGAGTGTTTGCAAGATGGGAAATTAAAGGGTCCAAAAGAATTCCTTCTAAAGGCAACTCCGATCATTTCAACCTTCTTGCGTGACCCTATTACTTATACTCAACGGAATAAAATCGATAATATTTGGCCTGCTTTCCCTTATTACAAGAATGCGGCTTTTTATTATATACTTAGTAAAGATCACCCTCAGTCTGCTTATTCATGCAATGATTTGAAAAAATCAGCAGCCTTAAAAGAGTATTGGTGTGGCCGTAATGAGTGGGAAAATCATTACAATGCGAGTTTGGTGACCCCGATACGTTACGTACCGTGTGACATAGGGGATGGAGTATTCGAAAGGCTAAAAAGTTGGATGACAAATGACTCAGGTTCTAGTGTGATTGGATTTATTTGTATAGATAACATGAAAGGGAATTTAGAGTCGCAACTTGCTATTGATACTTTGGCTGCTTTTGGAGACAGTTGTTATCACTTATTTAATAGTTATAATAGACTAGTGATGTTGTCCAAAGAAGAGCAAAGTAGCGCCAGTCAAGGTGAAAAAGAAGAGGCAAGTAGTGCGACTTGAATCGAAACGGAGTATAGTGATTTTGAAAAGCTATTTTTCAAGAGGCAAAAGCTTGACAAATGAAGGGCTGTGTTTAATAAATACTTGTCTATGGTGTCGTTTTTGTGATAGTTTGTGTGGAAAATGATAATTGAGGAAAAGCCGTCAATGAGTAGAGAATCAATCGATAAGAAAAATACATTTAAAATTGGTGCTATTGTTGCAAAAAGAAAGCGACCTTCTGCAAATGTTAAGAAGAGATTTGATCGCGATTTAGTTAAGAGCCAACAGAACTTTTTTGAAGACCCTGTTGCGCACACCGCATTTATGAAAAACGTGATGGAAATCAAAGCTGCTTGACCCTCCCCCCGCCCCACCTGCGGCTGTAAATTTGAAGTAATTAGTTTTCCAGATATGAGAAAGCTCTTGCTCTCCAACTAGTCTTTATCATTTAGTGTTTCAATTCAATTGTACAAATCATCATTATGCCAACCAAGGCTCTTTTAGGAGAAATGGTGATTAGTACAGTTATCTCTGGCGATATCTGAGGTTTATTACAATTAGAAGCGTTTCTTGCCAATTCTTATAGGTCATAGAAGGTTGTAATTTTTGGTTATTACTGTTCAAATTTTCCCATATGGCTGGGAAGTTGATACATTTTCAGCGAAGACTGTTAACAATACTATTTTCATATCGATTACGGAAAGTTGTTGAGGGTGAGATTGCCAGGCGTAATCGCTTTAATCAACAAGCAGGCTTCAACTTGATATACTTACTGGAGGTCGGCTGCATTAGGCTGGATTTTCTCGTGTAACCTCCGGAGTACGTAACTATTTCACGGCATCCGTAAACTTTTTCCCAGCCTTGAATTTGACAACCTTTTTGGCGGCGATCTGCATGGTTTCACCTGTTCTGGGGTTTCGGCCTTCTCGAGCGGGTCGTTCGGCTGCGGAAAAGGTGCCAAAGCCAATCAGCGTTACTTTATCACCGGCTGCTACTGCGTTGGTAATTGTCGTCAATATGCTTGCCAATACCTGTTCGGCAGCTGCTTTACTCATGTCACAGTCTTTTGCTACTTGTTCTATCAGATCGCCTTTGTTCATAATTTTTCCTGTTGTTTTGATATATTATATGGGAATGGCAGGGATACTCTGTTTGACATAGCAAAGCGTTTCTTGTCTGGCAAGGTTATTCCGATTCTTCTTTCTGCTCAGTTTTCATAAATGCTTCGATCTCCCGGGGTGTGTAATAGCGAAAGCGTATTCTTTTGCTCAACCTCCCTGTATATTCGGAAAAAGCCATCACTATCTCTCGTCCCTCGGCCATGAGTTCCTCTCCTTCTTCATGGGAAATGCCATCCATTTCACCAAGCCTGGCCTTGAAGTGAGTATAGGCCATATCAAATTGGCGCAGGATATCAAACATGGTGGATCCAAGGGGTGAGTTGACCTTTAACACTCGGGCGCCCCGTTCTTTGGCCATGTTCATTTTCTTTTCCTGTATTTCCTGCCAGGATGGTTTTGAGGGTTGTTTTTCTGTCATGGTTGCCTCTTTTCGCTATGCGGAAATGGTTTTTTTGTTCTTTTTGATTCGGTAACGATGCCAAAGATCCAGGAAATACACTGAGCCGTAGGGGAAGATTGCCGCCATGACCATAAGTATGGCGCTCTTCGTTGCCACCGGCAGCAAGTGGGGCTTAATCTCAAAAAATCCATCATATATTCGTTCTGCCTTGGCCTCGAATTGCATTGCTATTTTCCAGATATTTTCCGGTGTGCTGAGTCGATACAGTACCAAATAGACAACATAGAGAATAAAGGCCTTGAGTAATAGAGACATGGCCCGACCCACCAACAGGGAGTTGATGGCTTTTCTGGTAATATTGCCGACATAATAACGGCTGATGTAGCAACACATGGCAGTATTGACGAGCAATACAATGTAAGGGATACAGCCGAAGGCAATGCGGCTGAAAAGGTCGAGTTGTCTGAAGACAAAAGGAAAAAGGTAGAAATGAAACACCGGAAAAAGCAAAACCAGGGTAAATCCTTCGTGAAACCCGCTTTTCAGGCCAATCTTGAAGAAATCGATAGTCCGCTCCAAGGTAAGAAATTCAGCCGGAATGTTCTGCCCCTTGCTTTCGATGACGTAAAACTGTTGAACCTCTGAAATAGCGTTCAGTAGATTCTTAGGTTTATAAATGCGTCCACTATCGGTGGTGATGATTTGGGCATTGGTATCATTTTGCCCTTTATTTTCCCATTCTCTGCCCTTCACTTGCTTTGCTTCTGGGAGGTGTTTTCAAGGTAGGGGCTGACTTTGACTATATCACGCAACATCTGCGGCTTGGCTTGTTCCATCTCTGCAATAGAGCCAAAAGCCTCAGCATGAAACGGTGTGTAATAGCCTTTTATGTCTTTGCCTATTTTTCGCGTCACTGTGAAATAACCGCCAAAATAGTTGTCTTTGATAAGTCCTCTGGCAATGACGTCATGCTCTGCACGGAAATGGGAGACAATAGTGAGCAACACCCTGCGCATGGATTCATCCCGCTGTGCCATGGTGGTGATTTCCATGCACCCGGCCTTTTCCGCCATTTTGCGTGTGACCTCTTCTAGCACCTTGGTTTGAAAGTAGACGTGACCATCGGACATGGAAAAGGCCAGAAATCTACGGCCAAACATCTTGTTGATATACGGCTTTAATGCATCCAGGAAGCCTGCAGGATCAAACCAGGCGGAAATGTCCACCTGTTGTAGCGATTCAGGACGTATTTTCTTTTTCTCAGGAGGATCTTGATCGTTATAGATGTCTATCTGGGCTTGCTGAGCTGCTGCTTGTCCTCTCACTTGTTGTGTTTCTTGGATATCGGAGGTTCCTTGCTCGATTTTTTCAGGCCCTTTTTTTAAGACAGCCTCTTCTAACTCCTGCTGTCTGGCCAGCTGATCTGCCTTTTTTAAGGTTTTGCCAAGCAATCCCTGGGGAAGTTTATGATGGAGTTTGATTGCCTGAAGAATCTCCTTTTTTTTCGGTAGTTCCTTAAAACCAGGAATAGAGGCAAGGGGACGACCGGCAGCAAGTGGATGTTCTCCAAGGGAATAGAGGTATCCGCGTACGGATTTAAGTTTTCCCAGATCGTGCGCCAACGCGGCAATCATGGTATCAGGGATCACATGCCAGGCCTTACTTTCCGAGAGGAGTTGTACCACTATTTCTGCCACGTTGAGGGAGTGATCAAGCAAGGTCGTTTTCGCTAAAATTTGGTAGGTGTTATCATCCCAGCCGCCCTCTACATCACCTTGAACATCAACTACTGAAGGACAGTGTCCTTCTTTGTCCAGCAATGTCAGAATCTGTCCACAAACTGTTTGTTGCTGCGGGAATTTTTTAAACCAGGCCCATGTGTGAATTTTTTGCATAAAAGCTGCTGCCCTTGGATCACACAGCTGTAACTCCTCATCGTTCTGAACACGAGGCTCCTTCTCACGCCATAAGGGAGAGAGTTCTGATATATGTATTGATCGTCTCCCTTCCTTTGTCCATAGATTGGACAAATCACGCAAATGCACCTGCTGGACAGCCTGTTCTTTTTTTTTACCAAAAACTAGAAGAACGATGATGATCATTATCAGCACAAATGCCAAGCAGATGACACCATCGTTCCATCCGATGTCAGCAAACCATATACTGAGACTCTTCATCCGCTCCAGCATTACTGTTTGGTGGAGGTGGCTGCCATGGTTGTCCCCGCCAGTTCAGGGAATATGACGTTTAGTTCACTGTCAAGCACTGTGGCTGTCTTGCCTTTGTAGGTACCGGTATAGGTGTTCAGGAATATTTCACGGGGAGCCATGTTCAGGATTTCTGTATGCTTGATGCGAACTTCTTCTGTCTCGCGGATCGACAGGCCACCACCGACAGAGATAATTGGTGAAAACCGTCGTTCTTCTCCAAGATGTCTTGATACATAGCTTGCGGTGCTTGCATCCGGTACCCGCATAAAGAGCTTGGTGTTACAGTTGTCGAGGATAGTATTGGCTCGATCCTCTCCTACCTCGGCGTAAAGCTGGCTGATTGACTGGCAATATCCATGGATATACACGCCAGCACCACCAGCTTTGGCAAAAAGGTCCTCGATGCCATTGTAGAGTACCGACTGGGCTTCATCGATATGGAGTACGAGGGGAGGGGTGACACTTTTACCACTGGAGTAGACCCGACCGACAAAGGCCTGAATCATGGAAATGATCACCTTGCCGGCAGTATAGGCCGCTCTTTTGGTAAGCAGTGAACCTAACTGCACCACCAGGATGATTCCTTTCCCTTGTTCCAGCCGCTTAATGAAGCGGTTTTCATCAGCCTTGCCGATAATCTGCCCAACGTTTCCGGAGGTTAACTCGGTCAGGGCAACACGGAGCGAACTGGCCACTTTAGAATAATAATCCGCCGGAGTGGAGAGGATCTTTTGCATATCCATTGAAAGCTGTTCAGCTTCAGGGGTGCTGATGTAATCCAGTTGTTCCTTTAGTCGTTCCAGGTCCTGGTGGCTGATATGGTTTTTAATATCGTTAAGATTAAACGAGGGAGCTGCGCCATTCACCTCGGCGAGCATGATAAGCGCCTGGACTACTACTAAACTCACTTCATAGGCAACTCCGAAAAAATATGGTTCCCGGCCTACTGCCACGCCAGCAGTAATATGGGCAACCAGTTCTTCCGGCATGTAATAGGAAGAAAGAGGATCGAGGATGGCGCTGTATTGTGGAAAGATGGGGGTGATTAACATCAGGTCGTGGTGGCGGCCGGTAGCTATAGCCAATTGGGTAATTTTTGAAAACAGATCGATATCTCCTTTAGGATCAATGGCCACCACGGAATAGCCCTTGCTGATATCCTGTTCAATAATATGTTCCATGATCCTGGTCTTGCCGACCCTTGTGGTACCAAAACACCAGAAATGGCCTTTACGGAAATTATCTGGGAACCCCAACTCTCTGATTGTTTCGGGCCGATCAAGATGGACACCGGTTCCTATATGTGTCCATAGCGGATCTTGCTTAGTGTTTTTACCTATCATTTTGATCCGTTGCCAAACCTGACCTCCAGCTTTTCCCCCAGCTCTCCTGTTACCGCGAGGATTGCCGATTTAGGTATTCTCTTGGAAGCGAGAACAAAACTTTTCCGGCCTACATACCGCTTGATACAGCGTATGGAGATTGTATCGGCAGGATGGCCAAGCTGCTCTTTAAGCAAGGCCTCAACCAATGTTTTGGAGACTCGGTCAACCACAACGTTTAGTCTGGGGGTGCCTTTAAGCAGTATTGGCTCGACTCGCCGGAGGTGAAAGGCCCGCTTCGCGCCAACAGAGAAACACGGAGAAGTCCGTTCGTGCACACCAATACGGTTCAGTGGGCATGTCGCAAGGATCGTCTCACCGGGGATGACTTCTGTTTCAACATATAGATTGTGCTCCGCATCGCGGCCTGTGACCTCACCCCAACGCAGTTCTTTTTCGTAATACTTATAGTGCGTGGTTTGTTTGAGTAGAGCAACTTTGGATATACTTTTTTCAAGTCGCTTTTTCAGCGTGTTGAGGCCCCTCATTCTCGTGAAATCAATCTCGGCCTGCATTACTACGCCTCTGGTTTTATGGTAAGCCACGGCTTCAAGTTGCAGGTCATCATTGAAAAATACCATCACCTCACATCCATGCCATTGGGAGAGCATGACTGAAAAGACATTCTCAATCTCTCGCATGACCTCACTTTTAGTTAAGCCGTATTGGGCAGTAAAAAGGGAGATGATTTCCAGCATGGCGGCTCTTTGGTCTTGTTGAATTGTTTCAGTTCATTCCTTTGCTGTCCTATATGCTTTTTTCTGGAGGGATGACTTGTAAAGTGAATTAATTTGCCGCCTTTGTTCTCGGGTGAATGAAAATGCCTATTACAGAGTTGTATAACTCGTATTATGGATGTGTTTTTCGTAATGAGGTGACCAGACAGCATTTAGAGGTGAAAGGGAGAAGCGCTAATCAAAGAATTGTTGCGGAACTACAGAATTATCTATCTGATCGGTCTCAGGTAGAAAAAAAGACTTTCGGGACTAAAATTGCTGATACATATTAATCGGTGGGTATCCTGAGTTGTAGAAGTCGAGATCTGAACTGACAGGTTTGATGATCAAGTTTATACTCAATCTGGCAGTCCCTCGGCGATGTACAGGAAGGTAAAATAGAGTTACTGGTAGGATTTCAGAACTTCGATGTGGCAATGTTAACGCTGCTAATCAGCCTATGCGATTGGCAGTCAGCTGCATTTGCCTTGTTTGGTTAAACGCAACGTCTACTACAGCCCAGAGATAACGCCTTGTTAATGGCCTTCTGGTATCAACTAAATTAAATAGCGATCTAAATTGACTTTACCCCAACGATTACTGTCAAAGTAAGCCCCACAACAAAAGAAATAATTTGAAGAATCGATGGCAATTTAATGTTTTTGCCTCTAATCGATACAGGAACCGACTCTTTTTCTGCTTCCAACGTTCCTGTTAGAGCCATCAGTGTCCATACCCCAAAGAAAACTGACGCCAAGAAGGCCAACCATGATAGTAACGCGTAAACGTAGACGGTTTGATCTGGTGTTGTTACAAAGTCCTTGGAGAAGGTTATTTCAAGTGCGATGATACCAGTTGCCAGTGTAATGAGCTGCTTTGTGGTGTCGCGAGCAAACTCGAATGCCGTTTTTCTTAAGTCATTCATCGCATATTCCTTTTAACAGAATGGCCATATCGGACACAGAGCAGTGAAAGCATCTTTAATAACGATTTGTTGTAGCTCGTCGGGGTCCAGTGATCTGGCTTGAATTAGCAACGATCCCACATTTTGTTCCGCACGATCAATCATTTTTTGGAAGTTAGCCTTCGCAAGAGAAATCTTGTCTTCATTATCCAGGTAGCCATCTAATTGAATTCGATCGATACCATGAAGTATCCACGCATAGATTTCATTCCGAAACCCCACTTTTGAGATGAGACTGCCTGCAATAGCAAGAAACTCTCTTTCAATGTCTTCTGGGCTCGCCATGTTTTCTCCTTGCTAAAGGTTTTTCTTGAATCTCTTAAGACCTAATCGCTGGGCTGAACGCAGTTAGCACCGTGATTCCTGGCGGCGAAGTCGCCAGGAACGTGTAAAGTAACCGGCGAGCTTCAGTGAGTTCGTGTTGACCCGTTTGTACAAACGGTTCAGATGGTGGTTCGCTATGCTCTCACAATCTAACCTTATTCGTTATATACCATCATATTTCACGTAAAAGTGTTTGAGCATCATTCACGACATCCATAACACCACCGCCAGTTTTAATACTCAGCATTTTCACAAGGCTATGAAGATCTGCATACTGTATGAATTGATATTTTTCCTTCTTTTTATTAATTTTGCGCATTTCTGGAGTGCTTTGATAGTCAAGAGCCCATTGTTCGGCGAGTGTTCCACTACTAGAGTTGGCGCCTCTCGAAATCGGAATTAATCGTACAAACATGTAACCCATGACCTCTGACATTCTCCGATTCCATATATGATCTAGAACCAAGTCGGTTAAATCCTCATCAGGAAACGCTTTTATATACGCTTTTCTGTAGGCATTGTATTTTACATGCACCCAAACCTGCATTGTTTTATGTAATATATGAGACTGAGATAACTTCCATACGGCCAATTTTTTATTGATCGTTTTCGGTGTCTCTACATGGACTAAAAATGCTTTATTTTTATTCCCTCCGGACAAATCCCGGACTATTTCACCGACATAATTGGCTATAGATGCTTTGTCTCTAGCTGCAACCGGGAGATGGAGCGATTCCGGCATTACCCATTTTTCTAAAGCCTCTTTTCTAGCTGCGAAATCAATATCAGGCATAAACGTCTCTTTTCTATATCTGTCTACACATAACAAATTGTAATAAATTGAAAAAAAATATAATATTGCCTTCTGGTTGGATAGTTTTTCCACTTTATCTCATATTAAAATACAAAATGTGGAAAATTTGCAGAGCTTTCTCGTTATTTCGCCGGAAGCAGTTAAATTGATGATATCAAACAGTTGATATCATATCCAGTGGCAAGGTTACTAAAGATAAAAATTTTCGAAGGTAAGCTTCTTCCTGAACATCTTCAGGGGGTAGGTGTGTCTGAAAGTGGCTGTCAGGCAAAATTGAGAGCTGTTTTTATTAACCTGTCTGATCAAGTCTGAGCTACTACAACTGAGTTGCAGGAACATCGAATCGATAAGACACACATTCATGTAAATATCTCTATTTCCCGTCAGCCTGTGATTTTGTAAGGCACTCTATACTGCAAATACAAGTATTATTTCCAAGATTGAGAGATGTCCAATTGGCAGTCATTGTCCCACAAATCCTGCACGGGTAAGCCTTGTTAAGATGGTTATAAGATTCCGTCTTTTTTGTCTCTTCTTTAGGTCGTTTTGGTATAGGTGGTGGTTTTGAAATATAGTTTTTTTGTGTCGTATGATTAGTTGCTTTCGTAAGATTTTTCAGCCGGTGTTTCTCGATTTCTTTCTGTAGTAGGCGCTCTTCCTCGCGTCGTTTTTCTTCTTCAATTTTCCTTAGCCGTTCCCGCTCTTGGGCTTCTTTCCTTAACGTCTCCAGGAGTTCATGTTCACCAGGATGAACAAACTCACCTGTTTGAGGGAAGAAAAGCATTTGGTCCAAATCATTTTTCAACTTAAAATCAAAACTGTATTTCTGTGGTAAATGAATGCAATCCAGGCCACGTAGGGTCAAAATCGTTTTTTCATGGACATCGAGGTAGGTTAATGCACTATCAAACCGGGAATACAATTGGTTATAATCAGAGGAAAATGTAAAATCCCTTTCGGTGGGAGTCAGGTGAACAGCTTGCTGATCTTCTTCATCCATCTTCAACATATCTATCAACGGCACCCATACAATTGAAATGCCCAATTGAGTAAACATATGTTGCAGTGACGAACGATCTCGGATCCCCCTCTCGACAATCCAATAACCAATCCTGATTTCATTTGATATTTCAACAAAACAGTCAATTGGACGTGGGAGAGTTGTTAGTGGGAAATGTTTCTCAACCGTCACCTTGTTTCCGAGTTTTTTCTTCAGCCAGGCGTACAGCAAACTTTTAGCTTGCAAGACATTAGGTGATTCATGCTGTAATGGGCAATTACTCAGATCCTTATGAGCGAAGTGCCATCGTTTTTTCTTGCCTGCTCTAACATGAACTGGTTGCTTGCAACCGGGACAGACTAACTCATCTTCTTGTCCCATTTTTCTGAGAGGAACTATTGTGTCCTCATCCCAGTACGGATCAAGAATTATTATTTCTTCATCTGTTTTGCAATCCAGTACTTTGAACATTCGTATTTGTTTGTGGTTGTTCTACTCCGCCAATTTTTCCTCAATGCTTGCCCCTAGCGGTATCCAGGCATAGTCGGAAGTCACATCACCAAAGAAGCCGTTGCCAGGCAGCTTACAAATTACCCTTGAAGGACTGACCATAACTCTCCCCCCTCAACTATCTCAATGAAACGCTGAGCTGAAAATCCATCTGGAAACATGTCATCCTCAGGCAGTGCATCTTTTGTTAGCAGGTTGCCTGCCAGTAGTTGCCGTTCATTCCTTAAAATCACAATTAAGCCTTCTAAAGAAACTTTCAGATATCCACCTATCAGTTCCTGATCGTGCTCGATCGAGGTATCCACAATCCAGGGGTGGATTTTAATACCACCTTTCTGAGCTGGAAGTTGAAGCTTTGACTGCAGATCAACATCACCTTCGATGGCATGAGCTATGGCCTTTTCCTTCCGTTTGATCTGTTGTGATGCTTTGCGCAAGGTTGTTGTTCGATGGATCCATGCCTCTTGCTTAGTCTTTCTGATATATGTCGATTTTATCTCCAAAACGAGAATATGGCCATCCATGTAGCAGATAAGGTCAACTTCACCAGGATCGCTCCCGTTTACTATGTCTGGTTGATAAGATTGAACAACAGCAAATCCTTTGTCTTTAAGCACGTCCCCTAAACGTGCCTCGATAAGATGGGTCTCCTGCTGTCGACTTTTTCGTCTACTGCCAATTCTTCGTAGATTGTTAACGGCAGCTGTGGAATTGTTCTGGGAGGCCATTAACCACGGCAACTGGAGACCATAGTTTCCAAGGTTGATAATGGGTTGTTCATGGAATTCAGGTACTGGACTGTACGGTTGTTTTTTTATCCTTTGAGCAAGGCTTTTTAAATCGTTACTCCAGAACTCTAGAATAGCCTCAGCTTGTTTAATGTTCCCCTCAGGATTCGATTCTGAAACGGTCCATGATTTTATACGCTGCGCTTTTTCAGAGGGTTCTGTCCATGTGAGAGGAAAACGGTTTTCACCAATGGAAATCCCTTCCAGCATCAGTTGAGAAAGGGCTTTGAGCCAGTTTCCAGACGTTTGATAATGTTCTTGAAATTTAGCTATGTAAGATACGTTGAAAAATGCCGTCATTAACTCAAGTGAGTGTAAGGCTTTAAACAGGTCAACGTCTGTTCCATCAGGTAATGCAATTTTTGGATCCAGGCCGAATATTTCATCAAGCTGCAGGTACACCTGGCATGCTTTGATATACGCTAGACGGTTATTTGTATCATTTTCCGGTGTTCCAAATTCCTGGTTAGGCAAGTCTGATTGTGAATATTGAATGAATGCTCTGTTAAACCAATATTCGTGGAGTGCTGATAATTTTCGACCATTGAAATCCCACTCTGATTCTTCTGGGATTTCTACAGGGTATATCGTCAAATGATCTCCTTCGAATTTATAGCGATAGTCATCGTCGAAACAAAATTCGAAGACCGTTTGATGCAAGAAATCAGTCCGCCTTACTACAGCTGCAATAAGCTCAGTGAACAGTTCTAAGTTCTTGAAGCATAACGTAGGATTGCTTTCCCCCGGAAGAAGCAATGGCATCAGGTGTTGCTTGAGGGATCTCGTCAAAAAACGTTCATTTAACCGTAGATCGTTTTCGTCACGAGTTCGTAATTTCCAGACAAGAAGCTCATTCAACGCATCTGTAGCTTTTTGATTATGTTCGAGCCACTGCTCATAGAGTTCTGCCAATCTCAAAGGGTCAGGCACAAGATTTTGAAAAGAAAAAAGGCTTCCATATAACAAGAACTCAAAAACGGTTAGCGTATCTAATTGTCTTTGAAGCTCAGCAATGATTTGATCGTGTGATAGCAGCTCTTCATGGAGGTAGTGGCATGCTCGTAAGAAATCCTGAAAATCATCACTTGCGCCAGCTGATACTTTTTGTATCTGTGCCCATGATTGTGAATCTGGCCGGAGAAAAATTTGGGAGTAGCGTATCCCACGCTTAAGGGTCTCGGGAGCATGGTGCATTAACTTCTTTAACGCTCCATGATCATCGAAATCGAAATAAAGGGAACGGCCAAGCGCGTATGCTATGAGGTCAGATGAGAAATAGGTAGATGGTAATGTTTGCCAGAAATTACATTTCCAGAAAGCGATTGATCGGATCTGAGCGGTGATTCCTTTTTTTACTGGCTTACTGTCGAGATAGTAGTGAGCACAAGATTCGACTGCCAGTTCCTGAGAACCTGTTGATATCAGGACACCTTCGAAATGCTTGTCATAGGCAAGCCTGCATTGATCAACGTTATTGTTGGAAATCATGAATATGTGGCCACTCAATTAGCTCATGTGTTTATAAATATTCAGGACTAAGGCGGTCTTGGTAAGTGTCATGTATCTCCTTTGCATGACTGCATAATTGCCAATTTGTAGAGCATATGATCACGTTTAAATGGTCTTCTCAGGCATGTCAACCAAATTTGCTTTCAGATCAGATAGATACTGATCCTATACCTTTTTTGGGTGTCGAACTATTTACAATAGGAACTGGATTTTTCTCCTTGCTTTTTCCACTGTCAGGTATCATTATATTTTTAATATTCCACTTGTTTCACACAAGTAATCCCTCTTCGCAGGGAAATAGCTGGGTATCTGGTTAATTGCATCCGGATGGACTGCACAGATCACCCTTGGATCCACCAAAAGTTATACCATTAGAGCAAAAGACAGTTTAATCGCAAAGGCGAACTTCTCTTCTTGCAACATAGTGTGACTACTCTAATAGCAGAATTCTGTCTTGAATCTCTGCTCCTTTTTCTTTCCCCTTATTCTATGTCCGGCAGCTGAACTTCACCTCGTTTGAGATGTGTTCTGTTTAATCGCCCGGCATTTATTTTGTAATCAATCACAACCCCATTAACGGGAGTGCAACACATGCTCCCAACAGGGGAATTGTTGTTTCACTTCCACTATTCAGGAGGAAACAACAATGGCTGAAACCAACACTCTCACTAAACAGGTAGAAGAGATCAATGCAGAGCTTCGGGCTTTTGGCCGGGAGGCTGTGCAGGAGATCAAGATGATGAAAGACGGTAAGGTGATCGGACAGATTCGTTATGGCTATAAACCGCAGTATGTCTTTGACGCTGTAAATAGCGTCCTGCTGCCTGAAAACTGGCGATACGAAGTTGTCTGCAAAGAAATCTTTGATCATCAGGTTGTTGCTGAGGTACGGCTCTATATCCGCGTGAAGGATGATGAGTGGATCTGTAAAGGATCGCAGACCGGGCAGATGCAAATCGTAAAAGGAAATATCGGTGATGCCTATAAAGGGGCTATCACGGATGCTCTCCAGAAATGCCTGTCACTCCTCTCTATTGGAACAGATGCTTACAGGGGACTGCTTCGTGAGGTTTATCTTTCCGGTAAGCAGCCAGCTGCAAAAGCACCCAATCACCAATCACAGCACACCAAAGCATCAACTCAAACAAACAAAACCGCTAAACCTACCAATAATGGAGAACTGCCCAAGATAGCCGGTATCAAATACCAGCATAAAGATGGGATCGTTGTAGCTGTCGGTAATTCATTTGATAAAAAGGAACTGCTCAAATCAGCAGGCTTCAAATGGGATAAGGCGGATAAGAACTGGTACAAAGAGGTCATGGTTCATTAGCACCAGATTCCGCCTATAATTAACATTTCATCTCACCCGACGAGGGAGGACATTGTTTCCCCCTCAAGGGATCCGTGTGTCCTCCCTTTTTCTTTTACGGAGGAAAACATGGATATTCAAAACACCCTACTCACCAGTCTGCGCACGCTCGCGCAACAGCACACAGAAGACACATTAGGCGATCGTAACAATTATCTTGGCGCATCTGATGTTGGATATTGCCCAAGGAAAGTAATTCTTGGAAAAATCCATCCAAGCGAGCACGATCTGGCCACCCTTCTTCGCTTTCAGCGGGGACATATGGCAGAAGACATTATTGCCAGGGCATTTACTGCCGCCGGCTACTGCAACTATGAGCAGCAGGTGGAATTGGTTCTGTCCGGTGATGTTCCCCTCAAAGCCCATGTCGACTTTGTTTTCACTTCCAACACCCACAACATTAAATCCATCCTGGAAGTTAAGAGCACCAATCGGATACCCGATGGACCGTATAGCTCCTGGGAGTCACAGCTCTACATTCAAATGGGTTTGTTAGCCGAGCAATACCCTGAGTATATCATCAAGGGTGCTGTGTTAGCGCTGGATATTGCCAATGGCGAGGTAGCGTTTTTTAACGGCTATGAACCACAGACCACCATCTTCAATGGATTGCAGGAACGGGCCGGAGCCATCTGGTCGGCCTTTCAGGCAATGTTACACCAAGAAGAGGCTCATCTGGATACGGAAGTAAGTCCCCTCTGTGGATTTTGTGACCATATCACAACCTGCCCGCAATTTGAGACGGAACATGTCCCGCAGTTGGCAGGTGTTGTCGAAGCGTTGCAGGAACTGCAGGCCAGGGAGAAAAATGTGCAAGGCGAGATTGCAAAACTCAAAAGGCACCTCCTGGCCGTTGTTGAGCAGAAAGGGCCGATTGCATCTGGCGGATGTTTTCTCAAGAAAGCAACCCGAAGCAGAAAACATCTGAACATGGATCGACTGGAAGCCTTTTTGGCGGAAAGCGGTACCGGCATAGAGGAATATCAGGAAAACCGATCTTTCTCCTTTTTGGAAATCAGGAAAGCAAAGGCCAAGGCAGCCTGAACCCAAAACGCTCCCTCTGGGAGTGCATAACCAACGACCAGAAACACAGTGTTTCTGCGGTATCTACTATTCTTACTTCAAAAGAGGAACGATATGAACAAGGCAATGGTAATCGGCAATGTAGGTAATGATGTACAGGTACGTTACACCCGCAATGAAACCCCTGTGGCAACCTTTTCCGTTGCATCCACTGAGCGCTGGAAAGATGCAGACGGCAATAGGCAGGAGCACACCGAATGGCATCGTATTGTTGCCTGGACAAATCTTGCCGAGATATGCAGTAAGCATCTAGGCAAAGGCGATAAGGTTTTTGTTGAAGGAAAACTGCGTACCCGGAAATGGGAAGACCAGGAAGGCATTACCCGCTACACCACGGAAATTGTCGCAAGGGAACTGGAAATGCTTGGCAGCAGGCAGGAGAGGGTAAACGCTCCGCCCAAAGACAGCCAGGAAGAACCACCCTTGCCAGATGATGTTCCCTTTTAACATTTACGAGTAAATCGATCAGGAAATCCCATCGGCCCAAGCCGCTGCCTGTATTCCAGGATCGGGATTACCATACCACTACAACAACATCCATCTCTACGGGGAAACCTTTCCCCAGTACGGGGTATTGGTTTCTCCGATATCAAAGTGGTACCAGCGATTTACTTCCCAACCAAAATCAGCGGTTTAAAAGTCGACACCATCATCGGTTGAAATCCAGCCACAGATAATCTCCTTCTTCATTTTCTTACGTTTTTCATCCAATCCTGATGCATATCAGGTGTCTTTTCTTCTATTTTTTCCTTTGTAGTTTCTTCTTTTTCTTTTTTTCGACGTGCACATCCCTCAACCCGCGGAGGAGAGAGTGAAGACTTGCACATTTCGATGCGTCTGTTGCAGAAGGATTCTACCAAGGAACCCAAGAGTGCATAACCAGAAGTATTGTGGAGCCAAGGCTTGTCAGCGAGCAAGAAAGAGCAAATGGCAAAGAGAAAAACAGCAGACCGATCCAGATCACCGGGCCAACAAATGCGAGAGCCAGCGGGCCTGGCAGAGGAAAAATCCCTTCTATTGGCAACAGTATCGTCAAAAAAATCCGAATTATTGCGAGCAAAACCGAAAACTGCAACGGGTACGGGACAAGGCCGCGCGCCAGTCAGTCCCGGTGAAGGAGAATCTTGCAAAGATGGATACGTTAGAAAGCCTTTTAAACGATACATCAATGACATATTTCATTTCTGCCGACAGCGGGAATCTTGCAAAGATGGACGCGTTAGCTGTAAAAATAGTCCCAACAACAGCGATATAGGCGATCTTGCAAAGAAGGACTCGATAGTCTTCCGGTAATACATGCGATATCGTAGTGAAAAACGGAGGTCTATCATGCGAAATCCACTTATTATTGAACGTGTCAGGACAATCAGCGGCAGCTTTGCCTTTATCGAGCACCGTTTTCTCCGCCATGGTTTCTGGAGCAGCCTCTCTCATCAAGAGCTGCTGCTCTATTTTTTTCTGGTCATGGTGGCTGACCGGCAGGGGCTGTCTTTTTATTCCTACGACAAAATCTGCACCCTGCTAACCATCAATGTCGATGAATACATTCTTGCCCGGGACGGGCTCCTCAGCAAAAACCTGTTGGCCTTTGACGGCACCTTATTCCAGGTGCTTTCCCTTCCGCCTGAACCTGTACACCAAACGCGGTTACTCCAGAATGAGGAAGATATGCGACGGGAAGATCCGGCAACCATCCATCAGCTTGTTCGGCAATTCAAGGAGGGAAGGACATGATCAGCAGGCGAACGGCACTTGAAATCCTGCAGCTTAAAAAAGAGGGGTTTTCCCAACGCAGCATTGCCAGACAACTGCAACTCGACCGGCAGACCGTGGCGAAATATCTGCAGGACGACAGACCGATGCCTGCCGAGAGGACTGCCAAAAAATCCAAACTCGACCCTTATCGCGAAATGATAGGTGAAATGGTGGATAGCTGCCCGGACATCAAGGCACCGGTAGTACTGCGGAAAATACGGGAGAATGGGTTCACTGGCGAGATCACCATTGTCAGGGCCTTGCTCAGACAATTGCGGGGGCAGCAGGCTCAGCGCCAACCGTTCATCCGCTATGAATCCGAACCAGGTGAGCAGGTACAGATTGACTGGGGCCACTTCCCCTCCCTGAGCTATGGCGCCGGGCATAGAAAACTGTATGCCCTTGCGGTGGTTGAAGGTTACAGTCGTATGCTCTACGTCTATTTCTCCCACAGTCAGAAGCAGGAATATCTGCATCAAGGTTTGCTGGAAGCATTCACCTACTTTGGCGGCACTTCAAGAGAAATCGTGGTCGATAATATGCTCACCGCAGTGACCGAGCGAGTCGGCTCTGTGGTTCGTTTCAATGAGGCTTTCCTCGTGTTTCTCAGCAAGTTCGGCATCCTTCCGCATGCCTGTACAATTCGGTCGCCTTACGAAAAAGGGAAAGTAGAGAATGCGATCAAATACCTGCGTACCAATTTCTGGCCTCTGCGGGAATTCAGCAGCTTGAGTGATGTTCAGGACCAGGTGCATCAATGGCTGGACACTGTAGCCAACGTTAGGAAGCACGCTACCACATCTCAACGGCCGATTGACCGGTTGCATAACCTGCGTCCACTTCCTGAGCCCTTACCTGACTGTCGACAGACTGCATCTCTCAAGGTGCATAAAGACTTCGGTGTGCGCTTTGACACCAATGTTTATTCCGTACCGCCATGGGCCATCGGCAAACAGGTCACCCTCAAGGCAGACAACTCTCTCATCTCAATCTATCTCAAAGAAAAACTCATCGCCTGCCACAGCCGCTGCTGGGAAAGACAGCAGCGAATCGAAGTGCCAGGTCATCGGGAACAGGTGAAAAAAATCAAAAAACGGCTGCTTCAAGATCGACAGGTAGTGGTCTTCCTCTCTTTGGGAGAGGTGGCGCTCCAGTATCTCGAGCGCTTGAACTCACTGCGCCTGCCAATCAGAAAAAATATCGCAGCCCTCCTGATACTGCGCGATGAGTTCGGAGACAGTTCCCTTATCTACGGATTGAAAAAGTCATTGGAGAAAAATGTCATCGGTGCTGATTACGTCCGCAATATCCTCTATCAGGAGATGACTCCGACCAGCACTCATCTGCCGGTACGGCTCAAACAGGAGGACCTTAATGCAATCAGGCTCACAACTCCGGCTTTGGCCGAATACGACGCTATCGCCCTCAAGAGGAGATCAAACAATGGTTGACGAGATAAAAAAGAAATTCAAGGTACTGCGTCTCACACACTGTGCTGAAAATATCGGAGAACTACTGGAACAGGGAGCGCAGAAAAATCTTTCGACTTTGCAAACCATTCACAGGTTGCTCGACTTGGAGATCGAAAAACGCCGCCAGGGAAAGATCCTGCGCTGCTTTAAACAGTCGAAGCTTACCGAACAACCCACCATCGATCAGTTTAACTTTGATCACCATCCTTCCCGCAAGAAACAGAAGGCAGTTATCCTTGGCATGATCGACCTCGAGTTTATTCACCGCAAAATGGATATCATACTGATCGGCAACCCCGGTGTCGGTAAAAGTCTGTTGGCCAAGACTATTGCCTACGCATCCACCCAGGCTGGCATAAAAACTCTGTTCACCTCGGCAATGGACATGATCAATCAACTGGTCGCCGCCCAGGAAAACAATACCTTGCTGAGTAAACTCAAAACGTATCAAAATCCGGATCTACTTGTCTGTGACGAGATAGGTTATCTCCCGCTTGGCCAACAGGGTTCAAATTTGTTTTTCCAGGTTATCAGTGCCCGGCATGAGCAGAAGTCCACCATCATAACGACCAATCTGCCATTCGCACAATGGGGAACCATTTTTGACAGTACCACCGTGGCCACAGCAATAGCCGACCGTCTTGTCTATAACTCGGAGATCCTTGTCATGGAGGGGAAAAGCTATCGCAAAAGAGCATAAGGAGTAAAAATACAACTTCTGGATACTATGGAGGAAATGTCGTCAAGACATCATTCTGAAACGCACAGCTGCGACCAGCCGTTGTTGTGGCTGATTTTTAATCGCTGTTTTTGGTGGGTTTTTGTTCCGCTGATTACAATCAAAGGAGAAAGCTAATGCTCTTTGTACAGGATCAGGATGGTGCATATCTCCCTGCACCCAAAAAAGTAGTGCTCACCGAAGCGAACAAACTCATGGGAAGTCAGTTGCAGCGTGGTGCTTTGATTCTCTCTGCCGACTGCGCCAAAGCAGTAGTCGGTTATAAGCTCCGCAACAGACAGCATGAAGTATTTGCCTGCCTGTTTCTGGATTGTCGGCACAGAGTACTCGTTTTCAAAGAGTTGTTTTTCGGTACCATCAACCACACAACGGTGCATCCCAGGGTGATAGTCAAGGAAGCCCTGCAGCTTAATGCGGCTGCAGTCATCTTGGCTCACAATCATCCATCGGGAGAGAACCAGCCAAGTAAACAGGATATTACGCTCACCAATACACTTGCGGGCATTTTGCACGTCATTGATGTGCGGGTTCTCGACCATCTCATCATTGGTGATGAGGTAACCGCTTTTTCAGATCTGGGACTATTGCCAGATAAATAAAATATATCCCATACCAGGGGCAGACTTGCCCCTTCAGGGGAGTGTCTTGCCCCTATGATAATCTTTAATTATTTCCAGGAGGCAAGACCATGACCATATCCACATCTTTAACCAACGACCAGATAACTACTCTCGCCCCAGCAGCAGGTTCTGTTGAACCCATTAACGGCGTTTCATCCCGGTATTCTTTTGTACCAACCTTAACAGCAGTAGATCTCCTGCGTGATGCAGGTTGGCTACCGATCCATGCGGAACAAAGCGCTGTGCGAAAAGCAGAGCGGGACGGCTACCAGCGGCACCTGATTCGTTTTGCCAAGAATGGTTTGTCCTTTAGCGGCGAGCGGGTAGACCTGGTGCTGTTTAATTCCCACGATCGAGGCTGTGCCTTTAAGTTGATTGCTTCGGTCTGGAGACAGGTCTGTGGCAACGGATTGATGGTTGCTTCGGAGTTTGCCAACTTCAGTCATAAACATATAGGTTTCAGCCCTGATGCCTTTCTCCATTCGGCTGGAGAAATTGCATCTGCAGCCGGGACTATTGCAGATCGGGTTGACGAGATGAAGATAATCGAGATGACTCCAGACGAACGAGGCGTCTTTGCCCAAGCAGCCCACGGTCTGATATATGATGAGCCCGAGCAGGCGCCGGTGCAATCAAGTCAGCTCCTCCGTGAACGGCGCTATGACGATAAAGGTAACGACCTCTGGACGACCTTCAACGTGATCCAGGAAAATGTCATGCGTGGCGGCCTCAAAGGTCTGAGTAGAGGCAGCAACGGACGACTCAGGAGAACAACTACCCGACCGGTCAAGGCACTTGATCGAAACATCAAATTGAACCAGGCTCTTTGGTTTTTAACGGAAAAAATGGCTGAGTTGAAGCAGGACGGGAGTTGCCATACGGCCCTCTCTGCTTGATCTTTAATCTCCAAGCATCAATAACCGTAGCCGTCTCCTTCGGGGGGCGGCTTTTTTTGTCCCATAGGCAGGTTAAAGAAACTGCGGACTGCACGAATAAATAAAGAAACAAGGTTAAGAAACAGCATGTCAAAAGAAACAAAAAAAGAAGTCAGCTCTAGTCTCTTTGGGCAACCTTGTTGCACCCAGGCCCAGTTATGGTACTTTTTCCACCAGATACTGGTGCGATACTAATTTGGGTACTGATGCGTTCTTTTAATGCAGAGACGTGAGAAATAATTCCAATAAGTTTGCCATCTTGCTGAAGTCCAGATAATGTTTCCAGTGCGGTCTCCAAGGCTTCGTCATCCAAGGTGCCAAAGCCTTCGTCGAGAAATAGGGAATCCACGCGAACCTTGCGACTGGCCATCTTGGAAAGCCCAAGAGCCAGGGTAAGGCTCACAATGAAGCTTTCTCCGCCGGACAAATTCTTGGTCGATCTGATTTCACCCGCCTGGTAATTGTCGACGACGTTTAGCTCTAGCGGCTGCTTTTCATCCCTAATAAGCAGGTAACGGTCGGTCATTTTTCCAAGCTGACGGTTGGCGTGTGACACCATCAGTTCAAAAGTTAATCCCTGAGCAAAGTTCCGATATTTTTTACCATCAACAGAGCCAATTAAACCATGCAGTTTTTCCCAGCGGCGACATTCTTTTTTCTGCGCTTCTATGGCCGTCTGTTTCTCCTTTATCCGCTTTTTGGCAGCTATATTTTCTGCGAGCTTGTGTTTAAGACCAGCAATGCTATCCAATAGCTGTTTCAGAGTTTCCTCTAGCTCTTTGAAATGCGGTTCCAGCTCCTCAAGAGTTTTGTCCGTAATCTTTTTGGCAATTTCTGTGATTAAACGTGTTTCACGATCCTTTTGTCTGGCTTTGAGATCTGTTTGTTTGTCATCCAGCTTCTTTGCCTTTGCATTCAGGGCATCCCGTTCTCCTGTCGTTAGTCTCGCTTCGAGAAACTTCTTTTCATCTGAAAAACCAGCAGGCTCAAGAGCTGTGGCAAAATCGGTTTCCGACTTTATTAATTCAGTCTCTCTTTGGCCCAAGCGTTTTTTTAAGGATTCAACATTGGTTTTTGTGGAAGTCAATTGCTGCTGCAGTTCATCGTGAAGGGCTCTGGCTTTTTTTTCGGATTCCTCGGCATTCGTAATTGCCTTGTTGAGGTGGAGCTCTTCATCGTCAGGGCTTTTATCACCGTATAATTTCTTCCGCTCATCACTGCCGGTGGCGTATTCCTTTTTGAGGGCTTCTAAGTTGCGCTGCTTCTCGCTCAAGGTATTGCCTTGAGTTTCGATGATCGCATCCAGCCTTTTTAACTCGCTATCGAGATCTGCAATCTGCTTCTCGATCTCGGTCTTTTCCTTAACCTTGGCCTGCCATGTTTTCAACCGTTCCCTTAGTGATTCAAGCAAGGATGAAATATCGGAGTCAGGTAGTTTTGAAATGCCAAGTGGCTGAAGTTTGGCTGATACAGCTTGTTTTAAATCCGTAAACTCAATTTGGATTTTACCCAAACCATTCGTCAAATCAGCAAGATCTTTCTCGGCAGTCTTTTTATTATTAATTGCGGTTGCTTCGAGTTTTTCACTATCCGTCAGATTATTACGGGCTTTACCCTCAGCTTCTTCAATAGTTTTGAGGGCAGCTTCCAGGTCTTCAGCTTTGCTTATCAGTTTTGTAAGGGCCTCAATCTTCTTTTCGGTTTCATCGGGCACTGGGATATTCCCTTCTGCAAAGGGGTGCTCTTTCGCTCCGCAGAGCGGGCAGGGTTTTCCATCCTCCAGTTTAGCCCGGTGCTCTTCAAGCTCCGTAATCTTTGCCAGAAAGGCCATTTCCCGAAGCAGGGTTTCCTGCTCTGTTCGGTATTCACGCAACAGTCGGTCACCCAACAACTCGCTTAAAGTATCTTCTATTTGTTGGAGTTGTTTCCCCGTTCCCACCAGTTCCTGTTTCTGGGCGCTGCATTGTTTGGCGCAATCATCGAGTTTCTTTGTCGCCTGTTCTAGCGCGGTTGCTGCCTTTTTTCGATCGGCCTTTTTTTGAGCAATCTCTTTTTGTTTGAAAACCAGACTGCCTAGCTGCTCTTCAACACCGGCGAGGCCACTTACCAGCCATTCATCCTGTGAATATTGTTTGAGATAGCCTCCGGTAAGTTCCAGATTTTTTCCAAACGTGGTGCGTTTTTTCTGCTCTTTATCTCTGGTCTGTTTGTAGGAGTCAATTATTGCCGCATCCTTTTTGCAGCTGGCTTCTCCTTCTAAAACAGCCTTTTTCTGGTCGCCAAGCTTTTGATCGAGTGAGCGAACTTTATGAATGAGTGGTGTTGCTGCTTTCAGCTCCTCTTTCGCCTTAATTGTCTGTTGCTCCGTTGACTTTAGCGATTCAGTTTGCTTTTTGACGGACGTTTCCAGCTCAGGAAGAGTCTCTTCTTCAATTTTCAGGGTCGCCTGATCATCCAACTGCTGTTTTCGGATTGCTGTGAGTGTCGCATAGGTACCATCCAATGCAGCCGCTTTGAGAGCCCGACCAAGCCGTTCACGCTCCGGCTTAAAGGTATTGAGGGCGGCCTGTAGTTTGATCGTTTCCTCTGACAAAGAATAGATCTCTTTTTTCAGTCCATCAATGCCAGTCAGCCAAGCAATAGCTTGTCCCGTTTTCGTTGACTTGCCGGTGAGGTCCGTTTCTTCTTTTTGTTTTGCTTCAAGTTCCTTTTGAATCTCTGTTTCCTGTTCCGGTTCCAAAATCACAATACCTGAGGTTTCGGCTTGAAGCAGGTTCAGCTTTTCCCGTTCTTCCCGCTGACGTTCATGAACACGCCGAGAAATTTCTGAATAAATCACCGTGCCGGTTATCTGTTCCAGTATCTTAGACTTTTGCTCAGCATCTGCCTTCAGGAAGGTGTCAAAGCCACCTTGGGCAAGCAGAATTGACCGGGTAAAACGGTCAAAATCCATGCCGGTTTTTTCTTCAATGACGCCGGCGACAAGACTCTTTTTAGTTTCAAGAAGATTCCCTGTGTCTGCATCTGCTATTTGATGTTCAGGAAATTGAAGCGCACCAACCGCCTTTTTTCGGGCGCGTCTATGCTCCCAATGACAAAGGAATCGACCGGCCTGAGATTCAAACACTACTTCGGCATAGCACTCACCTGTCTGACGGGACATTATCTCATTACTACTCTTGGTAATTTTCCCAAGACGCGGGGTTGCACCATACAGGGCAAGACAGATGGCATCCAGGATGGTCGACTTACCAGAGCCGGTTGGTCCGGTTAGAGCAAAGATACCGTTGGAAACGTATTCCGGTTCAGTAAAGTCTATGAGCCATTCACCATAGAGGGAGTTGAGGTTTTTAAACCTGAGCTCAAGAATTTTCATAATCAGCCTCTCTATTCAACGTTTACGTCTTCTTCATCGAGAGACTGGATTATTTCGTTATAGGATATCGTCAGCTCTTCTCGGTCTTCATCCGGCACATCAAAAGCATCCAAACAGCTGGTAAATACGTCACCGGCATTTAGATCGTCAAGGGTCTCATTTTCATCAATGGCGCTGATCAAGCGGTCAAGAACCCGCTTGTTTTTGATTCGTCGAATTTCCATGGCAGAGTCAGCCAAAGCTTCATCGAGTATTTCTCGCAGATTACCGATTATGTCACGGCCAGTATATTCAATCTCAAGCCACGCTCGGCTTTCTTTCTGTTTCAGCTGTTCAATCTTCACATGGATATCATTCAATGAACCCACGATGCGAACCAACTGTTGGAAACAAGGTACCTGAATTTCTTGAATAACAGGATTAGTACTGTTGAAATTAACAAGAACAACCTTTTTGTCCTGGGTCGCTTCCCCGTACCCCATTGGTATGGGCGAACCGCAGTACCGAATATGTTCCTTGTTGCCAACAGACTGGGGGACATGTAAATGCCCCAGCGCAAGGTAATCAATCGATGCGGGAAACACATTCTCCTCCACATGGGCCAAGGAACCGACATAAAGTTCCCGAACACCATCACCGTCCACGGTCTTGCCACCGGCAGTAAAGAGGTGCCCCATGGCAATAATCGGAATGTCTGTCTGACCGGCTTTTATAAACTCAAAACGTTTTTGTTCCGCTATTGCGCAGACATCGGCATAATGATTTTTCAGCCCATCAACCAGCTTGGCATTTTTGTCATCAATAGTTTCCCCTGGTTCTACAGTGCGAATATCTTTGTCTCTGAGATACGGTACAGCGCAGACTATAGCCTCCGGCTGTTCATCCCTTTGAAGAACGATTGCTTCATCTTCTATAGCTTCAGTCTTGGAGCCGACTACATACACATTCAGTGCTCGTAGCAGTTCCTTGGGGGCATTCAGAAATGAAGGTGAATCGTGGTTCCCAGCAATGATAACAACATGGCGGCAACAAGAGGTTGAAACCTTGCAAAGAAAACGATAGTAGAGCTCCTGGGCCCGATTGCTGGGCGTGCTGGTATCAAACACATCACCGGCTACAATCAGTGCATCGATCCTTTCGTCCTCTATCGTTTGAGCCAACCAATCCAGAAATGCGGTAAACTCGTCATAGCGTTTTCTGCCGTAGAGGGAGCGGCCTAAGTGCCAGTCTGATGTGTGGAGGATCTTCATTGAACCTCTTCTATTGTTTCGCCCACTTCCTCGAGAGGCTCTTCGTCTACACCAATGCTTTGAAGGAGGGCTGAAAATTGGTCTGGGTCGTTTTCCTTAATTTTTCGAAGGATAAAGTTTGCCGTAGTCTTCATCTCCGGGACATCTATTGGCAAAACACTTCGCTCAAATACCCCAGCTAAATGAGAGAATTCATTATTGATTCGATCTGTCAGTGATGTGGCCAAAGCGTCATCACCGAAAAAACGCGCCAGTTTATCATCTTTGTCTACAGCACTTGGGTATTTGTAATACAATAATGCCTCGAGAAACTTTCTAGCATTGTTTCCGAAGTTATAATAGCAGTCATGATTTTCATCAGAAGCGGTTTGAGCATGAGCACATTTGTAAATCTGGTGGAACAAGAAATTGAACTCAGTGACGTAGTCCTTCAGATATCTTGGCATCAAGGCAATGTTACTAAATTGGTCAGCTCGGTTAATGATGAAGTACTGAGATTTCTTTTTATTTAAAGCTCCAGGAAGACGTTTAAGGTATTTCAGGAAATCCAAGTTGTGAGTCGAAATGAATAGCTGCTTGAAACGGTCGCGTTCCTTTTCTTCCCCGTTGTTTTCATATTTTTCCGGAGTGACAATTTCAGCGTTGATAAGACTATAGACAAAAAAGATATGGTTTGCATCCAAGCTGGAAATAGGATCATCAATCCAAATGATCGGTTGATTTCCTTTAGTTTCCACGTCCTCCAGCTTTGCCATAAAATAGCAAAAAGCAATTAGGCTGCATTCTCCTTCACTGAGGTGGAATGCCTTCTTATCATCGCGGGTTATTTCAAATCGGTATCCAGAGGAAGTCTCCCCTGAGATTTCTTCAATGGCCTTAAGAGAAAGTGACTGGTGGCCAAAGAAGTTGTTCAAATAATCATTAACCCGATCAGCCCCTTTACTTTCATCTTTCAACTGAGCTTTCAACTCGCTAATTTTGGTTCGTTTATTCTCTACTTTTGTCTTTGCTGCGATCTTTGACTCCTTCGCCTTACCCAGATCCTCCCTCAGTTTTTCAATTGCTTCACTCTCAGCGGCGTATTTTATGTCTGTGATGAATGTGAAAACTTCATGAAGGCGAAGATTTGCGCGGGCCTTTGACTGATCAGCGCTCAAAGATGCTGTAAATTGGTTTGATTCTCCTCTCAGGCTTTCATACGAGTCACGAACTGCAACCAAATCCTCTTCTACAGATGGCGGAGCATTAAAGGCAAGAGGAGTAAAAATATCGCTTTTTCGTTTCTCAAGCTGTTTTTTTATGGATTCAAGAGACGAGCAGTAGGCAGCAGAATGGGTTAAAAATTGTTCTGCCAATGCATCCAGGTCTTCCGTGAAGTTGGAATAAAAATCTGGATTATTTATTTTTAGTAGATTGGGAACTAGTTTCTTTTCACTTTCAACGGATGCAAGTGCTCCATCGATAGCGGTTCTCAGCTCCTCAGATTCCTGATTAAAGTGTTTATCCAATTTTTTCCAGAGATCTGCAGGGAGGTCATTACCACAAAAGGCACATTTATCCCTTTTATCCCTATGGTGTTCCCGACCAGCCCGCACCCATGTTGCCAATGCTGCATCGGTAAGCAGCTCTCGAATAGGGTCAGACGCCTGTATCTTTTTTTCGATTAACTCCCTAGCCTTAGAAACGATAGCTGAATATTTAAGATCAAACGATGCAGATGCTTTGATCTCATTTTTAGGTTCTTCTTTAAGAAGGTCATGATATTTTCCGACCTGATCAGTAGAGAGTTGAGTATATGAGCCCTGGCTGACTGCGGTGATGTCTTTTTTTATTTTGGTAACGTTATAGTTTGCATCACCAAATGCCTTATTGTGCTTAATACCTGTCTTCGCTTTGTTTGCTTTGTCCCGCAGTTTACCATCCAATTCTGCTGATTTATCACTGTGTGCTTTTTGAGCATCCTTGAAATTCTTGTCCGCATCGAGAAATTCCCCGATCAAACCAGTTTTTTCCTCTTCATTCCCGAGTTCTGTCTCATTTTTTACAATCTCCTCTTCAAGCTTGGTGTTATCTTCACCTAAGATTGCGAACGAGTTGATTGTCTGTTCATCGTCCACGATAAAACGAAGGTTGTCTTTTACAAAATCTTCGTTGAAAACCCGAACAACTTGACCATGATCATTAAGCGAGTTTTGCGTGACACTGCTGCCACCATCAAAACTTAACTGAAATTCAGGGGAATTATATTTGTCTGAGATCGAGCCGGTTTCGAGCGATCTGAATATTCGGGACAAGGTCGTTTTACCAGAGTAGTTGCGGCCATATAAAATATTGATCTTTTTAAAATCAGCAATATTGTTCCCATCGTCCCGGACGGATGAAGCCCAGTGGAAGTCCTGAAAAACTGCCATGGTTTTTATTGAATCAATTCTTTTGAGCTCATCGCCCATCAGCATTCCCTCCTGGAAAGTGAAACGGTTCCGGCTCCAACAATGTCCATCAACTTACCGAAGCTGTTAACTACCTCGTATTTCACATTATCTGAGTTAATCTTACTGTTAATTTCGTCGAAAAATTTTCTGGCGCATTCGATCTTTGTTTTTTCGATCTCACGGAGCTCCATGCTAGACATAGAACCTTTGGTTTCAGCCACAAAGTAAACATGTTTAACTACACCTTCTTTGAAGGAGATGGCCCAGTCGGGATTATAGTTGCCAACTGGTGTGGGGATAGAAAAACCTTTGGGAAGCTTTGCGTAAACAACCACTTCAGAACAGGTATCGAGCTCTTGCACAAAAGTGCGCTCTACTCCTGAGTCAGTGATGACGTAATCATAAATATGGTGTTTGAGTGGCTCGCCGGCCTTGCTGAAGTCCTGTTTGCCCTGCCCATCGGTAAAAATATCAATATCATGCGTCTCGGTTACCGCGTCGTAGCTCAAGTGTTCGATTATGACAGTTGCTTTCTGCTCCTGAATGAGGCGTGTAGCTTCAGCAATGAAATTTTCCGGGTTGGTTTTAAACTGCGCAAAGACAGGCTTTTCTATCCCTGACAAAATTTCAGTGACCGTCTTTCTGGTCAACTGAACATTTTCCGCGACCTTGCCAATAAGATCATACTTCACAGCGGAGTGGACCGAGTGCACATTATACCCTGGAGATGTTTCCATTACTTTGAAGGCGTCACCAGACTTCACTTGATCATAATTGATGCCATTTGCCTGTTCTCCCCGGTGAACGGTATATTGGAGAGGCGCAACCCGTAATTCTTTGTTCAGAGTCTGAATGCATTTCTCTACAAGCTCTGAACTGTCAAAATGTACGCTATAGGCAGCTTTTCGGTTAATCCTGTTCCAGAGTTCTTTGAATTCTTTCTTTTCAAAGTTAGCATTTAACGGGTTTGTTTTTTTGCCACGATCATTGTCAATTTGTGGCAACTTCGCATCACTGTAGACGCTTTCGATTAATTGAAATATTTGTTCCTTATAAGGCTGCAAATCCTCTGGCAGCTCAGCCAGTTCTTCTTTCACCACTGCATCATGGTACTTCGGAGCGATATTTTTCTTGCGGTCAACATACCCATTTTGAATCAGATAAAACTCAATGCCTTCAGCCATGTCCTGAGTAACTTCAACCGTACCAGCAGATGTTTGCATGATTTTCCCGGTAAAGTATTTTACATCGGCCACCCGTGGACGCTCGGAAAGCGATTCGCTGATATCTTTTTGCAGAGCTGTGACAAAGTCCTTATAACTTTCACTGGCAACCACCGTCAGAACGTTTGTCTGATGAACGGTTGCCGGGTTGTCCTGCCTTTCCCCCAACTGGTTGACCGCTATTCGTAGACCACGGCCTACTTCTTGCCTGCGAGAGATGGTGTTGTCACTGTGTTTTAAGGTACAGATGACAAAAACATTTGGATTGTCCCACCCCTCACGTAAGGCGGAGTGGGAGAATATAAACCTGGTTGGTTCGTTAAAGGAGAGCAGACGTTCTTTGTCTTTGAGGATAAGATCATATGCATCAACATCGTTTGCCTCTCCCCGTTTTTTTTCGGTTGCATTCATTTTCGGATCAACCAGCCGCTTGCTTTTTTTATCAATGGAAAAGTAGCCGTTATGGGTACGGTCAACCGGAATGCTATTTAGATGTTTTTTGTATCCTTTGTGCATGAATAGATCCTGCTTGAGTTCATTCAATGCATCCTTGTATTCCTCTTCGAAAATCCTGGCATACTCACCGCCTTCTTCTCCGGCATCGGTGTAAACACGGTATTTAGCCACTTCATCAATAAAGAAGAGTGTCAGGACTTTGATGCCCTGATGGTAGAGAAGTTGCTCTTTTTCAAAATGAGCCTTAATCGCCTCACGTATCTGTATTCTTCTTAACGTAGTGTCATTTACATCCCCAGTTGCCTCTCCAGCCTGCAGCTGATGGCCGTTTGTGAACTCAACGGTATCGGTGACGGCATTAATGTCAGCAATTACAAATTGTTTGTATTGGTCGAGTTCACCCGAAAGGTCATAGAGATTATCGCCCTTTTTGAGCTTGCGGGTTATCCGCTTAATCCCGTTGTTTTGTTTTACTTCAATTTCAATTCGGGCCACAGGAGTCTGCTTGGAGACTTCTATCGATTCGAGAAAGAGGTATGCATTCGTTCCAGAGAGGCCTTTCACCGAGATGCCGCGGACTGCGATCTTTTTCACCAGCTTCTGATTGTAAGCATCCAGAGCATCGAGCCTATGTACTTTATGGTGTTGAGTTTTGTGAGTTGCGGAATAACGAAGGATGAACAGCGGGTGAAATTCTTTAAGTGAATCCAGCGTCTTTGCACCTTCCATTTTCTGTGGCTCATCGAGAATCAAAATCGGGCGGTTTGCCTTGATCACATCAATGGGGCGTCGGCTTTGGAAATCATCGAGTTCTTCGTAAATACGCCGGTTGTCCTTACCCCGGGCATTGAATGCCTGAACGTTGATAACCATGATGTTGATCCCGGCATCGGAAGAGAAGCTCTCTAGATTCGTTAGTTGGCCAGGCTTGGAACTATAAATGAAGAACTTTGCTCGTTTATGGTATTCTTGCTGAAAATGCTCCGCTGTTATTTCCAGTGATTTGTAAACGCCTTCACGGATGGCAATACTGGGCACTACCACGATGAATTTGCTCCACCCGAACTGCTTGTTCATCTCAAAAATGGTCTTGATGTAGCAATAGGTTTTACCGGTACCGGTTTCCATTTCTACATCCAGATGATATGGAGCTATTGCCAATGCCTTTTTGGCATAGGCCTTATCAAATACAAACTCATTTTTCTTAATTGTTTTGAACTGGTTAATCGATTGACTTTGCGGGAGGTTCTGTAGCCTTTGGACGTGCTGGATATTTTCCAAGATTTGCTGCTCGGTTAGCAGAATATCCTCATTCTTGAAGCCGGACGACGACCCATACAGGCTTTGCGGCCTGAATCCCTGTGTATCAGTTTTAACTAGGCCGGGATCGATGCGATAACTGAATCCGGCCATATTTGGCTGGCCTTTAAAGCAATCGACCACCGCGTCCACGGCATGTGTCTGATAGGCCTGTTTTTTAAACTTAAGCTTCACCGAAGGCCTCCTTCTTGAGCCACAGGATCGAAAGAGAACAAGGGAAAGAGTGTTTGTGGCTGCTGAAACCAAATATACAAGTCACAATGAAGTTTGTGGATATCCTGTGAGCCACAAAATGTGTTGTGTATTGCAAGGCCGTATACGCGATACACAAAAGACGTAGCAAATGTCAGACGATACACAAAGCAACTCATAAGACTTTCTTCCCTTCTGCAATGTTAACAAGAGCAGGAAAGGACACTACCGCAGCCCTTCTTCCACTTCCTGTTCTTAGTTCTTTTAGAATATTCTCTTGCTTTAGTTGCCTAAGCAATCCCATGGCAGTTGGCTTATGGATGCCTGTTCTTTGTACAAAGTCAGTGGTTTTAAAAATGGGTTTATCAAAAATTGCATCCAATAAATGTATCGTGTACTGCGAGTGGGTGATATCATGAATTTTTGCCTTCATATTATCATAAAGGCTCATGATTTCTTTAACCTTGCTATTATTGCTTTTTGCCTGCTCGGCAATTGCTTTAAGGAAAAATTCAATCCAGCTATTCCAGTCACCCTTGTCGGAAATGTTCCGGAGGTGCAGGTAGTATTCATCGCGGTTAGATTCCAAATAGGAGCTGAGGTAAAACATGGGTTGCGACAGCTTTTTCTTCTGGTAGAGAAACAGCGGGATCAGAATCCGGCCAATGCGGCCATTGCCATCTTTGAAGGGATGTAACAGTTCAAATTGGGCGTGAACAACTGCACTCTGCAAAAGTAGATCAATATCATTTGATTCGATGTACTTCTGCCAAGCTTCTAAATGATCAAGAAGTTGTAAAGGGTTGGGTGGAATAAAAGATGCTTGCTCAATTGTGCATCCATAAGTGCCTATCCAGTTTTGATCTCGGCGAAACTCTCCGGGTGTCTTATCTTGGCCCCGGACGCTGTTCAGTAAAATTTTATGGAGTTCACGGACAAAGAACAGGTCAAGAGGGTGCTCGTCCAAATAATGATGCGCTGAACGGAGGGCTTCGCGATAATTGACAATTTCCTGAATGTCCTTGTATTTCTCGCCATCCTTAATTAATCCGGCATCTTGTTCCAATACTTCATCAATCGTTGCCTGTGTTCCTTCAATACGTGAAGAGAGCACAGCTTCTTCATTAGTTAACGGGGAAAGCATTACGGATGGATTTACAATACCCTGGAGCAAGCCATCGTAACGAGCAAGTTCTGCATTGGCATTGCCGACATGTGCAAACAAGCGTTGATAGTCTAGACCTTCAAGAGGCAATGCACATGGTTCATATGATTTCACTGGAGGCCTCCCTTATTCATAACGGAATACACCGGGTGTGCAGGAAAAGGTATTTGTAACAGCGAAGGGCGTTCGTGGTTGCTCATATCGTCTTCACCTCGGTATGAGGGCTCATGAGCTTGAAGATCTGCTCTACATTGATCTTGACGCTGTCATCCTTAAATCCAGAGTCGCGGAAGACCACCCGAAGCGGACTGCGCCCGGCGAGCTCTTTGCAGAAGTCCTCCGTAATTTGTCCATTTTTTGCAAAACAGGCGGCCAGCGCGTTGCTGTCGACAAAAAAGACTTCCCGGTTAGCAATGGTTTCGATGGTGATTGGCAGCGTCAGGTCAACGCCCCAGTCCAGCAGAACCTGAAAAAGGAGATCCTCGGAGGTGCGACCCTCTCTGATGTTATCGGTCAACAGGGTTAACTGGCTCTGCTTGACAGCATCCGGGGTATAATAGACGTCTGCCATATTGCTACTGTCCACTTTGAGCACTCGGAAACCGGTATCAAGATTCGGAGCGGTGATTGGATTTTCTGCTTTGATTTTTTTGCCAGCCCGGCGGATACGTTCTTTACTAATTTCGGCAATGGTTTTGTAACTAGCTTTGAACGCTTCTGATTTTTCGTCGCAGGTTTCAGGAAGTTGGATCATGATGAATTTACGTTTGCCGCCATCTTCTGCATTGAGCTGCATAACGGCATGCGCGATGGTTCCTGAACCAGCGAAAAAATCTAAAATTATCCCATTAGAAACATTGTCAGTCGCTTGTTTGCAAAGAGTTACTCCGAGGCTTATCGGTTTAGGGAAGTCAAATACTTTTAAACCCATCAAGCTTGTTAGTTCTCTTGTTCCTTCAGTTGTGTATCCAAGTTTTTGCCAGGTTGAAAAACCGGTTGTACTATCATTTAATTCATTTAGGTAACGCTTTATTCTTGGGCGTCCATCTGGTTTAGATGGCCATATGACACGTCCTTCAGAAATCAGCTGATCCATCCTTTTCGACTCGTAAGCCCAACCTCTTCCTGGGTGAGGTGGATACGTGTTTCGAGTTAGAGGGTTAACAAGATTATAATGAAGATTTGGCCTCAGGTCAGCTGCAGCGAGCCCCGTCATATTATCGCTCATCCAGGGCCCTCTTGGATCATTATCAGGATTTTTGTATTTACTAAGGTCTTTTGGGGTACCATTTAACTTGGATTCTGATTTTCCACAAATTAACACATACTCATGATCTGGCGAAATCCTGTTGATATTGCGGTTGTCAGGAACTCCTCTTCTTTTTGATACAACACACCCCAGAACATTTTCTTCTCCAAAAAAATCATTACAAATTTTCCTGAGATTATTTACTTCGTTGTCATCAATACTAATAAAAATGACACCGTCATCTTTAAGGAGGTTCCTTGCCAGTTTGAGGCGTGAGTACATCATCGAAAGCCAGTCGGAGTGGAAGCGGCCATTGGAGTCGGTGTTGGCCACAAGACGGTTGCCTTCTACATCCTTTTGTCCTGAATCCAGCAGATATTCATCAGTGGATTCGGCAAAATTGTCGGCATAGATAAAATCCTTACCCGTGTTATATGGCGGATCAATATAGATCATCTTCACCTTACCGAGGTAGGTTTCCTGCAGGAGCTTTAGGGCATCTAAATTGTCGCCTTCTATAAAGAGATTTTCGGTGGTATCAAAATCCACGCTTTCTTCACGGCAGGGGCGGAGGGTCTTGGCAATGGGTGCATTGGCGGTGAGTAGCGCCTTCCGTTTACCCGGCCAGTCCAAGCGATAGCGTTCCTGTGGCCCTTCCACGAGTTGGGTGGAGAGTTCCTGCCTGAGCAAGTCAAAATCAATTGACATTTTCAGCTTGCCGTTCTCATCAGTAGATTCAGTAACGCAGCTTGGAAAAAGGGCTGCTACCTTTTCTATATTTGCTTCTGCAACGTTGGGGCTGTGCATTTTTAATTTTTCCATTTTCAGATTCCTGTATCTTTCCGACTGCAGTTGCTCAGCATTTTAAATTCTCAATATCCTGTTTCAGCGCATTCAACGTTCGATTTAACTCCACACGCCGGTTAAACTGCTTTTCTTTATTTATTCTGCTCTCCAGCTTAACCGCTTCCCGTTCCTTGATTCGTAGCTGATCCACTCGCAGCACTAGCTCATCCAAGGTTTCAGCTTTCCTGAAAGGGAGAGATATGATCTCTACCAGAAAAAAGTGGTAAAGTGCTGCCATGTTCAAAGCAATCGGCAGCTCGGCTTTTTCCCGGGTATCACTCATCCATTCGGTTTCAAAATAGCTGCTGATCGCCCATTTGCTTTTGTCGGTAACACTTTGCCGCTTATAAGCCGCCACATATCGACATTTGCCATTGTAGTCCAGCATAAACAGAATGGGTGATGGGATGGCTTTGTCAATGGTCTGCAACACCTCATGGGACAAGGTTCCCGTCCGAAGTGTTATAGTCAAAACCTGCAATTCCTGAACTCCCGCGCTGGCAGGCAGATTAATGGTTGCCGGAGATAATTTATAGGCCCAGGTTATCTTTTTGATTTCCCGGACGAACTGCTCCTTTACTTTCGAAGTTGGCGTGGCATGTTCGTAGATTTTATTTTTCGCAAGCATCTTTCCAAATGCGGCTGCCTTGGGGAAGTTGTAAAGGTTCATTATTTCCCCTCATGAACCACAAGAAAGGATATCAGCTCAAAATCATCCAGACCTTTGATCGTATCAACCAAAGCTGTGGTATTGACTCCTGAAAAGAGGCTGTCGATATCCTTGTCTTCTTTTACTTCTACCATTGAACGAATGGCCTGCCCCAACAGATCTGAATAGCGTTTCATATCACGCCCATCGGCGGTGTGGGCATTGAAAAGTTTACAGACAGGGGATATCGGATTGCTCAATCCTTTACAGCTGCTTCTGGCTAGATCTAGTAGTGGCTTAACCTGCGTATGGTCGGTGATCACTTCACCATCATTTCCAATATAAAGTAGATAGTATGGATGCAGCCGGTTGTGCTGATTGACATTAATGCCCGAATTGCGGTTGCGGAGGGTGAAGATAACCCCAGGGTTCAGGCCAATATCCGCGTTAGATGGCACAACGGCATGAAGTCCGCTTGGTAAATGACCTAAGTCGCCATTGTTCTTTATGTAGTTCAGCAGATCCATTCGGAAGTCATTCAACCCCAGATCTGTGATATTGACTCCCGTTTTGAGGTCTTCCAGTTCTATAACTTCTTCTTGCAGGCGGCGGAGCTGCTCTTTTCGGTAGGTCACATCATTTGCTTGTGCGGAAAGAACGTTATCATCTCCGGTACCGGCAAGGTCCACAATGTGCATCCGGTTTTCGACGCGTTCTTTCAGGTTAATGTATTCATCCAGTGATATATCGGGCCAATAGTTGACCAGCTGAATTGACTCGTTGGTGGAGCCGATACGGTCTATACGGCCAAAACGCTGAATTATGCGAACGGGATTCCAGTGAATGTCGTAATTGATGAGATAATCACAGTCCTGGAGATTCTGTCCTTCAGATATGCAATCGGTCCCTATCAGCAGATCAATTTCAGCGGGGTCTTCAGGAAGGATGAGGGCCTTTTCTTTCGAGATGGGCGAAAACAGGGTTAAGATGGATTGAAAATCATAGCCCTTTTTTATGGTTGTCTTCGGTGCATCTTTTCCTGTAACCCGGCCGGAATGTATACCGATTGACAGCAATTCCCCTGACAGGTTTGCATAGAGGTAATTGGCCGTATCAGCAAAAGCGGTGAAGATGACAATTTTTTTATTTCCCGGGTTTATAGGATTGTGAATTTTCTCCCGTATATGTTGTTTTATGTGCTGAAGTTTTGCATCTTCTGCAGGAGTGACCTTTTCCATTTCCGTCAGAAGCTCTGTTATTATGGAAAGATCTGATTTTAAGTCATGCTCCCATGATGGTAAATCCATATCAGCCAGACTCACTTGAACCTTGCCACCTATCATGAATTCGCCTAGGCCTGTTAAGTCGTCGTCTTCCGCCTCGAGCTCACCCAGTGAATCGGCCAAATCGTGAATAGAAAACTCTGAACCTGATTGTTTGAATTGCTCTATCTTGGCAAGCATGTTGCCCATATTTTCTTTAAGAGCACCAAGGGTTAACCTGAAAGATTGAACTGAACTCTCCAGACGCTTCAGGAGGTTGGTCGTCATTAGTGACTGGAGGCTCTTTTCGCGATCGGCCTGCCGTAATTTCCCTTTGCCGCCTTCAACTGCAGTGTCGTAGAGTTCTTCGTATTTTCTCAGTCGGCTCGGGAGAATGTAGCTGACCGGGGCATAAACAGAGAGGTTTAGGAGTGTTAACTGTGCATAAATATCATTAAAACTCATTACATCGCCACGCATGGTCAATGGACAACGGAATGACAGTGGCTTTCTTCTGACTGGAAATTGTCCAATATCGGTTGTGTCGTAGAAGGTCTCAATATGTTTTCTGGAACGGGCTATGGTCACACTGTCCAGTAGCTCAAAGAAATCAAAATCAAGCGCGTCCAGTATGGATTTTGCGGTGCGTTCTTCTGGTGGCAGTTTCGACCACCAGTTAAATACGGCTTGGGCCCGTCTGAAAATCTCTTCAACACTTTTTTCAGTTTTTATTTTTTGGCTCAGGTTTTCGGATTCTCCTTCATAGGCTAGCGCAAGCTGATTGCGAAGGTCATTAAAACGGTTGTTTACCGGAGTGGCGGAAAGCATCAGAACTTTTGTTTTCACGCCATCTCTAATGACTGCGTTCATCAACTTCTCGTACCTTGTCTCTTTATCTTTATAGGCATCGTTATTTCGGAAATTGTGTGACTCATCTATAACGACAAGGTCGTAATTGCCCCAGTTGATTTTATTGAGAGGAGTGCCGAAGGATTCACCACTGGTGCGCTGTAGATCCGTATGGCAGAGAACATCGTAATTTAAGCGATCTTTGGCGAGAATGTTGGTCTTTAGGTTCCGATTGTAATTCAACCAGTTATCTGCCAGTTTTTTTGGACAAAGAACCAACACAGATCGATTGCGGAGTTCATAATATTTGATGACCGCCAGAGCGGTGAAAGTTTTTCCCAGGCCGACACTGTCAGCTAGGATACAGCCGTTGTAGCTCTCCAGTTTATTGATAATCCCAGTCGCTGCGTCGCGTTGGAAGTTAAAAAGCTTATTCCATACAATGCTGTTTTTATAGCCAGTCAGGTCATTGGGGAGGACATCTTCATTCAGATCTTCAAGGAATTCATTGAAGATGTTGTAGAGCATGAGAAAATAGATCTTCTCAGGGGAGTTTTCCTGGTACACGGATTCGATATGTGTACAAATGCCATCTGTTACATCTTGTAACTTTTCATTATCACACCAGATTTGATCAAAAAGCTGAAGATAGGTTGTTGTGAGAGGGGCCTCATCGATTTTGTTAATGAGATTCGATACTGCATCACCTTGTTGATAGCCAAGATCGACCGCCGTGAACCCATGTAAGGGCATATATGCTGCCTCTTCATTATTTGAAGTTAGACAGGCAAATTGTTGCATCGGAGCCTTAGTTGAATTTGAACGAAAAGCCGCTTTCCGACGTATCCAATCTGCGCATTCTTTGGCAATTGCACGTTGGGTTAGTTTGTTTTTAAGCTGAATTTCAAACTCACTCCCATACAGATTTCGCTCCCGCTGCTGTTTGGGAATATGAAACTCTCTTCGTTCTTTAGAAACTTTGTCTGTAACCTCATTTGGTACGAAAGCCGGGGCAGTAAAAATGAACTCAAGCGAGTCTATCTTCTCCAGTTCTTTTTTAAGAGCCTCGTATGCGTAAATGGAAAAGCAGGATGCCGCAATTTTTAGTCTTGCCTCCGGTTTGATAGCTTTTTTAAGGTCATCCCCCCAGAGGGTGTTGATATTGTCCAGTATTTGCATGGTTTGGCCGCCTATCTTTCCACTGTTTCAACATGCTGTATTATTTACCCTTGCTGGATCCTTCAGAAGAAGCTGCTCTACCTTTGCGGACCCATTCATCCACTTCGTCTTTTTTGAATTTCCAAAGACGGCCGATCTTATGGGCAGGCATATTTTTTTCACTTATCCATTTGTAGACTGTGTCTCTTTTGACCCCGAGATAGAGTCCAATTTCATCTACGGATAACCACCTGTCTTCCATGTTCTCCTCCATTGCTCTAAAGGGGGGAGCACCCAAAGGGTTTGCCAAACAATTGCCCGAAAGGCATTCCGTTAGGTGTAATCCGGTTATATTAGGTTAAACAGGGTGCAGGGTACTCTGAATTTGAATAGCGTTCAACCACTGTCGGCAACTTTTAATAGGCCCCTTGTTGAACTTTATTAGATTAAAATTTGTGTTTTCATTTTGACGGCAGTATCATCTAACATACTGATGACAGGGTGATAAATGCTACGTTGTGGTCTTGTTTGAGGGTGACCTAGTCTCTTCCTGGAAATAGGAGGTTATGGCTGGCACTAGCTACCTCGTCAGAGGAAATTCAGTCAATATAACAAACTGCGATTTTCACATATTATAAAATTTTACATATATAGAGAGAGTTACGATGGCTCGCAAGAAAAGCACGGCCGATGATATTGTCGAGATAACAGCCAGGTTTCCGTGGTGGGTTGGTGGAGCATTGGCCCTGTTTTCCTATTTTTTGCTGCATAGTTTCGCTACGAAAGAATTTCAGGTGGCTGGCCAGGACATAGGACAGGCAATGGGTAGAGGGATGGTGCATGGAATAGCAACTATTGGCCAATATATCCTCCCAGCGCTTTTTGTATTTGGTGCCGTGGCCTCTCTGGTCAGTAATAGTAAACGCAATAAACTGTATGGAGAGGTGACGGCCAGTAAAAAAACTCTTTCTGATATCAGTTGGCAGCAATTTGAGGTTTTAATTGGGGAACATTTCAGGCGTGAAGGATACCTGGTCAAGGAAACAGGCCCTGGTGCTGACGGGGGTGTTGACCTGGTGTTAAGGAAAGGCGGTGGGAAATACCTGGTGCAGTGTAAGCATTGGAAAGCTTACAAAGTTGGGGTTAAGCCTGTTCGTGAATTGCTTGGTGTTATGGCGAGTAGTGGTGCAGCCGGTGGCTATGTCATCGCCTCAGGACAATTCACCAGGGATGCTGTGAAATTTGCTGAAGAAAATAATATCGAATTGCTCGGTGGCGAGTCTTTGAAGCGGATCTTGGGAGCAAAGGGGGCTGTTCCGGTACAGTCCCACAACGTACCCAAACATGAACCGGCCCTGTCGAATGAAGTATCGAGTGCGAAGGTGGAGCCCGTGTGCCCTAAATGCGGTAGCCCAATGGTTTTACGCACAGCCAAGAAAGGGTCTCGGGCTGGTCAGCAATTCTGGGGCTGTTTCACGTTCCCTACCTGTCGTTCGACAAGACCGGTGAGCTAAATCGCGGTAGAGCTACGAGTAGGCTGTATATAAATTTTACAAGGGTTGTGTATGAAGGCGTCTGAAGCAAAAATGTTGGATTTTTACAAAAAATCTCCACAGTTTATTATTCCCATCTATCAACGAACGTATAGCTGGACTGAACGGGAATGTCGGCAACTTTGGGACGATATCCTTCGCGCTGGAAAAAATGATGAAGTTACAGCTCATTTTGTTGGATCAATTGTCTATGTGGAAAAAGGGCTCTATCAGGTATCGAGTCAGTCGCCTCTTCTTGTAATTGACGGCCAACAACGCCTTACAACGGTAATGCTGCTCATTGAAGCGCTGGCTCGTGTTCTTGAAAACACTGAACCTCTTGATGGGTTTTCTGCAAAAAAACTTCGCAATTACTATCTGCTCAATCCATTGGAAGAAGGAGAGCGTCGTTATAAGCTGTTGCTTTCCCAAACAGATAAGGCCTCTCTGATCGCTCTACTAGATCAACAGCAACGCCCCCAAGAACACTCGTTACGGATAGAGGCAAATTTTGATCTATTCAAGGATCTGATTAGCAAGGCTAAAGATGACCTGGTTCCCTTATGTAACGGATTAGCCAAGCTGGTAATCGTTGATATATCGCTGAACCGTGATCAAGATAATCCTCAGCTCATTTTTGAAAGTCTTAACTCAACAGGTCGCGAGCTGAGTCAAGCGGATCTGATACGAAATTTTATTTTAATGGGGTTGGAGCAAAAACTGCAAACTAAACTCTATGATCTGTATTGGCGACCAATGGAGGTAGAGTTCGGCCAGGAGGCCTATGCTGCTCAATTTGATAGTTTCATGCGTCATTTTCTGACGGTAAAAACTGGGGTGATCCCAAACGTCCGTGCAGTATATGAAGCATTTAAACAATATGCCCGTTCTCCTGAGGCTGGTGATGTCGAGGCCTTGGTGAAAGATATTCGTGCGTTTGCAGGATATTACTGTGCTATAGCGCTTGGTGGGGAACGGGATCCGGAACTTAAAATTGCCTTTCATGATATCCGGGAACTGAAAGTAGAAGTTGCATTTCCTTTATTGTTGGAGCTGTACCATGATTATACAGCCGGCGTAATAGATAAAGAAGATATCCTTATAGCAGCACGGCTGGTTGAGAGTTATGTGTTCCGAAGAGCAGTGTGTGCCATTCCAACCAACTCGTTGAACAAGACGTTTGCAACTTTTAGTCGCGCCTTAAAAAAGGATCGTTACCTGGAAAGTATCCAGGCACATTTTCTGTTATTACCCTCTTACCGACGTTTCCCAAAAGATGGGGAGTTTAAAAGAGAACTCAAGGTTAAGGATCTATACAATTTCCGTAGCCGCAGTTATTGGTTACGCCGTTTAGAAAACTACGGCCGCAAGGAGCGGGTACCGGTTGATCAATATACAATCGAGCATATCCTACCCCAGAATCCTAACTTGCCTGAACAATGGCAAGCAGATCTTGGCCCGGAGTGGGAACGGATTCAAGAGACGTGGTTGCATACCCTTGGCAACTTGACCCTTACTGGGTACAATTCTGAGTATAGCGACAAGTCCTTCACTGAAAAGCGTGATATGGAGGGCGGTTTCGGCCAGAGCCCCCTGCTGTTAAACCATGGGTTAGGAGCGCTTCAGTGCTGGACTGAAGAGGAAATCAGTACTCGCGCAGATAACCTTGCGGAGAAAGCCGTCACCGTATGGGGTATTCCCGAGGTGGAACCTTCTATTCTTGAGGCCTATAGGCCGACCGCTAAAGTCTCCGGTTATAGCATTGATGATCACCATCACCTTGCCGCAGGTCCCATCAGGGAACTTTTCGAGACGTTTCGCAAAGAAGTATTAGCTCTAGATCCCTGTGTAAGCGAAGAATTTCTAAAGCTTTACATTGCTTATAAGGCAGAGACTAATTTTGTTGATGTGGTACCGCAGGCCAAAAGGTTGCGCCTTTCACTCAATGTTTCTTTTCATGAAATTACTGATCCAGCAGGAGTCTGTAAGGATGTGGCCAACCTCGGTCGGTGGGGCAATGGGGATGTAGAGGTCGGTTTGTCATCACTTGAAGATATTCCATATGTAATAGGTCTTGTCAGGCAATCTTTTGAAAAACAAATGGGCAACGGAACACAAGCTGTTGGGTAGCAAGTCAGAAAACGCAATCGATAGTTTGTTTTCAGTATTTATTTGAAGAAATAGGAACCACTGGTAGGCAAAATACAAGGAACGAGATCGCTATGCATTCAAATGATCGGGCAGATATTACGGAAGCCGCATTATTACTACGAATTAGCCAGTATTACAGGGATGGCATGGAGCCCATTGAACTTTATGATGCGACCCGTGGTCGTTGGGTGATTGGGCCTGATCGTGATAAAGCTCAATTCGCTTTGACAGTGTATAAGGGTGTCGTGAAAGAAGTTTATGAAATTAAAGGATGGTATACTGCTGGTGCAACGTTTTCTACCCGGACTGATGCTCCACCTGAAGGTAGATGGGAATTCGTCGGTAATATAGCAGAGCAATCTATCAGGGATAAGTATATTAACAAATCGGTTGCCCATTATTTCGATCAGGGTGGATCTAACCCTGTAAGATATGTAAATGTGAAAGAAGAGAAGTGATTTCAATGGTAATATCTGGAAAGTTACTTTGCATAAGGTGAGTAATTGCGGAGTCTTGCCTTTTGAACCGACTGAAGTCACTGTTCTATAAGGATGTATCAAACAATGTTACTCTCGTGTGTCGCTTGACATACGATCGGGAAGGATTAATCGTCTAATAGGGTATACGTTGTAGCTATTTTTACTAAAGGGGGCATCATGACTGTCGGAACGATTAGTATAATTATTGGTGTGATTCTTCTCCTCCTGCTGAAATGGTTTTTCAACGATGAGAACGTTGCAGGCGAGAATAGAGGGCCTATCGGGGGTGAGGAGATAGGGAGTACAGATATCGACGCTTCCGATGATCCTGGCTTGGCGCATCTGCCTGGTAACTCATATCACTCTAGTTGGTCTGCTAAACAACTTGATGCTGATTGATAATTTGTTCCACGATCTCTGGCGACTGGAGTGAAATTATTTTTTTTCGAACACGCTTCCTTTTAGAAAATCTTTAGTGTTTTGAGGTGCTGTGTATCCGGCACCGCCATCAATCACTTTGCCGGAAGGTAATACAATCCCACCATTTTGTTGCTGAGGCTCAACCAAACTGCCTTCATAATAAAAAGACTGATTCCTGTAAAAATCATGGGTCGGTCTCGGGGGAGCACCTTTATTTAACCCTGTTATATCTTGAGCAAGGTCTCTAGCGGTTGTGTGAATGCCTCCTTTACCCGACTCCTCAATGCGGTTTCTATTGCGAATGCCTTGAGCTTGATCTGTTACAGGCGCTGTTTTGGGGCTGTCCATTGGAATAGCAGATTGTGGCGTTGCAAGAGTGTCATCTTGTATTCCAAAGGTTTTTGATCCCGCCAAGCTTGATGTCATCCCCACGTTTTGTTTGAAATTCTGGTTTTGGACATGTTCTCTTGTGTTGGCAATGGTGGTGTTAACTGTGTCAGCAGTACTCCCCCAACCGTAGCCATTGCCACTGACAAAACCCGTTACAATATCTTTCATATTGTCTACGCCATGACTCCCCTGTTGGGTGAGGAAGTGGTTGAAGTCGCTTATGGTTCGACGAATGTTCTCAGGTGATTCATCTCCATAACGTTCCGTAGCATAATTCCTAACCAAGGCGGTTGTGAGATCTGCTCCATAAGATTCGGTTGAACCTCTCATTTCCCTGGCATCATTAAGATACGAATAAGCTTCGGTTGCGCCGATTTGTTTTGCCAGTTTAGTCATGTAATCCAAGCTTTTTGATTTTTGTAATGTTTGCTGAAGGGATTCTGAGCGTACGCGTGAGGCTGTGTTCTCAAATGCCCTTGCTGTATCTTCTGATACATTAAAAGTCACAGCTTCGTTATTGTTGCCAACTACGGCGATTTGACCATTCCCACTAAATATTTTTTTAAATCCAGATCCTATTGTGGCTTGAAATTGGGTACGAGAAGTTTGATCCATTGATTGAATAAAACTGGATTTATCATTGATTGCCCGTTTCCAACTTTCACGCATAGCATTGTCAAGTCGGCTGGTGAAACTTTGAGCCTCACTGCTAGTCAGACTTGCTCTTTTTGCCGTATCCATAGCCTGCTGCCAATTTTGACTCCTCCCCAGGCTATTTGAAGCTGCCACAATCTGTTGCTGTTGGGCCATGGCACCAACCGTTACGGGATTGAGACCATTGACTGCTGCGTGCGTTGTCTGGTGTTTTCCGGAACTGTCGACTGAGTAGGCAGCACGACCTTCAGCCATGGTGTCTACGGCGACTCCGTTACCACCTGCGCCGGTGGTCGTGATAGTGGTGGAGCCGTCTTGGTTTACGGTTTCTGATTTTGTTCTGGTGGCGTTGCCGTCTGGAGCGGTTGAAATTTCGACAGGGCCTGAGCTTGTCCCTGCACTTACCCTTGCAGAAGCCATCATGGTGGCCATATCGCTATCTGATGTTCCCGGGGGTATCTGTCCGGATTCCTGCAGAGCGTTTTTGGCGTTAATGGCAGCACTATATCCGCCAACTGAGCGGTGGGTAGTCCAGGCCTGTGCTGCAGCCATGTTGGAAAACCGATGCTCTGGCATTCCGGCAAGGAGTCCGGCTGCGCGTACCTGTTGGTTCATTGCTGCAGAGGTCCCTTCCGGAGTGAGCAGTTGCCCAGCTTGCGCCCCGGCGGACTGCACTATTCTGCTGAGGTTACCGGCAAGCATGGCCAGGGCATGACCGCCGAAACGGATAAGCATCATGGAGAAAAAACTTGCCAGCATGATACCGGCTGAGCGAATGACTCCAAACATTGCTAATAACTTGAGGGATATGGTTGGAAAGGCTGCCATGGCATAGACACCCAGATTGGATTGACGCATGTCTTCGAAGGCATAGGAGGCGTAGTCCATGGCTGCTCCATGGATCACGGCGTCGGTGATGCCCCAGGTAGTGAGGAAAACGAAAAAGCCGAACATAACCGAAATTGCTTTGCCGACTACAGGAGTGAATAGAAAGAGCACTAAAAAGGGAATCACGCCGATAGCAATGGCCGTCATGACGGCTCGGATAATGGGAATCCACTCGTTCATGGTCAGGCCGATGCCTAGGCCGGTGGAGGTGATCTTTCGGCTACTCTCCATGAGCATGGCTGTTTCGTAATCGTCCTGGAAATAAAAGGTGTAGAGGATTTCTGCGATCTGGCGCTGCTGAATGATCTTTTCCGGAGTGGTGGCAGTACCGGTGGTAAAGTTTAGGGTACTGGTAAGTAGTGTTTTGCAGGTGTTCAGTTCAACTGCATTGGATGGATCAAAATATGCCTTGCTGCACACCTTTTTTATGGCCTCATCGTAATTGTTTGGGTTGGCATAAATGGGCTGCAAGCTATTCCAGGCGTCGGTGCAGGTAACATTGGTCCCTTCCGGGTGAGCAGAATCATAGTACAGCGTATACACAGCTGGGTTGACCGCTGCACTCAAGTTGCCCAGAAAATCGGAGGTGGTATTACGCAGGTCGTCAAGGGAGAGGGTGGTGCCGGGACGCAAGAGTTCAAAGGTTACACAATCCTTGACGTAACGGATCATGCTGGTTCGGGCATAGTTGTTCTTTGGGGTGGATCCTTTGACCGATTCAAGGGACTTGAACCCTATGCCGCCGGCCGTTGTCTGGTATTGGGCATCAGGAGCGGCGGCGGTGTCCATGATGTCGATCATGCCCCTTTCTATTTTGTTGAGGAATCCGGCGGTAAATACTACCGCATTTGGTACCTGACCGATGGTCTGAAATCTGTTTAAGACCGGATCGTAGACAGTAATATTTCCTTTGGGGACAAAAAGGGCCAAATAGAGCACAGCCCCGAATACCACCGGTACTGCCCATACCAGGGGAATAACCCGTGCCCCGGTGGCCGCTCTTGCCAGCCAGGCGGTAACCCCGGCAAGTAAGCCCAGCACCATGATGACAAAGAGCAGGCCCTGGTATCCTGTATCACTGAAAATTAGGGCGATTTTGGTGAATGCCTGAGTGATGGGATTAAAGCCGCCATAGGTGTAATACTCCATATCCAGCGCAAGGGAGGAAGATGCTGTCAGTTGGTTGAGCAACAGTGCTGAGAGGATGATGATTGTTGGTTTTTTCATCTGCTTACATCTGTAGCCTTGCTGCAATGTCTTTCCCATAGCGGCGGGTTATTTCTGCCGTCATTTGCATTTCAACTTTCTGCATGTGCTCAAGGTAGCTCATGATGGTTGTCATTTCTTTAGCCGAGGCGATATACCCGGCCCGGGCAGCATTTTGGAGTTGCTTGATCCTTTCTTTCATAACAGCGATGTTTTGGGCGGCATGTTCGGCAAAGATTACGGCTGCGCAATTTTCTGCAGGTTGCCCTGCACTGGCCTCGCTTTGTTTCTCAAGCATTTCTCTGGCCTTCCAGGCGACCGTTTCTGCCCGAACATACAGATCGGTTAACATCTGGAGGGCGTAGGCGTTGGCGGTAATGTCGGCAAGGCCGGCGACGGTTGTCTCTTTCATGCCGGTGGCCACCCCGGTTTTGAGAATGGGAAGCGCGGAAAGGGGATTAGCTTCCAGGAAGGTTTGTTCGGTAGTGCTCAGAGCTGCTTTGCTTTCAATTTTACCAGCTATGGCAGAAAGGGTGTCCTCGACATATTGGCGTAGATCGCGGTTGGTATCGGTGATTTGGCGGCAGGTTCCGCCCAGGTCTTTGGCGTAAATCTCGCCAACGGTAAAGGCCTTGATGTCATCCGGGTTGTTTTCAGAGCACGGCGGTTCGTAGGAAACCTTGTAGGCATTGGCCGGGCCTTCCAGCATGACATCTCCCACCAGGCCACGAATGAGATCGGCATAATCTGTTGGCAGGCCGATTTTACTGCCGACATTTGCCAGCAGAGAGCCGCCTGAAAGAAAGGTGGAGGTGATTTCGGCATTACATCCGCTTGTTACCCTGGAAACGTCTCCAGACTGCGGTACGTTGTTGTTGGCCTTGTCCTCGGTGGTAATGATGTCCCACATCTCGGAGACACCCTGGCTTAATTTGTTTTCTTTAATGGCGGTTCCCAACTTTTCTTTCATCACTTCACCGGAATGAAAGCCATTTTCATCCATGACTACACCAACCAGCTCTTTTGAAGCCGCACATTCATCGAGTTGCATGGAGTTGAGTTTGTCGGAGATAGCCTCAAAGTTTTTGATGGTGTTGGAGCATTGTTCACAGAGTGTTTTCAAACCAAGGTCAAAGGCCACGGATGCGGCTCCGGATAGAATTCCCTGGAGCTTGTTGACGAGGTAATCTGTATTCATGAACGAGAATCCGCCCATGAACACATCAATACCGCCACAGCCGCTCTTGATGCGGGGCATTTCCACTGTTATCGGATAATCCGTTTTGCTTGGCCATCTGGTACTAAAGCTGCCGCCTGAGTAATACCCACGCTGTTGTCCGTAGAGATGATTTGGCGATGTGGTGGTTCGTTGATTGAGCCAGTCGTCAACCCAGGCCGAGGTTGCGGCACCAGGATGCAGTAAAAGGCTGGTAGTCAGTACCGCAACAATGGTGGTTACTTTGTTTTTATCCACGGCTGTTTTCCTTTGTTTAGGATCGAGGTTGGGTCGAGTGGAGAGCCTTTTTGAAAATCATACATCAGGAAGGTGTCTTCCCTGGTGTTGCCCTGCAGGGTACGAATGGCCCTATAGAGTTTTCTTTCCAGCTCTGTCAGGGCGATGACTCCGGTGGTGACGGTCATGGAGTTAGCTTGTCCTTTTTTGATAAGGAGCAGGGTGGGGGTAATGGTAATGTTGAAACGTGCCATTGCTTCTTTGTTTGTACTGATATCCACCGGCTTGATCTGCCAGCCGTATTTATTGACGAAATAGCTGAGGATTCGGGCCTGTTGCTCGCAAAATTTGCACCCAGGGCTGGTAAAAAAAAGCAGTGCATGGTTGGTTGCCGCACGGCTGATGGTTTGTGATATCTCCTGCTGCTGCATCCGTACCCTGGCGGTGATGCCTGGCCCTGCTGTCGGGTAGACATGACTGACATTGAAGAGTTCACTGTATTTTTGCGTGACATACATGGTGGCATTGGTGTAGGCCAGAGCTTTACGCCGGGCAATATCCTGCATGGTTAAATATTCCATGATGTTTTGTTCGGTTGGGGTCTGGACCGCCTTCTTTTGCAGAACGTTCAACAGTTCCTGGAAATCATCCGGGTACATATTCCACAGATCATCGATGGTATAGTTATCCAAGGATGGAATTCGGCGGGGAGGTTTGTTGAGCTGTTTCGGTGAATTTTTCTGTTCTTCCGGTTCGGGTGGCGGATCTTCATACCAGAACCAGCCGTGTTTCGTGTCGTGGTAGAAGGTGCTGTCGCGCACTTCCTTTTCTGCCGCTGCAAGCGCAGCTGTTGAGATAGCCAGTAAGCTGACTATGCAGCTCATCAATATAAAATGCCGGAATTGATCACCAGAGTGGCAGCGCTGTATAGAGGATTTCTTCTGCATGGATAAATCCAAAGTATTTGGAATCAAAGCTGCGTGGGTTGGATCCCACCATGAAATAGTTGTTTTTAGGAATGGGGCCGATAAATTGAAAGGTCGGCAACAGGCGTCCGGTGCTGTCGGTAGCCAGAGCGGTACCCAGGTATTTTTGATTACAGAAATATTTTTTGTCATCATTCTGGGTCAGGGATTCTCCTGGGCTGCAGCCTATCTGTTTGATCAGCTGTTGGTTTGCTGGCTGCAAGCCTTTTTGGGTAAAGCTCGTATCCTCATGTCTGAAAACCAGGTAATCGCCAGTCTCAATAGTGCTTTTTGTTTTGCTGAGAAAAAAGACCCGGTGTTGTAGGGAAGGACTGGTCGAGATATTGATCCGTTCAGGCAGCCAAGCCCCAACCAGAAGTGCTGCCAGAACAACGACAGCAACTGTTTTTTCCCGATTGTTCAAGCTCGGAAATCTTATTGCACTCTTATCTCTGAGGTTGGAGGCTGATTTCATTTCCATTCCTGAGCACCACATCGTTTAAGATAAACAGGTGATTTGGGTGAGCTGCCGCTTGCTTATTGAGTACTTGGTCGACGGTATCAAGGCTTGCTTGCCACTGCCTCTGGGTAATCTCACCAGCTGTCAGCAATGCCTTTTGGGTTCTGAGGTAGCCTTGCAGGTCAATCACTCTGACCTTCTGGGCAAACATCCTGTCATAGGCCACCAGTGTAAGGGTGCTCACAATCAGGGTAATAATGATAACCTCAAGATAACCGGGGCCTCTTGTTGGAGGTTTTTCTATTTGGGTGAGGGGCTGCTCGCTCACTGTTCACCTCGTATGGTTCTAGCCAGGCTGGTCAGGGCTGGATCTTTGTCGTGCAGTTCTTGGTTGATTCGTTCCAGGAGGTAATCGAGCCCTGTATCTCCCTGAATGGTAAAGGTCTCTGTTTCGTTCGCGTAAACCAGAGTCGGTACCCTGCTAATGCGGTACTCGGCAAAGAGCAGTGGATTAATTCGGATACTGAGTTTGAAGCGCGGGCATACCTTTTCAGGCTCTCTTGTATCACCGCAACTTTGATCAACTTTTAAAATTTGGCTGAAATAGTTTGCACTAGCCTTGGTGTCTTGCAGCCCATTGATGAGCCCACGCATAACAGGAGTAACACTTTGGCTACCTGTTTTGGAAATGGCGGTAAGGTATGCATGCACCGTTTCATCCGGCACAGAAGAGGACAAAAAGAGATATATCTTGCCTCTGGCTGCAAAGTTGTCGGTCAGGTTCGAATTTTCTCTGTCAGCAGTTGGCTGCTTCTCTTGCCAGGAGGCGATGTACTCTTTGCAAACGTCTTTCTCCAGTCGCCTTTGCTCGTTTTGAATCCGTTCCTGAAATGCTGAAGAGTAAAAAAAATCTGCGGTCTGTTTTGCGGCCTGCTTGCCCTGTTCGCTATATCTGGTTGTAGGCAGCTTTATGGTCTGTGCCTTTTTCCTGGCTTGTTCCATGATGGTGTCCACAGCATTGGTGGTCTTCTGCTCGAGCGTTTCTGTTTGAGCATGAACCTGGTGCATGGTTGTGCTAAGCAGCAGAAAAGGTAATAGCAGTAAGGATTTCATTGGCAGCAGGTACAGCATTTTTGTTTTCTGTAAACAACCCAGAGGAATTCATCATTTGAACCTTTGGCTCCCATGTATGGAGGGTTCAGGCCAGATTCATATATGAGTGAGCTTTTGCCTATGGGGTAGGTTGAGCGAGTGTCCGGCCTGGCTGTATGGAGTTTGTAGTGGCTTTTGATCCAGACCGGTGTGTAGTCGCACCCGCAGAGGTTCTCAGCCGGGTCACAGATCATCATGATACGGTTCAGCTTGTAGAGCAGACGTGCTGCCACGGTTGAGTTGGCCTGCACAATATTATCGTTGTCGACATGACCGGTCATAGGATAGGCAGAACCACCGCTGCCGACACACCAGGGCATAAAATCAAGGGGCCAGCCGATATTGACTGCAGCTGCGTCAGCCATACATGCCACCTGCATGGCCTTATTGGCATAGAGTGCTGCCTCCGGGTGAATGATGGCAGACAGATAATCGTTCTGCCACATAGCATCATATTCGGTCATCCATAGGCCATAATCGTTTCGGCTGCATGGGTAGGTAAGTAGTGGGACCAGCCAGCCGTGTGCCTGCGCAAAGGTAGATTCATTAGCAATATCCACCGAATCGGAGCTGGTGTTTTTACCGCCCAGTTCATCGATTGCTGCAGAGCCGATGGATGAGCCCAGCATGGGGGAGTAGAAAGCCTCTGAAACCGTATCCACCAGGAGGAAAGGCTCCCAATAGCTCACCACCAGGCCGATTTCGTAAAAGATTGGCGGTGGGCGAGGGCAGATACAAATGCCCTGGATCTGAAAATCTATCTCACCCCAATTAATGTCCGTTATCGGGTTAAAGGCATCCCCGGATTTGCCAGCGGCAGGATTGCTGCTGAGTAGGGTCAGCACGGCTGCAACAAGAATGAGCGGCAAGATTTTATTTTTCATCATCGGGTCCTTGCTGCTGTTCATCGCTGAGCTTAATTTCCTGGACATGCATCATCTTTTCCCGTTGGAAGATAAGAGAGGGGACAGCCTGCAACTGCAGTCTTTTCGCAATATCTTCTGTCAGGTAGAAAACAGGACGTTGTAATGTTTGAATAAGCTCAGGTGCCATCCCCTCTGTAATCAGGAGCTTCACTTGGTGGTTTTCGGCATAGGGTGTTTGCTTAAACCACGCCACCTGCTCTGGATCAGCACCATCAATGACGAGAATGCATCCAGGAAAGTTGATGTAATCTAACGGATTAAAGGTATAGCCTTTGGGATAGATGAGCTTGCCGTCTGCGTCGGTCAGGTCTCTGTTTAGGCTGTAGGTCATATCGACCTGAAAGGTCCTGTCTGTCGTTGCCAGGGGGAGGTTATGCAGGTCTGCCGGTTGGTAGGTTTTGATCTGCTCACACCATTGTTTTCTTGCATGGTTGTTTTTGGCTACCTGCCCTCGCAATTCAGCCAGTATGTCTGATTCTGCTATGGGGTAGGTTGTACCGACCACACCAAGGTTTGTTATGGTTCCGGCCTGGGCAGAACTCACAGCAACGATTGAACATATGATTGCGGTAGCGATTCTACAATTCACCCTGTTCCCTCAGGTTGACCATTTCCAGGATGGCTTCGTGGTGGGTTTTGCCCTCTCGGACCATTTGTTCGATCAGCGCTATTTCACTGGCCTTGGAGGTGTAGATGAAATAGGCATAATCGTTGACTACCAGGCGGGCCACCCCGACCCCGAACGGGGTATCGAAAAACAGTTCAGAGTATCTGGGCGGGTTGGATTTGATGCTTTTTAAAAGCTTCAAGGTAAACTCATCGTAATCAATCAACCCTCTTTTTTGCGCCTGGTCGAAATCCGATGATTCAAGGAAAATTTTAAAGGCTGAATTGCTGTTGATGACCTTGCCTACATCACCGAAGTTTTCCAGGTCGAGTAGGGACTGGGTAATAACCATGAAGCTGCCGTTGTATTTTCTGGCCCGGCGGTAGCCCTCGTTGATGACCGGAGCTATCATGGCTCCTTTGTCCAGGAACTGCCAGGCCTCGTCAAAGATGATAAGCCGCGGTCGTGACCGATCCGAGAGGTAGAGGTCCTGGGTGACGCCATTGATAATGAGCAGGGTGACAACCCGGTACAGATCAGGCTGGACTTTCAGGTTTTCCAGCTCCAGGACTACAAATTCATCGCGGCGGATGTCAAAGGTGCTGGGGCCAACAAAGAACTTGCCGTGAAAGCCATGGCTGGTGAATTCGCGGATATTGAAGGCCAATTTCCGGGCGGCTTCAATCAGCTTGGTGTTATCCGCCATTTCACCCAGGTCTGCTTCAGGAACATCGGGAAATTGTATAAGAAATGCATAGACCGTATCAGCATCCGCCTCCTGTCCTTTTTGCTGCCAGGCCCAGCGTACTGCGTTGCGGATCAAGTTCATCTCGGTGTCATCACATTTTTTTGAGTCCGAGTTGGAGTAGGCCATCTGGGCAAAGACTGCTGCCACGCTTTTCAACTCCTCTTCAGGCTCCTGGATATAGGTAAACGGATTGAGACAGATATCGATATCAGGCTGAAAGTCGAGGTACCTGGCACCCAGCATGTTGGCTATTTTTTTATAGGAGCCACCAATGTCGATGATTCGTACCAATGCTCCGCAGGCATAGTAATTAAAGGCAATAAAGTTGACCTGGAAGGATTTACCCGATCCTGAGGTGGCACAGCAGAAAACGTTTTGGTTGGTTGCAGCAGCATCAAAAAAATCCAGAGAGACCAGCTGCCCCTTTCTGCCGGTGAAGACCAGTTTGGGATGACCACCTGAACCGGCAAAGTCCCCCTGGATCGGTAGGATTGGGGTGACTGACGGCACTGGAGCTATAAAATCCCGCTCCAGGTTTTCAATATTTTTTCCGGTTGTGTAGAGGCCAAAGGGCAGTGAGGAGAGAAACAGGATTTTGAGGATAATGTTATCCTGCTGCATGATGTAGCCGTTATTTTCCCACAAACGTCGTACTCGTGTGCATGAATCCCTCGCCTGTTCGAGATCATCGCTCCACACCCAGAATATGGGGATGATTTTCACAAACTTCTCCCCACGTTCCAGGTCATCGGTTGCCGCTAAATATTCCTCCTGCTTTCGCTGCAGGGAAGGGGAGAGAGAGCCCACACCCTGTTGATTGAGAATCAGGTTGCATTTGGCATGGAGTTTCATCTCCAGGCCGGCTTCAAACACGATGTTAAAGCCATAGAGGAAATCGGTTTTTATCTGGTCCGCATCCGAGATAACTCCCCAGATCCCGCCAAAGAGCGAGTTGGTCTGCAGCGGATCTATCTTGGTAGGGATGGTTTTGGGAGTGGTGCAGCAGAAATATTGATCGCCGATTTGTATGTGATCCGGTTCTTCACGGATTGTGGTTTCACTGCTTATTATCTGTTTGCGTAACGGTATGGTTGGGTTCCAGGTGTGGAGGTTATGCTGCGGATAGTTTTCGGGGTAGCTGTTAAACAGCCTGCGGTTCCATTCTAACAGTTCTTCCGGGTGCATGTGCCTGGGGGAGAGCAGGGCTGCTTTCAGGGTCTCGTTGATTTGGCGTTTGATATCCAGCAGTGCAGTTGCTCTTCCCTTTCCATCAGAATTATTTTGATGTGGCATATCTTGGGAGCTGTTTGGTAGCTTGACCGCAACAAACAATCGGAAATTACGCACCGGGATATTGCTGCAAGCTGGTAGCCCTTTTTTCCCCTTGGTGAGGAAATCGACAACCGTATTGGTATTTGATCTAACAATGGCGTTGTCTCTGGTTCTGTTCTCCCTGTATCTTTCGAGAATCGGCTCTATGTGAGAATCAGCATGGAAGAGCAGCTGAATAACACTGTCTTTAGGCAATCCGGCCCGAAAGAGGCCTTCCAGCGCATTGATGGTCTTGGGCCCGGCATAAATGACCGGGGAACATTCCCATAACATGCCAAGGCTTCCGTCCTGGTTCAGGTAGATCTCCAGGTTCGGATCATAGGAGAGATAGTTCAAATACGAGGAGAATGGTGATCGCCTGGTCATCTTGGCCAGATCGCTATGTTTCATATAGTTCCCGGAGCCAAGGATGGCTCGCTGCAAGAGTCCTGCAATCATAGCCTATTGCTCCTCGGTAAGATCAGTGAGGATCCACTTGGAATCTTCAATCTTGAGGTAGACATAGCGGCTCATGAACAGTTCCTCTCCCTCCCCTTTATAAGGGAGCAGCAATACCCGAAGGATTTTGGGCGGCTGCAGTAATGGCTTTTTCTCCTCTTGGAGCAATTCTGCCAGTATGCTGTATCGATTGTTCAGCGTTTCTTGTTGGGTGCTATCCAGAGGGGACGATCCTTCTTTCCCTTGTGTCTCTGGATACCGTGCTTTTTTATAAGCCGTAGGTGTGTCTATGCATTCACCCATGTCGTTCCTGGCCTGGCATTTGAAATCCTCATTGTAGGGATTGAGCACTGGGCCACATCCGGCAAGGAGCAGGAGTATGAGTGGGGAGCTATATCGTATAATTCGGTTGAAAGGGTTCACTGGTCATTCCCACAGGTTGCAAAGCTATTATTTTGAAAAATGGAGAACGCAGATTACCTGCTGTTCTATTACTTTTTTCTGTGGGGATGACCTGTTCGACGTGAGTAGCTCGGTAACAGTATTGAAAAAGTGTTGCCAGTGCTCTTTTTTGGGTGGTAAAAGTGGCATTTTGTCACTTTTTTGGAACGAAAAAGCTTGATGATTGCCAAAAAGGAGGCTATTGAAAAGTTATGAAACGAGATATTTACCCTCAACTACTTGCCTGGAAAGGATCTGCTCGCAGGAAACCGCTGATCCTGCGAGGCGCTCGGCAAACTGGTAAAACCTATATTTTACAAAAGTTTGGCGAAAAAGAGTTTGATGATGTCGTCTATTGTAACTTTGAGGAAGATGCTCGGCTTGATAGCTTGTTTGCTCAAAGTCTCGATCCGGACAAGATAATTACCAACCTTTCCCTCCATAGCAAAAAAAGCATTTTACCGAAGCGCCATCTGATTATTTTTGATGAGATACAACTCTCGAACAATGCGCTGAATAGTCTAAAATATTTCCAGGAGAAAGCTCCCGAGTACTATATTGCTGCTGCGGGTTCTCTTCTTGGTGTGAAGTTGTCTTCGCCAAAATCTTTTCCTGTGGGGAAGGTCAATTTTCTGGACCTTTTACCCCTGAGTTTCTATGAGTTCCTGGATGGGATGGGGGAAACCGGCCTTCGCGACTACCTGGAAAATCTTGAAGAAGTGCAACCGCTCCCTGAAGCCTTTCACTTGGAGCTTATAGATTTGCTCAGGAAATATTATTTTTGTGGTGGAATGCCTGAGGCTGTACGCTGTATGGCTGAGTTGGACGATGTGCAGGAAGTAAGAGTCGTCCACAAAGAGATCCTGACTTCATATGCTCTTGATTTTGCTAAGTACGCTGAACCGTCTGATATTCCCAAGCTCTCACATGTATGGGATTCCATTGTGGTTCAACTGGCCCGGGAAAATAAAAAGTTCATGTTTTCCACAATCCGTAAAAGTGCCAGGGCTCGTGATTATGAAAACGCGATTTTATGGCTGGAAGATGCGGGGCTTATTCAGCGTGTTTTTTGCATAAACACACCCAAAAGACCACTCGTGGCTTATTTGCAGAAAAATATTTTTAAAGTATATGCGTTGGATGTCGGGCTTTTGGCGGCTATGGCAGGTCTGGGACCGGAACTGCTTATTCAGGGTGAGCAGGTATTCCGTGAATTTTGTGGCGCTTTTACCGAGAATTACGCGGCTCAGCAGCTTAGGGGTACCCTGGGGGCGGAGTTACAATATTGGAAGAGTAGCAGCGGCAAGGCAGAAGTAGATTTTCTTTTTGAGACAAAAGAGGGTGTTTTCCCTTTGGAAGTGAAGGCTGGTATCAATTTGAAAAGCAAGAGCTTGCAATCTTTTGAGGCAAAATTTAATGTTGACCTTCTTTTTCGCACTTCACTTCGTAACCTCCGTAGAGATGGTAATGTTTGTAATATCCCTTTGTACGCTCTTGATTCTTTGCCTCGTCTACTTACCTTGCTTGCAGATTGATTGGTCAGTTCCATTGTATCCATCCCTGACTGCCTGATGCATTGCTGCAAGTTTATCTCGGTCGTGAAGTCAAAGTGAGTCGTCCCCTTCAATCTCCCTGATTTCCAACTCCTTCCCTTCGGAAACAATAACGGTAATTTTTTTGGCTGCTCCAACCTCAATGACCGGGGTTGTCTGTTTTGCCAGGTCCAGGTAGAAATCATGCAGGCTCGCTGCTCCATCAGAAAGGCCACCTCCAATGGAATATTGGGCTACTTGCCCGGAATCAATGCTCGTTGTCGTGCCAAGGGCAGAGGTCGATTGAGTGGTGGCGGCAGATTTGAGCATGTCGCCTATGCCACCGAAGAACCCTGCTACGATTGTCCTTGCCGTGGCTGACCCCATTCGTGACACGACTCTGCCGGATAAACCGACCTTGCTGTCGGAATCAGTGACAAACCCTTTAACCGGGGTGTCAATAATGGCTTTACCTTCGTTGCTGAGGCATGACAGGGAGACCAGGCGCACGTCTGCCCGTTCTTTGTCGAGCCTGCCGACTGCTTCAGCAATGACAAAACAACCAGCCAGGTTGGCCTTGATGTCATTGGGCAGAACTGCCGGCGTCTGGATTCTGAGTAGGAGCGGCTCAGGGTTGTTAGTGCCTTTCCCCGAAGTAGAAGCATCGAAACCGGTCAACAGCTTTGCCTCCATAAAGGAAGGGGGGAGATATACGGTGCGTCCTTTTTTTTTACTTTCTGCCGTGTCTGTTCCCCCTGCTGTAATTGCAGGGTTTGATAATACGCTGATCTCACCGAATATTATGGGCTCAGGGCGTGGATGCGGTGGCCGGTTGGTGGACGGTTGGCTGTCGGTCAGGGGCCATGGCTCTTCAATAGACCGTGGTGGTAGAATCTTTGTGTTTTTGGTGACCTGGTCGGCTGTTGGAATCTCAGGGAGTGGGGCTGTGGTTGCTGCCTGAGTTGGTCTTTTTTGCTCCTGTATTATTTGATCGACCGTCTGCTGGAGAGATTCCAGCTGTCGCCGTTGCTCCCGGAGCATGGTCTTCTGGATGAGATCTGGTTCAAGCTGGATCTGTCTTGTTTTTTTCTCGCTGAAAAAGCCCTTGGCGGGATTTGTCCGCGAGGAATTATAGCCGGTAGAGACCAAAATCAGGAAAATGACGCCGATACCGGACCATATGACGATCTTTTTATATTTTGGTTCCAGCTCATTGAACCGTTTTCGTAGATTCATTGCTCCTGCTCCTTCTGGTCCACGACAAAAACTCTCGTTGTCTGACCTGGTCTTAAGCTGTGTTCTTCAACGGCAACTGCCAGTATCGATGGGCTGACAGGAGCTGATAAAAATAGTTTCTCATCCAGATCAATTTTGTGTTTGGCAAACGAGCTCACCATGTATTTTTTCAGGCGTAGGCCGACGCCATCAACGTCTACCGCCTGTTGTAATGTGACGGCCAGGTCTGGAGAAAGGGGAATGCTTTTGTTTGCTTCGCTTATCCGGTAGCTTGTTGGATAGATGTTAGTGTAGGCCTCCCTGATAATCTGCAGAGCCCGTTTTTCCAGAGGTAATTTTTTGTAATGGGTGATGTTCTTCTTGAAGGAGTCCCCTGTTGGCGACGCCAGACGGAGGGTGACGGATGGTATGTCTGTCGGTGTAACAATGAGGGTGTAGACGACATTGTTGCAGACCACGAATAGCTCGCTTGGTGTATCGGCGTAGATATAGTCATTGCCCATATCTTTGATCTTGAATTTTACAAACCCGTTGTTACCGGAAAAATGGCCGGTCATACCTTTTTCCTGGGAAAAAATAAGATCGTTCATTGGACCGGGGCAGACGATGCGGTTGATATCTTTATTGGAAAGTTCCACACTTGTTGGCACCTCTGCTGGGATGACGGTGTCCGCGAGGCAGTTGCCGGTAGCCGCGATAATCAAGGCCGTTGCTGTTAAAAAGCTTTTCCTAATCACGCTGTGCCTCCTGCCTTGGGGCAAATTTTTCCTTAAACGATATGAGATAGAACCTGCCGTCCTGCAAGCGATAGCTGATTTGATAGGTCTTGCTCGTGTTTTCAAGTGGTGTGTTTGCGGCAAATTGTTTGAGATTGCCAAACACTTCTATCAAACCCTCATCACGCTCGATTTTTTCGAGATAGAAAACGGAGCTGACTTGAGATTCTTCAACTCTGCTTGCCAGAGAGTACCAGGCGCTGGAGGCCTCGGAGTATGATTCCGGGGCGTAATAGGCGAGAAGCTCCTCAAATTGTGCCCGGGCTGTTGGCGGTGAATAAGTAGCCGCCAGATTGACAAGCCGCCTGCTCACATCTTTAACATAGCTGTCACTGGGCTTTCCCTGGACAAACTCAACTGTCCCGGTCAGCTCAGGTGGGATTAAAACGACTCGTTGGTATTTTACAGCCCGGTAGACCATGAATGAGTTGAAGGTGACAGCCAGGGACAGGGCAACGATGACGAATTTTAACAACCTGTTTTCTACGAACAGGTTGCTTGTTTTCTGGAGAAAAATGTTGGTGTTCATTCATGAAACTCCCGCTGGAAATATTCGGGATAATTTTTCATCTGGATAAAGCCGAGCATGTAGAGGGTGTGCTTGAGGAATCCTCTGGATTTCACTCTCTTGGTACGGGTGTAAAAATACTGGGTCAGCAGAAACATAAGCCACATCAGTTTGCCGTAAAGAAGGGCCAAGGTAAGGGTAAACACGAACAGAATTAATTCGTCCGTCTCAAACCAAAGTACCTGGATCGGTCTTGAGAGGTATTGTGGAAACCTGTGGCTGAAATTGTTCTCGTTCATATGTGTACCCATCTCTATTTAGCTCCATAAATCTTTACATGATGGTTGCGCCAATGGTCTGGACAACAGCATCAGCCTTGAGGAGAAATGCACCACCAAGAACAACACCAGCTGCTGGTAAGATCATTTGGCGAATGGCAAGAATGGCCGCAAAGACCATACAGGCAACACCAGCCACAAATCCGATAGGGCCAAGCAGAATCTGGTTCACGCCGATATCGTAGAGATCATAGGCAAAGGATCCCGCTGCCGGAACGGTCATGGCCATTGCGTTGGAGGATATACAGCAGGCGGTAATGGTTATTACCAAGGGGATTATGGACTTTTTTCGCAGGACTTTCGTTGGGTGGCAGGTAAGGCTGAAGTTCATGGGGGTGTCTCCTTAATAGAGGGTGAAAGTGAGTTGTCCCGACACTACGGAACAGTGTGACTACTGCCTTAAAGGGTGTGTTGTTATCTCCACTCTTCTGTTTTTGTAAAATTTCTGTGGATTATTGGTGATAGGATTCAATGCTCCTTTTCCCTGTACAGTTCCTACCGTAAAGCCATGGTCACGGAGGAAATCGGTAACCGTGATGGCCCGTTGGAGAGAAAGTTCGTGGTTTCCGGATTCGGTACCAAGTGCACAGGTGTAGCCGGTTACACTCAAGGTGATCTTTTGGGTTATGCTGTTTCGCCCCAGGTTGGACAGTATTGATTCAGCCGTTGCCGGCAGGATAACTGCGCTGTCCAATGCAAAATAGACCATTGGAATCTGGGAATTGACGGTTAATACGTGCTTCACTTTCGACTGTTCACAGATCACAAAGGTCTTGCTGGTAACATCCTGGGTTACGGCCATCCGAAATCGGTATGGTTGCTGGCGCACTTCTACTGATTCCGATTGTGTCGGTATCATTAGGATGGTTGCCAAGAATAAAAGTATGATTTGTTTGTTGGTCTCCATATCTGTTTTCTATTTTCTGCCGGTGTGACCAGTTGTTATTTTTTCGTTTGACCTTCCTGGTTTTGAGTCCTTCGTTTTCTGTAAGTGTCAATAAATGTTGTTTATTACTTCTTTGTTTGTGCTCTGTAAGAGATGGTCAGCTGTTACCTGTGCGATTTTTCTCTCGGTGTTTGGCAACCTGTGCCCTGTTTCTGATTGTATACAGACGGCTTATTTGCTGCTTACCCAGCTGGAAGCAGAAGGTGGTCTGGATCTCTTCGATGAGAGCGGGCATGGGTAGCTTGGATCCCGGCGCCAGGTTGTAGAACCTGCTATAGGCATATCGCTCCCATTTGGTGGGAAGGTCCGCTGTCCTGAGAAAGCTGAGCCGTGCCTTGAGCGAAAGGCGACTCAATTGTGCCCGCAGTAGTTCTTTTCTGCCCCAGATCTGTTCCAGAAAGTGAAGGCCTATAAGGTCTTCCCGGGAGAGTGGATCGTGAATTTCTCCTACACGGTGCAGGTAGCGAAGAATGCGTTTAGGGATCGGGGATGTTTTTGCGTATTCATTGATATGCATCATGATGAAGCTCCTGATATTCGCTGAATGCTGTTACTCACCAACCGACAGGCATGGCGACGACTAACGTTGAACTTGGTGGCAATGTCCGGAGTGCTGGCAGGTGTTGGCTGTTTGAGGAGCCAGAGGCAGACTTCACGTTGACGTTCGCTAACCGTTGCCAACGCTTGCTTGATTTCGTTCCTTTTTGGTTCCCTGATTGTGGTGGATTGTTCTGGGATGGGCAGAAAATAATCTTCCAGGCAATGGACCGTCTGGATACCGGATGACAGCTTGATGCAGTTGGTCTGGAAAATGACCCGGAAAAAAGGGGTAAATCGTTCAGGAGTCCCCTTTTTCTTCGTGGAAATAAAGGCTTTATAGGCGGCGATTGTCGCTTCCTGGTAGAGGTCCTGATTGTCACCAGCTATAAATCTGCGATAAGGGGTGGCGATTTGGCGGATGAGCTTTTGGTTTGTTGAGACCCATTGCAGAGCCATGCTCCACGCTTCTTGGTAGTGTTGCTGCTCGTTACATTGTCTTGTTGGTTGTTTCATCTTGTGCCTAACCTCGATTCTGCTCTATTGTTCAAAAGATTAAAAATAAGATTAAAGATGATTAGGGGCAGTTGGCTGATTGTTTGAAAGCTCCTACTCTTGGGGGCTTTAGCCGTTTTTCATTGTGCAAAGTGTGAGTGCTATGCCCCTTTGCTGCGACTGCTATGCCCCCCTGATCGTGAGTGCTTTGCCCCCCGGTGTGGGTGCTATGCCCCTGGGGTGTGACACCTATGCCCCTTCAGTGTGAGTGTTATGCCCCCAAGTGGTGGCTGTTTTTTTCTTCATGTGTGAGTGCTATGCCCCCCTGGGAGATCACTATGAACATTGTCTGGGTGAGAACCGTTTTACATGCAATTTGTCGGTGTCATCGATTTGCCAACTATGGATTGCTTGCACATTGACCAGTTCCGCCATTGCCAGGCGGAGACTTCTCCGGTAATCGGTCAAGCGTTTACACTCAGAGCCGCATAAATGCTTCAGCGTCTCTACTTTCATCGGGAAAGGTTCCCTGTGGCTGGCATAAAAGCCGTGCAGCCACTTGGCCAGATCGGATTTTAATTGGAGACGTTGTTGCCACTGCAGCTGGGTCCAGCCTGCATCAAACAGCACTGCCAAATGGGGATTGATTTTTAGAAAGTAGGTTTGTGCCTGATTGTTATATAAAAATTCGTCCACCAGGGAGCCGGCGTAAGTGTTTTTTTCATTCATTGAGCTTTGATGGGCTTCAATGTTGATTTCTATGGTCGTAGCCGTCAAACGTCGGAGTGAGTCTTTAAGCCACATGCGGCCTGATTTTCCTGGTTGACGACCTATTGCCCGTAGAAAGCTTTTAATCTGAAAACGGATGTACTTTTCTGAAGATTTTTTACTGTGGTGAGTTTGGAGATGAAGGGTCTGTGCCAAGACATCAAAGTCGCCTTGATCAAGTTTCCAGCCTGTGTAGCGAATATCGATTGTTCTTACCGCTGTAACTGTTTCGCCTTTAACTGCTTTTCGCCTGCCGCGTTTGATAACGCCAAAAAGAGCAGAACGTAGGCAAAGGTTGGGAACACCTCGCGTGTTGATCGGCCAGTCGGGCAGATGCGGGGTTTGATCAAGGGTTAATATTTTTTTCTTTAATTCCGGGGACAATAAATTGAGGCAGCTGTCCGGTAAAGTGGCAAGAGTTTGAGAACCAGGAGCTTGGCCCTTGTTGGACTGGCTCAGATAGCCTCTTGGCTTTTTTAAAGGTGTTTCTTTTTTCATAGCGCTTACCTGCTATGAACCGCTATGTGACGACGAGGTCTTCCGCTTTTTACGGCCTGCACCCGTTTGCTTTTAAACCAATCACTCAAGTCTTTTTCCAGAATCAACACCACCTTTCCAGGCTTGTAGGCTGTTAAATCCCCCTTCTTTATGGCGCGGTGAATTGTGTGATAGCTGCACTTCGCTAATTTGGCAGCTTTATCCATCGTCATTAGGTCGTTCTGTATCATCTTGTTCGCCTCGTGTGTCGTTATTCGTGTACAGAAACACAACATTACTACTGTGTTAATTGATCTTTTTTGTGCCTTTTGTGTTTTCTCCTTTTGTGTTGCATTTTGATGAGCATGTTTGTACCTTGATTAATAGCTGTTGAGAGTTGTGTCAAAATAAAAATGTAATATCAGTAACATGTGGATTTAGGTGGTGTCGACAGGCGTATCCTTTTTGAGGTGAAATAGGCGTTGGTGATGTGCAGGGGTAATGATCATGTTGTATACTAAATGTTACTTTTTGTTGCAGGTTCTGCCAGCTCGATAGGGATTTGTAGCTGGTAAGTGCCAAATCAGAAAAAGATGGAGTTTTGGCTAAGGAAGGAGAAAATTTTTTTGTAAAAACTGATTGTGAAGATTTTTTAAGGGGGCGGTGATGAGGCTTGAGTGGCGGTTAAAACAGTTATTGGAAAAACATGGCCTGTTTAGGTTTGGTATAGAGACGCAAATTGCGAAGGAGTGCGGGGTTCACCGGCATACTGTCGGCAAGTTCATTCGCAATAAGGTGCAAAGTCCCAAGCTGGAGGTTTTGGAAAAGCTATGCGAATGGTTGATTGAAAAAGGCGTGCCGGCAGAGACCTTGCCCGGTGCGCTTTTTGGTGTCAGGCCTTCCGCTTTGTGGCGGGCAATAGGTGAGTCAGGCAAAGTCCATATCTATCTTGGTGAATACCATATTAAAGGGAAAACGATAACGACACCGCAGCCTTCTCCACCGGTATCCATTTCCAGGCATGATTCGGTTGTATCTTCTAAAATCATTCATTTTCTTTTTTCAGAGGCAGAACTCAGGGACCTCAGGCCATCTGTGAAGACGCTGTATGTTCCTTTCTATTTTACCCCGGGAGTGTTTGATGCCGATGATGAGGTTTTCAAGGAAGATGCATCGCGCGCAAAGAAGATCTTTACAACTATGAGGGAAGATCGGCAGCGTGACTGCTCGTCCATAATTGTCGGCAGTCAACGGGTAAATTACCTGGTCGAGTATATCGTTGCTGACCTGTTTTGCTGTGAGCCTTTTGTCCAGAGTAGTAAAATGGTTCAGGTGCCATTTTATCTTTGCTACAGAAAGTTTGACCGTCTTATGCCGAGCTGTTTTGGTGGCGTTGGAAATCCACCAGGAAAAGATGATGAGGTCCTGCCTGGGACCTATTATTTGGATGAAAATTTTACCTGGCAATTTCTTGAATGGAAAAGAAAAGAAGCTGACGCAGGGGTAGTAGTCATAACCAGAGAGGCAGATAATGTCGAACTGGCGGCGTTCGGGTTCTCTGGACGGTCAACAAATGCCATCGGCAATGCTCTGCTCAAACAATCTCACAACTTCTGGCCAGAGGGTAAAGGCGACGGCAGTAATACTGTCGTTATTGGCGATAAGGAAATCGGTGTCTACATCTGCAGCGTCACATTCAGCGAAGAAAAGAAAAAAGGTAACGGCAGAGCTTTTGAAGATTTTGAACAGGATAAGGTGGAAGTGATTCCTCTATCTCGTCAAGTGTTGGGAAAGTTTCTTGGTAAAAATAGCTCTAGAGGTGTTGTCGGGAACCAGTGAAAATTGAAGGAGCAACGTATGATGAGTAAGTGTTTCCAGTTAACGGCTTTTTTTCTGTTGTGCTGCTTGATGACCAATAATTCGGCAATCGCCGAGAATCCAATGCTAACTTCTGGAAATGGGAGTGTGCCATCGGAAAACAGGGGGCTTGTTTTGTCTGCCTGTTACTCTCTCCTGCTGCAGAGTGACTCCTGTAAGAGCGAAAATGACTGGTCTGTCGTAAAAGAAGAAAGCACCCTGAAGATAAATTACAGAATTAGCGACAAGGGTTACCCGCAATTTGCGGCGTTGCATTTGAACGACGGCTACTTTCGCATGGTTTATGGTGTTGAAGGGGGGTGGGGGACATCGGTCATTATACCACCTGGTTTTTGGATGGGTGGTGCTTATTACCAGGGCGCACCCATTGAAGTTACTTGGGAGAAAGAGTGTGACAAACTTATCCTTAACCTGTCGGGTACGTTGGCGGGGTTATCCTTTTCCGGGAAAATAACTTTATCTCCCCCTGGGGAGGAATCCATCGTTGCTGATGTGACAATGACTACCTCTGGCAATATCAATCTGGATGTCAGGGAAGGGGAGGCTTTTAAGCCGGTCATGCTCTCTTCAATGCGAATTTCAGATACGATCTGGGATGCCAGTGGTGCCTTTGCAGGGGCTGTTAATTACACTATCCCAACAACTGGCGTGATCGTTGACCCGCTGGTGAGCGATACAACATTTGGCTTATCAGGTGGGACATCGTCCTGGAAAACCAATGCGCCGACAGTTGTCGTCGATCTTGACAGGATGCTGCCCATAACCGGCTGGGTAACTCCAAGTATGGATTCGAATGATGATAATATTGGCTTTTGGGCTGCTTCGTCTGCGGTATTATCATCATGGAGTTACACGGTCATGGTAAAAAAATGACCGCCAAAAATACGGAGGCAAAAGCGGGTTGTTTAATATCCTGTTATTTTTTTCATTGTAAGAAAACCCATCCGTGAAGTTTCGAGGAGAAGAGAAAGTAGACAGGCTCTTCACCTTTACAGCAATAGCAAAAAAAAGCACTTCTCCCTTCATTTCCTAAGATAATGATAAGGTGCAACGTAAAACGGCATTCCGTGATTAAAGGAAGGCTTGGGGTAACACATAACCAGCACCCCACTTTCGTAGAAGCAGAATTTTAATTACGTTCTATTACCCAGAAACCCGTGCTATGGCTCTTTAGTTCAGTAAAAGAGATGGTCTCAATATCCCGGCTTTCACGCCGACCCGGGTCAAGGACACGATATGAGGTTCCTGTACTATCGACCGAACGTAGCACCATAAAATGACCACGGTAGCTACTGCTCCCTCCACTGCGTGTTGTCCCAGTGCACGGCCGGCATGAAAATATGACAGGAATACCTTGACGCAGATAGGCTGTGGCGTCGTTAAGTGTAATACGCCGTCCCTGAAAACCAGGCCAACCGGTATGTACATTTGTAACCATGACGTCGCCTAATGTTCCACTGTTGCAAACCCGGCCATGTGTCTCTGCATATCTGACTGTTTCCGGTGGTGTAACAAAATTAATATCCCCTCCTGTTGCTGCCTGTTCCGGGTCTTCAGAATATAAATAATTTAAGACAATGGCCAGGGATGTTGGTCCGCAACCCGCTTCTCGGACACTTGTACATTTCGGATTTGTACCATAACGGGTTGCCCCCCAACGTGGGTCAAATTGTTTGTATTCCACCATTGAGCCGGTAAGAAAATCTACCAACCTTTGTTGTTCAGTGAGAAGAGCTGTTCTTTGATTCCATAACTCTTCAGATTTAGGTTCATCCACCGAGCAGACTTGCGGGATGAGTTGCAGCCAGGCGTTAATGGCGTGGAGCTCTGCTTGAATAGCATTGATGCGCCGCCTTGCCTGCCAGCGTTTTAATGGCCGCAGTTCATTCTGATGTGCGACCCATTCGTTTTCATATTGAATCAACAATTGCTGCTCTGGTGAGGACTCTTCACAGTAAGGGCGGTTTAACAGTAAATCGCGCAGGGTAGCGATTTCCCCCTCTAAAAGCACGGAACGCGTTTCCAAGACACCAATTAACTTTTCGCGATGATGGTCGCGTTTGTTATCCAGTGAGTTCCTGTGAGCGCTGCTCGATGGTTCCATCCGGGCCAGTTCCCGGCTTGCATCGGCAATACGCCCGCGATGCAGCATGGCTGCAGCCTTGTAATAAGCAAGGGAATCAGCCTTGGTACGTGTGTAGCCTGTGAGGAGTCCACACTGTGTTGCCAGTTGTTCCCGCCATGTTAATTGTGCCTGGAGGTCTTCCCTTTCAGAGGAGGACTGGTCAGTTAGCGCTTCCAGTTGCCCTCTTAGCATCGTAATTTCATAATCAAGATTTTCCGGACAGACATAGTTACATTGAACATGGTTTGCGTCTGAAGCACTGCCTGACGCACTTTGTTGGACCACATGAGTAAGTTCATGAGCTAACAGGCGTGTATCTGTTTTGCTCTGACCTTTTCCCAGGAAAATGTGATTTCGGTGGGTGAATGCTTTTGCCTGGAGAGACTTTGAGGCGTTTTGCGCGGAGAGATCACTATGCAGTCGCACATGTTTAAAGCTCATACCAAGTACAGGCTCAACCTGCGACCTGATTGATTTTGATAAAGGTTCACCCGGCTCGTGACTTGAAATTATTCTTTGTACAGATCCGGGCGCCTGTGGTGGAGGCATATTTGAATTGTGCAGTGCCTGCACAGTGGATGTGGCGAGAATATGCCAGACTGAATTTCCATGTGGTTTATACTTCGGCACCGATTGTGCGCGATGATGCTTTGTTTCAGCCTCAGTGTTTTCGGTTTTGAAATGCCTTGCAGTATGCATCATCAGCCTCCGGCACTCTCTTTCAAATATACACTGTTGTTAGTTCACAGGGAACTTTTCTTCTGATATTAATCATTTGTTTTCTCCTCCAGGGCCTAGGGGGCCTTGGCCACCGGAAAAAGATTCTTCGAACCGGGCACTCCAATGTGTATTAAAAAATCTATCGAGAAAATTTAACAACCAGCGAATAAAGCGCATTACCAATGCTGGGGTTGGTCGAAATTCCCAGTGCCAAGGTTCATTTATATCCGGATTACGCATGAAACCATAGCGTGGTGCGTTCTGCCAAAGCCAGGAAAAAAACCAGGACCGTCTCCAGGTATTTATCCAGACTGGACGAGAACTTGCCGGCGCCCACCCTTTGTCCGTTCCGGCAGGTTCCCGTCCGGAACGATATTTGTAAGTCAAATCGATGGCAGTTGCGCGCTGATGGGGACTGTACCCCGGAGAGAACACCCTTTGATTGGTATATTCCGCGAGATATTGAGCCGCCTCGGCACCATGCTCACCACCGGGTAATGTACTCCGGTGAGCACGAGTTTCATCATAATACTGACGAGGCGCATATCGTTGCCAGATTCCGAACTGCTTAGTTGCAGATCGATAGCCACTGCGTACCGCCAATGCTTCTATGTCCGCAGCTGACCCCCCAGGTATATTTGCGCCAGCGAGATCAGAACGGGCGGCATCCAGCATATCCTGCACAGAACCGGCTATGCTTGTATGAATACTTACCGTTCTGCCTGGCTTGACATAAGAGCCCGGCAAAGTGGTACGATCAGACGGCGCAATTTCATGAACATACGTGTCACCACTTGCCGTCCATATGGCAACCTGTCGACGATAGACTTCCCGCATGAAAGTCCTGCGTCTCCTCTCCGGTTTGGAAATATCCCTTGCCGTAGGTGATGGAAGATTTGCCTCAGTAATTGGAGCGCGTTGGACAGTCTCCTCCGATGCATCATTTTTTTTAGGGCTGATTGAGGGGTGAGATGACGCGCTAGCTTGCCCGGATGACCCGGTTGATGGCGTTGACGATGCAGCAGGACGGGTTACTTGCAGAAACTCCCAGACAGCTGGCAGAAATTTCGACCACACTGAACCCTTCAATCCCGGGATTTCCATGGTGATGATGGCGCGTGACCATTTTAACCCCGAGGCCAGTACCCCGAAAGATGTTTTCGTGATTTTTGACTGCATGGGATACAACAAGTTGTATTGCGAAGTGCCCTCTCCAGTACCAGGAAAACGGTTTGCAGGGAATTGTACACCTCTTTTCCGGCCAGGTATATTGCCGCTGGTTGCCCATCTTCCCTTTTTCCCTCCTTCCTTGCGTACGCTATCAATCATGCGTTCTGTCAGCTTCATCCCGCTTAAATTATGGGATTGTTGGGTGAATGCAGCGGCTTTTTCCGGAGTGGTTTTTAAAGATGGAGGACTTTTTTGCGACCACCACAGAGGATCAAGATAGATACCCCCCAGAGGTCTCCTGCGTTCAGCTGCATTGGGCATGCGGATAGCGTGAACACTCAGAGCCCGTTCCGGTTGAAAGTCTTTTTCGATTTCAGTCACAGTTGAGACGATTGGGTGTGCTACAGGAGGGGTACCACCAAAAGAGCGGTTAGGATCAATGGACCTACCTCCACGATTTACCGAAACATGGCGACCCGTGCCAGGATTCAATTGAGGGGCGACTAGGGTATGAAAGTAGGGACGAGGACCTCCTGATGAGGATAAATCTGATCGAACCCGTCTGCCGAGTTGTTTGGCCTGTTGTTCGTCACCATGAATCCCCGCCATTACAAATGCACGCCGGTTATGAGTATTGGCACTGGATCCCGAATAAAAATAAACAGCTGGTGATGTCGATACCTGGAAGCTGCGTGTACTCTTCCCCCGACGGGTAAGCTTTTGCCGCAATTCAGGTAAAGTATATTTTCGCTGGATAGGTAAATTTTTACCTTTCTGCTGCACGACATGGGTCAGTTCATGGGCGATAAGCTTACGTCCTTCGCCTGTCTGCGGTCGATATTCCCCAGAGCCGAAAACAATATCGTGGCCGCGTGTAAAGGCACGGGCATTGATGGCACGTGCTGTTTCTGCCGCCTGTGCACCATCATGGACACGAACCTGGCTAAAGTCACTGGCAAAACGGGGTTCAAAATAATTGCGGGTAGACTCGGGTAAATATTTATATCCGCCCAGACTCTTTATCTTTGCCGTAGTCTCGGTTGGAACCGCTTGAGTTCCATTTGCCTGCTTGGATTGTGTTGTTTTTTCTTTCTCGCAGTTACCACACAAATGCTGGATCGGGGAAATGTTCAAAGCTTTGCTCTGGATTGGAGGTGCCTCCTGTTCCTCACCATATAAGCTTTGAGTTCCGAACTGCGGCATACCCATGACCTGATCCGCAACGCGATCGGCCTCTTGTTCATATGCATCATTTGGAGCGCCCACGGTAAGTTTTCCTTGGACACCAAGCGATTTTAAGTTGACAGGTTCTTGTTCGTGTTCAGTAGAAAACCTTTGAACAAGGGAACCAGTTGTATTAGCAACCCCGGTAACCTGAAGAGCGAGATTGTGCCATGTAGGGTTAAAACCGGTTGACGTTGTATTCCCCGCCGTTAAAAGTTTTACCCCTGCAGCTTTGGGTTTGGAGTCCTGCTTTATTGTTTTTTCTCTGGTTTTTCCTAACATACAAAGTGAGGTTTATATTTTTAAGGTGGAATGCCACTTATACACGGTAGAGTGCATCTTGAAGTCGGCTACGATTATTTATAAAGCGGCATCCGCCATCACCCGGACAGATTTCATGATTGGGATTGGCTCTTATATTTTCCATAGCACGGGTATAATAATTCTCACCTTGTTTGAAATAGGTCACAAAAATGCTTTCAAAGAGATGAGGGGGGTAACCATGCAGATATCCCGCGAACAATCCCTGGGCACGGGCAATCACAGCCGCCGCCGCCTGAGCCGTGCCCCGGTCTGTCAATAGGAAATCAATAATTCTGTTGATCTCGGGATCAGTAATAGGAGAACCCGGCACCGTTAACTCGCCTCTTTGTACTAGTTCAAGAGCGGTGCGGACATTTATATTGGCATTGCCGACATCGTTTTCCATGGTATTAAGCAACTTGCTCTTAAAATCAAAAAATCGGTCAACATCAATAAATGATTCTGGTAACAAATCAAGCAGAGTATCCTGGGCAGCGTCCAAAACAACACGATATCCGCGGCGTGTGTTGTATTCGTCCGCTATCGAACCGGCAATAGCCAGAGCGGGAGCGCCTTTTTGATTAGCTGCGGACTTGATAACACTACGAATACTGCTGATGTAGCCAAACGTTTTGGCGTCGTAATTCGTTGCAGAGGCCTTATCACAGGCACAGCTAGCGCCAGCAGCGGTTGTAATGGCCGTTGCCTCACAGGTGTCAGGCTCACATGACGTAATATTAAACAGACCGGCACCTTCTTCAGAGCAAACAGTGGATGATTCTTCTGCCGTGCGAAGTTTTTCCTCTTCCTGCAATTGTTGACGCTGAATACCCGGTTGAGGCATCCCTGTGACAATATCGGCCACCTGATCAGCTTCTTTCTCATAAGGATCATTTGGGGCACCTATGTCGAGCTTTGTTTGTACACAGAAATTTGATCCCCCGGCCCATTGTTCTGCCGGGTGGGCATAGCTGGTTGCAAGCTGAAGCCAGAGAGGGTTTATCCGGGGAGATGATGATTCCGGTTTTTTTTGATTTGCTCTCCCTTGGGTTTTGGCTTCGGCTTGTGAGGATTCATGGTCCTTTGCGGCGTACACGTGTAATTTTCACCTATTAGTGTTGTCATATGGCGGTGTTGCCGAGAGCCGTCCACACCTTTCATTAAGGGGTGAACGACCCAACCTTGTCGATTGCCTGTTTGTCGGTAGTCTTAAAAAGCTCTTGATGCCTGATCCCGACAAACGAGGCCGTACCCGGAGTTATTTCCTCAATACGAGACCACTGCTTACCCCGGTGCCCAGGCGACTGATTAATTTCCTTTCCTTATCGTTGGCAATCCGCAGTTTGACGGTGGCACTCTCTTCAGCTACGCCTGCCTCCTTCAAGGCTGCCAGCAGCGCCTCCGTCTTGGTGTCTGTGGCCCCCTCCTCGGGTTCTTCTGTCATTACCTGCTCAATATTTTTCAACACAATGCCGTCCTTCTTCAGACGGGCTACTGTCTCTTCAAAGGCAGGGTTTTTGATCAAATTGCCCAATATATCGTAACTCATTTTCTCACTGACAGTGGTGACCACGTCTTCATCAGCGATATCTTTAGCATAGGCATACAGGTTGGAAAGGGGGGCTGCTACCCTAGGCCAATCGTCTTTGGGAATCACGACCACGACAAGAGTCATGGCAGTGCCGGTAGTGGGCCAGTGCTCTTTACCGTGAATGGCTTCCGTGACGTTGTTACCGTTCAAATTCAATGCATCACGGATACACCCGGCCTGGACTTTATCGCGGGCTGTTTGATTCGTACCAGAACCATTCTTGGAAAGTGAAAAAAGCAAATACGTCAGGTTGTTATTGGGGTTGTGTTTCTGATCGAGAAGATTCTTAGAAATTGCCGTGTTGATCATAGAATTGAGGGATGAATCTTTGGGCTTATTGTTAGGGCCAAATTCCACTCTACCCAACGGATACATGTTGGGAGTCGTCTGAAATTCCTCGGGAAAACCCGTTTCCTCAAGAGTTTCCTTGAACTCCTCAAGTATCTGCTTGTCTTCGCATAGGTCGTCTCTCCGGCAACGGGGAGTGAGAATGACATAGACATCATTGTAAATTGGGGGGCTCAATGGTTCGACCACCAGAATCGTCACCGCCGGACATTCCAATAAATTGTGGTTAACCTCTTTTACTTTTAGATCTATCGCGAAGGGCGCACCCAGGGTGGTGGCAATGGTTTGGGCCTGATCGGCATAATGTTGATCACTGAGTGTTTGATTAATGACAGATCGAAATAATGTCAGGGCGTGATAGGGTACGAGGTTGCCTTTATTTCCCCAGGCGGTTTGTAAATCAATGGCAGCTGTCTTACCGAACAGGTCTTTGGTTTTGCTTCGGAACTTTGGTATATAGTCAAGTTTCTGAGCGTTGTATTTCTGCAGAAAATGACTTAATTTTGGAGAACCACTTAATCTTATAAAGTTATCAAGAGAATTTTCTGCTATTTCAACCCGATAAACCTTATGGCATACGGTCGTAACTCTTTGGGTAGCATAGATGATGACACCGTCTACTTCGCCGTTTGCAAGTGTGTCCGGCACCTGTGCCGCCCAGAAGAGTTCGGCATTTTCGGAAAACTCGGCAACCGGCTCCAGGACATCGGTGAGGCTGTTGAGCCGCGCTTCGGCCAATGGCTGACCCTCATCATAGGCAGCGCCGCGGGTAGCAACCACGCCCAGAACAATGTCTGCATCGTCGTGCACCTGCACCTGCTGCCAGTCAGCCCGCACATAATCATGGGAGGTACGGACACTTTGAATGCCAGCTTCGAATGCAACAATGGTCACGGGCTGGGGCTTGAAGCTGTTGATGGTTTCAGGACGGTTATTCAACAGGGCATCGCGTAGCAGTGTCCTCTCTTTGTCATTTGCCACCGATGTGTGGAATACCCTGAAGCGGCGGGGCTGGACAAGGGCCTCCGGCATCTTATCAAAACCGCAGACAATATCGCGTCGCCGATGAAAAAGCACCCAGTCGCGTCTTGCAAAGACACGCAGTTCATCAGGCACCGGCTTCGGTGGTGGAAAGAGCTGCCGAGCGGCAAAGTCAGCAAAAGACTTGTCGTTTTGAGCGGTGCCCAGACGGGCCAGGGCCGAGAGTGAAGCGGTATGCAATGGGTTTGCCGGTTTTAGAACATCATTGTTTATCTTCTGCAGGCCATTGAAGATGGGCAACTCTTTTTTCTCCGCGATCACTGCAGTTTCTGGTGGGGCGGTCTTCTGGTGGGATATCTGAGGAAGGTCTAGCTGGGTAACAGATAGCGAAGCCTTAATCTCCGCAGTGGACGAATCCTTCCAGACCCTTTCAAAACCGAGTTCAGTATTGCCTATCCCCGCCCAGATTGACGGATTGATCACCCTGACCCAATAAGATGGCTGGGGACAGTCAGTTGTTTTGCGCAGGATGGTGACTTTTTCATAAAGGCTCAGTCGTATGGTCTGTTCAATACGTTTACCGCTCTGTTCAATAAAAAAATTGAAAGCACCTTTGGCTTTCAGTCTGCAGGTCAAACGACGGGCATCATTACCGTGTTGGCCAATGTCCTCGACACGAAGCAGGCCATCCACTGATATATCGACCGGAGTCAGCCACAAGGAATTACTCGGAAGCTTGGCATTGGTGAAGACCACCTGAACCGATACCTGGGTTGCGTCGCCATCTCCAAGTTCAAAAGGATCTTTGTTGGTGCGAAGACTTAACCAGATTGCCTGAGATGGTTGCTGGCGTAGCGTAGTGAGCGGCTGTTCATTTTGGCGAGTAGGATTGGTGCTAGCTTCCCTTACAAGCCTAGTTTTTTCTACGGAGCTGCCAGTTGAAACAGCAGCCAGTGGATAATCTCTCGGGGTAATGTTTACCGGGATAGCCGTTGTCTCCGGTGTCTGGGCGGCATAATAAAATGCAGTTCCGCCGCTACCCAAATCTTCACCACGGGCTGCGCCGCGTAACGCGGCATGGAGGATTGAGACATCCAGTGCTGCCTTCGGAACTTCCGGTTGCGAGGGGGAATTTTTTCTCGCCTCCCTGGCTGGTTTTATCAAGTGTTTTTCCAACCTACTTATCAACGCGTTAATTATCTTCGTCAAGCCAGCTTCATGAAGGACAAGCTTCATTTCATACCCGGTTCCGGGAGCTTCTTCTTTGTACTCCTCGATGCGGCCATCGGGCACCAGTATGTCCACTTTGGGCTTGGCAGCTGGATCGTCAATTCCGGCAAGCAGGGAGATTCGTTCCATGTGCTGGGCCTCTTCCAGGACATGGGGGATGTAATCCGGCCGCACCGAGCAATAACGCAAATCAACCCCTTGACCCATGAGCCGTCGCACCTGTTCATTAACAGTGATGGTACTGCTTGGACTGATCGGCAGGTAGCCGGCGCTCGGCAATTCGATGATACCGCAATTAATCAGAGAGCGTCGTGAGATGGCCTGCACGGCAACGGCAGCGAGATTTTTCTGCAACTCGCGAAGCGGCGCTATTTCAAGATAATCATGGACTCTTGAAATCGCCTCCATGTTGGCAAAGCGTTTCGTCACTCCAGCATACTGCTCCAACAGGTCGGTCAGGGCCTTCGAGGCCTCGCGGGCAAGTTTTTTTTCTTCTTCACAGGGATCTATGTCCCCAGACACATTGCCCTTGGCAAAGCAGGAGGCAAGCTGACACTGAAACTGGAGGATCTGGGCAAGAAAAACATTCCAGGGCCGCATGGCCATGCGCCCTGCCCAATAACGTCGCGGCGGTGTTTCCATACCTTCACGGCGGGCAATCCAGGCGTCCAAAAAAATGGTTTTTTCCCCGGCCCTGGCCATCACAGCGATGGGCACAGCAGCACCCCCTGCGGCTTCCGCTCCCTGGCACCAGATGGGCGAGGAAAGCCCTTCACCGGAGATAAGAGACGCCGGGTTACGCTGCTCAACACTAAAATAGGCTGAAGCCACCCGGGACCGCATATGCTTTGAAGAAAAAGCGATTGCCTGTGAGGCAGCCAAGACAGCCGGGAGAGTCAAAGGCATAGCCCGAATGACTACGCCTTCAATGATATAGGGCCGTTCCGTGCTGGTGATGCAGGCCTCTTCACAGAGTTTACCGTAGACATCCTCCTCGCCGCAGTATGCCTCGGCATGGCCTACGGTAATGAGGTAGATTCGGACTCTTTCGAGGATCGTTTCAGGAGCTTCCTCAGCGGCCAGCTCGCATTCGCCGAATACCGAGAGAGCAGCTGTCGCCGCCCCTTCAGCAACAGAAAGGCTCTTGCGTGATTTTTCAATGAGTTCGGCGATGCCAACCCGGATCTCTTGGGGCATATGCAGGACTCGACCATCAGGGTCAATGGCAAGTCCCGGACCGACATCCAGACGGTCGCCGCCGGCCAGCGCACAGGAGAAGCCGTGCACCACGCCGGAACCGCTGGCCTGATTCGACAGGCGGACTTGATGCAATAGGGCCTGCTGCTCCAGGTTCAAGTCAACGGCTCGTAGAAATTTTCCATCGAAATAATGAAGTCGCTTCAAAGGACTTTCCTTGGAAATTACGGTATGACCGCCCATACTGTTAATGACCACTACGCCATTATTATTTTTCACGATGTCCGACATGGTTTGCTCCTCGTATCATTCGACAGTAGAGACGACAGTAGACATGAAAACAAAATCGTTTCCATTCATCTTGCCACCAGGAGGCCCTCCGAGGGCTCCGGCCAAGGGGATGTTCTTTGTATCAAGGAACGGGAATCCGCCGGTTCCGCTGACGATCAGGCGAACCAAGGTGCCGGTGCCATTTGGGAGTTTATCCTGCAGCTTCACGCTGACAACCTTGTCATTCGAATTATATTCCACCGATTCAATTTTCTCCTCTTTCCAGCCGTGATCCTTTTTGAATGAAGTCACCAAAAGTCCCTCGGCCTTAACGCTATTCTCCAACAGGAAGTCACCATTTATTGGGAAGGTGATTTTAGCCTCCGTGATTGTAACTTTATCAGGATCGATGCGGGGACCGTCGGCATCCTCAGGAGGAACATCAGGGCCGCCCCCCGATGTTTCGGGCTCCTCTGTGTCCGAAATGCAGGAACATATGGGGCCGCAGAGCAACTCCTGAATGGTTGACGTGGCAACATGGACGGGGCGCACCGTATTATCGACCTGGCCGCTGCTGACATGCCAGCTGTTTTGAGCAGGGGTGAGGGTTATTCCCTCAATGTCGGCCAGGGGCAGCAGGGCCGGGTCTCGATCCGGAAACAGGGAAAAGGCATCGCCCTCATCGGTTGCAGCAGGGGTCAGATCCATTTCATCCAGGGCTGAGAAGCGACGGAATGCTTCCAGATAGGCTGCCGGCTGCTCATTTGGGTCAAGGTCGAGAATATCGGCCCGGGCGTCCAAGACCACTTTGTCAGCAGCGACCACATTGTCATTAGCATCCGTAATTGCCTCCTCAAGCCCGAAAAGCAGACGCAGTCGATGATAGGGCAAGAGGCCCGGCGGTGTCCGCCACTCAGGCGATTTTCCCGGCAGCAGCAGCAGCTCAACGGTTTCGATGATTCGTGAATAGGCAGTGGTGGTCCCGGTGTTGTCGCAGGGTTCGGTAAGTGCCGGAACCTGCCTGGCAAGGCAGCCCTTAAACCGTATGGCCACATGGGCGTCAAAACAGACGATGCCGCCCTGCTCGCCATTCTGCACCGCGGCCACCAGGTCCGGCTCGTCCTTATGCTTCTCATACCAGCTGCCGATGTCCAAACAGGCGGGAGACTCCAGATAGAGTTCCCTCCCCAGGCTGTCCATGGCAAGGCCGGGAGTCACCCGAATTTCATCCTTATCCCCGGACAGACTTACACGCAACCCCCACACCGCACCCTGGCGATGCAGCCAGGCGCTGTGCAGCCACATCTTGCCCCGTTGGTAGCTGTCGATGGTTTCAAAATCATCAACACCCAGCAGCATGCCGAAATGCACGAGCAGGGAGCGGAAAGGATTGACCGGAGAAAGTCCGCTCATCTCCTTTTTTTTATCACTGTTTTTTGATATTTTTGCCGTACTGCTCACGATGGCCTCCATTTTTCTTTAATCTCCTCTGATGGCACTGAGGAGTCTTTGCTGCCTTTTATTCCCCTTGTATTCAATTTTACCTTTTAAGGCATCAATGACATCTTCAAGGTAATCGCGGGTTCGAATAGCAATATCTTGTTCCTTAAGAGCCTCCACCAAGGCTGATTCCGCATTATCCATAGCCATGGCCAGGCTCGCTGGATTACCGTACCTGATGGTGGTGAGCAGCGCTATTGCCTGATCATAGGAAACGGCATTGGCCCAGATATGATCGGGAATCGAGGCCTCCCAGAGATCCAGATCGTCCTGCATGTCGTCGGTATAGTTATCCTCTGCCAACAACAGCGCTGCATGAAGGCTTTCCAGTTCGCTTCGGATTGTCTGGACATCGGGGTTATCACCAGGATCCGCACTTATGTCCGCTATCATGGCCTTGGCAATGGCGAGTTCCAGTTCAAATTCCTTGGCATCGACAGCTGCCTTGGCATCATCGAGTGCTTTTTCTAAAAGAAGTGCTGCCTCTCCGTCGTTCACCAGATCTGTATCTGTTATCCGACATTTTTCCGCATCTGTAAGGGCAGCACTTTTGCTGATAGCTGTAAAAAGCGCCAAGGCCTGGTCATATTGAGATTGGCTGTTGAGAACATATTTCTTATAGGCCTCCTCGGTTTTCAGGAATTCAATCCAGAGCTTCATGACCTTGCCGGAAGTTCCTTGCGCAGACTCCCAATAGTCACCAGTTTCATTTTTCAGGTCAGCTAAGAGATAGGCAGCGCCTTGGTCGTAATCTTTCAGGTCTTGGCCACGTTCAAGAGCTCTTTCCAAAAGTTTTTCCGGAATATCGCCAGTGACTCTGATCTTGGACGTGGCGATAATGTTCTTTTCCTTAGCAAGGGGATCTTCCGGGTCAATGGCGCCGCCTACAGCTATTACATCCAGTAAGGTGGCGGCATCTGTTGCCAGATCCGAAAGCACTCCCTCGACCACTGTCTTATTCCAGCTGTCATGATTTTTCTGACGTTCTTTGGCGGTGAGGAGTTCTTTGCTTGCTTCCTTCAGGTTTTCCTTGGCCCTTTGCAACTGGTCGAAGGCCTGAGCCATGTCATTTTTTAATACTGCGATCTGCTCTTCTTTTGCTAAAAGATCGGCCCTGGCATTACGAGACTGATCCAGGAGAACGCGTAGTTCCTTGGCCAATTTTTCTATGTCCGCCGGCATGAGAGCGACCGTCAGCGCTTGGCGTGCCTCTTTTACCTGTTTCTCCAGGGCCGCAAAATCGGTCTGTAGAGCATCGTAATTCGCCTGGGCATTGGCCAGATTTTCCGTAGCCGCGCTGAAATTATTCTGGGCATCATCGCGCAAGGCCGCATAGGTGTTTTTCTTGGTATTGAAAAACTCTAATAAAGTAGTCATGACTCTCTCCTGCCCTCCTCAATCTTCATTTTTTTGCCTCTCAGACCACTGAAAAAGTATAATTTTCATACTTCGCATTTGCCATTTCTTGTCACCACCTCCCGGAACGGTTTGCCGCTTTTTTCATACTCCCGTCGAATGGCATTGATGAAATGCTCCTTTGATATGGCCGAATTATCAGCCGCCGCCAAAAAGGCGGCAGCCACGGCAGCGTTTCGAATGAGACCACCGACAATGGCAAAACGTTTAGCGATTTCTTCAAGCTCCACATCAGGAGCAAGGGGTGCTCTCTCCGGCAGATGACATTTCCAGAGAGCCAACCGTTGCTCCCGGGATGGTTCCACGAAATCGACAATGAACTCCAGCCTTCTGGTGAAGGCTGTATCGATGTTCTGGCGTAGGTTTGTCGAAAGAATTGCCATGCCCTCAAAACGCTCCAGCCGGGAGAGAAGATAAGCGGTCTCCAGGTTCGCGTAACGGTCATGGGCATCAGACACTTCGGTGCGTTTGCCAAAAAGGGCGTCTGCCTCATCAAAAAGCAGCACTGCCTTGGCGCGTTCTGCCGTTTCAAAGACCTGGGCAAGATTTTTTTCAGTTTCACCGATCCATTTACTGACCACCCGGGAAAGATCAACCTGCAGGAGATCGACATCGAGTGACGAGGCCAGAATTTCAGCAGAGAGGGTCTTGCCGGTACCTGGAGGGCCGGTAAAAAGCATGCGAACGCCTCGTGCCCCGCGGCGGCCTTCCAGAAAACGCCAATCATCAAGGACCTTACCCTGCATATAAAGACGGTTTAGCGCCTCATGCAGCTGCTTCAGCTGTTGGGTTGGCAGGACGAGATGCTCCCAGGTCGCTTCGGGACGAATGAGGCTGACGCCGCCTTCGAGATTTGTTGCGGCACGGCCGCGAATAATCGATGACACATCATTGAGGTGGACCTGGAAACCATTATATTGCTGCGCAGATTGAAGATCATCGGCAACCTGCAGAGCATGCCAGGGCTCCACCGGGAAGCGGGCCGCTAAAATTTCAGCATCAGCGGCAAGTGCCGGAATAGTTTTTTTCCACATGTCACGCAGGGCTGTGGGAGTCAAACGGCGGCAATTGACCGTAATCAGGGGGCGATTGCGGGAAATTTTGCCGACGCCGCCTCTGGAGCATAAAACAACCGGTCCTGGAAAATGATCGAATTGCGGTAGGACTGCCTGGTTAGGACCTTCTCCATGGGGAATGCGTAACACTGGTACCGCCCCCCGCGCCATGGCGTGTACTCCGATAATGCGGTCCAGGTAAGGTGACATAGGCGTTGCCAGACGAATGCGGATGAAATCCACTCCTGCTTCCACGGTGAGGGCGGATCCGCGCTGAAAGGCCCCCTCATCATCATCGCCGTTTATCAGAACCGTGCAATTGCTTGCCGAACGGAGAGCTGCCATGGCTTTCCCCGTCGTGGCTTCCTGCAGCCAATCGTCAAGTCCATGGCGGCTAATCTTGCCGTCAACCTTTTCAATTTCAGATGGCCAGGCATCAATGCCATGCAACACCGGCCAGATCATTTCAGCGGTACGGATATTTCTGTTAAAAAAGGGCTCGTCGTCACCATCGAGATGAAGGACTCCAGCTTTGACGGCTGGCCCGGTTGTCAGCGTCTTCCTGAGGGCATTACGGTCTTCTGGCCCCTGGCAAAAAAATTGGGTGGCTAGTCCCACCGTGGGCCGTGGCTGTCCCTGAGGATGCAGTGTTCTGAAAATATCGGCAAATCCTTCATGTTCATCTGCCATGCCGGCAAGTAGCAGAAGATCAACCTCACAGGGCGAGAATCCGAAACCTCCTATCAGCAGGTGCAGTGGATGGTGGTCCACCGGGTTTATTCGGTCAAGCAGGGAGCCTTGCCAGTGGGCGAGGGATGTCCCTTCAGAGACACTTGCAAAGGCATGGTCCAGAAAATGGAGCGCCCCCTCCAGAGCCTTTTCTCCGTCGACAAATTTTTGTCGCAGAAATTCGGCAAACCGACCGGCCAAGATGCCAATCTCTCTGAAGAGTTCCCTACTTATTTTCTTTTCTCTGGTAGTCTGCATAGTTATGATGGTCACCGCTAAAAGTGAAATGGTAAAAAAAATCACTCATAAAAAAATTTTATAATCACGCCAAGCCAAGGGATAAATCCAGGGTCTTGATCGAGCCCTGCCCGGCGTATCTCCGTTGATACGTCTTGTAACGAAAAAATAACTTCAAACCAGCCCGGATCAGCGACAATTGCAGCCTTGCGGCAGCAAATTTTCTGCAGGATCTGCTCAGGCTTCATTTTCTGCCAGGTTATATGCTCTGCCAGAGCTTTGATGATTTTCAGTCGCCAATTGGCCAGCAGCTGTTTTTCATCCTCATTCGGCCCCGGCTCATTCTCCCATGGCAAGGGGGCGTCGGGTCGCAGACCGCAGAAGGCGAGTGTGGCTGGATCAGCTGTATCTGTAGGAAGAAGATGAAGAGCCAAGCCATGAAGAAACCAGCCAAGAGAACGGCTGCCCATGCCTTTGACAACTATTTCATCGATGATGCCGGAGTGCTCCAAGAGTGGCAGCAGAAAAAGCAGACCGCCAAATTCAGTGCATCCTTGGCTCCGTGGGCGGAGAAAGGCCTCTCTTTGAATCGGTTCCCAGGCCGGGATATCGTCCTCTCTTAAAGAAGCACCCATGCCGTGACTATGAGGTAATTTTTGGGAAGACCTAGCTTGATTCGGGATTTCCTGACTGGTGCTTGTTGTTTCCCTGGTACCGTAATCCTTCATTTTTGCAGATTTTTCTGCCGGAACGGTCTTGGACAGCCTTGTTTTCGGATGAATTTTTTCCTCTATGGCTCCAAGGATCACCTCGGCTTCATACAGACCACCCCGGAACAATACCGGCTCCCTTTCAAGCAGAATAAGTTTTGCCCATGATGGCAGAAGTTGCGCTTTATTCAAAAAAACTGTTTGATCCTGGAAAACAACACTGGCAAGGGAGGATTCTCTGATAATCCTTTCCGCAACGACTCTTGCAGCGGTAGGCGCTTTCACAGGGGTACCACCTATTGTCTCAGTTATTGAGCTGTCAACCTCCACCCCGTGGGCCATGAGTGCAGCTACGGCCAGATCCTGCCACCAGATGGGCGGCAGAAGAAGCAGCAACCTTCTCAGCCTCCCCGCAGCTGCCATGGCCGTTAGAAGTGGGATAATGTATTGTGATTCCCGGACCAGGCTGGAGACAAGTTTCTCTGCTGCCTCGCTGACGGAATCAATCCGCGGATCCACCGAAAAATTTAGCTGTTTCCAGGCCCAGGCCCGATGAAAATCTCCTCTTGCCACGCTGTCGGCAAAATCGATAAATCCATGTATGCGGGATGGGTAACGGATAACATTGGCCGGGTCGTTCTGGGATAGAACTTCATGAAAGCTCTCAGCCAGGGACATGCTCCAATCGGTAATGAGGTCTGAATCGACAGAGTTGCTTCGCAGTCTCACCGGCGCATGAACCCGGCGGATGCAGATCTCCTCACGAGGGGAAATTCCCAGGCGTTCCAGGGCCAATGCCAGTGAGCCGTCCAGCATCTCGCCCAGTATATGGTCAAGCCTGTCCAGCTGATCAAACATGGAAGGCGGCAGATGATAACGCGCCTGAAAGTGTTCAATATGAAGAGTTTCCATATTCCTTCTGCCTTCGCACTGTTGTCTTATTGCTGATCCGCCTGAGCGCATCAACTGTTAGCCGACTCTGCTATCCTCACCCAGTCGGCTGCTTCCCGGCCTGGTCCCAGCCACAGGACGGCCGATGATATCATGGCGTCCCAGGAGGGAACCACCGGTCTGCACTGTGCCAAACCCCGAAGTTCTACCGACCATACTGGTCAACCCAATATAGAGGCCGATCCCTGCCTTCATTCCTGCATCAACAGAACAGATATCGTACATGGTGTGGCAGGGGCGATGAAGGTCGAGGATATGCTTAATAACTTCCTTCTTTTCCTGATCAAGAGAAATGGGGATGACAATGCTGAAGCGATGAGCATGGGACTCAAAGGCATCCTCAATGGTCTCCTCGTTCACCGATACCGCCTCTGTGTGGCCAACATTGCCGCCGACTCGAAAGCCGGCCCCAAGCACGGCCCTGGAAGCAAGTGCATCCGCTTCCCCGACAATGGCTCCGCCCAGTCCACTGACCTTGAAATGCTCGACAATTTCAATGGATCTGCAGAGATATATTTCAATAAATCGTTTCAAACCAGTAACCGTGCCACGATAACGGAAGAGCCAGACGCCGTTTCTGATCAACGTTCTTCTCGCGTTAAGGGGCCAGCGTTCATCCAGAGTCATGCCAATAAAGCCTGCAAGCCAGGGCAATACTTCCTGGGGTGTGGCATCGGGATCAAGAAGAATATGGCGGTAAATCGCGCGCAGATCGATTTCCCGCATGGACCCTTCCATGATTGACAGATAACGGCCTAGGAAATCCGCTGTGGTCTTGTCCCTGGAATAAAGGCGCGGCAGCCGCCGCAACAGGTCATGGGCTGGATACTCCACCCGCAGGCTTTTTAGCCGCGGAGTTAGACGGGTGGTACCTTTGAGTTCAAGTACTACCCAGAGGTAGCGACCCGCATCGGCAATAACCGGGGCTTCATAAGTGGCATAGCCAGTGGCCCTGTCGTTACCTTTCCAGGGAATTTCGGATCCCATGCCGCGGCGGTGCAGAATGTGGCTCTTAGAGGCAGCATCAAGGAAATCTTTTGGAGGCATGGGGGGCGAAAGATCCGGCCGGTGTATTGTCATTGAAGTGGTATTTGCCGGCGGTGTACGACGAACGGGTTTAGCCTCATCAGGGACCTCGTCCAGAGTCAGACAGCGAATCGTTACCTTGGTTCCTTTGGGAATGCAGGCATCGAGAAACATCCTGCCCCAAACCGTCTGAAAACGGCCGCTGTCAAGGCGAAAACTGATTACCCGTCCTTCCTTTACGTAACGCATACGGGCAAGGGTGGCCCGGCCAAATCCGTTTGCCGTCCAAAAACCGATACCGCCATTGGGTATCCTGACAATACCCCTGCCGTCATAATGTCGGGCCCGCATATGGGGCAGTTCAAACTGTTTTTCCGGGAGAACTCGAAATCTCCGAAAATCCTGACCCGGTGTTCTGGCAACAACGACAACATCCTCATCGCTGAACTCAAGGTCTGTGGCATGGGGGACTGAGAATGCTTCATAGGACAGATCCAGCGGCACAACAGTGGCATCTTCCTCACCACCACAGTCAAGTACCCAGATACAACCTTGAAAAGAAACAGCAAGACGCGAAGGTTGTAAAAGGGTGGCGGTGATGTTTTGCAGACGTGGACCCGACCGGGCATCAAGGATGGCCAAGGTGGGGGGGCCGTCCAGAAGGGCAAAAACCGTGTGGCCGTGGCAGGCCAGATCACGCACAGCCCTGCCAAGATGCACCATCCGCAGCAATCGTTTTTCGAGAAGATCATAAATAAAAATACGGCCGCTTGCCGATTCCGCAATAAAGAGACGACCAAGGCTGTCAATGGCAAGCCCCTGGGGTTCATTGAACGCTTGAGATCCATTCTTTTCAAGAATAAAATCCCCGCGCTGAGGGGAAACCGTTGCAAAAAGATTCGTTTCCATTGTGCCTTCCGGACCGGAATCACCCCAGAGCGCCCTGGTGACACACCCCTGTTCCGGAATACTCCTGTACAAACGGCACCAGGGATCAAAGGCAAGTCCTGCTGAAGAAGGAGGAGTAACCCCTACATCATCATTTTCCTCCAACTCCCAGGCAAGCTGCACCGCGTCCCGCTCAACCCCCATGGAGGTATCCTTAAAAGCTGTGCGCAGCCACTGGTCCGCACTATGCACCATGACAAAGTCCCGGGACATATGGTTTATCCTTTTTGCGTAGATACAATGAGTTTCATAATTCCAGCAACCCTTCCCTTACTCTCCATTCCTAGCTCCTCTCCCCCTCACTTTCTCACTAACATTCTTCTTTTAATACCGGCACCGGCACGGCAGGTTTCTTCGGGGGCTTTGGCTGCAGGGCTTCGCCGACATCAACGGTTACAGGTCCGACTTCCACAGTGATACCGATCAACTCAATAACCTCATCCCTTCTAAGTTCAACTGTGTTATCGAGGCGAATGCCATTGCTGTCCCAACCGACCACCTGCAGATCAACCAGATACTCCACCCCTTCAACCTGAAGGGCGGCGGCCTCAAGTTCCGGGCCGTGTATTCGACGTCCCAGTGGCCACCCCTTTCCTTCCGGGCCATAGGGAGGTAGCGGTGCCAGATACTGCCTGATGACGAGCTCTACCCAATGTCGAACCGCATCGATACCGTAACCTGCTTTCACCTGGAGGCCTACGGCCACTGCGATTTCACGGTATCTAGGTGGCAAGACATACAGTTCCGTGGTTACCAGCCGCCGGGCGTCAAGCCACTGACAGACAGAACGCAGCTGATTTTTATTCGGCATGGGTGCATCGGGGTTATCGTTATCCTCCGTGGGCCAGACAATGACACTGACTACCCCGGAAGAATCCGTCTTCGGTAGGTGAGGATGATAGAGAGGCAGACATTCGGCCCGACCGATATTGGCTCCCGGTGCCATCTCTGCCAGTTCACGGAAATCATCGCTGGTAACTGCACGGTCGCGTCTTCTCAATTCACCTGGAATGCGGTCAAGAGCCTTCTCCAGGCTTTCGGCGTCGGCGCCTCCATAGGCAACCAAGGGATTGGTCACCTTTACCGAAGATATGCCGTTGAGCTTACTGATGGCACCAGGAGCGACGTTCCCCTTTAAACCACCTCCGTAACGGTAACTGAGTACTCGTATCCTCTGGCCGATTTGGGGAGTATAGCCCTGCAGGCCGTTGCCGAATTTTACCTTGCCGGCTTCGGCGTCGAGAACATACTGCCTGTCACTTTCCCGGCTGGCATGGAAGCTGTAGGTTTCTTTCCAGGATTGCCAGCCCTTGCTCTCTTCAACTTCGAGATCCAGAGAACCAGAGACACCGTTTTTATGGATCAGTGCATACTCCTGATTGGGCTGACCGTTACCGGTGCCGAGAAATTCCGCCTTGGCCTGGCGGGTCTGCACGACCTGGGTAGCGTTAGTGCCCACATAGAGCACCTTGCCAAAACCGTTGCCCTCAAGATGAAAAGCCCGTAACCAGAAAATAACCCGTCGCTCGGTTTCTTCATCGTCAAGGCGTGGCGGCAGATCTCCTGTGCCCACCATGTCAGGGTCATCAACGGGAAAATCACCCATATTAACGAGATCCCTGGGCAGTCGCAGGCGTATGACACCCTCGCGGCTCAGTCCTTCGGTGGTGTCATGCTCAATTGTCAGTGAACGATAGAGCGGAGTCCCGTCGCCTTCAAAAACTCCGGTGGATATGGACCACTGCACCGCTGGAAAATCGATGGTCGTTTCCTCGCCGGGGCAACGAAAGCGCTCGGTAAACTTAGGAGAGGGAATTTCCTCATCGGCATCGAGTCGGATTTCCGGAACAAAGCCGATGTTTAAGAGCAGGGGGGCATCCTTATGTTCGGCAAGATGTTTTTTGACGGTCTCAACAGCTTCTACGTTTTCGGCAAGCACTGCCAGCCAGAGCATAGAGTCCACTGCCTTGTCAAAATCGACTGGAATACCGGGAGACTCGGTGGGCACAAGCTCGCTTTTGTATGGCGCGGTAGCATCTTCTGAAGCAAGGCCAACACTTTCATAGGACTGCTTGAAGAAAATGCCCTCTTCACTCTCTGCCAGGGGGGGATCGACTTCTCGTTTAGAAACAGCGAGGCAAGTCACCGGCAGAGCCCGCACTTCTGTTAGGGTTTCAAAGAGAACGCTCCCTGCCTTGGCCTCGGTTCCCCTGGGTACCCGGACACCATTCGCCTCTTTGGTGGTTATCACCGCAAGGGTCCGTGAGGCAGTGGCAGGGCGCAACGGAATCTGCAAAAGCCGCAGGAATTCCATATAGGTGGCATCAGGGATTTGATTGAAGCGGTAGAGTAAATTTTCCCCGAGAAAGGAAAAAAGCTCAATTAAGGTGATGCCGGGGTCGCTGGGGTTATGATCCGTCCATTCCGGAGCGTAGACCGGGATACGACGGATGAGTTCATCGCGCAATTGCACGTAGGATCGGTCGTCAAGTATGGGACGGTTAAGCGGCATAGTCGTTTACTCCAGATAAAAGGGGTAGACAAGGTTAGCAGGGCTGCCGTCGCGCACATGCAGGTAATGGATGTGGATAAGTACCATGGCCGGATCGTCTCCGGTGGTCACCTCCACCTGCCGTACTTTGACCCTCGGCTCCCAGCTTGCCAGGGCGCGCTCCGCATCCCGCCTTATTAATGCCCTGGTTGCCGACGTATTCGGCTTCATGAGATAGCGACGTAGTCCGCAGCCGAAATCAGGTCGCATGATGCGCTCGCCTGGCTCGGTATCCAGGATGATCCAGATGGATTGAAGAACCTTATCAGGACCTACGGTGTAGTGCAGTTGCTTATCAATGCTGTCGGGCAGCACCGGAAAATTCCAGCCCTTGCCGAGAATGCTTTGGATGGTGGCCTTTGCCGTTTTCATAGCGGGTTCACCTTGGCAAAATATATCAAGCCGTCGGTAGCTTGGGGCATGTCACCAGCCATCTCAGGAACTTCCGGATCATCGGAAAAATCTGTGGCCATGCCGATGATGATATCCATGGTGGTATCAAAGTCGGTGTCCACTTGGTCCATGAAACCATCCTTCAGATAACCAGGAAGCTCGTTGTCGCTATTGAGCATGTTTTTAATGTCCTGCTTCAGTGTATTGACATCGTTATAGACGATGCCGCCGATGATGACGGAACCTTTCACAGAGATTTCCGCTTCAATATTGACCATGAACTCAGGCCCGAAAACCTTCAGGTCGGCAGCCACCTGGGCATCGAATGAGAAACTCGGCGGAATGCAGAGTTTTAGTTTGAGTAAGAACCAGAGCCCGAAGAGAAAAACGACAATGGGCAGAAAGATACGCAGGACAAAGAGGGCGACCATGGTAATCAGAGGGATACAGAAAAAACAGATCTGGCCGCTTTGGGAAGTATTCCAGTCGCCTTTGTCTCCCATACCCATATCATTATTGTTTTTTACGGAATTGAGCGTCGAATCCGGCGGCGGGTTCATCCGGACATTGAGGCCCTTACCGGCCGGTCCCCGCAGGGCCTGGTCTTTCAGGGCGTTGAGGTCGGGGAGCTGGATGTTAATCGGCTTATGGCCAGAGCCGTCCAGATCGAGGAAGGCGGCTAGTTTGTAACTTTCGGTGGCTTCGCTCCAGACGATTTCGCCGGGACAATCGTTCCTGGTGGGTTTTAACGGGCAGTCCTCCTTATGGCGGCGGACAAAGCAACGTATCTCATGGGCACTTTCAATGTCAAATTTTGGGTTGCCCAGTTCATCGAGATCAGCGCTGGAGGTGGGCACCACTCCGAAATAGATGGTCTTGCCGGTAGCTGAATGATTCTTTGCTGCGGGGTCGGGGATGAGTGGATAGAGGGGATAGATCTCCTCATCTATCTTCTGGGGCGTTTCATCGCTCACCTCATGCCAGGAACCGGTTCCTTTCAGGTCCGGATTAACCAACCATTTTTGAGTGATGAGCTCGATTTTATGGTTTAGGGCAATTTCCTGAAGCTTACGGGTGTTGGCGGCATATTCAAACTGCAGGGATTGAAGTCTTTTGCTGCGGGCGCTTTCGCCGGCATCCTGTAACCATTTCAAGGGGTTCTGCAAAAACTGTGTGCTTCCGGAAGTACTAGCCATCTGCTGTTTTGGCAGGATTTTTTTAATTTTAGCCATGATAAGGTTGCGCTCTGTCATAACTTTAGCTAAAGCAACACGGATTTTGGGCTCAGTGCGGCTTCGGTAGCGGCGTACGACAAAACCGGCCTCGCAGACCTGATCGCGGGAAACGCTGGGGCATCCCGGCGCTTGGCAATTGAGCTCACAGACCACCAGGTAAAAGCGGCTGTGGGTGTCCAGAAAGAGTTTCAGTGCGTCTCCTGTCTGGCGAGTTGCCGGAGTTACCGGCTCATAAACGCTGCCGAGACAAATACGGTTGACAAAATCTTCGCAGACATATTTTAGGGAACGCTGAGGCTCCTCAAGGAAGATATTGACAAAATCAGAAGAGGCATATTTCTGAATAATCGGACGGTCGCCTCGACCTACCGGACCGCCACTGGTTTCCCTGCGATACCAGGGACCTCTCAATTTCCAGGGATAACGATAACGATTTTTCAAGTTTTCACTCCTTTCCTACCAAACATTGCCTGCCCCAGGCGTATACATTGGCGAAATTACCCCGATGCTGGCGTTCAAGGTCGTGCAATTGACGATACCGTCAAAAGTTGCCACGGGGACATGGACGTTGAGGGCAGCAGCGGTCAGCTCCACAGTGGCATTAGCCTGGATTTCGATCTGGCCGCTGGCGGTAAAACGCAGCACCGAACCATTGGAATGGGTCAGGGTGACGGTCTGGCCCGCATCGTCCAGAACGAGTTTATGTCCGCTTTCAAGGGACAGTGTTATCTTTGCTGCCCCTTGGGTATCATCGAATTCAAGTATGCTTTTTGACCTGGTCCTGATCACACGCTTGTTGTTGGCAGCCTCCGGGGCCACCGGCATAGACTCCTGGCCGTTCCAGCAGGCACCGATAATATAGGGCCTGCGCAGATTGCCCGCCTCAAAGGCCACCACCACCTGACTGTCGACTTCCGGCAGCGCCTGAAAGCCTTGGTCGTCGTCGGCATAATTGGAAACCAAGGTTGCCCAGGCACGCACATGGTTGTCGCCATCCGTACCCAACCAGGGAAATTTGACCTCAACCCTGCCAAGAGTTTCCGGATCCACAACATCGGTGACTATGGCTGGGTACACCCCGTAATAAAGCTGTCTGCCGCCGTCCGGTGTGAAATCGTGAATCATAAAGTAGTCTTTTTATCCCCTGCTTTTAGGTTTATAGTGGCTGCAACAAACTATTAATTTATTACTCCTCGGTCTTTACTTTTCACCCCACTGTCGACCGCTGCGCCTCGAACTCGGTGCGATGGCCCTGGTTCAGGTCATAGGTATGGCAGACCCAGGTGACGTAATAGCCTTGGCCGTTAAAGGGTCCTCCCATTCTTTCCAGAGTAAGACTGCTGCCGACGATCATATCCGGAGTGCCGTTGGTGACGCCGCGGACGGTGATAAATCCCCTGGCGCGGCGAAGCATCTCGGCACGTGCCCAGTCTGCTGCTTCCGAGCTGTTGAGGCACACCTCTCGAACCCGATGGGATATTCGTTCACCAAAGGCATTTTGCAGTATTGACGGCCCAGTGCGTCCACCGGAAATTTCAGCGGCAACGGCATCTTTACCAGCGCTTTCATCTATGGCTTCCCGTGCCGATGCATCATAACCGCTTACCCTGACCTCAGTGCGCTGGTGGGCAAGATCAGCGCTTGCCTGCACCCTGATTAAATCATTGCCACGCACCAGAGTAATTGTCGTCCCCTGTCGACGGTCTCGAGTTTTGAAATGGAGAGTGTCGCTTTCCACCCAGACTTCGGCCTGCAACAGGCGAGCCCGCTCACGCAGGAAGGCAAGGTCGCTCATGTTCCATTGCTGGACAACATCATAGGTCGGACCCTGGGCATCGACTGCAGGATTCAGACTATGGGCGCTGGCAATCTCTGAGGCGATATCAGCATCAGTCATCTGCTCATAGGTTTTCATCCTGCGGGTCATGCGCAGATCCATGAGGTTATCCTCAGCATAGAAGGTCACCTCTGGTTCCTCTCCTTCTTCAAAGCTCACCTCTAGGGCAGAAATAGAGCCATGGAAAATGGTGCGCTGGGAGTCGGGTGGACCGATGGCCACGTTAATTTCCTTGCCAAAGTCAAGGATACGGCCGTCAAGATAATTCAGGGTCTCCTCTTCGCCTCCCGAATCCGTAGCCGGGCCAATGGCCGCCAGCTTGACCCAAAGGGTTTTGAGTCCATGGGTACCTTCTTCCACCTGCAGCCGCACGATATCCCGGGCCAGCTCTCCATATACCTGGCCGTCAATTTCAAATACCGGGCTTGAGGTGAAGTAAAGATTCTCAGTCATCAAATCCCTCTGCGGCAACCCTTAATTTCAGGCGTTCATGATGGGCCATCGTCGCCATGATCTTTTCCTTGTCGCTCCAGCGTTCATCACCTTTTTCTCCTGATTCCGATGCATCCTGTTGCGGAATTACTTCCGATATGACGCGCTCTACTCTGGTTGTCACCAAGTCCCCCCTTTTCTTTTATTTGTATACAGTACCCCGCAGGCATGAGCCTGTTTTGCCGTCTTTGCCTCATCAGCCAACTTTCGGCTTTTATTCCGGACCGGTAATTTAATCCAGGGCGAAAGGGTTGGGTCGCTGCTAAATTTAGGCCCAGCGTTCTTGCCTGTTGGAATACATGATTCCAGGCTGCAGATCCTTGGCTGGTCCAGGGGCAGTGTAGTTTTTATCTGTGGCCTGAGTGGCACGCCATAACCAAAACCCGTTGCTCTTTTATCAGCGTTGGATATCGGGGGTGCCGATGGTGCAGCTTGCTGCTGGCTGTAAGTTGTAAAGCCGTTTGTCGTAAGCGGCGAATGCTCCGAGGTTGACTGCTGAAGAGATTTTGAAAATGCAATGCCACTTGATGCGGTTATTGTCTGATGAGATGCATTGCTGGAAGTAGCGCCAACCATTGCAGGCGTAGACATGTTTGCTGACGTTGCGGACGAAAAGCTGGTCGGATCTTCCGGTGCTGCCGACGATGCCGCCATGGAGATGCTTCCCGTGGGGCGGAAGGACTCTCTTGCTTCCTCTGCTGCGGTCTGGGCCTTGAGGCTTTTCACCGATTCGATGGCAGCACCAACGCCGCCGGCTGCTGAAAGGGCAAAACCGGCAGAGACATTGGCAGAGAGATTGGCCGACATACTGGCATTGACCCCGGCCTTTGCCTCAAGACCGAACGAGGCTTCAAGGGATACCTCCGCCCCAGCTTGAAAGCCTGCGGAAAAACCAATTCCGGCGTTTAAGCTCAGTCCTGCGGAAAAACCGACTTCAAGTCCCGCCTCCAAGCTGAGGCCAGCGGAAAGGTCCACATCAAGCCCCCGCCAGGCATAGGGATCAAGGCCCATGCGGGCGGCAAATTCCGCAGCTGTCTCTCCATCCAGGGCTGCAGCGCTTCGATCGCTTGCCACGCTGCTATATGTATCATTGGTGCTGGAACCAGGTTGGCCAAGGCTATTTGTCCCTGTTGTCCGGGCATTGGCATTGTCCCGGGATCCGGCTCCTGTCTCGAGATACTGGTATTTCCGGTCCTGTTCTTTAATGGAAAGGGATACTTTGGCCCGCAAGGGGACACCGTCTGCAGCAAAAAAATCAAAATCGATATCAACGTTTTCAATGATGCCGATGATTACAAGCTCATTCCAGCTGAACTTCACCAAGGGCGGCGTTTCTGAGCCATCCGATTTTGGTACGACGAACTGCTCGACCATTGAGGTCTTTTTACGCACGGAGACAGCCTGGGGATTTTCTACGGAACCTGTAGTTTCGTCGGTGCTGTCGAAAATGAGTTGGAGGGTCAAAACTGTGGAGCTGGTGCCGGTATGCTGGCGCCGTTGTCTGCCTCGTGCTCGGCCACCCTCGGTTTGGTTGGTGAGCCTCAGCTTCAATGAAGTGGGATTGAACTGCACCTCCATTTCATCACCAGCCGAACTGTTGTTGCGGTCTGCCCGTACCGGCTCTAACTTAGCCTTTTCTAGATGAGGCATATTTAATCTCCCTTTATTCCACTGTTACCAACCGCAAGCCCTCATGGGCGATGTGCAACTCCTCAATAGCAATTTCCCCGCTTTTAGCATTTAACTGCGGGCCGCTGATTTTTGCAGGTAAGCCCCGCTCGAAAACCCAGGTGGCGACAACTTTGGCATCCCGACTTTTTACTTCGATGATGCCGTCATAACGGGCAACCGGTTTTCCGGAAACAATATCCTGCAGCCATTTCCAGAGCGCATCGTTAACCTGGCCATCCCTGTCGTAAAACATGCCCCGTTTTAAAACGATATTGGTGTATTTTGCCCAACCCACCCTGCGAATGATTCCGTCATTGCGGCCACCTTCTTGATAGTCCTGTACATCCATTTCCACCTGAAGCCCTGAGCATTCTTGAAAAGCACCGTCGCCGAGCATTTCGCCGCCGGGAATAGCGTTGCTGTCCTCTTGAGCGTTTGATCCGGCAATAATCTGAGGTGAACGTCGTAATTTTGCCTCAAAACGGAAGGCGGAAAACAGGGGGTTGCTCATCTCAACTCTCCACAGTCAGTGTTCCATCACCATCACGGGTGATGCGGACAACGAGAAATTCCAGAGGCTCGGCAGGTGCTACCCCCACTTCGCAAAGCATGCGGCCGGCATCGATTTCCCGTCTGTTATTGAGCTGGCCGTCGCAATGAACAAAAAATGCCTGTTCCTCGGACTTGCCGTGGAATGCCCCCTGCATGAAGAGACGGCGTAGATAATTGCCAAGCATCAACCGCACTTCACGCCACAGATCAGGAGAGTTTGGTTCAAACACGGCCCACTGCATCTCCTGCAGCAGGGTACGTTTGAGCATCAGCATGAGACGGCGCACTGAAAGCTGCCGGTAGCGTTTATCACGGCTCAGGGTGCGACCGGCAGAAAGCCAGACCCCGTCTTTTTCCTGGAGATAGACATTGATACCCCGGGGATGAAATTCGGCGTGTCTGACTGGCGAGATGGCCTCATCCACTTTGACGACGCCTTCTGCGATGACATTTGCAGGGCCGTGGGGTACGCCGAAGCGAGTCTCCTGGGCGGCAATTATCCCAGCGGCAACTGCCGAAGGGTTGAGAAGAATCAGTTTGTTCCTGTTATCCTTGATCCTTGCCGTGCGCAACCAAGGATAGTAGGCAGCAAGATAGGAAGATTGAAAGCGGGCCCGCCAGCGGAGGATTTTTTCCCGACTTAAACCTGGCGGAACGTCAAGCAGAACGACAAAATTTTGCAGACTCTCGACAAATCCCGCGAGTTTTTCCTGCAGAGTGGTAATGGTTTCCAAGTCATCCGGCAGGTTGGGGTCCAGGTGGAGTCCCTTAAGAGCCGGGTCTTTTTTGTTCATCTTTTCCATGTCACAATCAACATCAACACAGGGCGCAAAGCTGCTTCCGGCAAAGGATTGGAAATCTCGGATATCTTTTTGTTCCGGCAGTGGCTCTGGCACATAAAGGTCAGGAACGACAAGCGTGGAAAGATCGGCTAGATGGCTCACGGCCTGAATGCCATCGCCAGGGTCAGTATCATTCACAGTCCATGATTTATCAAAAAAATCGTCAAATTTTATATCGCTGTATCGGTCATATCCTTCTGAAAAATTTGCTGCTGTGCTGGCCGATTGAAAACATGGCGCAAAGGGTACAAGTTCGGGGGATTTCGGGATAATATTGCCGGAAACCCAGTTTTTATGGGGATAGACCAGCTTAGATTCCCTGTAGAGCACCGCGCCGAGCCAACGGGGATGGAGCGATGAGAGGCCGACACCCTGCCACTCTTCGCTCAGGCCTGCTCGGTCTGTCGTCGTGAAAATCCCTTCAATGAGTTCAGCAGCATCAGGGACAGCGGAGACGGCTGTCTCCAGGGTTACCCGCAAAGTGGCAAGGCCGGAATCCTCTTCCCCTTTCCGGCGGACAAAGCTGACAAAGCGCAGTACTTTTTTGGCTGGTTCTTTTGCAGTTGCGGCCCAACTGAGGCGCAGAAGTGAACCCATAGCTAAAATATTCGCCTCATCAATAACCAGTTCTGCCGCAGTGGTCCCGGGAAGCAGGGTTATGGGTGAAGCAGAAAACCCCAGGGAGGCCTGCAGATTATTACCCCAGCTTCCCTCGTTTCTGGCCCGCAGGATAATGGGCCGCCCTGTGCTTGACACTGCCCCATGCAGGATACCCTCGGCTACACCGCTGTTATTTTTATCAATCTCTTTTGCTGTGGACTTATCTGTCGTGGCATATTCGTGGACAATGCGAACCACATAGGCTCGGCGACCACCCTGTTCAAAAAAAGCAGCCACCGCATAGGGAAGCCGTCCCGGCCCCTCGAAGCCTCCGAAATTGGCTAGGTATTCGTTCCAGCTCTCCACGGCTACAGCAACGGAGCGCCTTTTCGGCGAATCCGGCTGCAGTAGATAGTCGAGAGTGGCGCCGTTCTCAGGTTCTTCAGGCAGACGTACCGGTCCTCGCGGGGAGACGCCGACAAAGGCACAGACGTCCATTCGGGCACTTCCCATTACTTTCGGCGTTGGTTCGGGATAGTTATATATTCCCGGTGCACCGAGGCTTAGGCCAGGTGTCATTCGCATAGATTACTCAAAGGTGATTCCTTCATGGACCAAGCTGAGTTCTTCCATGGCGACTTCGCTACCGCCTTTTGCAGCCAAGGTAGGGCCGGTCCATTTTTTCGGCTGCGCTTCTCTTAAAACCCAGGAAGCAACTTCTTGTCTGGCCTCATCCAACAGGGTGATCGTCACTTGTCGTCGGTCCTCTTCACCATTGCCGACTTTTGTCAGCCATTCGAAAAGGTTCGTTGAGCCGACAAGACCACGCTTTAAAGTGACATCGTCTACCTTGTAAGTATTTGCGATCTTACGTACCGTGTTGAAGACCTCATTACCATTGCGGTACTCGGAATAATTAACTTCTTTGCCCAGTCCGCTGACATCCGAGAAGCCTCCAATTATCTCAGTTTCCTTGCCGTCTCCCAGCGACACCAGGAAATTAAACGCTCCGTACGGGTTTATTCTCTCTGTGGCCATTGGTTTCTCCTTTTGTTATTTCTTTCAATTTACAAACGACTTGTGGGGATTTTCCCTTTTTTCCAGTGCATCGAGTGGACTGGACCGTGGCAATCACACTGTATCGCCTGTCCACTGACCGATCCGGAAAATGACAAATTCGGCAGGTTTCACTGGAGCAACCCCGATGAGACATATGAGTCGGCCATTGTCCAGATCGTTCTGAGTCATGGTGGTGCGGTCACAACGCACGAAAAATGCCTCATCAGGCCTTGAGCCCATGAGAGCGCCGTCGCGCCATAGTATCAAGAGAAAATCTTCAACCGACCGCCTTATGTTTTTCCAGAGTCGACTATTGTTGGGTTCAAAAACCGCCCATTGGGTGGATTTATCAATGGAATGTTCAATAAAGATAAACAGACGCCTGACATTGACATACTTCCATTCCGGGTCGGAACTTATAGTGCGAGCGCCCCAAACTCTGTAGCCTCTGCCATCAAGAAAGCGTAAGGCATTGATGCCTTCGGGATTGATAATCTCGTTATGTCCCCTGTTGAGATTTATTTCAAAACGTGTCAGGCCGCGGACAACCTCGTTGGCAGGTGCCTTGTGGACGCCTCTGCTAATATCGTTTCTGGCATAGATACCGGCAACAAAACCTGAAGGCGGAAGATTGAGTTGCTTGGGTGGTGCACCCTGTGAAAAACGCTCCATGGGGTCAAAAATCCGGATCCATGGATAGTACATTGCTCCGTATTTGCTGTCGAACCTGCCGCGGAATTTCCTTATTTCATTTAAGGAACTGCCTTTCGGACCATCGACGATGGCGATACGGTATTTTTGATTGGTGGCGTGGGTTACCAGCTTGTCAGCAATGCTGAAAGAGGTGTCCACATCACCCATATCGCCGCTGTCAGGTATCGCGACAATGGCGATATCGTCAATCTCTCCCAGTGCCTCAAGTCCGGTGGCCTTCTTAGTGACATCGTCCAGGTCCGCTTTATCGCCCTTGAAATCGTCGGCAGAGGGAAGAACACCATCATGGCCATTCTGCAGGCGGCCGTTGCTATTGCTTTGCAAGGCCGCGACCAGAAGGGCTGGCAGGAATTTTTTAACCGGGTCGCTGGACGTAGTGGGGTCAAAATGAAGCCAGACAGGTGCATCCTGATCTTCCGGATCGTCTTTCTGAAGAATTTTGCAGATGTCTCGTTTCTGTTCCGCTGAGGCGCCAAGTCCCACATATTCCGCGACTCGTTCATTATTCACCGTTACCCGAACTTTCATCTCCACCAATTGAATGACATCATCTTTGTTAATGGATGGGGTGGCCCCTGTGTTATCTACAAAGGTCTGAAGCCCTTCTTCGTCAACCTGCACTACCCTGAGGTTAGCTTCAACTGGGCTGTCGTTGCCATTCAATACAAGGCTGGGATTGGAAACGCCGCCGGCTATAACTTCAACCACCGCTCCAGCTTTGACACTTTTAGCCTGAACTATCCCATCTTTGTTTTCATAGGCCAGATTTTTACTGCGCACAATCAAGGTATCGACATAAACATTTCCCGCGGCCCCTGGCCAGCGAGCTCTCCAGGTGGCGGTGATGTCACTGACTGCAACAGAACGGGATGCTGTACCATAATCAGGACTTGGATCGTTAGCATTCCTTGGCTTGATAATTCTGGATATATAGACTCGTTTACCGCCGTTTTCAAAAAAAGCGCGAACAGCATGGGCTAAATAAGGAACACGTGCAACACCAGGGCTATTTTCTCCTACCTCAATGGGTTCCAGACCGCCATAGACTCTTTCAAATTCGGTAAAACTTGTAATAAGTCTTGGTTCACAGGAACTTGGTCCATCCGGATAGTAAACCGGTCCGAACCTAGCCAACCCAACGAACCCGGTGGTGCTGGTCGGCACCCCTTCAATTGATTTTGATCGGAAACTTACTTCCTCAACAAAGACACCAGGCGCTAGATATTCCGGCATAACGATCCCTCTTTTTTAATTGTTATATTTAGTCAAATGCAGGGATAAATCTGACCTCAAACAAAATACTCACCTTTACGGCAGTTCAAATTCAAAAGGAGTCTCTTCAATTCCGGTTAGAATTCTGCCTATTTCAAAATCAACGATCCGGACGGCTGACAGCGCGGTTACATAGCCGTCCGGAAAAGAATCTCCCGACGAAACATTATCGATCAGTCCTGGGTCAGGCAGCAGCTCCAGCGGTAAATCCCAAAGAGTATCACGAGTGAAGTTTTCTTGATCAGGAATCGTAGCAGGCCCCGCGACAGAAACTTGGACCTGAATTGTTCTTGTTAATTCACTTTCGGGAGCTGCGTCGGGGGTAAGTAACAGGAGAAATTCGCCGCGGTCGTCACAACGGGTGCGACCGACCAATTCAACGGTACCGGGCAGCACAGCCTCGATAAATGCCCAACGCATGGCCTGGCCGTCTCTCAGGACACGGCCTCTCAGTCCAGTCGAATTGCCGTAAATGTCGTAGGCTGCTCCCGGGAAAAGAACCGGCCGTCGTCTGCGCAATGAGTGGTGACTGTTTATCGTTTGATTAACTTGTTCCAGGGGCAATAGTGGCACACGAAGACGACGTGGCACGTAATAACGACAATGATCATAAATGCGCAGGTCGATGTGGGTGCTTATTCCCAGATAATAAAGCAGGCAATACCGTCCTGATGGATGCCTACACAGACTGTCTGGTGACTGGGTTGATGATTGGTAATTACAGTATGGGGCTCCAATTTTTTTACTCGAATGTGGTAATTTTTTTTCAATATCGATACGCACTGGATGCATCAACCCTCTTTCGTGGTTCAAATCGATGCATTCAATCCCAAGTGCCAATTGGTGAATAATCTCTGTATATTCTGGGGCCAAGTATCTATTCACTGGCCACTCCATTTCTTAGGCCCGCAACGGCAGTGGTAACTGGCACATCATTATTTCTTTCGTGGCCGTCAAGAACAACCAATCGGGCAACATAAGGGACACTCAGTTTGTAATCGACTGGGAGTGAGTCGAAGGTTCGCATCACATCCTCTGTGGACAAATCTTCGAGATAGAGCTGGATGCCTTCATAGGGTGCCCAGTTTGTTAAAGGGTCAAGCGACGGACCGGAAAGAATTGGGAGGTTATTGAGGCATTGCATTGCGCGTCCCAAAATACGGTATTCAGAGTCAGCGTTTTCAGCCCAGGGCGTTAAAAGAAAATGTAAGTCCAGAGGTAAATGAGCTTCACCATCTCGATGCCCCATTGCCGCCCACGCAGCCCGCATGGTTTCATTGAAATTAACTCTGTACAAGAACAGCGATAATGCCGGAAACTTTATGAGGTCATTTATGTCCCTGTTTAAATCTTCAGTACGTACAAGACACGCTCTGGTTTTTTGATTTTGTATTGGAGACCTTTCTTCGAAACAAAGGTTTAAATATCTCACGATACTGCTTCCTGTCGCCACGATGCATGTGAAGTCGGCCATCTAACTTAGTCCTTTCTAAGTGTTCGTATTAGTAAAAGGCTAAAGTTCCTTAGCATTGGATTCATGAAATAAATGCAACACGCCTATATACCTATATATAAAGAAAGATTTCCGTCAGCCTGAAAAACTTTTATTCCTCTAAGTAGTATTATTTGGGGATATCTATAGTACTTTAACAGATTGTCTCGTTACCTTTACGTCGCCCGGATCGACCCAAGATTTGCATCCAACCGTTGTAAGCCAAGTTTTGATTAATCCCTCAAGGTGGATTCTTGGACATGCCTCTTTTGTTTGGTATATTAGCAAATGTTGTACCATTTGATTTGAGAATGCCTTTAAACGTGCTTTTGCAGTGCGTAGGGAGCTCGTAAGTGTAATAAGGTGGGTGGGGTGAGAAAGCAGATTTTTTGGTGCATTTGGTGCATATGCACCAAAACTGGTGGTTCATATAAACCAGGAATCAGTATGCCTATGGGGGAATACGGCTATGAATGTCAACCGTCTTTGCTGTCCGGAATCTAAGCTCAGAGTGTGGGAGAGGTGGCTCAATACGGTTTACCTGCCCGAGTGTAGCCTCTTCAAAGTACGCCAGCTCTATGAGTCTGTGGATATTCAATCATTGCTTTGCGCTCAGCAATCCCACTTTGCTGAGCGCACCTTTCTTGACATACAATGTTTTCAGGGCGAATTTTTGCCAGTTTTTTTTAACATCGTAATTGCCATTTATCTGTACAAGTGTTTCTTCAGTTTCGACCTCATTTTATTGGTAAAACTATCCCGACGAAACCATTGGTGTCGACCATGGCCAATATTGGTAAAAGGCACACGCCATACACTCACGTCATCGTAGGCGTCGATATCGTCTCCTATTATTGAAGATTCAAGCAGATCATCGATTATGTAAGGATCTCCACCAAATAATGTAAAAAAATTAAACCAACGAGGTGAGTAATCAGGATAGACATAGTGTCGAGACCGTTCACCATATAAAATTCTTGTATTTGCTTTCTGAGCCCAGTTGTACCCCATGTAGTTGCCAAAAGTTATAAGACCAAAAGGCTTAGAGGAAGATTCGGTCATTTTTTTAATTTTTTCAGTGTATTCTGGTGACAGGGCTCCTTCTATAGCGGCAGGGGGTTGACCGTCGACCACCCGTGTCATATGGCTCAGTACATTGTAACAAACACAACAGCCCATGCTGTGACCTACCATGACAAAATCTTTGACACCTTCTTCTGTTGCTTCCCATAGATCATCTACCACTTTTGAACAGATCTCTTCGTAGAGAGTTTTATTGCTGTCTTTGATAACTGCGAGCTCATAAAATGGAACCAGTTCATCAAAATGTTTCTTCATTGCACCCCGTTCAATCTTTTCCAGAAGAAAAACTCTTTCGTCCTTTTCTCCATCTTTCGATGGTGAGAGTCTTGTGGAAAAGCGTTCAGACTCAGGTTTGTCCAAAAGACTTTGCCATATACCGCCGTACCACGCAGAGGCCCAGCCGTTATATTGCGGGAAGTCGCAGTTATTATGTTTTTCAAGATGGTAATTTTTTATTTCATCGTTCTCGTTGCCGAGAATAACATTTTTTAGCTCTAGACAGGCATCTTCTAACTCAAATGCATCACTCCAGGTGGCATAGTCTTTTGCTGGATCTTTATCCGCCTGATTTGCTCCATGAACGCAGAATACAATGGTTTCCTTTTCACTCATGTCTACCCTCTTTTTGTGATTCATGATTGAGATACGTATGGTTTACTCTTTTAACTTGTCTTATTTCTCCTGCTAAATGTGCGTGTTGTCTGAAGATGCGCAATTCCTCATGTTTAATAACAATGAATATAATTCCAAGCCTGACGGTCACAAAGGCTGCGCAATTTTTTCCATGTCTCTCACATGGATTTTTGTCGTGCAAAAACCCTCATTCTCTCTGAGCGGGGGCGCATAATTGCCCAGTAAGCTGTTTCCCAGTTCCAAACCGGCGGTTTCCTATATGCTTGGATGAACATTTGTTCCAATTCTTCAGAAGTTCCTGAAAACCCTGTGAATGTATCCTCGAGCTGTTTTCGTCGGAAAGCTGAACTCGGTATCAACTTGCCACAGTACCAATCTTCATCAGCCAGCGGACAACCATCCTCATCTACAGGGTAAGGCTTTTGTTGCTTCTTTTCGGCCATCCTGTCTTCGACATACGCAAAATCTCCTTGAGGATCATAATAATTGGTTTGTACGAGGATGCCGTTTTGAATAAAACGGGTATTTTTTTTATCCTTTCTGCCAATTTCTACAACACAGGCTTCTTCCTTTTCTTTGCCGCAGATAGTAATAAAAACAGGGGAACTCACTTCCCAGTTTTCTACTGCACCAAGTGCTCTGTCAAAGGTGTTAATACTTGGGTTTTCCAGTAGCTTTCTCATTTTAAATGTTGGGTCCATATCTCGATCTAAAGATCTTTTAAACCAGGGAGCATAGTTGATTGCTAATGAAAAGCCTTTTTTCATCCCGGTCAGTACCCCAAGCATCCCAATTGTGCCGACCGTAGAGAACTCACTTGTAGTGTTGTTGAGATTTTTTTTAAAATTGAAAATTCTCGTAGCGTTGCCGAGCGTTCGCGCACCCTTCCAATCGAGACTTCGCATACAGACGTTTTCTTTTGCGTTGTCATCCCAAACGCATATGGTGCTGCACCCTATATGAGCCCATGTATAAGCCCTTTGGATAAATGCCATTTTAGAGTGGGAAAGAATTTTATTTGATTGCTCAGCTAACCAATCACTTTCATCAATAAAATGACCATGTCTATGATAAACTAAAGAATACATAGCAGAGGATAATAATTCTGCTAGTTCGCCTTTATCCCCACTAAATGCCATTTCTTTAAACTCACTACAGAGTTCAATAAATGCCTCGAAATCTGTTTGGTTTTCCGTCGTTGCATGTTTCCAGATATTTTCAGGGTTTTCTTCACCGAAATAGATGTCCCTTGAGTCCGCAGCTCCAAGCTCTTTCATCTGGTCACTTCTGCTTCGTTTGCATCGTTTTTCCCTATCGCTCATATGTAAATCCTCCACAATTTGTTGAAAGCGGAAATTGAACTTCTCGTGGGGAAGCGCGCCTGCTCCTCTGGTTATTACTCAGACGGGAAACAGCGCCTCATCTTGTTTGGTGTATGCCCAGTGGGTGTGCCGGGTGGAATTTCCCTGCGATAGTCGCCTTTCCAGGTGATGCGAGTGATGGCTTGTTTATCTTCATCGCTCCCCGGCAGGGGAATGCCAATGGCCGATGGGATCTTCACGAAGGCCAGGGTGGCAAGCCGGTAAAGGAAAGTTTGCGAGTTGTGAATAGTCTGCGTCGGATTGGGATCGAAAATCGGGAGGGACACCCGATCAAGATCCAGGTTCAGGCCGCGCAGGCAAACCCGGCAGGCCATCCAGTCCAAGGCGATGTCGGAAAGCCCTGTCTCCGCATAGCCTCCACCCACATCCGAATGCACTCCCGGAAACCAGCGCTCCTCAAAATCGTCTTTATGATTATTGTGTGCTGAACTTAGCTGCCATCGCGTCGGTCGAAAAGGCCAACGGTGCTCGTCGATGGATATGGCATGGCTAGCGCTTTGGATGCTGGAACTCAGGCTGATATTATGAAAGCCGCAATTAAACAGTTTGTTGACAATCCAGCGTGTAACCACTCCATAAGGCGATCCTAAAGCTCCGACAGTGTCCCAAACCCCGAGAAAATGTATATTCTTGGTCGGCCAACAATAGGCTGTTTGAAATTGGTTGGATTTTTCTGAGCCCGGCTTCCATTCCTCCGCTTTGTTCTTGTAATGCTTAAACGCCTCGTGCACCTTATGGATATTGACCCGCCGGATGATTCCCAGATTGTGGATTAACCCGGCAATGCTACGAGCTGTGTATGCGCCTCGACTGAAGCCAAACAAAAAAATCCTGTCACCGTCTTCGTAATTGCTGCAAATGGCCTTATAGCCGCTTTTTATGTTGTCGGATATCCCGTACCCAAAGCCGCCGCCTTTGATGCGGTCGCGCCAACTTGTTCCCACGCCAGGGACGTAATGCACAAACTGTGTGATCCCGTTGTCGTCATAGGGGCAAATAGCTTCAAACAGCTTGACCACATTGGTGGGGCAAATCTTCCCCTCTTTGGATTTTTGATCTAGCCTGTTCCACGTTCCGTCGCAAAAGATGATAATGTTTTTAGGATGCATAGCATCTTTCCTTTTTGGTTTTCTAGATTCAAGGGGGGGCTTTAGGTAGAGTGTCTCTTTTCGCGCCTGACCTATCTGCCCACCATGAAAACTCCAAAATAACTTGCGTGCGTGTTACGCAATTAACGCTTTTTACGAGTTTGGTACAACGAGTCAGCAGGAAAAATTTAGTACGTGGACATGTGTTGTTGATTCTTAATTATTTATCATTCCTACGAAAGTTCCGTTTCTTGCCAAGGTTGAACCGTCATAATTTCATTGATCTGCATGGCTTTTCTGCAAGTGTTGCGCCATCATGTCTGTAAATGCCTTTATGTCTGGATGCACAGGTAGTAGGGGGAAATTGTGAGCGTAGCAGATAGATGAAAAAGTTTAGATTATGGTGCATATGCACCAAAACTGGTGGTTTATATGCACCAGGCGCTCCATGCCCTATGATTGTGCAGGTAATGTCGTCCTCTACTTGGAAATCAGGCAGGAGGCCTCATCCACTGTTTCTCAATTATGACAACAACCCAATTTAATTAAGATAAAACTATCTCGTCTAAAATGAGATCCAAACTTTTTCGTATAATTCGTTTTCTCATGGCCTCCGGAACAAGTCTGGCTTCTGGTGCTGCTGTGAGTAACGCTTTGTCTGCGGCAGCTACAATTGCTTCACGCACATCGTCTTGATCCAGGGCCTCCTCCAAATAATCAGGCAAGATAGCGGAAATAACTTTTTGTATTGGTATAAGCAGGGCGTCAATAGTGCCTAATAACTTGAGAGATCTTAGTTCGTCCATGGTGCATCCTCCTTGTGATGAAAGTCTATGCTCTTGCATGATAGGGTGAGCAAGTCACGAAAATGGAAACCGGCAACAGGCGGCTATGCTGTTTGTAAAATTGCCTTTCCAATAATTTCTTTTGAGGGCGTTGAGACCTCAAGGTGAGCTTTAGAACCTCTTCCCATCCCTTTTTGATCATCAATAAGTTTCTTTATTAACTCATCTCTCACTCTGTCTTTCAGTTCCCCTGAACCCTTTGTGAGGTTGGTAAGAATACCCTCTGGGGAAAGGTTTTCTTTTAAAACTGCTTCAATTTGAAGAAGGCGGTTATTAACGTAGGCGCTTTCCTTCCCATTTGCCCCAAGATTCACCACGCAACAATCCTCCAAACCATACTTACCCGCATTTTTTTTCAGTTCTTCCAGTAGCTCTACAACTGGAAACTTTTTAAGCACTGTGGAAGGAACCTCTCTTGTTTGAATCTCCTCACCATTTTCTTTCTTAAAGGATAGACGCATCGTGGCAAGGACGTCATCTCCCTGGAGGTCCTTGAAAGTAATTTTTTTACCTCCTGCAATCTCTTGATTAGTCTCATCCATTGTCGCTATTACGTTGTTACCAATACTTGCAGGCCCCCATTTAATTTCTTTTTCTCCACAAAGTTTGGCAAGATTTTTTCCTTCGATCATGCCTTGGAGGGTGCATTCTGTCTTGTCTGTAAAAGTAATCTCCGTTATTGGTTGGTCAAAAATCAACACCCACTCAAGTTCAGCATCGTGACCACCTTCCTCCCAATCAATTCTTGCGAAACCGATAAATACCTGATTGTCGGTTAATCCCTCATATTTGTTTTTTTTGAATATTGATTCAGAAGGAACTGTTACGTTTGTTTTATGAGTATCCAAAAAAGTAATCGCGGAGCTATCTGTAATCCATGCTGTTGTCATTGTGCCCTCTTGTTTAGTTTAGGGAGAGAAGATATGTCTTACAGTTGTGTGAAAAGTGCTCAATAAAAATATACAATACAAAAGGTAACCGGTTGTATTTACTGTAGTTGAACGCCATCGTCAGTACTAACAGGAAGCGATAGATTAATTACTCTGTTGTGCTTTTTTGCATTCTTTTTTCTAGTTGAACTACTCGCGTTAGGTGTACGCAAAATATAGCATTTATCTGGGGCAGGTTCGTCTATGCGCCATTGATGCAGGTGATACCCAACGGAGCCCTTAGCGGTCCTGTTGACTCTTCGACTGTGTCTTTTGTCCATCAGCATTATGTTCGTTATTCCTTTTCATTAAACCGGACATGCCTAATAGCAAGTAGAATGGTTTTGGGGGAGGAAGCCCTATGCTTTTTCTAAGGCAATAGGTTGCTGATATATAAATGCTAACAAGAACAATACCTAATATCGGAGCGGGAGTAAAAAAAATTAATGAGCCTTTAATATTTATAACTAATTCAAATACATGAATATTGACTAAGGTTACAATAATGGCAGTAAATACAATTGAGCTCACCAGTGCTAAATTTTTAAGAGAGTTTTGAAAAGCGTAGCTAGCTAAGAATATAGAAACGATACCTGCAAATAGAAAACACTGAAGAAACAGCAAATATTTTAATTCTAAAAGGAAGCAGATAAAAGAAGCTAGTAACAGGTACCCGAGAAGAGAAATAATTTTTATGAGGGTTTCTTCTTTTATAATAGGTAAATCAGGTAAACCTGGTAAAGAACGGGATGAGCCAATCCAAGCTGATACGATTGCAAAAAAACCATTTATTAATGCTAAAATTAATTCTGCACTCATGCGTTGTCCTTGTTTATTGAAGCATATTATTAACTTCCCTGATACGACCTAGGCTTATTGTTTGAAGTTTAGTCATGATTGCCAGCCAATATTAACCGGTCAGTGTTAAGTTTTTTGCAATTGTTTTAAATTGTTATCGGCTTTTTTAAACAAATTCTAAAAGCGCTGTAGCATTGGTGGTGTTCGCATTGCTACATATGCCAGTCGAGCAACTATGGTGTGCAATTCAAACCTCCGGTTGAACCGATAGCAAAATTCTGCAAAATATCGTGGCAGGTGACTTGGGCTCACGTGATGGTAAGTCCCATACAATGAACTTTTAACATTATCGATCATGATATTGTGCCATTTAAAACGCCATAATCATCATACCCGTTGTCTGTACGGGAAATAATTGGTTCGTGCTCACAAGCAGCCTTCTTGACACAGGGAAAGCAATTGAGGCCGTCGGATACCACCAGTATATTAGGGCTGAGGTATTTTTTTACCCACTCTGTCAGTTCATCCTTTGTGAACCCGATAACCTTACTCAAGTGCATTTTGACAGGGGGCCCTTCCGTAAGTAAAGCGTACACCAGTTGCTATATCGCCACTCATCCTTGAATATTTAACAAACCACGTTCTGGGTCCCAAACGACTAAGGCATCCTCGTCCACCTCGGTCTCAAATAAAACGTTGTCACCGTGAACAACACGGATTGACCTGCTCAGGGCTGCATGATCGACAGCCTCCAGCATAACCGCTGCTATCTTTAATACTTCCTCTGCGTAGTCTGCCTCACTGCCACCACCTACGAGAGCAGCACCGCGATCGTTGAGGTTGCTTTCTTTGTACTTGTGACCAACGCTGAAGGCGATCAGCCCGCCATCCGGGAAAAATCGCTGAATGCTTTCCACGAGTATTCGAGCCAGATCGGTTTGGCCCCTTTTGCTACGAATAATATCCGCATGCTGTGGGTTGCTCGCGAAGAGTGGTTCAAGCAGAATGGCCGGCATCTTAGTGTGCTTAATATTACCATCACCACGGCCGTTCCAGCCACCGACGAGTATGCCGTTGTCACCACCGACCTTTGTTCTGAAAAATGTGGCAACTGCCTTGGCGTACCAACGACCCCAGTTCTTGCTAGTGGGAGACGCATTCGAACCCGTCACCACAAGAGCGTAGCTCGCAGTGGCGGAAGAGCTACTGTTGAAGTGATGTTCGACATAGGCGTCAGCATCATCCATGTTCGCCTTGTTTTGGCGTGTTCGGTAATCGCCCTTATAAAATTTAACATTATACATGCTGTATCTCCCATAAAGTGGCATACTCGCATTTAGTGGTTTTCGTTTCATCCACCACTGTCCAAGCGTAGTAGCCTGTGGTCAGATCAGCCTTACCCTTTGAGTTATGTCCTTTTCCTACAGGACGCTATATCCGCTGAAATTATAACAGGGGGAGTTGATCCCAAGTAGCTAAGCATATTTTGTGCCAGGGAGTGTGTTTCTTCTTGGTTGAAGCTATTTCTTTGTAATCGGGATCAAGCTGTTAAAGACTTAATGGGCGAAGTGGTGCATTTGAACCAATAGTGTTGGTGCATTTGAACCAAGCACCAATGCAAATACCTGGAGAAAGTGTAGGATAAGGGGGGCTTAGCCGATGCTATTTTTTCCAATTAATGTGCACCGGGTGGTATAAGTTTTAACCTGACTTCAGGTCAGTTTTGGATTTGATCTTAATTAAAGCGAACTTCTGGATGATAATGAAAGACTGTTCTTATGCAGTAAAGTTATATGCGCTCAAAAGTCATTTTGGAGAGGGAGAATATATTATAGGCTTTATTTCTTGTTACGCCCAAAAACGCGCCTAACGTTATTATTTATCTGAATATATAAGGTTCTTTCAGGATTCCTAATCCTGGTGCCGCAGGTTCGAATCCTGCCTGGAGCACCATATAAATAAAGGCCAAACCTAGCATTAATGCAGGGTTTGGCCTTTTCTTTTTGGTCGCCTTTTTAGCTGTGTTTGGCATAGTTTTATTGTGAATCGCCCCTTTTTGCAAAAAATTACGCCCAAAAAGTATGGCTCGGATAAATAAGCGAAAAAGAAAGAAAGGCACTGTCTATAAGGCTGAAATACGATTAAAAGATCATCCCTATATTTCCCAGACCTTTGACCGTCTCTCCGATGCCCAGCGCTGGGCTGAGGATACAGAGGCAAAACTTCGCTCCGGTGGATATGTCGGTGATGCACCACCGGATGATATGGCTTTCTCGAAGGCACTAGACAGGTACGAACTTGAAATTTCCAGCAAGAAAAGGCCCAATACCAGAGCCCGGGAAATAACATCTGCCAACAGATTGCGTGAGAATTTTTCAGGATTAAATTTAAAAGAAATCACACCATTGCTGGTTGCTGCTTTTAGGGATAAACGGCTGCAAAGTGTCGGTCCGTCAACGGTGCAAAAAGACTTGGCCCTGCTTTCCCATCTGTATACGATCGCCATAACGGAATGGGCACTGGAATTAGATAACCCGTTGGCATCCATCAGAAAACCGGCTAAGCCAGCAGGCCGATTGCGGCTATTAAGCAAGGATGAAGCGCGGCATTTGCTCGAGATTAGCAAAAAGAGCCGTAATGAAAAGCTTTATCATTATGTGCAGCTATTATTGCATACCGGCATGCGGCCTTCAGAAGGTGCTGGGTTGGTATGGGGGCAAATCGATATTGATGCCCGGATCATCGACCTGACTGTTACCAAAACAAAGCCCAGGCGTGTTCCTTTAACCATACAGGCTGTTGAGATCCTACTCGATATCATGCCGGAAAACTGTAACAGCGCTCAGCCTGTTTTTTTACCGGAAACAACCTCGCAAACTGTACAGCGCAGGCCCAATCTATTTTTCCGCCGTGCATTTGATAATGCAGTCAAGAAGGCAAAGATTCAAGATTTTCATATGCACGATCTCCGACACACCGCGGCCAGTTATTTACTAATGGCCGGTGTTGACCTCCGTACTTTGGCTGACATCCTCGGGCATAGCACCATGCAGATGGTTCCGCGCTATACTCATTTGCTGGATGAGCATAAACTCAAGGCCATTGATCACATTGAAGGGCTTGGCAACTGAGCTGGTTACCACTGCTTATCTCATAGTATCCGTAAACTTATTCCCAGCCTTGAATGAAGGCCAACTAGACTTCATAGGTCAAAAACCGATTAAGGGCGAAAAACTTATTACCTGATTCGATTGCGAAACCCGAAATTGAATTGTACTACCTGCCAGGCAGTTCCGTACCGCGACTCATGATATCGAGGTAGCCCGCGTAACTGAACAGGCGGTTCCGCTTCTGGGCGGTCAGCTCCTTCACTATACCGAGTTGCTCCATGTGGCCGAGCGCCTTATTGACAGTGGCCGGGGTGATGCCTGTTTTTTTCACTAGTGAGCCCGAGGTGGCTATGGGATGTTCCATCAGTGCCCGATGAACCTGTAGGGTCGATGCCGCTGGCCGGCCGAGACCGCTGATTTTGTCTCGATCCTGATTCGACAGGTCTAGAAGCTGTTGCGCCGTCTCTACTGCCTGGGTGGCGGTGACGATGATCGCCTCAGCGAAGAAATCGAGCCAAGCTTCCCAGTCGCCAGTCAGGCGGACATTATTGAGCAATTCGTAATAATACTGCCGGTGTGTTTTGAAATAGAGGCTAAGGTAGAGCATCGGTTCCTGCAGCACCTTCTGCTCGCACAAGAGAAGCGTGATAAGCAGACGTCCGAGGCGACCGTTACCATCGAGGAATGGGTGGATGGTCTCGAACTGCACATGAGCTAACGCTGCTTTGAGTAGCACAGGGGTCGGCTCTGGCTGATCATGGAGGAAGAGTTCCAGCTCAGCCATACACTTCAGTACCTCTTCGGCCGGAGGCGGAACAAAGGCTGCATTGCCCGGCCGGGTACCGCCGATCCAGTTTTGACTGCGCCGGAACTCACCCGGTGTTTGATTGCTGCCCCGGCCCTTGGTCAATAGCACGCCGTGGATTTCCCGGAAAAGCCGTAATGACAGCGGTAGTCCTTCCTCCATCAGGCGTAGACCGTGGTCGAGGGCGGCGACATAGTTGCTGACTTCCCGCACGTCATTTAGTGGAACGCCCGGCTCCTGATCCAGTTCGAACAGTAACAGGTCCGACAGCGACGATTGGGTTCCCTCGATCATGGAGGAAAGAACCGCTTCTTTCCGGACGTACATGTAGAGGAACAGCGAGGTGTCAGGGAGCAAGGTCGAGACGCTATCCAGCCGCCCGAGAGCCAGTAGCGCCTGATCGAACTTGCTGCGCAGCTCCGGCGTCCAGTCGATGGGCGGAATCGGAGGCAGCGAAGAGGGCACGAAGGCCTGGGCCTTCTCACCCACCGTCGAAATAGTCACGTATCTGCCTTGGAGCTCTCTCTTCATCCTGCACACCTTGAACTTAAAATATGTTTCACTGTTATTTTAGTTTTAACACGCATCCTAAAATAAAGATTCATGGGAGAAAAGTCAAGACGCAGTGCTCTCATTCTCTTGGCTGCCTTTAGCCATACAACAGCCTGGTAAGAAACTCTTCAGATTTTAAAATTAATATCGCCAGTTCAAAGGGTTGGTTACTCTGACAACGCTTCAGGTTGAGACCTTCACTGTGGAGGTAAAATCTTCGCTCAGGTAATCAGCTGCCAACCTGCTTTAGTCCATATCTGACACTGAACGCAGAGATGAGGAAAGGTTAACTGGAGGTTGGTAGCATTAGGCTGAATCTTTTCGTGTAACCTCCGGAGTACGTAATTATTTCACAGCATCCATAAACTTTTTTCCAGCCTTGAATTTGACGACCTTTTTGGCGGCGATCTGCATGGTTTCGCCTGTCCTTGGGTTTCGCCCTTCGCGAGCGGGGCGTTCGGTTGCGGAAAAGGTGCCAAAGCCAATCAGCGTTACTTTATCGCCAGTTGCGACTGCGTCGGTAATTGTCGTTAATATGCTGCCCAATACCTGTTCGGCAGCTGCTTTACTCACTCACAGTCTTTTGCTACTTGTTCTATCAGTTCGCCTTTGTTCATAATTTTTCCTGTTTTTTTTATATATTATATGAGAGATAGTTCAAGTACGAAGAAAATGGTGAACGCCTGGTCATCTTGGCCAGATCGCTATGTTTCATACAGTTCCCGGAACCAAGGATGGCCCGCTGCAGCAGTCCGGCAATCATGGCCTATTGTTCCTCTGTAAGATCAGTGAGGAGCCACTTGGAATCTTCAATCTTGAGATAGACATAGCGGCTCATGATCAGTTCCTCTCCCTCCCCTTTATAAGGGAGCAGCAATACCCGAAGGATTTTGGGCGGCTGCAGTAATGGCTTTTTCTCCTCTTCAAGTAATCCTGCCAGTATGCTGTAGCGATTGTTCAACGCTTCTTGTTGGGTGCTATCCAGAGGGCTCGATCCTTCTTCCCCCTGTGTCTCCGGATACCGTGCTTTTTTATAGGCCGTAGGGGTATCGATGCATTCGCCCATATCGTCTCGGGCCTGGCATTTGAAATCCTCATTGTAGGGATTGAGCACAGGGCGACACCCATTAAGGAGTAGGAGAAGGAGAGGGAAGCTATATCGTATAATTCGGTTGAAAGGGTTCACTGGTCGTCCCCACAGGTTGCAAAGCTATTATTATTTTGAAAAATGGGAAACGCAGATTACCTGCTGTTCTATTTTCTTTTTTCTGTGGGGATGACCTGTTGAGCAGTAAAAACAGGTGTAGAAAATGAGATGATCAGAACGAATTGGGAAGGGGTAAGAAGAACTACGATTTTAAATGATATAACTGCTGGACGGTTGTAGCAGTCGGTTTACTCATTTCCAAGGGCCTGGAGCTATCCAATGCCGGTTAAAAGGTGTTTCAGTCAGGAGTGTTTGAGCAACGGGGGGGGGGAATTCTTCCAGCTGTACGACTATTTCCTGAAATTGAGACGGGACATGTTCCTGGTTGAGTTTTTTGTGAAATGCCATCCATTAAACTTGTTTTTCTCTGATAAATGGTTCTGTAAAAGAGTCTATCGTCGTGGGAAGAGTGGTCTTTCGTTGTTCAAACGTGAGTCGGATAGATTCGGCCAGATCGAGTCCTGTGAAGTTGAACTTGCGGGATAATAACCATATGTCAAAAAATCTTTCATTCGGCTGTTAAGGAACCCAAGCTTGATCATAGCTTCAAATTTTTCTGCTATGGCACTTTCACGGCTATAGCAAAGGAGCTTTGGAGCCGGGAAATCGAGCATGGTTGGTAACTCGGCTTCTTCTGGTTTGGGGAAGACAATGTCACCAAATCCTATATCAATCTGCATGTTCACTCTTGCCGTATCCAATGCGCCTTTAAATCGGATCCTGATGCCTTCGTAATCGGCATCTTCAGTGATTCGTTCTGATTGCAGGGAACCAGTATCAAAAAACAGCCCGTCTTCTTCAACTGGCACTAGCAGGATATTGTTGAACAAGGCTAAAATGGCCGCCTCCTCATTGCTTGTTTTACCGAGCATGTCAATATCCATGGTTGGACGAAATTCAGGGGCGTCCCAGACTCGCAGTAGTAAAGCACCTTTAAGAATGAAGCGGTCGGAGGAAAAGGATTGAGACAACCGGTACAGAAACCGTTCCATAGCATAATATTGCAGTAGTTCATTAAAAGGCCGTTTGTCGCTCCTGGCCCGGTTGAGTAAACGTTGTCGAACTGATGCTGCCTTGTTTGTTGTGGGCTTCATGCACTCATCTCCAGGTAGGGGCGCATTATTTTTTCAACTCTGCATATTTGTGCATATTTGAGTATCTTTCCAGGCTTAAATTCTTTTCTGGCCTTGTACAGTTTGAGTGCTTCAAGGACCACGTCCATGCCTATTTTATTTCTGAATTTAAAGCAGTCGGCCAGGGTTTTTTCCGGATTATAGACCCTGATGGGAACATTATCTACATGATGCACATCAATACCTGCAAGCAGTGCTTTGTTTGAAAAACGATGGATAGAAATTGGCGGATAGTCAAGCCTGGGAGTATTGGCACCTCGTGCAAGGGCTATAGAGATAGAGTGAGGTATTTGAGTTGTCATTTCGTGAAATGAAAGTGCCGATATCAGGCAGATGATCGCCTTGGGGATGCGGGTAGCAACGATAACCAGGTCAGGATCGGACATCGCTTTCTGGTTACTAAGTCTATATACGCCACGGGAAAGCTCCTCAAGCAGGCCCCTGTCCCTTAGCTGGTAAAGTGTCCGGGGATGAATGCCTGCCTCAATAGCTTTTGCTGTGCGGATGACACCACCGTGCTGTTGGATAATATGCCTAGCCTTGTCTGATGCGCTAATTTTGTTTTTAATGCGTCGCATGGATAATAATCAATATGTTTATTTTTAACTGTATGTATTATTATCCATAATAAGTTTGGAAACAAGAACTTTTGTGAAGTACTGATACTCTGATTTTGAGAAAAAGTAGGTAGGTGAAGAATTATGACAGAGATTGATACATGGTTTAATAAGATTCCCCTGCAATCTCTCTGATCTCCAACTCCTTTCCTTCGGAAACAATAACGGTTATTTTTTTCGCTGCTCCAACCTCAATGACCGGAGTCGTCTGCTTTGCCAGGTCCAGGTAGAAATCATGCAGGCTCGCTGCTCCATCAGAGAGGCCACCTCCTATGGAGTATTGGGCAACTTGCCCGGAATCGATGGTTGTTGTGGTGCCAAGGGCAGAGGTCGATTGAGTGGTGGCGGCAGATTTGAGCATATCGCCTATGCCACCGAAGAATCCGGCTACGATGGTCCTTGCCGGATAAATGGGGGACGCACCACGTTTTTTTATCCTTAAGCTTGCAACCAGAGTTTTGTGCTTTACTTACCTGATTGGTTTGAGATATTGTATCCATCAATGACAGCCTGTTGCATTGCCGTAAGTTCTTCATCGGTCTGGAAATCGAAGTGAGCGGACCTTTTTCTGGCAGATAGATTGCCTTGGTTCTGAAGACAGAGCTGGATAAACAAATCAATAAGGCGGTCAGGTACAAGTAGTGGCTAGGGTGTGGTTCCCGCACCAGTTGGAGTTTCTTCATTTGCCTGTGCCGAGCTGGAGCTCGGCGTTCCCAGGGGGGGATACGTTTAGGTTTCTATCGTGACTTACGCTATGTTCCAGCGCCTTATTTTACTATCTCAGAGCATGATTACCTTTGAAAAAGGCTATCCTTTTACATGGTGCTCAATGGACTATGAATCAGCTGTTATACAACCCAGCACTGCTCCAGAGCCATTGTTCGGGTGTAACACAGAGTTGTGCTTTTACCGGATTATAATGAATGTAGCGTATTACATCCCGAAAATGTTGCTCGTCCCGGATATACCTGTCCCAATATTCGCGCATCCAAAGGCTTTTTCCGGGAACGCCGAGCTCCAGCTCGGCATTATGTTGCATTGCCCAACGAGCGGTATAGGATTTCCATGACTGGACAATTTTACCAAGGGCTGCACAAGGTTCGATCAATAGATGGACGTGGTTGGGCATGATACACCAGGCAAGAAGCCGGTATCTCTGCCCATCAAATTGGAGTAAAGATTCCTGTACTACAGATGCCATTCGCGGATGCCTTAACGCACAGCACCCCATGCCGGCATCCATATATGCTTCAATTTTTTTGCGTTTTTCTGCATCTTTCCTGTGCACAGGGATGCCGTTTAACTCAACGGTTATACGATGCAGCACCTCACGCGGTAAACTGTCTGCCAGCCGAAAGGTGATCGACTGCAGCAAGCCTATGCGATCCAGGTGCGGGACATAGCCGCGCGAATACCATCCTTTTTCAGACATTTTTCCTTTCCTGTGCCGAGCTGGAGCTCGGCGTTCCCGGGGGACACCTTCAGATGTCCATCGTGACCTGCGGTATGTTCCCGCAAGTTTTCCATCAATGCCATCCTATTCTTTGTTGAAGAGTTGCAGTTGCAGGCCTTTGCCACTGATAATTTTTTTGTCGATAATTGTTTCGTTGGCTCTGGGAAAACCGATAAGAAGAGGAGAGTTTACATTATGAGCTTCAATGTTATTTAATACGGCTTTCCTGCTATTGTTTGCGTAACAGTATAGGCAGAAGTTTTTACATGTATTATATGCGCCTATATCCACACTGGTAACGCAAGTGCAATGCTTTCGTTGATTTTTATCTTTTGGGAAAGAAAGTTCCCTGCCATTCAGCCTTGAGATCAGGTTGTCGTCTATGCATTTTGTTTGGGATACGCCAACTTTTTCAAAACATTCTTCTTGAGCACATGCTTCCAGATTGATTGAGCATGATTGGGCAATAGTGTGAAAGTTTTTTGCTAAACAGTTTTTGTACTTATTGTTCAATGGATGGACATGAACAGTTTTAAGGTTCTTTTCGCATTTCTTATACATATCGAGAAAGCTGAATATGCATTTGTCGGTATACCCACTAAGTTGCTTGGCCAGATACTCATACCATCTCAGGTGGTATGAAATGTCATATCTGTCAGTCAAAAAAACAGGATCATACCTCCAGATTATTCTTTCTTTTCCAACTTCGTCTGATAGCCTCTTAAAAGTTTCTATAACTGTAGTTTTTTTTGGAACATTTCTCTCAATAGCTGAATTATAAGAAGTGAGGGTGAAGTGGAAATAGTATCTATGTCCCATTCGATCTATTTCAGGTAAGTGTTTCAAGAAATTTTCAGGATTTTTTGTCCAGAAGACAATGCATGAGGTTTGATCAGGAGAAAGGGGGACTTTTGAGATCAACCGGTTGTTAAATGGATTCCTAGTATAAACAAATCGTTGTCTGAGTCTATTCATGAACCACTCAGAGTAAAATGCAGGTATATCAGTTCTTCGACTTGCACTGATTATCATGGTACCACGTTTTGAATCAATTGTTGGCGGTGACGAAGCTGGTTGTCTCCTTTTTCTGATAAGTATAAAGTCGTGAAAGTTAATCCCTTTACGTGGACAATCGCGATCGTTCAAAGAGGTAAACGACCAGCGGGAGGCTCCATGGGCTATCTGTGATCACTTACATTTTCTGTTGCGTATGAAGTGGAGTGCCTGGGCATGGAGCTCGTGGGTCGCTGCCGCAATAAGGTTGCCGTCTGACTGCAGGGACATCGGCTTGCCTTCCCAGTCAGTGATAACCCCTCCAGCTTCTTCAATGATGGGGACCAGGGCCAGGTAGTCGTAGGGTTTGAGCTGGGATTCTACCACCAGATCAATGTAGCCCGAGGCCAGCAGGCAGTAAATATAACAGTCTCCGCCAAAAAGGGCGTTGGCGGTTGTGTCTGCCAGTTGGTTGATAGTCGGTTTGTCCTGTTCGTCAAAATACCTTATGGAAGTGGTGTAAAACTGTGCAGCTGCAAGTTCTGTGCAGTGGCTCACCCGACTGGTGACTGTTCCCTTTTGCGGGGAGCCTGCACGGCATCCCTGTGCCGCAGTACCTATCCATCTTTCCTGCAAGACCGGTATCTCTACTGCGCCTACGACCGGGCGTCCTTTATGGAGTAATGCAACGAGCGTGCCCCAGAGCGGCGAGCCGGTGATGAAACTGCGGGTGCCGTCAATGGGGTCAATGACCCAGACATATTCGGCGTCTACCGCTTTCTGACCGTACTCCTCCCCCAGAATGCCATGATGCGGGTAGGCGCTGAGAATCCTTTCCCGCAGTTCGGCCTCAACGCTTCGGTCTGCTATGGTTACCGGGCTGCAGTCTGTTTTGACGTCAATGGTAAAGTCGGCGCGAAACCATTGTTGAGCAATTTCTCCACCTCGCTGTGCCAGCGCGGCGGCAAAATCAGTAAAGGGGGTCAAGTCATCAGGCAGGTTGGGCATGGCGGTTTTCCGAGTATACGTTGGGTGGATAAGCTGTATGCATTTGTGTAACGCACTATAGGTTGATCATTAGCGATATGCAAATATTTTACACCGTAGAAAAAAGGCTGGTTGCCGGCTACGCACAGCACGTATCAAACAAAGGGCGCAGCTATTTTATTGGTAAAAGCTTACAACGATGAAGAACGACATGGCTTGATAGGCCGGAAACAGACTTAAAACAGGATGGATTTCTTTAGAGAGTTTTCTTTGCACACTTTTTCGTTTGATATCTCGGTGGTACTTCTGTACAACTTTTTTCTTTTCTTTGTACCTGTTTTGCTTTAACGCTCAGATGATTATTTTTAAGCGATCAGCAACTAAAAAATATAAATTCAACCTGGTTCAACACATATGTTCCGAAAATTATTCGGCCTTGGCAAATCAAACAAAAAAGTGACAGAAAACAATCAATACAACATTGATATAGAGTGTAATTATTGCCCCAAATGTGGAGATGAGTATCGAGCAGAAATCGAAACGTGCGCAACCTGTGCTATCCCGCTTCAGTCAGGCTCTGAAAAGTTGGAGATGCTCATGCAGCTGGAAGCTAATTCGTCGCCACGGTCCATGGAAATTTCTGAGGAGGATGAACTGGTTACCATTCATGGTGGGAAACTGAATTCGCTAAAATCACTACAGCATCTTTTAAAAGCAGAGTATGTCCCTTCTCTCCTTTTCGGTGACATCCCTTCAAAGGGCTGAGGCGGTCCTGACCTTCAGTTGAAGGTTAAAGTAGCAGATGCCGAGAGAGCAATGGAGATTATCAAGAGAGATTATATCCAGTCCACCGGCCTCAACACTGATGATCTTGCATTAGCCGGGGCAGTATTTGACACAGATATGCAAACAGTTGTCTGTCCTGCTTGCTCGACTCGTTTTGCGCCTACTTCGCCGAAATGCCCTGAGTGCGGCCTGCAGTTTGGTTGATCGACGGAGTATTCTCTTTTGGGGGCTGTGTTGGAGGTCGGCATAGCCGGAAGGGTGGATAATTGCCTGATTATTTGTTCTCTTTCTTTGCACTGCGAGTGTGAAAATCCGGCCTCTCCAGAATTGTGAAAAAAACGATTCAATAGAGTGCAGGCCGGATATAAGCTTGTAGTTGTGTCCCTCCGGGGTAGATTACAGGCCTTTTTAGGCCTGGTCTTTTTTGGTTGTTTTTTTGGCGCTCAGGGTGCGGCCGGCGCGAACCGTGGCCTCGCATTCGAGCTGCGGTATTTGCGAATAGCCGCCTTTATAGAGGGACTGCCGTACACGGCGCAGGAGTTCCTTGCGGGATATCCCCCCTCCGCTGGTTCGCATATGCTTACAGAAATAATAGGTAAAGGCTCCGTTGTATGAGTTGTTGATGTAGGCATCGGCAGAAGTTTGATTGGCCTTGCACCCGGACCACAGAATATGGTGTACCGTGCTGCGGTCGGTTCCGCTGAAACTTCGTTCGGTCTTCAGGTCATCCTCATCACCCTCCAGCCGGCATGCGATATCAATGGGCGGGGGAAGGTATCTGGACAGTGTCGGATGTTCTGGGCCCAGTTCTGGTGGGCGCCCCAGGCCGACATCTCTAAGACCGGTGCCGGAGTGGCAGCTATCGAGAAAAACTTCCAACAACACTCCCTTGGGCAGTTTGGTGAAAATGCTATTGAGGGTATCGTCTGTGATAAAGGTGCCGTCCCAGTTCATATCGTACGGGCAGATAAGTTCGTCCATATGGTCTTTAAGCTCATCGCCGTCACGATCGCGGATTTGAGAACCATGGCCGGAAAAATGAAAAACTAAAAAATCTCCTGTTTTGGCTTTACGCACCATATACTCAAGCCGAGCTATAATATTAGCTTTGGTGGCACGGTTGTCCACCAGCACACGGATATCTCTGTTGGTAAAACGAAGGTAGGTCTTGAGGATATCCCGCATGTTGGTCACATCGTTTATACACCCGCGCAGATCACTGATCCCCTGATAGTCGTTAATGCCGACAAGTAATGCTTTTTTTGCCATGTCTTTCTCCTTTGTTGAAAATTGAGGGTGTGTGATGGGCCTAAGTACAGGCTGTCTTGGATAATTCAAGATAGCCTGCAGCTGTTTACTGCAATCATCCGTCTCTGCTCTTCCCGCATCAATGGTTTACGGGCAGTACGGGTCGGGAAAATGGGAACTGGTGTAGGTTTCGATGGTATCGCACATCAGGCCGAAGCTGCCGGAGCGAATTTTGTGGCCGCGATTTCTGCTGCCGGTAGCACCTTTGTGGACTCCGTACTGCGTTCTCACGCCTCCTGAGTAATAGTAGACGGGAGCTCCGCTTTGTCCGCCCTGGGTGTCGTGTTTGTATTTCATGGTTGTTGAGGTCGCGTTGTCAATTTTCCTTGCTGGATCATGGTAGTATGCATAGCCGTTGCAGCGTCCGCCATCGCTGCTTACCGCGTCGGCGCAGGTATTTCGTGCTCCTGGATACCCCCTGAGATTGAAATTCTTTTTTTCGAGCCAGCTGTTGGTCTGGTAACCGAACCGAACCCACCTGGGTGTCCAGCGGACAGAACCACTGGTGTCCCGTGGATGGTCACTGATTACCAGCAGGGCGTAATCATATTTGGGGCCGCCGCCTCTCCAGCCGTTTGGCTTTATATACCTGGTAACAAAACGGGCACCCTGGGGTTTTCTCTCGCCGGTGTAGGAGGCACCGCGCGCACCGGGGACGATATAGGTGTTGGTGAAGTCGAACTCGCCCCTGCTGTTGGTCACGCAGTGGGCAGCGGTTAAAACAACCCGCGGACCAATCATCGAACCAGAACAGAAGCCCGCATCAGCACTGGAGGTGCTCTGCAGCCGCACCATTATTTCGGTCTTGCTCGAGGTGGTTGAGCGGCGTCGATTGTCGCTGCCAACGATCTGGCGAGGGACTGCTCCTTCCTCTTGATCGCTGTCCAAATCCCCCATTGTATCGGCCTCCTCCTCTGCGGCTTCCGGCAGTGCGCGTTCCTGCTTCTTCAGTGTGCTGATTGTGGAGGTCAGCTTACGGCCTTTGAGCATGGTGCCGGGCTTTTGTCTATAAGTGCGGCCGTCTGCCAGGCTCATTATTGCCAGTTCTTGGCTGGGAGCTGCCCGCTCTGTTGCATCTTCTTCTGCCAGTTGAGCGTCAGGGACCAGCTTGTCGAAATCCGGATCGATGTTGAGGCGTGGTGCACTTAACGGTTTAAGCTCTCTGGTTTCTATCAGTTCCCATACAGCAGGGTCCGGCTGGATTTTGCCAACCTCACGCAGGTATAGTTCCTCGGCAGCAATCTCTTCTGCTGTGGCGACAATGTATCGGTCAATGGCAACATCATCGTCGGACCCTGCCGAAGCAGAGTCGGCAGGCGATTTGCCGTTGCCGCTGCAGGAAGCCAGCAGAGTCATACCTGCCAAAAGCAGAATTACATTTTTTCGAGTGATGAGCATGTTTGTCCTCCTTTTAGTGGGGGATACGTATCCCATTGGAAGAGAATTTGGGGTGAAGCGCAAGTGCCGGCTCGCCGCTAAGATGAATAATAAATAGGTCGATGACGAGCCTGATCTTTCCTTGGTAAGCTTGCATGTCTTATGCCATTTAGTGATGGGGAAACAATGTGTTTTGGTGTTTCATTATTTATGCTTTGGCTGCTTTGCCTTGAGGTGGGGAAGGTTGTCACATTCTTAGGGAGGAACGTGGTAAATTTTTGATGAGTCTAAGAAGAAAATACGAAGCATGCTGTATGGTAAAAACAAACCGGTAAGTCGAGATTGCTAGAGGATGTAAAAGACAGGATCCGCTATCTTCTTGCCGACCGAAATTTTGATTCTCCGCAGCTGGTTTCGTTTCCCGGCATCTTGCAAGCCGAACCAGAAAGCAAGGCCGCCTTTATCCTGCTGATGTTGTTGGAAGGGATCGGTGAGGAAGGCATAAAGCTAAAAACAATACTGGTTGAAATGCACCAAAAGTGGTGGTGCATTTCAACCAAGAACCAATAAAACAGGCGAAAAATAATGAAAGTGAACCCAATTCACGAGCTACGTAACGTTTCATTATTGCTCCTCACTTGAAAACAATCGAACTCCTACCATAACATAACACTGCTTCGCCGGCGTAGAAGTAGTCATCCCCCTCAGAACCCATCAGTCCGCCCACGATAAGAGGTTTCCCTTAGCCATTGGCATAACATTTGCTGTCCACAATGTATTATTTACGGCACTTAGTTTCTCGTGTTTGAGCTGAGCCACTACAATTTTTTAGGACCTCTATTCGTGATGGCGCATCAAGGAAAGGATATATTTCACTATTAGCGGCCGACCTCCAACCAGAGAGGGCGGGCTTTTTACAAACAAAAGGAGAGATGGCATGCCTGAAACTATCAAATGGAATTTTGTCACCCAGGTGTTGCAAGGCCCGAGTGTTTCAGCAGCGGGCAGTATTGTCAATGCCGATGCGTACGACAAGTTCGAAGTCGAGCTGCTCGATACCGTGACCCAAGTGGTAAATCTGGTACCGGCAGGTGCCGACATCTCATTACTCGTGATTAATCCCAAAAAGCCTGATGCCAATCTGAGCTATGACCTCAGCGGTAGTCCCGTCATCCTCGACGGGCCGCATGTCTTAATTGGAAAAGGGGCGGTGAGTCTGCTCGGCGGTGCCACCAGTCTAACCTTTACCAACAGCACCGGAGCCGATGCAGTGATTGAAATCCTGGTCGGTCGTGATTCAACCCCATAAGGAGAATAGTTATGCCTGTAACCTTATCCTATCCCGGCGTTTATATTGAAGAGGTGTCCAGCGGGGTCCGCACGATCACCGGGGTCGCCACCTCGATAACCGCCTTTATCGGCCGTGCCCTGCGCGGACCGGAAAATGAACCGACCCGGGTACAGAGTTTTGCTGAGTATGAACGCTTATTCGGTGGCTTATGGCGCGACAGCAGTATGAGTTACGCCGTACGGCAATTTTTTCAGAACGGTGGCAACGATGCCCTTATTATACGGGTACAAAACGGCGGCAACGCAGCCACGCTGACCCTGCCTACGAATTTTGATCTGGTTGCAGCCAGCAGCGGTGAATGGGGTGAAAAGTTGCGGGTAAGGGTTGAACATGTCCCTAACGACTCTACCCTGTTTAACCTTACCATCCGCGATACAAGTACCGGTGTGACAGAACGTTTCCTCAATGTCTCCACTGTTACCGATAGCGCACGATTTATTACTGATGTGCTTGCACAGCAGTCCAGGCTGGTTCGTATAGATGGGACTGCGCCCGGCACAATACCCACTGATCATGCTGATCCTCCACCAGGGGTTGACCCGATGCTGGACAATACCTCCTCAACCGCATTCAATGCTGACGGAGACAACGGGTTAGCCATTACCGATGATCAAATCTCCCATCCTTCGCTGGAAAATCTCAAACAGGGTATCTGGGCATTGGAAAAGGCTGATATCTTCAACCTGCTCTGCATCCCCCCTCTGACCCTGCCCGTCGGTGGTGATATCGGTTCTCAAACCCGCAGCGCTGCGGCCACCTACTGCGAGAACCGGAGGGCCATGTATGTGGTCGATCCACTCACCAGCTGGACAGAGCCATCGCATTTGACCAATGCTGGTACAGGCTTGGAAAGTCCGGGCTGGGGTCTGAGTCGCAGCACCAATGCGGCACTGTACTTCCCACGCATCAAGCTGCCGGATCCCTTGCAGGAAAACCGCCTGGCTGAATTTGCACCCTGCGGGGCGGTTGCCGGTGTCATGGCTCGCACTGACAGTCAACGGGGGATATGGAAAGCACCGGCCGGTAATGACGCCACGCTCAAGGGGGTGGTGGAGCTGACCGTTAAGCTGACCGATGGCGAAAATGGCGTGCTCAATCCCTTGGCCGTTAATTGCCTACGCGCCTTTCCCGTCACCGGCAGGGTCGTATGGGGATCGCGCACGCTACGGGGCGCCGACCAGTTGGCTTCGGAGTGGAAGTATCTGCCGGTGCGACGGTTGGCCCTGTTTATCGAAGAAAGTCTGTTCCGCGGCACCCAGTGGGTGGTATTTGAGCCCAACGATGAACCGCTTTGGTCGCAAATTCGTCTGAACCTCGGGGCCTTTATGCATAACCTGTTTCGTCAGGGCGCCTTTCAGGGGAGCAGCCCACGCGAGGCCTATTTCGTCAAGTGCGACAGCGAAACGACCACCCAGAACGATATTGATCAGGGGATTGTCAATATCGTGGTTGGCTTTGCCCCGCTCAAACCCGCTGAGTTTGTAGTCATCAAGATTCAGCAGATCGCCGGTCAGATTCAAACGTAAGGAGAGAGGAATGGCACAGTTCAGCGTTAATGCACAACGTTTTGATCCCTACAAAAACTTCAAGTTCAGGGTCAAATGGGACGGCCGCTATGTAGCCGGCATCTCCAAGGTCGGTGCACTCAAACGAAGTACCGAAGTTGTGGAGCACCGTGAAGGCGGCGACCCCTCCAGTTCCCGTAAATCTCCGGGACGTACCAAATATGAAGCAATTACCCTGGAGCGGGGCGTTACCCATGACCCTGAGTTTGAACAGTGGGCCAATAAGGTGTGGAATTACGGTTCAGGCTTAGGGAGCGAAGTGTCGCTCAAGGATTTTCGTAAAGATATCATCATCGAGCTCTATAACGAGGCAGGGCAACTTGCCATTGCGTATAAGGTTTATCGTTGCTGGGTGTCTGAATTTCAGGCCATGCCCGATCTCGATGCCAATGCCAACGCGATAGCTATCCAAACCTTGAAGCTGGAAAACGAGGGCTGGGAGCGTGACTACGATGTGAAAGAACCTGCAGAACCGAGCTACACCGAACCTGCATAAACACAAGCAAAGGATTGTGAGTGAGAGCACTGACAGCCTCGGAAATAATTCACTTGTGGGAAACAGCGTATCGTTTTCACCCTATTGATCAGGCATTGTCTATCTTGCAGCAGGCAATGCCCGGACATACCCGTGAGCAATTGGCAGCGATGTCATTGGGGGAGCGCGATGACCTGTTGCTGGCCCTGCGCCAGCTCACTTTTGGCGATACCTTACCAGGGAAGGACACCTGTCCTCACTGCAATGAGAGGGTCGAGTTTGCATTAAGTTGCACAGCTCTATCGGTAGACACCCCGGAGCCAAAGAGAAGACAGCTCGTCACAGATGGGTTTGATGTAACCGTGCGTCCTCTTACGAGTTTTGATCTTGGTGCCGCTGCCAATGCCTCTACTGTGGACGAAGGGCGTTCTCTGCTCTTGGAGCGCTGTGTGGATGAAGTTCTTTATCAAGGCGTACCCACTCCTGTTCAAGCACTGCCACAATCGATACAAAACAGTATCGCGGAAACCGCCTTGGCGACTGATCCCCAGGCAGAGAAGGTGCTTGAGCTGAGTTGTCCCGCCTGTAAAAATGAGTGGCAGAGCCTGTTGGACATTGGTCATGTCCTCTGGATGGAAATCTGTGCCTGGGCACAACGCCTGCTCTTGGAAGTGCATCAGTTGGCCACGGCGTATGGCTGGACCGAGGATGAGATTCTAAAGCTGGGGCCGGTGCGGCGTGCGACCTATTTACAGATGGTGGCGCCATGAATGATTTTTTGACGCGCATAGCTCAACTCAGCCGCGGTGAAGTACGTGTTATCGCGCCACGTTTGCCGAGCCTTTTTGCACCACCTGCGCATGATGATCTTGCAAGTGCAAGCGACACGGTCAAGGCAACTGTTCAGCCTGTGGGCAAGGCTGCAGTCTACAAACAAACAAAACAAGCTCCCATTGTCCATATGGTTGTTGCAGAAACTGCTCGACCGGTACCTCCTGCTGAACGTTCGACACAACAGGTTCAGCCTCAACAAACGATAACAGGATATACAGACAAGAGAGAGAAAACCGCCCACACTGTTGTCGCATCACAGGACAACACGTCCCCAGAGCAGCACATTGCCGAACCGTTATCAGGCCGTAAGCAGGAGTCTCCTGTACCAGCACAGATTTCGTCGGCTGAGTCAATGGATTTGAGCGAGTTTACAGAGTCCGAGCATAGCCAATCAAACGCATCGCCATTGGAAAAGGTGCCAGCCAACGCTCCAGAACAGGTTGAAGTCCCGTTCGATACCGTCGTCGACCAAAAAGATCAATCAGGAACTATGACCTCTCAAGCCATCCTGCAGCTCGTACCGGACCATAACATCCCCTATACAACCCCACAGCAGGCCATGTCAAAACTGCCTGGATCCACTGAGACAGCTGGACAGCAGGAAACAACAGTGCATGTCAACATCGGCAGAGTTGAAGTCCGGGCGCAGCCGGCAGCACCTGTTACTGCGCCGCGAACTGTCCGCCCCAGAGAGAAGAATAATCTCTCTTTACATGAATACCTCAATCGCAGGGGAGGCCGCCCATGAGCAGTCCTCTGGCCATCGCCTCTGTTACAGCTGTATTACGTGACCTGCTCAACAACGGCTTTATCGATCACAATATTGTCGGTTCGGTGGGCAGCAATGTCACCATTACTGCTGTACCGCCTGACACTATCCCGCTCGACAGCACCAACGCCACTACCCAGCTTAATTTGTTTTTGTACCGGGTTACGCCAAACCTTGGCTGGCGCAATGTTGATCTGCCGTCACGCGATGCCCGTGGTGTTCGACGGACTAATCCGCCGCTGGCACTGGATCTGCATTACCTGTTGACTGCTTATGGAGCGGAAGAGCTACATGCCGAAATTCTGCTCGGGTATGCCATGTACCTGATGCATGAGCGCCCAACACTTGATCGTCAGGCCATTCGTACCGCTCTGGCCGGCAGTACGGTGGATGGTTCGATCCTGCCGCCGAGCTATCAGGCGTTGTCGGCTGCCGAACTGGCAGATCAGGTGGAACAGATTAAGATTACACCGGCAAATATGAACAGCGAGGAGATGTCCAAATTGTGGTCGGCCATGCAGGCAAAGTACCGGCCAACGGCAGCCTATGCCGTCTCTGTGGTGTTGATCGAGGCCGAAAAACCGACCCGTTCATCCTTGCCTGTACTGACAAGGGGACCGCGTGATCCAGTCACAGGACGCGAGGCAGGCATTACAACGACAGCAGGCCTGATTCCACCTTTTCCCAGCCTGATAAATGTGGAACCTCCGAATCAACAATTGGCGGCAGTCCTTGGTGACACCATCACCCTGCATGGTCACCATTTACGTGGCACTTTACTGGAAGCACGTTTTGAACATGTCCTGCTTGATGATCCCATACCGGTAACTATCGGCACGAATGCAAATAGCGATCGTGTCGATGTCACTTTGCCCAACGATGCCGCCGCCATAACAGGCTGGCCACCGGGGAGTTGGCGCGTCAGCCTCAGCCTGCTACGACCAGGCGAAACAGAGCGACGCAGCACTAACAGCTTTCCGGTGATGCTGGCGCCGACACTTGATATCGGCAGTTCCACTGTCACTCGTGATGTCGGCACCGGTGCTGTCACCATCCAATTGGTCTTTACCCCAGAGGTCCGACCGGCTCAAAATGTCAGCCTTAACGTTGGCGGCTATGAAGCCCTGCCTATCGATCTCAGTGTCCAAACCGGTAACCTTGATTTTGTCTTTTCCACCTTAGCGGATGGCAACCAGTGGCTGCGTCTACGGGTTGACGGTGTTGACAGCCTCCTGGTCAATCGCGCCGTCAAACCGCCGGAATTTAATTCCTCTCAACAGCTGGTGGTCCCGGTATGAACGCGCCTGATACGCATCAATGGATTGAGAGCAATCAGCAGGCTCTGAGCGAAGAAATTGCCTGGCTCCGTGGTTTGTTGGAAAATGCAGCTAGTGGGTCGGCAGCTACTGTCGAACGGCCTGAAATAAAGGCATTCGCGCTTGACTTTGTAGCAGAGCACTTTCAGCTCTCCAACTTTGAGAGGTCCATTATCCTGCTCTGTGCCGGCATGGAGCTTCATTCAGATATCAGCCGATTATGCAGCAAGGTACAGGGTGATCATGCCGACTATCCGACTTTTGGCCTGGCCCTGTCTGTATTGCCTGAGGAACACTGGAGCGCCATATCACCCGAGTCACCACTTCGCTACTGGCAGTTGATCCAGCTACACGACACCGGCCGTCTTACCATGGCACGCCTGACACTGGATGAGCGTATATTGCATTTCTTGCTGGGTGTCGACAGTTTGGATCAAAGGGTGGCTGGACTTGTCCAACCCCTCCCTCAAAGCAATAGCCTGCCGCCTTCGCAGCAACAACAGGTAGAACGATTGATCAGTCTTTGGCGTGACAGCAGTAAGCCACCTGTTGTTCATATTCAAGGTAATGATGCTGGTGCCGGTCGTGATGTGGCGGCCCATGCCAGTGCTTTGGTTGGTATGCAGGCGTTGCAAATGTGGGCCCCTGATATTCCGGTTGCTGCCGATGAACGTAGTCTTTTGGCTTGCCTGCTCGCCCGTGAGCATGTGTTATCCCGTAGCACCCTTGTAATTGATGCCACCGATAGCCGGACTGCTCATCTGTCGACCTTTATGGAGCTCTTGGATTGTCCATTGTTGCTGCTTGGCGAGCGCCCCAGAGCTTTACGGCGTCATTGTGCTGTGATAGAAGTTGATACGCCCACCACTGAGGAACAGTGTCACTTGTGGGAGAGCGCATTAAAAAGGTTAGAGACTGACGATGAGGTTGAGGCTGATGTACTGCCATTGACCGGTCAGTTCAATTTTTCTTCAGCGGCTATTGCAAGTACTGTTGAGACGTTACAGGTCGAGCTCAATCTAGGCATGCCACTGGACAAAGCCCTGTGGCAAACCTGCCGCCAACAGAGCCGTGGCGGCTTGGATCATTTGGCGCAACGGATAACCCCGCATGCCGGCTGGGAGGACTTGATTCTGCCCAAAGGGCATAAAGCTATGCTTCGCGATATCAGTCGCCAAGTACGTTACCGCACCACGGTGTATGAAAAATGGGGCTTTGCTGGTAAAAGTGAGCGCGGGCTGGGCATCAGTGCCTTGTTTGCCGGCGAGAGTGGCACCGGCAAAACCATGGCCGCTGAAGTACTGGCAGGCGAACTCAATCTTGATCTGTATCGCATCGATCTCTCCTCGGTGGTGAACAAATACATCGGTGAGACCGAAAAAAATCTTGAACGCCTCTTCTGTGCTGCGGAAAGCAGTGGCGCCATCCTCCTGTTTGACGAGGCCGATGCTCTGTTTGGCAAACGCAGTGATGTCAAAGACAGTCATGACCGCTACGCTAACATCGAACTGGCCTATCTGCTGCAACGGATGGAATCGTATCGCGGTCTCTCCATTCTCACCAGTAATATAAAATCGGCACTCGATGCTGCCTTCATGCGTCGTATCCGCTTTGTCGTCCAGTTTCCCTTTCCCGATCTGGAGCAACGGAGCGCTATCTGGCAGCATATCTTTCCCGACCAGCTGCCTCGTGCGGAGCTCAATATCGAACAACTGGCCCGTCTTAATGTGACTGGCGGCAACATCCGCAATATTGCCATGAATGCGGCCTTTTTAGCGGCTGATCAAGGCAGGCCGCTGTGCATGGCCGACTTGGCCCATGCCGCACGAATGGAATACGCCAAGCTGGAGAAGCCACTTAACGAATCTGAATTGAGGACATGGATATGAAAACAACCATCAACCTCAATATTGAACGTATTGTCCTGCATGGACTGCATCAGGTCGATCGTTATGCCTTGGCTGAAGCTTTGCGACAGGTTCTGGTTGAACAACTCTCATTACACCCTGCTATTTCCTCAACAAATCTACCTCGCCTACGAACAAAAATCACGCTACCCATCGATGAAGGAGCTGATCAGTTAGGCCAGGCCTTGGGGCAAAGTATAAGCAGCATCATTGCGCAGAATACGGGTGCAATACAATCAGGCAAAAAAAATCAATTGGGAGGCAGTCACGATGCGTAACCACGCCTCTTCAACAAAGCAGGAGCATAACCACAGCTCTTTTACGTTACAGCGCAAGCCGACTTTACACGTAGGCGAGAAAGACGACGCTTATGAACAAGAGGCTGACAGAACAGCAGACGCCGTGATGAATGGTGTTGCCCACAGACGAAGCTGGTCATTCTCGAAAATTAATATTTCGCCGTCACTGCAACGCCAACAGAAATCTAAACCAAAAAGCGAGGGGGAAAAATATAAGGAAGCGGCCAAGAAGCTAGGCGAGGCCTTTCTCGAAACCGGCCCAGGCAAGGAGATTAAAGAAAAAGCAGAGAAACTGGGTGATGCGTTTATTTCGACACTACCCGGCAAGATCATCGCAGGCTCAGCGATCACAGGCGCTGTCGCAGCACTTGCAGCGACCCACAAGGAATTGCCCATCGACATCCCTGAGATTCCGCTGGATAAGATAAAGCCGGGCCTCAAGCTCAAGATAACATACGAAGGACCGGTAAATAACCCTACCAAGGTCATGGTCGGCTTCAGCATACCTCTGGCTGAAGCCAAAAAAAGTAAGAAGCCCGCTATGACCAAATCGCAACAGTTCCGTGCTGAAACGGCCCGCATGGCAATGGAGCAGCACCAGTTTCGTGAGTCAATGAAAACACCGGCGCAGAAAGCGGAAGAGCAAAACATGATTACTGCATGGGTTCTCTATGGCGCCACCGGTTCTCCATTCTCCTTGGGTACCGCAGGAATAGGCTTAGGACAAACCACAACACCATCACTGTCTGGAAAAGCTTTTCCCCCACCACTTGCACCCTATGCTTCAGAGTTCAGGATAAGCGGCGAACAACCAAAGAGAGAAGAACCGAAAAAAAAGAAAGAAGAGACACCGGTTCAACGCAAAACAAACGGCACCGTTCAGAAGAGTGGTGTGCCTGCAATTGTCTATGAAACGTTAAAAGATCCGGGACACTCTCTTGATGAAAACACACGGACCTTTATGGAGTCTCGATTCGGTTACGATTTCAGTCAAGTGCGCATCCACGCCAATGCCCGAGCAGGCCAATCGGCCCGAGCGATAAGTGCATCGGCCTATACTGTAGGAAACAATCTTGTCTTTGCAGACGGCAACTATTCACCCTATTCACCTCAAGGGCGACATCTACTGGCACATGAACTTGCTCACGTAATACAGCAACGAGCTTCAACGCAGCCACCTAAAGGGGGACTCCAACTTGACACCGGGGCAGGAGCTCTGGAACATGAAGCCGATGATGCAGCGTTTGGGGCCCTACACGGGAAAAAGGTTTCAAGTGGGAGTTTCTCTCAACTGAGAGCCACGCAAAGAATTCAGCGTGCAGAACATGGCACCTATGTTTCAAAGCTCGGTGAAAAGGATTACCTGGATGCCGGTGCGCGCTTCTATAAGACGTGGGGTTACCCTAATGTCAAGCGCGTATCCAACATGGATGATGTACTCACCGATCTGGATCGTGGTAAAGGCCCCATCGATAAATTTCGCATAGTTTCCCACGGATCGAGTACCGGCTTGGACCTTGGCCTTTTGCCGCAATTGTCGCCGGAAGAATTTGGTGCCGATGCGGCAACGTTTACCACTCAAAAACGCTTTCGCAAACAGTTTGCGAAAATGAAATTGGTCAGCGAATCATTCTTTAAACGTATATACAGACTGCTGCAAACGGATACCAAAACCGGAGCACTGCTCACGTTACTGGGTGCCGGGAAGAGAGCTCCGGCAGCTACAAGTGCACTCGGTATCGTACTGCGCGCCATAGTGGATCAGCGTTTTTTGGCCGATGTCAAACTCCCCTCCGGCAAACGACCAAAAATTGCCCACCGTGCTCAATTGAATGCATTTGTCAATCAACGTCTAGGCCTCTATCGTAAGATTGTAGTGAATATAGGCACCAGTAAAATTGAAAGGAAAAAACGCACCAAGGCCATTGCTGAATTGATCAAACACCTGCCGGCCGTTTTGGCTTCCAACACGATCACATTCACCCCAATGGAGCAGGAGGTAGCAGATTCGCTAGCCGATCCGTTTCTGGAAGGTGCAGGGAAGCAGAAGCGTCTACGACGGGATTTGACTAAATCGATTGGAGAAGGTGCAGATGGCCCTTATCTGCGCAAGTTGCGGAGAGTGAAAAATAAAATCAGCGACAAGACCCACATCGAAATTAGGGGTTGTAACGTTGGCCGCAAGCCGGATTTGCTAGATACCTACCGGGGGTATTTCGGACGCTCCGGCAACCTACCGTCAATCTCAGCTCCTGACTTATACCAATACTTCTTCAGGCTAAGCTTCCAGACTTACCTCAAAAATCCGACCGAAGATGCAAAACTAGAAGCTGCATTTGATGAACCATCTACAGGGCTGGCGAGAGGGTTTGAAGATCTTAAACGGATGCAGGCTGGTGAGATGACACGAGTAGTCAATGAAAAAAAACTGACGGACCTAGCGATCAAGTACGGTTTTAATGCTGCAAAGGTGCGTAAACTCAATCCTGAGATTAAGGATCCAAACAAGCTCAAGCCTGGTGATGTCGTTTGGCTGGTACAGCGGCGCAGCGTTACCGCAGGAATCTACCGTACGTTATCGGATTTCTGTAAGGGGTACCTGGGCAATCAATACACCTGGCCCAAGGTATGGGGAGCCAATCCGACCATCAAGAACCCGTCGAAGCTCAAACCGAACCAGGTGCTTCAATTGCCGGCAGCTGTACTGACACCGCCAGTGGCGACAGCAGCTCCGACTGTACAGGAGTTCACTGCAGCGGTTCGAAGCGGCAAGCTGGTCGCTGGGGTGAGTGCGGAACATAACAAACCCATCGTCCATATGGACAATTCCAAGCGAGCCAAGGCCCTTGCAGAGTGGCTGGTAGCGCAGAAGTTTGACCCCAAGGGACGAACCGCAGTTGCCCTGAGTAAATACTATAAAAAAAGATTTCGTAAGGCTGCGGAGATGACATACATCGGGCTATTATCACGTCGCTATCCTACTATTGTTGACCCCATATTTCCCGAGGACCCACGTCATGACAAACATATTATCCGGCGCCCCTAGAGGAACCAAAAAACACTCACGACAGAAGAGTGAGTACAATGGTCGTGAAAATTCATTTTTATCATGTCGGTAATCAGAATGGGTGGCAATAATAGTCAACAAAGTTAAGCAGATACAGGGAGGAAAATGAGCTCTTTTCCAAATTCACCCAACCTCCTAAAAGGCGGTATCGTCATTATGGAACCGGACAGCGGTAAGGTGATTCGCATCATCTCCTTGCAATACAATCCGGATACCCTGACCAGAACGTTTCAGGTGCAGTCTTATAGTGAAGGCACTGATCGCGCAGAGGCCTTGCGCCTGAAGAGCTCACCGGTTGAGAACATTAAACTGGAAGCCGAGATCGATGCCACGGATCAATTGGAGTTTCCCGACCAGCACCAAAACATTGTCGAGAAGGGCATTCATGGGCAGTTGGCTGCTCTGGAGATCTTGCTCTATCCTACAAGTGAGGCTCTGCAAAACAATCATGAACAGGCGGGCAGGGGAGTGCTGGAGATCGTGCCGATGGAAGCGCCGCTCAGCCTGTTTGTGTGGAGCAAGCACCGCGCCGTCCCTGTACGGATAACCGAGTTTTCCATCACCGAAGAGGCCTTTGATACATCGCTTAATCCGCTTCGGGCCAAGATCAATCTCGGTTTCAGGGTATTGTCGGTGAATGACCTCGGTTTCAAGCACCGAGGTGGCAGCCTGTTTATGAGTTACCTGAAAAATAAAGAGGCACTGGCCGGCACAGTTGGCAGCGCCACTCTCAATAGCTTGGGTCTGGAGGGGTTGTGATGAATGATCCGTTAAAAGCCCTGCTCGATGCAGGAGTGCTGAATATATCCAAGTTTCCGGAAAATAGTCGTTACCACGGCGTGTCGATCACGACCCTTGCGCAGAGTAACCAGGAACCGATCGCCTATCTCAAACGTCGTTTTGTGCCTTCACCAGAGCGCTTTGCCGTGATTCAGGAACATACAGTGGTTGAAGGTGATCGGGTCGACAATCTGGCGGCGCAATACCTGGGTGATCCTGAACTTTATTGGCGCCTGTGTGATGCCAATGGGGTCATGCGGCCCGACGAGTTGACCGAAATTACTGGTGACAGGGTCGCGATTACGTTGCCTGAAGGGGTACCGGGGGAGAGCGATGGCTAACGCTATTGAACTCAATCTGTTTATCGGGCCGGCGATACCCGTCCCAGCTCCACGGGCGGCGATTGATGCGCTGGAGAAGGTACAGGTGCAGGTCAATGGCGGCGATATGCCAAGTGGTTTTGAGCTCAGTTTTTCACTCTCCAAACGGTCACCGCTGCAGACGCTGTTTCTGCTCACCGGTGGGAGCACTATACCTGTCATGCGGGTGGTGATCATGGTTAGCCTGGGTGGTATTAGCGAGGTCATCATGGATGGCGTTATGATCCATCACGAGATCCGTCCCGGCAGCGATGGCGGCAAATCAACCCTTGTTGTCAAAGGTAAAGATCTCACCGCGCTGATGGATTTTATCGAGCTGGATGGTATCCCTTATCCAGCCATGCCGCCGGCGATACGGGTACTGACTATCCTCGCAAAATACGCCGCATTTGGCGTAATACCAATGGTCATACCCAGCGTGGTGGAAGACCTGCCGATTCCAATCGAGCGTATTCCTACCCAACAAGGCAGCGATCTGGCCTATGTTTCGCAGTTGGCCCATGAGGTAGGTTATGTCTTTTATATCGACCCGTTACCGGTGCCTGGAACTGTTCGTGCCTATTGGGGACCGGAGATCAAGGTCGGTCCGCCGCAACCGGCATTGAATACCGACATGGATGTATTCACCAATGTTGAATCACTCTCCTTTCAATTTGATAAGGAGTTGAAAGAAATGCCGGTGGTTTTCATTCAGAATCAGGCCACTAAGGCACCGATTCCAATCCCCATTCCCGACATCACTCCCTTAAATCCACCCTTGGGCGCTGTGCCACCGCTGCCGCCCAAACTTAAATTTTTGAGTGACACTGCCAAGCTGTCACCCATTGGAGCGGTTATGCAGGGGATGGCGTATGCCTCGCGTCATTCCGATGTGGTAACGGGTGAAGGCAGTCTCAATGTCACCCGCTATGGCCGGGTGCTGAAAGCGCGACAACTGGTCGGGGTACGAGGTGCCGGCGAAGCCTTTGACGGGCTCTACTATGTGAAAAGCGTCACCCACAATATTGAACGCGGCGAATACAAGCAAAACTTTTCCCTGGCTCGCAATGGCTTACTTTCCACTACACCGAGGGTACCTGTATGACTGAGAATCAACTCCATTTTGGCAAATATCGTGGCACAGTGGTGAACAATGTCGATCCGATGCAGATAGGTCGTCTGCAGGTGATGGTGCCTGATGTTTCCAACGTGATGCTCTCCAGTTGGGCCATGCCCTGTGTGCCGGTAGCCGGCATGAACATGGGGATGTTCACCTTGCCGTTGATCGGTGCCGGTGTATGGGTTGAATTTGAACAGGGGAATCCGGATTATCCAATTTGGGTGGGGTGTTACTGGGGAACGGCTGCGGAGGTACCGGTGCTGTCTCGTACCGTGCCGCCGGCAGTGCCCGGCATCACCCTGCAGACACCGTTGAAAAACGGGGTCGTGATTAGTGATGTGCCCGGCCCCACCGGTGGCATTCAATTGCAGACCGCAACCGGCGCCATGATCTCGGTAACCGACATCGGTATCACCATCTCCAATGGCAAAGGAGCTATCATCAACATGACCGGGCCGACGGTGGATATCAATGCCGGCGCGCTGACAATTGTTTGAGGAGGAATAAATGAGCCTGTTTATTTACTGTCTTTTCGCCCAATCTCTTCGTTATACTGAAAAAATAATCCTCGGAATATCAACTATATGCCTGTGGTTATTTTTACAGTATGCCTCGACCTTGAACGAAAATCCTATTAAATCAACAGACTCATAAAGACATATGCCTGCTCCCATCCTCCATCTCGGCGCAACCGTCACCTGCTTGCATGCCGGTCCTGCGCAACCGTTATCCCCGTTTCCGCGGGTTTTGGTCAGTGGTCAACCGGTGGTTACCCTGGCCACGCCCTACGCTGTGAGTGGATGCTCGCTCAGCGGCTCCGGGGCACCACCCTGTGTCACGGCACAATGGGTGGTGGGGGCTGTACGTGTAATGGCAGGAGGGGTACCGGTGGTTGTTCAGACCAGCACCGCAGTCTGCACCCCGACTGGCACAGGACTGTTGCCGCTGGTGGCACAAACTAGGGTATTGGCGACATGAATAGAATTGACTATCCTTTTCAATTTGATGGACGGGGCCGCACAGCTCAGAGTAACGAGGATGAATATATCCGTGAATTGATCGAGCAGGTATTACTCACAGCCCCGGGCGAACGCGTCATGCGGCCCACTTTCGGCAGTGGTGTGCGTCAACTGTTGTTTGGTGCTGCCAGTCCGGAAGTGGCCACTGCCAGTCAGTACCTGGTGCAGAGTTCATTGCAACAATGGCTGGCCGACCTGATTACCATCGAAGCCGTTGATGTGCAGGCGCAAGAGAGCGCTTTACTGATCACTGTACAATACGTCGTGCGTCGTAGTCAGACTCGTGCCAGGGCAGAGATCAACGTAGCAGGAGGGGCACCATGAGATATTACTGCTGCGATGAACGCCGCCGCGAAGTGGTCAAACTGACCGGTACCCTCAACGGCCTCGACTATGTGGAAGTCGACGATAGCGGCCTGCCGCTTGATCCGATGCGGCAACTGACGCTGTTTCTCAAGTTCCTGCGGCCACCACCTGTTTTGAACCAAGAGAACGTTATTATCGATGGCGGCGAACGGATCGAAGAGGTTGCAATTGATTGGCTCGCTCCGGCTACGGCCTTGCCCCCAGGTGAGCCACCAGACCTGGTTGACGAGCTTGATTCCCTAGATCATTTCCTGGTGATTCGCACCAAGTTTCCGGGCGATTTTTCCTTATATGATTTGCGCTTGGTCAGCGCTCCAGGGATTGATACCCCGCCGGCCGGTTTTGACCCCCTGCTCTCAACGTTACAATTTTCCTTCAAGGTACAGTGTGCGTCGGATTTTGATTGCGCGACTAAAACCCCCTGCCCGAAAGAATCAGCAGCCGTGCCGCAACTTGATTATCTGGCCAAGGATTACCCAAGCTTTCGTCGGTTGATGTTGGATCGGATGAGTTTGCTGTTGCCCGACAGGCGCAACCGCAATGCTGCCGACCTGGGTATTACGTTGGTTGAACTGCTGGCCTATGTCGGCGACCATCTCTCCTATCAACAGGATGCTGTGGCCACCGAAGCCTATATTGGTACAGCACGGCGCCGTACTTCATTACGGCGTCATGCCCGCTTAATGGACTACCTGGTACATGAAGGCTGCAACGCCCGTTCCTGGCTGCGGGTGTTTGTGAATGATAATGGTGTTGAACTGCCAAGAGGCACAGCCATGTTAACCAGCACCCCCGATCTCGACGACCGCATCGTCCCCAACAGCGATGCCTGGCTTGATGCTTTGGCTGCCGGTGCCGAGGTGTTTGAAGCCATAGAAACAAACCTGCTCTATCAAGAGCATGAAGAGCTGAAGTTTTATACCTGGGGTGAGCGCGAATGCTGCCTTCCCAAAGGCGCGACAGCAGCGACTTTAAGCGGGCACTACCCCAATCTCAAGGCAGGCGATGTATTGATCTTTGCTGAACAACGTGGACCACGCACCGGCTACGACGAAGATGCCGATCGCACCCACCGGTGGGCCGTGCGATTGAGCCATGTGCTATTGGCTGAAGACCCCTCAGGTGGCTTGTTTGTAGAGCCGCCCAATAATAATCCCACTCCGGTGACGGAGATTCAGTGGCAAAAAGAGGACGCCCTGCCTTTCCCGCTGTGTCTCTCGACCATCACCGATCAGGATTATGGTGAAAGTTATCTCGACCAGATCAGTGTCGCCTATGGCAATGTGGTGTTGGTTGACCATGGACGGACTATTGAGAGCGAAAAGTTGGGTGAAGTGCCCAAGGCCGTGCTTGCCGCCGCAGCAACAGCTACCCATGTCACCTGTGCCCGTCCTGCCCAGCCAGTCATTGTGCCTCGTTTTCGGCCGCGACTGGATGAAAAACCGCTCACCCATGCCCTGCCGCTGCAACGGCAACACCTGCTGAGCATGCCAACCACGCCAACTATCCTGGCCGACCTGGAGGCACGCAACTATTCCTCTGCTGTGCAATTGGCTCTGCAGAGTCAGGGCGTGCAGTTCAGCGGTGCGGTGATCGTACAGGGTGGAGACGGAACCTGGTCGGTCGCCGACGGTAACAGTGCGTATCGTCTGGTGCTGGAAGCCGGGCAGCTCCAGATGTACGAACAGGGGAAAGCAGCAATTCGAATGACCGCCGCTGACCCCAGGCGGGCCAGGCCGGAAATCAATCTCACTGGTCGCTACTCGGGTAATGAGAGCCTGTGGTTGCCGCGCGCAGACCTTTTAGCCAGCGATGCCGCGGCGGAAGAATTTGTGGCCGAGTGTGAACATGACGGCAAAACCTACATCCGCTTTGGCGATGATTATCACGGCAAACGTCCCGATGCCGGCACCGAGTTCACTGCCGACTATCGTATCGGTAATGGCAGCAGTGGCAATGTCGGTCTTGAGTCAATCGTTCATGTCGTGAGTGATGATGCCCGCTTGCTGCGGGTGAGCAACCCACTCCCAGCTCAGGGCGGCGTTGATCCGGAAACGGCTGAACAGATTAAACGCGATGTACCGCAGGCCTTCCGCAAACAAGAACGAGCCGTCACTCCGCAAGATTACGCCGATGTCGGCAAAGCCCATAGCGATGTCCAACAGGCTGCCGCTACCTTCCGCTGGACCGGGAGCTGGCATACTGTTTTTCTTACCACTGATCGCCTGCAAGGGCAGGCCGTTGACGCAGCGTTTGAGCAGGAAATGCTTGACCATGTGGAGCCCTACCGAATGGCAGGGTATGACCTGGAAGTGGACGGTCCGCGTTATGTGCCGCTGGAACTTGAGATGACTGTTTGCGTCAAACCCGACTATTTTCGTGCGGATGTACGTGCTGCCTTGATGCGTATTTTCAGTAAGGGCTGGTTGGAAGATGGACGCCCAGCCATGTTTCATCCCGACAATTTTACTTTTGGTCAGCCGGTCTATTTGAGCGAACTCTATGCAGCGGCTCAGTCGGTACAAGGTGTGGCCTCAGTGGTGATCGATACATTTAAACGCTTGCGCATGCACAGTGACCCAATACCATTAGAGCAAGGGGTTTTAACCCTGGACCGGCTTGAGATCGCCCGTCTGGACAATGATCCCAATTTCCCCGAGCGTGGTGTGTTCAGGCTTGATGTGGGAGGTGGCAAATGAGTAAGACTGACTTCACACCGCAAGACGCCTGTGGTTGCTGTCAAGGTGTTGGCAGCCAGGCCCCGGTAGTTATCCACAATCGTCCTGGTCTGTCGGCCATCGCCTATCGCATTGGCGATCATGCTGATGTGCTGGCCACCATGCAGGCGCGTCTTTCTTCTCAGGAATATCCGGCCCTGGCACGATTGCGTACCCGTGATTCGGATGACTACTCCATTGCCCTGCTCGACGCTTATGCCTCGATGGCTGATGTGTTAAGCTTTTACCAGGAACGGATTGTCAACGAATCCTTTCTGCGCAGCGCCAGTGAGCGGTTGTCCTTGCAGGAACTGGCGCGCTTGATCGGTTATCGTCTTAACCCCGGCGTTGCCGCCGAGACCTATCTGGCCTTTACCGTAGAGGAGGCCGAAGGTGCGCCTGAAGAAGTGAGACTGGATAGCGGCATCAAGGTACAGAGTGTGCCTGGACAGGATGAAAAACCACAGATATTCGAGACGGTTGAGCAGATTGAGGCCCGACCGGAGTGGAATCTGCTTAAGCCGAGAATGAGCGAGATGATGCTGCCGGTGCATGGTACGCGAGTGATTTATCTGCAGGGTACCGCAACCCAGCTCAAGGTCGGTGATGCGTTGTTGTTTGTCGGCAGTGAGCGTGAAGCTGATACCGGTAGTGAGCGTTGGGATTTTCGCCGAATTCAGGACCTGAGGATTGACAGCAATGCCAACCATACTGTTGTGACATTAGAAAAGGGGGTAGGCTCGACCATTCCTTACGTCGCCCCTTCAGCTGATCCAAAAGTTTATGTTTTGCGTTTGCGTACCTCGCTCTTCGGCCACAATGCCCCTGACTGGCGGATCATGACCAACGAGGTCAAACGCGGGTATCTGGGTTTGGAGCCTTCCAACACCATTACTGCTACAGAGTGGCCCGGTTTTACCATTGCCGATATTTCCGACCCACCCACCAATGGTGCCACCGGCACTGGCCTCTATGGTGTGTATTACAATGATAAAGATTTATCCGAGCGGGTGCTGAGTCGCATTGACAGTACCGTGAATTTTGATTGGGGAAGCGGCTCACCTGATCCTTCGATTGTTAACTGGACCTTCTCGGTACGGTGGACAGGGTGGGTACAGGCACCTGCAACTGGTGAGTACACTTTTTATACATTGTCTGATGATGGAGTGCGTTTGTGGGTTAATGGCGTCTTGGTCATCAACAACTGGAGCATTCATGGCGCCACCGAAGACAGCGGTACTATTACCCTCAACGCCAACGAGAAATATGACATCACTCTGGAGTATTATGAAAATACCGGCAACGCGGTGATCACACTCTCTTGGGCCTATCCGGGGCAGAGTAAACAGATCATTCCTCAGTCGAGGCTCTATCCGCGAAATACCCATACGCTGCATCTGGATAACACCTATTCGCAGATCGTGCCGGACAGCTGGCTGGTACTCTCTGTGCCCGAGTACCAGGAGTTGTACCAAGTCTCCACTGTCGCTGAGGACTCCCGAGCAAGTTTCACCCTCACTGGTAAGACAACGCGATTGGTGCTCAAAGGTGAGAACCTGCGAGAACTGTTCAATGAAAAAATACGCGAGACAGCTGTGTTTGCGCACAGTGAGCAGGTGACTTTAGCTGAGACCCCCATTGTTACCGATGTCAAAGACAGCTCTGTACGGGTAAATCGCAATGTGCAGGAATTGCAGCCTGGCCACATGTTCATACTCAGCGGTGAAACCACAGCAGGCGAAAAAGCCGGCGAAGTGGTGACTTTGCTTGAGACAGTGCCGGACGGCGCATACTCTACACTTGTATTCACCAGTGCCCTGCAACATAACTACAAACGCGACACCGTCAGTATTTACGCCAACGTAGCGCGAGCAACCCATGGTGAAACCATGCACCAGATACTTGGTAATGGGGAAGCGCGTCAGGCCCACCAGCGCTTCAGGCTTCAACATGCTCCGCTGACCTATGTCAGGGCGGATAACGAAAGCGGCGGTGAGGCGGCATTGGAGGTGCGGGTTAACGATATCGCCTGGCATGAGGCTTCCACTCTGTATGGCACCGAGGCCGGTGACCGTAAGTATGTGGTACGGGTTGATGAGGACGGCGTCGGTGAGATCCAGTTCGGCGACGGCATCCATGGCACGCGGCTCCCGACGGGGCAGGAGAATGTGCGTGCCATCTATCGTAAGGGTATCGGCAGCGATGGTAATCTCAAATCCGGTCAGTTGAGCCAATTGCTGACTCGTCCCCTGGGGCTCAAAGAGGTCACTAACCCAAGGGCTTCCAGTGGCGGCGTGAATGCCGAATCACTTGACGATGCTCGCCGTAACATGCCGCTGGGGGTGCGAACCCTTGGCAGGGCTGTCTCTTTGTTGGACTACGAAGATTTTGCCCGTGCCTATACCGGCATTGCCAAGGCCCAGGCCGGCGTGCTGTCCATACGCGGGATCAGCACTGTTTTTATCAGCGTGGCCGGTACCAATGGCGTTCAGCTTGAGGCTGGTAGTCCGACCATCAACAGCCTGCTTAATTCACTCAAGAACAACAGCGATCCCTTTGTAGCCTGCGATGCTGCGTCCTATAACGTGGCCTATTTCAAGCTGGCGCTCAACATCAAGCGACATCCGGATCATGAGCTTGATAGTGTGGTGGCGGATGTTGAGAAGGCACTGCGGCAGGCCTTTTCCTTTGATAATCGTGACTTCGGCCAAATTGTAGCTCGCTCTGAAATAATTAATGTGGCGCAGCAAGTCAAAGGCGTTGTCGGTGTAGATGTGGATCGTTTCTATCGCGGCACCAGCATGAACCTTGAAGATCGGCTGGTACCGGCAGCCGCTGCCGTTGATGACAATGGAGACGGCGTGGCGGCTGAGTTGCTGCTGCTTGACCCCGGTCCGTTTGACTATCTGGAGGAGATGCTATGAGCAGTTTGGCAGAAACCATGTATCAACGCCTGCCCGCTATTCATCGCATTCGCGATGCCGGCCGGGGCTATCCTCTGCGTGAACTGTTGAGTGTGATAGCCGAACAGGTAGCGGCGATGGAAGAAAACATGGAGCAGCTTTACGATGACCAGTTCATTGAGACCTGCGCTCAGTGGGTTGCGCCGTATATTGGCGATCTGATCGGTTACCGTACCCTTCATGGCGTGGTACCAGGGGTGGCTTCGCCGAGGGCAGATGTGGCCAACACAATTCGTTATCGTCGTCGTAAGGGTACGGCCTCGATGCTCGAACAGGTGGCTCGAGATGTTACCGGCTGGCCGGCGCGGGCTGTTGAATTTTTCCAGTTGTTGGGATGGAGTCAATATATGAATCACCAGCGACCCAGCGCCCATTACGCCCCTGACCTGCGGCAATGGCAGAAGCTGCAATGGCTCGACGGCCCCTTTGACACCGTGGCCCACACTGCAGAGGTGCGGCGTATCTCCACCGGCAGTGGTCGCTATAATATTCCCAACATCGGTTTGTATCTATGGCGGGTACGTGCCTTTTCCCTGACTCGTTCGCCGGCTGTGGCTGATACTACCCTGGGCGGCGGCCTGCTCCTGCGCTTTAATCCGCTTGGCACTGATAGCCCGCTTTACAACACTCCCGAAACCGAAGAAAAGATCAGTCATCTTGCCGAACCGATCAATGTGCCCCTCTCATTGGATCGTCGCCGGCTTAAAGCCAACCTGGACGATTACTATGGTCTGAACAAGAGCATGGTTCTTGAGTGGCAAGGAGCTACACCAAGCGACCCTCCACAACTGATTCCCAGGAGCGATGTCGATATCTGCGACCTGAGTGATATCGAAGATGGAGGTGGAACCGTGATCGGCTGGGCCCATCAGCCGGCAGCCGGTTCGGGAAGGATCGCTATTGATCCGGTGCTGGGGCGCATCGCTCTTGGCGATGTACCAGCCACAACGCTACTGGCCACATTTCACTATGGCTTTACCCTAGCCATTGGTGGTGGCGAATATGAACGCGGCACCAGTGGGTTAGTGCCACCGGTGGTAAGTGTCAGTGGTGGCGCTGTGTTGCAAACCGCCCTCGATGCCGTCCAGGGTGGGGGAGCCGTTGAGGCGACTGACAGTTATCGTTATCTGGAGACACCCGGTATAACCGTTGCTGCCCAAGCCAGTGTTACCTTGCGGGCCGGCAACGGGCATCGACCATTACTGGTGGCCGGAGGAGCAGTTAACCTCAATCTGGGAGCTAAGTCGACCCTGACCCTGGATGGCTGGGTTATCACCGGCGGTACGCTGAGCATGATCGACTTTGGCGATGATGAACCTCGCAAATTGATCCTGCGCGACTGCACTATCGTACCCAGCAGCACTGAACCGGCCTTGTCTGTTGCTCATCCTTTTGCCAAGGTTACCCTGGAGCGTTGTATCACAGGTCCGCTGCATATCGCTGCTGATGCCGAAATCGAACTGCGTCAGTGCATAGTCGATGCCACCGATGCTGAATTGGTTGCTTATAGGGCTCCCGGCAATGCTCCGGCCGATGAACTTCTGCCTGGTGGTGCCATGACGCTAGAAGGCTGTACCGTGATCGGTAAAGTCCATACGCGGCAGCTTACCCTGGCAGGCAACTGTCTGTTTGTGGCCCTGCTGGCACAAAGCGGTGAGACGTGGCCTGCACCTCTGTGGGTTGAGCGTCGTCAGACAGGTTGTGTACGTTTTTCCTTTGTTCCGCGCGGCTCGCGCACACCCCGGCGCTATCACTGTCAACCAGAGGAAGGCGATCTGCTTACGCGGCCTCACTTTACCTCGATGCTGTATGGTGATGCCGGTTACTGTCAACTGCTCCTGGCAACACCGGAAAGTATTCGTCGGGGTGCTCATGACGAGAGTGAAATGGGGGTAATGCATGATCTGTATCAGCCGCAGCGGGAAACCAATATACAGATACGATTGGATGAGTATCTGCGTTTTGGGCTAAAGGCAGGTATTTTTTACGCCAGTTGAGAAGGATGCAGAGCAACTGGGATGCTAGAAAAAAATAAAAGGATGTAACTATTCAGCAATACAATCGGGGTCCCGGCCTCTATTTGAAAAGTAACGAGCAAAAGCAGATTTTAAAAATCTTAAAAGAAGCAGAGTAATCGTTCATTGGCATCCAGTTTTCGCCAGCGATCCGTCTCGAGCGTAGGGTGGATAAGCGTAGCGCATCCACGCTGAATCCGGTTTCTGGGAGTGGTGGATGCGCTACGCTTATTCACCCTACACAACTGCGGCATCACTAAAATATTCCGTGAATACTCTTGGTGATTTAAAAACTGACAATCTACCCCGAACAAGTTACGAAGGGTTAACATAAGGAGAACGCCAATGAGTGGTGACTATAGTCGACATCGCTTCAATCCCCGCAATAATTATAGCGGGGTCAAGATGCAACAGGGCCGGGTGCAACTGGACGCCGACTGGAACGAGTGGACCGATGCCATTGATCGACGCACGCGGGCGGAAACGGTAGACACCTTTGGTGTCAGTCTCTCTACCGACATCACTGGTGTAGCGGTGGTGTCGCCGCAAACACCCAGCGCCTTTTTGATCGAGGCCGTGGGCGGTGAGCTTACTATTGGTCCGGGCCGCATGTATGTCGATGGTCTGTTGGCGGAGAACCATGGCGACCCTGACGGCACGCAGCAATTTGATCCGGTATTAGCGGAACTGCGCAGCCAGGACTCGATCGGCTACGATCAACAACCCTATCATCCTAACCCGGTTCCTCTGCCTGCTACCGGCCCGCATCTTGTTTATCTGGAAGTGTGGCAACGGGAAGTGACCCATCTGCAGCGTCCCGACCTGGTGGAAACAGCAATTGGCGTCGACACCACCACCCGTACGCAAACCGTATGGCAGGTGCGTCTGTTGGAGAACGTTGACAACACCATCACCTGCACAAGTCCGGATAGTGCTTTAGCGGCGGCCTGGGATGCTATTATAAGCCCTTCTGCAGGCCGACTTTCCAGCCGCGATGCTGGTGTGTCTGGTGTTACGGATCCTTGCGAACTGCCGCCCAGCGGTGGCTATCGTGGCTTGGAGAACCAGCTGTATCGTATCGAGATTCATGATGGCGGCGGTGTCGGTACCGCAACCTTTAAGTGGTCGCGTGATAATGCCAGTGTCACCGCCAGTGTGGCAGAAATCGTCTCTACTACTGAATTGAAATTGGACAGTCTGGGGCGTGATGCAGTGCTTCGTTTTAACAGCGGTGACTGGGTTGAGATAGTTGATGACTGGCGTGAGCTTTCCGGTGAAGATGGCGACCCCGTACGGCGCGTTGGCGAGATACGAAAAATAACGGTTGATGATGCCAAGCAAACCATCAGCTTCAGTCCGGCTCTGCCAGCCAACCTGATCCCCACCGGCAGCGGTGATGACACCCTAAAACGGCGTCATCTACGCGTCGTTCGTTGGGACCAGAACAATATTGTGCGCGATGCGGATAACAATACCATAGCAAATCTTGTCGATTCCAGCGACCCACTGTATTTTCCCGGCATCATCCCGGTGCCTCCCCCGGATGTTTGGGTACACCTTGAAAATGGCGTCCAGGTACAGTTCAGTCAAGATCCGGCTGCAGGTGGTTTTCACTGCAATGATTACTGGATGGTCGCTGCCCGCAGCGGCGATGCCTCAGTCCAGATCCTGACCGAGGCTCCCCCGCATGGCATTCATCGCCATTATGCTCGCCTTGCGTTGGTCACCTTTCCTGACAATGAAGACGATTGCCGCGAGCACTGGCCACCCGACTGTGGTGGTGGGTGTTGCACCATCATGGTTAATCCCGGTGATAATATTCAGGCAGCGATTAATGCCTTACCCGATGAAGGCGGTTGTATCTGCCTCAAGACAGGCCTACATGAAATCAGAACATCACTGGAAATTCACGCTTCACACATCAAGTTCCATGGTGAAAGCCCTGGTACTGTGGTCAGAGCCGTCACCACGCTGCCCTACATGCTGGAGATTGGCCAAGCCGATCTGGATGTAACCGATATTGAAGTTGTCGGTATTCGTTTTGAAGTAACCCAGCAGCCGGCTTCGTTAGGCGTTTCACTGCTTTTTCTCAATCACTGCGCCGAGGTACGGATTACAGGGTGCGTCTGTGAGGTAGTGTCGGAAAACCCGGCTGCCTATATCGGTCTTTTCATGCGAAGTGTGCGTGATGTGGTCGTTGCAGGCAACCAGCTCAACAACCTGTTCAGCGGCATTCGGGTCAGTGATTATCTGGATAGACTGGTCATCGAGCAAAATCAGGTTTCAGGAATCAGCGTTGCGGTAAATGACGTTGATTCCTCGTTTGGGGAATATGGGATTGTGATTGACAATGATTTTGACGTACCCTGCCGGATTGAGCATAACCAAATAAATCATTTCTGGAGGGGTGTATTGCTAGGCTACGGTACGCGCGATTCTGCAGTGAGAAACAATACGTTTCTTCGCCTCGGTGAGCAATATGAACAAACCATACCCACAACCATTGACGAGCTGCGCAGCTATCTTGACCAACGTTATTATGCCATCGATATCAGCGATGATCACTGCCGTGTTGAAGGTAATCTTATCAATCTCTCTGCTTCGCATTGGGCAGGGATTCATGCCAGGGCGGAACATACCCTGATCGCAGATAATACACTCCGTGCTGCAAGCGAAGTCAGCCCGTTTGCCCCGGTGCCCGGCAGCATCTACTGCAGCGGTCAGATTGATGAAGGGAGCGGATCCGATCACAGCCGCGTGATCAACAACACACTGCTCGGTCCCCAAACCGGTATTATCATCTCGCGTGCCAATGAGGTTGTGGTGGCAGAGAATACGGCCGATGGCATGGGGGCTGGCTGGTTTGGCGTACGGGTGGCGGATAGTAATAATGTCAGTGTCCGGGGCAATACCGTGGAGGATGTTTTTTTCGGGATCTACTTGAGTGGCGGTGCGGGCAGTCATGTTTCCTGCAACCACCTCACACAATGCGGTATGGGGATCTCTTCGTTGTCCGAGAATTATCTCGATGTCGGCAACAATGATCTGGTTGCCTGCTTAATGACCGGTATCGTGCTGGAAGTCGTTGCCACAGCTAAGGTCACCGAAAACCGGCTGATCAATTGTGGGTATAGCGGTGTCGTTTCATTGGGTATTGCCGTGTTTGCCGAGCATATCCTTGTCGAGTCTGAGTCCATGGTTCGGATTGAAGGCAACGATGTGCTGGATACCGGTGTCGACCCCTTCACTAATCAGGGTAGCAGCAACGCCTCGCTTGGTATCGCGGTGCTGTGTGCTTCATGCTCTGTTAGTCATAACCATACCAATTACAGTCAAAATGTCCTGGATCCGGCACTACAACATCGCGCCCTGCTGATGGTGGGACCTCTTGCGCTTCGTTATAACACAGGCGAGGTAACCATTGAATGGATGATTGGAAGCGCAGTGGTGGACGACAACCGTTTCCGTGGTCCGGGGCGTAGTTATCTGGTTGATTTTTTTCCGGTAACCATTAACGACTTTATTGACTTCCGCTTTGAGAAGGTCACCTTCAATAACAATATCTGTGAACACCTCAATGTCGAACCGCAGGAGGACGGCGCCACGGTACGGCTGTGGGGCCGTAACCTGATAGCCATGGGCAACCATGTTAAGGCGAATAGGGGCGTCAACGCCATGTCGCTGGGGAACCGGCATAGGGTGGCGTTGATGGGCAACATAACCACCGGTGGCTATATTCGCGTCGGCACAACTACTCCGGCCCCGCTCACCGATTTTAATATTCGTACGTAAGGAGTTTTGAGATGGAGATCAAAGACTTTAAGCAAGCTTTGGAACTACAGAAAGAACTTTCGGCCAGCTTGGCCGCCAATATTGAGAAACTGGGCAAAGATAAGGCTCCCCCCGTCGCAGAAACGATTAAAGAACAGGAGCAACTGCTCGCCCAGGCCAGAGCCGCGTTGAAGAACAGCAAGAAAGAGAAAGCGTTGGCTGCCAAACGCTGGGAACAGCGGATACAAAAACGCGAGACTGCGGTCGAGCTTCTGCAAAAAGGATTGGAAGATATGAAGAAGAGATTAAAGAAAATTGAAAAAGGGTAGGCCGTAGCAGTAGAAGGGTGCCTGAAAAATGATGGCCATCGCTCTTCCTTAAAATACAATGGGAAGCACCTTCCCTCATCTATCTCGGGCTATTTGATTTTTTGTAATACGGACAAGGAGGCGTTTCGTACTCATGTATCGTACGTCCCTAGCAAGTATGGCTCCTGTCTGTTTTCAGGAGCCTTGTTTTGTCTTACTTAGTTTCTATTAGGAAATCCCGTTCATCCGGATGCGTTGAAGTGCATCGATACCTGCCGGTTGATCAGAACTCAATTCCTTTCTGTGCTTTTATGCCGGACTTGTAGGGATGTTTCACTGCCTGCATTTCAGTAACCAAGTCAGCAGCATCAATAATCTCCGGGAGTGCATCCCGACCGGTAATAACCAAATGTACATCTTCGGGTTTGTTCTTTAATACTTGCAACACCTCTTCTTTTTCAAGCATACCGTATTTCAGAAGATAGGTGAACTCATCAAGGACAACCATTTTATATTTGCCGCTGGATATAGCCTCTTTTGCTTTTTCCCATCCACAGCGGGCAAGCGCTTTGTCCTTTTCAAGGTCATCTGACTTCCAGGTAAATCCTCGCCCCATGACATGGAAATCTATGAGATCATCAAATCGCTTTAGTGCATCCAGCTCGCCATATTTCCAAGATCCTTTGATGAACTGGATGAAGCAGATCGGCATGTTGTTGCCGGCCGCCCGAATACTCAAGCCTATGGCCGAGGTGGTTTTACCCTTTCCATTACCCGTAAAAACAAGTAGGAGCCCTTTTTTTATTATAGCCATCTGCTGATTTTCCTCGTGCGATTCAATGGTTAAATTTTCTTGCTGTGCTTCAAACTTCCAGTAAATAAAGATCCTAGCCCTTCAGCGAATAAAAAATGACTTTGTCTTCACCACGAGCTGTATCTGTTCAGCAGGGGCTATAGTTTTACGAAAATATCAAGTTTCTAAGCCACCACCACTATTAACGTAACCGTTTGGTGATACCATACCCGGGTAGGCTGGATAAGGGTAGCGCATCCACCATTTCCAGACATCGGATTCCGCCTGGATGCGCTGTGCTTTCCCTTGTGTGCAAGTTTCTTGCAAACACAGGGCGTGGCCTGTCAACAAACGCATTTAACTCGAAAATAATTTTTTAAATGAAAAACAGCTCCATTATCTGATAAAATTAGTCATGGTTTTAGCAACCGGTTCAGGGGCGGGAATTTGTTCTTTTCCATGCTCGATAACTCGCATGATCCAGGCCATATTTTTACCGAGTACCTCCATGATCTGCTTGCCTTCCTCATCCTGCTCCATTTCTCCTGGTTTAAGACCATGGGCCACGTTCCAGTAGTTTGAAGACGGCATGATCATTTCGGAGTAGTTGATGTAATGATTAAGGGTTTCAACCGTGGAAATCCCTCCGGATCGCCTGACTGCGGCAACAGCGGCTCCGACCTTGTGCCGGAAAAGGTTGCCGTTGACCGAAGAGACGAAAAACGCTCTGTCTAAAAAGGATTTCATTGTCCCACCAACACCGGAAAAATGGACAGGAGACCCGAGCAGAATGCCGTCGGCCTCCTTTATTTTTTGAATCCACTCATTGACAGGGTCGTTTTTTATGGCACACTTTTCATCTTGATTTTCTACACAGCCGTAACAGGCAATGCATCCCTGTATTTTCTTTTTGCCGACATGGATCATTTCCGTCTCAATCCCTGCATTTTCCAGCTGATCAAGAACGATCTGTAATGAACGGGCTGTATTCCCCTCTTTATTGGGGCTACCATTAAATCCAACAACTTTCATATGCATTCTCCTTTTTCGTGATTTTGATTAATCTCTGAGCCTGTTTAGGCAATTTGTTATTCAATTTTTATTGTTTAAGTATTCGTTTTTGTAGAATTTTTCAAATTTTGAGGCTGCTCCGTAACTAGAAGTTGCTTCAACGAATCTGCTAAACCCTTTCCAACTGAAGGATAAGTGAGCGAGCGTGAGTGGTAGCTTCCATTCCTGCAACACATCCTTCACCGACAGCTTTTGCCATTTGATAAGGAGGTCCTACCATGTCACCGGCTGCATAGATGCCGGTAATACTAGTTTCTTGTATTTTGTTGGTTTCTATATACTTGAATGACTCTGTGTCCAGTTGAACGCCGATTTGGGCGGCCAGGTCCAGTGCTCCTTTTGAACCTAATTCAATGAAAACACCTTCGGTTTCTATCGTTTGTCCGTTTTCAAGTCGCATCGATTCTACAGCATGTTCTCCAACTATTGCTTCGATACCATCAGCGATGTGTTCTACATCGCTTGAGTGTAATTTACTCTCTAACTCCTGGGTAACGTCTAGCTCATTGGCAATAAGGTAGACCTTGGCAGTATAATCGAGCAGGGTGAGGGCACCATCAACGGCTGCGCTCCCGGCAGCCGTTAATGCTACCGTGGCACCGCGGTAGAAATTGGCATCTAAAGTTCACCAGGAGAAAACGAATCTGTGGTTTGTCTGGTTATTTTTTGTGTGCTTTATATCTGCATCTAGTTGAAATGTAGACTTTAATCCAATGATTGTATGAACTCTACTATTTCACTTGGTTCAGGCCTGATAGTATGATCTGGATGTACATCGGTCTTTCTGACAATACCTTTATTATCGATGAGAAACCTTCCTGACATAGGGAGTTCCCACGTATCATTACCATTGAATCGTTGCAAATCGATACCAAAACTGAGGTATATCTCCTTTAGCTTTGCCGGCACTGTAAAGAGCAGGCCAAATGAGTCGGCAACTGTGTTGCCTTCATCTGTGAGGACCGGAAAGGTTAGGTGGTGCTTTTTCACAACCTGTTTTGTGTATTTTCCCAGTTGGGGGGAAATCGCAATAAGTGAGCCGCCAAGTTTTTGTACTTGGCCATAGACTTCCTGCAGAGCTTCCAGCTCCACGTTGCAGTAAGGTCACCAGATTCCCCTATAAAAATTGATCGCCAGTGGACCTTTGCTAAGAAGATCCTTACTGCTGACTAACTGTCCTTTTTCATCGGGAAGTGAGAAGTCAGGAAGCGTTTCACCAACCTTTAGTGCGTTGTCAGCGATTCCAGCCTGGATAAGATTTTCAACCTCTTGAAGCAGAGTGGCAACAACCTCAGGGGGTCTTGTTGCCATAGACTCCTTTTTCATTGCACTCAGTTTCTCTTGTAATGTCATGTTGGCCTCCATGGTGTTTAAGCGAATTTGCTGCCGACATCATATATTTTATCGTAAGCAGCGTTTCGTTATCATTGAGCATTTTAGTTAAGGGGCCAGCTTGATAAATGAGCTTCCATCCCTTCTTTTCCATGTAAATCTGCAACCAGTAATTGCTGTAGGGAGTCCATCAGATGAGAGGCCACGCCGGTGAGCACTGTTGCAAAGTGAATCATGGAGTAACCCATACCCCATAAGCAGACACGGCAGAAAATGTCGCATAGTCGAGGACTTTTTCGCGGGTTATCAAAATCTGTTTTTTTAACGATCAAGAAACATAATAATTGCTTAATTCTTTGATTGTTAACAAAAACACGTTGAATATTTAATCAACTTAAGCGGGGAGGATAGCATTGTCAATATTTTTTTGAATGATCACTCAAAATGATTAGCTTGCCTTCTCACAGTGATTACACTGTTGTTGTAAGAAAATACTCAATTTAATTTGTACCTTTTATCAAATGGATAAAGGTAATTGTTTACCATTTTCGACTATCCGACTGTTCGGCGTGGATGTGCTGCACTGCGCTTGTCGACTCTACGTACTTTAATGGTCACTGATGATGACGAAAAGGGAAAATCGGTAAACGATTACGATATTCACAATCGGTGCGTGGGCCTCACCTCGGCAAGAGAAGGAGGTGTTCTTTTTCATTCGTTCAATGGCTGGTAATGATAGCCTATTTTGTAAAAGCTATTAGCTTGACTGGGTAATCAAATTGGCGCGTAGTTTTTTGAGTGATTATTCAAATGGGTGTGGTATGCTTCCTGACATTATTTAGCGAAGATCTAGTCCGGATTTTTCATCAGTTCAGGGCCCATATGGACTGACCTTCGGTGAGTATTTTGGTAATTTTGTACTTTGTTGATGTTGAAGCATGATGCTGAAATTACTACTTTTTAATAAAATACAATCGCAATATAAGGATACGAGGTAAGGCAATGGCAAGGGCTCAGTTTGATAGAAACGAAGTTATTGAAAAATCGATCGAGCTGTTTTGGCAAAAAGGTTTCAATGCTTCATCAATGGAGCAGGTTGTGAAAAGAACCGGCCTCAAACCTGGCTCTATTTATTATTCCTTTGGTAACAAGGAAGCCTTGTTCCGTGAATCGTTGGAAAGTTATGCCCGAAAACGAGCAGCTCACTTACATAAAATATTGGATGCAGCGCCAACAGTCGGCGAAGGGCTATGTACGATTCTTGAGGAAGTCGTCGAGGAGTCGGCTAAAGAAAATTATTGTAGTTGCTTCCTTGTCAAAACAAGGCTTGAATTAGCTGCCGAAGGAAATGAACTCTATAAGTACGCGTCCGCAAAATTGGATGAAGTGGAAGCGCTTCTGGAGAGTTACCTTAAAAAGGAATATAGTAAAAAAGTGAGTCAGCGACGTGCTACCAGCCTCATGATGCACATCTTTGGGGTAAGAGTTTATGGCTATCGAGAAGGGTGTGTTGAGCGTATGCGACAAGGGCTGAGAGAAGGGCTGCCTTGGCTCCCCTGGAAGTAAGTCGGCAGTGTTGAGGAGAAGATGTTACCAGATTGCCTTTATTTTTTACAGTTTATCTGTCCACCGTTTTACAGAAGGAATAATCCAATTTACCATTAGCCCGGATTATATAAAGAATGCTCGTAATTATTGGATACATTCCAACTGCTTGTCACGCCAGGTCTGGGGAAAACTTACTGCTTTATCGTTAATAATTTTTTTTAATGTTTCAATAATGCCGTTGGTGTCGATCAAGGTTCCATATATATCAAATGCAAGTGTGGTCATGGTCGAGAAATTTCGGTTATTTAAATTGAAAGCAAAGGGCGACCGCTATACCGGGAGACAGGTTTAATAAGGCTGTCTTTTTTGAGTGGTGGCTTATTTCGCGGTTTGGTTATCCAGCCATAAAGTCAAAAGCTGACATTTTGGTGACAGGTCCAACGTGCGCATTTTTAACAAAAGCACTTGGTTGATTGTGTTAGGCGCAGCAGGTAGATTCGTGCGAAGCTTTATTAGGGCATAACCTGGGCGGTATATGGCAATATTGTCCCCTTAATACCTTTTCCGGTTTGGGGGCGGGAGGGAAGACGTCAAGTGTAAGGCGAAGGTAGTCGTTAATGTTTGCTGGTTTACTCTTCTCGAGTTCCCTTTGTTTGGACCTGGAAACCAGAGCTTCCCTGGCAAATTCACAGCTTCGCACCTGGGTGTAGTTAGTTTTGAGTAGTGTATGGCGATGTTTTTTTGCCAGATTCAACGCTAGCTCATTGATCTCCAGTTTTTGCTCTGCCATATCTTTGAGTATCCTCGCAGACGGTGTTTTCGCGGGATCTTTGAGTTTTTGATGTTGATGGTGCAGTGCCTTTTGGTATTTCATGCTTTGGGCTGGCTTGTCGAGTAAGCGTGCAACCTCACTCAGGTCGGAAAAAAGTTCTTCGCCCCATTTTTTCAGCGATCTGGGGCGCTCTCCATCCTGCAGTATCACGGATACGTCTCGGCCGCAGGTTGCAACCTGCTGCATATTTTTTTTAGCAGTACATTGCTGTTGCCAAGAAAAAGCAGGGCTTTCTTTCAGCAGGCAATAGGTCAGAAAGATATCTAAAAAGTAGATTTGTTCGAGGTCTATCCCTGTTTCTGCGTAGGGATTGACATCCAGAGAACGCACTTCGACATATTGGACGCCTCTAGTTTGTAGCGCATCGGAGAGTCGTTCACCGGGTCTTGTGACCCGTTTGGGGCGGATAGGCGCATAGAGTTCGCCTTCTATCTGGAGCGTATTGGTGTTGAGTTGCTGGTATTCGCCGTGCCGCATCACGCCAATTTTTTCAAACACGGGATTGGGCTGGCTTGTTGCTTGGCGTAACCCGCTGATAAATGCAGGGAGGCTGTTGTAGCTGATAGCCAGATTGTCTTGGACCTGAGTGTTATAGCCAAGCTTGCTCATTCTTAAGGACGTTGCATGGGGAAGATAATGACTTGACCGTCCTATATTCTCCAGCGGTAATGTACTGCGCGTGTGCGTCAGAAATGAAGAATCCACAACCGGCGAAGCACCAAAAAGGTATGGTACCAGCCAGCCAAAACGTAAAAAATTGCGGGTTAGCGCAAGGTAGCTTTCCGAGATAAAATCCTGAAGCGGTTGCTTGTCATCTTTAATCTGCTGCCATACCGGCCAGAAGTGATCGGGCATGGAGAAATTATAATGCACTCCGGCGATAGACTGCATCATGCTGCCGTAACGGTTTTTCAGCCCTTGACGATAAATGGTCTTTGTCTTGCCTACATCGGAGTTGCCATAACGCGCCAGCGTAATATCCTCTTCTGCTGCAATCGTGCACGGCATGCTGAGCGGCCAGAGCAACTCCTCGCCGATATGGTGATAGACATGTCGATGGATGTCGGCCAGGGTTCCGAGCGATTTTTTCGCATTAGTGTCCACCGGCGTGATAAATTCCATTAATGCTTCGGCATAGTCGGTGGTTATCCACTGATGGGTCAGTGGTGAACCGAGTGATACAGGGTGGGCGGTTGAAGCCAAGCTGGAATCACCATTGACCCGGAGAGATTCTTTTTCAATACCGCGGCGAATTCCATTTAGAGCTGCTGAATATTGGGAACGCGAGAATGATTCCAGCGTGTTTTGCCATGACTGCTTCAAGTTCGAACTCCTGTTCAGCTTGACCGAGGTCAAGCATAGTAAAAGCTGGTTGCAGATTTAGAAAATAAAAAAGATAAATATTTGAATATAATGAATAATATTTATCTTGGTCATCCTCTTTACCAGGTTCCCTTGTTTTCCATGGAGGCCCATGGCTCCCTGACCGGCAATTTTTCTCCCTCTTGGAGCAGTTCAATGGAAATTTGATCGGGGGTACGAATAAATGCCATATGACCATCTCTTGGGGGCCGTAGGATGGTAACCCCTTTGTCCATTAACATTTGACAGTACTCATAGATATTCTCGACACTGAACGCTAAATGACCAAAATTTCTACCTTCACTGTAAGCAGTATCCTGGTCCCAGTTGTAGGTAAGCTCCACTTCAGGCTCTCCTGGAGCCGTTGCCAGGTAGACAAGGGTGAAGCGCCCGTCTTCATAGTCTTTTCGCTTTGTTTCAACCAGATCAAGTTTTTGTGTAAAAAAATCAAGAGACTGGTCAAGATCTTGTACTCTTACCATTGTATGTAAAAATTTCATTTTTTCTCTTTATTGAAAATTGATGTCGATGCTTATGCGCTACAGCGTCAGACTCGTATAATTTATATTTATAAAATAATGCATCATCAGGAAGATGCAAAAAAGCTTTGCATTGTTGCTCGCCCATAGCCTGTGCAAGGACAGTTGAGTGGACCATTTTTCAGTATCTGAGCAAGGTAAGTTGGAGGGAGGTGTCTGTCAATGCTTGCTTGAATGGTTAATCAAGTTGAAGGCCTGCGTCGTTATCTAACTGTTTGATATCTTGAAGGTAAAAAAATATTTCGTGGGGGTGTTGAGTTTTAATGTGATGGAAACGACGATAATAACCAATAAAACGGTTGTTTTTCAGGAAATGAAAGTTGTTTATTTTGAGTTTTGCAGCGCTGTTTTAAGGAAATTTTGAAATGTTTTCTCGGTGTGGTACCAGCGATTTACTTCCCAACCAAAATCAGCGGTTTAAAAGTCGACACCATCATCGGTTGAAATCCAGCCACAGATAATCTCCTTCTTCATTTTCTTACGTTTTTCATCCAATCCTGATGCATATCAGGTGTCTTTTCTTCTATTTTTTCCTTTGTAGTTTCTTCTTTTTCTTTTTTTCGACGTGCACATCCCTCAACCCGCGGAGGAGAGAGTGAAGACTTGCACATTTCGATGCGTCTGTTGCAGAAGGATTCTACCAAGGAACCCAAGAGTGCATAACCAGAAGTATTGTGGAGCCAAGGCTTGTCAGCGAGCAAGAAAGAGCAAATGGCAAAGAGAAAAACAGCAGACCGATCCAGATCACCGGGCCAACAAATGCGAGAGCCAGCGGGCCTGGCAGAGGAAAAATCCCTTCTATTGGCAACAGTATCGTCAAAAAAATCCGAATTATTGCGAGCAAAACCGAAAACTGCAACGGGTACGGGACAAGGCCGCGCGCCAGTCAGTCCCGGTGAAGGAGAATCTTGCAAAGATGGATACGTTAGAAAGCCTTTTAAACGATACATCAATGACATATTTCATTTCTGCCGACAGCGGGAATCTTGCAAAGATGGACGCGTTAGCTGTAAAAATAGTCCCAACAACAGCGATATAGGCGATCTTGCAAAGAAGGACTCGATAGTCTTCCGGTAATACATGCGATATCGTAGTGAAAAACGGAGGTCTATCATGCGAAATCCACTTATTATTGAACGTGTCAGGACAATCAGCGGCAGCTTTGCCTTTATCGAGCACCGTTTTCTCCGCCATGGTTTCTGGAGCAGCCTCTCTCATCAAGAGCTGCTGCTCTATTTTTTTCTGGTCATGGTGGCTGACCGGCAGGGGCTGTCTTTTTATTCCTACGACAAAATCTGCACCCTGCTAACCATCAATGTCGATGAATACATTCTTGCCCGGGACGGGCTCCTCAGCAAAAACCTGTTGGCCTTTGACGGCACCTTATTCCAGGTGCTTTCCCTTCCGCCTGAACCTGTACACCAAACGCGGTTACTCCAGAATGAGGAAGATATGCGACGGGAAGATCCGGCAACCATCCATCAGCTTGTTCGGCAATTCAAGGAGGGAAGGACATGATCAGCAGGCGAACGGCACTTGAAATCCTGCAGCTTAAAAAAGAGGGGTTTTCCCAACGCAGCATTGCCAGACAACTGCAACTCGACCGGCAGACCGTGGCGAAATATCTGCAGGACGACAGACCGATGCCTGCCGAGAGGACTGCCAAAAAATCCAAACTCGACCCTTATCGCGAAATGATAGGTGAAATGGTGGATAGCTGCCCGGACATCAAGGCACCGGTAGTACTGCGGAAAATACGGGAGAATGGGTTCACTGGCGAGATCACCATTGTCAGGGCCTTGCTCAGACAATTGCGGGGGCAGCAGGCTCAGCGCCAACCGTTCATCCGCTATGAATCCGAACCAGGTGAGCAGGTACAGATTGACTGGGGCCACTTCCCCTCCCTGAGCTATGGCGCCGGGCATAGAAAACTGTATGCCCTTGCGGTGGTTGAAGGTTACAGTCGTATGCTCTACGTCTATTTCTCCCACAGTCAGAAGCAGGAATATCTGCATCAAGGTTTGCTGGAAGCATTCACCTACTTTGGCGGCACTTCAAGAGAAATCGTGGTCGATAATATGCTCACCGCAGTGACCGAGCGAGTCGGCTCTGTGGTTCGTTTCAATGAGGCTTTCCTCGTGTTTCTCAGCAAGTTCGGCATCCTTCCGCATGCCTGTACAATTCGGTCGCCTTACGAAAAAGGGAAAGTAGAGAATGCGATCAAATACCTGCGTACCAATTTCTGGCCTCTGCGGGAATTCAGCAGCTTGAGTGATGTTCAGGACCAGGTGCATCAATGGCTGGACACTGTAGCCAACGTTAGGAAGCACGCTACCACATCTCAACGGCCGATTGACCGGTTGCATAACCTGCGTCCACTTCCTGAGCCCTTACCTGACTGTCGACAGACTGCATCTCTCAAGGTGCATAAAGACTTCGGTGTGCGCTTTGACACCAATGTTTATTCCGTACCGCCATGGGCCATCGGCAAACAGGTCACCCTCAAGGCAGACAACTCTCTCATCTCAATCTATCTCAAAGAAAAACTCATCGCCTGCCACAGCCGCTGCTGGGAAAGACAGCAGCGAATCGAAGTGCCAGGTCATCGGGAACAGGTGAAAAAAATCAAAAAACGGCTGCTTCAAGATCGACAGGTAGTGGTCTTCCTCTCTTTGGGAGAGGTGGCGCTCCAGTATCTCGAGCGCTTGAACTCACTGCGCCTGCCAATCAGAAAAAATATCGCAGCCCTCCTGATACTGCGCGATGAGTTCGGAGACAGTTCCCTTATCTACGGATTGAAAAAGTCATTGGAGAAAAATGTCATCGGTGCTGATTACGTCCGCAATATCCTCTATCAGGAGATGACTCCGACCAGCACTCATCTGCCGGTACGGCTCAAACAGGAGGACCTTAATGCAATCAGGCTCACAACTCCGGCTTTGGCCGAATACGACGCTATCGCCCTCAAGAGGAGATCAAACAATGGTTGACGAGATAAAAAAGAAATTCAAGGTACTGCGTCTCACACACTGTGCTGAAAATATCGGAGAACTACTGGAACAGGGAGCGCAGAAAAATCTTTCGACTTTGCAAACCATTCACAGGTTGCTCGACTTGGAGATCGAAAAACGCCGCCAGGGAAAGATCCTGCGCTGCTTTAAACAGTCGAAGCTTACCGAACAACCCACCATCGATCAGTTTAACTTTGATCACCATCCTTCCCGCAAGAAACAGAAGGCAGTTATCCTTGGCATGATCGACCTCGAGTTTATTCACCGCAAAATGGATATCATACTGATCGGCAACCCCGGTGTCGGTAAAAGTCTGTTGGCCAAGACTATTGCCTACGCATCCACCCAGGCTGGCATAAAAACTCTGTTCACCTCGGCAATGGACATGATCAATCAACTGGTCGCCGCCCAGGAAAACAATACCTTGCTGAGTAAACTCAAAACGTATCAAAATCCGGATCTACTTGTCTGTGACGAGATAGGTTATCTCCCGCTTGGCCAACAGGGTTCAAATTTGTTTTTCCAGGTTATCAGTGCCCGGCATGAGCAGAAGTCCACCATCATAACGACCAATCTGCCATTCGCACAATGGGGAACCATTTTTGACAGTACCACCGTGGCCACAGCAATAGCCGACCGTCTTGTCTATAACTCGGAGATCCTTGTCATGGAGGGGAAAAGCTATCGCAAAAGAGCATAAGGAGTAAAAATACAACTTCTGGATACTATGGAGGAAATGTCGTCAAGACATCATTCTGAAACGCACAGCTGCGACCAGCCGTTGTTGTGGCTGATTTTTAATCGCTGTTTTTGGTGGGTTTTTGTTCCGCTGATTACACTCGGTGAGGGTAGGGATTTTATCCTTAAGCTGAATCAGTGATATTGTATTGATAATTTCTTGTTTGTGGGTGGTGATGGGCATGATATTTCGGGTGTGCATCTGGTTTGAGGTGATGACACCCAGTCCAATATCATTTTCAATTGCCGCCAGAACGGCCTGAACACTATCCACTGTCAGCACCACTTTGACTTTTGCCGACTGTTTATCAAAATGATGCTTAAACCAGCCGTTTATGGCCAGGGAGTTGTTGTCATACGAAATGAAATCCTGTTTGAGAAGAGTGTTAACAGAGAGGTCATCGTTGAGATGCTGATGGTAATACGATGTAGAGCACGCAAGGATGATTTCTTCATCTAGGATGGCCTCAACATGGTATTGATCAAGATTGCCGGCAGAGGATTTTTGGTTGAGAAAGAGGTCTACAATAGCGAAGTCCAACTCTCCGGCTGCTATCAATTGTAAAAGTGTTTCCTGGTTACCCAAGGCTAGAGAAAAGGTCACATTGGGATAATTTTTTCTGAACTGACTGATTATCCGTGGCAGATAGGTCTTCCCAAATTCTACTGGAACTCCCAGGCGCAACATTCCATATGGCGTGTTCTTGCCAATGATGAAATTTTTCAAGCCCTCTTCCAGTTCAAGGAAAAATGGTTCCAGAATGTGAATAAGTGTTTTGGCTTCAGCTGTTGGGATGAGTTTTTTGTGTATCCGGGTAAAAAGGCGTGTTTGTATCTCAGCTTCCAGATTTTTTAAATTCTGGCTGATGGCGGAGGGGGTGACATTGAGTTCTTTTGCCGCATGACTGATGCTGTTGCAGGTGTAAATATAGTAGAAAACCTTTAACTTATTTAAGTCAATTGTTTTAAGCATGAATTAACCTGTGGTTTATAATGTTTAACTTTTATTTATTCATCATCGCTATTACTTTGTCAATCGTCACTTTTGAGGATTGCGAAAGTAGCCCCGCGTATACAAGGATAATTGGTTGCAATGTTTCGGCGTAAAGCCTGTTGGGTGCCACTTTAAGAGTTTTTATGATGAGGTTAAAAGAATGAAAGATTGGAGTATGGAGACAAAGGCGGTGCAGAGCGGCTATTCGCCGAAGAACGGAGAACCACGTGTTGCCCCCATTGTTCAGAGTACCACCTATAAATACGATAGCTGCCAAGCCATTGCAGATCTTTTTGACTTGAAAGTTGCCGGCCATATGTATTCACGGATCAGCAACCCTACGGTCGAGGTCTTTGAGAATAAGATGGCTGCGCTTGAAGGTGGGATCGGGGCTCTTGCCCTTTCTTCCGGGCAGACTGCCTCCACCATTTCGGTTCTCAATATTTGTGAAGCCGGCGATCATTTCGTTGCCCTTTCAACCCTCTACGGTGGAACGTTCAATCTCTTTAAACATACAATGAAAAAACTTGGGATTGAGGTGAGCTTTGTCGATCCCGAAGCCTCTGCTGAAAAAGTGAAACAGTCGTTTCAATCCAATACCAAACTCCTTTTTGGCGAGAGCTTGTCAAACCCTGGAACCGATATGCTGAATTTTGAAAAATTTTCAGCAATTGCCAAAGAAATGGATGTTCCTTTTATCGTGGATAACACGTTTCCCACACCTTATCTCTGCAATCCTCTGCAACTGGGAGCTGATATTGTCATTCACTCAACAACAAAGTATGTGGATGGCCATGCCACAAGTGTTGGCGGGATGATCGTGGATGGAGGAACTTTCAATTGGGCAAACGGCAAGTTTCCCGGCATGACTGAGCCTGATGAATCGTATCACGGCCTGAGTTATGTGGATACCTTTGGCCCGAACGCCTATATCGTCAAGGCAAGGGTGCAGTGGGTTCGTGATGTTGGTTGCTATATGAGCCCCCAGAATGCTTTTCTTTCTAACAAGGGCTTGGAAACACTGCATCTTCGCATGGAGCGACACAGTGAAAATGCCCTCAAACTGGCAGAGTATCTAGAAAAGCATGAAAAGGTTACCTGGGTAAAATATCCTCGTCTGGAAAGTGACCCTAATTATGAGCTCTGTGTCAAGTATATGAAGGCCGGCAGCGGTGTCTTAACCTTCGGTGTACAGGGTGGCAGTGCCGCTGCTGAACGTGTGATGGATGCACTGCAGCTTGCTGAACGAGTTGTTCATGTGGCTGATGTGAGAACCGGCGTTCTCCATCCTGCAAGCATGACCCACCGTCAGCTGAGTGAAGAGGACCAGCTCAAGGCTGGTGTTTTACCTGAGTTAATACGGGTCTCTGTAGGGATTGAGGGTGTTGACGACATTATTGCCGATTTTTCCCAAGCTCTGGAAAAACTGTAGATGCACACTGGCATGATAAGACGAGACCTACTTTTGCTACCCGCTTACAATACATAATCCGATATGTTTATTATAGATGAACCGTATATTTCAGATGTGGCAGAGAAATTTCTGGTTGAATCGCAAATGCCGTTGCTGGCAAATGATTTTGCAAGTCAATCCGTTTCTTCTGCGGCCAATTTCATTTCTTCAGCAGAGGCTGCCTTACACCTGGAAAAAGAGAATTTCAGATGGGTATACAGCAACAGTGAGAATGCAATATCCTGGATTACAGAAACTTTTGGTGCCGATTCTGATCTGGCCAAAAAAATTGACGTGTTTAAGGATAAAGCAAAATTCAGGAAATCCACTGCTTCCCTTTTTCCAGATATCACTTTTCGTAAAGTACCAGCCACGGAAATTGCAACGCTCACTTTTGAAAGTATTGGCCGACCTTTTATTATCAAGCCTAATGTGGGATTTATCAGCGCCGGAGTCCATCGGGTCGATACTCCCGCAGAATGGGAGGCGGTACAGGCGAAGATCTGTCAGGAGACAGAAGCTACCGCCTGCGCCTTTCCTGGTGAGGTCATAAACAGTGACACATTTGTTGTAGAGTCAATTATCGAAGGAGAAGAGTATGCTGTTGATGCCTACTTTGATGAGGACAACAAGCCTGTTGTTCTCAACATCCTTTACCACCGATTTAGTAGCGAGCAGGATATGAGCGATCGGCTCTATGTTACCTCTGCAAAGATCATTGAAGAAAGGCTTGAACCTATTGAGGAATTTCTCACAGATATAGCTGCACTTGGTGACTACAAAGGGCTTCCCGTCCACGCCGAAATCAGAATCGATAAAGAGGGGCGGATTCGGCCCATTGAGATCAATCCTTTGCGTTTTGCCGGATGGTGTTCAACAGATATCGCCTATTATGGATATGGCCTGAATGTTTATGAGCATTTTGCAAACAGAACACGGCCTGATTGGGCAACGCTCTTAAAGGGAAAAGAATCTGCAACCTATGCCATGGGTGTGGTTGAACGGGCGAGCACGCTGAGCGATGAGCAGGTTTTTGATTATGGAGCATTTGAAAAGCTCTTTAGCTCGCTCATCACACTTCGCAAAATGAACTATCGAACCTTTCCGCTCTACGCCTTCGCCTTTTTCGAGGTCTCCCCTGAGACGGAAGAGGAACTTGATTTGATATTGAGCATGGACCCGAGCCGCTTTGTTCGAGATGCAAACTAGGCCGGATTTCTCATCAGTACTTAGGGTGGATGCGCTACGTTTGTCCACCCTACACAACTTTGACCCTGTTCAACTATTCCTTTAACCCTGTTGGTGGTTTAGAAATTTGGGCTAGCCCTTAATTAGCTAAACCCAGGCCGCAATTCATATCTTCCATTTTTCAGCGGCTTTTTGCTCGACGGCAGGATCTTCTTCCATCGGTGTAGTGTGGTGCGGTTTGCGCCTGGCGTCTGTTACCAAAGACTCATTACATCCCCAATGTTTGGCTTCGTAGGATGCCTGCAGTCCATAGGTATCTTGGCTTGGATTGGAGCGCAGAAAACAAACCCAGAGAAAATTATCCAAATTTTTTGCACAAAAGTCACTTTCATCCACTAAAACGATCCATGCGATTCCATGTTTGGAAAAAAGTTCTGGATTCAAGGTATCCATTTCGGTGCAGAATTGTTCCACTTCTTGCGTGCGATCTTCTCTTGCACCATACTGTACTTTCCCTTCCCCCAAAGTATAAGAGGGAGCTTCTATTACACAAATTCCTGGGAGGATAATACGGGGATTACTATATCCATCCGGCAGGAGCAGTCCTGCGGGGAGCTGACCGCAAAGCTCATTTCGTTTTTCACCGGCAACTGCAACGACGAGCTTAGAGCCTTTATGCAGGGCGTGGCCTGTATAATCCAGGGTATCCATTGTCGTATTGGTCTGAAAATGGAGATCTTCCCGCCAGTCCACTCGTTGCAAAACATGCTGAAAATAAGACCTGACATCCGAGGCAACAAGTTTTGGATTGTCTTCACCGGCACAGATAAACAAGTATTTTGCCAAAGAAACTTGATTGAAACCAAGGAGCGCATTGGCTTGGGTTAATATTTCCCGGGGTTCTCTTCGGTCATAGGGAACATATCGCTCAGATCCAATGGCTAAGAGCAGGCTGTGTACACCGGCGGCATCCACGGCATGAACTTCACGAACCCCTTTCACCTGGGTGGGAAGAATATCGCCGGTTAACCGGTGAACAAATTTACCAAATATGCTGTCTTCCTGGGGAGGTCTCCCTACCACCGTAAAAGGCCACACCGCGTTTTTGCGGTGAAAGACTTTCTCAACCTTCAGATAGGGGAAAGGATGTTCTAGTGAGTGATATCCCAGGTGATCGCCAAATGGGCCTTCCGGTTTTGTATCTGCCCCAACTGTTCCTAAAATACAAAAATCCGCATCTGCTGATACGACCCAACCATCAATTAAAGTGTAACGAAAACATCTTCTCGCAAGCATTCCTGCAAAGGTAAGCTCGCTCATTCCCTCCGGCAACGGCATCATGGCCGCAACAGTATGAGCTGGTGGACCGCCAACAAAAACACTCACTTTAAGCTCCTTGTCGGCTTCTATTGCCTGGGTATGATGAATGCCAATCCCTCGGTGAATTTGGTAGTGCAACCCAACTTCATCATCACCATATTCATTGCCTGACATTTGCACCCTGTACATACCCAGATTGGATTTTAAAATGTTCGGCGTATCTGCAGGGGGGAGAGAGCATACCTGGGGAAGAGTGATAAAACTCCCGCCATCCAGGGGCCAGGAATGGATCTGAGGGAGGTCCTGTATACGACATTCACATTCTAATACTGGTAACTTGTTCTTCCATGCGGAGTTCATACCAGCTGTGACGTCACTTAAACGAACTGCTTTTGGCAAGCCGGAGCGAACATGTCGGGGGAGAGAATGAAGGGCGGTTCGGGGAAGGGTAAACCATTTTCCGGGCTGTTTCAGAAGAGGGAGTGGATCACTCCAGGCTTCCAGGAAAAGCTGCAAAGGTTTTCGTGAGCTCCGGAAAAGATACTCCATACGCTCTATGGTTCCAAAAATATTGGAAGCTCCCGGGAAATTAGAGCCTTTAATATTCTCAAACAAAATGGCGGGACCATTTTCCCGATGTACTTGTCGATGGATGGCGGCTATTTCAAGATAAGGGTCGACCTCTTCTTCTATCCTTAGCAGTTGACCGATTCGCTCCAGATCATCGATACATTCCAACATGGATTTATACATGAACTACCCCTTAGCGTATGAAATGAAAAGTATTGTGAAAAATTGAAGAGAGCATTTGCATTGCAGATCAAACAAAATATACTCACCTGTACATAATTTTTTATAATAAAGTCTGCGCCCATAACTATTCAGACCTGTCCCTGCCCTTATAGCATGGAAACGGGTGGAGAATAGCTAAAAGGACAGAGAGGGTAAAGAAGAAACCATCCTAATCAATCAGCGGTTATTTTTCAGAAATAGTTGTTATTCAACGAGTAACAAATAACCTCGCCTTAACCTCGATTTGTAACAGCGCTGCAATACTCCAGCTGCGTACAATCAGACTTGATAACTAGAAAAATGCTATGTTTTGCTGCCTGATCGTGCGCAGAGGTAAGCGCAGGCCAGGTGGGATAGTGCCCAATAGTTGCGCCTTTACGTCCTTTCGTTCAGTCTGTTTAGAGGCTTCAGCAGTGCAGTCATTTACGTTGCTCGGACAGCCGAAACACCCTCCTGTAAAGTTCAATTAATAATTGTAATCATTTTTTTCTAAAATTATTCATAAGCAGTTTTCTTCTTCAATCTGCCAGGCTCGACGCAGTTTGCGTAGCAATTTGTTTTCATATTATAGAAAATCAGCAAATTGCTTGATGCCATAGTTCAACAACTTTTTTACGCCTGCAGCATATCCTGTTGCAATACCGGCAAATGAGCGCACTGTTTCAAGATTGGCTGTATCGAGTTCTCTTTTCATCGCACACACAGGGACTTTTTTTCTCGACGAAGCAGGAGCGCTACCGCCTGCTGCCCAGGTGCGATTGTTGCGGGTCTTGCAGCAGCAGGAAATTGAGCGGGTCGGAGGAACCAAGTCGATCCCTGTCAATGTACTGGTCATTAGCGCCACCCATCGCAATCTGGTAGAAATGGTCCAATCGGGCCGTTTTCGCCGTGATCTTTGGTCCCGGCTCAATGTTTTCCCCATCCTGATTCCACCACTGCGGCAGCGAATAGAAGATATCCCGGCGCTTGTGGCCCATTTTCTAGATCATAAGAGAAAAAATTATTAAACTGCTCAATTTCGGTTGATTGCTGCTCACTTGCCTATTCGCTGCTGTTATGAGCATGTATTTCAAGATATTCTTTTAAGGAAAAGGAAAAGGAAAAGGAAAAGGAAAAGGAAAAGGGGGGAGGTGTACGATTACGACTTTGAGATGGAGACACGCGACCACGAACTACTGCGCAAGCGATTCGCAGTTGGCGGGGAGACAGTTAACGAGGCCGGGGCGCGCATTGACCCGGATAAATGCACGGCCTGCGGTGAGTGTTACGAGGCGTCTACTTTCAAGGCCATCGAGGAAGGTGATGCCTATAGTGTGCGAGGCGAACGCTGCGACGAGTGCGGTAGTTGTATTTTAAAATGTCCTGTGGGTGCTATTGAGCTTTCAAATACGATGTAAGCCTGTGCATCAAAGGCTCTGACAAAAAGCCCTGTGGCTCATTCCGCAGGGCTTTCTCCGATAACTTTTCTAAAAATATCAACGGACAGATTATTCTCTGAGTTTGCTATTCTTCTACAGGTACGAGAATAATTTGTTCGTCAGTGATAGATGTTTGAACTGGGTATCCTGATTTTGCCCACTCAGCCATGCCTGTGGCTACGGCAACCGCATTTTTATAGCCAAACTCATTCAGTTGCTTGGTTGCAAGGGCTGCACGTGCACCAGACTTGCAGTACACGTAAATTTTTTCATCTTTACCGGGCACAACGGACCAGATGCTAAATTCTAAAAGCCCTCTTGAGACATTGATTGCACCGGGAATATGAACGGCCTCATATTCCCTAGGGGTCCGAACATCCAGCAAAACTATATCTTCCTCCGCATCAAGAACCCTTTTCAGCTCTGTGATTGGAACTTGTTTGGTACTATTACGTGCTTCCTGGACCAATGTTCCGGTTGGATTTTCCATCCATTTCGGCTGCTCAGCTAAAGCATTGCCGGTAAAGAAAAATAGGCTAATGGTACAAAACACATAAACAATAACTTTTTTCATAGTGATCTCCGCAAAATAAATGAGAGTCGGTTTCAGATATTGATCTCACTACACACTCGACTAATGGGGCTCCTTGCATAAGATTTTTAATCATGCTACCCCTTGCTTTCAATGCTTCGCGTATTACTTCATATGATAGACATCACATACTACAGACATTAAAGACTATCAATGGGAATGCAAATTAATTTGTACCTATTCATCGAATATCTAAAAACCGTCGTCGGCTTAGGTGCACCACATAACAGTGAGTAGCTTCCGAAATTCGTTAGGATGCCTACCTCACCGGAAAACAGCCAATGGTAAACAGCGTTTTACGGATAAGATGAAAGCTACAATCGATACAGCGGCAGGAAGAACTTTATACAGGATGCGTCTTGCCGTCGGTAAATCGGTGGTTGCTTATATCCGGTTTGTTCTTTGACTCGATCGCTTTACACTACAGGGTATAGATAAAGTAAAGACCCCGTGGAATCCATTATCCATTATCCACAATCTGAAAAAAATCCATCGCTATGGTAAAGATTTTTTCAGAGTAAGGCAGTGGGACGACAAATGACAGAGCCCTCTGTTAATACACTGAAAAAAGGCCTCTGAAAACACAAAAGAGTGCTCAATTGGAGCTATAGCACCATAGGCCTTTTCGAAAAATTATCGAAGAGTCAGGAGCAGTCGGCCATATTAGAAGACTTTTTCTACAGGCTCATTAGCATTTTTTTGGCACTAATAAAGCACGACTAAACACAAACCCGTGGGCAAAGGGGGGAGATCATGGCAAATATAGTTATCTGTGCAGATGGAACCTGGAATCGGCCGGAAGAAGACATCGAAAAGGATTTCCCGACTAATGTGTTGAAATTATCTCGATCCATTAAACCTGCCGCCAATGGTATTAAACAGCATGTCTTTTACGATTGGGGGTTAGGCTCTTATCACAGTAATGTGAGTGCTGGTGCGACTGGTCGTGGAATTCACAAAAACATAACGGATGGTTACCGCTATATCGTTCAGAACTATGCGCCCGATGACAAGATATTCCTTTTTGGCTTCAGCCGCGGCGCATATACAGTAAGGGCCTTGAGCGGCCTTGTTAATAATTGTGGTATTTTAAAGCGCTCTGATGCTCAGCTTATTGCCGAAGCCTTTAAGATCTATAAGAGCCCACTGAAGAAAAATCGACCAAACGAAGTTGCTGCTAGGCAGTTCAGAGAGACGCATAGCCACCCCTCGCGCAATGTCCATTTTGTAGGTGTTTGGGATACTGTTGGCGCTTTAGGTATTCCTTTCAGTTTGATGGGATTATTTGAGAGCCATGATGAGTTCTATGATACAAAAATGGGGGCAAACGTAGCAATTGCCCGCCACGCTATGGCAATTGATGAGCAGCGTGAGGATTTTGAGCCCACAATCTGGCATCCCAGGCCCGGAGTCGATTTAAAACAAATTTGGTTTGCAGGAGTGCATGCTGACGTTGGAGGGTCATACCCACCTGACAAGAAAACAGGAATCCGGGCATCTGACACTCCTCTTGAGTGGATGCTGGACGAAGCGGAGGTCGCCGGTTTGTTTGTTGAACAACATCTTAAGGCCTCTATAACTGATGGTGGTCTTGGAAAGTTACACAGATCCCGCAAGCATGTTTACCGACTCAAATCTCCCCTGCATCGACCTTTGGTTGTCAAAGGTAAACCTATCAAAATACACCCTAGCGTGAAAAGTCGGTACGAGGCAGACTCCAGCTACCGACCGCCAAATTTAAAAGCTTTGGTAGAAAATTACGGTTGGAAGAACTTAGATGTGGGCGTATGACTCTACCCCGAACTGGATTTGTTCAGCATGGCTCGAAATGTTGACAATCTTAATGGGTTAGCAGATAAGCCCAGACTTCGATACATCAGTAAAGATCTGGGCTTGTTGCATTATGCCGAATCATGTTCACCTTATTGCTGTCCCTAACACCAAAGATGGGCTTGCCCGAGCCGTTGGTGCAGTCCATCGCCGTTATACTCGACGGATCAATTTACGGGAAAAATGGAGAGGTCACCTGTGGCAGGAAAAATTTGCCTCTTTTCCCATGAATGAGCAACACCTGTTGGCCACAGGCCGATATGTCGAAATGAATCCTGTTGGCGCACGGTTAGTGGAAAATCGAGAAGATTACCGCTGGAGCAGCATCCATACGCATCTTGTTGGAAAGGATGACGAGCTGACAAAGGTAGCGCCCTTACTTGAACTGATTGCCGACTGGCACAAAAACATGACTCAGCCGCAGTGTTTTTCTTGCGGTGACTGGGTTTAACCCGGATTTCTCATCAGTGAAGTTTTTCGCAGATCGAGGCGCAGGACACGCAGCTGTAGTAAGCTACTGCAAATGGCCTGCAACAAAGAGTCTGCGGAAAAATCCGCTGACCCGGAGGGTGAGTTTTTTGATTATCGACGAAAAAACAGTCTGTTTTTTAGCGCTACCGTATTTTCTATAAATATCAAAAACTTAAGTCGAAAAGCAAAAAACTCATGAGAAATTCGGGTTAACGTTACAGCGCCACATCCAAGTTCTACATATCTTGGCACTGCCTCTATTTGCCCCCCTTCCTGCTCATTGTTCATTTGATTCTCTCTGCAACCTTAGTAGGTACAACGTCACCAGGCCCCCTATAACAAGCAAAAGTATACCCACCCAAATATTACTCACCAGGCAGATGCTTATCAAAAGGCCTAGCCACAGGGTGACAAGGGCACTGCGAAGTGCGGGAATAGTTATTGATCGGTTTTCAATATAATTCTGAATGGTTTCGCCAAACACCGGGTGGTCAAGCAGCCATTGTCTGATCTTTGGCGAAGAGTTATAGCTCAACAGCGTTGCCAAAATCAAAAAAGGCGTTGTTGGTAAGAGTGGGAGAAAGGCTCCTATGACTCCGAGACCAATGCAGATGCAAGCACCGATTTTCAATACAACTCGCATAAGCGGTTCTGAGACAGCTTTCATAATTTAGTTCCAATGGTACATCGTGCTTTTATACGTCATGGTCAGCTTTTCTGTATAAGGTGAAATTTAATACAGCGCTAAATATCTTCAAGCAAACATTCTGCCTCGAGACTCTCCTGAATACCTTTTTTATCTGACAAATACCTTTGTAGTCTTCTCCGGGCGAATGCTCTGGTGCCAAATCTTATGGGGCAAGGAAGTTTTTCATTGTGGATGAGCTTTGTTTCATGGGTGGTTGTTTGCTTTATGCGCAATTTGCCTTTGCAATACTTGAGTCGGAGGAGAAAAGCGATTGATTCATCGGTTTCTTTTTTGCCTGCTAAAATGTTATTCTGAAGGAAACGATGCCGGCTGGCCTGACCTTTGGTGAACATTGTGCAAATTTGTACATTCATGTGGTTACGTTCAATGCATTGAGATTGTTGACGATTGAACATATTGACACACTGCTCATAAGCAATCAGGGTTACTATCCACTTAAAGGGAGAGAGAATCGATGTACCTGCTACTTGGGGGTGGGATACTCCTGCTCTTGATCATCCTTTTACTTGCTGGACCGCGGGTAGAAGTGGATACCACCTTGCATCCGCTGACATTGCCAGAAGATCTTGATGCCTATCTGGCAGAGCAGGAGGCCGCCTATGATGACCTGGTTCCGGGAACCGAAAAGATCATCCGTTGGGCAGACGAACCGGGCCGGAAAACTCCTTTCTCCATCGTGTATTTACACGGCTTTTCTGCGACCCGCCAGGAGTCGGCTCCGCTTGCGGATAAGGTGGCGGAGGCCATGGGGGCCAATCTGTTTTATACCCGGTTTACTGGGCATGGCCGCACAGGTGAGGCCATGCTTGAGTGCAGCGTAAATGCTTATATAAACGACATTTCCGAGGCAATGGCTATCGGCCGCCGGATCGGCGACCGAGTTATAGTTATCGGTCTTTCCACCGGAGCGACGGCCGCAACCTGGCTGGCCGTGCAACCGATGGGAAAACAGGTTGCTGCCTTTATTTTGATCTCACCCAATTACGCCTTGGCCGATAAGCGTTCGCTGTTGCTGAGCTGGCCATGGGGAGGGCTTATCGGTGAGTTGGTCAATGGCCCTGAATATAGCTGGAAACCACAAAATCCGCTCCACAGCAAGTACTGGACTTACCGTTTCCCAACCAGGGCCTTGTTGCCTATGATACAGTTTGTTCGCCTAATCCGTTCGCTCCCCCTGGAAACTATCAGCCAGCCGTGGTTGACCATCTATTCCCCCTTTGACCGGGTGATCGATCCCAAAGCAATACCGGCAACCTTTAACCGAATCGGATCAGCCGATAAGCTCCTCGTCCCCATTAGCGATACTGAAGCACCGGAACGACATGTTCTGGCCGGCGATATCCTTGCACCTAACTGTACTGCCACAATCGAGACAATTATTCTCGATTTTCTCTCTGTCTGCGCAAGCACTTAACGAACCTGTTTGTGCATATTAGGGGCAATTCTTTAGCCAATAATAAAAAAAGGTCTTAAATTCTACCTGGAACTGTTCAACATTGTTCCAGGTGCCCACCAGACAATAACAGAGTAAATGATGAAGAAACGAGATGATGCGTCGCAGAGCAAGTAAAGTGCATGCCAAGACCAACAACTCGAGAGAGGTTATTATGGATCGACGATATTTTTTAAAGAATGTGATCGGCAGTTCGCTAGTGGTCGGATCTTCATTGGCATTTGGGGACTATTCGAGAGTCCTTGCCGCGATCGGCAATCCACTGGCTCCATATGATCTGGTGGCTGTCAAGGGAGGCGAACCGGAACAGATGTTTGACAAGGCGATGGCATCGTTTGGTGGGATGCAAACGTTTGTGCCCAAAGGCAGTAAGGTATTGGTCAAACCAAACATTGGCTGGGATTTGACACCTGATAGAGCTGGCAATACACATCCAAAACTTGTTGGTCGCATCATCGAACATTGCCTGCAAGCCGGAGCCAAACAAGTATCGGTATTCGATCATACCTGTGATGCCTGGTCTCAGTGTTACAAAAACAGCGGTGTTGAGAGAGCCGTAAAGGATGCCGGCGGGAAAATTGTTCCTGGTAATAATGAAGGGTACTATCATAAGGTCAGGGTACCCCATGGAAAACGTCTCACTGAAACCAAGGTACATGAGTTGGTACTGGATGCAGATATAATCATCAATGCTCCGGTACTGAAGCACCACAGCTCCTCAATGGTTACCATCGGCATGAAGAATCTCATGGGGGTCGTGTGGGATCGATGGTACTATCACAGGAACGACCTGCACCAGTGCATTGCTGATTTTGTCTCTTACAGAAAGCCGAATCTTACGGTGGTGGACGCTTATAACGTGGTGAAGCAGAATGGGCCCCGTGGTGTCTCTGTGGGGGATGTCGTTTCTATGAAATCACTGATTGTCTCTCCTGATCCGGTTGCGGCCGATGCGGCAGCGGCGATGATATTCGGTGCCAAACCGACAGATATTCGTCACATTCAGCTGGCAGCGGATATGCATCTTGGCAAGATCAACTTGAAAGAGCTTTCGATCGACCGCATCAAGGTCTGATTATGTACTTGCATCAGTTAAAAAGAGTACGTGTTGCTGTATCGGTGCTCTTTTTTATCCTTACCGTACTGTTGTTTTTTGATTTCAGGAACACCTTCGCCCCTGTTGCCGGCAGTACTCTTCTTTATCTGCAATTTGTACCTTCTTTGCAGAAATTCATCCATTCTACTACTCTCGGAGCAATTGGATTTCTTCTCGTTCTTTTTTTGACAATGGCAGCCGGACGTGTTTATTGCTCAACCATCTGTCCGCTCGGAACCCTGCAGGATATGATTGGTTTTGTTGTGCGGAAGAGGCGGAAACATGCTCTTTTTAGCTATCGCAAACCTGGCAATGCTTTGCGGTATTCAGTACTTTTGCTCACCGCTCTTTTGCTGTTGGCAGGCAGCAATATTTTACTGAACTTTTTAGATCCCTTCAGTGGGTTTGGCCGGATGATGACCAATATCATGCGTCCGATTGCTCTTGGTGTGAACAATGTCGGCGCCATGGCGCTGGAACAGTATGATATTTATTTTCTGGCCCGTGGCCATTGGGCAGCCATGGCACCTTTCTCCACCGGGGTTGCCGTGGCAATGCTGTTGCTGGTTCTTTGGCTTGCAGCTACACGTGGTCGGTTGTATTGCAACAGTGTTTGTCCGGTTGGTGCGCTTCTGGGGTTTGTTGCCCGATTTTCTTTCTTACGAATCAAGATTGTGCAAGAATCCTGTATCGGGTGCAAGCGATGTGAAACAGTGTGCAAGGCCGGTTGTATTGATCTTGCCGCAAAGACAGTCGATATGAGCCGTTGTGTGAGCTGTTACAACTGTCTGGCCGTTTGCGCAAACGGTGCAATGCAATATTCAAGGCGGAGGACCTGGGGGAGGGGGGCTGCCCAAAACGCCCTGAAGCCGGATCGGGAACGACGGTTATTGCTCTTGCATTCAGGGGTATACCTTTTGGGAATAGCCGGATTGGCAGAAGCTGGAACCACTGCCAAAAGAGTGAAGACAATTATCCAAAGTAAACCGACCGTTATTCCGGTGATAAGGACAAGTCCAGTCTCCTTGCCGGGCTCAGCCAGCGTCGCCCACTTTACGGCCACATGCACAGCTTGCCATCTATGCGTGAGTGCCTGTCCAACTCAGGTGTTGCTTCCCTCTGTCCTGGAATATGGCCTGTCCGGAGTAATGTTGCCGCGGATGAACTATCGCACGGGTCACTGCAATTATGAGTGTACGGTCTGTACGAATGTATGCCCAACCGGTGCTCTACTCCCGCTTGAGGTGACGGAGAAAAAAATAACGCAGATCGGTGTAGCTACATTTATCAGGGAAAATTGCGTGGTCTATACCGACAATACTGCCTGCGGTGCATGTTCTGAACATTGTCCGACCAAAGCGGTCAAGATGGTGCCGTACGAAAATCCACTCAACAGGGTGCTCGTCATTCCGGAAGTTACAGTAGACTATTGCATCGGCTGCGGAGGGTGTGAACACGCATGCCCGACCAAGCCATATAAAGCGATCTTTGTTGACGGCAACCCTGTGCATAAAACTGCAAAGAAACCTCTTGTCAACAAGGTCGAGTTACAGGTTGAAAGCGATGCTGATTTTCCATTCTAATTTTACCGGATTTGCGCCATGATTGTTGGCGAAAAACAGGTTTTCAGGCACTTACGGAACTCTTTATGGGGTCTGTTTATGAAATAAAACAAGGTCCTTGGTCATCGTTGTGTTCAGCAGTGCGACCGGAGGGGCGGCCTCTATTTGAGTAACGTGCATAAACGGATGTTGAAAATATTAAAAAAGCAGAGTGATCGTTGACCGTTACCCTGTTTTCGTCCGCGATTTGTTGAGTACGGTTGTGGCGTCACTAAATTATCACATTAATAGTGTAGGTGGTTTGCAAACTATTGTTTTCGTCAAACTATGGTCCCTGGTAAACAGCTGAAAAGCAGAAGTTACTGGATTTGAACTTGTTACTTAGCCTGGATTTCTCATCAGTTTCAGGCAGCGCCAGTTTCAAAGTTTTTGGCAATGAATCATAGTAGCCTATATTCATTACCAAAATACTGAAGAAAATGGTGCTGGATGGACTGACCTTTGGTGAACATTGTGAAAAACTTTCAACTTCATCTTAGTTTGTATAACATATAAAGATTGTTTGTAATTTGACAGGTTGACACAATGTTCATGAGAAATTCGGGTTAGAGGCAGCGGCCCAACTCTCCACAACCTGTCCGCCCAGCATACCAATGTATCGAAGTCGGGGCCTCTCTGCTAATCTGACAGTTTGTGAACATTTGCAGCACTGCTGAACACTTACCGTTCGAGGTAGATTGACAGTTTTTAGATCTTCGCTGAATTGTTACTATTTTTTGTAAATTTTAAGAGAGGTACATGTATGAAAAGCTATAGGAGGGAGCTCTGGTTTGAAGTTCCATCGCGCAGAGGTTTTATCAATATTACCCCCCAGGTTGAAGAGTGTCTCCGTGAAAGTGGAGTGCAGGAAGGGCTTGTTCTTGTGAATGCGATGCACATAACAGCATCAGTGTTTATCAATGATGATGAGAGTGGCTTACATCATGACTACGAAGTATGGCTGGAAAAGTTAGCGCCTCACGAACCGGTTAACCAGTATCGCCATAACGGCTATGAAGACAATGCCGACGCGCACATGAAGCGGCAGATCATGGGCCGTGAAGTGGTGGTTGCCATCACAGACGGACAGCTTGATTTCGGCACATGGGAGCAGATTTTTTATGGCGAATTTGATGGTTGCCGGAAGAAGAGGGTGTTGGTGAAAATTATCGGCGAGTGATTTCCAAAGTGGCGTTACAATGCCAGTGAGTAGCAACTTTGTTTATTGATTTAGCTGCTCGATGTCAAATATGTTCAAGACGTGTTCAGTTGTTTTTTTAACTCTGTTCCTGAACAGGAAATTTTCCTTCAAGGGCGTTAAATAGACGTAAGCAGGATTTGTACCTTGCTTCCGTATCAACCTTGTAAAAATGAAGCTCAAAACAAAAAACGTAATAGTACGCAGCATTCACTCTAGTCTTCGTGTTATCTCAACTTTCGGGGTTGGAAGCGCATGACAGAAAATATATAGCAACCACCTGAAAATAGCATAAAAAAAAGAAAAGCTCTTCGCTTTCTGGTATATTGGGATCTGCGAAAAAACCAACAATACCAGGAAGAAAGAGCTTTTATGGAAACTACCAGTTATTTCGAAGCACAACAAGAGGCAAAACAGCTGCAATCTCGAATTGCATCGTTCTTTGACACCTTCACGATCGGCACTTTGCTCAATACCAGCGGAATACGCAAACTCAAAGGCACGACACCGTTAGTAATTTTTCAAGCGATCTTCATGCTTCCTTTCCAAGGAGCAAACTTTTATCGAGGGATCGTGCTCAATGATAATGTTGCTTTTGGCAAAGACGCTGCCTATGAGCTGTTGGCATCGCCCAAGTACAATTGGCGAGCCTTCATGCTCAAATTAAGTGCATTGGTTTGTCGATATTACGATGCATTGACTAATGATGACCGGGTAAAAGTTCTGATTGCTGATGACAGCGTCTACGATCGCGGCCGTTCCAAAAAGGTGGAACTCCTGGCAAGAATTTTTGACCATAACAGCAGGCGCTACCTTAATGGGTTTAAACTCTTGCAGTTAGGCTGGTCGGATGGAGCGAGCTTTGTCCCGTTGGATTTCGCCCTTCGCTCCTCAGTGGCAAAAAAGAACCGGCTTCAAGAATCCACCAAAGAGCTGGACAAAAGATGCTGTGGCTCCAAGCGCCGGAAGGAAGCTACGACAAAAACACCAGCGGTGCTGGAAGAAATGGTCAAGCGTGTTCTGGCTAGAGGAGTACGAGCTGATTACCTCCTGCTGGACAGCTGGTTCTGCTTTTCCGGCTTGATTGCCAGACTGAGCAAAGACATACCGGTAATCTGCATGGCTAAGGATCTCAAAAGCGTTCTTTATTGTCACAAAAATGTCCATGTCCGGCTGAGTGAACTATACAAGCGTTTGCGTAAAAAACCGGGACTGGCAAAAGTCCTTGCCAGCACTGTAGTAGAAATGAAAGGGGGAACGGCGGTTAAGGTCGTTTTTGTTCGTCATCGCAATACAAGGAAATGGCTGGCCTTGCTCAGCACTGACCTCGAGCTTGCCGATGAGGAAATAGTCAGGATATACGGAAAACGCTGGGACATAGAAGTGTTTTTTAAAATGGCGAAGCAGCACCTGAACCTTGAGCGTGAGGTCCAACTCCGTGACTACGATGGCCTCATCGGACATACAACCATTGTCATGACTCGTTATATTTTCCTGGCTTTTGAACAGAGGCATTATGACGACCCGCGGACGCTAGGCAGCCTGTTCCATGCCTGTTGTGATGAGGTGGCCGACATCAGCCTGCTGGAATCGATGAAGCGCCTGTTGGCCCTGGTCCTGGATGCAATACGATCTACAGGAGAATTCTCGGAGCAAATAATTTCATCAATGATTGATGTAATCATGGGGACGGCTGTTGATATCCTGAATTCACACCAGGCGTGCACCTCTGTTTTAAACGGTAAAACAGTAAAATGAGGCAACCCCGAAAGTTGAGGTGTTATGAGAAAAGAAAAATGGCAAGCAAAATAAAACCTGTTGTTTCCTATGATGACTCATTTGCAAAACTTGATGTACGAGTTGGCAGGGTTGTTGAGGTCGAACTGGAAACCAGAACGAATAAGCAGACCTATAAGATGGTTGTAGATTTCGGCAAATATGGAAAGCGAGTAAGTTACGGCCGCTTTACCTGTCACCCGGTTGAGGACGTTAAGGACAGACTGGTACTCGGAGTTTTAAATTTTGACCCAAGGCCAATGGGACCTGTCACTTCAGAGGTGTTGGTTTTAGGCGTGCAATATCCAAAGGCAGAAAGCGGTGAGGCCACGTTTGTCTCGCCGGCAGTTAATGCTAAAGTTGGTAGTAAGTTCTTCTAATCAAAGATTTTTATGTTATTTGGCAGGTAGGCCGGGCTGCATGGAAAAATAAACCAGTGTTTGTAACTCAGCAACACTCCAACTCTCCACGATCTGCTCGTCCAGCATGCCGATGTATCGAAGTCGGGGCTTATCTGCTTAATCGGTCTGTTCCGAATATTTGGAGCCCTGTTGAGCAGTGACAGTTCAGGGTAGAATGAAAGTTTTTAAATATTCGCTGAATGGTTACCTCAAACCCACTGCAGAGAGCAGTGACCCTCTTTCTGTATATTTTTTATGCTTGTTCTCAATTACGCGCGGTATGCGTAACCAGCGAGTGTCAGCTGTTATTCAGAGATGATTTATCCTATCGCTTCGTTCTGTAAATCCTCATACAAGTGTCTACAAAAGAAAATCTTTTTGAATTAACATTTGGTAATCAAGCACTACTTGCTCTAGTATACAACTTAGGAGAGTAATGTAGTATCTATGGGAAGCCATTCGGATGATGTTCTTTTTTCCCGTTAGGCGTCATTTTTTGAAAATCAATGCTCCCTGCTGAGCATGGACTCTGTTGCCAGCCATCCGGCTCTGCTTGATTTACTATAAATAGGTTGAGATAAAAGCTTAATATCCGACAGCCTCCCAACAAGTCAAAAAGAAAGTTTGCTGTTGCAATAAGTGAAAGCACGTCTTCTTTGTGGGGCATTGCTGGTATATTGTTCATCCGCACATTTTTTTTAATAACCCATCACATGCAAAAGAAAACCCTTACAGTTATGGATCACCGATTAAATGACAACACACCTGCCATAGTACTGGAGGCGTTGGACAATGTTCCTTTGGATATCTGGTGGATTGATGAAAAGTACTGTGTTGCCAAGGCAAATAAAACAGCCCTTATTAATGCAAGAAATATTGATGTCGCTCTCTTGGGTGTTCCTGCTTACGAGCTGGACCCTTATTTTTCTGCAGAAATTATTGCCGACTTTTTTGCAGGTAAAGAGAAACAAAAAAAATATCTCAGGACCCGTACCTATGCGGACGGCACTGTGGAATGTAACGAGGAGTTGCTGTTGCTGCAGGAAACCGAACACGGTCGTTTTGTGATTCGTTACGGAAAAGATATTCTTCAAGGTGAGGGAAAGGCATACAAGGAAAAGGGCGTACCGGTAAATGCGGAGCAGACTCGTAATATTCACCAAGAGTTTATTGCCAATATGAACCACGACATCCGTACCCCCATGAATGCTATCATTGGTTATGCAGAAATGTTAGCAGGGAGTGATCTTCCCCATAGGGAAAAGAGATTTGCCGAAACTATCTTCCGGAGTGGAATGACCTTGGTGACAATCCTTAATGATTTAATGGATTTGTCAAAAATCGAAGCGGGCCGCTTGAAATTGAAAAAAATACCGGTTCGCATGCCGGATCTTGTCGGCGAGGTAGTTGATCTGTTTCGTGATCAGGCGCAACTTAAAAAATTGGATGTGAGTTATTTCGTTGATAAGGATATTCCACCGGTTGTGTTTATTGATGGTATACGTCTCAAGCAGGTTATACAGAATTTACTGAGTAATGCGATTAAGTTTACCCGTAAAGGAAGTATTTGCGTAACCATAGAGGGGGAGTGGGATAGCAGCCAAGCAGAAATCTATAATTTGCGCATTGTCGTTGCTGATACGGGGATAGGTATCCCTGAAAAAGATTCTGCGATCCTATCCCATATACTCAACCCGACTGGAGAGGAAGCTGTCACCAATTATAATGGTCGAGGATTTGGGTTGGCTTTATGTGGTCGGCTTGTTGCCATGATGGGCGGGGAAATTGTGCTTGAAAGCGCCCTCGGAGCGGGCACAACGTTTACGGTTACCCTAACCGATGTTTCCATGGCCGAAACACAGTACCATTTAGCCTCACAGACTACTGAAGCTCCTGAGCCACTTCCTGCGGCTGTTTCCAGGTTGTTGATTGTTGACGATGAAGAACTGATCAAGGAAGTCTTTACTGATTATTTCAGCGGATCGTCCATGGAGGTCTCAACTGCCTCAACCGGCGATGAGGCACTTGAGGCTGCAGTTCAGCATAAACCGGCCATTATTTTTATGGATTTGCATCTTAGCGGCAGCAAGGATGGCAAGGCGGTGACCATGGAACTGAAAACCAATCCAGCGACGGAACATATTCCGGTGATTATGATGACAGGAGAGTTAATTGAAGATACTGGTGCTGAACCACTTTTTGATGGCCACTTGCAAAAGCCGTTTCGATTTGAAGAAATAGAAGAAATTATTGCTCAATACAATCTTGGCTCTGCCTTTGGTGATGGTGAGGTGGATTCGGAGTCCTCAATAGCTAATGAGGAGGGCAAGGAGCAGTTGTTGCTGATTTCTTCCTTATGGAGTGATGAGTTGGAAGTACAGCTTGAAAAGGCTATCTTTACCGGCAGCCTTTCCACTGCGATCAAACTCGGAGAATTGATAAAGCAGGAAGGCGAATCAAGAGGGCTGGAAACGGTGATTGACTTTGGCGAAGAACTGATACTTTATGCCACTGAGCACGATATTATCGGCGTAGAGAATCTCTTGACACAACTGGTTAAAAATGAACAGTAAAACGAAAAAAAGTAGTCAGCCGCTTATCTTTATCGTGGATGATGTCCCTGAAAATATTCAAATAGCCCTGTCACACTTGCAAAAGCTCGATTGTGAATTTGCCTATGCTACCACTGGAGAACAGGCATTGGAGCGGATAAAAGCGGCTCACCCTCAGCTTATTTTAATGGATGTCATGATGCCTGGCATGAGTGGTTTTGAGGCTGTGGTGGAGTTGAAAAAGGAACGGGTGATTGCAGATATTCCAGTTATTTTCCTTACTGCTCGGGCAGAGTCCGCTGACATTACCCGCGGCCTTGAGCTGGGAGCTGTAGATTATATTGTCAAGCCCTTTAATGGGGCAGAGTTACGTTCACGAGTCCAGAATCATCTTGAATTGTATGCGTATCGGTCTCACCTTGAAGAATTGGTTGAACAGCGAACCCATGAGACAGAACAATTAAAAGATGTCATCATTGAGGCCATGGGTGAGATGGCGGAATATCGTGATCCGGAAACTGGGCGCCATATTCAGCGTACCCGTAAATATGTGGAGCTGGTATCTGTTTCACTGGTTGAAAATGGTCATTTTGTAGATCAGTTGACGTATGAATACATTGACCTGCTGCAGAAGTCCGCTCCTTTACATGATATCGGCAAGGTGGCTATCCGAGATTCGATTCTTCTTAAGCCGGGCAAGCTGACAGCTGAAGAGTTTGACGAGATGAAAAAACACACCCTGTTTGGCGAGGAAGTTATTGCCAACCTGGAGCAGATGGCCGGATATTCCACTTCTTTTTTAAGCTGTGCCAAAGAAATTGCAGGCAGTCACCATGAAAAATATGACGGGTCTGGTTACCCCAGGGGACTGGCAGGAAAAAATATTCCGTTGGCTGGAAGAATAATGGCTATTGCCGATGTATACGACGCGCTTATTTCAAAGCGGGTGTATAAAGATGCTATATCCCATGCCGATGCGTTGCAAATAATGCTAGATGGGAAAGGCAGTCATTTTGATCCTCTGCTTATTGATGCCCTTGTCAAGGTGGAACCGCAGTTCTATAAAGTCGCTCTGGCTTATAGGGACTGATAAGTTACAATGTATAATTTTTTTCAACTTGACTTTGTTTTGCTCTTCTGTACTATGTAACCGCCTTGGGGGCTGTGCAGCAAAGATAGTATGCGATGTAAACACCCCTCAAGTAATTATAATGAGGTGTGCATGGCTCACAGCTGCTTGGTAGAAAGCAGGAGAGTCATGTACTAACTATTCTCAGGGCGGGGTGTAATTCCCCACCGGCGGTGATGCCTGTTTCAGGAAAAGCCCGCGAGCGCCTGCTGCCGAGCAGCAGGGTCAAGCAGATCTGGTGAGATTCCAGAGCCGACGGTTATAGTCCGGAAGGGAGAGAGTAGCCAGGCGGTTTGTTGTGTATTCTGCCTCTGCGGTTGTGTGTCCACGCAATCGTTCCCAGCTCTTCTGTGCCCTGATTCTGGTAAAGGTATAAGGAGAAATTACCATGAATCAGTCTTTGATTGCAAAATTTGGTGACTCGCAACAGCGGGTTGATTCGGCGTTGCAGGCTTTGCGCGCCGGTGGCGGAGTGTTACTCGTTGACGATGAGGATCGGGAAAACGAAGGAGATCTCATCTTTTCGGCTCAGCACTTGAGCAACGAACAGATGGCATTGATGATTCGTGAATGTAGCGGTATTGTGTGTCTCTGTCTGACAGGTGAAAAGGTTGAAGCTTTAGGGTTGCCGCCCATGGTTGAAGACAACAGCAGCAGGTATCAAACGGCTTTTACGGTTTCCATTGAAGCAAGAGACGGGGTTACCACCGGCGTTTCAGCTGCAGATCGGGTAACCACTATCAAGGCAGCCGCAGCACCGACAAGCGTACCAGAGGACTTAAATAACCCTGGGCATGTTTTTCCTTTACGAGCTCGTGAAGGAGGCGTGTTGAGTCGGCGTGGTCATACCGAGGGAACCGTTGACCTGATGCAGCTGGCAGGACTTGCACCGGCTGGAGTACTCTGCGAGTTGACCAATCCAGACGGTACCATGGCCAGAGTACCCGAAATTGTAGCATTTGCAGATAAGCATGACATGATTGTGCTTACAATTGAGGATATTGTGCAGTATAGGGAGACCAATCAGGGAACTGAGAAAAGCAATTAATTAACGCGGCCCAGTTGTAGATAATTTCTTCTGCCTCGTCTCGATAAGGCGGGGCAGGGAATTGATTGCCGGCAAGATGTACCCCCAAAAGGGAAAAAACGATTTGTTGCTCTCTCTGATTCGGTTGTAATGCACATTGATGTGAGAGATATCAGAGGTGAACATGCACGCACGCAACAAAGAAGAGGCCGGCAAAGAACAGGCGAGAATTGAGCGATCCGCGCTGATTGTGGCAACCGTAACGTCATTCATGGGCCCGTTTATGCTCTCGTCTGTCAACATCGCCATGCCTGCGATGGAGAAAGATTTGCAACTCAACGCTGTGCAGCTGAGCTGGATTGCAACCTCATACTTGCTGGCCATGGCGGTCGTGCTTGTGCCGGCCGGGAAACTGGCAGACATTTTCGGCCGTAAAAAACTGTTTGCCCAAGGACTTTTTATTTACACTGTCGGGTCATTGTTAGCAGTTTTTGCTCATGCCTTTTTGGTGCTCATCGTTGCGCGTATTATTCAAGGGGTTGGTTCAGCCCTGTTTGTGACTACGGGTATGGCCATTTTGACATCTATTTTTCCACCTGAAAAACGCGGAAAAGTGATCGGTGTCTATGTTGCTGCGGTGTATATTGGATTGTCTGTGGGGCCCTTTGTGGGTGGTTTGCTTGCCCAACATTTAGGATGGCGGTCCATCTTTTTTGTAATGCTGCCCATGGGGATCGCCTCGCTGTACCTGACTTTGCATCACTTGAAAGGTGAATGGTATGGTGAACCCGGGCAACACTTCGATATTGCAGGCGGTTTGCTGTATGCGGTAGCCATTTTATCGGTAGTATATGGAGTAACCAGAATTCCTTCGGCTCTCGGGTTTGGGCTTTTAGCAGCCGGTGGCGTGCTTTTTTATATTTTTATCCGCCAGCAACTCAAAGCAAAGTTTCCTGTGTTTGAGGTACAGCTTTTTACCACCAACAAGGTATTTGCATTCTCGAGCCTGGCAGCTTTACTCAACTATTCGGCCACCTTTGCGGTAACCTTTCTCCTCAGCTTGTATCTGCAGTATGTACAAGGTTTGTCCCCTCAAGCTGCCGGCACCCTTTTAATGGCTCAGCCGATAGTGATGGCGATTCTTTCTCCTTTTGCGGGAAGACTGTCAGATACAATCGAACCCCGCCTGCTTGCAACTGCCGGGATGTTGGTTACGGTCATCGGCGTCTCTCTTTTGACCATGCTCACTCCCCATACACCCCTGTCTCTCATTGTAGCTGATTTGCTTCTGCTCGGAACAGGTTTTGCCCTGTTCAGTTCTCCCAATATGAGCGCCATCATGGGAGCTGTGGAAAAACGTTACTATGGTCTTGCCTCTGGAGCGGTGGCCACCATGCGTTTGCTGGGACAAATGTTTAGCATGGCTCTGGCCACGGTCGTGCTCTCGATCATTGTTGGGGAGCAGTCGATCACCCCGGAGATCTTTGGTCCCTTTCTTCGCAGTGTCCATATAGTCTATATTTTCTCTGCTGTTTTCTGCCTGTTCGGCGTGTATTTTTCCTGGTTTCGGGGGGAGATTCGTCCCTAAAAATACTCGCTTGTTCTTTTTCGAGTGGGATGTTGGGGTAAAGACGGTTGCTGATCAGCGTGCTTGATGCAACCCCTGCTCTTTGGGGTTGAGTGGACGCTGACCAACAATTTTTTATCTGCGTGCTGATAGCCTTGCAGGCTATTCAATTCTGACTACTGATGTACGGGTTGTTCTTGTGGGGCCTTGAAACTCTACGGTAGCACTTTCATTAAGCTCCATTTTTTTCGGATCCACCACCTGACCTTGGGCTGATACTATTCGGTCTGCAAACATCTCCAAAGATTTAAGAAACAGGTTGCCAACGCTTGACACATAAAACCTTTTGTCTCGATCATCTTTCATTGTCTTCTCCTCTGTCAGTTAATGGTTTTAGAGCATGGTCAAATAAGTTAGAGCCTTGTCTGCTTTCCCTCCTGCATCCGTTTTCCTTCAAAAATAGCTATCAATTTTTGTACCGCTGAAACCGCCGGCAAAACTCCTTCAGCGACATCCTGTTCAATTTTGGAGATCATCTTGATGATCTCCGGATGTCTGCTGAAAAGAGAGCGGAGATGTTCGTCCACCATGTCGTGGACCCACTTGATACTTTGCTGCTTTCGATGTTGTTCAAAAATACCTGATTCTGTGGTGATTTCTTTAAATTTACCAATCACCTTCCAGATGTCCTCGATACCCTGGTCTTTTACTGCAGAGCAGGTAAAGGCATGGGATGTCCACCCCTCGGTCGAAGGTTGCAGGTAATGCATTGCACGTTCATATTCGTTACGAGCTGTTTCAGCAGGGAGCTTGTTGTCACCGTCTGCCTTGTTGATTACCAGGGCGTCGGCCAGCTCCATGATTCCTTTTTTGATTCCCTGAAGTTCATCGCCGGCACCAGCCAGCATGAGTAGCAGGAAAAAATCGACCATAGACCTGACAGTAATCTCACTTTGGCCGACCCCGACTGTTTCAATAAGGATCACATCATACCCTGCTGCTTCACAAACGAGCATGGTTTCCCTTGTTTTTCTGGCAACACCGCCCAAGGTCCCGCCGGAAGGCGATGGTCTTATAAAGCAACGCTTATCTCTTCCCAATCGCTCCATCCTGGTTTTATCGCCAAGAATACTGCCGCCGGATATGGAACTACTGGGGTCAACGGCCAATACTGCAACCTTATGCCCTCCCTGGATTAAATAATACCCAAGCGATTCGATAAAGGTACTTTTGCCGACACCCGGCACACCTGTGATGCCGACCCGCATTGAGTTTCCAGTGTGGGGCAGGAGTTTTTTCAGAATTTCCTGGGCCTGGTCCGTATGGGCTGGCAGGTTGCTTTCCACCAGTGTGATAGTACGGCCGATTATACCGCGGTCCGCATTAAGTACCCCTTCTGCATACTGGTCTGGAGTCAGTTGCGCCCGTCTATACTTGCTGGTTGGTTTTCCTGCCTGAGTGCCACTGTAAGAACTTATGCCGTCGTGACCTCCTTCGACGCCGTCCATAACCCGGCAGGCAAATCCTTTACCGCCTTCCTGAGGAGCCCATTCCGGTAGTTTATCCTTGTCAGCCATGTCATTATCCTCCCTCATTGGTTAACTGGCTGTACCTTTCAGCGGATAGGAAATCCGCTGAAAGGTACTTGCCAAAGGTATATGCATCAGCCATGTAAGCGAGCTTTCAGCTCTTCCAATACCTTTTGGGCGGCAACCGGAATAACCGTACCTGGGCCAAAGATGGCCGCAGCACCCCTTTCCCTGAGATATTTATAATCAGGAGCAGGGATTACGCCTCCAATAACACACATGATATCAGGGCGGCCGAGTTTTTTCAGTTCATCAACCAGAGCGGGTAAAAGGGTTTTGTGACCAGCGGCCAAGGAGCTGAAGCCGACAATATGGGCATCATTTTCAACTGCCTGACGGGCTGCTTCTTCCGGGGTCTGGAACAGAGGGCCGATATCCACATCAAATCCAAGGTCGGCAAAGGCGGTGGAGATAACCTTGGCGCCGCGGTCATGACCGTCCTGGCCCATCTTCGCAACCATAATTCGAGGACGTCGTCCTTCTTCTTGTTCAAACTCTTTGGTCATTTGAATGACTTTTTCTACTTCTTCCTTTTCGCTGAATTCGGATTTGTAGACACCGGATATGGAACGGATGACAGCGGTGTGACGGCCCCATTCTTTCTCCAGCGCATCGGAAATCTCTCCCAATGAAGCTCTGGCTCTGGCAGCTTCTATGGCAAGCGCCAGCAAGTTGCCTTCCCCGGTTTTTGCGCATTGAGTTAACCCGTTCAAAGCGCTTTGACATTTGGTTTCGTCGCGCATTGATTTGAGTTTTGCCAGGCGTTCAAGCTGTGCTTCGCGAACAGCAGTATTGTCTACCTCAAGGGTATCCAATGCTTCTTCTTTATCCAGGCAAAAACTATTGACTCCGATAATTTTTTCTTGTCCCGAATCGATCCCTGCCTGTCGACGAGCTGCAGCTTCCTCGATCCTCATTTTGGGGAGACCAGTTTCAATAGCCTTGGCCATACCGCCGAGACTTTCAATCTCTTGGATAAGAGACCAGCCACGCTGCATGATCGCTCCTGTCAAGGCTTCAAGGTAGTAGGAACCGGCCCAAGGGTCAGCAGGGCGGAGGATATTGGTTTCATCCTGCAGGTAGAGCTGGGTGTTTCTAGCGATACGTGCGGAGAACTCGGTGGGCAGTGCAATGGCCTCATCCAGTGAGTTGGTGTGCATGGACTGGGTGTGGCCAAGGGCTGCAGCCATTCCTTCGATAACGGTTCGGCATACATTGTTGAAGGGGTCGCCTTCGGTCAAACTCCATCCTGAAGTCTGACTGTGTGTCCGCAGTGCAAGGGACTTTACATTCTTGGGATCAAAAGTCTTTATAATTCTTGCCCAAAGAACACGGGCAGCCCGCATTTTGGCAATTTCCATAAAGTAGTTCATGCCTTGGGCCCAGAAAAAGGAGAGCCGTGGAGCAAAGGTGTCGATATCCATACCCGCATTTACACCAGCACGGGCATAGTCCCAGCCATCGGCGAGGGTATAGGCCATTTCAATGTCTGAAGTCGCACCGGCTTCCTCCATATGATACCCTGAAATACTGATACTGTTGTATTTCGGCATGTTTTCGGAAGTGTAGGCAAAGATGTCGGAGATGATCTTCATCGAGTTTGCCGGCGGATAAATATAGGTGTTACGAACCATATATTCCTTGAGAATATCGTTTTGGATGGTTCCGCCTAACTGACTCTGTTTAACCCCCTGTTCCTCTGCAGCGACGATATAAAAGGCCATGATTGGCAGTACTGCGCCGTTCATGGTCATGGAAACCGTCATTTCATCGAGAGGAATACCGGCAAAGAGGATGTTCATGTCCAGGATGGAGTCAACCGCAACCCCAGCCTTACCAACATCACCTACAACCCTTTCATGGTCAGAGTCGTACCCACGGTGGGTAGCAAGGTCAAAGGCAATGGAAAGACCTTTCTGTCCAGCTGCCAAATTACGACGGTAAAAAGCATTACTTTCTTCAGCTGTGGAGAAACCGGCATACTGGCGAACCGTCCATGGTCGCATGACAAACATGGTCGCATATGGTCCGCGAAGGTAAGGGGCAATGCCAGCCATATAGGAAAGATGGTCAAGCCCTTGGTAGTCGTCGCGCCTGTACATAGGTTTGACATCTATTTGTTCCACTGTTTTCCAAACCAGGTCTTCAGCAGACATGCCTGTTTCTTTTTGAATGGCTGCCGCCCATGTGGAATAATCCATGCGCGACTTGGTCGGATCAAAGGCTATATTTGTAAAATTAGGATTGCTCATGCTGTCACCCCCAAATGTTTTTGCACTTTGCCTAAAAGTTCCAGAGCGTTTGAACGTATATGCAGGAATTCATCGACACCGGCCTCTTTGAAGGATTCTATATGATCTTGAGGGTATCCTGCTAAGATGATAAGGGTGCCCGGCTGGGCAGATTTTATCTTGCTCACTAAAGGTGGTACTACCTCAGGGTAGTCAGTATCTGTAGAACAAATAACCACCGCTTTAGCTCCTGAATCCAGAGTTGCTTCGGCTGCTTCATCAACTGAACCAAAACCATCGTTGCCGATTGTTTCAAAGGCTCCGACATTGAAAAATGCTGTGGAGAAATCCGCACGGGCTTTGTGTTGTGGGATAGGGCCCATGTTAGCTAGAAAAAGCTTGGGAGTCGCACCTGTTTGGGCGGTATAGGCTTCTGTTGCACGACGGAGCTGTTCAAACGGTTCAGGACCACGGTGGATATTGAGCGGGGTAACCGTTTCCGTGGTTGTAGTTTCACCACGGAGAGCCTGGAATAGATCTCCAAGAGTTGCACCGGCTGATGCTGCGGCTATGGCCTTTTCAACAGTGTCGGCAGTAACGTTCTTTTTGCTTGCAGCTACTTGTGCCAAGGCTGCGTCACGAGCTGCTTGATCTGCTTGACCTTCATATTGGATAACCTGTTCAACTCGGTCAGCCTGAAATGCAAAAGCATCGAGCTCATCAGTTGATTCAGGCTTTTCCAAGAGGTTAGGGTACATATTTGTACCAACAAAGCGATCTTTCCGGATAGCAATATTTTTGGCACGTTGAGCAGCAATTTCAGCAACTTGCTGCTGAGGAGTTCCTGCTTTCAGGAAGGTAAACATGCCGCCCTGCTTTTCTATTTCCTGGAACTGTTCCCAGGCTTTTTTTGCTATCTCTCCGGTGATAGTTTCGACATACCAGCAACCACCGGCTGGATCGACCACTTTATCAAAATGACCCTCATCCCTGAGGACGATGTGGACATTTCGTGCAATACGTCTGGAAAATTCGTTGGGTTGTCTGAATATTTCGTCAAAAGGACTGACATGCATGGAATCCACTCCGCCTGCCACTCCGGAAAAAGCCTCGGTGGATACTCGGAGCATGTTAACCCATGGGTCAACATGGGTTTTGTTCCAGGTTGAGGTGCGGGCATGGATTCTCATTTTTCTGGACTCTTCGTTGCCACCGAAAGATTCCACTATTTGGCACCAGACCATTCTTGTTGCACGAAATTTGGCAATCTCCATGAAGAAATCAGCACCAATGGAAAAGGCGAACATGATTCTGGGTGCTATTTCATCGATGGTGAGTCCTCGTTCCTGCATGGCTCGGACGTACTCAACAGCCGTTGCCATAGCATAGGCCACTTCCTGTACAGCATTGCCGCCACTACGCTGATAAGGGTCAACATGAACAGCAATAGTTTGTAACTCGGGAGCATTGGCCAGGCCCCAATGGGTTACTTGTGCCATTTCATCATAGGCTTGGGAAAGTGGAAGAGGTAGCGATCCCTGCACAGCAAGATAACTTAACGGATCAACAGCAATACAGCCTGTGAGCTTTTGTGGATTCGTACCCTGTTTTTTCAGATGTGCTGCCAGCAACGCGGTCATCCCGACTCCTGAAAATCCACAGTGCAGTTGCATCGGTATAGCAGTGAAATCAATGTCCTTGAAAGCCTTTTCAAAATCTGCCATCGTAGCAATAGAAAGCCCATCTTTGCCCACATCTTCAGCAGCAGCCTTGTCTGGATTGATTCCTTTGCAGGTGGCATTGTCAAAGATTACATTGAGTGCATTCTGCCCGCGACCGAGGTCGTTAAGGGCTGCTGCGTTAAATTCTTCAGGGTCTGAGTCGGTAATTTCCTGGGCAATCTCCCAGGGATTGACAACGCTTGCTGATGCAGAGGTCCCACGCACATACGGTAATTGCCCGGGTAAGGTGTTTACAAAATCGAGTTTGTCCAAGTCATGCTGGAAATACATCGGTTGGATATCAATCCCTTCGTAGGTCTTTTTTACCAGTACCTTATCAAATGGTTTACCCTTGAGCTGTTTATCAACCGCCTCTAGCCAGTCCGCATGGGTGTGAGCAGGAAAAGCCTGTAAGATATCTAAAGCCTCACTCATTTCTATCTCCTATTCCATTGTTGGATGGTTCGAAAAAAAACAAAAAAAAATCCCCCAGCTCTTTAAAAAAGAGCTGGGGGATTGCGCCCAGTTTACTTCATCACCCCAAATAAACTGCTACATGCTTCAACAGTTTACATCATGCAAATACGGTTTCCTCGCCGTTTGCCCTGATAGAAAAGTCAATGGTAGGTCTTCTGGCTTCCGGATCATCCTACTCGCTACGTCTTCCCAACCATAAACGGCCAGTGACATTCTGCAGCTTTCGTCCTCGGTTACAGCGGCGGGACCACAACGGATTTGCACCGTTTTCCCTTTTAAGCCCGATGGTTACATCAAGCACCAATACTTTGTATGTATGCTATGTTTCTTAGATTAAATTTTAAGAGGTGTCAAGTAAGTTCGATTAACTGGAAATAATAGTTGTAATATGATGTGTTGAGATTGAGTTTAATACAGGGTGATTATTGAGACAAACCAACAGGTATTTAATATTATTTCTTTTGTTTCTAAAAGTTATCATGGAAGCACAACTGCCAATATTTTGTGTTGACAAATTCGAGTGGCTCTATTTAGAGTGCACTTCTACCTGGTGCTTCTCATAGGGAGGAGCGGTAAGAGGGAATCCGGTTTAAATCCGGAACTGTCCCGCAGCGGTGAATGGAAACGACCGCCGTCATTGAGCACTGATTCGTGTAAGGATTGGGAAGCGACGGCCAGTAGGGACGTAGAATGATGTCCATGAGTCCGAAGACCTGCCAGGTTTATTCATGCTTGCCAATCTGGTGCAAGCGGACCTTCGCGGAAAGGAGACAAACATGTATGATGGTTCCCCGGCAGCGGCAGCTGTCTCCCCTGAGCTGTTTTTCCAACATATCCGTAAACGCAACGGTATCGTAACCCCCTTTCAGGCCGAGAAAATTACTGGCGCCATTTTAAAAGCCGCCCAGGCAACTGGCGAATTCGATCAACCGGAAGCACGAAGGTTGACTGTTTGGGTACTAGGACTTGCAAAGGCATTGGTAGAAAACGAAATTCCCGAAGTCGAGTCCATTCAGGATCTGGTGGAAGAGGTCCTGTTAAGTTCTCCTCATAAAAAAACCGCAAAAGCGTATATTTTATATCGGGAGCAGCGTAGCCTGGCCCGTAAGCTGGCAGAAGAGGCAGATGTAAGAATTATTGATCAGTATCTGGAGCGATTAGACTGGAAAATAGAGGAAAACTCGAATATGAGCTATTCTCTTCAGGGGTTGAATCACTATATTTCCAGTGAAATCAGTAAAACATACTGGCTCAATGCCATCTATCCGCCGGAGGTGCGTGCAGCGCATGAAGCAGGCGATCTCCATTTGCATGACCTCAGTCTGTTGTCAACCTACTGTGTAGGATGGGATTTGCAGGACCTGCTGCGTCAGGGATTTTGCGGAGTAAGCGGCAAGGCCGTGTCGATGCCAGCCAGGCATTTTCGTTCAGCGCTTGGACAGGTAGTAAACTTTTTCTATACTCTACAGGGAGAGGCAGCCGGTGCGCAGGCCTTTTCCAGCTTTGATACTCTGTTGGCTCCCTTTGTCCGTTACGATGGCCTTGAGTTCGCTGATGTTAAACAGGCCATTCAGGAGTTCGTTTTTAACCTGAATGTCCCCACCAGGGTCGGTTTTCAAACACCATTTACGAATTTGACCATGGACCTGCAGCCTCCAGCAACCATTGCTGACCAGCCGGTTATTATCGGCGGAGTGCTTCAGGAGGCAACGTATGGTGATTTCCAGGCGGAAATGACCATGATTAACCAGGCCTTTCTGGAGGTAATGGGGGAGGGGGATGCCCAGGGGCGGGTGTTTACCTTTCCCATTCCCACCTACAATATTGCCGCTGATTTTGATTGGGACAACAGGGAGCTCGATGTTTTATGGGAGACAACGGCAAAATATGGGATTCCCTATTTTGCCAATTATGTAAATTCAGATCTTTCCCCGGAAGATGCCCGTTCCATGTGCTGCCGGCTACGGCTCGACACTCGCGAGTTAGCCAAGCGTGGTGGTGGCCTATTTGGTGCCAATCCTCTGACCGGTAGTATTGGCGTGGTAACGATCAATCTGACGGCGCTTGGCTACCAGGCAACCTGGGAAGGTGACTTCTTCACTCGACTCGATCGTCTGCTGGATATTGCCAAGACAAGCCTTGAGGTAAAGCGAAAGGTTCTGGAAGATTTCACCAGTAAGGGATTGTACCCTTATACTCGTTTTTATTTGCGACAGGTACATGAACAGTCTTCCTCATACTGGAGCAATCATTTTTCCACCATTGGTATTATCGGCGGCAACGAGGCATGTCTCAACCTGTTTCAGCAGGATATTGGTACAGATAAAGGAAGAGCATTTGCAGAGCGGGTGCTTGACCATATACGCGATCGTTTGGTCGCTTTCCAGGAAGAGACTGGTAACTTGTATAACCTTGAAGCCACTCCGGCTGAAGGTACTGGTTACCGGCTGGCCAGAATCGATCAAAAGCGATTTCCCAACATGCGATGTACTCTTACCGATGAAACCGATGAGGTGCCACTGTATACCAACTCAACCCAATTGCCGATAAACTATAGTGAAGATGTATTCCAGGTGTTTGACCTTCAAGACACACTACAGACAAAGTATACTGGTGGGACTGTGCTCCATGTTTTCCTCGGAGAAGCTGTGGCGGACAAGGAGGCATTAAAAACATTTGTTCGTACTGTTTGCTCCAGGTACCAGCTTCCTTACTTTACTATCTCTCCCTCTTTTTCTATCTGTCCTACCCATGGCTACCTGAATGGTGAGCAGGAAAAGTGTGAACACTGCGGAGAAAAAACAGAGATTTATTCAAGGGTGGTTGGCTATATGCGACCCATTGGTCAGTGGAATAAAGGCAAACGTGCTGAATTCGGCAAAAGACGTCATTTCCACGTGGAGGCGCAGCCATGTTGATAGGTGGTTTTCAGTCGTTTACCCTCAGCGATTATCCTGGGAAGCCGGCAGCAATAATTTTTACCCGGGGATGTAATTTTAAATGTCCCTACTGCCATAATCAGCATTTATTAAGGATGTCCGAACAACACTCCCCCTCTATGGAAGAAGGTGTCCTTGGTTTTATGGAAAAGTCTACTGGAATGCTCGAAGGACTGGTCGTAACGGGTGGAGAACCTACTCTGCAACCGGATTTAATGCGCTTTGTGTCGGCAATAAAAGCACTGGGATTTGCGGTGAAGCTGGACACCAATGGAAGCAATCCGCAATGTTTGCGGGAACTGTTGGACAACAACTTAATCGACTATGTTGCTATGGATGTGAAAGCACCTTTTAGTAAATATAGCCAATTGTGTGGTATTGCCGTTGATACAGAAGCTATACGTGAATCCGTCGATGTTATCGTTTCGAGTGGTAAGGATCACCATTTCAGAACCACAGTCTACCCCGCATTGCTTGGTGAAGAAGATATCCAGGAGATTACCTCGTCTATTCCAGAGACTTCGCGTTATGTAATCCAAAAGTATAGACCGGTGCCTGAAGCAGCGTAAAGAATTGGAAACAATATAGGCTAACCTTTGGGTACCACAGGTTAGCCTATGTACGCACACTCAATCGGAGTTTGTTCCGTTTACAACAAGATCGTCACTGTTAGTTTTCTACAGCAACAAGAGAAAGGGAAAGAGATTTTTCCAGTGCCTGAATCTTGTCCAATGTTTCTTGTTCAACCAGCGCCGGCTTAATGTCTTTGCAGGAGAAAGAAAGCAGAGGCTTACCAATTTCTTTTTCAAGTTTTTGAATTGCATTCAGGGCGTCATTGTTTAATTCTGAGTAGCTACAAAGCATGATATTCTCCGGTTGGGTTTGGCAGATAAGATTTTATTCTACGCTTACATTATTTACACATGGAGACAATAATGCAACGGGAAGAAATCTGGAGTGGAGTGGGAGGTAAAAACTACTGATTTGTGATTGAGCGGAGATAAGTACGAAGGTTTATCTTGCTGTGTGTGAGATTAAGCTTTTTACGGATATTTTTTCGATGAAATTCAATTGCATCAACGGAGCACCCTTGGATACTTGCTATTTCTTTGGTTGTGCGTCCGTCGCGGATTAATGTTGCTATCTGTACCTCACTGGGCGTTAACTGCAATTGAAGGGCGGAAAAATGTGCAACTAAAGGAGAGATAATTTTTTCCAGGCTGGAACGGATAACTTCTGTCCACATATGTTGTTGCTGGTTTAAAGGGCTGGATTGTAACATTTTCAAGTAGGGGAAGAGCTGTTCCTTGATGTTGCATACCAAATTGTTTTCCATTTCCTCCTTATCTTTGTCTCTTTGGTTTAACAGTACTTTTAGGGCTATATTGGTTTCTTCCAAGTGCTCTTTTTGAATTTCAAGCTCTTTTTCCCGATTTTTTAATGCTTCTTTTTGCTGCACAAGTTTTTTTTCCATGAGTTTCAGGGCTGTAATATTTTCATGGCTGACAACAATGCGGAGTTCATCCTCGAATCGGAGTCGGGTTGCGCGCATATAAAACCACCGTTCTTCTTCGGGCGAATGGCAGGGATATTCAATAACGAACTCGTCAATACTGCCATTTATCAATGCCGTAATACCCAAAAATACTCTGTCAGCTTCCTTGGAAGAGGTTCCAAAAGATGAACTGCATACCTGCAAATAGTTTATCCCGGTCATGTCGGGTCGCATTTTCAGGTCATTGCTTTGCGCAAATTTTTTCCAGGCCGCATTGGTGTCGAGAATTTTTCCTTTCATATCCAGGATAGCGACGTGGGCGGAAAGGGAATCGAGAACGTTGCGGGCAAATTCAGCGCTTACTAGTGGGTCAGGTTTGCTGTTCATGAAGACAATTCGTAGAGGTTGGGATGGCGATAGTATTTTTTTTAAGGGTATCATAGCGGTCGCATGAGCCCAAGATAAGCACTCTGAGTGTGAAGATAATATACTCTGATATATGATGCCTCCCTCTTCACAAAGTATACGCCTGATAGGGCGTTACTGTAATTTGAAATGGACCGGAACGATCACCTCGCCTACCACCGGGATACCATCTCTGGTTGCCGGAACAAAATGCCACTTCTGTACAGCTTTGAGCGCTGCTTTGTCGAGTAATGGATAGCCACTGGTTTGCTGGAGATCAATGTGACTGGGAGAGCCATCCTCAAGGACCAGAACTTTGATCATGACTACTCCTTCCCACCCCCTTCGGCGGGCAAGCTGCGGATACACTGGTTTAGGGTTGCTTTGGTAGAGAGGGCTAGCCTGAGACGTCACCGGCGCTGCCGCTGCGTGCTGAGCGGTTTTGGCCAACTGTTTTTGGGTGGTAGGCTTGCCTGAAGCGTGATCAGGCGTGCTTTGCACCTTTTGAACCGGTTGCTGTTTGAAGTGGAGTCGTTTTTTTCTGGTCGGCGGTCGAATATGCTTTATTTTTTTTTCTCCTGCTGTTTGCAGAGTGGCGGAGGAAACTGGTGCAATATTCTCTAACTCGGGCAGCGGCGGCTCAGGCGTGGCCTCCTGCTGCGACGGAGTTGGAGATGTTTGTACTTGCTCCGCCTGTTGTTGCGTAACTGTGCAATCATCAAAGCTGATGGTAATGCTTTCTGCTCCAGGGAGTTGTGGAGCGATTTGTGTGTTTTCCGGCCAGGAGAGTAGAAGCAGCCCCCCGTGTGAGACGAGCGCGCAGAAAAGCGCACAGACTATCCTTTGCATGGTTACCCGTGATGCATTACTCCCTGCTTGCCTGCAGGGATATCTTTGTCAAGCCGCAGGCCTTCAGCTCGTCCAGTGCCTGGTAGAGTTGCTGGTAGGTGATGTTTTTTTCGGCAAAAATGAGGAGCTGGGGATTATCCTTGTCTCGGGCAATGTCGGTCAGGCGCTGGTGCAGTTCTACCTGGGTGAGGGGCTGTTGATTGAGAAAAAATTCAATGCCTGTCTTACCGTTTGTGATGGAAAGCGATATCGGACTTTCTTCGGTTGTCGTTGCCTGTGTCGATTGAGGCAGATCAAGCTGCAGCCCATGGTGCACAGCCATGGAAAGCATGGCGTAAATAAAAAAGACCAGGAGGAGAAACACGATGTCAATCAGCGGCAGCATTTCGATCCGTGCCGGTTTGTTTCGGGTGTGGACGAGTTTCATTGGAGCATACCCGGAGTTTTAAGGTGGTTTTGAGGGGCTTTTTTTGCTCCATTGCTTGCTAGTGATGTATTGTAGGGCTCCGGTTCGGTTATTCCTTTTACTTTACTGTAGACTACCTCCAGATTGGTGGCATATTTCTCCATCACATGGATGGCATTGTTTATCCGGTTGTTGAAATAATTATAAGGTATAACCGCGACAATGGCTATGCCAAGCCCTGTTGCGGTGGTAATGAGGGCCTGGGCAATACCGGCAGTAACCAGTTTGGGATCTGCTATGCCGCCGGCACCAAGCATTTTAAAGGAACTTATAATGCCAAGTACTGTGCCGAAGATGCCAAGCAGCGGTGCAATGGTGATCATGGTATCTAAAATAGGCATGTGACGACTCATGTGCTGCATCATCCGGTTGGCTTCGGCTTCCATGGCTTTGGCCATGTCGAAATCCCGGTGTAGTATGCCAACCGCAAGTACACGGACCACATGGTCTCTGCAGGGTTCTGTTTTTGTTTTACATGTCTGCCAGTCGCCTTCCTGGGCCAGACAAAGCAGTTCATCCATCAGGGGGCGGTTCCGTTTGCGATCTAGCGATGCCCAGAAAAAAAGTCGTTCCAGTACCACCGTTGTCACCGCGATGGAGCAGAGGAGTAGAGGCCACATGACCGGCCCGCCGCTTAAAAATATTTCGTATAATCTCATAGCAGATATCAGGTAGAAGATTCCGGGTGAATGAGCAGAGCTATTTGCTCTAGTGCCTCGGCAAAGGTAGTTGGAGACGGACTGCACACCAGGTCAGGATCAATGATGTGGATACGATTGTTGAGCACTGCTTTCATCCCGGAAAATTTGTACCATTTTTTCTTTTCCATGGCAGCAATACCGCTTTCCGTACCCATGATGGCAATAATGATCACATCAGGATTGTGCGCAAGCACCCGTTCGTAATTCATGGTGCCGTTTTTTTGGTTGGCTGCAATGTTAATGCCATTGCTGTATACGATATAATCGTTGGTAAAGGATCCTTTAACCGAAGAAAAAAGAGGCTGCGATCCTATTTGCAGAAAAACTTTTTGTTGGGAAAGGGCTGCATATCGGCTTGTGACCGCTTGCACTCGGTGTTGAGCCTGTTCGACTATTTCCTGTGCTTTTTTCTCCACCCCAAGCAGGTGGCCAAGCTGCAGGAACTGGTTGCAGATGGCCTTAAATGAGGAGGGTTGTTGGAACTGCACCACCCGCAGCCCCATATTTTTCATCTGCTGCAGTTGCTGCTGCTGGGTAAGCCCCGTTGCCAACACCAAATCCGGTTTGAGACTGATAATTTTTTCTAAGGAGACCTGCATTACAGAGCCGATTTTTTGTTTGTTTTTTGCAGCTGCAGGTCGAACACAATAGCTGGTATTAGCAACAAGGCGGTCGTCGGCTCCAAGCAGATAAACGTTTTCCGTATTTATCGGTCCCAGAGATATGATCCGTTGCGGAACAGAGTGGAGTGGTTTGTCAGGGCTGTTTTCTTTGGCCAGGGCAGGGGAATGCGGGGTGATGAGAGAGAACACCAAAAACGCAAATATCAAGAGGGATAAGGCCTGTTTCATGTCTAATAATAGGAGAGTATGGTCAGAGCTCTGGTTAACCTGTCTCTAAAAAAGTCGCTACATTTTTCTCTGAACGCCAGTCCTTTGAAATAGGTTGTCTTGTTGTACTCGATGGTCGGGCAATCCACAGCAATGCCCATTTCCTCAAGCATGGTTCGCCAGCTGTCGTCTGTGCCCATCAGATCGTCTTCCACATGGATTCCAGCGAGGAACATCATAGGAATGATCCTGACTTTTTTAATCGTCCTGTCCTCATGTATTCTGCTGATCTGGTTGATCACAGCTTCGTGATCAGGAACACCTTCGATTGAGGCTGCCTGGACATTGGGATACAGACCGGTGACCAATCGTTCAATACCGAGGTAAGTAGCATTGACAGGATCGGCCGCAAGGGGGGTGCCATGCAAGGCCAGCAGGTTGAGGCCGTCTTCACCAGTAAGGAAATCACTGCTAACAACCTCCAGTACCTCTTTGATAAAATCCCAGCGATGGCAAAGCGTTTCACCGACGATGATTCTGAGGCCGGGGAAATAGTTACAGGTTTCAAGTAGCTGTTGATACTCGGTTCCTGGGAAAATATGCAATGGTTGAACGATAGCCTTACGGAAACCATCGCTTTCTATCTGAGCCAGCGTTTGCTGGAGGCTTGGTAGCTGTTCCTTTTTTCTTATTATTTCAGAGGAGTATGCCCAGTAGAGCTCGTACTCAGAAAAAGAACGGTCAAGTTTTTGTTGAAAATGTTCTATTGCCACCTTGCCCTGGCTGGAGCTGCCAAAGGTAGTGATGACAAGAGCAGGTTTTTCCTTGAGTTTGGGAAGGCGCATTTTACGCCCAATATATCCTTGTTGATGCAAGGTGTATTCCTCAATTAAATGTTTTTTCGTTTTGCGCCCAGTACCGCCAGGCCTATAAAAGCGAGAACAACTACACCCGCCAGCCATTCAACCCCAGATGAGGTCATTGCCGTCGTTTCATCCTTGGTGTCCATTTTTTCCATTTTGTAGCCCTCCACAGTAGAGTCGTTTTGTTCACTTGACGCTGTTGTGTCCATCTCTGCTGCTTGGGCGGCAGATGCTTGTTCGGGTGCGCTCAGCTGCTGTTGGAGGTGCCGGCGTTTTTCCACTTGTTCATCAAGCGACGCACCGGCCATTTTTTCAATTGCTATCTTGAATGCCTCGACCATATCAGGACTTAATACCCCCGGCAGGGAGATAATAGAAACCACCATTTGGTTGAGCAAGGGATTGTTGCAGGTATGCTCGCAACAGGCGACACCTTTTTTAACCACGGAAACAGCATAAGTGGCAGCAAGTTTTTGGGTGACCTCCTTTTCCGGGTTCCAGTATGCTTTACGTATACTTTCCAGCATGCGAGAAGTGATGGATTGATGGGCCCAAGGGGAAGCCTGGTTGAAAAAGTGTTGCAGGCCCAGATCGTACTTGTCTTCCACATACACTTCATAGCTTTGCTGCCACTTGACGGCATCTATTTTCTCTGGTGTGGTTACCTGCCAGCCCCAGAGATATTCCACATAATTGGCCATTTCCCGAGCACCTGCATAGCCTTCCTTTTTCATACCCTCTATCCAGTGTGGATTAAGATACCTGCTGCGTATTTCCCTGCCCAGAGTTTTTGCAACATCCTCCACTTCTACCTGACCTGTTTGTTGTTGCCTGGTGACCATTGTTTTCGGAGTACGGCCTGAAAGGTGACGGATTGCCATGGATAATCCGCCGAGGTATTGGTAAAAGTCATCGTTATCAAGCAGGCCGTACACGTTGGATGAACGTGAGTGGAGCGCTACATCAACACCTTTGAGCTGTTCTTTGAGTAGTTGCGGGGCATCAAGTCCCCAGTGTTTTTCGCCAAAGGCAAAGCTGGTTCGTTTGCTAAAAACATCGACAATTTCCTGTTCACTCTCCCATATTCCTGAAGCTGCAGCCATTTCAGAAACGCCGTTGCCGTAGCTCCCAGGAGTCTCAGAAAAAATGCGCAGGCGGCTATATTCATCTGCAGCCTGTTCATCCATTCCCTGCGCCTGAAGTATCTGTTTCAGCTGTGCGGTATTTTTTCGAAGCAGGTTGTCCAAATCGGTCTGCCTTATGGCAAGTTGCACCCCTTGGTCGATTAACAGCATTTTGTCTGGGAAAAGATCGCGATAAAGCCCGGAAGCATTGACCATAACATCAATACGGGGGCGTCCAAGTTCTCTGCATGGGATGACCTCCACCCCGGTTACTCTTCCGCCACTGGACCAGGTAGGTCTTATGCCCATCAGATACAAAACGGTTGATTCGTTAACGCCTTCATTACGCAGGGTTTCTGTGGCCCACAGCACCACTGCCACTTTGTTGGGATAGGTCTGTGTGGTCTGTATGTGTTCGGCTATGAGTTGTTCTGCTGCTCTTTTCCCCAGTTCCCACGCTGCTGGAGTCGGAAGCTTTTGTGGGCTATGGCCGTAAAAGTTTTTTCCAGTAGGCAGGGCATTGGGGTTACGAATAGGATCATTCCCTTGGCCAGGAGAAACATATCTTCCGTCAAGCCCATTGAGCAGGGCCGTTAATTCAGCCTGGCCTGAATCCTGGAGCCTGGTGATAATATCGTTTGTTCGCTTTTCGGGGTGGTGTTGGATAATGCTTTGAGCAGTCTCGGCAGCTGCCTCGGTATTCATGCCTCTACCAAAGTGATGCATGCCGTAGGGCATCAGGTTTGCTTTGATTTCTTCCAGATAATGCCCTAACTGGTGCACCTGTACATCCTGCTCATTGTGGAGCTGAGCAGGAGGGACAGCTGCACCATGATACGCATCATGGTGCTGTTGACTTTCTGTTGTAACATCTTTCATGATGCCGGTGCTCTCAACCAGGTCCATCAGTTCGGCATACTTTACCGGAGCTGTATCGCTTGTCCTTGCCTTGGCACGTTCATATTCATTAATCAGCTCTGCCATGCGGCTATACTCTTGGTGCAGACCGGCTTTTTTTAAAGGCGGGGTAAGGTGGGAGATCATCACTCCCCGGCCTCTGCGTTTTGCCTGGATGCCTTCACCCAGATTATCAACGATATAGGGATACAGGTTAGGGACGTCTGCAATCAGTACTTCCGGAGAGCAGGCGGGTGATAACCCTGCCTGTTTGCCTGGGGTCCATTCATAGGTGGCATGGGTGCCGAGGTGAACCATGGCATCGGCCTGGAAACCGTGTGCAAGCCACAGATAGACTGCCAGGTACTGATGATGAGGGAAAATGGTGGTGTCGTGGTAGAGTTTCATTGGGTCATCGCTGAGACCTCGTACCGGTTCAGGCAGCAGCACCAGTTTGCCCAGTTGTACTGCCGGAATCAGAAAATTGTCACCATCCACCATCAGGGGCGTGTCTTCGGGCTGACCCCACTGATTGATAACCTTTTCCTGGAATGCCTGGGGGAGTTGCTTGAACCAGGCTTTGTACTGCTGGATGGGAAGCCTGAGGACCTGGGACGATTGGAGCAGGTTTTCTAATTCGCCCGGCGCCCATGAACCGATATTTCGGGCTGAGGTCATAATCAGTTGCTTGATTGTTTCTTTATCCGGGGCGTTGCCCACCATGTAGCCTTCAGCGGCCAGAGCAGAAAGGATGTTTTCCAGGCTGGCAAAAACATTGAGATAGGAGGCGCCGATATTTTGTTTTCCCTGGTGGTGGTTGTAAAAGAAAATAGCTATCTTTTTGTCATGGTTTGCCATTTGCTGGAGGGCGAGCCATTTTTTGATGCGGGTAATGATGCGAGTAATATTTTCTGTGATCGGTTGACTGAGATAGTAAGACTTACCTGTATCAGGATCACGAACCTGTTTTTTGGCAGTCAGTGGAGTGGGCTCAATCAGGCCTGAAATTTCGGGGGTGGCAATGGTCCAGGTAACTTCACTGCCGCCTATGCCCATGGGGCTTTGCCGCCACTGATCCAGTGTATCCTGATAGAGGCTTATTGCATTGATGATCGGGACATTGAGCTGGTCCAGCAAAACTGCAAGTTCATCGGTGAGAGCAGAGTAAAATTTAAGGGAAAGGGCTACAACCAGGTCAACTTGTGCTTTCCCTTGGTTATCAAGAAGAATATTTTCAATTACCTCCTGATCTTTACCAAAGCAGGGTACCGGGGTAAAACCGGCAGCCTCCAATTGGTTAATCAGTAAACGTATCGGTTGTTCCTGGCCGGGGGTGAGTGATGAAGAGAAAAAGAGCAGACCGACTCGTGGCTTTTTGGGAGAAAAGTTTGGGCGTGCCTGCAGCCATTGAAAGTATTGCTGGAGAGATGAAAAAGGTTCCGGTGCATCAGGGTGATAGAGTCCCTGTTGCACCTGCTTTTGTACCGGAGCAAAAGAGAGGGAGGCGTCAAAGTGACGGTGGGCGGCCATTAACAGCATGTTGCGCATGTTATTAACGCTGAGATGGCTGAAGTACTCGCCGAGTTGTTTGTCAAAAATAAACCCTAGCTTTTTAAGTGGCTCATCATCAATGGAACTACGCAGCGCGTAGATGGTTTTCCCTTGGAAGCCAATGTGGTTTTTTAGATATTCTTCCAGTTCCCGGCCCATGACATCAACAATGATTACTTTCGATTGGTTGATAGCTTTTATCTGCTTTTTATCGTCGGGTTGTATCTCTCCGGCAGATATGACCTTGATATCCACCGGAACTTCAAGTCCCTTTACGGCCTGGTTCGCAAGATAGGAGTCGCCGTCAATAACCAGCAGTGTCAGGTCTGCTGCCATCAGCAGGCATGGAAAAACAAGGGCAAGGACAAGGAAAGGCAGCGGTTTGAGATAACTCATTTTTCCATTCGTGCTTGGGCGCCTGCCAGAAGTGCTGCCAATCCTTTGGCTGTAATCTGCGGCAGGTTGTCCTGGATAAATGGTTTGAGCTCTGCATCCCTGCCGCCGGCAAGCTCAGAAGCTGTCGCCTGGATCCATGCGTCGATGCTGCTGGTATCTTCGATTATTCCACGTTCTACATCATCGCTTACAGTCAGGATCGCTTTCAGGAAATCGGCATACCTGGGCTCAAGGAGGATATGTTCCATCTCTGCCCGTAGAGGAGGAGCTTGTTGTGGATTTACCGCCTTGCTGCAGAGATCGTGAAGACTTATTTTTCGCTCCTTTAACCGTTGAAAGATAGAGCGTTGGGCGGTCAGGCCGTTTTGTTGATGCACAGCTTCTCTCACGCCGGCATACACCGCCCGGGCAATCAGTTCACCCATCTTGGTATGGCCGCCGGTGGAATCAATAGGATAGCCTTCACCCTGGACCACTATAATATTATCAGTCCCTGTGCCGGTTGCTTGATAAATTCGTGGTGAGTAGCTGGAGCGAATGTCAAGATCCTGAAGAGCTGCTGATTTGGCCTCGGTTGCGCTGATAAGAGCCCTGGTCATGGCTCTTGGCGACAGCTGCATATTGGTGAGCAGCATGATGTTGATAGTTCCGGGCTTGTTTATCGCTGCTTGTTCCGGTTCATAAAAGGAACCGGTGTCTTTGCTCATCCGGACACTGTTACTACTGACGCCGGCAGTGACTAAGGCGGTGACTTGCATCTCCTTGAAGCGCTGTGTTGCCACCGAGAGATTATCCATATCGGCACCTGTGAAAAGGATGGACGTCGATCCTTCCGGCAGGTGCAATGTTTGCAGGGTCTCTTGGCGCAGTGCCTCAATGCCTTGTCTGTGGCCAAGGCCCCAGGATGGTGGCGGAAAATAGTGGTTGGCAACAGTGGTGATTCCTTGTCTTTGTCCTTCTAGTGTAGACACGACGGTCATTGGATGCTTAAAAGTAACCGCCACCGTTTTATTTCGGAAATCTTTGATATTTGTTTCGATGATTTCCGCTTTCTGCACATAGTCAAGATCAAGAGCAAGTTTTTTAGTGCTGATAATTTCTTGGGCCAGAACAAAATTGTGTTCGTCGCCGAACTCCTGATTGTAGATACGAGCAGCTAACCAGGAAACAAAGTAGCCTGTGTGGGTGGCAGCTCTGCAGGTCAGATCGCAGGGAAAGAAAAAAACCTTATTGTTTTTTATCGCATCCACCTCGTTCCATTCAGGCTGATCAAGGATGCTCATGGTAGAGCGATCACCACCGCATCCATAAAGGATTTGTGGGTTGAACTCTTGCCACTGCTCCAGGGTGACCGGAACAATACTGCCGTTTTTATGCCATGTGGGGGCAATGCCGCCGGCCGCTCTGATAAATTCATTTTGAAACGAATCATCTCCAGGGGCCATAATCGTGTCCCTTCCCATGAGCCGCATCACCCGCTGCCGTTTTTCTTGTGGGATTTTGTCAACTTTATCGGCTATGACCTGCAATTGTTGCCTTTCCCGGTTGATAATTTTTGCAGCCTCTTTTTCTTTGTTAAACAACCTGCCTAGGAGTCTGATCTGGGCAAAACCTTCATCAATGGAGGTGGGGGTGAGCTCGACCATGGTGGCCCTGCCGTTAAAACGTTTGCGTACGCCTTGCTGGAGGTCAGCGTAAAAAATGAGGTCCGGTTCAAGGGCGGCTACTTTGTCTAGGTCTGGATTGAAAAAGCCGCCGACAGCCGAAATGGCTGAGCTTTGGGGCGGGAGTACTGAATGGTAGGTTATTCCATGTACTACCTCTTCAGCACCAATGCGCAGCAGGGCTTCAGTTATGGAAGGCACTAGAGAAACCACGCGCTGTGGTGGTTTTTCTATGGAGATTGTATTGCCGGCTGAATCGGTGAAGGAAAAGGGAAATACAGCTGTGTGTGCACTTCCAGGGAAAAGGAGAAACATCATAATGACGATGCCGAGGTTTTTTTTCATTATTTGCTGTGGGTTCGGTTTGTTGTTTGTCACAGAGACAGCCTGATACCATGGGGCTGGCAAAATTTTTATTGACGAGGGGGATCAGCAGCGGGATTTTCTTTTTCCGGAACATACACCATGGAACCATCCTTGAGGCGGTAAGCAACGCCAAGGCGTTGGCCTTTGCCTTTGGCCTTGTCCTTAGTCACTTTTATCGCTTCAATTTTTGTCCCTTTTTTGGTGATGATTTCCATTTCGCCATTGCTGGATTCCTTGGTAATGGTCAATTGTGAATCCTGACGAAGCAAATCTTCGAGGTGGTAGGTACCAAAGAGGGCAAGGAGGAGGCCGACAATAAAGACAAGGCCCAAATCAAAAAGGTTCGCTATTCCGGTCAATGGGTCGTTATCAGAGAGTCCTGCGCCTCTGTTTTGGGTACGTTGAAAATATCTCATTGTCTTTCATCTGGCCTGTTTACATAGTCGCCCATGATTATTTCTGCTGCCAGTTCCATATTTTTTACGTCTTCTTCTGTCCAGCGACGCTGCACCGTAAAAAAGAAATAGCTAACCAGCCCCAGCGTCAGCCCTACCACCGTAGTGGTAAAAGCAATCACTAAATCACCGGAAAGGCGGGTGAGGTCACCTTGGCTGAGTGCAGCAAGCCCGGTACCCATGGGAATGAGGGTTCCTATCAAGCCTAGTCCGGGGCCGATTCGTATCAGCATTTTTAGTCGGTCCAGGGACTTCCATAAGTGGTGTTCTTGTTCACGTAGCAGATGCGTCACTGCCAGGTCCGCATGGGGTTGCTTGGACAGCTCTATAAGCTGTAAACAGCATTGTCGGACAGCAGGCGGAAAGTTGGAGAACGTTTGATTGGTTAATGCAAGCAGGGGATCAATATCATTGGTCAACCGTTTGCGGTTTATCCACAGGCCACAAAAATTGCCGCTGTACATTATCAACCACAGGATAAGGGCTGACAAAAGGAACAGGACCGGAGTAAGCAGGGATGAGGAAACAAGATAAATAAACGATTTAAAGAGTGCTGTTATTTCCATGTTCGTATGTGCGCTTGTAGTGCATTCCAATTTTTTTGTAGGAGCTGCTCAACACTCCAACGAAAAAGGTTATTCCCATCACTATGAACAGCCAGGGAGAGGAGTGGTGATTGAGTGGAGCAAGGCCGGATTTACTGAGTCTGTAGATTTTATCAATATCGCTAAACTGAGGGACAACCAGGATGGTTATGAGAAAATAGAGCGCTGTTAGGACCATCACGGTGCCAAGGCCATGTATCGGCTCGCTGCTTTTCATGTAACTGACAATGAATGCGCTTATACAGCTGACAGCGAAAAAGCTAAGGTAAAGCCAGACAAACAACCAAGGGGTTTTCGGATATAACGCTTGCAAAAAACCGCCGATGAAAAGGATCACCGCAAAACAGACCGGACATGGAAGGGAGAGGAGTAGCCAGCCGGAGCTTTTGCTGCGGTTCTCCGGTGGTCGTTTTAAAAGAGCCGCCCCCCAGAGGAGAAGGAGGGCGGCAAGGAGACAGTGGAGGGTCATCCCGTTTTGAAGAAACAGCATGAAGCCCTCCAGGTGCTCCATCAGGTTGCCCTGATGGATGAGGTAGCCGGCAAGCAGGAAAGACAAAAGGTAGCTTACCTGGCAACAGCAGAAAATTGCCCATCGTCTGGGGCCTGTTTCCTGCTGCATGAGGTAGGAGAGACCGGCCCCGCTTTTCACTGCAAAAATTCCCAGTGAAAATGCAAGGCCGAGCAGTAATGATTTTAACTCCACTAATAATCCCAGCGCAGTCCGAGGAACCAGTTGATGCCAGGCATAGGATACCCTTTCACGTAGGCATACTCTTCGTCAAAAAGATTGCGTACTTCGCCGCGCAGGGTGAATGCCCCATAGGTATCAGACTCAAGAAAACGATACGAGGCAACGAGATCGGCAACTGTAGACGAATCAAGTTCAACAACCGGTGTAGGGTATGTTCCAGACTCCCAATCATTGACGTCTTGTTTACCGGCGTAAGCAACGTTAAACCGGACAAACGCACCTGCCCCATTGTTTACAACAAGGCCTGCTGATAGGTTGGTACCACTTACATAGAGTAGATCTTCACCGGTTTGGTCATCCTCATACTTGGTGAGAATAGTCATGCCGAGATAGGGTCTGACTTCCCAGGTCCAACCCATTGGTTCTCCGACATCGTAGCTGATCTCTCCCTCAAAACCGGCAATGGTCGCATCGCCAAGGTTTTTCCAGGTAGCTGAGCCGTCAGCAAGATAATCAGTGGTTATTTTATCTTCAAAATCGGTGTAGAAATAGGTCAGGGAGGCAGTAAGACTTTTGTGTTCAAAGTCGACACCACCCTCATAGGTATTGCTTTTCTCTGGATCGAGATCAGGGTTGCCTACTGTTCTGGTACCAAAGCTGGTAAAATCGGCTGCCAACTGGTCGGCAGAGGGCATTGTAAAGGCCTCTGCATACTGGGCACGAAGTTTCAGTTCGTCGGTAACCATCCAGGCAAGGCCAAACTGCGGGGTTAATCGGTTTTGATCTTCGTCTCTGCCTGCGGGCTCTTTTACTTCAACTTCATACCAGTCGTAACGCAATCCTATGTTTGCGGTGACAGCATCATCGGCAAAACTTGTTTTGCCTAACAGAAATAATGCTGGATTGGTATAGGTGGTTTTTGTTGGAGTCCATGTGTTTTCCACATCATAATCGAGCCAATCAAATCCCGCGGTAAAGGTGGCAATATCAAATGTTCCGGTAACCTGTGCCTGGGCTCCCTGTTGATCTGTTTTGTTGGATGAATCTATGCCGGTATCCCAGCCGGATGCATTGGAGGCAGTCGGACTTTTCCATGTGTTTTCATCCTTACCGAAAAAATAACGTACCATCCATTGATACTGATCATTATCCGTACCCCCATTATATCTAGTATCAATGGAGTAATTGTCCTTGTCTGTGGTATTATCAAGGTCGGGATTGCTGAAATAACCAGGATCACCCGCATCATCTGCATCAAAACCGGTGAAAATGACGCCCAGCCGATTGGTATCTGAGAAGGAGTAACCAAGATTCGCACTTATGCCGGTTTCATAGTTATTCCCTGTGTTTTCAAATCGATCACCGCTCCCGGTGTCATAATCGCCTTCGGTTCTGTAGGTATAACTTCCTGCAAAGTCAAAACCGTTTTGATTAACAGTTCCACCAATAGAGCCTTCTCCAGTGTCAAAACCGCCACCACCGGCTTCTACAAAAGCACTGTTGAGCTCACCTTGCCGGGTGATGATGTTTACCACACCACCCATACCCGCAGACCCATATTGTACGGCTCCCGGGCCACGGATTACCTCGATTCGTTGGACATTTTTGGTCATCAGTTTGGCCACGTTACCGGTACCCGCACGTCGGCCATCCAGTAGAATGAGGACCTTGCCCTGCAAGTCGTTACCATGGGTATCGGTACGAAATCCTCGAATGCCTATGGAGGTGAGGTTGCCGGGGTATTTTTGAATGTGACCAAGTCCTTTTTCTGCAAGCAGGTCGGCAACATTACGGCTTGGTGATTGCTCGATTTCTTCTCGGTTGACGACAGTGAGATTGGCGCTGACTTGTTTTTTTGTTTCAGCGCTACGGCTTGCTGTAACAACAACCTCATCCATTACAGTGGGTTGTGAGGGGGTGGTTGCACTCATAGCAGTTTGAGCATGGAGGCAGGACAGGATGGGAATAAGTAGAGCGGGGTAATACTTCTTCATTGTTATTTCTTCTCCTTTTTAAGAACGGATGCCCGGAGAGAAATAAAAAAATCCCCGGACCAATTAGTACTACATTGATCCGGGGATGCCCTGATTTAAATCCACAGATGCCTTTGAATCTCTTGTCCACGGAGATTCTGGAAACATGGAAGCCTATTGAGTAATAAGGAGATGTGCGTGGTTCCATGCGGTACCTTTTTTTGCGGTACCATTGTTCAGGTAGGTCTTCTGACTATCCCCACTTTCAACGGCCTTCCCGCTTTGGAGCAGTGGCACACATGGTTGAAAGCATTTTTCCTTATTTGTTTATAAGGAGAGGTTTACAGCGGCGGGCCCGTCCCGGATTTACACCGGGTTCCCTTTTAAAGCTTGGTTGTAAGCACCTGAAACAAACAGGAAGCAAACAACAAAACGGGAAATAAGGCAAGCTTTTTTTATAGTTAAATCAGTGTACTACTGAGTGGTATCCAGGGGTGTTTTTTTGTAATTGCCTCAATCACGCAAGAGGAAAAAATGTGGAGAATTTATTATTGGAGGTAACCGAGGTTGTTCATTGACCAGTAAAATCTTGCATTGGGGGGTACAAAGATAACAGTGTTTCTGTAAATAGCACTGTTAGCCCGGATTTCTCATCAATAAAGTTTTTCGCAGGGCAAGGCACAAGCCGCGCAGCTGTAGTAAACTACCGCAAGTGGCTTGTAACGTAGATCCTGCGGAAAAATCTATTGACCCAAAGGGGGAACTTTTTGATTTAAAACAAAAAACACACTGTTAATAGCACAGGTTAAATTTTAGCTAATAATATCAATTGGTTGGGTTTGAAATCAAAAGGTTCATGAGAAATTCGGGTTAGAGATTTTCTCTCCTCCGGCGGTGGTCAACGATGGTGAGGTTAAAGGTCTGGGCAGGGCACCGAAACGGCAAGAAGTGGAAGGTTGGTTGGGGGTAATAAAAAAAGAAGATGCTGGAAAAGGCTGGTAAATGGTTATCATTTTCCAGCCTTTTTTTATATTATTTACAAGGTGTTGAACCCTTGAAAACGGGTTTGTGCACTGAAAGAAAGGAGCTATCCTTCAGTGTATCCCTGGGGATTGGAAGATTGCCAGCGCCAGGTATCTTCGCACATTTCAACCACCCCCCTTTTTGCTTCCCAGTTCAACTCTTTCCGTGCTAAAGAGGGGTCCGCCCAACACTGGGCAATGTCGCCGGGTCGGCGGGGAGCTATCTTGTATGGAACCTGCTTGCCGCTGGCTTTTTCAAAGGCACTGACCATATCCAATACTGAGTAGCCTTGGCCTGTACCAAGGTTGTAGGTAACCACCCCAGGGTTTTTTGTGAGTTTTTCCAACGCACGCAGATGTCCAACGGCTAGGTCAACCACATGAATGTAATCACGGACACCGGTTCCGTCTGGTGTGGAATAATCATTGCCAAAGACCGAAAGTTCTGCGAGCTTGCCAACTGCAACCTGAGAAATGTAGGGCATAAGGTTGTTGGGAATACCGTTAGGATCTTCTCCTATTTGACCGCTTACATGCGCACCAACAGGATTGAAATAACGCAGCAGGGCAATGTTCCACGTTGGGTCCGGTACGGCCAAGTCCCGCAAAATTTCTTCGACCATCAGTTTGGTTCGCCCGTAAGGATTGGTGCAGGAAAGAGGAAAATTTTCCATGATGGGAACGGTTGCAGGATCGCCATAAACGGTTGCAGAAGAACTAAATACTATATTCTTGACGCCAAACTCCTGCATCACCTTACAGAGGTTAAGCGTACCTGTTATATTGTTATGGTAGTAAGCAAGCGGCTTTTCCACAGACTCGCCTACGGCCTTGAGGCCGGCAAAATGGATGACGGCATCTGTATCGGTTGCCTTATCAAAAACTTCTCGTACCCCCTGTTCATCAAGTAGATCTGCTTGAAAAAAATCGATAGACGAGCCTGTTAATTTTTCCACTCGGTTGATGGATTCCCTGGAGGAATTACTGAGATTGTCTAAAATGGTAACCTTGTGGCCGGCTTCAAGTAGTTCAAGGCAGGTATGGCTACCGATGTAACCGGCACCACCTGTGACTAAAATATGCATTGTATACTCCTGTGGTGGGAATAAAAAATTAACGCAAACTGGAATAATACCAAGTATAATAATGGGTTTGTGAAAAAAGGGCATTGGTTTTTATATCTGTATAGATATTAACTATATATGCCGGTCTGTTTAATTTCTCCTGATATAATTTTACTTTCTATCGGAAACGAGAGGGGCGGTGGGAACGGTTTGCTGTATAAAGTAACATTTGCAATCACTTTTTTTCTGATTTCACTGCTGTCGATTAAATTATCCACAGTTAAGTCCGCTTCCGGCTTTTCAGTGGCCGATAGGTCGCTTGATTATACTGGTGTCTCCTGGGTAATTATTGGTACCCTTGTCGGTGGCATTTCAACAATAGGTACGGTCCAGACGGCCTATACGCATGGGATCTCAGCCTGGATATTTACCCTCGGGAGTGGTGTCTCCTGTCTTTTGCTGGGGTTATTTTTTGCCAAAGGGTTGCGCGAGGCTGGAGTCGTAACAGTGTCCGAATACCTGGGGCGCGCTTTTGGAAACCGTTTTCGCTCTTATTGCAGTATCGTTAATTCGGTCGGCATGTTTATTCACATCATCGGACAATTTTTGGCATCCATTGCCATTCTTCAGGCAGTGTTTCATTTTAGTGCCGGTTGGGCTGTGTTGTTAACCAGCATATTTATTGGAGTTTTCGTTATTAACGGTGGTATTGCCGGGGCTGGGTTGATCGGCAAAATTAAATTTTTCCTGTTGTATATTATCATGCTGGTGAGTGCTGGTGTGGCTTTGTACCGTGGCGGGGGCCTGGAAAATATTCTTTCATGCCTGCCACCAGGTGCTGATATGCTCAGTTTGCGTCATTATGGTCTTCAAGCAGCATCTGTTCATATGGCATCCATGGTTGTCGGAGTCCTCTCTACTCAGATATATCTACAGGCTATTTTTTCTGCCGGAGACGTGAAGGAAGCGAGAAACGGCGCTTTCCTCAGTGCTGCGGTGATTCCTCCCCTCGGACTGTTAGGTATTGTTATTGGGTTGTATTTGCGAGCGAATTTTTCTGAAATCAGCGGTGGTACGGCTCAGGCTCTTCCTTTTTTCCTCTACCATAGCTTTCCGCCCCTTATTGCAGCTTTTTTTTCTGCTGGCATCCTGCTGGTTGTGCTCGGTACCGGAGCAGGGTTATTGCTTGGCGTTACCACCAATATATACAACGATTTCATAGACCGGAAAACAAAGGAACATCACCTTTTAAAGCCGTTGTCATTGCTCCGTGCCTTGACTCTTTTTATTCTTTTTTGCGCAGCGATGCTGGTTTTTACCGGGCTGGATTCGGCAATCCTTAAATGGAGTTATATGTCAATGGGGTTACGTGGCTCTGCTGTGTTTGTGGGACTTGTTATTCTGGTTTTTTTCAAAAAATTGTCGCGCTCGAGATGGGTGGTTTGCTTGCTGTATCTTATTCCGGTGGTTTATGTGTTGATGAATATCAATTTGGTCGGAGAAAGCTGATAATCGCTTTTTTAAAAGCCCAATGACGGAGGATTGTTAGGCTGGATTAAATGTGGTGTGCCTTGGCTGTTGAGGTTTTCTATGTATACAGTATGATGCCTGTGACGGATGAATCTTTTTTCTCTTCTTACCTGATAGTTAGTTATTATGATGTTACCCAAACTCACCCTTGCCGACCTTGCCCGTTCCGGACATGTTACGCGCTGGCATAGTGTTCGTACCTCCAGAGATCAGACACTGGCAGAACATCACTACATGGTCACCCGTATCTCCAACAAGCTTGCCAAAGATATCATTGGGCCTGATTTGTCCGATACCGATCTGCTGCAGATTATGGAATACGCCTCACTTCACGACACACCTGAACTCCTTACGGGTGACTTGCCAAGCCCGCTTAAACAGCATATTGAGCATTTAAGTGGAGATAATAATCCCATTGAGGCCATAGAAAGAGAGATTGCTCCCTGGTTGTTTGAGATGAAGGAGGCCATCCGTCGTGAGCACCCAGAGTATCTGCTGATTGTGAAGCTTGCCGATATAATTGATGCCCTTGTTTTTATTACTGATGAAGGTATCGGAATACATGCAAAAAAGGTTATTGAACTTCTTTACCAGATGCTTGAAAATAAACTCAAACAAGGAATAACCACTTTTCCCCAATATAATTGGCGGCGAACAATTGATTTGCTCAACGAATTGTTGCAGAATGCAGAGGAATCAAAGGTGGCTTTCGAATTGCAGCCATAAGCGGCGCTCCTATTGCTTTGTGGAACCAAGTTCTTTGTTCACCTGAGTCCACCACCTTTGTTGTATCTTCGGTGAATAGTAGAGCGATGTGTCCTGATCGAATGCAGTATGTTGTTTCAGTATCTCTTCGTTATAACTGTTGATAATGTCTTGAATCCAGACAATGGCAAGCCGTTGCGCCTCCATCGCCGTATTGCCCACGATGGGTAGCCCTTTGCGGTAATGGCTCTTTTCTTTGGTTATCTTTTGCGCTGTAATTTCCAGTAACGCAAAGTGAATTTGTTCGTGTTGAAGGACGTAGCCTTTTTTTGCTGCAGGTATGTTTGGATTCCACCAAGAATTTTCCGGTATGAAAACAGCTTCAAATGCAAGATTGTCGATGTCGGCAAAGTACAGAGGAACCCCATTAAAAGAGCTTTTCCTTACCATGATTTTCGTGGAACTTTTGGGGCGTATTTGTACACTGGAACGGGCATTGAAATGTTCTTCCTGCCCGTTTGTACCTTCTTGCAGCGATGGCGCACGAAAATCTTTTTGTTGCAGTTGCCGGTATGCGAAAAAAGTTGTGGGCTGTTTTGATGCCGGCCGAATCTTCGGGGCCGCATACTCAGGCAATTGGGCACAACTGGATAAAAGTGCTACTACAAAGAGCAGGGAGAAAAGGCGAGCTTGATTGGAAAAAGCAAAAGGCGTGGGAGCCAGCGAGCTGGTTGCAAGAAACAAGCGCAGTAGAGTGCCGGGATTGTCAGGAGGACGACTTGCTGCTTGTTTCCAGAGGAGCATTGGTCTAAGCTTGTACGCAGCAGAAGAGAGAAGTGATGTGTGTTAATTGAGGACAGTGCTTCTTTTTTTGATAAAAAAAAGGCGTAGAAAACAATCTACCAAACAGGCATTGTTAGCGCCTGTCTGGTAGATTTAAAAGACTTTGGTAACGTAATGAGGTGTTACATGCCGGTTATGATGCTTTCTACACGGCGATTCTTGGCACGTCCTTCTTCAGTGTCGTTACTGTTGGTAGGTTTAGCTTTACCGAACGAGCTTAAGGTGATTCTTTTGTTGTCAATGCCACCTTTTTCGACCAGGTAGGCACGCACACTTGCTGCGCGTCGCTGGGAAAGCTTGAGGTTGTACTCTTCTGAACCAATATTGTCTGTATGACCAGCCAGGGTAACGTGAGCTTTTGGATTTTCCTGAAGGAGAATTGCAAGTTCATTCAGTGCCACATAGTTTTCTGGTTTTACAACGTCTTTGTCAAAGTCAAAAAGAACGTTGTTGACGCTGGTGCCTACAACTTGTGCTTTGGGCATTTCTCCCTCTTTGACCATGAAAAGAGGGTTGGTCAGCCATTCCGGATGACCGAGAAGTTTGGAGAATTGAATAACTTTTCCACAATCACTGGCGCTAGCAACAGCGTTGACAGCTTGGTCACCGTTGGTATCGTCGTCGGTGTCAATAACGTAAAAGCAGACTTTATATTTTTCTGCAAGTTGTTTGGCGATCATTCCAGGGGCGGGAAGTCCACGGTTCGCTGTGAACTGGCCATCGGTAAAAAGAAAGACAACTGTTTCACCCTGCAGTTTGGCAAGGATAGGCTCCAGGGAAACGAGTCCGTTTTGGAGCAACGTTGTTCCTGAGGGCTTGGAAGGGAGCGTGTCGATGGTAGAGGTAAAGGCTCCTTTGTCGTATGTCTGCATGGGTAAATAGCTTTTGAATGCTTCTTTACCAAATCCGGGCGTAAAGGTATAAATACCAGCCTGCCAGTCAAGTGCGGGTAACGTAGAATTTTTTTCAGTTAGTATCTGCCGTTCGATGTCCAGTCGCATTTGATCGCCACTTTTGGCTTTCATGGAACTGGAAGAGTCATAAAGGATAATAAAGTTGTCTGCCAGTTTCACAAAGACCACTTCTTTTGCAAATGCCGTGGTGGATAAACATGAAGCTAGCAACAGGGTCAGGCCGACAATAAAACTCTTGTGGATCATCCTCATTGTGTTCTCCTTCGTTGATGTTGTAGAAAGTAAGATAACGATTTGACTATAAAAGAGTAATGCAGGAGTGGGAATAGGTCAATCTTGAATTTACAGAAAAAAGACCTGGCCTGTGAAATATTGGCCCAGCTCAGGTTGATCGGAACTGAGCCATTGCCAACCTTATATATGGTGATACGATATACTCGTTTTGTGTGTTATATTGTTGTTGACAAGAGGTTGATTATATTTGCCCTATCTGATGACACACTTCACAATGCTGATACCGTCTTGTACGCACTGTTTTCATCATAACCGGAATGCTGACAGATTCCTCTGTTTTTTATTTTCATTAAATACGACTCAGTAATATGATTTATCGACGATTTGGAAAGACTGAACTGGAGATGCCTGTTTTTTCTGCTGGTGGGATGCGATTTATGCAATCCTGGCAAGATGTTGCACAGAAAGACATAGAGCAGGCACAACAAAAAAAGCTACAGAAAATAATTGCCGGGGCTTTGGATCTGGGGATCAATCACGTCGAGACTGCGAGAGGATACGGGTCTTCAGAACGACAGCTTGGTCTGGTCTTGAAAGAATATGAGAGAGAGAATTTTATTGTTCAAACCAAAGTCGAGCCTGTTGCAGATCCCTTACTGTTTCGTGAACATGTGCTTGATTCCTTGCGCAGGTTGCAGGTGGAAAGGGTAGATCTTTTAGCTTTACACGGGATTAATTCGCATAAACAACTGTGGCATGCTTGCCGACCCGGCGGTTGTCTCCATGCTGCAAGATTGCTGCAAAAGCAGGGGAAAGTGGATTGGGTTGGTTTTTCCGGGCACGCTTCAACTGATGTTTTGCTACAGGCAGTCAATCATGACCAGGATGGCGGTTTTGATTATATCAATTTGCATTGGTATACAATTTTTCAGCGAAATGAAAAGGTATTAGAGGCTGCTTCCGAACAGGACATGGGGACTTTTATTATTAGCCCTACCGATAAAGGAGGGATGCTGCACACCCCACCACTTCTTCTAGAGGAGCTTTCCGCTCCACTCACTCCAATGCAATTTAATGACCTTTTTTGTTTGCAGCATAAGGCGATACACACAATAAGTATTGGAGCCGCAAAACCTGATGATTTTACCGATCACGTTTTGGCTTTACAGTATATAAACGATTTTGATCTTGTCGGAAATATTTATCAAAGGTGGCAAAAGCGCATGTTGGCGGTAAGTGGTAATTGTTCTCCAGACAACCATTGGGAGATGTTTCCCGGCTGTGGGGAAACACCGGGATGTATGAACATACCAATGATATTGTGGTTATATAATCTTGCGACAGGGTGGGATTTGCTGGCCTATGCCCAGGCAAGATACTCTATGCTGGGGAAAGGAAACCAGTGGGTGCCAGGCAATAACGCAGCCTGTATTGTGGAAGACGATGTACAGGTATTTGCAGAAAAGTTCCACCTACCGGCCCGTGAACTTTTGCTAAAGTTACAACAAGCTCATGAGCTGCTCGTGAAAAAGGAAAAGGATAATGTGTAAACACCTGTTTTTCGCATGCGAAAAGATAACTTTTTTTATTCTGTAAACAGATCTTCTTGATGGAGTAGCCTGCTAACTTTATCAAGCATTTCGTGATAATTTTTTTGGTTGATCCGCAGGTTAAGGGTCAGCTCTCCATTTGCTGTTCCTGAATCAGGCGTAAGGTTGAAATCTTTCTTGCTTGTATGCCTGCCAAAGTATTGCTGCCTTATTTTTGTAATCTTTTTGGTGAACTGTTTTTGGTTGGTAACAGCTGATTGTGTTCCTTTCTGCTGCATGAGGCGGATAAAAGTGGCTGCTTTTTGCGGGGTATCCATTGCCTTGGTCAGCAGTAGTTGAACGTCCTTATGCGCGATGGCTTTACTCAAGCCTGTTTCCCTCTCTTTTAATAAGGTAAGTATACTTTGGAGTTGTGGTCGTGTAGGAGCAAGTGGTTTTATTATTTCCAGGTAGAGGCTGTCTCGGTCATGGGGGTCTTTGATTGGGGCGAGGATTTCAGCTGCTATGGAGAACTGCAGCTTTTCATTGATCACATCGTTGATAATCTCTGGTGATTCGTTGCGCGTTCGAATTTGATTAACTTTGCGGTATTTATGAATCGTAGTGTGGGAAACTTTCTGGCCTGGAGCACCAATACCCAATGTCTCGCCGAATTTTTCAGCAAGCATGGTGTTGTTCAAGTGCATGGTATCACTGGCAGTATCAAGAAAATTCCCTATTTCAACAGGGTTGAGGTTTCTTCTTTTGGTATTTTCGGCAAGTGAAATATTAAAAAAATCTTCAGTGGTGAAATCCCGCTCCTGAAAAATTTTGGCTTCTATCCACACTCTCCCTATGCGTTTGGCTGCTTGGAATCTTCTGAAACCACACAGGATTTTGTAATAACCATCGTTTTTACGCAGTAAAACTAAAGGGTGGAGTAATCCGTTTTTTTCAATGGATCCTGCGAGTTCGTCAATATATGATTCTCTGGTGAGTTCATCGTACTGTGCGTCGTTGTGAATACGGAAGATATATTGTAGATCCTCCTCCTTTTGTGTCTCTATACTTTTGAGTTGAACTTTTCTTACCAAAGGCATTTTTTGTTGAAACTGCTGCATAGCCCGCCACAGCTTTTCCGCCGTATGTTCGGCAAGCCCTTTTTCTCTCACAAGTTCCGGAGCAAGAGTCAATAGTATTGAGCTTACATTGGTATTGTAAAAACCCTCGAGATAGTTTTTTTGGCGATAAAGTTGGTTGAGATGGTCGGGAGAGTGCCCGCAGTAGATGGATCCTGGAGGTGCCAGGTCTGTAGTTATTCCCTGGTCCTCGATGGCGACCCTGTATCTACTGATCTGCGAAGGGGAGATGGTTGGATTATGTGGTTTTTCCGGTACGCCTCGTTCTCCTTGACCATAACCGAAAAGGATGTGTTTCCCTTGCGGTAGTGTGGTGTCGGCGACCTGAACAATAAGAACCAGCGGCGCCATATCATTTTCCAGTATCTCGTCTGTGAAACGTTTGATATGGACTAGAAAGGTATCTGTAACTTTTTTTCGTGTTTTCACCGCCTGCATGTCTGTCAGATCAATAAGTGTTTTCTTATATTTGTTATTAATAACGGCATAACTTTGAAGCTGTTGAGCCAGCACAAAGCCCAGATCGGTGAGAGAGTGTTGGTCCTCCTTGTTTGTGTGGCTCGGCAATCCGTTAGGCACGAGGAGCAGGATATTATTGTTGCCGAGAAAAGTGCTGATCGATCTGTTTTTTTGCTGGTTACTTTTCATCTTGTTCGTTTACCGGTATCTGGAAAGTTATTTGAGCCAGCGCCTTATGAGCCCCTTCAAGTGCAAGGTCTGCCAAGTGTGAGCCGTATGTGGAATTATTTGTACGACCTACTATTGCATCAAGTACTTCACCTGGCTTGACAAGCTCTGCGGAAGTGACCGGCAAAAAGGCAGGCTTGTCATTGTCATCGTTGCTGTGCAGTAAATTTGCGGTAACCAGGTTTGCTGCGATTGCCTTAATCACACTGGTTGGAGTGCCTTTGAGCCTGTCGGCCAGTGAAGTGACGGTAGTCGTGCGTCTGTTATGAAAGTCTGTATAAACATGGTGGAGAATATCAAAAGCAAGCTGCAACCGTCGCTGCGGCACAATGGTATCTGTAAAAGGGAGGTAATTGTTTCGATGTTGTATCCCGTAAGCGAGGGCCGCACCTGAAAGAATAAAATTCCATCCTAAGTAAACCCATACAAGAAAGAGGGGGACCGTCGCAAAGGAACCATAAATAGCATTGTATTTAGCTACCCCTACCTGAAGAATGATATATACTTTTTGGGTCAGAAACCAGAATATAGAAGCAAAGAGTGCGCCGGTGAATGCGGCGGATGTTGTGACCCTTGCCCTTGAAAAAAAGAGGTAAACCAGCATCAGGGTAATGATGATAAAAACAAAAGGCAAAAAATTAAACAAGGCGGCTATCATCCAGTCCAGTGGGATGATAGTTTGGATGTAGCTCATCATCCGTTCGCTGGCGAGAATGGTCTCACCGGCAAGTGCCATATTGATGGAAATTGGGAGCAAGATGAGCAGTGCCAGGTAATCCATCACTTTGCGAAACAGAGGGCGCCCTTTTTCTTCCCTCCATATATCATTCATGGCGTCTTCAATTGTGCTGAAAACCATTATGACAACTAGTAGAGTACCGCCAATACCAAAAATACCCAGCGCCGCAAAATTGGTTTTGTCAACATAGTTAAATATGGTGTCGACTGCTCGGTAAAGGTGGGCAGTCATCGTGTTTTGGACTGGTTTTTCAAGCAGATCAGGACTGGTGGACTCAGGTTGTGTTTGGTGAACAGTTGGGCGTGGCTCCACCTGCTCAATAAAGCGAACAGCTGCAACTCTCAGTTGGTCGCCACTCCCAAGCCCCTTGAGAACCGCAGTGCTCATGGCAAGTAAGGGCACCATCGACAAGATGACTGAGTAGGTGAGGGCGGATGCTCTAATGGAAATTTTCGCTCTGGTTGCTTCTATGCAAACAATGATGAGAATTCGTGCAGCGCAGCGTAATCCTCTGCTCAGGGCGGTGCTTGTAGCGGTCTCTGTGAAGGCCCATTTGATGATTGGGGTTGACCAGTGTTGAAAGTTACCTGTCATAGTGCTCCACTGACTAGCCCGAATCTCTCATGAGCATTTTGTCATTTTCCGGAAAGATATGTGATTTCAGCTTGATACTATAAAAATAAATTAGATACAAAATTAACAAAATGTTCACCACAGGTCAGTCCATGCGGTACCATCTTCTTCAGTATTTTGGCAGTATATATAGCCTACTATCGGAGTCTGCGCTTACCTATTTACTACCAAAAACTTTGAACCTGGTACCGCCTGAACTGATGAGAAATCCGGGCTAGTGTCCCGTTAAAAGTATTACGTACTGGATGGCCTATTTACCCATTTCCCGGAAGAGCCATTTCTCTATGATTTCAAAAACTATTTCACGCTTAATAGGCTTGGAAATATAATCGTTCATCCCTGCATTCAAGCAAATTTCTCGATCACCTTTCATTGCATTTGCAGTCATTGCGACGATTGGAATGGTATTGAATCCACGTTCACGGATGATTTTGGTCGCTTCCAGTCCATCGGTTTCCGGCATCTGAACATCCATAAATATGAGATCAAATTCATCGGGTGCAGAGGTAAAGGTATCAATGGCTATTTTTCCATTTGCCGCTACTTGCACATTGTATCCGGCCTTGGTGAGAATGAGGGTTGCCAGCCTCTGGTTCACCGGATTATCTTCTGCCAGAAGAATTCGTATCGATTGTTTGAGTTCCTCGCGAACGCTATACTGGGTGATGAGTTGTTCTTTGGAAGGGTCTTTAGTCTCCTTCTGCTCTTCTCCCAGAAGTTTTTCCATGGTTTTAAAAAGAATCTCGCGACGGGTCGGTTTGGTAAGAAATGCATTAAATCCAGCCTCATTGCATTTTTGGGCATTACGATCATTTGATGAGGTGTAGGCAAGCAGTGGTGTCCTTTTAGCCGTTGGTATCTCATTGCGAATCATGTGCGCGAGCGCATATCCATCAGGTACAGGCATCTGGATGTCAAGAATGATCAAATCAAAATTTTTGTTTTGCGCTACGGATTTTTCCATGGCCGCACGAACCTGACTGCTATCGTGTATTGCAACAACATCAAGGCCTGCTGTGTCAAGGATATGCTTGAGGATATTGAGGTTTGTCAGATTGTCATCGACAACCAGTACCCTTTTTCCTGTGAGGGAAACCTTGCCGAAATTTTTTATGTGTTGCTGTTTTGATTTTTTGAGTTTGGTCGTGAAATGAAATGTACTTCCTTGACCAGGCTGACTCTCTGCCCATACATTGCCTCCCATCAGTGAGGCAATCTTACGGCATATGGAGAGGCCCAATCCGGTGCCGCCGTATTCCCGGGTGGTTGAACCGTCAGCTTGGCGAAAGGCCTCGAATATGGATTCTACTTTGTTGGCCGGTAACCCAATACCGGTGTCACGCACATGCGCATGAATCTCAATTTGGGTATCTGTTTCCCGGTCGACTCGTATTGCCAGCTCAATTTCGCCCTGCTTGGTAAATTTTACAGCATTGCCCATGAGGTTAACAAGGACCTGACGAAATCTTCCTGGATCCCCCATCACGTTTGCGGGGAGGTTGTTGTCAATTCGGCAAAGCACTTCAATCGGCCTGCTTTCCACTTTGGGCCGGATCAAGTCGCAGACATCCTGTGCAGTTATTTCAGGATCAAAATCAATGCACTCCAGGTCTAATTTTCCTGCTTCTACTTTTGAAAAATCGAGGATGTTGTTGATCAAAGAAAGTAGAGCGTCTGCACTACGCTTTATGGTTTGTGCAAATTCTTTCTGTGCTTCATTAAGAGGGGAGTCTAACAGCATGTCGGTAAAACCAATGATGCCATTCATTGGTGTCCGTATTTCATGGCTCATTGCAGCAAGAAATTCACTCTTGGCTATATTTGCTGATTCGGCAGCTTTTTTTGCACTGCGAAGTTCTGCTGTCTGTTGCCTAATTTCGGCCTGGAGGGTTTTAGAGTAATTGTGCTGCTGTTCTTGTATTTTCCTGTAATTCTCTTCGTTTTCGACCATTATATCCTGGAACTTTTTTTCGAGAACTCCGGATTTTCTGTCGAATTGTTTTTTTTGGATTCGCAGGCGGCTGATCGTGTCTTCGGTCTCTTTATGAGCAAGGAAAAGCCGGAGACTTAAGCGGACGACGGTGGTCAGCCAATGGGGGGGGAGTGTCTCTTCAGGCGTTGCAGGGGTTGCGAGTACAACGCATTGGAGATCAGGAACGGCATGCAGGGCAAAGCATCGCCTTTTGTGCTGAATCCCTACTTCAGAAGATTTATCAAGGCTGTCAAAGATGAGCTGCCTGGCCTCATCCGAGGTAATGGGGTAATTTCCTGATGCCTTATGATTGCCGTCATGGTCAGCACAGAAAAATAATAACTGTTCGGTTTCCTGTTCAAGGTGGTTGCACAGAGTGGAAAGTGTCTGCACAGGATCGACCAGATCAGCAAATAAATTCTTGAGAGCCATGGATTTATTTCCCGTACATGCTGGTTATTTTTTCCAGTTCTTCCGGCAAATCTTCGGCGAGTACTTTGTATTCAGCTATATTTTTCTGTACATGGGCTGAAAGTCCTGGGGAAAGCTGCGGATATTTATCATCTTTGACGGAAAATCCAAGCTGGTTCACTATATACTCCGCAATTTGTAAAATCGCGGTGGGTGAGTTAGGTGCTGGTTCGTTGTTGTCAAGGTGATGATCTCTGATCGCTTCGGCTAAAGGTTCGGCAATTTGCCATTCAAGTGCAAGTAAATAACCGATTTGACAATGATCTGTGTTTAGCTCCCTTTGTTCGAGTGCAACAATATCCGGTGAGTTTTCCTCCAGCTGGTCGATTATTTTAAAAAAAGAATTACGTGCTGTCTCAAATTCAACAATTAGCCCTATATCATGCAATATTCCAGTGAGATAGGCGTCGTCGCCGTCTATTGACAAAATTCGTTCTGCAATCATTTTGCAACATAGGCCTACAGCCGCACTGTGAGACCACAAACGCTTAGGTTCGAAACCCGGATTGTCTGTGTCTGTATCGATCATGCCCTGTATTGCGTCGGTAACGGCAATATTATGCAGGTTTTTCATGCCAAGGAGTGCAACGGCCCTGGAAATGGAGTCAACATTGCGTGACATTCCAAAAAAAGAACTGTTGACAAGGGTAAGGAGTCTGGCAACAAGGGCGGGGTCCAGGCGAATGACTTCTTCAAAATCCTGGAGGGTTGAGTCTTCATCGTTTATAAGTTGAGCCAGCCTGGTTACAATATGCGGCAGCGTCTTTGTTTTTTTAAATTGTTGAATGAATTTTTCAGCCGCATCCATTGTGCATCTCCTTGTGCTTGGATTTTATCCAACTGCCAGTGGGGTGTAGAGGCTCAGGAGGCTTCCTGGCTGCTCTTTGGTATTGCTAGTTAAAATGACAACTGTGGTTGATGATGGTGCCAACCACAGTTTCCAGTGCGTCTTGAATCATTGCTTTTTCCGCCACTCTCCCGGGGTATTGCGCTTACCTGCTGCGAGGCTTGTGCCTTGCCCTGCGAAAACTTTATTGATGAGAAAGCGCTGGGCTAGAGTGAGGAAAGAAAAGGAATTGCCCAAGGTGGCTTTAAGCCTTGATTTCCTTTTTTGTAACTGCCTCTGCCTTGATGCGATCAAGCAACTCTGCCAGCACAGGCTTTATGTTTTCGCGTAAGTCACCGGCAACGATAATAAATAGGAGGTCGTCGCCAGGTTGAAATTTTCCAGAGTGGGCCTCGACAATAATTTCGTAAATTCCTTCTTTTGCGAGATATTCCTGGCGAAGTTTGTCGATTTTTGCATGGTCGACGATGGTTTCCAGAGCCTGGACCTGTTGTTTGTCAGCTCTGGACCAATTGCGTACGGTCCCATTGTGAATAAGGATCATTCCGACGTTATCTGTGAAATCAGGTCTTTTTTTCAGGGATTGAATCGTTTTTGTGATATCCATGGCTTCCGTTTTAGATAGGTTTCTTTTTAGAAATATTTTTTAAGATGACAATGTTGCCCTTGGAGGAGGGAAGTGCCAGTTTTTGGCCGATTTTAATGATTGAATGACGGTTGAGGTTATTAAGTGTTTTTAGCTTGTGGGTCGTTGTTCTATATCTCTTGGCTATGGTGCTTAATGTATCACCTTTTTGCACCGTGTAAAGCGTATCCGGAAGTTGACTCGCGGCGTACATTGATTTTTTCCATTGGCTGAGCCTTAGTCGAACCTGTTTGGTAGCGGGCAAACGAAGCAGGTATCCTTCTGGGATGAGTTTGGTGCCGTCGAGCAGAGGTTTTTTGAGTGCAGGATTTAAGCGAGCAAAGTCCTGTTTAGAAACACGGAAGAAAGACTGTAAATTTTGACTGGAAGCATAGCCCTCTAAGCGCAACGTTTTGGTCGCTTCCGGTCTGTCAGGTAATAGTTTGCGATCACGGCCCAACTTTCGTGCGACCTTGGTTGCTGCCAGAAATTCAGAGTAAAAGTTTCTAGATGCAAATTTAAAATGCCCTTTTCGGTAGTTGGAGAAAATAGAAGGATAGTTTTTTTGCTCCTTAACTGCCCTGAGCATTCCGGAACGTCCATAATTATAGGCTGTTAGCGCGAGGGGCCATGTCTCCAGTCGGCTGTAGTTTTCTTTAAGGAGTTTTGCTGCTGCATGGGTTGCGAGGAAAGGGTCAAGCCGTTCATCGATCAGTTGATTAATACGCATGTAGTCTTTTCCAGTTGCACGTGTAAACTGCCAGAGTCCGGCTGCTCCTGCTTTGCTTTTTGCATGCGGATTAAAAGAAGATTCAACATGGGGCAAATACGCTAACTCGGCGGGTAAGCCGTAATGGCGAAAAATTGTCTTTATTTGGCTAATGTATTTTCCGGAACGAATAACACCCTGTTTAAATCTATCTTTTTGACCAATTTGGAGCCGTATATTTTCCCGCGCTTTCAAATAGCGAGTGTGCCGTTGTTTCGGAAATAGGGCCGCTATACGCTTTTCTTCTGTCGTGGCTGGTTTTTTGCCGTGGCCAAGTTCTGAAAGGATATTTTTGACACGCTGCCTGGCAAGTTTTATCAATTTTTGGTTGATTTGCCTTGATTCAGGCGCATCCCAGTTCACAAGATCAATAACCGTATAAACGATGTTAAGGTCGTTGCGGTCATGCAATATACCTTTTCGTGAACTATACGTGCCGTAGATGTCTTCCCAGAAAGCAACATTAGGTTGTATTACTTTGTAAACAGGAAAGTTGTTTTGCGCTCCAGCAGGGGCGATAGGTATAATCAGTGACACCATGCATATGACGAGAAAGGATATGCTGGATTTTATAAACGTAACCCGAATGTGAAAAGGAAGAGCATTGCGCATAGAGGTTAAGGCTACCTTGTAGTATACTGTGATTTTTACTCGTACGGCTCCTGAGCCATACCGTTTTGAGACTGCTGCAAAATATCTTTTGCATTTCATTATACAGTGAAACACCCATCTTCAAAATTAATAACTATAAAAAATGAAGAGTGCCCGCATTATGTACAAACCGATTATTGGAACTTTAGGATATATTCTTTCTCCTGACAAAAAAGAAACGTTGCTGGTTCATCGAAATGCCCGTGAAGATGATCAACATCTGGGAAAATATAATGGTCTGGGTGGAAAAATGGAGGCTGGAGAGGATGTTGTAAGCTGCATGCAGCGAGAAATCTTAGAGGAGTCAGGTTTGCAGTGCAAAACGATGACTCTTCGGGGGACTGTGAATTGGACAGGATTTGGTCCATATGGTGAAGATTGGTTAGGGTTTATTTTTTTAATAACCAGCTTTACAGGTGACCTAAAGAAAAAGAATAATGAAGGTGAACTGGCTTGGCATTTGATTGATAAAATACAAGAATTGCCAATGTGGGAAGGGGATCGTTTCTTTCTCCCTTTGGTTTTTGATGATGATCCTCGTGCTTTTCACGGTTATATGCCCTATGATAACGGGCGTCCAATTTCGTGGCACTTTAGTCGTTGCTGACCCTCAGCTTAAGGATTACCATATACACGTAGAAAGAAATCAGACTTACCCGAATTTCCCTTGCACATCGTGTCAATTTATTAAATGACACTCAATTTGTGTATGATTTGCGAACTCACACAGAGCAGAAAAATCTGCACAGTGTTCACCAAAATCAGGTCGGCCAGGATCATTTTCTTCAGTATTTTGGTAATGAATAGAGGCTCCTGTAAATCATAGTTAAAAACTTTGAGCCTATCGCCGTCTGAACAGATGAGAAATCCGGGCTAAAAAACTTGCGCTTGGAGTTTGTCGTCTGTATAGTTGGTCACTGTTAAACTACAGCTTACTTGTAAAAGGATTTTTTTATAGTTTTTTCGAAAAGTTAAATCGAGGAATGGATATGGAGCAAAATGCGGAATTATTGCGCTTGGAAGAACTTGTTGATCAAGTATTAAATAAATATAATCAGCTGAAATCCGATTATCAAGCTCTGGAAGAAATGTTGCAGGAACGCGATATGGAATGTGCTGAGCTTAAAGGAACCATTGAAAACCTCAGCGACGAAAGGGCCGCAGTAAGTAGTCGGGTTTCCGGTTTACTGGACCGCATCACCCAGTGGGAAGATGAGCAGGGTAGCGATTCTGGAAAAAATAATGAAGATGATGATGGCCGGGTCGAAAACCAAGGCTCGTCGTTTAATAATGAACATGAAGAGTATCAGGGCTAAAATTACGGGATCGAATGAAAGATCGTCTCGTTCGTTTTAATCTGTTCGGTCAGGAGTTTGCCTTTTACAGCGATGCTCCGGACAATGAAGTGGAATTGGCTATACGCCTGCTTCGCCAAGAATTGGAAGAGGGGGAGAAGCTCAGCCGCAGTGCAATTCCTTCGAGTAAAATGCTCGTGCTGGGCTGTTTACGCCTGGCAGCAAAATATGTGCAGTTAGAACACGAGTTCCAGGATTTTAAAAAGCACCAGGATCAAGCCATAGACCAGCTCTCTGAAAAAATATCGGGGGCAATGGACTGATCCAAAGAGATTGTTATTTAGTTTAATGTAGCGTTCTGCTATACTACATATAAACAAGTGATGATACCCCTGCTCTGTTTGTGATCAACGGAGTATTGAGCCAACTCTCATGATTAGGGTAGCTGTTTTGTCGTACGATGGGAAACTTTACTGATTCCCTGAGGCGGCAATTAGCATTGCCCACCTATTTGTTTAGGTTTAATCATTGCGTTGAAACGGCAGAGCGGGGGTTTTTATATAATCGCAGTGGACAGAATCCGCTGCGACGCATTAGCCATCTAACGTATTGAAACGGGATGGAAGTAAGTGCAGAAGCGGACGCCAACTGGTTTAGTGAAATAAGACAACTCTGATGAGATCAGGTTTATTATAGATGTGAAACTCTCCGCCGGGCTGATTTTACGAGAAAATTGATCGCACACCATTATTGTTTTCTCTCTGTTTGAACTGAAGAGAACCAGGTAACTGCTATGGTTTGGGCAGTTTTGTCAACATTCCTGTTACTGTTTAGTCTGACTGTGCCCTCTAAGCGGTAATTACCATCGAATTCCGCTCTACCTCCCCTCCCTTTATATTTTTTACTGCAGTTGTTTGTTATTCATTATTGTTGGTAACAAATTGCGCAACATACAGGTAATTTCATGGAACTCAATATGATGACCATGTTTCTGGCGGTGATAAATTTTTTTGCCGGTCTTGGGATTGGAATATATCTACGGAAACGACTTGTCGAGGGGAATCAGCGGAATCTTGAGGCCCAAGGACGACAGATAATTGAAAACGCGATAAGTGAAGCTGAACAAATAAAAAAAGAAGCACTTCTTTTGGCCAAAGAAGAGGCGTACAAGGCGAAACAAGAAGCGGAACGGGAAATTAAGATTAGTCGCCAGGAACTAAAGGATGACCAGCGTCGGCTTAGTCGAAAGTTTGATGAGGTTCAAAAGGATTTTCAGTTATTGGAAGATCGGCAGACTAAGCTTCGTGAAAGAGAAGGAAATGTCGGCTCGGCCGAAAAGTATGTTGCTGAGCAGAAATTGAAGTTTGAATCCCTTGTCGATGAGCAACGGTACAAGCTTGAACAAATAGCAGGTATAAATCGGGAAGAAGCCAAAGAGGAGTTGATGCAATCCATCGAAAGTGAAGCACGCATGGATTGTGCAAAACGGTTGTCCCGTATTGAGAATGAAATGAAAATGGAGGCAGATAGGAAGGGGAAAAATATCCTTGCGCTTGCCATTGCCAGATATGCCGGTGATTATGTGGCTGATAAGACAGTGTCCATGGTGCCGCTGCCCAACGATGATATGAAAGGGCGGATTATCGGCAGGGAAGGGAGGAATATCAGGGCCATTGAGGCCGCAACCGGAATCGATATTATTATTGATGATACCCCTGAAGCGGTAATCTTGTCAGGATTTAATCCTATCCGGCGAGAAGTAGCCAGACTTGCGCTGGAACAGTTGATTTCCGATGGTCGCATTCATCCTGCGCGTATAGAAGAGGTCGTACAGAAGGTAACAGAGGAACTTGAAGTCGAAATTCGTGAAGCTGGGGAGCAGGCTACCTTTGATGTTGGCGCCCATGGGATGCATGTTGATCTCATTAACCTGATCGGCAGGCTGAAGTTTCGGACAAGCTACGGGCAAAATATTTTACAACACTCACTTGAAGTGGCTTTTCTCTGCGGGGTAATGGCGGCTGAGCTCGGACTGGATGTCAAAAAAGCTAAACGCGCCGGCTTGCTGCATGATATCGGTAAGGCTGTTGACCATGAAGTGGAAGGGTCGCATGCGATTATCGGTCGCGATCTCGCCAAAAAATATGGTGAGCCTGAGGATATTGTCTATGCTATCGGCGCCCATCATGAGGATCAACCTCCTAAAAGCGTTCTTGACGTGCTGGTGCAGTCTGCTGATGCATTGTCCGGTGCCCGCCCGGGGGCCCGTAAGGAAATGCTGCAAAGTTATGTGAAGCGCCTTGAAGACCTGGAGAATATAGCTAACAATTTCAGTGGAGTAGAGAAGTCTTACGCTATTCAGGCTGGACGGGAGCTGCGCATTATCGTGAATAGTCAAAAGATTAAAGATAATGAAGCAACAATCATGAGTCGTGATATAGCCAAAGCAATTGAAGAGCAGTTGACATATCCAGGCCAGATACGGGTAACAGTGATCCGTGAGACCAGGGCTATTGAGTTTGCCAAGTAGTTAAAACAGCATAACCTTGGGAAATTGGTCAGTGCTGCTTGCTACTGAAGGTAGGGGGGGCAGGCTTTACAACACGCAGCACACCAGGGATTAAAGGGACTACGCAAATGCATGAAAAAAGCGGCAATCTTTAAAAGGATTGCCGCTTTTTATTTCGGGCCGTTTCGAAAATAGACTGCGCCGTTCTTTAGTGCTGCCTTTCATCCTCGGCATGCAGTTTCTGACATTCACTGCAAATACCTGTGAATTCAATGTGGTGACCAATAATCTGGTAAGAGCTTGTTGAGGATGCTTCTTTGACAAGGTCCGTTATAACCGGCATGTCAATGTCATCAACTTTTCCACATTGTGAACAGCGGATATGATAATGGGTATCGGTGGTCGCATCAAAGCGTTTTTGGGAACCTCCGACTTCTATTTTAAGAATCATCCCGTTTTCGGCCATTAATTCCAGATTCCTGTAAACCGTGCCTAAGCCGATCCGCGGTAGCCGTTTGCGAACCATATCGTACAGTTCATTGGCAGTTGGATGGGTTTTTACTTTGGTCAGTTCTTCGAGGATAACCTGGCGCTGTGTTGTCAGGCGGAGCATTGGTGATGGCGCATTCATTATAGTTTACTTGTATTAGTTATTAAATAAGATAATTATTCTCACAATATTAATCCGACCACCTTTTTTTTTCAAGGTACAAATGAAGGACAAGCAAACACCATCTCCCGGCAGTGGCCGGCAGTTGACCATTGGCGCGCTCAATATTTGGCCACCTCTTTTTTTGGCGCCAATGGCAGGGTTGACTCACTCGGCGCTACGAACGACCATCCTTTCTTTTGGCGGTGTAGGGCTGCTCAGCACCGAAATGCTGGCAGCACAGTGCCTGCCTAAAGAAAATGCTACTATTTCTCCATACCTTATACGCACTGAACAGGAACACCCACTTTCTTACCAGTTGTTATTGAGTCAACCTGGTGTGCTTAAGCCTGCAATTGCAGCTCTTGAAAAGCTTTCTGCTAATGCCGTCGATATTAACTTGGGTTGTCCTGCACCAAGGGTGAGAAAGGCGGGTGGCGGTTCACAGCTAGCTGCCAACCAGCAATTGGTTAAAGCTATCATCAAAGAGGCGAGAAAAGAGACGACCTTGCCATTAACAGCGAAAATCAGGTTGGGCAAGCAGCTCAATGCTGATGCTCTTCGTGAATTTTGTCTGATGCTTGAAGGTGAAGGGGTGGACTTGCTGACCGTACACGCACGCCTCGACAGTGAATCATTTTGCCGCAAACCTCGTTGGGGAGCAATCGCGGATATAAAAAAGAGGCTTGCCATTCCGGTTGTTGCCAATGGAGGCATCGATTGTGTCGAGGCAGCTAAGAGGTGCTTGGAAGAGAGTGGTGCCGATGGCCTTATGATTGGTCGTGCTGCCGCGGCAAAACCCTGGATATTTTCAGAGGTTGCAAAAGAAGTGTATGGTTATGAGTTCCAATTGACGCAGATGACCTCTCTGCCAAGGGTGTATCACGATTTTTGTCAGGCTTTGCAGGAACGGTTCAGGGTGGAAAGGCGTCTCGGCCGATTAAAGGAATTCACCCATTATTTTGCCACAAACTACGCTTTTGGTCATCATTTGGCCAGCAGAGTGCAATCAAGTGCGTCAATGGGAGAGGCACTGGGAAGAGCGGCTGATTTTTTTAGTCGCAGCGATGCAGAGGCATTTACCGTTCTCCAAAAAGAATGTGGGGATACATTTATTTTTTCACCTGCGGATTAAAATAGCCAAATTGCAGGTCTGGATGAGCGGTCTGTAATTGCCCCAGCCAGTTTCGGATGCCCAGTGGTGCTTGTGTCGGTTGATGCTGGATTGCCCTGAGGTATACTTCCGGATCTATGTTGAGGTTACGGAGTTGAATAAAATCAGGGTGGCATTTGTCAATAAGTGCTGAGAGTGCTGCCAATTCATCCGGGTCGTCAGTAAAGCCTGGAAAAATGAAATAGTTCAAGGAAACATGACGCTGATAGCGTTTCATGATTTGTATTGAATGTTCAACATCCTTGAGAGTGAATCCCTTGGGCCTGTAATAAAGGGTATGCTTTTCAAGTTGTGCGCTGTTCATGGATATGCGAATGGAGTCTAGTCCAGCCTTGGCCAGTCGCTCAACAGCATCAGGTAAACTACCGTTGGTATTCAGGTTAATGGTCCCTTTGGAGGTTGCCTTTCTTATGGCTTTAATACTTCGCTCCATGAGATCAGCCTGCAGTAAAGGTTCTCCTTCGCAGCCTTGGCCGAAACTGACGATTGGAAGGGGAGCCGTAGTGAGGTGTTCAATGGCTATTTCCGAGACTTCTTTGACTGTAGGAACAAAGGTAATCCGGTCTTGGGTTGAAGCACAGCAGCCTGAAGGTTGAAGAGAGATGCAGCCGACACATGTTGCATTGCAGACCGGTGAGCATGGCAGAGGTGCTTCCCAGCGGTTAAGGAAAAAGTTTCTCGCTGCTGGGCAGCAATAGGTCAGGCAACATTTCCCAAGATGCTGGATAAGCCTGTTATGGGGATGTTGTTGCAGCTTTTTTCGGGTTCGAAGGGTAATAAGGTCTTGGTCGAAATTGGCAGTGTCTTGGCGCTTATCACGGTCACTTCGAAAGCCTGTGACCCAGAATTTACCATCATACCAGCCGACAGCGGTGTAGGCAAAAAGTGGAAGCTGGGGGCTGTGTTGATCCTGAGTCTGGTACGCTGTCGTGTAGAGGGATGTATAGGCCGGCGCCATGAAGGCTGCAACTGCCTGAACCGTACCTGTACCATCATATGGATCAGTGTCCAGCAGAGCCGGCTCACCGCTCTCTTTCTCTATGCCGACAGGTAACCTCCCTGGCAGCGTAAAAAGTTCGCTGCCTTCGGGAAGTTCGATCAGGTCTTCTAGATTGGGTTTGCAGTAGTTTGCTGCAGATTGAGCAGCCATCTGCAGCCCTTCGTACTCCTCTATTTCTCCCTTACTGTTTGCAAAAACAAGAAAGGGTAATTCTTTTGGATGTTGAGACCTCATGCCTTGTAAAGTTACCGCGGACGGATCGCTGAGAGAATGGAGTCTACGGTACGGTATACTTCCAGGTCATCACCAAATATATCCTGAATATTAGGATGATCTATCAGGTTTTCAATAATGAATTGGGTGATGAACAGGCTGGCAATGTTGGGATCTTGGGTAAGGTTGCGAATAGGAGCAATCTTATAGCGCATTTCAAATTCTTCCAGGTCACCCATGGCTCTAAGTTGTTTTTCAAGCGATTCCTGGATAGCGCTTACATCGTTGGTCTCAATGATATGCTGATCAAGAAGTCTTTGTACCAGCGCCACCGAAAGCTCGCTGCTGTTTTCTCTGGCTTTTTTCAGTAAAAAGAGACGTTCCCTGTCTCTTTTGCGGTCAATAGCGTCAATGGTCTTGTTGGTTGAATTACTAGGATTTATGTGACGGGCCATGGTTATGTACTCCTGTACAATCGACTGAGTTATTACAGCCGGTAAACTGATAAAAAAAATATGACTTCTTTACAAGGTACTTAAATAGTCTCTTTGTCTGCGTAGTTTCGGTTATTTAAGCACTGCTCATTGCAGGTTTGTTGTTTTTCCAATTCCTATTCTTCAGCTGACTCACTTTGATACAAGCTGCGAAAGATGTCAATCTTTGTTGCTTCCTGTTTGGTGAGTTTGAGATCATATGTGTGAATGTACTCAGCTGTCATCCGGTGTGTGTTGAAAATGGGAACATTAAGTTTAAGATTGTTTATCGCTTTGGTGAGGAAGACCTCTGGCTGCGAGTAAAAAATTTCAAGAATGTTTGGGAGCAGTTGGTAAAAGGAACTTGAGTCTTCGGCATAGAGCAGTGTGCTGGGGTCTTCACTTAAATCCGCATCATCTACGGGGCCATCATAACCGAATTTCCATCCGGTTTTTCCTTCATGGTAGCCTTCAGCCCACCAGCCATCGAGTACGCTGATGTTGGGGACCCCATTCATGGCTGCCTTCATACCACTTGTACCGCTTGCTTCAAGGGGTCGTTTGGGGCTGTTGAGCCACGCGTGCACCCCGGAAACCATGCGCTTGGCAATGAGCATGTCGTATCCAGGAATGAAAACGAGTTTCCCTAACCCATTACTTAAGGTGTACAATTCTTCTTGGCAGTCGAGGATCAGTTTTAACACTGATTTACCAGGTTCATCTTCGGGGTGTGCCTTTCCTGCAAAAAGAAAGTTAACAGGCCAGTCATTGTCGACAAGTATTTTGGCTAAGGCGGGAATGTCGTCAAAAATCAGGTCTGCACGTTTATAGGTTGAGAAACGCCTGGCAAAGCCGATAGTAAAGACATTCGGTTCCAGCCAGTCCGGCTTGTTGAGTCGGGAAAGGTAGTTGGGCGGATCAATCCAGGTTTCGGTCATCTGCGTACGATGATGTTCCAGCATTTCATTGATGTAGGCGATGAGATGATGGTTATCTTCTTTCCATGCCTTCTGTAGTCCGGTGGTTAATTCGGGGTAGTCTTCAATGGCCAGAGAGGCGAAGCAACCGGGAACATCGCGCCAGTTACGAATAGAAGGCACCGAGTCAAACAGGGCGGCCCGCGCATCGCTGATCCACGTGAGATGATGGACACCGTTGGTTATCGCTTTAATTTTTTTGGCAAAAGCAGGGAACTGTTGCCTGGTGACATCTCTGTGTAATCTGCTGACGCTATTTATACTGCGATTGATGCGCATTGCCATGGCGGTAAAGTTGTACTCATGGGCATTGTCATCATCAAGAGCTACGAGATTAAGTATGCGCTGAAAAGCAGCATGACTAATGGATGAGTACATTTGTCTCGAAAAACGGTCATGCCCGGCTTTTACAGGGGTATGAATAGTGTACACTATTTTTTGAGATACGCGTTCTGCTGCAGATAAGATATCGTCATCGGTGACGATTGAAGCGAAGTTATTGCCGAAAATGCTTTCCAGTTCCTGCAAAATAAGGTGCAGCGTAACTGTTACGCCGTGTTGCTCATTGAGATGAATGGTCTGTGAGGTAAATCCGAGAGCAGAGAGCAATGGCAACACCGCACTACCAAGCATTCTACGCTGATTCGCTTTGACAACATCGGAAGTGGCATTATACAGTTGACCGGCTGCTTCGGTGATCCAATCCGGTGCACCCGGCAGGCTATAATCAAAGAGAAATTCCGGCGTGAAGTAGTCCAGTTGTTCGGAAATTTCCATTTTCATCCAGACTTGGGCCGTAACTCGAAGAAGTTCAGAGCGACCATTGAAAAAAGGCACCTCAATTTCCAGCGGCTGTTCGGGATGTTTTGGGTTGCAAAGAGGGAAAAGGGTCGGGGTGCTTTCAGGATTCCACTGCGTAGCATGATCTATCTGCCCGACTTTTGAATCTACAATTTGCGAAAAATAACCGCCGCGGTAGAGCAGACTGATCCCAAACACCGGCATATGTAGATCGGCAAAGCTTTTAAGCGTGTCGCCGGCAAGTACACCCAGTCCGCCACTGTAATTTGGGATTTTACGAGGGCCGTTGAGATATTTTTGCAGAATTGTATTGGCGAGGAGGTGTTTGCTCTGCTGTATGTCTTCTTTTAATAACAACTTTTTAAGTGGTTGAAAGACATCCGGGTCAGCACCTATTTCCATGGACACATACCCCACGGAATTACCTTCTGGTGCTGTTAACTTCTGCCACACAGTGTCAAATATTTCCTGGGATACGCCGAAAAAAGTGCCGAAATTACTGGAGCACAGTAGTTCTGCAGCTGGATCTGCTGGTGAAGCAACGTTGATATTGTGTTTAGCGTTCAATGTAATTTTCTCAAAAGGTGATAATGTTCTGATGTCAGCCGAGTGTAGAAAGGCTGGTTTGGTTTTGCAAGTGAATTCCTTTTCCTGGAAAAAAATGTTGTATTCCTTCACGGGTTGAGTAAAATCGACCGATTCCTATGTATATTGTAACCGGTTAATTTATAAAATTGTTCAAGGAGGGCGTAATGCGCATTGATAAAACCTTTTGTCTGCTCGCCGTGATGGTGCTTTTGACAGGGTTCGGTTTGAGCGGTTGTGGCAAAAAAGCTCCTGATGTTTCATCCGAAATGAAAAGCGAAGGACTGGGTCCTGAAGAGTCTTTGGAAAGCAAAGAAACAGAAATTATGGAAGGACGGACCTCCGGCCCGATGTTGCCGGTATATTTTGAGTTTGACAGGTCTGGTGTGGTCGGTGAGCAAGTGCAACGTATTGAGGGAAATGCTGATTTTCTCAAGTCTGCTCCTGATGTAAAAGTGCGCATTGAAGGTAACTGTGATCCGCGGGGCACAAGAGAGTACAACCTGGCTCTCGGAGAACGAAGAGCGCAGAGTGCAAAAAAATATCTCATCAATCTGGGGATTGCTCCTGAACGACTTTCTACCATTAGTTGGGGAGAAGAAAAACTACTTCTTTTCGGTCATGATGAAATATCATGGGCACAGAATAGACGTGATGATTTTGTCATTGTAAAGTAGTTCCATCTAATTTCTAACGCAAAACCGGACAGGCGATTAACCTGGGCCGGTTTTATTTTTTTGAACAGAAAATGTACGTTAAAAAGAGTCTGTGGACTGACTAGCATTTTCTTTCAATGTCGTAATATGCTGGAGAGATAACCAAAGACATATTATTGATATCGGCATTTTCGTATTTTTGTTTACCTCAAAGGATTATTTTTTGCATAACCAAGAGGTTGGTCGAAAAGAGAGAAAAGCAACAGGCTAATTAAACACGAAAGGAGAGTAACGTGAGCAAACAAAGTAGAGCTTTAAGCGTGATATGGACAGTGCTTTTTATGGGATGCATGCTGGTTGGTGTCACTGGGGCAATGGCTGCTGATGTCAAAATCGGTGTTATCAACATGCAGAAAGTACTTGCTGGTTCCGACGCCGGAAAAGCTGCACAGTCAGTGGTTGCTAAAAAGATGGAGGCATTACAGGCTGATTTTCAAAAAGACGAAAAGGCGCTGATTGCCTTGCAACAGGAAATAGAGAAGAAAAGCTCTGCCTGGAGCGATGAAATGAAGCAGGAAAAGGGTATTGAATTTCAAAAGATGCGCCGCAACCTGGCTGTTAAGCAAGAAGATGCCAACCTGGAGTTGAAAAAGCTGCGCGAAGATAATGTCGGGCCTATTTTAAAGAAACTGCAGAGTGTTGTCAAAGAAGTTGCAAAGGAAAAAGGCTTTACACTGGTTTTGCCGCATAATGTCATCCTCTATGCTAGCGATAATGCTGATCTTACCGAAAGCGTCACCAGTGCCTTAAACAAGGCTATGAAGTAATCCATAGATACTGCTTAATCGTATATAAACATGTCAGTTCATTCTTTACGTAAGCTGGTTAGCAGGTTTTCCTCGGCACGGGTTCTGGTCATCGGAGATATTATCGTTGATCATTTTGTGTGGGGAACGGTGACCAGGATATCGCCGGAAGCTCCGGTGCCGGTTGTCAATGTCGGGCGCGAGGAGCTTCTGCTCGGCGGTAGTTCAAACGTTCTTAGAAATATAATTTCACTTGGTGGCCGAGGAGCCATCTGTGGATTGATCGGTGCAGATGCAATGGGGCAGCAGATAAAGGACTTGGTACATGATCTTGGTGCCGACACCGATGGCATTGTCTGCGGGCAAAGGCCCACCACCGTAAAAACCAGGGTTGTTGCCCAGGGGCAACAGGTCGTTCGTTTTGACAGGGAACAGACCGGAGAACCCTCCAAGCCGACGTATAATCAACTCATTGAGTATCTTGAGCAAAATGTGGATACTTTTGATGCCATCATGGTTTCTGATTATGCAAAAGGGGTTGTGAACGAACAGATGATGATCAGGCTTCGGCAGATACTTGATGATGTCTATCGTCAGTCAGGAAAGAAGCTACCTTTGATAGTTGATCCCAAACCTGCCAACATGCACTGTTTTGTTGGGGCGACCGTGATTACCCCCAATCACCATGAGGCCGGGTTGATGAGTGGTATTGCCATTCATGATGAGCATACACTGCTCGCTGCGGCTCATCATATTATTGAAGATATTGGCTGTGAGGCTGTACTCATAACCCGTGGAGAGGCTGGTATGGCTTTATTTCAGCAGGGACAGCCAATGGTTACCATCCCTACCATGGCAAAGGAAGTGTATGATGTGACAGGGGCCGGGGATACGGTTGCGGCAACGCTTGCTCTGGGCCTTGCTTCTGGTTGTAGTATGGCAGATGCCGCAGCCCTTGCAAATTATGCGGCAGGTATAGTTGTCGGCAAAGTCGGTACTGCTTGTGTAAACAATACCGAGCTTGAAAAAGCTTTGCCTGGTACCACTTAATCGTATTTGAAGTAATTCAAGTAACAAGAAAAAAATAACGCCGGAGGCGATTGTGTAATGCGGCCAAAAAGCATGACCGGGTTTGGGCGAGGAGAAATCTCCGCCGACGGTAGAACATGGACAGCTGAAGTTCGGACCGTTAACCATAGATTTTTAGACCAGCGGGTTGTTATACCCCGTCTGTTTGCAGGGTTTGAAGACGCTGCAAAAAAGAGGATCGCCCAGGCAATAGATCGCGGCAGGGTGGATATTACGTTTACTGTCCAGGGAAAACTTGCCACCAATCCGAAGCTTGTCATTGATGATGCGGTTGCATCACAATATCATAGTTGCCTCCAACAGTTGATCGAGAGGTATCAACTTAGTGGTTCGGTTAGCCTGTCGGATATGTTGACCATGCGTGATGTAATCAGTCAGGAGGAACAGAGCCCGGATATGGACGCAGAGTGGGAGCTTGTTGCTTCAGCTCTTGATCAAGCCGTTGTTGAGTGTGACCGTATGCGCGAACAAGAGGGGGCAACGCTTAAGCTGGATCTGTTGCAGCGGCTGGGTTGTTTTGAGCAAATTGTGCAACGTATTGCAGCTGATGCGCCACAAATACTTGCTCAACGGCATGCGGATCTGAAGCTGAAACTTGAGAACCTGCTTGATGGCATCCAGATAGATGAGAACCGCTTGGCGCAAGAAGCAGCAGTGCTTGCTGATAAAAGCGATGTAACTGAAGAAATAGTCAGGCTTGAAAGCCATATTGACCAGTTTAGAGTTTTTTTGGAAGGTGACGAGCCGGTTGGTAGACGACTCGATTTCCTGCTTCAGGAATTTCTGCGTGAAGTGAATACGCTTGCTTCCAAAATTTCCAATGCATCCATCGCTCATCTCGGCGTGGAGATGAAAAATGAGATTGAAAAAATACGCGAACAGGTGCAGAACCTTGAATAGGTCACTCCTGCACCCAGGTTTTTCCCGTCATGACGTGAGATGAGCAGCGATGGATAGTTTCAGGCTTGTGAATATTGGTTTTGGTAATGCGCTGAAAGTCAGCCGGATTCTGGCAGTTGTCAATCCCGGCTCTTCGCCTATACGAAAATTAAAAGATGACGCCCGGGTTGAAAAAAAACTAATTGATGTGACAGAAGGACGACGTACACGGGCAATTATCATTCTTGACTCAGGGCACCTTGTCCTTTCCTCGGTTCAGCCGGATACCATTAATCAACGGCTGGCTGCATTAGATGCAGAGCAGCATAATCCAGCCGCCATCCTTGACAGACAACAGAACGGGGACACCGATGAGTAGTGGAACGTTATTTGTTTTATCGGCACCATCGGGTTGCGGAAAAACAACTATGGTCAGAGAGGTGATGCGTCAATTGCCAAACCTGGTCTTTTCCATATCGCATACCACTCGTCAGCCACGCAACAAAGAGCAGCACGGAGTGAATTACTACTTTGTTTCCCCTGATGCTTTTATCGAGCTGCGGGATCGGGAACCATCAGGCTTTTTAGAGTGGGCTGAAGTGCATGGTAACTTTTATGGTACGAGTAAACAAGAGGTTGAGCAACAGCAGGCGGCCGGGAAAGATGTTATTTTAGACATAGATGTCCAGGGAGCTGAACAGGTAATGAGCAAAGCCTCCCCGGTGACCATTTTTATTGCCCCTCCGTCCATGCAGGAGTTGGAAAGAAGGTTACGTGGAAGAGGGACGGAGGATGACGCCACTATTTCTTTGCGAATGCAGAACGCGAAAAAAGAAATGGAGGCTGCGGTCCTGTATGATTATCTGATTGTGAATGACGTGCTTGAAGAGGCTATCGATTGTTTAAAAAGTATTATTATTGCGGAGCGTTGCCGGTGTCGGAAAACTACATTGGTGCAGGGATTATAACTGAGCCTGTTGATTTACTAGTATTTTCGTTCAAGGTCGAGACATGCCGGCAAAAATAACCACAGGCATATCGTTAATATCGGAGTCTTCGCTTACCTCCAAGGATTATTTTTTCAGTATAACGAGGTAAGCGTTAGACTCCGAGAGATTGGGCGAAAAGACAGTAAAGGAACAGGCTTATAACTGTGGAAGTAGATGGCTAAAGAAAAAGTATCTCCCAAAGGCAGAGCAAATGCCGAACAGCAACACGAGAATGATTCCGATTTTATCTGGGGAATTAATTCGGTTTTTGAGGCGCTGGCGCAGCGGCCTGAGAGTGTATCTGAGCTTTCGGTGCAAAAAGGAAAGGCCGGGCCCCGTATTCAACAGCTTGTTGATCTTGCCCGGCAACATAAGATAAAGCTTCGATTTGTTGATCCCCAGCGTTTTGGGGTACCACGTAATTGTAACCATCAAGGTGTGGTTGCAAGGGTTGCTGCTGCACCCTTGTTTGCCTTTGAAGAGCTATTGGCGTTGTTCGGTCAAGCTCAGGTTGCAGAAGCGCCAAAGGTCCTTGTCCTGGATTCTATTCAGGATCCACACAATTTGGGATCCATACTTCGATCGGCATTGGCGGCAGGGTTTACTGATATTATTCTTACTCGGGAGAGGAGTGCGCCTCTTGGCGGGACAGTTGCCAAAATTTCCGCCGGGGCTGTTTCCCATCTGCGTATCTGCCAGGTTACCAATTTGTCCGATAGTCTGCAGAAAATGAAGGATGCAGGTTTCTGGGTATACGGGGCGGTGGTCGATGGAAATAATGTTGGTTCGATTTATGACATCGAGTTTTCCGGTGCCTTATGCCTGGTTATCGGCAGTGAAGGGAAGGGGATTCGTCCTTTGGTACAAAAACAATGTGATCAATTGGTCACCATTCCCATGGATAAAACATTCGATTCTCTCAATGCAGCAGTTGCGGCAGCTGTAATCATGTTTGAGATCAGACGGCAGGTATCAGCTCGAAATTCCTGACTGCCGAAGGCCGTTAAGCTTTTTTCAAGGTGTGTAGACACAAAAAGCCCTGAACTCGGATAGCCGAGTTCAGGGCTTTTTGTATTGTTCTGCTATCGTGCAGGGCTGTAGTGGCGTGAATAATTCCGCCGAACCCGAAGGGTGAACTTTTTGATTGAAAACGAAAAACAGACTGTTAATTGAGTTTAAAATCAAAAAGTTCATGAGAAATTTGGGCTAGCTATTTTTTCTTTATCTGTGCTTTGAGGAGATCCCCTAGCGTGCCCATGGACTGAGGCTTAGTTTCCGATGGCTTGGGGATAAATTTTTCGTCACTTTGTTCTTCTTTAGTGTAATCATCGGGAACCAGTGAAATGCGCTTTTTTTCCGGGTCAACAGCGTCAATTTTAATGGTGAACTCCTGCCCAGGCTCCATAATTTCGCGAGGGTGGTTGATTCTTCGTCCTCCTCCCATCTTGGAGATATGCAGCAAGCCGTCAATGCCTGGTTCCAGGGTGATAAAGGCACCAAAGGCTGCCAGCCTGGACACTACTCCCATGTGGGTACTGCCGAGGGCATATTTTTCAGTGACCTCGTCCCATGGGTCGGGGGTGGTTTCGCGCAGGCTCAGGGAGATCTTATCATTTTCCCAGTCTAGCCGCTTTATCAGAACTTCGACTTGCTGGCCGATATGGACAACATCTTCCACTCTTTCGGTCTGCCCCCAGGCAAGTTCCGAAACAGGAATAAGTCCGTCAACACCGCCGATGTCAACAAAAGCACCAAAATCTCGAATAGACATTACCGTGCCTGGCACCTGCATCCCTTCCTCAAGGGTTTCCTGTAACTTTTCTCGTGCTTCAAGGCGCTGTTCTTCCAGCAGCGCCCTGGCAGACAGGATAATATTGCGGCCCCGGTTGCCAAACTCGATAATTTTAAAGGACAAGGTCTGCTCAAGATAATCTTCAGGGTTTTCGATCCGGCGAATATCCATTTGTGAATACGGACAAAAACCTCGCTGTCCTGCAACGGTTACCGCAAAACCACCTTTGATCTCCTCCAGGACTTTACCTTGAACGGGAATTCCTGAATGAAAGGCATCCTCCAATTCTTGTGAAGAAACCTGGCCTGAGCCGATTCTGGTGGTGAATGTCATCTCGCCGCCTCTGGCGGAGAGAAGAAAAACGTCAATTGTGTCGCCCACTTTCACAGACAGCTCGCCATTTTCGTCACGAACCTCAGCAGCGTTTAACAAACCCTCACTTTTTACACCGACATCAAGGAAAATGTTTTCGCCATTGATGGCTGCGATAACCGCCTGGACGCGATCACCGGGCTTAAGGGCGGTGCGGGTAACTGTTTTTGCCTGAAAAAGATCTGTAAATTTTTCGTCACTCATTTTTTCATACTCGGTAAGGTGCCTTGATGGCTTTATTATCTAACGGATTGTGATATGGGGGTAAATTTTGTTTCAAAGTTCATGGCATCACCAACAATAATATGGCGTACTGCCATTGTACTGGTATCGACAAGTAAAAAACCTGGTGGATTGTCCTTGCCGAGCAAATCGCCGGGATTGAGCAGCAAGCAGCCGTTCAATTTTTGTACTGCACAAACATGGTTATGGCCACAACAGACAATATCATATTTGCCGGTTTCTGCGACGCCACAGGCAAGTTCCGGATAATGGTGAAATGCGATCTGTAGTCCGTTTACGGTAATGGCACCAAAAATACCATGATGTCGGATGTTGTCTATTTGCGTTTCACATCGTGAGGAAATGAGGTGCTGATCACCGACGTTATTGCCGTAAATAAGGTGTACCTGTCCATTGAACTCGGCAAGGTAGGGGAGCATAAACGGTGAAATGAGATCTCCACAGTGAATCAGTATGCCGGCTCCTTGCCGGTTAGCGTGCTGAACTGCACGCTGCAGGTGCAAAATCTGATCATGGCTGTCAGAAAGGATTGCAATAAGCATATTTGAAAAGGAAAATTAGGTATTGTGCCTGTGATTCAGAATAATATGAGAAAGAGTAAGAAGCATAGGCGTATCCTTCTTTACCCCGCTTATGGCAGTTCTTCAACCCATTTCTTGTCAGTCAAAAGAGGAGCTTCTTCCATGGTCCTGTTTGCCATTGAAGACAAGCTTGGTAGAGACAGTGCTATTGATGTATCACTTCTGTGTCCTTGGGAAGATCCATATGCACAATTTGTTGGATCTGCACTGTGTCGTCCGGTTTGATCGTGTTGAGCCGGATGCTTGTAAAGAGGATGGTGGTTACAGAACCAAAATGGTCTTCCATGGCAAGCTTGTGGATGAGGTTGTCAGGGGTGTACCAGATTTGCAGTCGTTGCAGTTGCGAGTGGGGTTTTGTCGGTGTGAGCTGCAGTGTTTGCAGATTATTACCTGCAGATATCGAGTTTTCGCCGTTTTGTTGTGGTACCACCTGAAAGGTATCGAGAATGTCTGCCTTTCCTGAAAATAAAGTCAAGGTTATGTCTGCGTCAAGCTGGTCCACCTTGGTGATAAGGAGCTGCTTATCATCCTTGGTGTAGATGGAAAGTTTATCGCCCGTGTTCAGTATTATCTGTTCTGTCGGAGCAACGTAATTCCAACGCATTATGGTGTCGTCACTGCTTGATGTTTTGACGAACACGGCATTGCCATTACCGGATCTCACTCTGCCGCTGGTAGTGGTTTGTTGGTGGAAATCGAAGCAGATGCTTGTGATGGAATTATACCGGGCCTGAATATTTTTTACCTGTTCCTCACCTGTTGTTGCTTTGACCGGGAGCGATAGGAAAAAGGTTGTGCAGGGCAGCAGCAGGCACAATAGAAAAAATTTGGTAAGTGGGTATTGTTGATTAAGCATGGACTTTCTCCAGATGAACAGGGCGACCAAAGATAGATTCGGCGAGTGATTGGGTTGGAAGTGGTAGATCTGATACAAAAAAACGATTGTTTGCTTTTTGTGCAGCAAGTTCTTTTGCGATTTCTTGATTTTGAAGAAGAAAATTTTGAAGAAACAGCGCTGTTTCAATGGATGAGTCTACAATTTTTACTCGTTTACCAATGCGCGGTTGAATTATAGATTTAAGCATGGGATAGTGAGTGCAGCCGAGAATAAGTGTGTCAACCTGTTTGCATCGAAGCGGTTGCAGGTATTTTTTGCTGATCATCTTGGTTTCTTTGCGATTGAGCCATCCTTCCTCAACAAGCGGCACAAGCAGCGGGCATGCCTGAGAATACACCCTATAGTTGGGGCACCTGGCAAGAATGTTTTTCGCATAAACATTAGACTTTATCGTTGCCTGGGTGCCGATAACTCCAATGGTCCCGTTTTTGCTGGTGGAGATAGCTTGGTTTACTGCTGGTTCGATAACATCAATTATGGGGATGGAAAATTTATTGCGCAATGCGTTGCCGGCAATACTGGCTGCAGAATTACAGGCAATAACGATGAGGGCGGCTCCTTGGGCAATAAGAAATTCGGTATTACGAATGGCGTATTCGGTGAGGGCCTCGCAGCTTTTCGATCCGTAAGGAGTATGTATGAGGTCACCGAAGTAGAGTAAAGGATAACCTGGACAGAGTTGTTCGATGGCACGGGTTACCGTCATTCCGCCTAAGCCGGAATCAAAAATACCGATCATGATGTATTGTGTAAAAAATATGGAGTTTTGAGCGCTGCAATCTCTCCTTCCTGAACAGAAGGAGAGACCGGGAGGGAGCTTATTTGCTTTTCTTTTTGGTGCGGGCTTCGATTGCTTTGCGCAGATTCGGGGGAAGACCGCGTTCTTTTCCTGATTGGGAACGTCTTTCGGAAAGAGATTTGGCACACAGTGGCTGCCGGGCTGAGAAGCCATATTTTTTTCTGTATTCTTTTGCGGTCAGTCCATGTGATTTAAGATGCTTGGGAGAGAGCATTTTAAATTCCTGACCACATTCAAGGCAAACAACTTTGTTTTTTTGGATAGATTTTTTGGGCTCCATTACCGGGCCGCTTTCCTCTGTCGGCATTTCAGCGCCGACGGCTTCAATGTCCTGAAGAGATTTTAAGGTCTGAAAGGTATCTTTTAACGCTTCCTTGACCTCATCTGTAGTCATCTCAGTGCTGCTGATTTGGGACTGAATGATTTCAGCAGTCATCTCGACCAGTGATTTAGTCATTATTTGCTCCTATGCATAAAAAGAAGATATTCTGATTCAATATGAAAATTACAATAGGGTCAACAATAGAACATGTATAATGACAAATCAATTTTTTTTAATCTATTTGTGGAAAAGCTGTAAACTGCTTTTCAGGGAGGCCTTTTTTATAAATGCAGTGTATGTGTTCTTTTTTAGTGTAACTGTTTGATTATACACATGTCACTATCTTGGTAGATTGCTGTATTTTGCAGGATTCGTAAAAAAAATACCTTTGCGTGAATCCTGGCGGTGAAGGTTGACACAGAACAGCGGAGACATTACTATTGGTCCCGTTATCCCTATCCTTTTAACTTTAACCAGAAGTGAAAAATATTTTTTCCGAGGTAGTAAAATGCCAGTTTACGAGTATGAATGTCCTGCGTGCGAGAAAGTCTTTGAAATGCAACAGCGAATTGCCGATGCTCCTGTAGAAATATGCCCAGAGTGTGGCGGTCCAGTGAAAAAACTTATCTCAATGAGTTCTTTCCAGTTAAAAGGTGGCGGCTGGTACGCTGACGGATACAGTCAAACTTCAGGAGGGGCTGGTAAGAATGGCTCATCCGGCACTGCCAAGACCCCCACCCCAGCACCTTGCCAGACAGGCGAATCCTGTAAAAGCTGTCCTGCTGCTACTTCAAGTTCCTGAGCAATACGCCGCCGATTTACAATATAGCTATATGCCTGGGGCCAATAGGTCCCGGGCCTAGTTGATGGGAGATCAACAATGACTCGCTCTTTTATTCTTTCTTTATTCTTGTTGTCGTTGCTGGCATCCCTGTCCGGTTGTTCTTCCACCTATTATAATACATTGGAAAAGTTTGGTGTCCACAAGCGAGATGTCATGGTGGACCGGGTGGGTGAAGCTCGGGACGCGCAGGAAGAAGCCAAACAGCAGTTTCAGTCGGCTTTTGAACAGTTCTCCAGTGTAGTTGAAGTGAAAGGTGGCGATCTTGAGGAACAGTATACTGTCCTTAAGGCAGAATATGACAAGAGTGAGAAAAAGGCGGAAGCGGTCCATGATCGCATTGCCGGTGTAGAGTCTGTTGCAGATGCACTCTTTGATGAGTGGGAAAAAGAACTGGATCTTTACTCAAGTGCTGCCTTGCGAAGAGACAGTGAGCAAAAGCTTGAGCAAACCCAGGTGCAGTATAAGCGGTTGATAAGTGCAATGAAACGGGCGGAAGAAAAGATTCAGCCTGTGCTGATTGTGTTTCATGACCAGGTCCTGTACCTGAAACATAATCTCAACGCCCGTGCTATAGCTGCTCTCCAGGGAGAACTGGTTAGCCTGGAAAAAGATGTTGCCCGGCTTGTCCGGGAGATGGAAACATCTATCCGCGAAGCTGATCAGTTTATAACCAAGCTCCAAAACGGATAATCCAACGACAGAAAACTAGTGTCACGACAACGATGAAATGTTGGAATATTGCATTGTAATTTTTTACATCAGCGTTGCCGGGTTATGTGTCGCATAGTGTCTCTATGTGGCACATGGCCTGGCAAAGCTGATGCGGAAAAGGGCACGCAAGATACAACAGAGCAGCGTTGCCGGGACACTACCCTTTGGTTATAATAGCCATTGCATCGCCATAGGAGAAAAAACGATAACCTAGCTCTACCGCATGATTGTATGCGTGGAGCATCCGTTCCCTGCCTGCTAGCGCTGAAACCAAAAACAGGAGAGAGGATTGGGGGAGGTGGAAATTGGTGATCAGGTTGTCCACCGTGCGAAACCTGTATCCTGGATAGATAAAAAGATCGCACACACCATCAATGGGTTGTACCTCTCCTTGTTCATCGGTTGCATACTCCAGTGTGCGTACACTTGTTGTTCCTACTGCCCATATTCTCCCGCCATTTTTTTTCGTTCTGTTAACAGCTGCCGCTGTTGTTGGAGATATGGAAATATATTCTCTATGAATGATATGGTCGCGGATATCGTCGGTTCGTACCGGTGCAAAGGTGCCGTACCCAACATGCAGGGTTATATGTTCGACTACAACACCTTTTTGCTGAAGCAGGGTGAGTACTTCGGAGCTGAAGTGGAGTCCTGCGGTTGGAGCAGCAACCGAGCCCGTGTGCTTTGCATAGGTCGTTTGGTAGCGCTTGGAGTCTTCCCCTGTGCTACCCTGACTGCGACTGATGTAAGGCGGTAGCGGCACTTGGCCATGGGCTTCCAGGACCGATTCCAGGTCTGTGGTGGACGCGGTGAGGCGATAGTGCAGCCGCACATTTGCTTTGCCGTCCTCCTGGTAACTTACAACTTCTGCCGTGAGCGTTGGGCTGAAGTGGAGTGTAACGCCGGGTTTGGGGCGTTTGGAACTTTTAAGAAGGGCTATTGCCGTGGCCTCATGCCACCCTTCCCCCTCTGGACAAGGGGATAATTGGCGCGGAAACTCCAGGAGGAACAGCTCAACCCGTCCACCTGTGATTTTTTTGCCGAGTATACGTGCCGGAAAGACCTTGGTGTCGTTGACGACAATCAGGTCGCCGGAACGGAGGTAGTCTATGATGTCTGTGAACTTTCGGTGCTCCAGCATGTCGCCTGTTTTGTCGACCACAAGAAGACGGCTCTGGTCACGTTTGTGGGCAGGGTGCTGGGCAATGTTTTCCTGGGGCAAGTGATAATCATAATCACTTAACCTGTACGACTTGTCTGGCATGGAATAGATAAGGGTAAAGAGTAATGGGTAATGTTGTTGGAGTGTAACTACCACAGGGTCGCTAACTCTTTGATTTATTATGTCTAAAATCTGTAACTTGCTCTCAAGATGCAGAGCACGCTAATCTACTCTATATTGTCTGGAAAGTCTTGTGTCGTCTTAGCCCTTTTTGCTGAGGATATATTATGAATATTGTGACTGCCGCCACTGATTTTGAGATGGCGGCTTTTTGTCGTCAGTACGGCGAGAACGAGAAGGTGACAACTTTTGTTACCGGAATTGGGCCGGTTGAAACAGCTACCCGACTGGCCTCTTTTCTGGCAACCTTTCCCCGTAAGGTGAGCTGTGTGCTGAATATCGGCATTGGCGGTGCCTATCTGGGGCGGCAAAATGGGGTGGGACTGCTGGATCTCTGTCTGGCCAAGCACGAAATTTTAGGAGATTTAGGCATCTGTTTTGATGATCGAATTGAACCTTTGCCAGGGGAAGGGCTGGGGGGCAAATATACCTTTGAACTCGATCAATCCTTGTTACGGCAGGCGTGTGATATTTTGGATGAACATGAGATAGTGTATAAAGTGGGTAATTTTGTGACGGTTAACGGTGTAAGTGCAACCGAACGACGGGGGACGATGCTTGGCAACCTCCATCAGGGGTTGTGTGAAAATATGGAAGGAGCCGCCGCTGCCAGGGTTTGTGAGGAATTTGCCGTGCCGCTGGTTGAACTGCGCTGTATATCAAACCTGGTGGAGGATCGAAACCGCGAAAACTGGCAAGTTAAGCCGGCTGCAGATAAATGCGCTGAGGCCGCAGCCATGGTACTGAGAGGAATGCTTGATGAACAACGATAAGCCGCTTACCCTGGGCTATTCTCCATGTCCTAATGATACCTATATTTTTTATGGTTTGGTACACGATAAAGTACCGTTACAGCAGGTGGAGATAGCTGCACCTGTTCTTGATGATGTGGAGACGCTAAATAAGTGGGCCATGGCAGGGAGGCTGGATGTTACCAAACTTTCATTTCATGCCTTGGGCCATGTGCTGGACGAGTATGCCTTGTTGCATGCCGGATCAGCACTGGGGCGTGGTTGTGGGCCTCTGCTTATTACCGGGTCTCAGCCGAAACCTGCACATATTAAAGACTGGCGGATAGCCATTCCCGGGCGTTACACCACTGCTGCCATGCTGCTGCAGCTCTTTTCGCCCAAAGTGACCAATCTGGAAGTGATGCGCTTTGAAGAGATCATCACCGCTGTTGCGGCAGGAGCTGTAGATGCCGGTGTCATTATTCATGAGAGTCGGTTTACCTACCAGCAGCAAGGACTGGAGTGCGTGCAGGATCTTGGCGAATGGTGGGAGGATACCACCGGTTTACCCATCCCTCTTGGGTGTATTGCTGCTAAAAGGTCATTGACAAATGAGGTGGTTGCTGAACTTGATCAGGCTATAGCTGCCAGTCTTCGCTGGAGCATGGCAAACCCCGATGCCTGCAGTCAATATATCAAGCAGCATTCCCAGGAATTGGAAGACGATGTTGTTCGCAGTCATGTTGATTTATACGTCAATGAGTTTTCGCTTGATCTTGGCAACGAAGGCGTTGCCGCAGTTGAAGCATTGCTCCGTAAAGGTGTAGAGGCAGGGGTTTTCGAGCAACCCCAATCAGGGAATTGGAGGTTGTTTCGATAGTGCGGGAAAAGGAACCGGCACCTACCGGGTTGCTGCCGTTGGAAGCCTTACCACTGTTGGGAATCTGTGGTGGAGAGACTGCCCACCGGAGAGCTTTTATTGCTGGAGTAACGGCAAAATGCGAGGCTCTGCATCTTTCCTGTGCAGTGTTCAAGTTGCAGGCTCCGGTAACAAAAAAAGTTTGCGACCAATTGCATGTATTGTGTCGGCAGTATGATGCTGTGTTGGTGGAGAGTGAGTTACCGGTCTTGTTTCATCACCTGTGGTTGAATGACACTGACAGAGGTAATACTGGGCAGTTGTTCACTTTTGATCATCGTGAGCTTGCCAATGGCAGTGTCACTGACAAGGTTGTCGAGTGGTTAGGTCGCCGGTGGTTGGATGCTCCGGTCTGGGGGTGCGTTTTGGTAGGTGGCAAGAGTCGTCGTATGGGGCGGGCAAAGCACCTTATCCGTCATCAGGGGAAAACCTGGCTGGAACGGACAGTGGAAGTGTTGCAGCACCAGACCGAGAAGGTGATCGTCTCCGGGGCAGGGGAGTTGCCTGATTCTTTGGCGGAACTGGATCAGATTGCCGATGTAGAAGGGCTTGCTGGGCCTATTGCCGGGATACTCGCTGCCTTACGGTACAAACCTGAGGTGTCATGGCTGATTGTTGCCTGCGACCTGCCGGAGATGAACGAACAAGCTTTGCAATGGTTGCTGAGTCGGCGGAGGATTGGCCGGCATGCAGTATTAGCCGATCTTGAGGGGAATGGAAGGGTTGAGCCGCTGCTTGCTTACTATGACTATCGTTGCCGAAAGGCTGTGGAAGATATTGTGGCAGCAGGTTCGTTGCGCATCAATCGATTACAGGGGGTGCCTGGGGTGTTTATTGATCAGCCGCCTGCGTCGCTTCGCAGATGTTGGCGCAACATAAACACGCCAAGTGACCTTGCAAGGCACAGGTGAAAAAGAAACGGTCTTCTTTTTCACCTGCAGGATTTAGCCTTCTACGTTTTGTTAATACTCAAGCGTCCGCGTCTCCTCATACACAATTTCACCCTTGCCGCCGCTAATAAAGTACCAAAGCTTTGCATTGATGGTGACTTCATCCGTATCCGTATCAAAATGAACCAGGTACTGCTCGCGCTGGGTTTGTAGCGGGGGAAGGGTCAGGTCAATAATTTCTTTGATTTGCCATGCCCCGTAGCGCATATCCTTGTCCGGGTCAATCCCGATTTCAAACCATTTTTTTTCTTTTTTGAACAGTTCGTTGTCTTCTGTATCTTTTGCGGTCACTTCCAGGACCACTTTGCCTGACCACAGTCAGCCGTCAGGAATGCGGTGGCCGGCCTTGTTTTCAACAAAGGCGGTGATGACCGCGCTGGGGACCCATCCCTTCGGATTCTTCACCCCTTCTATCTGGCCGGGAAGGTGGTTGTACTTGGCGATTTCGAGGTTAAAGCCCAATCCCTCTTTTACCGTATCCAGGTCATGGCCACCGGGGAAAAGGTGCCCCTTGTTAAGGTGACATTCCTGGCAGGTCTTGCTGCCGCCGGCGGCGAGATACCCGTGCCGGTAGCTTCCTGAAAGGGTGTTGCATTGGATGGTTTCTCCATCCGGGGCATGGTAGACACCATGACACTGCATGCAAAAGGCGGATGTCGAGATATCAACCGATTCAATAGACTCGTGAAAGTCATCCCCATCCTCTCCGTTGGGGCCGTACATTACACCTTTTTTGGGTTTTCCCCGGAGGCCGGGAGCTATACTGGTGGCCTTGATGTTGTGGCAGGAGTAGCAGCCGACATTGAGTTTGGCCAACTGTTCAGCAGCTTGAGATCCTGCAGGAGATCCTTTTTTTTCAAAGGCAGTGACGATCAGGTTGCCGATTTCTACTGCCAGTTCTTCGGATGCAAAATTAACAGCCGGAGCATGACAGTCGAGACACTTGAGGACTTCCGCCTTGGTCAGCGGGGTGTCCCATTCCTTGGCCAAGCCTACAGCTATAAAGTTCCGCATCCCTTTGAGCGATGAGTTGATAGCTTTCGCATGCCAGGATGCCTGCCATTCGCTGTAGATCTGTTCATGGCATTCAGCGCATTTCTTGTCGTCAAACATGGCAACAAGTTCATCAATGGTCTTCGCCTCCTTGGCGTTGGCCATTGCGAATGTGGCAATGAGCATCGACAGTATACATATGCCGACCTTGTGTAAAACGGTTAACTTCATGATCCCTCCTTTTTTGCTTGCAGTTGTAACCAATTCCCAAGCGCTGACCTTGTAATCCGTTTTGGCAGCTCGGTAACAGGGGTGCTTGGAAAATATGGCGTGAGAGTGATAACTCGTTAACTGGCTGGTCATGCAATTCTGTCGCTTCGTCACCTCCTCAATTGAACAATAGTTTGAGAATTGTTGTTGATTGTGAAAATATTATCCTTCAATGTGGTTGAAATGTAAAGTTTATTTGTAGTTGGACAAGGAAGGTCTTGTCGTGATTATACAAGGTTTGTATTTTGGATGGATACTCTTTCTATCCTGGAGAAAATTTTTCATAAAAAGAAAAGGATAAGGTACAATGGTGTATATGTCCTGTACCCTCACACTTTCCGGTGTCCCATGACTGGTGTTCAGCCCTACTCAAGAGCCTTTGGCTATGATCCGCACTTTAAGATTTTTCACGAACTTATGCGCTATAAGGTGCGTGAAATTCTTCTCGTTTCCAGTCCCTATGATGCCTATATCATGGAAGAAGACGGCAGTCTCGCCTCCCGAATCATCAATGAGTATTTCGGCCATAACCTGAGCCAGCCACCTCGTATCACCCGAGTGGCTACCAGCGAGGAGGCTATGGCCCTTCTGGCGGAGCGAGAATTCGACCTGGTGGTAACCATGCCCCATCTCGGTGGCATAGATGGCTGCACCTTTAGTTCCCAGGTGAAAAAGCAGAATCGCAAGATACCAATCGTCCTTCTTTCTCATACCAATCGTGATGTGATGATTGATCCACATGGCGATTCTTTTAGCTGCATAGACAATAGCTATGTGTGGTGTTGCGATTCAGACATTTTGTTGGCCATAGTCAAGAACGTAGAAGATCAGCAAAATGTTGATTTTGATACTGAAAAGGCAATGGTCAGGGTCATCTTGCTGGTAGAGGACTCTCCTGTATATCGCTCTCGTCTTCTGCCGCTGCTCTATAAGGAATTGGTGAAACAGACCCAGTCAGTGCTTGGAGAAGGGCTCAATGAGCAGCATCGTTTGCTGAAAATGCGTGCCCGGCCTAAGATATTAACGGCTGCCACCTATGAAGAAGCATTGGATATTTTTTATCGCTATAAGCCGTATGTGTTTGCCGTTATGTCTGATGCTCGTTTTCCACGCTCAGGTGAATTGCAGGATGATTCCGGGTATAGGTTGCTTCAGGAAATACGGGAGGAAAAAAAGGATTTACCTCTGCTGATGCTGAGTACTGATCCGAAAAATGAGGCCGTGGTTGATGAGATACCAGCGGTTTTTGTTGATAAAAATGCTCCGGATATTGAGGAGCAGGTGCATGATTTTTTTCTTCGTTATCTCGGGTTTGGCGATTTTGTTTTTCGGCTGCCGGATCTAACCCAGGTAGGCCGGGTATCCAGTCTGTACGAATTTGAAAAAAAGCTGCGCCAAATACCGCTGGAATCGATCCGGTATCATGCGGAACACAACCATTTTTTTAACTGGGTAATGGCACGGGCAGAGGTCGCACTGGCGGCCAGACTCCATAAACACCATTTTTCGCAGATTACTGATGATGAGCAGCTGCGGGAAGATATCTTATCCAAGGTGCATGCTTTGCGTAAGCTGAGACAGCAGGGAGTTGTGACACAGTTTAAACGGGAACGTTTTGATCCGCGTATCACTGACTTTGTTCGTATCGGCAGGGGATCGATGGGAGGCAAGGCCAGGGGGATTGCTTTTATGTCTTCCATACTCCATCATGTGGAAAAAAATAAAACGACCTTGTCTGCCTACACGGTAAAGATCCCGCAGACCTGTGTTATTGCCAATGTCGGCTTTGATGATTTTATCCATCAGAACCATTTGAAACCCATCGATGGTGAGCCGGATGAGTCCATTGCCAATCGGTTTCTCAATGCTGACTTACCGGAGTGGCTTCTCAAGGATTTAAAGGCCTATCTGAAAGAGGTGTCTTTTCCCATTTCGGTACGGTCATCGAGTATGCTCGAGGATGCACAGTTCAGACCCTATGCCGGACTGTATAGTACCTTTATGCTGGCCAATACCCATCCCTCTTTTGAGCTTCGTCTGTCTCAGCTTATGGATGCGGTCAAGCTGGTCTACGCTTCTACCTGGTTTGAGGCGCCGCGGGCATTTTCTCACTCCATCGGCCAAACTCAGGAAGATTCCATGGGGGTGATTATTCAGCAAGTGGTTGGTTGTCGGCAGGGTGATTTTTACTACCCCGCCATTTCCGGGGTGGTCCAGTCCTACAACTATTATCCGGTGGGCAAGATGGCGGCGGAGGAAGGGATTGCTCACTTGGCCTTGGGGTTTGGCAAAACCGTGGTCGAGGGAGAAAGCAGTCTTCGTGTTTCTCCAAAATATCCGGAATATCTGCCCCAATTTTCAACAGTGGAAGATATCCTCAAAAATAGTCAGCGCTGTTTTTACGCGTTAGATTGTCGACAAGACAGTTCCCTGAACAGGGCAAACAGTAACCTGGTTCGTCGTCAATTGAGTGAGGCTGTCACCGAGTATCCTGTTCGTCTGCTATGCTCGACCTATAACAGTCAGGAAAACCGCATCCGGGATACGGATATTCCCGGTCACAAAGTGCTGACCTTTGCCCCTATCCTAAAGTATGATGTGTATCCGTTGCCCGAGTTGCTGGCTGAGCTGGTTGCTGTTGCTCGAGAGGGCATGGGGTGCGAGGTTGAGGTGGAGTTTGCTGTTGATTTGCACCGGGAACCGAAAAAGAGTGAACTGTATTTTCTGCAGGTGCGACCCATTGTCACAGGGATGGAAAAACAGCAGACCCGTATATTGCCTGCAGAGCGTAAGCGGGCAATAATAACCTCAGTACGTTCTCTGGGACACGGTGTATACGATGCGATAGGTGATGTGGTGTATGTAAAACCTGAATGTTTTGACAGGGCGGCCACCCGAAAGATTGCTGAGGAAATCGGACAATTCAATAGGCGGTTGCATAAAGAGCAGCGATCATATCTGCTTATTGGGCCTGGAAGATGGGGCACAGCCGACCCCTGGCTTGGTATTCCTGTACAATGGCATGATATTTCCGGCGTAACCGCTATCATTGAGGTGCAGGATTCCAGCGTGAATGCGGAGCCGTCGCAAGGCTCTCATTTCTTCCAAAATATCACTTCCCTGGATATCCCCTATCTGATGGTGAACTCAAAACAGGTTGCGGGAGCAGATAATGACGATAAAGATAACGAGCATATCGATTGGGAAGTGCTGAAACAGCAGGAATTGGTTATAGAGGGAACGTACATTCGCCATGTACGGTTTACTCAGAGCTTTACTTTGAAAGTAAATGGAACAACATCAGAAGCCATAGGTTTCCTTGAAGAGGAAACCTAAGAGGCAATTAAGCACATCTGTGCCGTAGGGTGGATAAGCGCAGCGCATCCACGCGGAATCCGAGGGTTGAAATTAGTGGATGCGCTACGCTTATCCACCCACACTTCTTTTGGCACCGTTAAATAATGGCACCTGGTGAACGATTTATTTTCTGCATAAGAGGGGAACTAAGAGGAAATGGACAGTATACTGGCAAAGATCATTCAACGGGATCCTGAGCAAAAAGAATTTCACCAGGCCGTTCAAGAGGTAATGGAAACCGTACGGCCTGTGCTGGAAAGAAACCCGGAGTTTCGGAAGCAGGCTATCCTGGAGCGGATAGTCGAACCGGAAAGGGTGATTATGTTCCGTGTCCCATGGATGGATGATCAGGGACAAGTCCACGTAAATCGCGGATTTCGGGTGGAAATGAACTCCGCTATCGGCCCGTATAAGGGTGGGCTTCGCTTTCACCCTTCAGTGACGCTTTCCATTATTAAGTTTCTTGCTTTTGAGCAGGTTTTTAAAAACAGTCTGACAACGCTGCAAATGGGTGGTGGTAAGGGAGGGGCGGATTTCGACCCCAAGGGACGTTCCGATGCCGAGGTTATGCGTTTTTGTCAGGCCTTTATGGCTGAACTGCAACGGCATATCGGTCCGGATACCGATGTGCCGGCAGGCGACATCGGCGTCGGTGCCCGCGAGATAGGCTATCTCTTTGGCATGTATAAGAAGCTGCGCAATGAATTCACCGGGGTCCTCACCGGAAAAAGTCTTGCCTGGGGAGGGAGTTTGATTCGACCTGAGGCAACCGGGTACGGCGTGGTCTACTTTGCTGCTGAAATGCTCGGTACCCGTGGGGAAACTTTGGAAGGGAAAACCTGTCTTGTCTCCGGTTCCGGCAATGTGGCCCAGTTTACAGCGGAAAAGCTCTTGGAGCTGGGGGGGAAGGTCCTGACCCTGTCGGATTCGTCAGGGTATATTTTTGATGAAGAGGGGATCGATGCCGAGAAGCTTGAGCATGTAAAAGATATCAAAAATATTCGTCGTGGGCGTATCCGAGAATACTGTGAAAAGTATCCGCAGGCCATTTATGTAGAGACTGATCCTGGATTGGATTATAATCCGATTTGGACGCATTCGGCTGATTGCGCCATGCCCAGCGCTACTCAAAACGAGATCAACGAAAAAGATGCGCAGACCATGATCAACAATGGGGTGCAGCTTGTGTGTGAGGGGGCGAATATGCCCAGTTCGCCAAGTGCGGTTGATATCTTTGTTGAAAATCATATCCTGTATGGGCCGAGTAAGGCAGCCAATGCCGGCGGGGTAGCTGTGTCAGGGCTGGAGATGGCGCAAAATTCCATGCGCTTGAAGTGGCCAAGGGAGGAGGTGGATAGTCGTTTGAAGCAGATCATGCATTGTATTCATACTACCTGTGTGGATGCTTCTGCTGAATACGGCCTGCAAGGGAACTATGCTGCCGGAGCAAATATTGCCGGGTTTGTGAATGTGGTAAATGCCATGCTCGATCAGGGACTAGTGTAGTCGAGGGCATCATTGCTGTGGATGAAAATGGTAACAGCTTCTCTACTGATGGTGAAGGCGGCAAGAGTAACGTAGGTCATTATTTTGTTGATGTTGCCGCCCGTTGCCCCTATGGTTTGGATCAAAAAGCAGTCTACCATCAAGGGATATTCGGCTGGCTCGATGATGCGATCATGGGCAAGTTTCTTGCCCAAGGGTATAGGCGAAACGGCAACAGCATGTACACCATGCACTGCCCGGATTGTTCTTTGTGCGTACCTATTCGGCTCCGGCCGGAAAAATTTCGGCCCAACCGTAATCAGCGAAGAGTCCTGAAGAAAAACAGGGATGTAACAGCGGGCATCGCTCCCTTGACCATGTCCAGGGAAAACCTGAACCTGCTGGAATCGTTTTTAACCACTCGTTTTCCTGAGAGCAATAATCACGCAGAAGGGTATTATACGGGTTTTTTTATTACGACCATTGCCCGTTGTTTCGAAATCCGTTATCGGGTAGACGACCAACTCGTCGGGGTAGCGGTGGTGGATGCCTCCTTTGGCTGGTTGAATGCTGTCTATTTTTATTTTGACCCGCAGCAGAGCTGGCGCAGCTTGGGTACATACAACATCTTGTACCTGAACAATTTTTGCAAAAATCAAAAAATTGATTACCTCTACCTGGGGTACTGGATTAAGGACCTTCCAGGGATGGATTATAAAAAAAGGTTTCGGCCCCATGAGTTGTTTGTTGATGGGGAATGGCAAGAGCAGCAATAAAGTTCGGACCTGCGTTGTAAAATTGTGGTGGATGTAGTCGAGAAGCTCACTCGGTTAAAGGATAGTTAGTTGCCATATTAAAACTACTTGCCTTACTGTGTTGTATTTCATGTATCCGTACCCACCCAGTTTCTTATATCCTTTCTATATAAGAAAAAAATCGCTGTCCTGAGTGAATGGTGTGGCATTGGCTGTACTTGTTAGACTTTAAGAGATTATCGATGAATACCATTGAAAAACGACTTGGTAATTGCCTCGTTAAAATTGAGCGAGCTAGGATGGAGACTTTCGTGTGAGTGGCAAAACTTGTATCTTTGTTCTCGGAATGCACCGGAGTGGTACTTCAGCGTTGACAGGGTTACTGAATACATTGGGGGTGGAATTAGGCGAAAAACTTTTGTCACCCTTGGTCGACAACCCTAAAGGTTTCTTTGAAAATCAGCGGGTATATGATTTGAATGAGAGGTTCATTCAGCAGTGTGGTTTTCGCTGGGATGACCCGTTTTTTTTCGGGCAAGAATGGTTAGAAGAAAAGACGACTACCCTCTTTAAAGAAGAGATAAAGCAATTCCTTGAAAAAGAATTTCAGGGTGCATCGCTATTTAGTATCAAAGATCCACGAATTAGTATCCTTTTTCCGCTATGGCGTGAGGCGTGTGAAGGCAGTGATATTTTGCCTGTCTGCATTTTGCCGATACGTCATCCTGTTGAAGTGGCTAAATCTTTGCAAGTTAGAAACGGTTTCTCTTTGAATAAGGGAATCAACTTATGGATGAATCATACTCTTGCCGCAGAGAAAAATTCACGTGGTTGCCGGCGGGTTTTTCTATCTTTTAATCAATTGGTCAATGAGCCTGAGTGTGTTGTAGAACAACTCATAGAAGTATTCCGGCTGGACGATGTGATTCCAGATGATTACCTGGAGAGAGCCAGGGGGTTTGTTGACAAAAAATTAAAGCACCATGATAGCGAGAATTTTACAGAGGGTTTTGGGGCAGGCCTGGTAGATCAAGCGGTTGATCTCTTTTTTGCTATGTGCGAACAGGGGGAACAGAGAATCTCCATCCTAAAATTTGATAAAATAAGAAAGCAATACAATACGGAGAAAGACTTTTTCCTTTTTCAAGATTTCAAACAAGTAATGTCTGCGTATTATACGTATAATGATCTGGAAAGAGAACTGCAGGTATGTAGAGATGATAATGTTGAAGTGCGCAGACGACTGGAAGAACTCTCAAAGGAAAAAAACGATCTGTTAGGTGAGGTTGAGAAATTACAAAACAACTATGAACAGGCAGCTGGTGAAGTTGAACTTATGAAGAGCACTGCAGCTTGGAGAATCGCTGAAAAATTGCGGAGAATTAGGAACCTGCTGGGCGGGAAAATATAGGTTGTTTTTGATGGTGATGCGCTTCAGGTGGGGCTGAACTTGTATGGAGCCTTGAGCGAGTGCTCCCGATGTAAGCCTTGGAGAGCTTGTTTGTGGCATGGATTTTTTCACCTTTTGGGGTTTACTTCCCAATTCTTTCACTCTGGGGGGCTCTGCCCGAACTGCTCGGATGTTGTCGGCAGCGATGATCGCCTTGGTATTGATGGTGTGGAAAAGCATTGTTTCAAGCTGTCTGTTATAGATTTGACGTGTCAGTGAGTTAATCCTTTCGCAGCAATTCAGCTGTCTCTGGCAGGCAAAATATGCCAGAGAGGGTGAGAAGTTACGTTCCGGGAATGAATGATTCGTTTTTTGAAGGGGCTCTTGGCGCCGGATTTGTAATGCTTCTTTTGAGCTTGAAAATCCAATATTTCAAGTCAATTGGTTGGGACTCTTCTGCCAAGCCTTTAAATGTTGTTTTCACCAACTTTGGCTGTTCCTCCAAATTTGGATTCCTCCGGCTAGTAGTCAGGAGAGTCGCTTCCAACGTGAGGCGTCCGGCAAAAGTGTTTTTTTATAGTTGAGTTATATACGAATCTTAAAAAAAAGCTACATCCCCCCGCAACCCGTTTGCTAAATTGGTTGCTTGCGCTTTTCTATTGTCTGGCGTCGTGACGGAATATGTCTTGGAATATCCAAGTTTGGGACAGTGAGGCGGGGCATATAGGAGAAGGCTTTCTGGTTCCGGAATTTGCTGGCCCAATTTTCAGGTGGTTATTGTTTGACAGGAGTTTAATGTTTAGCAGAGTCGTTAATTTTTTTCCTTTTTAAAATCAACATGTTATGTGTTTGCAACCCGTAAGGCCCCTTCCAGTTCAGGATATTCTCCTTTAAAAAATAGAGAAAATCAACCTTTTCTCTGTCTTTTCATTACGCATGTAAGACCCAACTGTTAATATGGCAACATGGTTCACTTACAAAAAAATGAAAAAAGGCAGACCCTACTACTACATCAGGGAGATGGTCAGGGTTGACGGAAAACCAAAGGTTATTAATCACGTGTACCTGGGTTCACTACAGCGGATCCTTGAAATGGCTGAAGGAAAGACCAGTTTACCCAAAAGGATAAAAGCCCAGGAGTTTGGCTCTCTCTGGCTTGCAAATTTGGTTGAGCAACAAGTAAATCTTGCTGAAATTATCGATGGAATTGTCCCATAGCAAAGGGAGTCCGATAAACCCTCTGTGGGTGAACATTTTGTTTACGCTGTGTACAACCACATGGTGGCTGCATGTTCAAAAAACGCCATGCCAGATTGGTACAAAAACACGGCAATCCAGCATATCCGTCCGGTTCGAATCAGTGAACTCAACTCACAGATGTTTTGGCAGAAATGGGATCATGTCAGCGAAGATCACTTGATATCCAGAGCAGATACATTCTTTTCACGTATCAATAGATTGGAACCGCCTGAATCCGACTGTTTTATGTTTGATACGACCAACTACTACAACTTCATGGACAGCAAGACTGATTCTGAACTGGCTCAGCTCGGAAAAAGCAAAGAAGGGCGGAATTGGCTGCGGCAAATAGGGCTTGCACTTCTCGAGAGTAGAGACAAGCGTATTCCTTTCTACTACAAGGCTTACGAAGGAAATCGCCATGATTCGAAAGTGTTCCTGGATGTTACAAATGCGCTTATATCGGCAATGCGGAAAGAAACAGGCAAGGACGCTGCATTAACCATTGTTTTAGACAAGGGGGTGAACAGCGAGGAAAATATTGCCGCCATCGACGCTCGGAAAGGTGCGCATTTTATAACCACATATTCCACCTATTTTGGCGAGGACCTTGCCGGTGTCAAACTGGATAAGTTTATGCCGCTGGGTACTCTCAAAAATAAAAAGCTGATCAAACAAGGCAAGCACGATGATTAGCTGCAAGCATAGCGGACAACCGGGGAATATTGGGGAAAGAAGCGTACGGTGATAGTGACGTACAATCCTTTGACTGCGACAAAACAGCGGTATGGATTTGAAAAATGGCTGCTCCAGTTGCAAGATTTTTTATTTGCAATCCAAGGCAAAGTGAATCGCCAGGCTCTTCAGTGGCGGAACAAAGGGGATATACAGAAACGTTATCGGAAGAGATGCGTTGAACTCCATTTAGCGGAAGACCTGTACAAGGTAGAAATCTCTAAAATCGAGGGAAGGCTCCAGCTCAATTTTAAAAAAAAATCATTATAAAATCGTTCGATATATCGAAAAGTTCGGTAAAAATATTCTCATTATCGATATTGAAGATTGGGAAACAAAAGAGATCGTGCAGGGCAGCCTGAATTGGTTGGCGGTTGAGGAAGGGTTTCGTCTTGCCAAAGACGAAGAACAGATAAGCATGCGCCCGATCCGTCACGGGACGGACAGCAAAATACAATGCCATATGTTTACATGCGTTGTAGCGATGACGTTTCTTCGGCTCATTGAGCTGCGCTTACGAAAGGCAGGCTTGCATATCACAGCAAAAACGGCGATGCAAAGTATGCGTCAACTGCATTCTTGCCTCCTGTATATACCGAAAAAGAAAAAAGCTGTCCGGATGCTGGAAGAACCTGACGAATTGTAGAGCCAGATAATTCAAATTTTCGATGGGAAAATGGCCGATGGGGTCTTACAAGGATGACAGGGTTATTGTGCCGAAACTACAGGTAATTAACCGGGAAAGCAGTTTCTAATCCATAAACTCCTGTTTGACGGCCGGAAGTGGTTGATTTTGCCGGAATAATATTGAGGTAAATAGCTTGATTTTTTCTCTGGTATTGTTTAGGACATTTCGTGCAGGAGCACCTTCACTTAATTCACTAAGCCCTGTCGTTTGGAACACCAATGAGCTTAAATAGTCGGCTTTCTTTGAATGACAGACTTTATCAGCTTATTAACTGCTTTATATTAGTGGTGGCCCTTTTTCCCACACCCTGCAAAATTGTTTTTTTTAAACGCTTAGTTTTATTACTACAAAGATTCGGCAAAGGATATGACTTGGCCACCTAGATGGGCCTGCGTGTCAGGATTGTCGTGCAAATTTGCCGCTTTCTGCCGTGGTTCTTGCCACTCTCGAGGGGGCAATCTCGTGCGAAGGAGTGAATATTTTAAGGGATTTGCGGCCAATGTAGGGGGGGAAGACTAGTCTTTGGCAATTTTCAATAAGACCCTTAGTAAAAAGATTTCAGTTTCAGTTGAGGCGGTAAGGAATTATGAATGTTGCCTCTCTCAATAGAAACTTGTTTAACCAATATTAAATTGGGGCTCGACCCTGTGGGTTAGAATCTTTTAGGGGTAATTTTTACCTCAACCTGTGATGCGATCTACCTTATGTACTCTACTGCACGTCAGAATATTAAGACCCAATTGGTTCTGTTTAAGACCCTTGCCGCTAATCCGAAGTTTTGGTTGATTGTATCTACTGATATCCTTTTACTTATTGTTGCGCATTATTTGGCTAACGTTATTCGTTTTGCTGACAACCTCGCGGCCCTGGATTTTTTCTCATTTTCATTTTCAACAATATTGCTTATTACTATAAAAATAGCTGTTTTTTATGCGCTAGGTCTCTACCGAGGTATGTGGCGCTATACAAGCTATAATGACATTTTAAATATTGTCAAAGGAACTGTTTGTGCTGCTGGTATAGTCATTATCATCTTACTGTTTACCAATCGATTTCAGGGGTATTCCCGGTCTGTTTTTATCCTCGATACTCTGCTCACCTTTTTGCTGATCAGTGGACATCGGGTCGCTATCCGTCATTTTTATCAGAACATGCAGGGACCGAGAAAATTATTTTCTAAAAATAGGGTTTCCCGTAAAAAACGATTGCTTCTTGTTGGAGCAGGGGCTTATGCGGAAAAGGTGATGCGGGAGATTGGGGACAATACCGATCTGCCTTATGTTGTGGTTGGGCTAGTTGATGATGACCCACAAAAAACAGGAATGAAGATCCATGGGATTGCGGTGGTGGGGTTAATCCAGGACTTGGAGGAGCATGTCCGCCGTGTGAAAGCCGAGGAGGCGCTGATTGCCATCTCCTCCATCAGCGGATCTGCTATGCAGCGTGTTGTGGAATGCTGCCAAGGGGCAGAGATCCCTTTTAAAGTTCTGCCAGGGATAGGTGAGATTATTGATGGAAAGGTTTCGGTCCAGGCCATGCGTGATATCTCCTATGCCGACCTCTTGGGGCGGGAGGAAGTCAGACTGGATCAGAAGGAAATTGGCTCCTACCTCTGCGACCAGGTAATCCTAGTTACCGGAGCCGGAGGATCAATCGGTTCAGAGCTTTGTCGTCAGGTCCTCCGTTTTGCTCCAAAACAGATCATCCTCTTTGACGCTAGTGAAGAAAATCTCTACTCCATTCAGATGGAACTGCAGCACGAGCACCAATACTACGCCATCCGAACTATCCTAGGCAAAGTCCAGGATCAGGGGTTGTTGGAGTTGGTGTTTCAGCAATATCAGCCAGCTGTTGTGTTTCACGCCGCGGCGTATAAACATGTTCCTCTTGTGGAGAATAACCCCTGGCAGGCCATCTATAATAATGTTTTTGCAGCCCAACTATTGATAGAGGCATCTATTGTACATGGTGTAGACCGGTTTGTGTTGGTTTCCACCGATAAAGCGGTTCGGCCTACTAATGTGATGGGCGCTTCTAAAAGGTTGACCGAGTTGCTCATGATGGCTTACAGCATGGAAAAATGGGACGGTAGTTTCTGTCCCGCCCGCAGGCGATTTGAAAATAATAACAGCGACATCTTTTCCTCAGGAATGAAAGCGTCATGCCATAACACTATATTTATGGCTGTCCGCTTTGGGAATGTTCTTGGTTCATCTGGTTCAGTGATACCACTCTTCAAGCGGCAGATAGAGATGGGAGGCCCGGTAACGGTTACTCACCAGGACATAACCCGTTATTTTATGTCAATTGAAGAGGCTGCCCAGCTTATCCTCCAAGCAGGAGCTATGGGGCAGGGCCGGGAAATTTTTATTTTGAAAATGGGCGAACCAATTAAAATTGCTGAAATGGCAAGAGATCTGATAAAGCTTTCCGGGCGCCAACCAGACACGGAAATTGAGATTAAATTCACAGGATTGCGGGAAGGGGAAAAACTCTATGAAGAGCTGATTACCGAAGGTGAAGGTATTATTGAAACCAAACACGAAAAAATTATGGTTTTACAAGGTAACAGCTTGACTTGCAGTGATTTATACATTGGTTTGGAAGAGCTAAAGCAAAAAGCCATAGCACACGATTGCCATGGTATCAAAGACGTGCTGCAGCAACTGATCCCCGAATACACACCGGATTACAAAGCTGAGTCGATAAAAACAGAAAAAAAGGCAAATCACTATGTATGAAAGCATAGCGGCAGCCATTCTTCACCATTATTTTGCAGTTGGCTAAAAGGTGTATTTTACAGGGAGGTTAAAATGGAAAATGAAAAGCTGCTAAGTGATGAAATCACCTGGCGCGATATTTTTTTGGTGCTGTGGAAACGAAAAATACTGATTATTATTGTGACTGTTGTAGTCGCAACTCTAGCGTGGTTTCTTTTATCGAAAATGCCCAATTCCTATAAGGTATCAGCTATAATAGAGCCAGCTACTGGTGTTAATGGGAGGCAAATTCAAAAATCAGTAATTATTCAACAATATATCTCGAGTGGAAAGTATAACCGAAAAATTCAAGAAAAGTTGCAATTTACTGTAGAGGAAACTCCACAATTAAGAGTGTTTATCCCTAAAAAGATGACTTCGATTCATATTTCTACGCAAAGCAAGAATCCTGATGTTGCATTTAATTTTTTGCGTGAGCTTCTTTTTTGTATCTTACAAGATATCGAAGAAAAATTGATTCCGGAAAAAAAAATATTTCAGAATAAAATTTTCTTAGCCCAAACCGAAGTGGATTTCTCCGCTTCGCAAATCAAATTTTTAGAAAGGGAAATTTTACAGGCAACACAGTTGCTTGATTTGGTTGAAAAAGAAAAGAAAAAAAGGCTGATAGAGCTGAAGTCTGATGCGGTTGCAACTTTACTGTATATAAATAGAATTTATATGATGCAAAAACATCTCACAGATTTACAAAGTAAGTTAAACAGAGAAATTATATCTTTAAAGTCTTCTCGTATTGCTGTTGAAAATGCTGAATTGCAATTAACAAAAATCAAAGATTTGGAGATTGTAAAGCAGCCAGTTTTTCCTAAAAAACCATTCAAGCCTAAAGGGAAAAATATCTTAGCTGTTGCTTTCCTGATAGGAGGACTTCTTGGCTCTTTGTTGGCGTTTCTTTTAGAATTTATAGAAGAAAAGAAAAAAGGCACTTCTCGCAAATCTATGGAATATTTGTCATAAAGTTATCGTGCTTTTTAATTGTTGGGTGAATTTCCTAGATCAGGTTACTCCATAAAGGGCAAGCTAGCTCTTAGCGTACCTACAGATCCTTCGGAAGTGGAAAAAATACCAGGTTGTTAAGAAAAAATGAAAATACTGATTATTATTCCAGCACGAGGGGGCTCAAAGGGTATCCCACGGAAGAATCTTCGTTCTTTGGCTGGTAAACCATTGATTTATTATAGTATTAAGACCGCCATTGCCTCAACTTATAGTCCTGATGTGTACGTTTCCAGTGAGGATGAAGAAATTGTGACGATTGCAAAAAAGCTAGGAGCTAATGTTCACCGTCGAAACCCACAGATTTCAAAAGACTCAACAACTCTAGACCCTGTTATTTATCAAGCATACTGCGATATTAGTGAAAGTGTAAGAACTAAATATGAATTGATAATCACTCTTCAAGCTACTTCCCCGCTTCTCAGAACCCACACTCTTGATAAGGCTATTGAGATGATTGCGGCAAATGCTGGTATCGATACTGTTATCGCTGCAAGAGATGATACCCATCTTACCTGGACTAAAGAGAGTGGGAGGTATCTGCCTAATTACAAGGAGAGGGTTAATCGGCAATTTTTAAAGCCCACTTTTAGGGAGACTGGGGCCTTCCTTATCAGTCGCTCCTCTGTAATTTCTGAAAATAACCGTATAGGGGACAATGTAGAACTTTTTTTGCTTGATGGAGGTGAAGAAATTGATATTGATACCTTTGAGGATTGGAATCTTTGCGAGTATTTTCTAAGAAGAAAGAAAATTCTTTTTGTAGTATCCGGATACCATGAAGTAGGTCTAGGCCACGTGTATAATACTTTGCTGGTTGCCAATGATATTCTTGATCATCAAATTAATTTTTTAGTAGATAAGAAAAGCGGACTTGCAAAGGAAAAAATTTCTTTAAGAAATTATGATGTCCAAATTCAAAAAAACGATGAACTGCTTGAGGATGTATTAGACATTAATCCTGATATAGTGATTAATGATATTTTAGACACTACACCAGAATATATTCGCGGGCTCAAGAATGCTGGAATTAGAGTTGTTAACTTTGAAGACTTAGGAGAGGGTGCCAAGTACGCCGACCTGGTGATTAATGCTATTTATCCCGAAGATGTGGCGTTACCCAACCATTATTTCGGGGCGGATTATTTTGTGTTGAGGGATGAGTTTGTTTTGACGCCTCAGAAGTATGTTCAGCCCCTTGTAAAGGATGTTCTTTTAACTTTTGGTGGTGTTGATCCTAACAACTTTACCGAAAAGGTTTTAAAATCTCTCCACTCTTACTGCCTTAAAAACAATATTCGTATTAATATAATCACCGGTTTTGGATATACTCAGTATCAGTCTCTGGCACCATTTGAAACCGTAACGATTTACAAAGATACCAGTCGTATCTCAGATTTGATGAGTGCTGCTGACTTGATTTTCACCTCTGCCGGACGAACTGTATATGAGGTCGCTGCTCTTGGTGTCCCAGCCATTGTTCTTGCGCAGAATGAGCGCGAGATGACGCATTTTTTTGCCAGTGAACAAAATGGGTTCGTTCATCTTGGGCTAGGGACGAATCTGTCGGGTGACTCTATTTTAGAGGCCTTTAGATCTTTGGCTGAAAGCTTTTGTCGCCGTGAACAAATGGTGGCCGCTATGCGGAAAATCGGTTTACGCTCCGGCCGGCAAAGGGTGCAGCGGCTAATCAAAAAAGAGTTGGAAGAAATATGAAAATACGTGAAATTTTTAGGTCGCAATTCTTCAATTTTCCTCTTGTGCGGCGACCATATGTAATTGCTGAGGCCGGCGTAAATCACGAAGGGGAGCTTGATATTGCAAAACGATTGATTGATGAGGCTCAAGAGGGGGGGGCGGATGCAATTAAGTTTCAAACGTACCGCGCTGGTTCCATAGCTTCAAAGTATTCCCCGGCCTATTGGGATTTGTCTCAAGAGCCAACAACTAGCCAGTACGAGCTTTTTCAAAAGTACGACAAATTTTGGAAGGCCGAATTTGAACAGCTTAAGTTGTACTGTGATGAGTGTGATATTGAATTTATGAGCACACCCTTTGATGTAGAGTCGGCAACTTTTTTAAATGATTTGATGGATGTCTTTAAAATCTCTTCGTCAGATATCACCAATAAACCCTTTATTGAATATATTTGTAAATTTGGAAAGCCGATAATCCTATCGACTGGAGCCTCTAGTCTCGATGAAATTTCTGAGGCTGTGGGGTGGATTGAGGAGAACGGGAATGCATTTGCACTTTTGCACTGTGTGCTAAACTATCCAACTGATGATGCAAATGCTAATCTTGGAATGATTCGTTCTTTGATGGTGGAATATCCCGATCGAATCGTCGGTTATTCTGATCATACCATGCCAAAGGATATGAAAGTTCTTGAAGTAGCGACGCTATTAGGAGCAGTTATTTTGGAAAAGCATTTTACCCATGACAAAATGCTTCCTGGTAATGACCATTACCATGCGATGGATAAAGAGGACTTGAAATTCTTTAGGGCAAACCTGGAAAGAACTTTTACCTTATTGGGTAAGTTTGATAAAGAGGCCCTTTTGTCCGAACAGCCTGCCCGACAAAATGCTCGTCGAAGTTTAGTCGCAGCAAAAGCTATACACGCTGGTCAGGTGATCGAGTTTTCAGATTTAACTTGGAAGCGCCCTGCTAGCGGGATTAGTCCGAGGCTTATCGAAAAGGTCGTTGGGAAAATGGCATTAAAAGATATACCTGAAGACGCCGCTTTGCAACTAGGTATGCTGAAATGAAAGTGGTTATTTCTGGATGGTTTGGACCTATCTCGGTGGTAATTGAATGTCCGGAGCGGTATGCTAAATTCTTTGAAGAAAATTTTAGCAGCGGCGGCATGTTCGATTCTGGCGTGGCCCCCGATTTACATTTAGTTGTTCATGAAGCTTCTTCCAATGTAGACTTTTGTTCAGATTTTGTTTCCGGCAAAAACTTTCAGTACAATAAGGAAGGTTTTAAATTTTGTGGCCCACAGTTCACAGCAACAGTAGTTGGTTTATTTAACAAAGATCGTGATTGCCGAATTGATGTTCAGGTGGAAGGAAGAACAGGTGATTACATGCATGTTGCGAACATTATCCGTGCAGCGTATGCTTCATTGCAGCAGAAAAGAATCGTCCTACCGGAACCATTAAGAAATCTAACAACTTCGGTGATGTCTTATTCTCTTTTTTGGTTTGTGTTACATGGGTTGCTATTGAAGAAAGAAGCAAGTTTTATCCATGCCGCTTCCTTGGGATGTAATGGGGACGCAATCCTTTTAGCAGGGACCGGGGGGTGCGGCAAAACTAGTACGATGTTCAGGTTGCTGGAGGATAAAAAATTTTCGTACTTGGCAGAGGATTTTTCGATTCTGTCATCTGATGGGCATGTTTTTTTTAACCCTAAAACTCTAAGTATCTATGCAAGTGATCTTCGCGGAAAGCCCAAGCTGCTTAATGAGTATGCACAAAAATATTTATCCTTTTTTGAGCGGCGTTCTTGGTTTGCCCAGCTGGACGGTAAAAGAGGAAACCCTATGCGAAAAGTACCACCAGTGCATGTTTTAGGGAAAGGTCGGTTGGGAAAGATAGCGCGTCTTGGGGGAGCTTTTTTTCTTGTTCGTGGAAATTACGATACCATTGAGCTTAAATCTATAGAGGGAGAGGAGTTTGCCGAAAGAAGTGTTGATGCGACGTCCCGCGAGTTAAAGACACTCAGTGAAATAATCGGATTGGGAAGGGCGGTTGCAGGGGAGGAATGCGGGTTGCCGACAATCGAAGCGTTTAGAGGTGAATTGAGGCGTATTTTCATTAATGCGATCACAGGCTGTCCATGTTTTCTTATGCAGATTCCGGTCCAGTCCGACCCTTCATCTGTAGCATCTTTCCTCGCCGAGAGAAATTGGTAATGTCAGATAATGTCTTAAACTTTGACTATTTTCCTGAAGCGTTACGGGGTGACCTTGATAGACTTGGTTTGTCAGTTGTGGAGGTGCTTTTTTTTAACCTCCGCAAAGGGCGTTGGACTCTGAAGGTAAAGCGCTTGTCGAGTGGGGATATGGCAGTTCTAAAGTGGTGCCATCCTGAAGCAGATGAACAATTTCACAAAGGAATTCTACGTGAAAAGGCATTTTATCAGAGTTACGGGCATGATGGATTTACACCAAAGCTCCTTCAGGTAGGCAATCAATATCTTTTGTTAGAGTATCTAAGTTCTAAAACTCTCAGGCAGAGTTTGATCGAGGTAGACAATGGTGACGGGGTTGTCGAGGGCCCTTATCTCTCTGCATCTATGGACGAATTTTTCAGAAAAATTTATGTTCTTTATGACCAAGGAGACAGGCGGATTGATTTATATGAATTGACTGATAAGTTTGTTTCTTCTTGGAGGAAATTATTGTTAAGCGGACCAATGAATACAGAAAGGTCTAAGGGGGAACTTTTCCTTGCCAGAGTACTTGTATTCTTTTTGTCTTCCTCGGTGAAAAGGAAAATTTTAAGAGTTCTTGAAGAATCATATAATGATAACGCACCAATGAATTATAGCTTTGTTCATGGTGATATGCATTGTAATAATATTATTATTGATTCTGATATGAGGTTTTTGCTGTTAGACTTCGAAGAAGTTTCTAGCGGATATTGGATGGCAGACTTTTTGTATTTAATGCCTATGGTTTTTGCTCTTAATAGGAACTTTTTTTACTCTAAATTTATTGATTCTTTCAAAGACATTTTTCAGCTAAAGGGCTTTGAAGAAGAGATTTTTGATACTGTTATGGAGCTAAACATTTGTGCTGTTTGTCTTAACAGTAAGTTTGCTCCAGGTAATAATAAAAAGTTTTTTGAACTATTCTTGTCGTCAATATCTTTAGTTAAAAAAATAATTTAGATTATTACTTACTGGTATGTTTGGTTGTTTTTATAAATGGAATATTAATAAATATGAAAGGTAAACATATCGTTAAGCCCATACTGTGCAAATGTTGTGTTGTTTTGCGGGAATTATCTGCTTTCGGCATTCCTAAGAATTAAAAAATATTGTTATGGCCGGAACCTTTGGACCTAAAAAAAAACTGCAGGTAATGGTTTGCGCCTGATCAGTGCTGCGTCCATTTACTTAGGGGCTGGCGTTGTCAATAAAGCCATACCCTTTTTGTTGCTTCCTGTGCTTACGCATGTCCTCACTCCTGAGGAGTATGGTTTTCTGGCAATTTATCAAGTGCTAATAGCATTTTGCGCTCCATTTGTTGGAATGTCGATGCACATTAATGTGTCGCGAAATTTTGCTAAAGTTTCTCCGTGTGAAATGGCCAAATGGATAGGCAACTTATTTAATGTGTTGAGCGTTACAACCGTAACAGGTGTTATTGTTTTTTCTGTGTACTTTTTCCTTAGAGGTCCGACTTTTGGGCTCCCTGGTTTGTGGTTTGTGTCTGTACCCATAGTCGCCGGACTCAATATGGGGCGAACTTTGTATATGACCGTACTTCGTAATCAGCAGCGCCCCTACGCCTTCGGTTGGTTTGCTGTTTCCGGGTCAATGCTAGATATGATAGCTTCAGTGGTGTTGGTGATAGCTTTCGGGTTAGGTTGGCAGGGACGCGGAATTGGGATTTTTGGTTCTGCAGTTATGTTTGGTTTGTTGGCATTTGGTTTTCTCTGGTGCCAGGATTTATATTCGTTTAATGTTGACCGGAAAAAGGTACAGCAACTCGCTAAAGTTTGTCTGCCTCTTGTTCCGCATGCTCTTGGTGTCGCTGTAATTGGTTTAAGTGATCGCCTATTTGTTGAGCAAATGGTTGGTAAGGCCGCTGTTGGGATTTATACCGTTGGGCACAACTTTGGAATGGTCGTGAGTATATTTGTAGGAGCCTTTGGAAATGCTTGGTCACCTTGGTTTTACCGTCAGATGGTTAATATTACAAATCAAGGAAGACACAGAATTGTACGTTATTCTTATATGTATTTTGTTGGGATTATCTTGCTGGCTATGTTGGTGACTGTCGTATCTCAGGTTTTATTACCCTTGGTGGTTGCTACTGAATATTCTTCTGCTGTTCAGTATGTTCTATGGATTGCTGTTGGTTATGCATTCCGTGGTATGTATACGATTGTCTATCCTTATTTGGCCTATGAGGCAAGGACGAATTTTCTTGGTGTTATGACTGGCGTAGCTGCAGTTCTTAATCTTGTTGGTAATTATTTTTTGATAAGTCTTAATGGGCCGATAGGTGCTGCGCAATCAACTGCACTGGCTTTTGCTGTTAGTTTCCTTGGTACTTGGTGGTACGCGAATCGCATTTGTCCTATGCCTTGGGGGGGGAGAATTGCTGACGAGTGATAGAATGCATCACCGGGGGGGGTGCGTGACATGTATGTGAACTTCTTTCTTTTTATGTATTTTTTGTTTGTTTCATTACAATATATGTTGGGCCCTGTTATTTTAAGAGATCGGTATTTGTGTTTTCTTTTTTTCCCGCTTTTGTTAATTGAAATCCTTAATGTACCTAAGGAAATAACTAAGTATATTTGTTTTTTAATTTTCGTATTTTGTTTTAGTTTCTATACAAATTCATTGCATGGTGGATTGGCATCCTTTAATTATTTTATATTTTCAATCCTCAACCTCTTGATCACCGTTTATTTGTTTAGGCACTCTGTGTCAGAAAAAGTCCCGTTTTTTTGTATCATCTTTTTTAGCACTTATGTGTTTTTTCATTATCTTTGTGGAGTAGATTTAAATAGAATTTTTCCGTTAACAAGTAGAAATACAATTTCCTGGATATTGTTAATATATGCTTCTTTGTACTATATTCTCGCTGAAATAAACAGGGTCAAGTCGGTGAGCTTTATTCCAGCGCTGTTATGCTTCTTTGTATCCTTTTTAGCTGAAGGAAGGTCTGGAATTATTGTTTCTCTTTTATTATTAATCAGTGTGTTGTTTTTGATGGATAACTCAAGGTGTTCTAGGTATTACAAATATGTTGCTTTTTTTTGTAAGGTAACTGGTTTTGTAGTATTTATAATTGCACTAGTCATTTTCAATGAATCCTTACATGATAAATTAGAATATTTTTATAATAAAAAATTTGATATTTCAACCAGAAATATTATTTGGCTAGAATACATACGTAACCTATCTTTGCTCGATTGGTTAGTAGGCTTTGATTTGCAAAGTGATGCCTTTTTCAAGTCATATCATTCCAATTTACATAATTCCTACCTAATGGCACATGCTAGATTTGGCATTATGGCAGTGCCACTTGTTTTTTTTCTGTGGTTTGCCTGTATTTCAGGAATGTTAGATAAACAGCGTAGGTTTTTAGCAGTTGTTTTGTTCTGTCTGCTTTTAAGGATTTTTACTGATAAATTTGCCTTTGTAGGGCATTATGATTTTGTGATTTATTTTTATGCGATTTACCTGCTGACTATACGTCCGCATTTAGGAAAAATCCCCTTAGAAGGGGTGCACCCGACATTTATGGAATGCGTAAGCCGACTGCGTAGCAAGAGATTTAGTTAGTAATTTTAGATGGTTAAGCTAGTTTTTTGGTTCAAAAACAAGCGCCTTTGTGGTATAATGTTCTGCAAAATCAGGAGGTTGTGCCATGGCGGCAGTGCAAAAAGCACAGACTTGGAAAGAGAGCTAAAAAGACATGTACGATACAAGTCTTGATCGAAAAATTGATCATATTATCCAGTGTGTTGATGCGCCTAATTGTACTGGTTCAGCGTGAATTGGAATTTTCAACCGTCTGAGTTAGTTTACTCATACGGAGGAATATTTCATGACCAAGAAACGAAAACAATACACCCCAGAAGAAAAAGTATTTATTTTAAAGCAGCATCTGGTGGACAACGTGCCGATATCAGATGTATGTGATCAACATCACCTTTCTCCAGCGGTATTTTACCGCTGGCAGAAACAGTTTTTTGAAAACGGTTCAGCGGCTTTTGTCACTAAACGAAAATCCAAAGAAAGCAGTCAAGAGCGCCGTATACGCGAGCTCGAGGAGAAGCTTGCGAACAAAAACGAAGTGGTCTCTGAACTCATGGAAGCCCATCTAAAATTAAAAAAAAATCTTGGGGAAATTTAAAAGGCAAGTGGGTTCCTCATGACATTCGAGACAATTGTGTTGATTTTGTCAAATATTGGGCTATGAAAACAGAATTATCATTCAAACTGTTTATAGCGTGGCTTGGCATATCAGCCAGTAAATTTTATAGCTGGAAAGAACGCTACGGCAAGAGTAATGAGCACAACGGCCAGGTCCCTCGCGATTTTTGGCTTGAAGAGTGGGAAAAGGCTGCTATCGTCGACTTTCATGATAAAAATCCACTTGAAGGATACCGGCGACTAACCTTTATGATGCTTGATAATGACATCGTTGCAGTTAGCCCCAGTTCTGTCTACCGGGTTCTGTCCTCAGCAGGGCTCCTTCAGCGCTGGGGCGCCAAGCCGAGCAAGAAAGGGACTGGATTTGTGCAGCCTCTCAAGCCACATGAGCATTGGCATATTGACATATCTCATATCAATATTTGCGGAACTTTTTATTATCTTTGCAGTATCTTGGATGGTTGTAGCCGTTATATTGTCCATTGGGAGATCCGGGAGACCATGACAGAGGCTGAAGTTGAAATAATTATCCAACGAGGGCGTGAACGTTTTCCTGATGTTGCTCCACGAATCATCTCAGACAATGGGCCCCAATTCATTGCCAAAGACTTCAAGGAGTTTATTCGTATCGCAGGAATGAAACATGTTCGGACCTCTCCCTACTACCCTCAAAGCAACGGTAAGATAGAGAGATGGCACAAATCATTGAAGACAGAATGTATCCGCCCAGGAGTTCTGTTATCTCTTGAAGATGCTCGAAAGGTAATTGCCGGTTTTGTTCGCCATTACAACACAGTTCGACTACACAGCGCCATCGGTTATATTACGCCGGAGGCTATGCTTGAGGGGCGGGATAAACAAATTTTAAAAGATCGAGATAGCAAGCTGGAAAACGCAAGAGCGGCTAGAAAAGCCAAGAGACGGCGACGACTAAGTTGTACCCCCGTAGCAAACGAGATTAATTTGGCAAGGCCAAGCCCTACGGGTGCTCGCAAGCTCGCAGCCTTGCCAAATTAATCTCGTTTGCTGGACCTGAAGGTGGCGATGACGGAGAGGCGTCTCCGACGGGGCTCCAACAAAAAGGCTTTTATTAGCTGGCAACAATCCGGCTATTACCAACTAACTCAACAGGCTTAAAATTCCAGTTCCAGCTGAAGCAAAACATAATAATACCCTTTTTGAGATAATCGAAAACATTAGAAGAAAGTACCCTGCAATAGACCCGGAACTGGTTCAGATTATTGTTCAAGGCGAACTTGGCAGGCACATCACCTCGCTAGCGTGTACCGGTTGTGGTTCCAGGGTGCATAAAAAATATGACAATAGAAGAGAGTGCGTTACCACAATTGGAACAATAACAATTAACTGCCCGTATTATGTCTGCCCAAAGTGCAAGGCTGTTCCATACCCCATATGAGGATACTCTTAACCTCAGGGATGGTAAGTACCAATATGATATGCAGAAAATAGCAGCCCTTTTCGGGGCCAAGGAAACTTTTGAGGAAGCTGCGGAGATGATGAACGAAATATATCGTTTTGATATTTCTGCGGATACAGTGCATAAACTTACCAATCAGGTCGCCTCGGAAATCAGCCTTGCCGAGATTGCTCCAACTGCCGAGGAAGTTGCTCAGATTATAGAGTGTATCTCTGAAGACAATTACCGTCGACCTGTACTCGTCTTTTCTGCTGACGGTGCCATGGTTCCAATCAGGACTGAAGAAAAAGGGCAGCCTCACTGCTGGCGCGAGGCGAAAGGTATTCGTGGTTATTTGTTGGACAAAGATAAAGTTGTCCATCTTTTAAGCTGGCATCAAATCAGTAACGTCAATGAATTCAGCGAGTTTCTGGCTGACCTGAGGAGGAAGGATATCATTCCACTGGACAAAGTCCGCCTGTGTTTTGTTGGTGATGGAGCGAAGTGGATATGGGACTGTGTCAAAGAGTATTTCCCTGAATGTCGGCAAGTTCTCGATTATTATCACTGCTCAGAACACTTACATGCTTTTGCCAAAATTCACTTTCCTGAAGCAGGGAAGGCCAGTTCGTGGATAGAACAGACCAAGGTGCGTTTGTTTCATAATAATGCTGCTCACGTGATCGCCGGGTTGAACCGGATGAAGTGTAAAACTGCAGAGGCAAAGACAGAGCGGGACAACCTGGTCAACTATCTCAAGACAAACAAGGTTAGAATTGAGTATGGCCGCTTACGGCGTGGTGGCTATCCACTTGGCAGTGGCGCAATAGAAAGTGCCAACAAGTTTATCAGCAATATTCGTCTCAAGAGATCAGGTGCCTGGTGGAAAGTTGACTATGCCAACAATATTTTGAAGCTACGCTACGCCAAGTATAACTCAAAATTTGATTCGTTCTTTGATCAGTATGAAAAAAGTGCGCAGGAAAAAAGGGTCTCACGAGAGAAGAGGATTCGACGTGTTAAATGATTCCATAAACTTCGGATGCACCCCCTTAGAAGGTGAACAACAAGATTTTGTGGAATGTTCACTCAAGGATACTTATTAATTGATGGGTCTGGGGAAGTGTTCACTTAATTCTTTGGCGAAGCTGTATTATCAGTTTGAAGCAGAGACAGCTATTGCCAAATTTTTTTGCCGCGGTATTCCAGTTTGGGAAATTCTTCGTTTTCCTTTGTTTCAATTATTATGTAATAAGGCGGGGGTGCTCGACCTTGGACATGCTGCAACTCCTAGAACACTAGGGAATTGCCTGAGGTCTTGTCGTAATATCGTCAATAGCAGGTTTTCGTCAGCATTAAGACTGCCAAAACAGTCAGATTGTTTAATTCTTGGTCATCCTCGATTGATAAAAAACCAGCAAGGGCATTATGAAGATCCATATTCAGAACTGTATTTTAATAATTCAGGATATTCTACATGCTTTGTTGAAAGAGCTTTTCAAGGCACGCATCTAATTCCTAGGTCTCCTGGGTACCGATATAAGTATGACGATATTGTATTTAAAGCTAATCGCTCCCGTGCTACTCTTTCTATTTTGGAGAAGGCTTCTTTTCTGGAATTCGAGAAAACATTCTATAGCATAACAGGTTTTTCGGTTGATATCGTCGGGGCAACTAGAAGGGCGTTGGGTCGACGTGAGGTCCTGTTGCCGTATTTTGAAAAGCTGCTGAAGAAAATAAAACCGAAGTTGGGTGTCGTTGTGATTGCCTATCAGTGCCCCGAATTCATTGAAGCCTGTAGAATGTTCGGAATACCTGTTCTAGAAATTCAACATGGAGTTATTTCGAATTATCATTTTGGGTATCATCAAAATGTAAGTATGCCGACGTTGTACTACCCTGATCATTTATGGCTATGGGGGGGGTATTGGAAGAGTTCCGCAACCTTTGCAGATAAAATTAACCTGGACGTGGTTGGTTTTTCACTGTTTGAGCGTTACAGGCATCTTCAAACTAAGAAAAAGCAATCGAAATGTATTTTTATTTCTCAAGGCTCTATCGGGCGAAAAATTTCTGAGAAAGCGATTGAGTTACGTAAAAAGAAACCTGACTTAGAGATTTATTATAAATTGCACCCCAGTGAATTTGATGATTGGGAAGAGAAGTATAAGGATCTTTGCAGAAATAGGATAACAATCCTCGGACGAAATGATGGTAGTCTCTACGATTGGCTAGGCAGAATGCATTTTGTTGTTGGTGCTTATTCAACAGCCTTGTTTGAAGCTGCATGCTTGGGGTGTCGGGTGGGCGTTTTGGATCTTCCTGGGGTTGAGTACATGCAACCCCTGATTTCTCAAGGTGGGGCGTATGCTCTCAGAAAAGGATTCAGTGGTTTCTTTTCTTGTGAAGGTCCTTTCGTTTTTGATGAGAATTCTATCTTTGAACCTTATTCAGAGCAAAATGTCGTTTCGATGCTCAATAAATATATGTCTCGTTGACCTTTAGAATATTTTTTCGTAAGAGAGGGAATCTTGTCGCCAACGGTTCTTCATATCAATTGTAATCTGATATTTACTAGCTTGTATTATAATCTTTTTCGAGCGCTATCCAATACTGGTATTTCGCAAACAGTTTGGGTGCCTCATAAAAAATACCATATTCCTAGCGAACCTGAGAAAATTAATCGTTTGAAATATTATTTTACAGGGTATCAGGATTTTTTTGACAGAGCATTATTTCGGAGGAAAATTAATAAAGGATTGCATACCTATACTGCAAAGGAGAGTAGTCTCGCTGCTGACGTTATTCATGCTCATACTTTATTTAGCGACGGAGCTCTTGCCTATGAATTAAATGCGAAAACTGGAATTCCTTATATAGTTACTGTGCGGAATACTGATGTAAATGTTTTTTGGAAATATTTTAAGCATCTACATGGTTATGGGCAGCGAATTGCTAAAAATGCAAGTGCGATCATTTTTTTAAGCCCCTCATATAAGAAACGCATGATGAAACCTCTATTTTCTCAACATTATAAAGAATTCAATAGTCGGGCTCATGTTATTCCTAATGGGTTGGATCCGTACTGGCTGTCTTGTGCACCAGTGCAAAAAAAGAAATCTGATAAGAAGGTAAGGGTTCTTTTTGTCGGGTCTTTTGTCAAAAATAAAAATATTGAAAAGCTGGTTCAAGCTTGCTCAATTCTTGATGCGAAAGGACTTGATGTAGCTCTTCGTTTAGTCGGTGCCATGTCTGAATCAGATTTTGCATACGCTAAGAAGGTGAATTGGATCGAAACACTTAGTTTTAGTAAACAAAAGGATGAGCTGAGAGAGCATTACCGGTGGGCCGATGTTTTTGTAATGCCGAGTTTCCGAGAATCTTTTGGTTTGGTTTACGCAGAAGCACTGAGTCAGGGGACACCTGTGGTTTTTACCAGAGGGCAGGGGTTTGATGGGTGGGTTACAGAAGGTATTTGTGGATGTGGTGTATCCCCAAGAAATGCGAATGAGATTGCCAGCAAAATCCTACTATTGCAACGAGATGGAGATGAAGAATGCTGTCGAAAAGAGGCCGCAAAATTTATTTGGAAAGCTATTGCGGGGAATTACTCAGCTATTTATATAAAGAGTATTGACGGTAGTTAATTGATGGTTGGATATTATCAGTTTTATGGAATCCACTTTTTTCCAACCGGGCTCAAACTAGTTCAGTCGATTTTGAAAAATCCTATTTTCAGGTTTTACAGCCAATAGGTTTCTGAGTCCAGTATGCAGTACCTTTTTTTATCAACTGCTCGAAAAGGTAAAAACAAGGCAAAAATAATAGTATCTCTCTCATTCTGGGCGTCCTGTTTTAGCATGATAAAGCTTGCCAAACTCTTGCTCCAAACGCTCCCAATCATCACACCGGTAAGGAGGTAAAGCTCATGCCGCCGGTTCAGCATATTGTCTAAACGTTCTCGAAATAACTCAATCCGATTATCAGGTTTCGTGCTAATAGGTCTCATTGAAATCACCAGAAAATGAAGGATATTTTGCTATAATATTGCAATAGATGGTGATGTAAATTTACCAGATTAACTCAATGTTTCAAACTGTTGAGTGTTTTTCCAAGGCGACTAGTTCATCATAAAAACCATTACATCTCTTTGTTACGATAGTTAGTGATTTCGACATGGTAGAGCGTATTTCGTCATAGTTTTCAAGCACCAAGTTGTAAAGTAGATTGAGGTTGTTGGTATGCATATTATCAAATGAAAGTGAGTATTTTTCAAGGTCGAACTGCCTGAGAACTTCTCGGTATTTGTGGCTCCAGCCAAGAACTAATACAGGTGTGTTAACAGCTAAAGCAGAGATTAAAGCATGAAAACGTGAAGCCACTAAAATATCGCATTTGCTAATTAAAGCACGCAGGTCAGCTGCTGAAAGATCATCTGTAACCAATGTGATATTGACATGTTGGGGTAGCATTTGTACGAGTTTTTTCAGCACCAACATATCGTTATTGTGGGTTGCCTGGGTGTTGATGCGAATGGAATGGGGAAAAATAATAATGTCATTACCTAGATTATGTAGCATTTCTATATGCGCACTCAAGACAGAGAGGTAATCAATCTTTCTTTCATTACATAGTTCGTACATTACCTGACTTGGCGATACGCCAATAATTTTATTATTAGTGTCTTTAGGTATGTATTTTTCAATACGTTTGAAGTTGTTTTCATTCAATTGTAGCGAAAAAGTAATATCTGGATAGTTTTTGATATTTTGAGAGAGACCAAGAAGCCTTAAGTGTTCAGATGTTTGTTCTCCACGGGAACAAATTAGAGATAGCCTTGGTAGTATAAGCTTTGCAACAAATCTGTTGATGGTCGAGTTGAAAGGCCCTAATGCTTGTGAAACTTTAACAATTTTCTTTTTTAGAGCCAATCCTGGTAAGATACTTAAGACGTTAAATATGAGAAATTTTTCACGACCATCAACAAAGGAAATTCCTGATGCGTCAAGCCAGTAATCGCATTGTTCAATTGCTTTTAGAGTGGTATTGAAGATATATAATTTTTTAGGAAGGTGTAGTAACCTGCCAGCAAAAATCCAAATGCTGGAGAAAAAAAGTAATACAACACTTTTAGGACTTCCATTGATGATTGAACTTTTGTGAGGCAGGATTGTTTTCACGTCAGCCTTAGGGTAATAGGACATGATGTAAAAAAACGCTTCACTATCTTTCTTTGAGATATTCTGAATAAGCGCTTCTGCCATGCCAGACGCCCCTTTGTTTCCTGTGATGGCAACACCTGATATAAGGTATTTCATTAAAATTTTACCTTTAGAAATTTGTCAGCAATTTGAAACCTATTAAAATCGAATAAAGTATTTTACGCGGTACAATAAAGAGTATATTGCGATATTTAGATTCTGAAAGTCGCATAATTGGTAAAACTACTAAAGCTGCTACAATTTCATTCCAGCGTGGTGCAGGTGCTGTTTCATTAGACTTTATCTTGTAACCTAAGAGTGCACCCACAAGAGATTTTGCCCTTGTGGCCTTGTGCCAAATAACAGCCCTTTTGTTGGCCTGAAAAAGTAATTTCTGATCAGCTTCAAAAACATTCAACTGCCCGTCGTTGATAATTTGCCCTATAATTTTATCTGCTAGGGCGCTGCGTGTTGTGAAAACTGAATGTTTTCGATCTTTTCTTTTATACTCTTTTTTCCATATGTCCCCAGTACTTAAATCAGCATTTTCTGCATAATGATCGCTGCAGTTTATACATTTGTGGGCTGAGTCGATGAAAAGATTTTGGTATGTGGTGAAATGTGAGCTTGGGAATTTAATTTTATTGCCATTTTTTAAAAGAATTGTTGTTTTGCCACGCCAAAGTCCTTTTCTGAAGGCTAAATCTTCTATGTCGTCAATGTTTATATTCTTTTTTGTGAGTACTGTTTCAATTAGAGAACGCTTTGATGTGTGTCCACAGAACAGGCCTAACGTAAAGGCGATTTTTTCTCTTAATTTTTCATCTTTAGAAATTATCTTTTTTAGGACTGTGATGGAGCAAGGGAGGCCTACAATTGCGATTTTACCATTAAAATTTCTAATATCATCTAGTATGGGGCGTGATATAGCCGGGAAATCTATATAAATACTTCCCCCATAGGTGGCAAGCTCCTCTGAAGAGGTGATGATTTTATGGATAACCGAAAACTTGCCGCCTTCACAGGAAAGATCGTAGACTAAACAACCGTCGACAATATTATTATCCAAAAGCCACATAAAAACTGTGGAAACAATGCCACCAGAGGCACAGTTTTTGATAATCTCTTGATTGTTGGAATAGCCACAAAATATTCTCTTAGTGTAGCCCAGGTAGTATTGGTATTTATTTTTATTCACCGTAAGCATTATATTTTTGAGTTAAATATTTTTTTGTAAACAACGAATCTGATCATGAATATGAAAATTGTTGAAACTAAAATTGCTCCAGAAACGGTGTACCCATGGTAGTCGCCATGTATATATGTAGCCAGGTGATCCTCTAGAAATGTAATGCCAAATAAAAATATAATGTAATCGAGCAGTTTGAAAGCGAGAACTGACAGGCAATATTTTTTAAAGAGGCCAAATGAAATTTTATCAACAAATGTAATCTTTGTGTGAAACGTAAAAGAGTAAAAAATAAGGAGTATATTAACTAATAAGTAGGCATATTTTGCCGACAATAGAAAGTAGAAAACTAGTAAATTGGTCAGTGCCATTTTTACAATTAAAGAAGATAAACATCCTATACCATATTTAATAAAATTATTGTCAATAAGATTTATAAAATAATCATAAACGAATCTTGCTTTAATAGTCATGTGGTTTTTCTTCTTTTTTCTTTGTTAGAATCGCTTCTAAAATTTTTCTATTTGCCTTTAATAGCTCTCCTATAACAGCCAAGGAGTACAAAGAGAATGAGGCAAATGCAAATACTGCAAGCAAGATTAAAGATTGAATTTTTCCACCACTAAAGTCAGATGTAAAAAAGGCGTAGTATATATATCGAATTCCGATAGTAAATGAGATTAATAGGAACACATTGGCAATAGAGGCAAAAAATCTTCCAGGGCGATATAAAAAGAACATGGCAAGCATTGTTCCGCCAGATTTCACTAGGTATTGAAAGGTACTCTTAAATAAACGAGATTCTCTAGTTTTAGGGTTTATTCTTATATTTACAGAGCAAACCCTAAGGCCTGAATTTCCTGCCTGAATAAGGGTTTCCATGCAATAAGAAAATTTGGAGTGAATGAAAATTTTTCCACATGTTTCTTTTGAAAAAGCTCTAAATCCCGAAGCTGCATCTCGTACGTCCGTCTTTGATATTCTACGAAGTGTCCAGCTACCAACAAACTGAAGGATCTTTTTTGTTAGTTTAAATTCCGGGTGGCTAGCGATAGGTCTGCAGCCAACAACCAGGTCTGCCTCTCCAGAAATTATTGGTTGAATTAGCTTAGGAATATCACCTCCGAAATACTGGTTATCTGCATCTGTATTAACGACAATATCTGCGTTCTTTTTCAGAGCATGTTCAATGCCTAACTTAAATGCTGTTGCTAGGCCACGGTTGGTGCCTAATGATAAAATATGGTGAACACCGTGTGATTTAGCAACTTGAACTGTTTTGTCTGTCGAGCCGTCATCAATCACCAAATATTCTATTATTTCAACCCCCTCAATCCTTTTGGGTAAGTCCATTAACGTTGCCGGTAACGTCTTTGCTTCATTAAGACATGGAATCTGTATTATAAGTTTCATGGCTGAACTGAGTAAGTCGAAAATGTATGAGTTATCTGTCGTTTGACTGCAAGCATTTCTTCGTCTTCCTGCTCAATGATTTCATAGTAAGAAGAGGACGTCTCCGTTTTCTTGATATAGCGAAATCCGTAAGGTGCTCTGGAGAGCACATTTACCGAACCTATTTTCGCTTTATGTCGTTTCCCACGCCGGGTATGCTCTGCGATTTGTGCTCGTTATATTCGGCGATCATCCCCTGAAACTGGAGAAGCAATTGCTCCTCCGGCGTAGAAGCCCGCGGCGATTTGATAAAGATAATCTCTACGCCATGACGGGCAAATTCTTCCACCAATAATACCTGGTAGGCATACTTACGACTCAGACGATCCGGCGAATAGATTAATACACACTCAATTTGTCCTTCTGCAGCCAAATCCCGGACTTTTTCAAGACCAGGCCGGATCAGGGTGGCCCTGCTATACCCTTCATCCTGAAAAATCTATTCAGCGGGAACCGTATAGCTTTCCTGCTGGGAATGTTCGATCAACGACGCAGTCTGACAGGCAATAGTCTGTTCTTCCTTTTGTCGGTCCGATGACACCCGCGCATAAATCGCTGCAGCTTTCACGTTTCTCTCCAGATTCGTCCTTTACATGATCTTTACCAGAGTTCGTACACAAACTTTTATCAGGGACAAGAAGCCTGTATGCCTGGCCGATTTTGCGTAACGATAACAGGTCAAAACTATATTCCAACTCAATAGTTCTTTCCGTCTTTCTTGGCTTCGCCACTCCTCCGACCTTTGTAGAGTAAGACCTCTAGAGCTTCGGTGACCACTTCGCTTAATGTCTGCCCCTGGAATAGGGCATATTGGCGTAGTTCCTGCGTAAGATTTTCCGAGAGTTTGACCGTGAAGGCAATCTTCTTGTCTGGTATTGGAATTTGCTTGCCTGCAGAATCGGCCATTTTCATGTAACGATACGCTTGCCGCTTCGAAATCCCGCAATGGAATGACAGACTTTTTGCTGCTTCGGCCAAAGAACTGGATTCTTTGAGCAAGTCGATAGCCATATTGACTCTCATTGCACGTTCGGTATTTGAAGATTTTGCCATATGTCATATATATGTAACCATATGCGTCACGATGTCAAGTGCTATTCTGCCTACGTTGATAGTGTATTATCCTGCAAAACTCAAAATTACCTTTTGTGTTCGGGGCGTCATGTCTCCGCCCTGAGGTGACAGTGCAATCTGGATTTTTTTGTCAGGGACTGCTATCAGTTGAGGGGTATGCGATATATCAGGTCGCCTCTGCTTTTTCTGCCAATACGTCAGCGCGTGGTAAGAAAGTTTATGTTGGCGACAGTACTCGGCGCGATTTAAGCCGCTTTTTGCCTGCGCTTCCACATGTGCTATCCAAAAACGAGATTTGTGAGCACGGTTTGTCATGTGATGTCTCCGTATGAGTTGATCGGGAGATCAACATGACATAGGCCGATGTCAAAATCTAGATGCGGTTAAATTCTCGCTTACCATAGTAACACGGTACTTGCACAATTGCTCAAGGGTTTCTCGAATAATTATTACAGCAAAACGAGCGAGAGAAGTGTTTTAACTGTCTGGAATATTGATATTATGTTATGCTTTTCCATCATCTTCTAAGCCGTTTTTTTTTTACTTGATGGAGCCGACATGTTTCAGCCAGGATTCTTCGACCTTGATAATCGGATGCGTAAAATCGACAGCAACGGTGACCCGCTTACCAAAATCAATCAAGCGGGTGCATCCGACGTTTATGGAATCATTTAACACGTCGAATCCTCTTCTCTCGTGAGACCCTTTTTTCCTGCGCACTTTTTTCATACTGATCAAAGAACGAATCAAATTTTGAGTTATACTTGGCGCAGCGTAGCTTCAAAATATTGTTGGCATAGTCAACTTTCCACCAGGCACCTGACCTCTTGAGACGAATATTGCTGATAAACTTGTTGGCACTTTCTATTGCGCCACTGCCAAGTGGATAGCCACCACGCCGTAAGCGGCCATACTCAATTCTAACCTTGTTTGTCTTGAGATAGTTGACCAGGTTGTCCCGCTCTGTCTTTGCCTCTGCAGTTTTACACTTCATCCGGTTCAACCCGGCGATCACGTGAGCAGCATTATTATCCTGAAAGTCGGCTAAAGCGTACACTATATATCTACTCCCAAATACTCCAAGAACAGCTTGTCTCTGGCCACTGATTCGGTGGACCATCGATATTCAGCCATGACCGTCCGAACCTTTGTGGTTTCAATGCAGTCGAGCCAGTCCAGGATCTGGGCAAGAGAGCGTTGTGCAAGCCAGTTTTCCAGTTTTTTTTCGAGTTTGAGAAGTGATTTAGTTTTTCCGGTGTCTTTCTTTCTGAGTCTGGCTTGCACTTCTTTTATTTTTTTCGTCAGGAAGCAATGATAGCCCAACGAGATAAATTGTGTAAACTGTCTTCCACGCAGATTGTCCGGGTACCATGTACGAGGTCGCGCACCATCGAGCCTGCCTTTTTGCACGGCAAAGAGTTCTTCGATTTTTTCTCTCATCCGATAGTTCTCCAGTGCGGCAAATGTGTCCATCGTTTGGTTGCTGACAAGAGCAAAGTAGCCGAAGTATTTCTTTGCCTCGGCAATGGCTTCGTCATTGAATCCTATCTTCAGCCGCCCCCCTCGTCCCTTTCTGGAACAGGTTAAATACTTGTCGATTTTCTTTTGCGCTGACTCCGTGAATTCGGTTTTCCCTTCTTCTACTTGCGTTTTCAGTTCAAGCAGATCCTTCCGGAAGGCAAGTTCCTTCTTGGCTTCGTTGTCGGGAGAGTAATAAACATGGACATACAGACGGCGTGTGATCGTTTCTTTTTCACCGGCGGCCTTGCCGTTGCGTGAACGTTCTCGTATACGGTCAAATTGGTGCATTCTTAGCGATGTTGCCCCGCAGATTGACGGATCAAATGGGCAAGTGCTGGACATACCGGCAATTGCTGCACGAAGTTCGTCAACTGTCTCTCGGACCCAGACAATATTCGGATCCACCAGGGTAAGGAATTTCACATTGCGCAAGGCGAATTCCATCATATTTTTCTGGCTGTAGTAGCCGTTATCAGTGACAATCAGAGGTTTCTCCAGGTTGAGGCACTTGAGCTGTGTCAGGGTATTTTCAATGGAAATGACATCCGGGATATTACCGGGTTGTTTGGAGAAGGCCATCGGTTCGCGAGCTTTTACTGAATATAGGGTCAAAAGCTTGATCGTATTGAGTCCGTCGCCATCTTTATTGAACCCTCGCCGCGCCTCCGACTGATTTTCAGAGTAGGTCGAGATGGTGGTTGAGTCGAACGCCAACACAGGAGACTCTCCCAGACGTGCAGCCCGAGCTGAAAAATAACTCTGAACACCTTCTTCATTGCGCCCAACATCCTTAAACAGCTTACCATACACGTCTTCAGTGATTGCTTCGCTGTATGGAAGAGGGTGCATCACCTGCCAACTTTCAAGGCGCGGGAGCGTATTACCGCCGGAACCGATCCAGTAGCGTGCGATAGAAAGCATCTTCTCCGCATCACCCTCGCTGAATGAAGAACGCACATCATCATCGATGCCGGAAACCCTACCAACCCATTCCAGGATGTCCGTGAGGCCTGTGTGCCGACGTGTTGCATCGACAACGTCTCTGTCGCCTTTACGTTTTTTAGGACGAGTCGGAACAATATCTTGGGTCCCTGCCTTGATTTTCCCTTTGAGCTTCTGACTGACCGTGTAGGTCTTTCTGGTCTTTTCATCGTAGGCTGTAATCCGTTCATAGACGTAAATATCGCCATTCGGACGCTTTTCACGCCGTTCACCGACATGATTTTTTCCTGTTATTGGTTTAGCCATGCATGATCCTCCCTTTTAAGTGCGCGTATGGATACTAATACGTACACGTTTAAAGGCAAGAAAAAAGCACGGTATTTCAACAATGCCGTGCTCATAGAGTAGTGCTTTCTGTTTAAAGTGTGCGCTTTAGCCGATTTTCAGGTTATTATGAAACAAACGCACCTTGGTCTGTTCTATCCACGAACTGGCCTTCCCTGCTTCAGGAAAGTGAATTTTGGTAAAAGCATGTAAGTGTTCTGAGCAGTGATAATAATCGAGAACTTGCCGACATTCAGGGAAATACTCTTTGACACAGTCCCATATCCACTTCGCTCCATCACCAACAAAACACAGGCGGACTTTGTCCAGTGGAATGATATCCTTCCTCCTCAGGTCAGCCAGAAACTCGCGGAATTCATTGACGTTACTGATTTGATGCCAGCTTAAAAGATGGACAACTTTAGGGAATCTCGAATAAATGGTTTATTCCCCAGCGTCTTTAATTATGCGATAAATATGGAAATCAGGGGCAACTCAACATCTGAATTTTCGTGTTTTTGGGGTTGCAGCGAACAACTCAATCGCCCTGAAACCCATTTTCCTGCTATGTTACAAGCAATGTGCCCAGCCGATCCATATTGTAAGCAAGGTTTCTCATCCCAATCTTCACCGTCGCCCTTGCCAGGCCGACTGTTCTTACAAGCAAATTTCCTGCCTTCTGGGTTTGCGCACCGAAAACATGCTCAACCCTTACACGAACCTTCGATTTGGTCCTGTTACTCTTCTGTTCTCGAGCTGTCAGCTTTCGGTTCCGAGTGCCTTTACGATGAATGCGTTCCCGGTAACCCGATTCCTCCAGCGACTTTAGACGATCTTTCGAATAGTACGCCGAGTCTGCCCAGACATTACGATTCGTGTTTTCCGCAAGTATTTCCTCAAACACATTGTTGTCATGGACGGAAGCGTCAGTTACTTTCCAGCCACGGATGAGTTTATGCTTAGCATCAACGGAAATATGATTTTTGTAGCCAAAAAAGGATTTGCCGTTCTTCTTGGTCCAGCGAGCATCAACATCTTTTCTCCGCCGCTTGTTCTCACCCCATTGAACCGGGGCCTTGCCTTCGCGCTTTATCTGTGCATTTTCTTCACGGCTATTGCGCTGTATCGGCGTCTTCACAATGGAGGCGTCCACGATCTGCCCTTTCAGGGCCGTATAGCCACACTCCTGCAGGTGCAACTCAAACTGAGAAAACAACTCTTCGATTATCCCAGCGTTTTTCAAATCCTCACGAAAAAGCCATATAGTAGTTGCATCGGGAACTTTGCTCCCTACGTGCAAACCGAGAAAACGGCAAAAAGAGTCGCGATCGAGAATTTGATATTCAGTGGCGTCATCGGAAAGGTTATACAGAGACTGAAGCACAAGAATTTTGAAGAGCAATATGACATCATATCCTTTCGGTCCCGCTGCAGACTTACGGGGCTTCTGTCGAGCCTTTTCAAGTGCAGGGCGAAAGATTTCCCAATCAACAGCTTGATTAATTTTGGTAAGAGGGTCACCGTTGCTGTCGATTTTAAGCATCCGATTATCAAGGTCGAAGAATCCTGGCTGAAACATATCGGCTCCATCAAGTAAAAAACGGTTTAGAAGATGATGGAAAAGCATAACATAATATCAATATTTCAGACATTTAAAACGCTATTTGCGTTTGTTTTGCTGTAGTAATTATTCGAGAAACCCTATATGGCTTTTTCGTGAGGATTTGAAAAACGCTGGGATAATCGAAGAGTTGTTTTCTCAGTTTGAGTTGCACCTGCAGGAGTGTGGCTATACAGCCCTGAAAGGGCAGATAGTAGATGCCTCTATTGTGAAGACGCCGATACAGCGCAATAGCCGTGAAGAAAATGAACAGATAAAGCGCGAAGGCAAGGCCCCGGTTCAATGGGGTGAGAACAAGCGGCGGAGAAAAGATGTTGACGCTCGCTGGACCAAGAAAAACGGCAAACCCTTTTTTGGCTACAAAAATCATATTTCCGTTGATGCTAAGCATAAACTCTCCAATTCAAAAACAAGCTTTACTCACTTGATGCTTCAACTATCGACCTTTGTTTGTCCGTCTTTCCCTGGGCAAAATTTCGTTCAACCAAAGGCGGTGTGAAACTGCACGCCTTGTTAGATCATGATGGTTATATTCCCAGGTTCGCCGCGATTACCGACGCAAAAACCTCAGATTTTTGTTTTGCAAGGACACTCACCCTGCCTGCAGGTTCAATTATTGCTGCCGACAGGGCGTACATTGATTTTGCCTGGCTGTACAGGCTCAATAAAAGAAAAAACGTTCTCGTTACCCGCCTCAAACGCAACATCAAATACAAGGTGACCGAGCGACGATCGGTTCTTAAATCCAAAGGGCTCACCTCTGATCAAACCATCATTCTTACCGGTACAAAATCAAACGAGTGTCCCATACCTCTTCGGCGGGTAGGGTATAAAGACCCAAAGAGTGGCAAACATTACGTTTTCCTTACCAACAATTTCCACCTGGCGGCAAAAAACATTGCCGATATTTATAAGAGCAGGTGGGAGATTGAGCTTTTTTTCAAGTGGCTTAAGCAAAACCTAAAGATCAAGACTTTTCTTGGCACCAGCCGCAACGCGGTCATGACACAGATATGGATTGCCCTTATCACCATGTTAGTACTTTCTTACATGAAATTTTTAGCAAAGCTGGGGCAATCTCTTACACAAATCCAGCGAATTCTACAGTTAAACCTGTTTAAAAGACAAAACCTGTGGGAGTTATTTAATCCTTTGCCTACAAAACATAAAATCGAAAACTGTCAAAAAATGCTGTTTAATTTCAGTCAACTATAGCCGGACACTTGTGATTGGCTGTAGAACCTGAAAATAGGCTTTTTCAAGATCGACTACTTAATTGTAAGATGGGGTATATTAAAAGAGAAATGATTAATTCCATTTTTTTCAACGAGGAAAAATTTTTTCCGCCCTTTTCTGTATATTTTGTAATCATAGCTTTTGTTGTAATAATCACTATTTGGACTATATATTGAACGATACCTTCTGTATTGTTTCTTCCAGGCATTTTCTTTTGAGCTTAGTTTTATAAGGATTGGCATGCCTTGTTCCCTCGCTTTTGTTATAGCGATGGAATTTCTTTTAGTCGTAAAATATCCATTTGTAAAAATTTTGGGAGTTTTAATGGTACCAATTGAATAGAAGACCAGAGCAAGAGCAGTAATAAGATAGTATCTGTGGATGTGATATGCAGCACCTTTCTTAACCTTTAAGGTCTGCCGTTTATCAAGATAGCCAAGAAAAGTGATGAATATAATAATTGCAAGAGTATAAATAACAGTGTGGTATCGAAAGTTCATTTTTTCTGGCCGTAAAAAAGGATACACCCCTATTATGCTATAGGCGTGACCGAAGAAACCAAATAAAAAGGGTATGCTTATAGTGTATAGCTCCTTTTTTTTGATTGCAAGAACGGCTATCGCTTGCAACAGTGCAATATAGAGAAGAATTGTTTCTTTCTCGTTTGAGTGTAACTTGTAATAGACAAAAATATTGCCGGCGTATTCTCCTAGCGTGGTTGTTGCAACCTTCAAATCTTTTGCAAGAATTTTTTCAGCGTGTCGCTTTTGTCGTCGTTTCGGATCGCCATGATTTCCCATAGCAATACATGCAAGTCTTCCCCCTGGTTCGTTGGTTAGTTTTTGGGTGAGTATGGCTTCTGTCCCAAAAAAAATCGCTAGTAGAAGAGAAAAATAGATTAATGGCTTGAAGTAGCGAATTGTGATTTTATTATCATCGGATTTATTGGAGAAAATCAGTATAAGTATTGCAAAGGCTGGAAAGTAATAAATAGATGTTACTTTTGACCCGTAAGAGAAGAAAAGGAAAATTACGCTCAATATTAGCAGCGATAATCGTTTCTTGTTTATCCAAATTTGTAAAAAATAAATACTCCCCAGTAAATATGTGGCTGCCGGACCCATTGGAAGGAATTGGCTGCCCTGGCGTAGCATGGGGGAAGAGAATAAAAAGGCAATGGCCGCTAGTGTGCCCCACAGTTTAGAATGAATATTTTTTACTATTAAATAAAAAAAAAGTACTCCCATCGTAGAAGAAAAAAAAGGCCAGATATAATAATTTTGTGGTTCTGTCCCATATATTTTTTGAATTATAAGTACGGGGATGTTGATTGCCCAGCGCAATGCATGGTGGCTCCTTATCGCCCAATCCGGAGGGAGGGAACCATTTTCAACATAATCACGAACCATAGCCCACTTAAATATAGCGTCTCCACCCGCCTCAATGTTGCTGGAAAAGCAAAGTCTGACAAGCATTGATAGTGAAAACAGTGCTAGTATAATGACAATATTTTGAAAGGTACTTGTTTTGATAAAACTCATTTGTAATCTAGAGGTGAGGTAAGGTTTGTTAGGTTGAGAAAAATAGCTTTTACTAGAAAAGGTCTCAGTCGAGTAGTAATTTCTCATATAATATTATGGTCAGTATTCTAAGGGCCGTTGACTCAACTTTTGGGGTTGCTAAGGCATGCTAGAAGTAACTTGTCAGTCCGCAGAAATTTAGCATAAAAGTGAAAAGTTCTTCAGTCACTGGTATGTTGAAGACTGCGAAAATGCCTATAATATTAAAGAGGAAGGAGTTTTAGGAAACTACCAATTATTTAGGGATACAACAAGAAACAAAACAGCTACACTCTCGCATTTCATCCTTCTTTGGATTATTTTCGTCGGCACTCTGCTGAATGCTGGAAGTGGTCTTGGGGTTTCTGCAAGCCGTTAAGTGAGGCGTCGCGACCGTGGACATGCCTTCCTGTACATGATAAGAGTTGTGAAAAAGTGAGTGGCATTTCCATCGGCATTTAAAAGGTTAATGCATTCTTGCGGCCAATGCTGTAGGCAAAGTTTGGGCAGGATAGACGTGACAAATTGAATTTTATCTTAACTTAACCAAATGATAAACCGGAAGCGTCAACATTACTAGTAGGCTGTAAGGGGAAGCTCATGGGGTCAAAAAGCGGCCCATAATGGCTAATTGAAGATTAAGCTAGAGAGCCTTGCGCAAAATAATGGAATTATGCATGATTCTTGTATTTTGCACAATGAGAGTGTCGCTGATGTTATTATAATAATGCTTAACATATGAGAGTTGATGAAAATTGTATATCTGCACCAATATTTTAATACACCATTAATGGCAGGAGGAACGAGATCGTATGAAATGGCTCGACGATTGGTTGAGGCTGGCCACGAAGTCCATATTGTTACCTCTTTTCGTAAGGAGCATGAAAAAAAAGGCTGGTTTAGGACAATAGAAGCCGGTATTCATGTTCATTGGTTACCTGAGCCATATAATAACAAGATGAACTTTTATGCTCGTATAAAAGCTTTTTTGAATTTTGCTGTTAAGGCGGGGCTGTATGCTAGCCGACTCCAGGCAGACGTTGTTTTTGCAACGAGTACACCGCTGACTATTGCTCTGCCTGCTGCTTTTGCTGCAAGACGTCAGGGAGTATCAATGGTCTTTGAGGTGAGGGATCTTTGGCCGGAATTACCTATCGCAATAGGGGCACTTCGTAATCCTTTTCTTAAACTGCTTGCTAAAAAATTGGAAATGTTTGCTTATCGCAATGCAAAACATATTGTTGCCCTTTCACCTGGGATGGCTGCCGGGGTTGAAGCAACAGGTTACCCTGTAAAAAAGATTTCTTGCATACCTAATAGTTGCGATTTGCATTTATTTAAACCAGAAAAACGGAAAGCACAGGTGTTTCGTGAAGAGCACCCGGAGTTGGGGGCTGGACCGATTATTTTATACCCAGGAACATTGGGGAGGATTAATGGAGTAGGTTACCTGGCTGAACTTGCTTCAAAAGTTAGAACTGTCCGTCCAGATTGTCGTTTTGTTGTAATTGGAGCAGGAATTGAGTGGGAAGATGTGCAGCTTTTGGCTTCTGATTTAGGTGTGCTTGGGAAGAACTTTTTTATGTATATGGAAATTCCTAAAACAAAGCTGGTTGAAGCATTTTGTGCTGCTACTGTGATTGTGTCCTTAGTTATTGATCTTCCCGAGTTAGAAGCAAATTGTGCTAATAAATTTTTTGATAGTCTAGCATCAGGCACCCCTATTGCTATTAATTATAAAGGGTGGCAGGCAGAGTTGATTGATGAATATGAAGTGGGGGTGTCCTTGTCTAGAGACTTGGATGTTGCTGCAAAAGATCTTGTGCGTTTTATTGCTGCAGAGGAAAGGGTTCATGATTGCGGTGAAAATGCTTTGAAGTTAGCATCTGCTCAATTTGATCGTGATGTGCTTGCTGGGAGGTTAGAAAAAGTTTTGTTGAGTGCAGTTGTGGATGACTGTTGATTTATTAGTAATCGGAAAATAGATGAAAAGGTTTGTAGATTGTTGTGTAAGCTTTGGGGCATTGTTGATATTAGCGCCGTTACTGTTGCTAATGGTTGGTCTTGTTTATTTTAAACTTGGCTCACCTGTTTTTTTTCGTCAAATTCGTCCAGGTAAGAATGAAAGACCATTTGAATTGGTAAAATTTCGAACTATGCTTAACTCTACCGATCGAGACGGTACATTGATGCAAGATGATCAACGTCTCACTTCTTTTGGTAGTTTTTTGCGTTCTTCGAGTTTGGATGAACTACCAGAGCTGTGGAATGTATGCAAGGGCGATATGAGTTTAGTCGGACCGCGTCCTTTGCTAATGGAATATCTCAACAGGTACACACCGGAACAGGCCCGGCGTCATGAAGTGCGGCCTGGTATTACCGGCTGGGCTCAGGTGAACGGGCGCAATGCCCTTTCCTGGGAAGACAAATTTAAGCTTGATGTCTGGTATGTGGATAATCGATCTTTGTGGCTGGATGTTAAGATCCTTTTTTTAACTGTGTGGAAAACATTGAAAAGAGAAAATATAAATCAGGAAGGACAAGCAACGATGAAGAAATTTATGGGGACGGGGAAGGATGTCTGAACAATCACGATTTAAAGACTGGCAATACCCGAAATTCGAAGACGGTGTTCCCACGAAATACCATTGGTTGGTACAGCATTCTACTGGCTTGGAATTAGGATACAGAACGGATATTGGTGCTTTTACCTATATCAATGCGTCCTTTGGAGTGGTCCTTGAAGAGAATGTTCAGGTTGGGTCTCATTGTTCGATTTATTCTGTGTCAACCATTGACAATAAACAAGGAAAGGTTGTTCTGAAAAATAATTGTAAGTTAGGTTCCCATTCCACCGTGATGCCAGGAGTGACCATTGGTGAAAATTCCATTATTGGAGCCCATAGTTTGGTGATTGGTGATATCCCCAAGAATTGTGTGGCTGTAGGTGTGCCAGCAAAGGTTATTAAGAAGATTTTATCTTGACTATAGATCTGGATACAGGAGAACTTTCAAATTGAATAAACGAATCTTTCTGTCAGCTCCCCATATGGGAGGCGAGGAGGTTGACTTTATAAGTGAGGCTTTTGCTTCTAATTATATCGCCCCCGTTGGTCCCCAAATCGACGCTTTTGAGCGCGAGTTTGCGGAAACAGTTGGTACGAAATTTGCCGTTGGAGTCTCGGCTGGGACAGCTGCTCTTCATCTCTTATTAAGGTGTGTTGGGGTGGGGGCAGGGGATGACGTCTTCTGCTCCGACTTTACCTTTGTTGCCAGTGCTAATCCCATTTTGTATTGCGGGGCTACCCCTGTTTTTATAGATTCCGAATACTCCAGTTGGAATATGGACCCCTTACTCTTGGCGAAGGCACTTGGACAGCGGGCAAGAGAAAGTCGTCTGCCCAAGGCAGTGGTTCTTGTTCACCTCTACGGCCAGCCTGCTGATATAGATCCCATAAAAGAGGTCTGTGACCAGTATCAGGTGGCATTGATTGAAGATGCAGCCGAGGCCTTGGGGGCAGAATACAAGGAGAAGGCACCAGGGACTATTGGTCTGGCAGGATTTTATTCGTTTAACGGTAACAAGATTATCACCACTTCCGGTGGTGGAATGATAGTCACTGACAATGAAGAATTGGCTAATAAGGTTAAATTTTGGTCAACTCAGGCCAGAGATAATGCGGTGCACTATGAGCATACCGAAATTGGGTATAACTATCGGATGAGTAATGTGCTGGCAGCCATCGGTCGCGGGCAGTTGCGGGTACTGCCTGATCGGGTTGTTGGAAAAAGAAAAATATTTGCACAGTATCGGGAAAGTCTGGGTGACTTGCCAGGGGTTGCGTTTATGCCTGAACCTGCTTTTGCTTGTTCTACCCGCTGGCTTACCTGCTTGACCATTGATCCCGACCAGGCGGGCGTTAATCGAGACGGGGTGATCAGGGAGCTTGAGAAAAACAATATTGAATCACGCCCTACCTGGAAGCCAATGCATATGCAACCTTTGTTCAAAGGGTGTCAGGTAGTGGGTGGGTCGGTTTCTGAACATCTCTTCTCATACGGCCTTTGCCTGCCATCTGGAACTAACATGACTGAAGAAGAGTTGGCACGTGTTATATCTGTAGTTCGTGGTTGTTGGGGCTAATAGTGGCCTGGAGAAGTATAACAAAAAAAAAATCGAAGAATCTGTGGGTGATTTCGGATCAAACCGTGATGTAACTTGCTGCTAATGTATGTTATTGGGAGCTTATTTCTGCCATAAAAACTGATGTTCGCTTTGGAAATGGTGTTAGATTAAACATAAACGGAACATCCCCCTGAACATTCCTTGAGATGGAGGTGGAGAAAAGGCGTCCTTTAACCATCAGCAATTGTCGGTCCAAAAGAAAGGAGATTTTTTTCTAATAGCTGCATACCGAAGTGAAGCACTAGAAGGGCTTGGCCTTAACCGAACAAACAGTTTTTGTTAATTTTTTTTAGGTAGCATCCCGGCTTTGCCGGGCGACAACAAAAGTTTGACAGTTCTTGAAAAATAAAGAAGCCTCCGACCTCATGTGCCGCTCAGGGAAAGGTAATTTTTAAGCAAATGATCTGCTGAGACTTCTTGCTGTTCCGACCCACGATACTTCGCTTCATTTTCATGACAACAATATTTCAGCTCATTTGAGTGCTCAACCAAATTTAGGTGGCGGGGAAACTCGTGTAAATCTTCTTTCTTTATTATGTGGCGCCAGGTTATGTCTTCAAGATACATTGAGATCTTTTCAGATTTGTTTTTTACGGCTTATGGGTGTTTTACCCTGATCGGGGTGATTGGCTATTTTGTTGGACTTGATTTCATTGCCTTGCTCATAGTGAGTGGTATATGTATTGTTGTTATAGCTTTTTTAGCAGTATACTTTTGCTACAGAGATGAAGTCTGGTGCCGGCTACCGTATACGCAATTTCTGTGTCTGGGACTGTTTATAGTCGCTTCGGTATGTTTGACATTATGTTTGAATAGGCCGGATAGCGATGATAGGACCTATCTCGGACTCTCAATTTTAATTTTAGAAAACCCCGATATTCCTATTAGGGCGATTATTAGTGGTTTGCACAAGGGATATGCACTTTCGTACTATGAATTTATAAAATCGTCACTCACGTTCATCACCGGTGTCCCTATACTTTACTCTTATTATCTAGTTGTTCCTTCGATAATAGCGATTATGGCCACAATAATGCAATGGAGGCTTCTGAAGCTTCTTGTGGAGGATAGATGGTTAGTCGGGATGCTCTTTTTCTTTATTGTGATGTTGACATGGGGAGATGTGCACAGAACCCATGCCAATTTTGGTTTTGTCAGGATGTTTCAGGGCAAAGCATGTTTTGTCACATTGGTCATCCCTTCAATATTTTATTATTTTTTAAAATATCAGCAAGCTTACAGGAAGAGGTATGCTGTTTTTCTTGTTTTTGTTTTGTTGTCCGGGGTCGGTTTTACTCCAACCGGGATTATTGTTGGACCATTGTCACTGTTAGTGCTCATGCTTGCCAACATCAGCTTTTCACGAGATGAGATGAAAAGGAATTTCCTTCTTGCTTTAAGCTTGTTGGTTCCCTTGGGAATAGGCTTGGTTATGAAGTTTTATTTCGGTCATACTCGTAGTGGTGTGCACACTCAATACGGAGTTCGATTTCATGCCCATACGGCTAATTATGAAATGCTTCGTTTTGTTCTGGGTAGCGGGTATCGAGGGTGGTTTTCTCTCTTTTGCTTTGTGGTTAGTCCGTTATTTATTACAAATAAGTCTGTTAAAAAAAGTTACAGAAATTTTGTAGCTCTCGCTGTTTTGATGCTTGCAATGCCTTGGACCTCAGAAATAATTGCTCGTGCCACTTATCCAACGGCCTCATGGCGATGGCTTTGGATGTTACCACTTACAACAAGTATGAGCATTGTTATAGGGGGGATTCCTGGGTTGTTAAAGAGTAAGAGGGGTGTGTTTGTAGGGTATGGATTATCTGTATTTTTAGTATTGGTGTTTGTTTTTTCTTCAAGTAGGTTAGTTGTTTCAAAAGAAAATGGTACTAGTTTTGGGAAACCTGCTTTTAAACTTCCTGATTCAAACAGGATTTGGCTGGACACTCATAGAAAGTATGCTGTTGTTAAGGGGGCGAAAATTTATTTTAAAAAATCAGGTAAGTCATTTTGATGGGGGAGCGCCCCTGGTTCAGCCTCGTAAGTTCTATTGGGGGGCAATCTTCCCGAAATAGGAAGCCAGAGCATGTCGTGAAAAAACTTGTTTTAGTTTTCCGTCAATGAGGAAAATTATAGCGATTAAAGTTTTTGTTGTTTTGTCGCTACGAGTTCTTGCTTTGGCAGGCTTAGCTAACCTGTTAATACCCTTGAGGATACCGTTGTTGATTTGAGAATTAAACCATTGAAGTGTATCATCCCCGATGGCGCTTGATGTGTCTCCAGCTTTTTAGATTGACTCTAGCCAGCTATGTGCTGCCCTGAAATATCAACGTCTCATAAAGTTTCGGCTTCTTTGGGGGGAGAGGGGAACAATTCCTGGAATTTTAAGCGAATGTAGTAGGCGCGACTTGTTTTAAAATAGAGTTTTTTAACAATAAGGGTCTTGAGGGGATCCACTGGTGGTTGCTTTAAATTCTCAGGATTTTCACAACAAAGATAATGTTACCAACCAAGCTTTGGTCGCCCTTTCTTCTCTTAGGGCAACTGACCTTCTTAACCGCATCGTTGATGATTGTCATGAACTGGAATTTATCGAAGGTCAACTCTGCGACAGAGAATTTTCCCCCTGGACCTTTTATAAAAGCTGGAGACATGTTAGAAACGACAACCTGAAATTGACCATCAGGGAATCCTATGGATTTCGGAGTGATAATTTCGATCAGTTGCGCTAAATTATTTACTTGGTAAACTGCACCATCCCGGTTTTGCCAACAGGTTGTTTGAAGATGCTTTTGGGGCTTTTGTTTTTGGGCATTTAGGAGCCTTTTATATGAATAGGTCAATAGGCAGTGGTGTAAAGTCTTTTTCATGAAATTGTAAAAAAAATTGTATGAGTTTTTTATCTGTTGCTGTAAGTCTCACTGAGTGTGGGCCGAGGAATGGTCGTGCACTGAACGAACTGTAGGTGATTGAATCCTCTAAAAGTAAGTTGTGAGCAAGGCCTAGAGGAAGATGTTTTAAGGTGACTCCCTTTGTAGGATGAAATCTATAAAGGGAGTAGATGGGGATCGTTAATAAATGTTTTTGATAATTAAGCCGTGATGTAATGAGTTCTCACCTATTTTTATACTGTCTACAGTTTATTAAGAGTATTGCTAACCAAAGGCAATTGATTGGGTCACTGGCAAAGCGAGAAGTTAAGACTTTATATGTTGGGTCGCTTCTTGGAATATTTTGGGCGTTCATTCACCCCCTTATAATGATCTCTGTGTTTTGGTTCATTTTTAGTGTTGGGTTTAGGGTAAAGCCTTTAGGTGATGTCCCTTTTGTTGTTTGGCTGACAGCTGGTATGGCACCATGGTTTTATTTTTCCGATATAATTGTCGGATCGGCATCAAGTGTTATAACCCACGCCAACTTAGTGAAGAAAACTCTTTTTCCATCGGAAATACTTCCAGTTATCAAGGTTACCTCCAGCTTTGTATCCCACTCTTTTTTTCTCCTTATCTTGTTGCTTCTCTTATTTTTTCAGGAAATACCTTTTTCCCTATTTTTCTTCCAGGGAGTATATTACCTTTTTTGCCTATGGGCCTTATCCCTTGGGATAGGGTTGATTTTGGCACCTTTGAATGTTTTTATTCGTGACATATCGCATCTGGTGAATGTTTTAATACAGATCGGATTTTGGGCGACACCTATATTTTGGGATATCAACATGATGCCTGTTGTCATTCAGAAGTTACTCAAGTTGAACCCCGTCTATTACGTAGTGCAGGGATATCGAGATTCATTTATTTATGGGATACCCTTTTGGCACCATCCCGCGCAGACTTTCTACTTTTGGTTGGTAACGACCGTCATCTTCATAAGCGGCACTATGATTTTTTTAAAATTAAAACCTCAATTCGCCGATGTCCTTTAGTAGGCAATTCTCTATTAAAATGAATGACAGTACATTGCCCATTATTTCGGCTGAAGGCATTAGTAAGGTTTTTCGGCTTTATAGACGTCAGCGTGATCGAATTAAAGAAATTCTTACAATTTTTGGGAAGAAGAATTATTACACTCCATTTTACGCACTGCGTGATATCTCTCTTGAGATTTATAAAGGGGAAACAGTTGGTATCATCGGACGCAATGGATCTGGAAAATCGACACTTTTGCAGATAATTTGCGGCATTCTCCAGCCGACAGAGGGTGACATTAAGGTCAAAGGGAGGATTTCTGCACTGCTTGAACTCGGAGCTGGGTTTAATCCGGAGTTTTCGGGCAGGGAAAATGTGTTTCTTAATGGTTCAATTCTTGGACTGAGCCGTAGTGAGGTAGAAGCCTGTTTCGATGATATCGCTACTTTTGCTGATATAGGAGAATTTATTGATCAGCCGGTGAAGAGTTATTCAAGTGGGATGTATGTACGGTTGGCCTTTGCCGTTGCCATTAATGTGAACCCAAGTATTCTCATCGTTGATGAAGCGCTTTCCGTAGGGGATACGCAGTTCCAGGCCAAATGTTTCGCTAAGTTTAGAGAGTTTCAAGAAAAAGGAGTGACGATATTATTCGTAACCCATTCAATGGATCTGATTACCAGATATTGCAGCAAGGCCTTCTTGCTTGAAAAGGGGAGGCTTGTTAAATCCGGGGCTGCAAAAGAAGTGGTTGATGAATATAATCGTATGGTTGTGAACTGCTTTGCTGACCAGGACGATGTCGAAAATGAAGAGCCTCTGAAACTTGTTGCCTCACATATGCGCAAATCAGAGCAAACATATCAGCTCAACCCTAATGAAAATCGTTACGGTAACGGAAGGGCGGAAATCATTGAAGTTGGAGTTGATTCCCTTTCGGAAAGAGGATCTCATACTTTCACCCATGGTGAGCGATATCGATTTTGGTTCAAGACCATGTTCCATGAAACAGTTTTTAATCCGATAACCGCTTACACTATAAAAGATGTCAAAGGGTTTGACCTGTGCGGCACCAACACATTGTTCAAGAAAAAAGAAATTGGAACGGTTCATAAAGGTGATATCATTCTCACAGAGTTCGAACAGCGCATGATGCTCAATCCTGGAGGATACCTACTTTCATTTGGTTGTGCTGGATTCGAAGAGGGTGAGTATGTAGTTTATGATCGGCGTTATGATGTTATAACCTTTGAGGTAGTATCTGCGAAATCCAGCGTTGGTATTTTTGATCTTGATTCTGAAGTAACTATAAGTCAGTTGACCTAGACGCATCCTTGCGGAAGTCGCCATGGGGCATAAGCCAAATGGCATGAAACTATATTAACCCTTTAACCAGGTGTTTATAATGTCTAAGTATCTTTTATTCCTTGCTTGTCTTACCGGTGGAGTGCCTGCTCCTACCACGACTGTGATTTTGAATGCTTTTTCTGATTTTAATTGTACCTCTGCCTGGACGACAAGAGACGGTGCTCTAGGATTACGAGCGGGTAGCGGTAGTGGAACTTGTACCGCTTCGTTTCCGGGTGAATCCGGTTGGTATACAATACAAATTAAAGTACAGGCAGAAAGAGATGGTGCCCCTCCTTATAGTTTATCTATTAACGGTGACAAAGTTGATTCCGGCAATTATCCATATGCCTGGGAGGACAGGCTTATGTGTAATGAATCGTATTTTGAGTATCCAGATCGTAACAAAATTATAACTGCTGGTCGGTTTTATATTGATAAAGGTGATAGCATTGCATTTTATGGTCAAGAGACATATCCTTGCGGGCACGACCACGGGGCATATGCCAAATGGCATGAAATTATATTGACGCCTTAATTTGCCTGTTCCAGGCGGCTTGGAGGTGGCTTTGGTTGTGCTAATCTAAAATTGATCAGAAAGCAGGAGCAGGTGTTGTGCTAACGGAAAATTGGCCACCCTGAGCGCAGTTTCTTCCTGTGTTATGGTAAGCGTAAAAAACATAACAGGCAGGGAGGAAAGGAGTTGCTCTCAATGGATCAATACGAGTTTATCAGGACTGCCCATTGTGTCTACGGCAAGAATGTCAGCGAACTGTCTAGGATGAATGAACATTCATGGGACACAGTGAAAGAGGCCATTCGCGGTGAACCCTGGGGATATCGTGAACGGGAAAGGCAATCCTCAAGTGAGCCTACCCCAATTCCCAAACCACTGAGCGGCATTTTTAAGGTGGATCCTGCTGTTGTTTTCCTCGTGACGACCGCTCTGTTCGGACACGTTTATTGACGTGTTTTCTCCTTCTTGTTAACCTGAAAATCGGCTAAAGCGCACACTTTAAACAGAAAGCACTACTCTATGAGCACGGCATTGTTGAAATACCGTGCTTTTTTCTTGCCTTTAAACGTGTACGTATTAGTATCCATACGCGCACTTAAAAGGGAGGATCATGCATGGCTAAACCAATAACAGGAAAAAATCATGTCGGTGAACGGCGTGAAAAGCGTCCGAATGGCGATATTTACGTCTATGAACGGATTACAGCCTACGATGAAAAGACCAGAAAGACCTACACGGTCAGTCAGAAGCTCAAAGGGAAAATCAAGGCAGGGACCCAAGATATTGTTCCGACTCGTCCTAAAAAACGTAAAGGCGACAGAGACGTTGTCGATGCAACACGTCGGCACACAGGCCTCACGGACATCCTGGAATGGGTTGGTAGGGTTTCCGGCATCGATGATGATGTGCGTTCTTCATTCAGCGAGGGTGATGCGGAGAAGATGCTTTCTATCGCACGCTACTGGATCGGTTCCGGCGGTAATACGCTCCCGCGCCTTGAAAGTTGGCAGGTGATGCACCCTCTTCCATACAGCGAAGCAATCACTGAAGACGTGTATGGTAAGCTGTTTAAGGATGTTGGGCGCAATGAAGAAGGTGTTCAGAGTTATTTTTCAGCTCGGGCTGCACGTCTGGGAGAGTCTCCTGTGTTGGCGTTCGACTCAACCACCATCTCGACCTACTCTGAAAATCAGTCGGAGGCGCGGCGAGGGTTCAATAAAGATGGCGACGGACTCAATACGATCAAGCTTTTGACCCTATATTCAGTAAAAGCTCGCGAACCGATGGCCTTCTCCAAACAACCCGGTAATATCCCGGATGTCATTTCCATTGAAAATACCCTGACACAGCTCAAGTGCCTCAACCTGGAGAAACCTCTGATTGTCACTGATAACGGCTACTACAGCCAGAAAAATATGATGGAATTCGCCTTGCGCAATGTGAAATTCCTTACCCTGGTGGATCCGAATATTGTCTGGGTCCGAGAGACAGTTGACGAACTTCGTGCAGCAATTGCCGGTATGTCCAGCACTTGCCCATTTGATCCGTCAATCTGCGGGGCAACATCGCTAAGAATGCACCAATTTGACCGTATACGAGAACGTTCACGCAACGGCAAGGCCGCCGGTGAAAAAGAAACGATCACACGCCGTCTGTATGTCCATGTTTATTACTCTCCCGACAACGAAGCCAAGAAGGAACTTGCCTTCCGGAAGGATCTGCTTGAACTGAAAACGCAAGTAGAAGAAGGGAAAACCGAATTCACGGAGTCAGCGCAAAAGAAAATCGACAAGTATTTAACCTGTTCCAGAAAGGGACGAGGGGGGCGGCTGAAGATAGGATTCAATGACGAAGCCATTGCCGAGGCAAAGAAATACTTCGGCTACTTTGCTCTTGTCAGCAACCAAACGATGGACACATTTGCCGCACTGGAGAACTATCGGATGAGAGAAAAAATCGAAGAACTCTTTGCCGTGCAAAAAGGCAGGCTCGATGGTGCGCGACCTCGTACATGGTACCCGGACAATCTGCGTGGAAGACAGTTTACACAATTTATCTCGTTGGGCTATCATTGCTTCCTGACGAAAAAAATAAAAGAAGTGCAAGCCAGACTCAGAAAGAAAGACACCGGAAAAACTAAATCACTTCTCAAACTCGAAAAAAAACTGGAAAACTGGCTTGCACAACGCTCTCTTGCCCAGATCCTGGACTGGCTCGACTGCATTGAAACCACAAAGGTTCGGACGGTCATGGCTGAATATCGATGGTCCACCGAATCAGTGGCCAGAGACAAGCTGTTCTTGGAGTATTTGGGAGTAGATATATAGTGTACGCTTTAGCCGACTTTCAGGTTGTTAACGTCTTGCTGCTCACCCGGAGGATAGGGCTATGCTGAGGAGCAACCCGAGCGCCGAGGTGAGTGACCTGTGAATGGAGGGCTGGGTATATTTTATAATGCCCGGCCTTTCTTCCATTCATGGGTCTTTAATGTGTTAAACCTACTTACGGCGAGCGAAGCGAGACGGTAAACTTAAAGTGTTTCTGCCATCGAAAACACTTCAAATGGAGTACGTTTTCCCAGCGCCGAATGTTTTCTTTCTTTGTTGTAATAGTCGAAAAAACGGCTTAACCCGTGGTATAACTTGTGGTCGTCTGGATAACATTTTGGATAAACATCCTCATACGTTACCGTCCACCAAAGGCGCTCGATAAAGGCGTTATCCAAGGCACGACCACGGCCATCCATGCTGATTGCAATATTCTTTTTATCGAGCAGCACCTTTGTAAACGCTTCAGAGGTAAACTGCGCTCCCTGATCAGTGTTGAAAATTTTAGGTGTTCCCTTTGTCGATGCTCGCTTTAACGCATCAATACAAAACAAAGTATCCAGGCTGTTCGATAACGTTCAGGCAAGAACATATCGTCTATACTAGTCAATCACTGCAGCCAGGTACATAAAGCCGAATTGCATTGGGATATAAGTAATGTCAGTGCTCCACACCAGCCCAACTCTATCAATGTCCATGCCTCTCAATAGGTATGGATATATTTTATGTTCTGGAGCAGGCTTGCTAGTATGAGGCCCAGGGGTAATTGCCTGAATTCCCATCAACCGCATTAAACGAGCAGCACGCTTATGCTTGACCTGATATCCCTGATCCCGCAGCCAATCTGTCATTCGGGGGTATCCGAACTCTGGATGGCGCAGATACTGTTCATCAATTAGCCGCATCAAAGTAAGATTTGTTTCCGTTTCTGCAGCAGGTTCACTGTAAATAACAGATCTTGAAATGCCTGCCAACCTGCATTGGCGTCTGATAGAGTACTGTGAACCTGGTTTCACCCACTCTTTGCGCACTGAAAGCGGTGTGGCTCAAAGCTTTTTTTCGAGCCATTTAATGTCCATTTTCAACCGACCAATCTCTTCATACTGTGGGCTGTCAACTCTTCTTCAGTCTTGGACTGTCGCCTGGTCCTTGAATCGGAGAATAATGATTCAGCGTTTTCCTGTAGCTGCTTTTTCCACGTCGATATCTCGTTTGGATGAACCTTGAACTTAGTTGCCATTTCTGCCATCGTCTTCATACCCTTAATGGCTTCGATGGCAACCTTTGCCTTTAATTTTTCTGAAAATGTTCTTCGTTTCTTTTTCATCTGCATCCCTCTTTCTTACCAATTTTTGAATGCAGAATCCGCTTAAGTAGGCGGTACTGAAATCGGGGTAAACCGCAATATCTGTCTTTATCGTTTTTTCCGGCTGCGTTAAGAACATGTATTTGATTATTTTTATGCCGAGGTCCATTCCTATTATTATACTATGCATGGCTGGTTCTCCTTTAATTGCAGCATCTGACTGCGTTGAGTTAGTTCTTGTCGAACATGCTATGTGTAGCATAAAACTCGGGAGGTGAACCAGCCATCTCATTTTACCTTACCTGTTCATTACCAAAAACTTGGGAAATGACGCCGCCTGAATTGATGAGAAATCAGGGCTAAATGTCGCTCCAGCAAGTATCTTTGGGAAGATTCCGTACCATTTTCAAGATCTTTGTTGCCACATCAATAGAAGCTATTTTTCTTAGGGCCAGTTTTTACATTGACCGGTGTTATCCATGGAGAATGGCCCGTGATTCCATCTCTTGGGTAGGCTCTCAATCACCAGAATATCATATAGTTTATTGTTAATAATAATCTTATCAAATGGGCCACCAGCCAGATGATAATAGCTGACCTGGTGGCAGACCGATGCATTATATTGCATTTCATTATACCTGCGAACTACCTCGTATAAACTGAATCTATCTGGGGGGAGCCCTTCTATGGCCTGATTGTAGTCAAGTAAGAAATTACCAGTAGTTCTCAATGTCACGGCATCATTTTTCGTGCCAGCCTCATTTTTATTCTTTTTTTCAACACTTGCTGCAAGTATGGCAGGAAGATATTCTGTTGCCGAAAAGTAGTTTTTAGCTAATACCATTGGAGCATTAAATAGAAAAAAAAGAGCGATAACCATAACTATGATGTATTTTTTCTCTTTTACGGGCTTGATTTTCATTTGAGGGTCTCCAGGTTTTTAACCAAGTTAGGCGGCGTAGATTGAGGGCAATAATACGGCTCTTTGCGTCAGTTCTTCCACATCTTGTATTTTATCGGTAAATATACGACGAAGTAGTACGGTGGTCTTTTTATTGCGTAGCTTTTTCATCCAACAATAATATAATGAGGGGAGTAATACTAGGGCATTTTCGGTCGCTTCCGTCGCAATCCTGATCTATTCCATCTCCACATACATCGAATGCAAAAGGGTACACATTTGGATTGGTATCGTCACAATCCCTTTGATCTATGGTATAGCCATCTCCATCACCGTCAGCATCCTTTGGGCTTGACAACGAATTGAACCAGTTTTGTGCCAGGACATTGTTCCCGGCTTTGGTCAGATGCAGCCCATCAATCGTCAGATCCTTCCAGGTATCGACGATCGTTGAGTAATGATCGGCAATCTTGACATTCCTGTTATTAGCCATGTCTATTATGTACTGGTTGTAGACCGGAATATTTTTGAAGCTGTTTGCAGGATTTGTATCAGGGGTTAATGTACCGATAATCGGCTCGGCTTTATAGTCTCTAACTTTATCAACCATGGCGGCCAGATTACTGGCGATAGTCGTTGGTGAAAAAAAGGCGATGTCATTGGTCCCCCCCAAGAGCAGGACCGTATCCGGGTTCACCTGATCAAGTATTTGCTCAATGCGTTTTAGCATGCCAAAGGTAGAGTCTCCAGGGTTTCCGTAATTATAAACATTGGCCGGCATACCTGATGCATTAAGTTTTGCTTCAAGCTGAACCTCAAACCCTTCTTGTGGGCAACGGCATCCATTACCGTTATCCTGCAGGTATGGATAATCTGCGGTGATACTGTCACCGATTGCAACCACCTGTATCTCTGCATTTGCCAAGACAGGGGTGAGGGTGAAGAACATGATTGACAGGTTCAAGCAGATCAATAAGGCTTTGTTTTTCACCATGTCTTTTGATACATTTGTTTATAGATATCTGACCAAACTTGAATTTCGGCCTCGGAGTCAAAGTAGGAGATTGATTCAGAATGAGGATCCTTTCTAGTCTTCATGTTTGCAACCTTTAAGCGGGCATTGGCTGATTCGTAAAGAGTATCGGGCATCCTTCTCACCTGTTCCCTGCTCCATTGTTCCCCATTCCAACTAGAATAATACTGTCGATATTGCTCACCGTCGAAGCCGAGCCATCGTACCCATATCTCTCCTGTTCGCCCAACACCGACGACAGGAAGAACGTCCGGCAAATCGTCATCGGTGTTGACCCGTTGTGGCGGTGCCCATTCCCCGTCGGACCAGCTGCTCAAATAAATATCATCATCATCGTCCCCATTTGAACCGGAAAAGGTCAGCCAGATGACCCCTGAAGGGTCAACCGCCATATGGGGCGCCATGACGTAACGCAAGGAAGGATGGATGAAGTTTGGTTGATGGATCCGATTTCCATCTATCAGACGAAAGGCCATACGTACCGAGTCCTGCTCTCGTATTGTCCAGACCACAAAATTCCGCTTCTTTTTGTCAACCACCACCACCGGAGGGGAGTTGACCTGCCCACCACTGAAAAGTTGCTTTGTATTAAGTAAAGCGTTGTTGTTGCGATTCTGCAAGAAAAACATATATTCACCATTCTTCTTGCCGTACCAGGTAATTGGAGAATCTTCTGCCCTATATGCTCGAAAAGCAGAATACAAAAGCACTAGTCCGATGAGTATAAGTATTAGCGTTACTACGTATCGAACAGCTTGAAGCTTTAGTTTCAGCACAATCTTATTCTCTAGCATATCTAATTTGTGATAATATCTAAACAACCCTGTCTCAGGCACGTTTGCATGTTTCAAGTGTCTAAGATTAGGGGCAAATAACACCGTGTAAAGGTGAAGTCAATCTGCAGGTAAGGCGGCCTGTTAATAAAATCTTGACAAATTATAAGCTAACTTTGGCGCAAGACGCAAAATAAAAAAACAGTGAGAGGTGAATACAGCACTTGTAGGGTTCTATTAGTTCTCTGGCTAATCGAAAATAAGCTTAAAGAGACACTTCACCGTATTTACGGCGAAAGATATGCAATCAGTCCTGCAAGAAGAATTTTTGAAAATAATCAGAGGCAAAGAAAAACATTTGGTTCGTGTACACAATTAATGAAAGTGGTGAAACCATTCACATCGTGTAACCTTTCACCTGGATAAATTCACCCAATCATTTTGATCCTAAAAAAAAGCGAACGTTCCATGATGCTATCGGCTATGTTTTCTACATGGCCGAGGTATCTACTTACCGCAAACGTATCATAGACACCAACGACGTCAACTTCCTCCGTCAACTCATCACCGATAATCCTGATGAGAGCCGTAGAGCGTTGTCCCTGAGAGACTGCCGTGAATGGATGAAGTGGTCAAGTAAAAATGTACATTTTTACTTGACCACTTCAAAAGAAATTGGCAAATTGTACAATAGCCAAAACTAAATATCTAAAAAGGGAAAATCAATGTTTAAATCACGCAGCACTCTAGCTTTCGCAATGCTCATTATTTTAACAGTTCTTAGCTGGGGAAACACCAGCTACGCAGTCGATTGCGCTAGGGCCACGATCAAAAAAGTTGGCACAAACCCGACATTAAACACAGGAGCAAGTCCTTACATGGTTCAGCTTAGCTGCTCAAAAGAATCAGCTTGGGAAGGGATTAGTACTTTCTATCTCTCCACGGATTTGGGCGATTCTGGTTTGGCAACCTTGCTGACAGCCTACTCGATGAACAAAACCCTCTGGGTCCGTGCCTTAGGCTCTAAATCTGGATCCATAATTACTGTTATTTACATGAACGATTGACGATATAGCGTCTGCAATCTAGCATGTCCTTAAATTTTGCATACCTTACACAGAAAGGTACGACTTATTATCGGTCGCTATTGTTCCTATGTACCTTTACCCTGACAATTTTCTCAACTGTAATTGTAGGAAGCGTACAGGCAGACTTAGCGAAGACAACATCTTTAGAAACGACTTGGTACCATCAAAGAATGAATCTTGATTGTGCTGGGCGGCCTTTGACGGAGATTCTTGATGAGGTCGCTGACTTTTTTGAAACAGAACTTGTATACCAGGCTGAAGAATCTGGTTTAGCTATTCAGTGCAGCTATTCGCAGGCAACAGTCAGTGAGATACTAAACCGCCTGTTTCAAGCGCAAAGTCGAGCGATCCTTATCGAGAATTTGCCTGAACGTAGAATCACTGTTGAGGTATTCGGATTAAGTGAACGCCATGTTGTGTCAACAGGCGAAGGTAGCGGAAAAGAAACGCTTCCATTTCTTGGTGGTATGACAAAAGCGGAGTTGGCTGCAATGCAGCATGCACAGCTTGAATTGTATCATCAGGAGATGAAGAATCCCAGTGCAATAATACCAGGTTTGAGTATTACCCGAGGTGAGTTGGAATATCTCCATCGGGAACAGAATTTAGGGTATCGAAAACTTGTTGGCGACCCAAATCAGCGAGTTGCCGGAATGTCAATGACACTGCAAGAATTAGAAGAATCTCACGAACAACAACTCTTGCGATATGAAGAAAAAAAATGGAGTCAGGATGTTAAAGATCCGCTCACAGGGTTAATTCCTGCAGAGATTAAAGAGTTACATCAGCGCCAGATAGAGGCGTCTAGGTTGGAATAATTTTGTTTTTTTATCAGTTTTATTGAGCGGGACAGGGTCGAAGGTAAACTATTTTTGATGAATCCTGTGCCTATATTTTGAAAAAGTGCGTTAACGTCTTGATCATGATTGTAGAAAATCAATAGACGCTATCACATAGGGGGCGGTATTGACCAATTTTAAAAGGGGGCAAATGCTTTGCTCATGAAAGAGGCAAAGGATTCTGTCCTCATGGTTGTCCTGAATAATTGTTGCTGTTTTCTTACAGAACATCCCATTAAATGAGACCGCTCCAAGACCTCGTTTAATAATGGGCTTTCAATAGAGGACTGCACGCCAAAGTGAACCGCTACGCGCTCCACTTAACCATGCAATTAAGCCGACTTCGGCTGTGCTTAGAATATACAGCGTTCTAACCTCAATCATCGCGGCTTATTGCAAGCCACACTCATCTTACTGTTGAACTTTTTCTTATCTGATTACTTATAAAGCTCAGCCATTTTTTTGGGGGGGTAGTCACTCTGTGAGCAATCCCCTTTGGTAAAATACCTCCAAACTACAACGACCAAGAGGTATGCATGGCTAAGAATACCACTCAATTCCAACAAGGTCTCAGTTTGCCGGAATTACTTTCACAACATGGAACTTAAGAGCAATGCCACAACCCTCTATTCCAATAGCGATGGCCCAATGGGTTCATATGTCCCGAATGTGGGCATGACCGCTACTGTTCTTTACATTCGAGAAAGCTTTTTCAATGTAATCGGTGCCGAACTCAGACATCTGTGACAGCAGGGACGATATTTGATTCAACCAAGTTCCATTGGCGACCTGGTTTCTCGGCATCTATTTCATCACCCAATCAAAAGTTAGTGTTTCAGCTTTGAGCCTGAAAAGAATGAGCGGCGTATCTTATAACACTGCTTTTTTAATGAAACACAAAATACAGCAGGTCATGAAGGAGCGTGACGACAGTAAACCCATAGTTTCTTGTGTTATCCAACTCGATGATGCTTATTGGGGAGGCAAAAGCGTGATGGCCGCAGGGGACGTGGCGCCACCGGTAAACTGCCTTTCATTGCTACCGTATCCACCAATGAGCAAGGGCATCCAATTAAAATGCGTTTTAGTCGAATAGAGGCTTTTTCAAAGGAGACCATTACAAACTCGGCTGCCAAGCACCTTTGCGTGGGGGATAAAGTTATCTCTGACGGTCTCAAGTGTTTTAACGGCCTTGACGAAGCAGGGTTTGACCACAAGATCATAATTACTGGAGGCGGAGCAGATATTGTCGAGATTGCTGAGTTCAAATGGGTCAATACAATGATTGCCAATGTGAAAAGAGCTCTTCATGATATTTTTCATGCTGTTAGCAAAAAACATTTCTATGGATACTTTGCAGAATTTTGTTATCGTTTTAACCGCAGATTTGATTTACGCCAATTGATACCCAGATTCTCTTATGTTGCGCTTAGAACTCCACCCTTCCAACGCAGGCTCTTAAAAGTGGCTTAGCTTTGCGGGTAATCAGATTTTTTTATCATGTTAGCAGCAAGACCAATGGTTTAAACATCGTAGTAACGTGACCAGAAATGATGAATCAAATAGGGTCTATTCTACAGGTTGCGAGACTTATTAAATGTCCGAATTGCTATTCTGCCTTTTAACGTACCCACAAAAACGATATTGAGACCGTGGGAGGGATCTTTACCAGAAAAAATACATGATCTAATTGAATGTTAAGTTAGCGTAATCGCCAAGTAGATCACACCCCTTCCCATGTGCATCGGGTACAGATCGTAGACGTTATGATTCCGCAGCCTGGCTTGTCCAAAATTTTTGCTATAGACTTTCCCTGAATTTGCAATCTGCTTGCCCCGATTATCAATATGGGCTCAAACTCACTCTGAGATTTTGTAACCGATTCTTAAGTCTATGAGCGCATAATATATGCTTCATGTTTTAAACTTAATGTTGTTTAACTAAGCAAAAGATGTTCGAGTGTTTTATTTTTCGTGGCAAGATCTTTATTTGTAACATAATCATTGTTTAATTGCGATAATCTCTCAATGTCACTGTACCATACTATTGGTAACATTATATGGATTTTTACAAGCGTGTTTGCCTTAAACCAGATTTCATATTAGAGCGAATTGATAATGATATCGCTGTCTATCACCCTTCTTTGACCACATCACTGTACCTGAATGAAAGTGGTGCGTTGATTTGGGAATTATGCGATGGGACTCATAGGGTTGCCGATATTATAGACCTGCTTAAACAGGCTTACCCTGATCACAGTTCCACCATTGAAAAAGATGTAATTACAGTTGTTGGTCAGCTCGTTGACCATGGGCTTGCCCGTTTGGAAGATTGATTGCATCTCAACAGTTGGAGTTTGTGCATATGCAGATATTCGGAGTCGGTTTTGCCGGACGCCATGTTAAAATTTGTTATGATTCCGATGATGTCGCTGCATTTATTGATTTTTTGTTTAGTGACTTGTCGTCGCAGCTCTTTGAGGAGTATGAATTAGAGTTGACATTTGTTCGTAGAAGTGAGCCCAATACGTATGCGATTTTTTCAACAAAAGGGCTTTTGTTTGAAGGGACTCTAGGGGTAAAGGCGGCCGCTGTTCTCTATGATGTGGTTATTTTTAACCTGCTTAATTATAACAATATTGGAATAGCCCTGCATGCTGGAGCTATCTCCTACCAGGGGAAATTCATTTTACTTCCTGGAGAGAGTGGCGCAGGGAAAAGTTCAGCTGTTGCTTGGCTTACTGCTCATGGGTTTTCTTATGCTACGGATGAACTCGTATTTTTGCATGAATGTGATCTATCCAGAGTTGTTTCCTTTACACGGCCCATTTGTTTGAAACACGGGTCTGTTGAACCAATTATTGCCGAAATTACCGGGCATAAGCATACTATTTTAAAAGATGAATGGGGGGCAATTGTTCCTCATCGACTCCTTAATGCTGATTATGCCGTCTCTTCACTGTCACCGGGTTTGATAGTATTCCCCACCTATAAAAGTGATATACCAGCACGCTTAGAGAAACTTTCAGGAGCACAGGTTAGTACCCGGCTCATGGCTTGTTGTGCAAATGCTCGCAATTTGAAAGGACACGGGTTTAGAGAAATAGTTAATATGGCTCGATCGTTACCAGCTTATCAGATTACTTACAGTAATTTTAATGAGTTCGGTAAAGTGGTCGAAGATCTTTTTAGCACTCTTGGACGTAAGTGAAATCCATAGCCCATGATTCGTACGATACTTGCACTCTGTTCACGTGATGTTGGCCATGATCAAATATACCGTAGATTAACGGGTCTTCTAGATAGTGCTGATGGCGAATTGTGGAATTGGGAAGAGTTGATTTGTGAAGCGGAAAGACAGGGTATAGCTCCTCTTCTTTACAAGCATCTTGCTTCGACAACTTATACTCTTCCTTTGCACGCTAGGCGTCTGCTCCAAAGCCTCTATCTGAGGCAGAAAAAGTCTACTGCAATCCGCAATAATACTCTAATTGAAATCCTGACGATTTTTCATGAAAACGGTGTTGAATCGCTTCTACTCAAAGGGAGTGCTCTCGGTCATGTTATTTATCAAGATCCATGTTACCGACCTATGCGGGATATAGACATTCTGGTTAAAAGAGAAGATGTTGATCATGCGCAACACTTATTGTTTAAAATCGGATTTTTGCCTGCTGCACATCCGGCAATAGGGGATGACCATCACCACCTTGTACCTTTGGTCAAAGTTGTTCAAGGTTTGCCGATATCTATTGAGATCCATCGTGAATTGCTGCCCAAACAACTGCATCATCAATGGATGACCTATGAAAAGTTGAAAGAATCGGCAATGAACTTTTCAATTAATGGGTTCAGTGCTTCTAGTCTCAGCTTGGAAGACACCTTGTATTATGTTTACTTGCATGGTTTTCGCTCACCGCTGACGTACGAACCATTCCGGCTGATACATGTTGCTGATCTCGTCTCTCTTGTTGAACAGTGTTATGAACTAATTGACTGGGATAAAGTCCGGGTTGTTTTCCCTTCGGTATTTATTGTTTTATCGCGCTTGCATTTTTTGACTCCTTGGGACCCTGTAGTGAAGGAAGCCCTATCCATGGATGTCGAAAAAAAACCAGATAATGTGGGAAAACCTTATGCAGGGTGGCCGTTAAGAGCGGTAAAGGAAGCTTCTGCTCATGGCCTAGTCGAATATGCCAAAGATACAATATGGCCTTCACAGTGGTGGGTACAGATGTACTATGGTTGCTTAACTGGTCCTGAATATTACAAAATTCGATTTGTTGATCATCCTCGTACTCTTTGGCGTTGGGCGAAAACATTTTGGCATTCTTCTGCTACTACAAAGTGAGATCGTTGGAAAAGGCAATGGTTTCAATAAGTATTCTTTAACATGTGGAAATACCTTGATTATTGGTGTTTTTTGTGTAGATTGGTATGGTCTTTAAAAATTGACTATTCCTTTAATGCATGAGGTAGCTGATGAGTAGAAATGTTGACAAAGTGCCAACAGTTCCAGAAGAGTATACAGAAGAGCAGGTATCGTTTGATAGATCGGCAGAAGTAGATCACAAGAGAAGGAAAATTGTTCGTAAAATTGCTGTGGGATCTACAGCGCTGGCCTGTTGCAGTGTTATCCCTGACAAATGGACGACACCACTGGTAGAATTTGGTTCTCTACCAGCACATGCAACAACGAGTGGTCTTGAAGCAACTCTTCAAGCAGCTGTTGAAGACGTAGAAGCAGAAATTGAAAGAGTTACTGGGGCAGATGAAGCAGCTGAAGAAGAGCCTGAAAGCAGTAACTCTGAAACAATTAGCCGAACCGGACCCATATATATCGATGGTGTGATCAGGTCAAAGTTTGTTTCCGATAAACTTGGTCCACAATACGGACCGTCTCTTAAGATAGTGTTTGACTCTGGCGAAGTGCTGTACGTTCCAGATACGAAAAAAGACGTTAATCAAGGAGGGATGGGCTATAGGCCTGGTGGCAACTACACGTATCATAAAGACGTCCACAAGATGGAAGTCTATGCTAAGCCAGGTAGCTCCGCTAGATCTATAACGATCTACTATTAACCTTTAATAGATTAACTGGGTCCTCATAAGGTTTTTGGGGGCCCGGTTATATGAAGAAAATTAGTAGTCACTCCTAGCAGTTGGTCAAGTAATGTTTATTTCCTTATATCCTTGTATTGTTATGTAAACATCTCGTCTGTTCTTGTCTTAAGCGTGAGGCTGACTTTTAAGTGAGCTGTATCGCGAAGTCGGGTTAGCCTGTTTTTACATCGATGTCCCCCCCGGAGATTTTTTCACTCACGTTATATTGTTAGCAACACCCTTTAATTAATTAATCTTGCTCGCGAATCATCTATCACCATGGGTGCTGCAAAGATATTTATTTCTCAAACCTATCGTTTTGTTTAAAGTGCAGCTTATCTCGAAAATTTAGGTAGACCAGTGAGTAGATGTCTAAAGTGTGATTAACGCTTTTGGGGCACATTTTTTACTGTGTCAATAGCTGGCGGTGTTATTTACTAGTGCAATGAAAAATAAGTTATTTCTTCATCCTCCTTCACTCGTGTGGTGTTTTTTTCTCTCTACTGCTATTGCTTTAATTCTCGCAGTTTTTTTGAGCCCACCTAAACAAGAATCCTATCTTTTGTTGCAAGCTGCCGCAGATTCTCCGACGGTTGTTCAAGTGTTCTTTGATACAGGCAGTGGGTTCTCAGAGCAAGTCAGTGTAAAACAGCAGCTCCGCGGTGGGTTTCAAAGCCAGTCTATTCGTTATTCCCTGCCATCCACACGAGTGCGTAAGTTAAGAGTAGATTTTGAGGGTAAGGGAAATCAAGTAAACATAGAGCACCTTGCTCTTGTTGATACAAAGGATGAAGTTGTTGTTATAGAGCCAGATAAACTCAAAGAATTGAGAGACATCAGTTTATTAACAGTTGATAGTAAAGGGAGTGCTCTCGTCACATGGCAACAGCCCGATCCACAGGTTCTGGTGAATGTGAACCGTTCATTTCTTTCCAGCATTGCTGTTTCTCCAGGGCTGGTGTTTGCCTTAGTTTTTATGATGTACCCTCTGGTGGTTTTTCAATCTCGATTTTCATGGAATCTTGTTAGAAAGAGAGGGAGACCTTATTGCAAATTTTCTATACAACCAACTTTGTTAAAGATATGGGTACATAACGTCTGTATAGTTTTAGCAATTATTATCTGGTGTTGTGCAGGGGTCTATTGTTGGTTGGAAGTGGTAGGAAAAAAATCTTTGATTGGTGACCAAGGTAACCAGGTTATTCAAGCATATAAAAAAGATTTTGACAGGCAGGCACTTTCCTTTCAAAGAAAGGATGGATTGAAAATTAGTGCGAGAGTATATAGGGCAAAAGACACAAAAGGAAAAATACCAGCATTACTGCTTCTTCATGGGAATTATCCGGCAGGTCAGATGTTTCCTTTGTATCAGGTAATGGCGCAGGAGTTTGCTTTAAAAGGGTATTTGGTGATGACAATAGACTTTGCAGGCTACGGTCATTCTGAAGATCCCTTTGCTGGGGAGGTAGCTCGAAGGGTTGATTTGGAGATGGAAACCCGTGCGGCCATCACCTATTTGGCAGATCTTCCTTTGGTTAAATCAGACCAGATAGGGGTGATAGGGCATTCCATGGGCGCCGATCCGGCTTTACGGGTAGGCATGGAGTCCGATCAAGTAAGTACTGTTGTCCTTGTAGGTCCGCCACGGCGGGTGTGGGAACGATTTCACTATCCTCCGGATCGTGATTTTTTTTGGCATTGGGCGCATCATATCGGGCAACAGCAGTATGGACGAGCAACCTTTCCAGAGTGGTATACAAAAGAGCTCTGGTTGAAGGGCATTCTGGCAAGGGATATGGTGCACATGCGGCCAAAATTGAGGAGCTGGCACCATAAACCTGTGTTGTTTGTCGATGGACAGAGGGAACCTGCGGCTGACAAGGATTTTTTGCGTTGTTATGCTAAAGAAAGTAGTTTTCCGAAAAAATACAAGACGTTATACAAGGCTGATCATAATTGTAATGTCAGTGCTCGCAACGGACAGATCCTCTATAACCCTTCTACAATGGAACAACTGACAACACTTGTGGATAACTGGTATGTGGAAACGGTTACAGGTAAACCACGTTGGTCTGATTATCTGCGCAATATCCTTGATTGGCTTTTTGGTATGACCCGGTTTACAACCTGCTGAATTCCTCGGCGTAGTCTGCAACACCCTCTTTAAAAGAATACTGCGGTGTAAAGGCGAGTAGTCTTTTTGATTTTGAGACATCAAATCCATTGTCTGTGTCAAAAAATTCGAGGGTTCTTCTTGATAGTGGCGGTTCTTTGCCTAAGATCCCAAACAGGGTCTCTACTACAGTTGCCAGAATTACTCCAACCTGATAGGGAAGGGTAATGAGCGGCCCTGGAATATGAAGTTTATTGGAAAAGGTTTCGACGAGCTCTTTGGTGGTAATAATCTGATCTCCGCCTATTATCATCGTTTCACCAAGTGCCGGGTCACTATCCATGGCAAGCCGGAATGCCTTCAGCATATCTTTTATATACATTGGATGCCTTTTATTGAGGCCTTTGCCAATCATAATGAAACGTTTTTTCTTAAGCATGCGATGTAGTTTTGCTGTGCGGGGACACCCCAGTCCGTATATCCATGCCGGTCTCAGGATGACAAACGGTAAGTCCAGTTCCTTGCAGGTGGAAATAACTTCCTGCTCGCCGGCCAGTTTTGTTTCTCCATAGGTGGATTGGGGGTGACAAACGGTTTCTTCGTTTGCAGGAATTTCTGTAAGTTTTCCATAGGCCCCCACAGAACTTACATGGATGAATCGTTTGCATCCTGCTGCTTTGGCTGCTTTGAGTAAAGTCGGCATGCTGCGGACATTAATATCCCAGTACTCAGCCTCATCGAGGCTGATCTGCAGGTGAGCACTTGCAAAGTGATAAACTATGTCAGCACCTTCAAGGGCTTTTTTGGTAACCTCCCATTTTCTGAAGTCTGAATGAACAGTTTGAAATCGCGGCTTGCTTCCGTCGGGTGTGGTTTCTGGAAAATGAACGTCCATCCCTGTAACGGTGTATCCTTGATCACTGAGAAAGTTGGCCATGTGATACCCAAGAAAACCGCCGGCACCAGTCACTAGAATTTTTTTAACCTCATCAGGCATCCCGTTTCCCCTCTGTCATTGTTACGTAACCTTCCGACCAGGAAAGTAGAACATCCAATGAAGAAATCGCCTTGAAAAATGGATAGGCAATCGCATACATTTTGTAGGACTTTTCAACTGATTTCAATTGATCCTTGGTCGCCGGGGCAATAGTCCCTTCTTCGACTTTAGCTTCCGATTTTTTAGAAAGTATTTTCACATACAGGACGTTGATGATGAGTTCGACCATCTCAGTGAAGAAACGTGAGAAGGTGACATTTTTTAACGGTGTGTATCCTGCATTTTTCATGATAGGTTGAAGCTCGGCAACGGTCAAGCCGTCACGGATATGACCATATGATTCTTTGGTCATACCAACTACGTTTTTAAGTTTATTGACAACCTTACTTTGGTCCCCCCCCGGAATTGTTATAATAACCCGTCCACCAATTTTTGTGATGCGGTGGAGTTCATTTGTGAAAAGTACAGGGTCCTCAATATGTTCCAGGCAATCTATGGAAACAACACGGTCAAAATATTGGTCTTCATAGTCGAGTTTTTCATAGCTGCCTCGAAGGACATCTTCTTGAAGTAGTTCTTTCATCTCTTCAAGCGACTGTTCCTCAAGCTCTGCCCATGACCATTTACCGCCAAGTTCCCGGAGGTAATAGTTCATTGCTCCATTGTTATCACCGCATGTGACTAAAAGACATTTTTCATCGTTTTGAATGGGGGTTAAAAGATTTGTCAGCTCACGTAACCGCATTTGTTTCTTGAGTGTTTTTCGAAACATGCGAATTTGCCAAGGAAGTGTATCCGTCATTGCTGCGCTCATTTAATAGAATAATGTTTAAAGAGTGGATAAAGGCGATATTTTTATCGAAAAAAATAACAATGTAGTCAGTATTGCTAACATATCACCGTAATAGAAGGCAAACATTGTCGTAAAGAAAAAGCTAGCCCAAATTTCTCATCAATGAAGTTTTTCGCAGAGCAAGGCACAAATTACGTAGCAGGTAAGGTAGACTCCGATAGTAAACTACCGCAAGTGGTTTGTAACGTAGATCCTGCGGAAAAATCTATTGACCCGAAGGGGGAACTTTTTGATTAAAAACAAAAAACGGACTGTTAATTGTACTATTACTCTTTAATCAATAATATCAATTGATTGAGTTTAAAATCAAAAAGTTTATGAGAAATTTGGGCTGAAGGAGTTTAGAGGTTATGGATGCTTTTGAAGCAAAAAAGAGAAAATTAACTTTACGAGCCATAACTTTTTGTGTTTCTCGACTGAAAATAGGTCGTCATGTTTTCTAATTCCTGTTTTTTCCGTTCTGCGTCCCATGGAAAAAGAGCCGTAATCTGTGGAGCGATGTCGAGTGCCCTGTGGGGATTGTCACCAAGGGTAGTCCTGCGAAGTATAAGATCTTCAAGATGGTGTACGGACTGGTTACTTATGATGCGGCTGAGTCTTTCTTGCCATTGCTCATCACCTGCTTCTGGATACCAGTCATAGCTGAAAAGCCCATCTGGTTCCGCCGTTGATTGAATGGATGAGGCAACGTCCGGTTGAGCCGCATTTTTTTTGAAATGAGGGAAAATTGTGTGCAAGGCCTGCTCTGCAACGAGCCTGGCTGTTGTGAATTTAACGCCGGAGACAGTATATATTCCTTGAGGGCCACCGGATGCGCCATGATCCTTAATGATTGGGCGATTGGCGAGTTTAGCTGTACCCTGTTCCTGAGCCGGTAGCAGGCCGGAATAGATTTGAAGGACATCTTTCTGTTTTAACTTTAGACCTGGGACAGTCAAATTAAGGTCATCTATGTACGCTGCAACATCCTGTAATGAAGGTTGAGGATTATCACAAACCTTATCCCAAGGGGAATGGATAGTGCCTCCCATGAGTCTCCCGTTAAAACCGTGCACAAAGTACATGCTGCTGTTGGGACGCTTGGGCTTGATGGCTAAAGAATAGTCTGAAAGTGAAGGACGATCAAAAAGAACGTTCCAGGCTATGGAATACTTGAAAAGATCTGGGTCGTCATCATGAAATTTGGCAGCAAGATCTCTGCACCAGGGACCTGTCGCATTAATGATGCGAGGACTTTTAAATTCTAAAAAAGCACCGGTTTCTTGGTCACGACATTTGACTCCGCATACCTTTTGCTTGCTGGCAACGATGTCTTCAGCTTCCATGTAATTAAGGGCTGTGGTTTTATTGGCGCATGCTCTCTGAAGCATTTCCATAATAAGCAGTTGAGAAAATGGCATGCCTCCATCATACCAAACTGCTCCACCCTTTAAACCTTCACGGTCTACCTGTGGGAAAAAATTGACTACTTGTTCAGGAGATATAACTTGGCCATTATTCAGTTCTTGGCCGGGTGCAACAGACTCATTTCTTTTTCGAGAGAGGAAATCGTTAGCAAGAAGAGCCATCTTAAAAACAGATGGTCGGTACGGACCATTGCCGTATAGAGGCATGAGACAGGGTAAAGGCCTAACCAGGCCTGGAAATTCTTTGAGGAACCAGTGTCTTTCTGCTACAGATTCTTTGAAACGGTGTAAATCAAGAGTCTGGAGATAGCGTAGTCCTCCGTGCACTGTTCGCAGATGGTTGTATGTAGTCGACCATCCAAAATCTTTTTTTTCGATGACCAGGTTTGTTAACCCCATCTGAGAAGCTGTGTAGGCAAGCGCAACGCCGTATATACCCCCTCCGATAATAATAAGGTCATAATGAGTCTGGGTTGCTAAGCGTGGTTCTCTAGTGATAGTAGCCATAATGGAGTTGCTAAAAGGGTTGGAGGGAAGTTGGTTACAGTAGTTGGTTTATCATGGTCAACACCAACGTTTGTTCCAGTCATGGAAAACGATAAGTGCCCAGAGAATATGACTGTGGTTGGCTTGTCCGGAGCTATGCTCCTGTTTAAGACGTTTAATTGTCGGCCATTGGAAAATGCCGCCCTGGTCAATTGATTGTTTATTGAGGTGTTCGTCCATTAATGGCTTGAACTCAGTATTCAGCCAATGTTTTATAGGAATCGAAAAACCTTCTTTGGGACGATAGATACACTCTTTGGGTACTAGTCGACTGGCAACCTTTTTTAATATGGATTTGGTTTCATTGCCTGAAAGTTTGAAGTTTTCAGGTACCTGAAAGGCCATCTCAACAAGGTCTTTGTCCAGTAAAGGGACTCTCGTTTCCAAGCTGACAGCCATGGACATACGGTCCACTTTTGTGAGTATATTGTCGCTGAGGTAGCTCTTGACATCAACATAGAGGCTTTGGTCAAGTTCTCCCCTGTTGCCGGCCTGTTGAAAAAGTTGTTCAATATGGTGTGCTGCAGGATTTTTCACCTGTTGCAGAGCATCAGGCGAAAGTAAATTTTCTCTTAGGGTGTCGCTGACAAAAAGTCGCCATCTCGCATGAGAGAGGGATTCTGGGTAGGCAGCACCCTCAATGAACCTTTTTGCTTTGTTTACCAGGCCTTTTTTTTGCGGGCTTGGTTTGAGGCCGGAAATAATCGGTTCAATAAGGCTTTGGCGCATCCAGGCAGGGATTCGCTGGTATATGCGGGCTTTTTCTTGAGCAAGGTAGCTTTCATACCCTGCAAAAAGCTCATCTCCACCGTCACCACTCAAGGCAACCGTTACATGACGTCTCGCAAGCTGAGAGACGAGAAAGGTCGGGAAAATAGAGAAATCACCAATAGGATCATCCATAAAGTGCATCAGTTGATCAAAAAGGCTGACAATATCAGGGCGGATTATCTCGTCTCTATGTTCAACGCCTATATGATCTGCGACTTTTCTTGCCCACGTAAGTTCGTTGTATGTGGGGTCATCAAAGCCTATGCTGAATGTTTGGACTTTCCCCATGCATGCGGCAATGAGTGAGGAGTCGACACCACCTGATAAAAAGGCACCAAGCGGAACATCGCTGATCATTTGCATCTGGGTGGATGCTTGAACCTGGGCGAGAATTTTTTCTTCCCACTCATGTTCAGAAAGAGATGGTGATAGAGGAGAAGAAAGAGGAATGTCCCAAAAACTTTTTGGTGAACATTGGGGTGCGTTCAGGTTTATGTGTAGCAACTGCCCAGGCAGCAACTTTTGTATATCCTTAAAGAGGGTAGCTGTACCTGGAGTATATTCCCACGCCAGAAACTCTGCAAGAGCTTCCATGTTGAGAGATCGTTGAACCCAGGGCGTAGTAAGTAATGCCTTGATTTCTGATCCAAACAGTAATCGGTCTTTCTGAAAGGAGAAGTAGAGGGGTTTTATTCCCAGGTGGTCGCGTGCTAGAATGAAACACTTTTTATTCATGTCGTGCAGAGCGATAGCAAACATACCGTTAAGGCGTTTTACAAAATCAGCTCCCCACTGTTCGTATCCATGAACAATTACTTCGGTGTCACTGTCAGTACGGAAAATATGCCCATACTGCTGGAGTTCTTTTTTTAGCTGTGGAAAATTATAGATCTCACCGTTAAAAACAGTCCAGATGCTTTTGTCTTCGTTATAAATAGGCTGAGTTCCACCACTGAGGTCTATGATTGCCAGGCGTCGCATTCCCATTGCTACACCGTGGTGTATTGCTAAACCTTTTTCATCCGGCCCTCTGTGATAGAGAGTTTGCACCATTTCTTCTAAGCAGTTAGTGTCCGATGTTTTATTTTCGCCGCAAAAGCGAACAAAGCCTGCTATGCCGCACATTAGGAGAGGTACTCCAAAACGGTTTGTAACTTTTTAACATAGACCGGGCGGGCGTACTCTTTATTGTAAAGATTGAGAGCATTAATCGCTTTTTCTTTACCAGCACCGTTGGGATTCGTTGCTTCCAGGACACCGCGGGCGATATCTTGTGGCGTTGGTTCTACTAAAAATGCTACGTCATCTGTAAGCACTTGGGTGTGGGAATATATTGCAGTGGCTACCAGAGGGATTGAGGATGCTAATTGTTCGTATATTTTTAATGGAGTATTGGTGCCGCTGCTTCGTGGGGAGAGCAAGATTGTAGCAAGATTGCTGTATGTTCTGGCAATATTTTGTGCAACTCGACCTGTGAAGATGACATTGTCTGTTACATTTAATGCATTGGCCTGCCTTTGGAATTTTTCAACCTGTTCTCGGGTCCCCCCAACAATGACAAAACCGATATCAGGATTTTTTTCTTTAATCAACGGTATCGCATCAATAAGTAGATCTATTCCCTGATACGACTCAAGAGTCCCAGCATATACTGCAATGTGTTTGAATGTAGCTGGTATTGCAACAGGGAGAGCATTCGCTTCTTCATTCTGTACCGTGGAGCAGCCTGCTATACGAACCGGTTCAAGGATAGAGTTTTCAATAAGAAAGTTTTTATTGTTACCAGGAAGGACCTTGTTGACATAGTCGAAAAGGTCTGGGCAGATGGTAATTATAGCTTCGCTTTTTGCTAAGCTTTTATCCTCCAACCAGCGGAAGGTATTGATGAGAAATTTGCTTTTTGTAAAATTAAAGTTAGTGAGCTGCTGAGGAAGGCTTGAATGCATGTCATACAGGAGCTTAAAGCGGAAGAGAGGTTTTAAAAAGGTCGCGAAAAAAACGGCTTCTTCATGTACATGGACAACGTCATATTTATTGCGAATGAGCAGCCAGAGCATCCAAAAGAAAATAAAAATATCGTGAAACAGTTTGAGAGCTGACGGGCCAAGCTTAATGGGGCCTAAAAAACTGAAAGGGGGAGTACGGTAAAAACGTACATTTGGTATGTCTACATTCTCACCCTGTCCATAGGTCAGGAAATCTATCTCACAACCCAACTCTACGCTTATAAGAGTCCGGTAATAGACACTGAACGGGGTTCCGCGCGGAGAAAAGAAAGGTTGTGGTGCAACGACAAGTAGTTTCATGGTAATTGGAAATGGTTGTGGAAGAAGGAATTATCGACGCCTTTTGACAATCTGCATTGTGATTTGATGTTTCATAAATGGCTGTAAGGATTCGGGGGTACCAAAAGGGTCAATAGTATTTGGGGCGGAGAAGATGGCTTCCTTTAACGACGAAAACGGCTTGGATGGGTCAACTTCTCCTGGAATGCTAAAGCCAAAACTGCCTGCTTTTTTCTCCTGTTCAGAGAATGGCAACGGGTCGCTGCCTGGTAAGTTGAAAATTCCTCTTGTTTTAGCATCGCTAAATATTGGTGGTAACGGCCAACAAGAGGGACGGTTGCCATTGTCACCTAAAAAAAGCGGTCCGTCTGACCAGGTAGAGATAAGTGACTGTATGATCTTGCCTCTTTTGCCTATCCATTTCCCCGCACCCCAGGGGAGGACACGCAGGCATTTGGTAGAGTTGAGATCTTTAAGGGTCTCTTTTAAAGTATTGCCGTCAGGGTATTCTACGTCGAGACCTAATGCAAGCACTTCTAATTTCTCTGCTGTGACTATCTGTCGTCCTGCAACTACATAGAGAGTTTGTCCACCCAGGGTTGTGACTTTAAGGGTTTCCCTTTCACCTGTATCGTGTATGGAAAAATTACCTGATTGATCGCCATGTTCTTTGAGATCAGCAAATTTGTTTACCCCGCATGACTCTGTTAGCAGTAAAAAGCCATGCATTATGCCTGTGATGTTTGCATCATGATATTTTCGAAAATTTTGTAAACTAATCAGGAAAAGGCGGCTGAGTGAAAAGTGATCGTGAATATGTACATGAGCATCAACGAATATATTTTGAGATAGCATGATTGGTATGTCGGTAAATGGGAGTGTTTAATGGCAGGGAAATATGAACAAAAAGGGTCGAAGTGTCAAGCGATTAACCGTATCAACAATGGTTTAGTTGAGGGGGCAAAAGGTTTTTCTGTTTTAGGCATAAGAAATGGTACGTTGTCTATTCGTGCCTAATTGGGTGGGTTGACGGGGGTGCTTTGATGAAATTTTTTTGATGTTTGGCATTTCCATGGTAAGTTGCTTTAAAAGTTCCAGTTGACTGAAATAAAGCAGTTTGTTAAGTCCTCACCTTCAAGCTGGACTATGCTGAATTGTTCGAAGTACATCTCTTTTTAATATTTTTGCTCAAAGTGTTTGGGATAATCGGAATAAAATATGTGTGGTATTGTTGGTAAATTAGGCAGATCCAATGTTTCTTTACTCGAGCTGCAGAGTATGGCACGTTCCATTGCTCACAGAGGCCCTGATGATGAAGGGTACTGGGTGCAGGGTAAAGTGGGCTTGGGCCACAGGCGGTTGAGCATTATCGACTTGGCCTCTGGAAAGCAGCCCATCTCCAATGAAGACCAAACCATATGGATTGTATTTAACGGTGAGATCTATAATTTTCCTGAAATAAAAAAAGAACTGCTTTCGAAAGGCCACCAATTCAGCACCAATACAGATACTGAGGTTATTGTTCATCTCTATGAGGAAATGGGACAAGATTGTGTCCAAAAACTTAATGGGATGTTTGCCTTTGCAATCTGGGATGATAATAAAAAACAGTTATTTCTTGCTCGTGACCGTATCGGGCAAAAACCGTTGTTTTATCGTCACGTCAATGGTGAGTTCCTTTTTGGTTCGGAGGTAAAAGCAATACTTGCTGCTGATAATGTTGAGAGAAACATCAATTATACAGCCATCCATCATTACCTTTCCCTGCGTTTTATACCTGCTCCTCATACCATGTTTGAAGGTATCCAAAAACTACCAGCAGGGAGTACACTCCTCGTTAAAGAAGATAAAATCACTGTAAAAAGGTACTGGGATCTTAACTTTACCGACAAGCTGCAGCACACAGAAACAGATTTTTTAGACGGTCTAGAAGAACAACTTGGACGAGCAGTTACTTCGCATTTGATTAGTGATGTGCCTGTCGGTGCTTTTCTTAGCGGGGGCATGGATACCAGTACGGTGGTTGCCTTGATGGCAGAGGCTCATCCGGATGTGTTTAAAACTTTTGCTATTGGTGTAAAAGAACAGGATTTTAATGAGTTGCCTTTTGCTAAAGTGGTTGCGGATACTTTTCACACCCAACATGTAGAAGAGGTCGTTTCTGCAAATCTCATCCAACTTATGCCACAAATGGTATGGCACCTCGACGAGCCGTCCGACTCAATTGCAGCCTGTATGTTTCAGGCCGCCAAACTAGCTTCACAACATGTGAAGGTAGTTATGGGTGGAGACGGTGGCGATGAACTGTTTGCCGGATTCGATAGGTATATGGGAGTGGGGTATATCAATTACTATAATATGCTTCCATCGTTTGTCCGGAAAAAGCTCTTACACCCACTTTTTCATACTATTCCAGACAGCTTTACTTACAAAAGTCTGGTGCAGAAATTACGATGGATGGATCAATTGTCAGACTTTGATGAAGGAGAGCGTTATGCAGAGGCTACAGCTTTCTTCCGGTTTAGTCATACCCAGAAACAGCAGCTTTTTTCAGAAAAACTGTGGGGCAAACTGGCTGACATTGATTCAAATCAGGTGATTGTTGAGCATTATAACAAACCTAACGCCACAGACTCAATAGACAAAATGCTTTATGCCGATTTTATGACTCGCCTGTCAGAACATACACTGATGTTGACCGATCGGATGAATATGGCTTTCAGTCTTGAGGCACGCTCACCTTTTCTTGACCATGAATTAGTCGAATATTTGGCAAGGTTTCCTAGTAATATCAAGATTAAAGGGAGGCAGCTAAAATATATTTTGCGTAAGTTTGCCGAAAGGAAGCTGCCTAAGGAGATTACCAGTAGGCAGAAACAAGGCTTTATGTTTCCGGTTGCCTATTGGTTTCGCAATGAGTTGTATCCATTTGTTCGCGACCAGCTAGAGAACTCCTTTTTTGTCCGAGAAGGGCTGTTTCAAAAAGATTATGTGAGCTCTTTAGTTGAAGACCATCGCAACAACAAGGAGGACAACCATGTTCGGCTCTGGATGCTTTTGAATATGGAAGTTTGGCACCAACTCTACATTGAACAGCGAGATCCTGCCTCTGTAAGTGAAACTCTTAGTCAGTCGGCAAACGGCGTAAAATATTAACGGTGTAGATGAGCTTCAATGGTATTTAGTTCAACTATTTTTTTGTTTTTTTTCCTGCCGTTGGTATTGGTTGTATATTTTCTTACAGGCACTAAAGGGCGAAACAGCATTCTTTTGCTGGCCAGCCTTCTTTTCTATGCCTGGGGGGAAAATATTTTTGTTTTGCTGATGCTGTTTTCCATCGGGCTTAATTATTTATTTGGTTTGAGTATTGGCAAGTCCCAGGAGTCTGGTAAGACCGGCAAAATCGCTTTAACTCTGGCTATTGCAGCAAACCTTGGATTACTGGCTTTTTTTAAGTACTGTAATTTTGCTGTGGAGAACATTAATCGACTGCTTTTATTCATGCAGCAGCAGCCGATCCAAATAAGTGACGTTCATTTACCCATTGGTATTTCTTTTTTCACCTTTCAGGCAATGTCTTATGTTATTGATGTCTATAGGAAAGAGGCGAAAGTTCAAAAAAATCCTATAAATATAGCCCTATATATATCGCTTTTCCCGCAATTGATAGCCGGGCCGATTGTACGCTATCATGACATAGCCAACCAGATTACCAACAGAGTAGTTCGCTCCCCTGATGTGGTTGCCGGTATTCAGCGCTTTATTATTGGCTTGGGGAAAAAAGTGTTGATAGCTAACGTCATGGGGCGTACTGCAGACTATATTTTTTCTTTGCCCGCCGAAACCATCCCCCCTTATCTTGCCTGGATGGGAGCGATTTCCTATTCTTTGCAAATTTATTATGATTTTTCAGGCTATTCAGATATGGCCATAGGGTTAGGCAGGATTTTTGGGTTTAAATTTCTTGAAAATTTTAACTATCCATATTTTGCTTCTTCCATCAAAGACTTCTGGCGGCGTTGGCACATCTCACTCTCCTCATGGTTTCGTGACTATTTGTACATTCCCCTAGGGGGAAGTAGACAGTCTACTGCAAGGACGTATGTCAATCTTATTCTTGTCTTTTTTTTATGTGGTCTTTGGCATGGCGCGAGCTGGACCTTTGTTGTTTGGGGGCTGTATCACGGGAGCTTTCTTATAATCGAGAGGTGGCGACCTGTTACACGTCTCTTGCAAATACTTCCGAGGACAGTCGTCCATATGTATGTGCTGCTTGTCGTTATTGTTGGGTGGGTGTTTTTCCGAGCTGAGTCATTTTCTTACGCTTTAGGCTACCTGAAGGCAATGGTGACCTTTTCAACGCCGTCAATGTATAACTCCCAACTTTTCTTGAACATGAACCAGGAATATTATCTTATTTTTGTTCTCGCTGTTGTAGGGGCTACCCCAACGACAAAAAATCTGTATGCGTATCTAGAAAGGTCACTGAGAAGTGGAACAGGAGCGGCATCTATTGGGCAAACAGTTGTTGTAGCGGGAGAGTTTTTTGCTCTGGCCGGAATTTTCCTCTATTCTATCGCTTCCATTATGGGGGGAGCGTATAATCCATTTCTTTATTTCCGTTTTTAATGAAATTTTTAAAAACGTTGACCGAAAAGCCATATATCACAAGGGGTAGTCTCTTCTTTGCGATTGGAACTACGTTGTTTTTTCTTTGTTGTATTAGTTCTAAAATAGTAGCTGACTTTACTTCGGGGCAATGGCAGAGCTTGACCACAAGAATTGTTCTTGTTTCTGGGGCTTGTAGTATTGTCGCAGTGTTATTGAGGCATTTTTTAGCAAGGCTGCTGCCAAGGTCATTTTTCCGCTGTGGCCTTGTGTTTCTTTTTCTGGCTATTTTGATTTATCCAGCTGTTACCCAATTAGATTTTTTTAGGAAAAGTGTTCAAGACGTTTCACGCCATATTTTGCAGGACCAGCAATCTAGTGGTCATCGGTTGACGAATTTTGTAAAGCAATTTCCAGGAACCTATGAATTATATGTTAAACAGCATTTTACCCTTCCTAAATTTTTCGTTCATCTTGACGCCCTTATAAAAATTTATATTCTTGGTGTTTCTCCTAATAGTAATGTGGCTGTTGGAAAAAATGGGTATTTTTTCGAGGGATGGGGTGCACGGAAAGTTGAGAAAGGTGTTGTCGAAAATTTTGACAATATTGCTGATTACATGGGGCAAATTCCATTTAGTGACGCAGAGTTGCGAAAATGGAAAAGAACACTTGAGGAAAGACGGTACTGGTTGAAGGAAAAAGGGAGTAACTATGTCTTTGTGCTAGCCCCAACAAAGGCATTTGTTTATCCAGAGTTTTTGCCGGATAAATTGCAAAATATCAAGGGACGGACACGATATGAACAGTTGTCTGGGTATCTTAAAAAATTCACTGATCTCCCGTTTATCGACGTTCTTCCTCCTCTTCTTGCAGCAAAAAAGGAACGGGAATATCCTGATCTTTTTTACAAAACAGATTTTCACTGGAACTTTTATGGTGCGTACATTGTGTACGATGCAATCGTAAAAGAACTCAAGGGATTTTTCCCGCAATACAGCTTTCCATTACCTGCGTACACTGATTTTTCATTAAAGATCGATAGGCATTGGGCCCATCATCGGTTTATGGATATGATCGGACTTCCGGTGTTTATGCATAAAAACGAACATTATATTACTTTTGTCCCGGAAAAAGGCGGGTTGTATGATGCGGCCGTTGATATTCCTCCAGGAGGTATCTATGATGTGTATCCGCCGAAACGAAAAATTATTGCTGCTGACGGCTCATCCATGGACATTCGCATGATTTTAAATCCGCAAGCACCTATACGATCATTAGCGCTGCTTGGTGATTCATTTCTTGAAAAGTGTGTCTACTTTTTCAGTGCTAATGCCCAGCGAGTTCTTAATTATCGTACAGTCGTGAATTTCCCACAAAAAATCTTTTTTTATGAACAGCCGGATATTGTTATTCAAGAAATTCTCAACATGTTTATTTTGAGGCCGCCACCTGAGAATCCTCCTGGTTTTAAAGAGAGTTATTTGCGAGGTAAGTTTGCCGACTGTGCTGACAACACTCTTGTCCATTACGAATTCACTCAAGAACAACAAGCTTTGTTACACGACACTCAAGGTTTAACTTTGAAATTTAAAGAGTTGTCTGCGCCGGGGTTGGGTGAAGTCCGGACGGCAAGGATACGTTTTAATGAGATAGCGAAAGACGCTCGATTGCATTTAAAGTTGCTAGGTGAGAATGGTGCGATCGTGGGCCAATGGGAGCATCGTTTTGAAGTGACAGCGTCAGACTATTATTTTGAACTCCCCCCCGAGGAGGGAACTGAAATGGTTTTTACTGTTTCAGATGGCGGGCTCGACTCTGTATGGATTTCTGATGTAGAGGTACATTCGGATCGACACTTGGGGAGGCGGTAACGTGCTCACTCGAAGAGGCTATCGATTTTTTCCACTTGTATGAGCCTTTACAATACAGTAGGCTTGTAACCTTTTTTAAATGATATGAAAATAGCTAGACAGATTCTAGCATTCTTTCCTTCTCAACCAACTAGGTATTGCTGCTGACATGAGTACCAAGGTTTCCGTGGTTATCCCCGCATATAATCACGAGCTATTTATACAGCAAACTATAAACAGTGTTCTTCAACAGACCCACCAGAATTTTGAGTTGATAGTCATTGATGATGGCTCAACAGATTCAACAGGTGATATCCTTAAGCGTATAGAGGATCCACGTCTTCTTTACATCTACCAGGAAAATCAAGATGCATTTAATGCCCTAAACCGTGGCTTGGAAATGGTGAGTGGTGAGTATGTTGCGATTTTGAATTCTGATGATGTCTATGCTGATGAAAGGCTGGAAATTTTAATTCAAGCTCAACAAAGGAGCGGTGCACACTGCCTTTTTACCGATGTCATCCCAATTGATGATTTTGGTAACATTTTTTCCGACCCCAATTTTGGATGGAACCAGTGGCATCAGAAAAATAGACATTTTTATTTCCAAAGTGGAGATCTGTACACCGCGTTTCTCAAGGGTAACTTCATGGTAACCACCTCTAATCTGTTTCTTACCCGGGAGGCTGCTGAAAAGGTCGGGCAATTTTGCTCACTCAGGTATCTGCATGACTATGATTATATATTTAGAGTTATGCTCGAATTTCCTAACCAGGTTCTTTATGTCCATGATCAGCAGTTACTCTCTTATAGAATCCATAGCGGTAATACATTGAGCGAAGCCGCAATTCTCGGTAGAGAACAGGATCAGTATGTCATAAAAAAATATTTACTGGCTGGAGTGCCTGAAGAATTACGTGCTTTAGTTGCAGCAGGTTCTGAGCGATTAGTTGAACTGGAACAGGAACTAGCTGATGTGCGAGCTCAGCTCACCCCTCCAGTTGAAGAAAGGGGAATAAAACAGCAAGGTGTTAGCTTGCTCCGCAGCGTGAAGCGGAAATATTTTACTTAGAATTAAATTGGTTAAAGTAACAAGGTCTTGAACCTTGCCAAAGGATAATAAAATATGTTGAAAATTGGTGCTGGTCTTCTTTGTATTGCAGCGACAACACTCATGCTTGAGTTAACGTTGGTGCGTGTTTTTGATGTTATCTGGTATTCGAACATGGCGTATATGATTATTACACTTGCCATGTTTTGCTTTGGACTTTCAGGGGTCTATTGCTCATTGCGCCCGATAAAGAAAACTACAGATATCAACAGGTATCTTTCCGTTCTGGCCTTTCTGTTTTCTGTTTTCAGTTTGCTGATCCTACCTGCCTTGAACCTGCTGCCTTTGGATTTTAATCTTTTGTACTCAGATCCTCTGCAGGCAAGTGGCTATTTTCTCATCATGTATTTCTTCTTGGTGATGCCTTTTTTCCTGGCAGGCCTGATTTTTACTACTGTCTTTTCTGCTTATGCGGGGAGAATACAAAAATTATATTGTTGGGATTTGACAGGTGCTGCAATCGGGTGCCTGCTGCTCATACCTTTTTTGCCTCCCATCGGTCCAGGAGGGATTCTGTTCCTTTCAGCCGGCTTGGGTCTCGTTGCCTCAGGGTGTTTTTCCGCTAAGAAAAGTTTCTCCATTGCAGCGTATGTTTTGGCTGTTGTTGTTGCCCTTGTTCCATTTTTAAAGAGTGATTATTTCGAATTTAAATCACACGTTAGTAAACGTGGTGTCAAGTCGGCCATGGAGAAGAATCTTATAGAAGATTCACATTGGGACCCTATATCAAAAATTGATGTAATTGATTTTGGTAAAATGAAGCATGTTGCCTATGATGGAGGGTCTCAGTCTACTTATATTATTCCTTTTGATGGTAACTTTGTAAAACTTCGTGAGGATATAAAGAAGGGCAGGGGGTATCATTTCTACGGCAGTTTTGTCTATGTTTCTCACGCACTGAAACAGGATACTGATCAGGATGTACTTGTCATCGGAGCCGCAGGCGGTTCAGAAATAAAAGCAGCCCTCACTTTCGGTGCGTCCCATGTTGATGCCGTAGAACTCGTAGGCTACGTTGTAGACCTCGGGAAAACAAAATATGCCAAGTATAATGGAGGCATTTTCAATAACCCAAAAGTGAATGCTCAAAAGGGGGAAGGGAGAAGCTTTCTTCGTTCAACAGACAAGAAATACGATATAATCCAGATTTTCAGTAATCATACGAGCTCAAGTATTGCTGCCGGCACAGGGGCAATGGCTACCACGTATCTTCAGACAGCAGAAGCCTATCAAGAATATTTAACTCATTTAAAGGCTGACGGCATCCTCCACGTAAATCATCATGTTTATCCAAAAATGATAAGCACCGCAGCCCTTGCATGGAAAAGGCTGGGTCGGAGTGATTTTCAAAAACATGTCCTTGTGATAGAGGCTGTAAAGGAAGGCTTTCAGGATAATCTGCCTACAATGATGATCAAAGAGAGTCCGTGGACTCCTGAAGAAGTCCAACAAGTACAATCATACTTTTCCCATGTTTTTAAATTAGTGGTCAACCCTCTTGATCCTTCAACCAATATGCTCTCAGCTGAATTCTTTAATGGCAATCTGACGGCAGCTACTGCAAACAACGTAGCCTATCAGGTGGAAGCATCTACCGATAATCGGCCATATTTCAATTTTTTAAGGAAATCAATCAAAAAATTGGATGCCGACCCTGATAATTTTATGAATTATTCAACTGCGGCTCTTCTTAATTCTCAGTTGAAAAATGGGTGGATTCCAAGTGATGTTGTTCATTTGTTTGTAACTGGTGGGGCTTCTCTTTTCTTTATCCTTCTCTTTATTGGTATACCCATGTTGTTTTCCAAAGCCGGTAGAGAAAAATGGAACGGGAAGATCAGCAGTTTGCTTTATTTTTCCTGCTTAGGGGCCGGATTTATCATCTTTGAGCTGGTGTTTATTCAAATATTCATGAAATTGATTGGATACCCTCTTTATACATATTCAACCGTGGTTTTTGCCGTTTTGCTTGCGTCTGGTGTGGGAAGCTTGCTTTCCGGTAGGCTTGGCGTAACACCGAAGAGGCTGTGGTATATGCCTTTTATTGGTATCTTTATATGCAGTATTGCATTGCTGCTGGTACAGCAGCAGTATTTTGAACTGTTTTTACAGTCTCCAACTATTGTCAGAATTCTTGCAGCCTTTGGATTGATTTTTCCTGTTGGCCTTTTTCTTGGGATGGCTTTTCCACTTGGAATTCTTACCATTGCCGATAAGCCTAACGGCTCAATTGCATGGGCATGGGCGATGAATGGCCTTTTTACGGTTGTCGGCGGATTGGCAAGCGTTGTATTGTCGATATATTATGGCTTTAATATCACTCTTGTCGTGGCTATCTTAATCTATTTTTTAGCTTTTATTGTATACGCCCGACTACGGGCAGCGGTGGTCTAAGGGGCTTGGCTTAGAGTATTTTATGAAATGGCAAACTTGTTATACTCTGGACTCTTTTCTCAAGAAAGGAGAGCAGCTTGCAAAGCAATGTGAGGTCATAACTTTTGATCTTTTTGATACCCTACTGGTAAGGCGTATCCATGATCCCGATCTTGTTAAACCTTCTGTCGCCCGTTTTGTTGCCAATAAGGCACAACGCAATGGGTTGGATTGGACCTGGCCACGGGTACAGACACTGCGAGATGAGATAGAAGCCGGTCAGCGGCAGGAAACAGGCAAAAGATTTGAGGACCATGAAGCGTGTTATCCTCAGTTTATGGGCGAATTACTCAAGCAGATTTTTCAGAAAAAGGCTGATGCGGACCTTTTGTCAGAGGTCACTGATTATGAGCTGATGATGGAAAACAGCATGCTTGTACCTCGAGCAGAAGTGGTGGAGTGGCTCTCTGCTTTGCATGCGCAGGGAAAGAAAATCTATGTACTTTCTGATGTGTATTTGCCTGCCAGTCATTTGAAAAGGTTAATCAAACATGCTGGTTTCCTTGATAGTGTCGACGAGGTTGTTTCTTCAGCAGATTCTTTTTTAGCCAAAGCGTCAGGATTGGCGTTCCCTCTCTTAAAAGACCGGTATCATCTGCGCTATGAAAGTTGGCTGCATGTAGGAGATAACCCTTTTTCCGATGGATTACGGCCAAGTGAAAAGGGTATTAAAGCACTCGTTTTACGAGATAGCAGCGAGAAATTTCGCAAGGCTGTGGTCAAGCGTTATTATAACTATTCGCAGGGGCAGCCTTTCTGGAAAGGGAGAACCGTCCAGCAGTTGATGCTGCCCATGGAAAAGGAAAGCAACGCATTCTCTCCAATGAGAGTCTATGGCTACAACGTCCTTGCACCTTTACTTGCAGGGTTTCTCCAAGGTGTAGCCGAGGACTGCCTCAGACAGGGTATTAAACGGTTGTATTTTTTTTCCCGAGAAGGCTGGATGCTAAAAAAAGTTTGGGATGAAATTGTACCCTTTCTCTTTCCAGAGCTTCCAATTCCGGAGACGAGTTACCTGTATGTGAGCAGGATGGCTTTGGCGGGAGCAAGCTGTGCACATCAGGGGTTAATTCGGCAGAATGCGGATATAGTTTTTCTTCCAACCGGCAATCGTGATTTTCGTGATGTTTGCCGCGTCTTCAGTCTTAAGCCAGAAGGCTTTGCAGAAATCCTGAATCGTTTTGATCTGCAGGTGGATACTGTCCTTTCTGGTCATCATGAAGGGTATCTTCCCGAAAATATTCAGCAGTTTCACCGCTTACTTGAAGATGACGAGTTTCAGGTAGAAGTAAAAAGACAAACAATTGATGCCAATAAAGCTTTGCAGTTATACCTGCAAGAGCAGCGTTTTTTTGAACATGAACATGTGGCGTTGGTGGATATAGGATGGCTTGGTACCATACAACGATTCTTCTTTGAGGCTGTAAGTCACCGAAAGGAGACCCCTCGATGTCAAGGATATCTTTTAGGAGCAACTCGCGGCATAGAATATCCCACTGCTTATAACAATTGTATCCACGGAATGTTGTATGACCGTGATCGCTTTAACTTGGCAGGCTCCACCATTTTGTATGCGCAGGATTTATTTGAAGAAGCTTGCCGAGCCCCTCATCCGACCCTTAATGGCTATCAACTCACTCCAGATGGTTTTACGCTGGAGTTTCGTGATCAGCACGATGCAACGGGACAGGCTGAGAAAGAGCAGGACGAGTTCTATAAAGAATTACAAGAAGGTATAAAAGAGGGAAGCCGTCAATATGGTATTGCCGCTAGTATCCTTGGCTTTAAGTTTAAGGATATCCAGCCGTGGCTGCATTATTTACTGGTGAGTCGCCTCGCCTTTCCAAAAGCTGATGAAGTCGCTACTATCAGACATAAACATCATCTTGATGACTTTCATGGTCATCACTCCCCAAGTAATAAAAAAATTAAAGGCCGGAAAGCGTTATGGGATAATTCGAGAAATACGCTCAGATGGAACCCGCTACTACGATTGAAATTCTTTTTGCGGTTGATCCGGGATAGATTACGAGAATAAATAGGTATGACATGAAACAACAGCTTGTGAGTAAATCGTTTGACCTGCCCGGTAATGAGATCGGTCGAGTCTCTAAGCTTTATCTGATAAATAGATTTGTTCCTCTTGGTAATCTCGGAGGGATGACCAGATTTCGAGAATTACTAATTTTGACGGTATTACATAGGTTCGGAGCATTGCCGTTTCGTTTACTCATTAGATACGAAGACCCTTTAACAAGATTGTATAAAAAATTAAAGGGATGATGCCGTTTATAGGGCAGAGGAGGTCGTGGCTCCGATGTTCTTAGCATCACTACATAACAAACAAGACGACAATGAAAAATGATATGGGAGTTGAAGTGGTAAGTCAGAGGAATTTAAATCCAAAGGGGCGGTTGCTTATTTTTATAGTCGCCTACAATGCTGAGCGTACCATTGAAAGCGTTGTGCAAAGGATACCGCAACAGCTTGGCGATCAGTTTGATGTAGAAATTTTGATTATTGACGACTCTTCACAAGATAATACCTTTGTTCGAAGTGAACTGGTCCGACGAGCAGGTATTGCCCCCTATGAAATGACAGTACTTTTTAACCCCGTCAATCAAGGGTATGGTGGAAATCAGAAAATTGGTTTTTATTATGCCCTGGAAAATGGATTTGATTGGGTTGCTCTTGTTCATGGTGACGGACAATATGCCCCGGAATGTCTGCCTCAGCTTATCGAGCCGTTGGCAGCTGGAGAGGCTGAAGCGGTTTTTGGGTCCAGGATGCTTGAAAATCGCTCTGCACTTCGTGGTGGAATGCCGTTTTATAAGTATGTCGGCAATAAAATTTTAACCAAATTTCAGAATACCCTTCTACAATCGGACTTAAGTGAGTTTCATAGCGGGTATCGTCTTTACGCTGTAGAAGCACTCGCTAAGGTACCTTTCTCACTGAATTCCAATGATTTTCATTTTGATACTGAAATAATTATTCAGTTCCTAACAGCGGGTCACCGCATTAAAGAACTCCCCATTCCTACTTTTTATGGAGATGAAATTTGTCATGTTAATGGCTTGCAATATGCCGCAAATGTTTGTCTGGCAACCTTGCAGTCCAGAGTCCAAAAGTATCATATATTTTATGATAGAAAATTTGATTGCAGGGCAAAAGAAGATGAGTCAAGAACAACACTGGAATATATAGAGTCAGCTGTTGTTGAAAGTTTAGCCCCAAATGCTTCTCTTCTTGTATTAGGTAGGATAGATCCCATTTTTGAGGAAACCTTGAGGGCCGAGGGGCATGATATTGTAGTGGTGTCGGCTGATGTGATTTTGAACGATGAGGAAGTCGATGTGTCGGGGGTTGATTATCTATTTGTAGCGGATGAAGTTGCTCTATCTCTACAGCCCGAGGAAATGGTAAGCTATCTCCTTAAGGTATGCAGCCATACGCCGAAAATAAAAATAATTTTTCACGCAGGAAATATCGCTTTTTTTCTTACCAGAGTATTGTTGCTCCTTGGTCGCTTTTCTTATACGAGAAAAGGGCTGGTTAATTTTAAACAAAAAAGGCTTTTCACCTTACGCTCCATGCGGAAGCTTTTTGTCCAGAACGGGTTTTCTATTTGCTCAACACAGGGCATGCCTTTACCATATAATCGCTTTTGCTCTTGGAAGACTTTTGCAGCTGTATGTAAAAATATGCATATTTTTCTTGCTAAGGTCTGGACTGCACTATTTGCATATCAATTTTTATTAATAGTGCAGCCTTTACCTTCCTTGCCATATCTTCTTGATAAGGCCGTTCATGTGTCCAGTACAAAGAAAGAGAACATTGATTGCGGGTAATGCAATACCTGAATTATTCAATGATAAACTCTTTACCGTGTTGAAAGGGTATATCTTTTCTACCTAGTCGAACCGCATCGTGACGTAGACTTCCAACCCTGACCATTGGGTGCAGGGTACCTGGCACTATATTGTCCGTTTTTATAACGACATAGGTGTTTTCTTTGCCGAGATCAAGTTTTTCCGCCTGGTAAATAGCATCTAAAAATCCTGGTATTGTTACCATTATTTTTCTGTACCCTTTTTCGGGGTGAAGTTTCTGATCGTAGAGTGTCACTGTTGAAAAAAATAAAAGTATTACTAACCAACTCATTTTGCTGGTGAATAAGTTTTTATTTAGTACAATTCGATCTAGTGAGAATAAAATAAAAAATAGCCAGAAAAACTGCCCAATATAAATATGACAGGGAAAGTACGTGCGATATAAGAGTATCTTTTTACTGAGAAATAGAGGAGCCAGTGATGCTAGAATTAGAGCCAAGAAGATAAGGCTCATTTTTAAGAAAAAATAATCTTTTCTTAGGCGATAATGGAGGAACAGATAGACAATTAGAAAAAAGAATACTTTGAAAAAATTTAGACTGCCGAGTAAATCAAGAAAAAATATTTTCTGGAAAAGAACAGTATATAGTGTGTGGCGAAGCCAAGGATCAAAAATATTTCCAAGTCGTAACATGCCTCCTTCAACAGACAAAAGATAGAAAAGAGTGGTAATTATTACGAGTGAGAGAAAAACATTTTTTTTGCGATCTTTAAAAAAGACGATGAGTAGAAGTGATATGGGTAATGCTACCACTGAGTAGGGACCTGACCAGATTAAAAGTGCTGCCAATAGGCTCAACGTAAAACAGCCGGCCCATGTTTTCGGTGGTGGAAAAAACAGTAAGGCTAATAACAAAATAACCACGTTGTACATTTGGAAGGTAAGTGATACGTGGTAATAAATATGATTCATCCCTGACAGGCCAAGAGTCAAGGGCAGTACCAAGAGGATGGCAGGTGTCTTGATTAGTTTGCTAAAAAGCAGGCAACTTGCAACTGTAATTCCAGTGGTCAGCGAGAACAAATGGTAAAGAAGAGGTTGATATCGTACGTCTTGTTGTGAGCTCAGCCATGCAACAAAATTGTTGAGTACATTGTAATAGCCGTTAGGGTGCTGGAAAATTGTAGAAAAATATCGTTTCCCTCCGTAATAGGCATTGAAATAGTGGACTGCATCTTCCATATACAGTCCTGGGTGCAGTAAATTATCAGAGGATCTGAGAAACAGGGCACTGGCATAGAGCAAGATAGCAGCGGCATAGATCCAGACGTTGGACGAGGGGGTGCTCCTCATATCTTCATAGGGAACTCGCCGGGAGGTGCAGTAATAAAATGATTTTTTTAGAACGGACATTTTGAAGTGTTAGTAAAAGTGTATCGTTGAATTCTACATGAGGAGAACTCATATTTGATTCTCTTTTAATGTATTTTTACAAAAGGAGCATGCCTTTATGGGGTCGTTAATTCAAAACAGCAGAACGACACGCTATTATGGCGGTGTTGTCGTTCTTTGTGTCGCAGTTGCCTTGTTATACTATTTTGGGGTTAGCCAGCGAGGGTATGTTGAACTTGAGGTTCAGACTGATAACGCTACGATATTTAAAGTTTATTGGGCCAAATCTGCTGGAAAGTGGTCGGAGCGCCATGTTGGTAAAATTAATCTGTATCCCAGTGTCTCTAAATATAGCTTTAAAATCGGCGATCTTGGATCAATTAAGCAATTACGATTTGATACTTCAGAGCGGCCTGCAACTGTGCAATTGCAATCCATCAAGATAAGCCAAACGGGATATGATAGTATACTCTTCCAAAAGAAGGAAGACTTTCAAAAATTAGCCCCTGTGGCAGGTATCGAAAATTCAACTATTGATGAAAACGGTCTTACTGTTGTCCCATCTACCGATGATCCTCAATTGGTTTTCAATATCTCTGATTTAAATAAACAGGGGAAAGCTTGGGCTGAACTATTTGTAATACTCTCTCTTACTTTAATTATTATTGGTATTGCTTATTTTGCAAAAGAACTAACCACAAGCGACCAATATGTTACGTATTTTTTAATTTTCGTGTTGGCATTGGTTTTTGTAATGGCGAGTATCAGTAAGCCTAATCGTCACCCCGACGAATTTGTGCACATATACGCTGGCGAATATTATTATGACCATAATATTCCACCAGCAATAGGTGATCCAGATATTTCACATACATATAGCAATTACGGTGTTTCGCGACTTCATTCTGGAGAAATCGTGTATTTATTTGCCGGAAAATTTGGAAAGATACTCGAAAATTTCCATCTTTCAAGATATTTCTCATTAAGAATGTTTAATGTATTTTTGTTTTTTAGTTTGATTGCTATTTCAATCTCTAGATCTGATTTTCGAGTTTTGCTAATTCCTTTGCTTATTTCACCTCAGATTTGGTACGTATTTAGTTACTTCAATTCTGATGCATTCGCTTTGTTTGTTGTTATCTTGTCAGCTTATCAAATTTCATCTGACCAATCAATGCTGAACAGAGCTCTTCTTTCAAAAGAAATTAGTTGGAAGACAATATTAATTTTTATCGTATGTGGTGTCCTATTATCACTCTTATTGCTCTTAAAGAAAAACTTTTATTTTTATTATGTTTTTATATGTTTTTATTTTTTGTGGAGAGCCTACTTTAGAAAATCGATATTGAACAAGGGTTATTTCTTGAAATTGTTGTGTGTGCTTGCAATTGGTGTTTCAATTTTTTCAGGAATTCGATATGTCGACTATAAAATAAACGATTTCGCTAAAGCTGATAAGCTTCTTGAAGCCAGAGAAAACCTTGCACTTGATATGTATAAGCCAAGTACCCCCCTGCACAAAAAGCATATGTATCTGCAAATGAAGGAAAGGGGGACGACACTTTCTCATTTTATAGATTTGGATCGTTGGGGCGAAAAGTCCTTTCGGACCTCATTTGGTGTCTATGGTTACACTTCGATTTCCGCACCTTTTGCCTACTATGATTTTGTCCGCATTTTCGGTTTGTTATTATTGGCAACAGTTACAGTAGCAATTTTTTATAAGGGGAGTGTGGAAGGTATTTCTCTTTTCTCCATCACTTTATCGGTTTCCTTAGGATTGATCATAGTTGCGCTGTACCATGCTTGGACTGTTGACTTTCAAGCCCAAGGGCGTTATTTTCTGCCGATTGTCGGCATGTTAGGTGTTTTGTTGATGCATACAAGACGTTATTTGTTTAACCCGGTTTTTATTTTTCTGCTTTTAGGCATGTATGGGTTATCTGTCTATAATTTTGTCTTTGTTGGGTTGCTTGGGATTGAAAAATATTGTTTTGGCATCGTTTGATGCCTGGCAATCTACGATCGCTACTGTTTTTGGTTGGAGAAAATAAGGTTATGAAGAGTCGCACGATTAAATTTTTGAGATATACAGTTTTGTACGCCTTGCTGATGCCTTTATTGTTGGCAACCGCTCAAGCCGACAATACCGCTTCTTTGAAAGCTGAAATAGCCTATTCAGCATCAGATGGTATGCGCAACGAGATTTTTACATCTACCTACGATGGTTTTGCATGGTCAGAACCGGAGCAGGTAACCAACGATAATGCCAATAATGTTCATCCCGCTATCGACATCGATCAGGGGGGCAACAAATATCTCTTCTGGACTGCAATCGATGAGAATGGGACTGCAGTTAAATATGCCATTTACAACGGTAAAGAGTGGTCTGAGGCAAAACTTCTTGCACCTTTTTTTGCCTCTTCGATTACACCGAGTGTCGCTGTGGACAAAAAAGGTCGTATCTGGATTGTTTTCGCGGGACATATTGATGACGATGACGACGATGATATCTATTTTGTACGTTTAAATAAAAACGAAGAAAAACAGACAGCTCAATTTTTGCACAAAACTAATGCGGTTCCTGATATTACGCCTTTTATCGCCATAAATGATCAAGGAAACCCTGTGGTGAGTTGGAAGGGATTTCGAGACGAAGTTTACTCAGAGCTGCAATCAACTTGGAGTAATGGGAAGTGGGGCGAAGAAATCGATATCGCCCCCGAACTTGCGAATTCCGAAGAAATGACTGAAGAGGAATCCGCTATTCTTTTGCCTGATTTTATTGATGATGACAGTCAGGTATGTATTCGTGTTTATAAATGATTAGACTGAGGGTTTGACAGTTTTTCGCTACTGGGAATTTGATTATGAATGTGAAAAATATTGGTGCAACAATATCTATTGTGTTTGTCAGTCTTGTGTTACTGACGGGGTGGACAGATGCTGCGGAGGTCATTGTCGCTTTTGGTGATTCCGTCACTGAAGGAAAAGGGGTTACTCCATATTCCAGTTATCTGCAGAATATGGTTGGTAGTTGTGCTTCTGTCGTTAATCAAGGCGTTGTAGGGGAGAGAACCAGTGGTGGTGTTAATCGAATAGATGAGGTGCTTGAAGCACACCATCCGACCTATGTAATCATTATGGAAGGATCTAATGATGCATTTTGGGAAGAAAGCTCTTCAACTATTAGTTTTAACCTTGGGACAATGATTGATAAAGTTAGGGCATATGGTGCTGTTCCTATCTTGTCAAATATTACACCTAATCTCCGTAATGAAGGCCAGGGATTGGCAATTCCAAATTATAACAATAAAATTAGTTCATTAGCCGCTGACAAGGACGTCACTTTTGTCGATGCATATAATAATGTTTTCCCTAGTTGGGCTTCATTGACTATTGATGGTGTACATCCTAATGAAGAGGGGGCACAGGTTTTAGCGGATTTGTTTTATGAAGCTCTACCCGTTTGTAAAGGGGGAAGCAGTGGTGGGACGAGCAGTGGGGACAGTGGAGGGGGGGGGTGTTTTATAGCTACAGCAGCCTTCGGGTCACCACTGGAATCTCATGTTGTTGTTCTCAAACAATTTCGGGATCAGATTTTGTTGAAAACATGGCTCGGCCGAGAATTTGTAAAAGCATATTATAAATACTCTCCACCGATTGCAGACACCATTCATGAGAGTGCTTGGATGCGGTTTGTTGTTCGTGTTTTACTCTACCCACTTGTGGGTTTGGGTCTTTGTATGGTGACGTTAGTTAATATGACAGGCTTGTTAAGTGTTTTTATGCTGCTTGGGTCGTTTTTTATCTCTCTGTTTTTAGCACGGTTGTTATATCGTAGGCTATGGAGTGCAAGAGTGAGTTAGGGGTTATTTTCCTGAAGAGATTTTTTTCTTTTAGATAGTGTGTTTAAATGCCACCAGAGTAATTTGGAGGCAGCATAGAAACACACCGCCTTTGCTTTGGCTTGAAACCTCGATGTTTCCCTTGATTTATGACCACCTTAATTTAACTTTTTTTTATGCGGCATAAAGAGTACCCACAGTGGATATGGCCTTGCCTTGGGATTGTTCTGCTAATTATTTTCCATTGTTTACGTTCATGGACTACTTTGTCTGTTCCTGGGCTCCACATGGAAGATGCACTTTTGTTTGGATATTACTATGGGCATGATAAAGCCTTAGGCAGTATTTTTTCAAGTCACACAGGACAACCCTATCTCACTTCAGTGGTTGATTTTTTTGCCTGGACTACTGCATTTTTAGATGTACAAGTGCAGCCTGTAGTTTATCTGCTGCTGGGTCATGTGTGCGCTGCTATTACCGCAGGCCTATTTTTTTTCACCGGCCTTGTTCGAAGTAGGGCTCTTATGGTTATTGGCCCTGTAGTCTTGGGGCTCACCGGACTTAATCACATATACTATTACATTACCCTGATTTACATTATGTATACAGGGGTTTTGGCTCTGATCCTCCTTCTTTTTTTCCCGCCTCCAACGTCCAAAATCGGTTACTTTGTACAAGCATTTCTCTTTGCTGTTCTGCCTTGGTGCGGCCCCTATTCCGTTTTGTTTTTACCTGTAGCCACTCTCTATATTTTCTTTTTTCATGATAAGGTTAAAGTACAGGTTATCTTATTAGGGTGCTGCTCCACTCTGATATATTTATTGACTGTGAGTGGCAGTACTATTCGATTGTCGCATTTTACCCAACCTTGGGTGATAAAAAGATACTTTCAGGTGCTGTTGGAAAAGGTAGTCTTTCTTCAGTTGTTTGATTATGTACCTTTGTATGCAGGGTTGATAGTCTTAGCTCTTATACTATTATTGTTTTACTTTTTCAGACATCAGGCTTTTTTTATAAAGGCGTCTGTGGTTCTTTTTGCCGCGATTACAATATCATTAAGCCTGTTTTTTTTGAGTATCAAATTTCCTTTGTATTTGTATACAAGTGATTGCCATCGTGTCGTTTCTGTTTTTTTCTGGATCGTTTTTCTTCTCTTTACCAGTGACAAACTCATCACTGCTGCGGGAAACCAATATCGTGTAGTGGTTTTATCCATCTTTTTAGTTTTATTTTCGGGCATTGTGTTAAGAGATAACTTTAAATATCCTAAGCGAGGGTGGGTCGAGCCTGTCCCGGATGTTTATGAGTTTACCAAGGCCGTATCCTTTGTTGAATCCTTGCAGCTGAAGGAGAAAAAACAGCAAGTGTGTTTAACTGTTGCTAACCACCCCTATCCACTTTTGGCTGCCCGTGTTTATGTCGGATACCATGGTGCTGACAGGCGTGAATTGCAACTAGATGATTTGAATCAAGATTTCCCATATTCACAATACATTTGTCCTGTCGAAGAATAGATCTTTACCTGTTTTTTACATCATCGATTAATTAAGTTTTTCTTAGTCAAGGGGCATTACACCATATGCAAAAGACGCATACTGCAATTACCAGAAAAAAAGGGGCCTTGAAAAAATACCAAGAGGTTATTGTCGGCTCATTGTCATTGTTTGATTTTCTGTATTTTGAGTGGTGCTGCTTTTTGAGCATTATACCTGGAGCCATTGGGCTTGCTGCTCGTAAAATATTCTGGCCCCGACTTTTTGCTTGCTGCGGTAAGAATACTGTGTTTGCCCAGGGAGTAATACTGCGTCGCCCCGGAAGTATTCGTTTGGGCACCTCTGTGGTGATAAGTGAGGGCTGTATTCTTGATGGCCGGAGCGATAAGGAAGAGTTTGCCATAACCATCGGCGATAATGTTATTTTATCCAATAACGTTATGCTTTCATGTAAGGATGGATCGATAAGTATCGGCAATAATGTGGGCGTAAATGCCCAGACGATCATTCAATCAACCCACTCTTGCCCGGTGGTTATAGGAGATGATACAATCATAGGTCAGGCCTGTTTCATCGTTGGGGGAGGTAATTATACTCTTGGATCGATTGATACCCTTACCAGAGAGCAACCTATTGCTGATGATGGTGGGGTTATGATCAAAGAAAATGTTTGGTTGGGTGGAAAGGTTACTGTCGTCGGCGGTGTTAGGATTGGGCAAGGGGCAGTGGTAGCTGCAGGTGCAGTTATGACCAGGTCAGTTCCTGAATTCAGCGTTTGTGTTGGAGTTCCTGCCAGAGTTGTTAAAAATAGAAGAGACGAGGATTCTTCCAACCGTCATTCATGAAAGTTAGAAATATAATTTTATTAATTGTTAAGCTTGCTGTCAGTGGTGGGCTTATTTTTGTTTTATATAGAAGGACACCACTTGATGAAATTCAAAAGGCTTTTGCTGGGTGTGATTATACTTTATTGGCCTTTGTTTTTTTAATTTTTGTTATCAATACATCACTCAGTGCCTGGAAATGGCGCATTTTCCTCTGCAGTGATAATATCAATATTCCACTGTTAAAATTAGTCGTGAGTTATTTAATTGGTGGTTTTTTTAATGTTTTTCTTCCCTCTAATATAGGCGGTGATTCATATCGCATGTATGATGTCGCGAAAAAAAGCAAAGAGAGGCTTAGGTCTGTAATTTCAGTATTTGCCGATCGATTGACCGGTTTTGTAGCACTTGTCTCGCTGAGTCTTATTTCTTCTGTGTTTGTGGCCGGTAAACTCGACAATGCTGCTCTCATTTTGCTGCCAGCCTCTATTTTTATACTTCTTATTTCTTTCCTGTATATGATATGGACGGAGAAGCCCATACGGTTTCTACTATCCTTGACAAGGCTTGAAAGAGTAGCTTTTATTGCCAATACCAGTGAGAAGGTGCTGGTAACTTTTGCCAAGTATCGATCTCAATCAAGGGTCGTATTGAAGGTAATGCTCATTTCTTTTGCCTTCCAATTTTTGCTTATCGTTGCTGTTTACCTTATGGCGAAAGCGTTAGGAGCGACTGTACCGTTCGTTTATTTTTCGGCATTTATTCCGTTAATTACTCTTATGGAGGCTCTGCCGATATCAATATATGGTTTGGGAATTCGAGACATAGGGTATGTATTTTTCTTTAGTTTTGCCGGTATGTCTGAAGTGGAGACTCGGTCGCTTGCATTACTTTTTCTGTTTATGACCTTGTTGTATGCCCTTGTTGGTGGATTTTTTCTCCTTTTTCGTCTTTGGGCCTCGCACAATGGGACCAATGAAGAAATGCAACAGTGATTGTGATTGTTTTTTTTTGTATATCGCGGCAGAGTGAGAGGGGGGATAACATTGCGAGGTGATTATTATAAGTATTTTTACCGTATTGCTTTGTCCATGGGAGTTTCAGCGGTGCTTCTGGCTATCCTTATTCAAGGCAGTCTGTCCTCTATATCTCTCTCATTTTTACCAAAACTTTTAGCTGTTATTGCTGCAGTACCTTTTAGCTGTGTTGCTTTGTATATTGCCGCTTCGGTCTTTCGTACAAGCTTGAGAGCCTACAGGTATCGAGTTATTGTGGCTGCTTCCGAAACACACGTTCCCTCATTTTTTCATTTTTTTCTGGTGACAGCATCAAGGAACATGTTTGTAGATATGCTGCCTGCTAGACTTGGTGAGCTAAGTTATGTCGCGATGTTAAACAGAGGGTATGCTGTTGCAGCTCCGACCTGTTTTTCCTCACTTATTATTAGTTTTGTTTTTGATCTTATCGCTTTAACATTACTCATTGTTTGTCTTATTCTTGTACAGATGCTTGGAACTGGGAATTTTTTATGGCTTGTGCCCATTCTGTGTCTGTTGTGTGCAGTTCTGATATGTTTTTATATGTTTTTTCTTCCTGCCCTTCGATTAATTACTGATAGACTTGGTCAGTATGTTTTTTTTAAAAAGGGGATTGGACAAAAGTGTAATCTTTTTGCAAAAAAAATCGTTGTCGCATTGGAAGAAGCAAAGAAAGCAGCGATTGGATGGCGCCTGTTAATCTTATCAATTGGTATAAGAGTCGGCAAATATGTTGCTTTATACGCCTTGTTCGTTGGCGTTGCAGTGAGTTTTCCCATGGTGCAGAATGATCCTGCAGCAGCTGTTATTGCTTTGATCAGTGCAGAGGCGGGTGCTTCATTGCCTCTTCCTGTTTTTATGGGATTTGGGGCATACGAGGCTGGTGGTACCTTGGCAATGGTTGCCCTTGGAGCAACTAAATCTGTTTCCCTTGTTATGATGCTGGCCTTGCATATAGTCAGTCAAATTGTCGATTATATTTTTGGCGGTATTGCTCTAGTTGTTTTTTTTCTTACAGCGACCAGCATTGCTGTGGCGGATTCGGTTTTAGAAAATCGTTTTTTTAAGCGTGCTGCCCTTGTTGCAGCGATTGTCCTTGCGGCAGGTTTATTGCTGTTAGTACCACAACTGAGAAAGGTAAAAAAGCTGGGGGCGATTCGACCACCCGATACTGGACAGATTGTAGAACGTGAAAATGATGAGCCTGTTGCAGAAGTGCTCGACAGAACACATGGATTCATTGTGTGGAGTTCAAATAGGAACGGGAACCATGATATTTTTAAATATTCTTTCCAGGATAAACAAATAATACAGCTTACTTCTCACGCACATACAGAGTATTTTCCCCGAATATCACCGGGCGGTGAAAAAATAGTTTTTGCAAGGTCAAATGTTCCATGGGTATCGCAGCGTAACCATTATGCCTGGGATGTTTATGTGTTGAATTTGGTAGATGGGGTGGAATCATTGCTTGCACGAAACGGTACCTTTCCTACCTGGTCTCAGGATGGGCAGGCAGTATATTTTTTAAGGGAAGGGTATAAGGTAGTTGAGCTGGATATTGCGTCTGGTCATGAAACTGTGGTATTGCAGACCGGTGAAAATAGTGTGTTGCCGGAAACAGTACGGTTGGAAACTCCCTCAGTTAAGCCGCATGATGAACTGGTTGCTCTGACATTACGTGGTAGTGAACGGGCTGTGGTTACAATGGGTCCTGATGGAAAGCTTACTCAGCTTGGTCAGGGGTGTCAGTTGAGCTGGTCTCCGACAGGGGATTATCTCTATAAAATTGACCACGGTGGTAAACAGCAGAATGCAATTTTTTTTATAGATTCAGTAACCCTTGATATAAAGAAATGGTTTGACTCTCCGAGCAGTTACAGTCACGAATATTTCCCTAAAGTATCCAATGACGGTGATGTATTAGTTTTTGGTGCCAGTAAGGGAGGGCATGAGCATGATTCGGCCGACTATGAGATTTTTTTATGGGTCATAGGAACACCCTGGGAGTCTGTTCAGCGAATTACACATCACACAGGAAATGATTGTTGGCCTGATGTCTATATTGATAGATAAACAGAGTAGGTACAATAAGTTTACATACAAACGAATGGAGAGTTGGAGTGGATATCTCACTTGTTATCCCGTTGTTTAACGAAGAAGAAAATGTTGGTTTACTTTATGACGAAGTCAGCAGTGTTTTGTCAAAAATGGACTACCAATCTGAAATTATTTTCATTGATGATGGCTCCACAGATACAACCCTGAAGTCTCTTGTTCAGATACAAGTCGGAGATCCCAGAGTTAAAGTGGTCAGTCTCCGCCGGAATTTTGGTCAAACTGCAGCGATGAGTGCAGGTTTTGATAATGCTTCGGGACAAATTATTGTGACAATGGATGGTGATTTACAAAACGATCCCAATGATATCCCTACGATGATTGACAAGCTTAAGGAAGGGTTTGACGTTGTAACCGGATGGCGATATGATAGAAAAGATCCGTTTTTGTCTCGAAAACTTCCCAGCCAGATTGCCAATAAAATTATTTCCTGGGTAACCGGAGTCAGTTTGCATGATTACGGGTGTACGCTCAAAGCGTTCCGGAAGACTGTTATTCGTAATCTCAATCTTTATGGTGAAATGCACCGCTTTATCCCCGCAATTGCCAGCGGGATGGGCATCTCCTTTACTGAAGTGAAGGTCAACCACCGTGCACGACGGTTTGGAACATCTAAATATGGCATTACTAGAACCATAAGGGTCGTCCTTGACCTTATGACTGTCAAATTTTTGCTGAGCTATGCGACACGTCCACTGCATGTCTTTGGAACAGTAGGTGTGGCTTCCTCTTTTTTAGGCTTTTGTATAGCCTTTGTAATGATTATTCAACGGCAGTTTTTAGGGGTCGGTCTTGCGAATAGACCGCTGCTGCTCATGGCTGTATTACTTATCTTTATGGGGGTACAATTTATTACAATGGGGCTTTTGGCAGAGTTAGTTGTACGTACCTATCATGAATCTCAACGGAAACCGATTTATTTTGTGCGGGATATTTATGAAAATTCTGGCAAAATTGAAGGGTAGAGTATCTGTTTCGTGAAGACCTCTTCTGATGCTTTAGTCAATATTGTCATTCCCAATTGGAATGGGAAAAAATTTCTTGGCCCTTGTCTTGACTCCCTTCAATCGCAAACCTTTTCAGACTTTGTTGTTACGGTTGTTGATAATGGTTCTGTGGATAATTCTCTAGAACTACTTAACAATAATTACAGTTGGGTTCGAAGTATTTCCTTTGCAGAAAATAGAGGATTTAGTGCTGCTGTCAATGCAGGTATAGGTCAGAATGTTTACCCTTATGTCTTTCTTCTCAATAATGATACGGAGCTGGATGAAAATTGTCTGGAGCAATTGATCAGCATCGCGGAACAGTATAGCGACTATTCCTTCTTTTCTCCAAAAATGCTGAATTATTTTCATAGAGATATTCTAGATGGTGCTGGAGACGGTTTTCTTCGAGGTGGTGTAGGCTATAGACTCGGAACAATGGAAGCGGATGCTGCGATTTACAGTACCATGCGTCACGTTTTTGGTGCCTGCGCAGGGGCAGCGTTATATAGAAAAGAGTTCTTTGATACAATTGGCCTTTTTGATAATGATTTTTTTGCTTATTTGGAAGATGTAGACATTAATTTACGGGCTAATTTTAAAGGTCAGAAATGCTTGTATGTTCCTGCGGCTGCTGTCTATCACATCGGAAGTGCTACATCAGGTTCAAAAATTAATGCACTTACGATTCGTCTCTCAACCCGTAATACATTTTTTGTATTACTGAAAAATTATCCTTTGTCATTGTTTTTCAAGTATTTTTCACAGCTTTTTTTATATCAGTTCATGTGGTTTTGTTTTGTTGTCAAAAAAAGACAATTTATTCCTTATATACATGGAGTTGTACAGGCTGTAAGAAGTGCTCACGCGATGCGTCGCAAACATAGGTTGCTTTACCCTGAAAAATTACGAAAGCCTATAAGTGATCTCGATAAGATTTTGAAAACAAGTGAAATTGAAGTGCTTGACTCTATCATGCGTCGGCGCCGTGCATTGGGGAAAGGAAATGGCTGCTTCAATTTGTATAAACGTTTTTTTACTTGAGCTGCCGTATGGAAGCAGTCGCCGCAATAATTGTAACTCATAATTCAGAGGCAGTTATTCATGAATGTGTCGATAGACTTTTGCTGCAGACAGGTGTCACGTTATCTATTATAATTGTAGATTCAGGATCATTATGTTCTAAGTACCTGGATAAGTATACTGATAATGTTCGTGTTACTCTTTATCGGACATCAAACATAGGGTTTTCCGCAGCTAACAATATTGGATTTACCTTATGTCCTTTGGAAACTAAGTTCGTTGCATTTATCAATCCTGATCTTTTTGTGCAGCCGCAAACCCTGGAACACGCAATATTGCGTCTACAGCAAATGCCTCAGGTGGCATGCTTAACAGCAAAATTACTTCAATATGACATTGAACGAAATCTCCCGACAGGGCGCATTGACTCTACTGGTATATTTCGAAAATTTTATGGTCGTTGGTATGACAGAGGGCTCGGTCAGCAAGATGCGGGACAGTATGATCACAGTACCTTTCTCCCCGCCGCTTGTGGTGGGTTTCTCGTGTGTCGCAGAGAGGCGTTGCTAGAGGCGGCTTTACCTGAAGGCGGCATCTTTGATCCGGATTTTTTTTTATACAAAGAAGATATTGAACTGAGTCTACGGTTACGAAAACATGGTTGGGGAATCTTTTATGATCCTCGTCTAGTTGTCTACCATTGTCGAGGATGGAGTAAAAAACGAGCTGATATTGCTTATTCTTTAAGAGAAATGTCAGCCAGAAATGAAATTGTTTTATATCAAAAACACCCTTCAGTGTACGTTGTATGGGCAGTCTTTAAGTGGCTTTTGGTTAGAGTTTTTAAGATTTAGTTTATTTGTATGACTAATCAGTTGACAATGCAATGCTTGGTTACGGTCATTATACCCACCTTTAACGGTGAACCTTGGATTGAAGATGTTCTCACTATGCTGGATGCGCAATCTTTATCAATCCACGAGGTGCTGGTCATCGATTCGGGTTCTACTGACCAGACCGTATCTGTTTGTCAACGTCATGGTGTGCGGGTTATCAGTATACCCAACAAAGAGTTTGACCATGGCGGCACTCGAAACATGGCAGCAATGCACGCTCAAGGAGATATTCTCGTTTACTTGACCCAGGATGCTGTACCAACGGATGCATCTACTCTTGAAAAGCTTGTCGCCCCTCTTTTGCTGGATGAATCAATAGCCGTGACCTATGCTCGACAATTGCCTCATTTTGATGCAACACCGCTAAGCAAGCATCTGCGTTTTTATAATTATCCCGAACAGGGCTATATCCGTTGCTGGCAGGACCGCAAAGTCTATGGTTTTAAAACCATTTTTATTTCAAACTCTTGTGCAGCCTATCGAAAGGATGTTTTGGCTGAAGTTGGATTTTTCCCAGATAATGTTCTTTTTGGTGAGGACACCTGTACACTTGCCAAGCTGTTGCAACATGGTTTTTGTGTGCAATATGTAAGTGATGCCAAAGTGTACCACTCCCACAACTATACCTTTGTACAGGATGTTAAACGTTATTTTGATATCGGGGTGCTCCATGCCCTTGAGCAGACGTTAGTGTCCAATTTTGGTTCCCCTACAGGCGCGGGTAAACGCTTTGTTCTTTCTGAGATTTCCTTTCTTTTCAAGCGAAAAAAATATATACTCATTTTCCCAAGTCTCCTGCGTAACATCTTGAAATATGTCGCATATGGGCTTGGTCGAAGATATTCAGTTTTGCCGCGATCTTTGGCGCGTACCTTAAGTATGCACCATCGCTGGTGGAAATAACCATCTGCTACTGATACATGTCACCAATTCTTTCCTGGAACCTGCGTGAACGCAGCTCTGTGATTTATCGATTCCTGCACATCTTTGACTGCGTGCTGGTTTGTTTTTTTCTTTGGTTCTATGTGTGGATATATAATGTGCCTTGGTCACCCTATTATACCCACCTGGAGATCCTGCTTTTTCTCAGTTCATTTTTCAGCTTTCATTACTTTCAGCTATATCGTTCGTGGCGAGGTTGGAAATATTACCGTGAATTTATGGTGATTTTACAGGCATGGGGTGCGGTTATCGGCTTTCTCCTGTTTTATTTTTTCATGTTTAAAATCTCCATAGCCTATTCGAGAACTGTTTTCATCCTGCTGAGTCTCTCCACCCCGATCCTGATTTTTTTGAGCCATTTTTTGGTCAGAAAACTGCTTCGTTTTTACCGGACACAAGGGAAGAATATTCGCCATGCGGTGATTGTCGGTGCCGGAGATTTGGGAATACGGATGGCAAAAGATCTGGAAAACATTCCCTGGGCAGGTATTGAAATTATCGGCTTTTTTGATGATAAACTAGAGAAACAGGAAGTCCTTGCTCCCCTGAAAAAACCACTTTTAGGTAAAATAGGAGATGTCGAGACCTTTCTGGTCGAGCATGATGTGGATTATGTCTATATCGCTCTCCCTATGAGAGCGGAAAAGAAGATATTTGATATTTTACAAAATTGCCGCGATCTGGGGGCTCAGATTTTATTGGTGCCTGACCTCTATATATTTGGCCTGCATCATGCGGAGATTCAATCTTTAGGGGAAATGATTGTTCTTAATTTCAACCCTGAAAGACAGTGGAAAAGAACTTTTGATGTTATCTTTTCATCGCTGGTTTTGATCATTGGCAGTCCTTTGTTTCTTTTATTGGCCGTTGCGATCAAATTGGACAGTCGGGGGCCTGTTTTTTACCGACACCGAAGGATAATGGCGACTGGGCGCAGTTTTGCCTGTTTAAAGTTCAGAACCATGGTATCCGATGCAGAGCAACAGTTGGAACGTCTTTTGGCCGATGATCCCGATGTACAAGCCGAATGGGAACAGCATTATAAGTTGAAGCATGATCCTCGAATCACACGGATCGGCAAGTTTTTACGGCGAACAAGTCTGGATGAATTGCCCCAGTTTTTTAACGTGTTGAAGGGAGAAATGAGTGTGGTTGGTGCTCGTCCAATAGTCGGCAAGGAACTGCAGGCATATTACAAAGGCAATGGAGAACAAAGTGCCGGTCGCTACTGTTCCATGAAACCGGGCATTACAGGTCCCTGGCAGGTTATGAAGCGCAGTGATATTGAAAATTATCAAGAACGGGTGGAACTTGACGATTGGTATGTGTTAAACTATTCGCTGCGGACTGATCTGGTTATCATTGCCAAAACCATCAAATGCATGTTCAGCGGTAAGGGCGCGTATTGATATACTGCAGGTAAGACGATATATGTATATAAACTCTATGCCTGTAACGAGGAGGATAGCATTGTTTTCTACCGTAAAATGGTTACCCTAACAGATGAATATTAGTAATCGCCCCTGCTGGGTGATAAAGCTTGATGTTAACAAGTAAATAAACTGTGTAAATTGAGCAGCAAAGGAGTTGGAATACATGCAAACGCAAACGAATAATACAATGACCATGGCCCGTGCCAGGCAAGAAGCTTCAACCGTTTTTCTTGCTAAGGTGTTTAATTGGATGGCGATCGGGCTGGCTGTGACAGGGGTTCTGGCCTATTTCACAGCCCAGACAGGGCTTGCTCTGACCATTGCCGCCAGCCCGCTTTTTATTGTGCTGATCCTTGCAGAGCTGGGAATGGTTTTTTACCTTTCTGCCAGAATTGAAAAAATTCAGTCCGGAACGGCTACGGCGCTCTTTATAGGGTATTCCGTATTAAACGGGCTCACCCTTTCAACCATTTTTCTCGCCTACACCAGGGCTTCCATCGGCAGTACCTTCCTTATTACAGCTGGTATGTTTGGCGCTATGGCTGTTTACGGCATGGTTACCAAGCGGGATCTTTCCGGTATGGGATCGTTTATGTTTATGGGGTTGATTGGGATTATATTGGCTTCAGTCGTCAATATATTTTTGCAGAGTTCGAGCCTCTACTGGGCCATTTCCGTTATCGGTGTGCTTGTGTTTGTCGGATTGACAGCCTATGACGTACAAAAGATTAAAACGATGGGCGAGCAGGGCATCATGGAACAAGGAGAATCTGCCATACAAAAAGGTGCCATTATAGGTGCTCTTGCTCTGTATCTCGATTTTATTAATTTGTTTCTTATGTTGCTTCGCTTTTTTGGCGGTAGTCGCGACTAAGTATTTTTAATTATTCAGAAAAAAAGGCAGGTCTGATTTCTCAGGCCTGCCTTTTTTTTGGAGGGCAGGGCACTACAAGAGTGCCGAACGTGATCTATTGGTACGTTTCTAAAAGCTGATACAGCCGGTCCAGATAAAGCTCTTTGTAGACAAGTTGATTGGAAGCTTCTATTTCATCGATCAGCAGAGGCAAAGTGTCTGCAATACTTATTCCATGGCGATTGATGCCGGCAGAGTTAGCCTTGTCTACAATAAGGACGGCGTAGTAGTTGACGAGCAGTCTTGATCTCGAATCTCGTCGGAAAAGATAGGAGCGTCCTCCCATGGTATTGAGGAAAAATCCAGCGTATTCATATGATTTGTCAAGGGGAGCCTTCAGTGGGAATAGATCACTGCTGCAATCTGCGACAGTTATCCAGTTATAGAGCACAAGCCCGATATCCTCTATAACGTCTCTTTCTCTGTCTAGAATACTTTTAAGAAGCAGGATGTTATCTTTGCCGATGATCCGAAAAAAATGAGCCATATTGGTGAGGAGGGTATACAGATCATCTGTTTCTCTAGCTACTGTGGGAGGATTATCGAGAAGTGAATCGACCAGATTAATAAAATGAGTTTGGAGTGACGTCTGCAGGTTAACCGCTTTGATATATGGTTTGTTGTCCAGTTCGGAAAAAAAGCGGTGGAGCTTGGTTGCAAGGTCCTCGCATTGAGAAGCTTTTGTTGTTTGTTGATCGACAGGTAGAGGTATGCTTTCTACTGCGCTGGATGCAGATGATTTCACAACGCTTGGTGGAGACTGTTGCGGTGAGTAATTTTTTTGAGCAGCTTGTTCTTTTATTTTTTCGTCAACTGTTTGTTCCTGCGTGGGAGAAGGAGCAATGACTTGTGTGGCAGGTGGTTGCGGCTCGATTTTTTGATGCTGCCATGGCTTTTTTTCTCCAGAAAAAAGAAAAACCAGCATAATAGCGGCGAGAATAAACAATGCTATGCCGTATCGTGTGATGGAGTGTGTTTTTTTTCTTTTGATACGTTTCTTATCGGGGATGGACATTTTAATTAGGAAAGCTAGGTTGAAAGGCTGGAAGTTTGATATAACTTGTGCCTACTTTAGCAGATTGCAGCAAAATGTGGGCAATAAAAATGATTTTCAGGTAAAAAGCAGACGTTTACTGTCTAAAATAACTAGTAAATATCTCTATCGAACTCAGGCCTGGTTTTTCTGCTTGACGCTTATAAGTGAACGTTATAATATCGATCAATTTTATTGTTTCAAGACTCCGTTTGGATCAGGAAACAAAGCGCACAGTTACTGTGTCATCTACTTAAGTCTCTTGGAGGAAATTACGCTATGTCTGTTTATGTTTTTGGTCACAAAAGTCCGGATACCGACTCCGTAACCGCTGCTATTGCCTATGCGGAACTGATGAAAGCAAAAGGCGAAGACTATATCCCGGTTATGCAGGGTGCGGCTAACCCTGAGACCGTGACAGTATTGGAGCGCTTTGGAGTGGCCATGCCGGAAGTGATGACCGACGCTGCCGGCAAACAGGTTGCTCTTGTTGACCACAGTGATTTGAATCAGGCTCCTGATAATCTTAGCGATGGTGAAGTCGTAGCCATTGTTGATCATCACAAAATTGGTGATGTTACCACTAATAGCCCAATTTTTTTCTGTAATATGCCAGTAGGCTGTACAGGAACTGTTTTAAAGGTACTGTATGATCTGGATGGAGTAGCTATTGATCCTAAAGTTGCAGGGCTGATGTTGGCAGCAATTTTAAGTGATACTGTGAATTTTAAATCCCCAACCTGTACAGACGCAGATAAAAAAGCTGTTGCTGAACTGGCAACTATCGCTAGCGTAACCGACACTGATAGCCTGTTCATGGATATGCTGAAAGCAAAAAGTGCCGTAGCCGGCGTGCCTCCAATGGATCTGCTCAACCGTGATTACAAAGATTTTGACATGAACGGTAAAAAAGTTGGTGTTGGTCAGCTTGAATTGGCAACACTTGATCAGGTTGCAGATATGCGCGGTGACCTGATGAAAGCTATGGAAGAGATGAAAGCTGATGGTCGTCACTCCATCCTGTTGATGCTGACCGACGTTGTAAAAGAGGGAACCGACCTGGTAGTACTTTCTGATGAACCTGAGCTTGTTGAAAAAGCATTTGATGCAAAACTTGTTGATAATACCGTGTGGATAGATGGTATGATGAGTCGTAAAAAGCAGACTGTACCTAATCTGCAGAAAGCTTTTGGTTGCTGATTTATTGATTGAGTTGGTGTAGTCAAGGGCATATCCTTTCCAGGATATGCCCTTTTTTTTTTGAGGGGGCGAGCGAGCAGGTAGACCTTATCGTATTCCTGCGGCACGAATGCGTTGTACTGTTTGTGGGTCGTCCTCCACTTTTGATGAGAGGGCAATAAAGCGGTTGTTGTAGGTTGCCCCTTGATAACTTTTGTTATGGTTGAGTTGTTGCTGTAACTGTTTTTGCTGCCCTTCCAGTTTTTGCTTGAGTCTTTGTAAGCCAAGCAAGCGGTTTTCATGCCGCTTTGTTCCAGAGTCTACCTGTTTACTTTGCTCTATTTTTTGGGTAACCAGTTGGAGTTGTCTCTTTATCTGTTTGAGTTCTATTCTAATCTTGGCATGCTTTTGCCACTTTCGAGATTCGTTCCATTTAATTTCAAGCGTTCCCTGGTATTTCCCTCTGGTTGTTGTCTGGCAGATGAGGGCATTATTCACGAGGTATGGAGGGGTGTTACCCCTGCTGACGTTCCCGGATTGAAAAATAATATTAATAGCATCGAATTTTTTGGCTATTTTCTCGTTTTCTTGTGGGGGAAGATTAGAGAGGAGAAGGATCATATCAGCATGCGAGCTGAGTTGGGTAATGAGCTTTGGCAGAATTGTTTCCCAAGACAGGAGTGAGAACTGTTCACTCGGCAGGTGGGAGAGAGGCCGGCCGGTAAGACCGATGATCGCGACATGGAAATCATGATCAATCATTTTGAACGTAAAGGGTTGAAAGATTGGCTTGTCCGCACCTGCAGCAGCGAGATTTGCTGAGAGAAAGTGAAAAGAATATTTTTCTTCTAATTTTTTTAAAAAAGAAGAACCGGCGACTAGGTCATTGCTACCTACTGCGGCGACAACATTTTGGCCGGCGATAAAAGTTTGCGCAATGATGGTAGCTTTTGCTTGGTCTGTGGAGGAAACTGTCTGACCAGAGCGTCGTGGTTTAAAAAGAAGGTTACCACTGTCAAGCACTAGTGGGGCATTGGTTGTGCGCGATAACCGGTTAATAAGAGTGATACGTTTGGGCAGACCGCCCAGTTTAGCGCTCCCTCAACCACTTCCACATGGCTTGAGTTCTCCCTGTATATCATTTGAATAAAAGAACAGGAGCGGGGGGATTTCTTGTCCGCGAGCCGGGAGGATAAGGAGAAGCTGTAAACAGAGTACGGTGAAAAGGTGTTTCGCTGGAAGTGTTTTGGTCATTGTTAGTATAAAATGGGTAATTATTGTATCGTTGAATAGAGACGCTGTTTTTGATGAGCGAGGGCTGTACCAAGCAGGTATCGAGTATGACAATGGATGGAGTAAGGGAATATGGGAGCAACGCAAAGGGTTCTCAATTTTATCTGGGCCTCACGTCATAAGAGAGTGAAAGACCTGCACAATAGGGTGGCCATATATGTTAATGACAGCTTCTAAATCGGATTTCTTCACAACTTGTCTCAGCGTTGACCACGTGATACTGTATTAAAGTATATTAACGCATACATAACTATTCTGCTTATGAAAATGATTATTCTGCTGGTGGTCAAAGATTCTGCGAGTGTCGCGAGGCTACGCTCGGCACTTGACGAATACACTGTTTTGTTCTGTACCGGCAAAAAAGAAGCCGTGCAAATGTGTCAAGAGCATGAGGTCGCCATAGTGCTGGTGGAGGATTCACCCCGCATCAATGGCTACGAAACCTTTGTCACGCTGCGGGAACAATTTCCGGTTCTCTCGGGAGTTTTGTTAACTTCCTCTGTCGAAAATGATCTGCTTGTTGCCTCCTTTTCGGCGGGTTTTTCAGGTATCCTTAAAATGCCTGTTCAAGCTGAACATCTGCGCACCATGGTTAAGCAGTCTATTGAACGTAAAAAACTAGATGATGAGAATGTCCGTCTAAGAACCTTGCTGCCTCTTTACAGCCTTGGCGAACAGTTCCTTTCTTCAACCACGGAAAAGGAGGTTTTGGAAGGCCTTCTTGAGAGTGTTGCCGAGTTGACCGGTTCTTCGCATATGTCAATTCTTCTTTATGATGAAAAACAGGCAAGCCTGCATATTGCAGCATCCAGAGGGATGGACAAGAGATTGGCAAACTCGGTTCGAATAGCCAAAGGTGAACACATTGCGGGGTGGGTTTTTAAGCACGGGAAGCCTGTTATTCTTAATAAAGAAGACCAGGAAACAACAATTTTTTCGCCGTTTTTAAAAAGGGCTGAGATCGTCTCTGCAATATCCTGCCCTCTTATCATAAGGGACAACATTATAGGGGTGTTGAACATCAGCCAGACTGGAACAGATGAGCGTTTTTCAGAGGCAGATAAAGAAGTGATCAGTATTGTTTGCGGCCAGGCCGCCATGGCTCTGGAAAATGTGCGTGCACTCCGGCAGGTTGAAGAAGTTACCCGCACCAGAACCCTGCTTGAGCAGTATATGGCACCGGAAGTGGCCCAACTCCTGCTGGTAAGAGAAACGGAACTGATGGAGCTTGGTGACATCCGGAAAGTAACTATTCTTTTTGCCGATATCCGAAATTTTACGGCCTTGGTTCAACAGCTGGAATTAGATAGGCTTCGAGCTTTTCTCAATGATTTTTTTAATATTTTTACAGATACTATCTTTCAGCAGCAGGGAACTGTCGACAAGTTCATGGGCGACGCGGTCCTGGCTATGTTTGGTGCCCCAATTGCCAATCAAAATGCTACTTTTGCTGCGGTAAACGCAGCACTTATGATCAAACAAAAATTTGAGAAAATTCATCGGCAGTGGCGGGCGAAAAGTGATGTGTTTCGTAACATAGATTTGGGGATCGGGATTACGAGCGGTAACGTTTTTTTAGGGAATGTCGGTTCCTCAAGGCGCTTTGACTACACTGTTATCGGTAATGAAGTGAATATCGCACAACGATTGGCAGCGGAGTCAAGCCACTGTCGGATATATTTAACACAGTCTGTGCGCAACGATGTACATCACCTTTTTCATATGGAAAGGTGGGGTGAAATGAAGCTCAGGGGCATTGAAGAACCCATGGTGGTTTATACCATTCCTGCGCTGGAAAAATTGTAGCTCCTGTTCGTCCATAAATGGCTTTTACGGACTGTTACGAAATAAACGTATCAATATTGCGTCGAATTTTTGTTTATTTTTAAGGCGTGAAAAGAGGCATAGCCTGCCTATGTGGTTTTTATTTATTTATTGCCGAGCAGGCTCGCGACCACCAGGATCCCCTTTGCTCCTGTTCTTTAATGATTGAGGTTTTAAGTTTCTGCATTTTTTTTCCTTCCATGTTTTCTATAAATTCTATGCCGAGTTTGAAGGCACTTATTTCCTGTTGGCGAAAAATATCCATCCATACAGGGCGGGCGATGATCGAGTAGTCGATGAGATCAGGCGGGAGGTTGATGGTCAGCTCAAGTAAGTGGGAAGCATGGTCCTGAACGGTATGGAAAATGTGATATCGATCCTTGATGATCTGGGTCATAAGCAGGCAGGCACCATGGGAAGATATATCTATAATACGGCTGGAAAAAGGGCCCGCAAGTACTGTGCCGTCCTTGCTGTTTATGGCATTAACTGTTACTGGCAGGTAATCCGGATTCCTGACTGATTTTCGTAGTTCGATAACCATGTTATATCCCGAAAAGGACTTGCCCGGGTTTCTTGTGAGAAATTCGGGCTGATTTTTCTCCCATTTTATCATGGAAAGTGACGGCGCGGAATAAAAAAGGAATGTCCGCGGCAGTAGGGCAGAAGACACAAAAAAGGGGTTCGCCGGCTGATCCGTATGTTGTGCTACATTCTTCAGCCGGAAAACGATTTAATTTGATATGTCGTTGAGGTCGTTGCTGTCAATATAAGCGTAGGCACTGTGTTTGTGGATCGATTCAAAACTTTCCACACCCACTGAAAACCATTCTATACCTGGAAGGTGACGTGTTTTGAGAGCCACCATTCTGGCGACATCCTCAACAAACATAGGATTATCATAGGCCATCTCGGTTACGTATTTTTCGTCGGGTCGTTTAAGCAATGAATAAAGTTGACAGGAACCACTCTCTTCGACCAACTGTATAAGGTCTTCCAGCCAGAGGAATCCTGTGGGCTGAACCGTTAGAGTTACTTCCGCCCTTTGGTTATGAGCGCCTACCTTGCTGATTTCCTTTGAACATGGACAGAGGGTCGTAACCGGAACCGATACCCGGATGAGAGGAGATGATCTTTTGGTCGAGGTACCTCTAAGGGTGCACTGATACTCCATTAAGCTTGATGTGGCCGAAACCGGCGCGGTTTTATTGATAAAATAGGGGAAGGTCATTGCCAGCTGTGCTTCTTTTGCCTGGAGTTGTTCACGAACGGTGAGCAGGAGATCGGGTAGAACACCAACATGAATATCTTCAGCATACTCGGCCAGGAGCGGCATCATAACCTCAATACACGATTGTGATCGTTCATGAGGAAGAAGTGCATCAAGGTCAATGGTGGCCACAGTTTGCTGGATGGTTCCTCTTTTCGTTTTAATGGAAATAGGACGAGTCAAATTGTGGATGCCGACAGTTTGTAGGGTCATGCGGATTAGTATAACTGAAAGTGTATGTGCAAAGAAGTAAGAAAAAAGGTCGTTTTTTGTTGGCAAGAGGGATCAATACTTCATGCACATACAGTATTTTTCCAACTCGAGCAATATTCATAATCGAGAATGAGTATTTTTTTGGAGAGGGCTGGGGTGATTGGGATGTGAAGAGGTGCTCCTGATAATATCAGTTCTTTATTTGATGGATATCGGAAAGTATGCTAATAATAAACATTTTAATTTTTAAATAATGGATTTGTACTGCTGTGGAGAAAGTCCGGATAGACAAGTGGCTGTGGGCAGCCCGTTTTTTTAAAACAAGATCCTTGGCTGCTAAAGCAGTCAGTGGAGGGCATGTACATCTGAATGGCCAGCGGGTTAAACCGTCGCGGACCGTGTTGGAAGGTGATGCTCTCGAGATTCGTAAAGGCGCATTGACCTTTACGATAACGATTTTAGGTCTGCATGATCGTCGCGGACCAGCAAGTGTTGCTCGCCTGCTCTACGAGGAAAGTCAGGAGTCGATAGCCAAAAGAGAACAGGTTAAGGAAGAACGGCGACTCATAACCGCTCCGGCGGGGAAGCCGGACCGTCGACCTGATAAAAGAGATCGTAGAAAAATCCGTCAATTTTTGAAAAAACAATAACCATTCTTCAGCCAGCGCTGATGGCGGGGATTGCATCGATAATATTGTTGTAGGAGAAGATATATGCAAAACGGTAAGCGAGCACTTATCAGCTTAACCGATAAAAGTGGGATTGAAGAATTTGCGCAGGCACTGGTTGCTCTCGGTGTTGAAATCCTTTCCACAGGAGGGACAGCAACTAAAATGCGTGAAAGTGGCATTTTGGTGACGGATGTGTCCGAATTTACAGGATTTCCTGAGATGCTTGATGGGCGAGTTAAAACGCTTCACCCAATGGTTCATGGTGGTATTTTACACCAGCGTAGTAACGCTGAGCATCGCCAACAGTGCGCTGAACACGGTATTCGCTCCATCGATATTGTCGCTGTCAATCTGTACGCTTTTGAAAAAACAATCGCAGGTAAGGATTGCAGTTTTGTGGATGCGATAGAGAATATCGATATCGGGGGACCGACCCTGCTGAGGGCTGCTGCGAAAAATTTTAATGATGTAACTGTGATCGTAGACCCGGCTGACTATTCGCTTGTCCTCTCAGAATTGCAAGAGTATGGCGATACAAACTTTCCACTCGTTTTTACCTTGCAGGAAAGGTCTTTGCGTTAACCACAGCTTATGATAAAGCTATTGCTGAATGGATGAGCAGTGTTGACCCTGCTTCTGAAGCGTTTTTTACAGGAGAAAAATAATGCAAAAGATGGCAGTATTGCTGTCTGGGAGTGGGCGGACATTGGATAATTTCCATCAGCAGATTGAAAAAGGAGTATTGCAGGCTGATATTCAGGTGGTGGTGTCTAATGTCCCTTCTGTGCTTGGCTTGGAAAAAGCAGAAAAATATGGCTATCCTGCCTTCTATGCACAAGATAATGCGGCTATAAATGCTATATTAAAAGATTACGATATCGATCTTATTGTTTTAGCAGGTTACTTGAAATTGTATGTTCCACCTCAGGGGCTGGAAAGGGCGGTGCTGAATATTCATCCTGCACTTATTCCGTCATTTTGCGGTAAGGGGTACTATGGGCATTACGTGCATGAAGCTGTTAAGGCAAAAGGATGTACTGTAAGTGGCTGTACCGTGCATTTTGCCGACGAGGAGTATGACCAGGGCCCAATTGTATTGCAGCGCTGCGTTTCCCTTGAGTATGAAGATACTCCCGACGACATAGCTGCCAGGGTTTTTGAGGTGGAATGTGAGGCCTTCCCGGCCGCAATTAATTTGGTTGATAGCAAAGGAATCGACTATTTCTGGAACAGGGTGTAGGGGTATGGCAGCACAAACCATTATGACGGGCAGGGACATAGACAGAAGCCTTGATCGCATAAGTCTTGAAATCATCGAGCGCAACCATGGCGGCGAACAACTTGCTCTTGTCGGCATTCATACCGGTGGTGTCTTCCTGGCGGAACGTATTCATCAGAAAATACGTGAACATGAACAGATTTTGCTTCCCTCCGGTAATCTCGATATAACCCTTTACCGAGACGACTGGAGTCTGATTTCCCAAAATCCGATAGTCAAGAAGTCAGAAATTGATTTTGCTCTGGAAGAGCAGACAGTCATTCTTGTTGATGATGTGATCTTCACCGGCCGGACCATTCGGGCGGCCATGGATGCAATCATGGATTATGGACGTCCTCGATCTATCCAACTTGCTGTTCTTGTAGATCGCGGCTGTCGAGAACTCCCAATCCAGCCCGATTATGTTGGGATGTCAGTGAATGCGGCAAAGAATGAACGAGTCGATGTGTTGCTGGAAGAAAGTGGAGAGCACAACGAGGTCGTTTTGTCACAATCCTGAAAATCAGCCTGCTTGATGAGCGCAGGATGAAATGCATGCTTTTTTAGTGCACCCATCTTATGAAAGAGCAATCAAAGAAAAAACCCATACCACCTGACCTGCAGAGGGTGTGTGAACGCGTACATGAAAAGACTGAAAGTTATAAGCAATATAACTTTGCTCAATATCATAATGATTTTTTGAAGGCTTTTTTTGATCTTGCCCAAGAGTATGATTCCCTCGATGATTTTTACCGAGTCTGCGTATCCGTTCCCTATGCAATGCTGGGGGTTTCAAGTGCTTTGTACTTGTGTCAGGGCGAGGACGAGGGGCTTTCTTTGGTTTGCTCCAGCGAACGGGGAGTTTTAAAGGAACCTGAACCTGCGGCATTTCCTGTACAAATGAATGACACCCCCTATGAGATGGCAGATTCTTATGTCATTCCGATTTACAGTAAACAGCCTTTTAAAGCCTTCGGTAGTGTGAATGCTCATAACAGGCCGCAACGACAGACAACCCTTTGGAATGATATAAAAGGATCCTGTAGTGCAGGGCATACTCTCGGCATGTACGAGTTGAGTGGGGCAAGGAAACTTTCCGATGCCGACAGGTTCTTTTTTACCAAGTATGCAAACCGAATTGGATACAACCTGGATAATCGTCTTATTGCCCGGCAGAATGTTCAACACCTTAAGTTTATCAATGCCCTTGTTGTTGATATTGAGCACAATATCATTGTGCCCAATATGTACTTCAAGCATATTTTTAATCAGCTCAGAAAGAAAATCGAAGAAATATCGGGGCTTCAGCAGCAAATGCAACGGGCCATAGCAAACGTCCAGGATTCTGGAGAGTGTGAAAACTGTTGTCGCGGCTTAGCAGAGATGCAAAAAAGCCTCTTGGCCTATCATCAGGAGATGGTTAAACACCACTCCATTACCAGTCTTTTTTTAGAAAGTCTTTTTCGAAAAGAGCATTTTGAAAGAGGACACCTGGTCCTGCATCCTAAGCAGTGTTTTGTTGAAAAAGATGTTATTATCCCCCAGTTGGAGCACTATGCCAGTAGGCTCAAGGCGGCTAATGTCAGCGTCGAAAAGCCGGATAATATGCAGCAAGAAGAGATTTCTCTCTATGTTGATATTGGACTGCTGGCCCAGGTGTATGCAAACCTTTTTTCCAATGCAGCCAAGTATACCCGTGAGATTGTTGATGATAACGGTGTGCCTCGCAAAGCCATGGCTTATGGGCGTGAAATACTGGATAACTATCCGGAACCAGGTCATACCAGTATAAAGTTTAACGTTTTTACCACTGGCCCCTGCATGGACCCGGAGGATGGAAATAACCTGTTTCAAGAAGGTGTTCGTGGGGCTGACAGCAAAAAAATACCAGGAACCGGCCATGGGCTTTCTTTTATCCGGCATGTTGTGGAAATGCATGGCGGAGAAGCCGGGTATGAACCAACTTCGCAAGGTAATAATTTTTATTTTATTCTTCCGCTTCCCCCTCTTGATATCCAGCCTCTTTTGCTCACTGACGGTACTTGAAGGCCAGCATACGCCGTCAAGCAGCATAACTATTTCCTTAAGAATTTTTCATGTCGAGTAAATCATCTTTAGAGAAGCCGGCTTCCATGGAGCTGCTCGCACCTGCAGGAACCTTTTCTGCCTTTGAAGCAGCAATGGAGGAAGGGGCAGATGCCGTTTATGTGGGCGCTCCAGGCTTTAACGCCAGATCTTTGCGTCGTGACTTTTCTCTGGCTGATATCAGTGCAATGACTCGGTATGCACATGATGCGGGAAAGCAGTTGTATGTGGCCATGAACAGCCTGGTCAAGGAACAGGAAATGCGACAGGCGGTGGAAACCCTGTCTGTTCTGGCTACCATTGGCCCGGACGCATTGATCGTCCAGGATTTGGGACTTTTTTTTCTAGCGAAAAAGTATTTTCCTGAACTTTCCCTGCATGCCTCTACCCTCATGTCAGTTCATAACACGCTGGGTGCTGATTTTTTTACAAACCAAGGATTTGATAGAGTGGTTCTGGCTCGGGAGCTTTCTTTAGAAGAAATTGGTACGATAAGTCGGGAGAGTAAGGCAAATCTCGAAATATTTATTCATGGTGCCATGTGTTTCAGCTACTCGGGGCTCTGTATGTTTTCAAGCATGCATGGCGGGAAATCAAGCCTCAGGGGCCAATGTGTGCAACCGTGTCGCAGGCATTACCGATTACAGGCTCCAAAGCAGACCAGGGGCGGCGGGCCGGGAAAGGGGCAGCAAGGATTGTTTCTTTTTTCCATGAACGATCTATGTGGAATTGGTTTTTTAAGCAAGCTGGCACAACTAGGAGTGGTGAGCCTCAAAATTGAAGGGCGTTTGAAATCAGTTGAGTATGTACGAAAAACTGTTCGTGCTTATCGGTTGTGTCTTGATAATTTGCAGGCACCTGTTCAGGAAAAAGGGCGTGTGCAAAAAGAAGCAAATGATTTGCTTGATCAGGCGATGAGTAGAACACGGACTCGTGGTTTTTTTGTTGGCAACCATGAAGAGATCGTTAAACCCCATTTGGTTGGCGTAGCCGGCGTTTTTGCTGGTAAGGCAAAAGTGATCAAGAACAAGAAAGACCAGAGAGACACTAGACCGGCGTGTTTAGTGGCACTTCGATGTGATGTAAGTGTTGGTGATCGTTTACGTTTTCAGGATGAATCCAGTGATGTGCGTGAGAGTTTTACCCTGCAGTTCATGACGCACGGTAATCGTCTTGTTCGCCAAGCAAAAAAAGGGCAGACAGTGACCATAGGGCTTCCACCATTGAGCAAAAAAGGGAAGCAGCAGAGAGTAACCCAGGGGCTGCTTTTTCAGGTTGATGTGAGTGCAAGCAGAAAAAACGAGGTTAAAGGCACACGTCATTCTGTTTCTAAAAGCAAATCACTGAAGAAAGTAAAGCCCGATGTGGGAAAGGTTGACAAGGTTTTACGGTCGGTGGGATGGAGCCAAGGGCGCCAGGTGGGCGCTGCCAAAGGAGTCAGCAGTTCCCGCGGTAAATCAGTACGTTCTTCTCCCAAAAGGCAGCTCCAACCACAGTGGTGGCTGCGTTGTAGTGAGCTGCCCTCAACGAGACAGCGATATCCTGTGCGACCGACAAAATTGCTTGTTTTTTTACAAGAGAAGGCATGTCAGCAAATTGCAGCAATGGGGAAAAGAGCTGCAGCCCTCTACCCGCAGCTGATATGGATGTTGCCGCCGGTTATTCATCAAAGGGATATAGCGTGGTATAGAAAGGCAGTGAAAGATATGGTTGCTATGGGGTTCTCTCGTTTCCAGATTGGTCATATCTCACAGGTGAGCTTTTTTTCATCCTTTTCAGCAGAAAGGGGGATCAAGCTGTATGCTGATTACACCGTAAATGTACTCAATAATGCTGCTCTTTTGCATGGGTGGGAGCATGGCATTCAAGGAATGTTGTTCTCCCTGGAAACCGACCGAGATACTCTGCAACAAGCACTTACCGCCAGGAAAGGCATGGAAGCGCAGGAGGCTCGCTATTCCACCACTCAGGTCGGCATGTATGTATATGGCAAACCACCACTTTTTACAGCAAAGCTCAACGCGACCCATCTGCAGACCCGGAAAAATGTTGTCAGTCCCAGAGGAGAGGCCTATACCATTGAACGTAAAAGGGATTTAACCTATGTCCGTTCAGAAGTACCTTTTGTCCTGTTTCCTTATGTTCGGGAAATGATGGCTATGGGGGTGGATTATTTTGTCATCGATCTTGAAGGGGGCAATATGCACAAGGGGCTGGCAGAGGCTGCCGGCTGGCTCGATGGGAGAAAAGACGGACAGCAAAAGCTCGATGGAAATTACAATGAAGGACTCGCTTGAGGTGCAATGCTTAGCCCTTAGTGCGCTGGATGGAAGTTGTAGCAGGTGGAGTCTGTAATGGCTGAAGGTGCAATAGCATTGATTGGTGGTAAGGGCTTGGGGGATAATCTGGTTGAAATGGTGCTGCTGCATAATGCGCATCTTCACGGATATGCCACCACTGTGTATAGCGATCTTATCTACCAATTGCAGGATTGGTTTCCGCAACACAGGGTTGAACGTTCCTTGCCGGTGGCCGATCTCTCCAACGAACTGGAATCGTACACGTTTTTTTTCTGGTCGGGCAGAATGGAGCCTTCAACAGATAAGGAAGTGATATCCAGGCAGATGAATTATATTTCCCTCCAACAGCCTCAAATAACGCAAGTCGAAAATATGCAGGTGGTCTGTCGTCACGTTTTCCCCAACCATCAACCGGTTCTTGAAAACGGTATTTCACCTCCGGCAGGATTAAGCTGGAGAAAAAACGAAAACCGGGTATGTATTCATCCAACCAGTGCGGAAGTGAGTAAGAATTGGGTGCCGGAAAGATTTTTGCAACTTGGTTATCGCTTGCAAAAACGGGGCTTTGAGCCAGTCTATATTATGAGCAAACCTGAGAGCAAGGAGTGGGAGACATTTATTAAGCCTGCTTTCCAACTCATAGGTTTTTCAACTATCGCTGATTGCGCTGGCTATCTTTATGAGTCCGGTTATTTTATCGGAAATGATTCCGGCGGTGGGCATCTTGCTTCCTGTCTAGGTATCCCGACCCTGAGTATTCATGGAAGGAAAAAGAAGGCTCGGCTGTGGCAGCCGGGGTGGGGGCATGTTAGAGTGGTGACGCCGAGAGTGAATTTTATAGGTAGCCACCTGCGCCAGCATTATTGGAAATATCTCCTTACAACCGGTACAGTTGAAAGATGTTTTAAACAGCTTGTTCAAATGGCTGCCCACTGACCAATCAGCTATTGTCGTCGTCGTTTTTGCACAATCTATTCTTACTATTAACTGTTTAGTTACTATAAATGACTTCTAAAGAAATTGTTTCACGGCTCGCTCAGGTACTCAAACCTTACCAGGTGAAACTGTTCATCGCCATGGGTGCCATGATCATTGTTGCAGGTTTTAATGCAGGCCAAGCCTATATGGTAAAGCCATTACTGGATGAAATATTTTTTAATAAAGACGCGACGCTGCTCAATATACTGCCCATTGCTCTTTTGTTACTTTTTCTGGTTAAAGGGGTGTTTTATTTTGTCTATTCGTACCTGCTTGAGTGGGTAGGGCAAAATGTCATTCGAGATTTGCGCATTGCTACCTATAGTCATCTGAATGATTTGAGTTTAAGTTTTTTTCATAAAAATGCCACAGGTGAGCTTATTTCCAGGATTGTAAATGATGTCAGTCTGCTGCAGGGGTCGGTGTCCCATGCTCTCATTCACTTGTTACGCAATTTTTTTACGGTGATTGGTTTGCTTGGCGTTATTTTTTATATGGATTGGCGGCTCGCGTTTGTTTCTTTAATTTTCATTCCCATGGCTGCGGTGCCCATTACCGTTTATGGGAAAAAATTTCGGCGGATCAGTACTCGTTACCAGACTCACTTAGGAACGTCTACCAATCAATTGCACGAAACCATAGCAGGTACTCGGATTGTAAAAGCCTTTTGCATGGAAAAGTTTGAGAAAAGCCGATTTGCAGATCATATGCAGCGGCTTTTCGATATTTTAATGAGTGAAACCCGATATCGTTGCCTCTCACACCCCATGGTAGAATTTCTTGGCGGGATTGGGATGGCTCTTATTATCTGGTTTGGTGGGATGCAGGTGCTTAACGGCAACTCTACTCCTGGAACGTTTATGTCCTTTCTTACGGCCTTGATCATGCTCTATGAACCGGTCAAGGGCGTTAGTAAGATAAATTCAACTATCCAGTCGGGAATGGCTGCAGCACAGCGAATATTCTCTCTCCTGGATGTGGAGCTGGATATCAAGGAAAAAACCGGTGCTGTTCCATTGGCTCCATTTTCCCGCAGCATTACATTTGATAACATTATCTTTAGGTATGGAGATGATGAGCCCGTCCTGCATAATATCAAGCTGGAGGTTAAGAGAGGCGAGGTTCTCGCTGTGGTAGGGCCCAGTGGTGGCGGAAAAAGTACGCTGGCTAACCTTATCCCCCGGTTTTACGATGTTACATCAGGCTCTATCCGCATAGATGGAAAGAATATTAAAGAGGTAACCCTGCATTCGTTACGGAGCCAGATCGCATTGGTTACCCAGCAGACGATTCTTTTTAATGATACTGTGCGCTACAACATCGGTTATGGAGTTGAAGGATGCTCGGATGAAGAGATACTGGAGGCTGCCCGCTCTGCCTATGCCTTGGATTTTATCAATGCCTTACCAGATGGTCTTGACACCATTGTCGGTGAGTCCGGCGCTAGATTGTCCGGTGGCCAGCAACAGCGTATATCCATAGCCAGAGCCTTGCTTAAAAATGCGCCTATTCTCATTTTAGATGAAGCAACATCCGCGTTGGACACGGAATCAGAGCAAAAGGTCCAGTATGCCCTTGAAAATCTGATGCAGAATAGAACGACCATTGTCATTGCACATCGGCTTTCCACCATTAAAAAAGCGGATCGAATTATTGTCCTGAAAAACGGTTGGCTGGTGGAGGCAGGGAGCCATGAAGAATTGCTGGCATTTGATGGTGAGTATAAGGCTCTTTATTCATTACAATATGCAGCATGAATAAGGAAATAGAGTTATGAGTCCGTCTTTTTCCCAGCGTGTGCAGCAAATGAACTTTTGTTGCATGCTGCTGTTGGCATTCTTTATCCCCCTTTCAACATCTGTAATTTCCGTGCTTGCCTGCCTGATCCTGCTTGGTTGGATTATTGACGGGCGGTTGGTCGAAAAGTTGACGGAGGTGAGCCAAAATGGAGTTTGTCTAGCCGTGTTGGCCTACATTGCCCTCATGGTTGCAGGACTCCTGTGGAGTGATGATGTACAATCCGGTTTGGCCTTTATCGCTAAAAGGTGGAAATTTATGCTCATGCCGCTGTTCATGACGCTTGTTGTGTACAATAAAAGGCGGTGGTATATAGCAGCTTTTTTAGCAGGTATGACCGTGGCCATGAGCTTAACCTACCTGGCGTGGTTTGATTTACTTCATTACGCTGATGTCACCCCACAGCATATCACCAAGAAAACCTTTCATGTGGTGTATAACCCCCTGCTTGCCATTGCCATCTATATGCTTGCCCATGAACTTTTCTGGGGGAAAATCAGTGGCATTTTTAAGTGGCTTGGTTTTGTTTTGCTGGGAGTAATGGTTTTTAACATGTTTATTACCGAAGGACGGGCAGGGCAATTGGTTTTCTTTGTCCTGATTGTTCTCTTTTTACTGCAAAAGTTTCGAAAAAATTTGATCGTGGCTGTTTGTGGAGCAGCACTTTTTCTACCACTGCTTTTTTATGCAGGGTACTCCTTGAGCCCCCAGTTTAAAAGCAGGGTTGATCTTGCCGGAAATGAAATAGCGCAGTTTGAAAAGAACCCCAATACCTCTGTTGGGTTACGTTTGTTGTATTGGCGCAACTCATATGAAATTATGAAAGCCTATCCATTGCTGGGTGTAGGGACCGGTGATTTTGATGCAGAGTACTCCAAAGTTAACCAGCAGCGGTCTCCGCAGATATCACCTACTGATAATCCGCATAACCAATATTTTCTTGTCGGCACCCGATTTGGCGGTGTTGGCCTAGTGGTCATATTATCGCTTTTTTTCTTACAGTTCAGGCAGGGCTGGGTGCAAAAAGACGATTTGCAGCGGATGCGCTACGCCTTTCCTGTTTTCTTTTTGGTTATTATGTTGACGGAATCCTATCTCGTTGTCTATCAAACTGGTTTCTTCTTCTCTCTCTTCTCGGCTGTGCTGTTTAAAAAAGTACCGGATGCTTGCTGATAGGGGCTAATGCCAAGAGTCAACCATTCCGTGGGTTGTGTCCTCTGTCATCATCTGCAGGATGAAAAAGCATACTCACTATGATGACAGGATCAATTCCTGCTTTTAATGGGGAAATGGAATTTTTTGGTTTGAAGACGAAAAACGAGATCTTACTTCCATCCTTTTGTGCAGAGAAGAGTAAAGCTCTTTATAAGTAGTATCTCCTTGTTCACTATAGGAAAAAGCCTAAATATGCCTGAGTTGCCGTCACTGTCGATCATAATTGTTAACTATAACACTGCAGACCTGCTGCCTGCCTGTCTTGATTCTGTGATGGCACAGCGTGACCAGTGGCAGAAGGTGTTTGTGGTTGACAATAACTCGACCGACAACAGTGTTGCCTTAATAAAGCAGAGCTATCCACAGGTTGAGCTGATCGATAATCACGAAAATGTGGGATTCGGAACTGCAAATAATCAGGCTGCAGAGCAATCTAAGAGTGATTTATTGTTTTTGCTCAATCCAGATACGATATTGCAACCACGATGCCTGGTAGCCATGAGAGAATACATGGACCAGCAAACACAGGTAGGGCTGGGTGGTATACGAATGATCACCGGCTCTGGACATGATCATGATACAATTGAGTATGATTATCCAGGCGGGCATTACAGCAAGGGGTTGTTTGCTGCGTTGCCGGGCAGTATTGCCTGGGTATTGGGTGCTGGTATGGTTGTCCGTAAAGAGGTCATGGATGGTATCTGTGGCTTTGATGAACAGTTTTTCCTGTATGGAGAAGATATTGATCTCTGTCTGCGCATACGAAAGGCTGGATGGGCTATCGGTTTCATACCGGAAGCGGTTATAACCCATTTGGAAGGCCAAAGTGAACGAAACGTTGACCCATTGTCGGTTTTTGAAAAAAAAATGAAAGCGGAAGTGCAGTTTTTAAGCAAGCACTATCCCATCAACATGCAACGGAAAATTGGCAGGGCGCGTTCAATTCAAGCTGCCTGGCGTATTTTCTGTTTATCGTGTTTACCAGCTTCACACCATCAAAAACAGAGGAACCAGATGAAGCTTGATCAGTATAAAATTGCCTTTAGCCTCTATCGCTCCATCACTTAGGTATCAGCGATGAAAGTTGCCCTTATCCATAATCAGTTCAGTAAATCAGGCGGAATGGAGTCGTACCTCCTTACTCTTGTGCAAGGCTTTTTGGATGCCGGTGATGAGGTGCATGTCCATGCCTATGAAATTGACAGGGAACTCGCCAAAGGCTATGCCTGTACTTTTCACAAAACAACATTGTTTTTTTTGCCGCGGCGTCTCCGAAAATACGCTTTTTTAAATAAATACAATCGTCGGTTTCTGCGTACTGAATATGACCTTTCCTTAAGTTTAACCCGCACTGGTTGCCAGGATGTTGCGGTCGTTGGCGGGGTGCATCCGCAGTCAGTACTGACCAGGCGCAGTCAGAATTGGTATCGAAGGGGCCATGACAGCGTCGAAAATCGTTTTGAAAGGTATATGTTTACCAATGTGCCGTGGGTGGTCGCCCATTCAAAATCCATTCAGGCAGAGATTGAAAGGCATTATCAGATTGCTCAGGACAAAGTGAGGGTTGTGTATCCCCCGGTTAATGAGAAACGTTTTTTCCGGGTGAGTGCAGAACAGTGTGAGCAAGTGCGGAAAAAGTACCACATTACGTCGCATAAACTTACCCTTCTTTTCCCATCCATGAGTCATCAACGAAAAGGCTTGCATGAGCTACTTGCTGCATATGCTGTTCTTGATCCGGAACTACATGAGCTTATCATTGTGGGCAGTGAGGACCTGAAAAAGAACCGTCTGTCAGATAATGTCCGCTATATCGGCTATGAGGATGATATGGCATCCCTGTATAGCGCAGTTGACTATGTTGTGCTTCCTTCGCACTATGAGCCTTTTGGTCTGGTTGTGACGGAATCGTTGGAAAGCGGTACCCCGGTCATGGTCACTGCCTCGGTTGGGGCTGCAGAACTATTAGGAGAGGAAAGCGGGGTTGTAATACCTGATAATCATCCTCAAACCCTTATAGATACTATTAAGGGGTTACGGCCGAAGACCATCGCCCCTGATTTTGCAGCAAGGCACGGCTTGAAAACAGGACAACATATCGATACGTTGAAGCAGTTTGCACGGTCATCGGGGTGAGAGGAAAAATGGATTTGGGCAACAAGCGGATTTTGTTTATTAAACAAAGCTCTCTGGGCGATATTGTACACACATTGCCTGTAGCACATGCCTTAAAGCGCCATCACCCGGATTGTTGTATTGGCTGGATTGTCGAACAAGGCTATGCCGGCATTGTGGAGAGAGACCTTACTGTTGATCATGTCTATCCAATTCATATTCCTGCGACCAGCGATCCCCATGCTCCAAGAGGGGTGTATGGCAAAGCATTCATTGCAACAGTGAAGACCTTGGCTGCGTTAAAAAGGACTTTCATGGCCTTTCCGTTTGATATCAGTCTGGATTTGCATGCTTCCTTTCGCAGTGGTTTATTGGCTTTGACCAATCGCAAAGGAACCCGCCTGGGCTTCGCAGATGCCAGGGAATTGAACACCTTGTTTCAGCATGAACACGTAACCGTGCCAGAGGGTGTCGAACATGCCTTGGACAAGAATCTGCTTTTCTGCAAACATTTGCAATGCGCTGTAGCGGAAGAGGATTTTTACATGTGCACCAGCTCTGAAGACCGAAAACGAGCAAGTAATTTTCTACATACCCATGGTGTTGGAGCAGGGCAGCGGTTTGCCTATGCAAATCCTGCTGCCCGCTGGGAAACGAAATTTTGGCCGGTGCAAAAATGGGCACAGTTGGCTGACCAGCTTGTTGACTCAGGAACGGCTGTTGTTTTTGGGGGCAGTGCAGCAGACCAAAAGTATATTGCCTCTATTACCTCGATAATGAAGAAAAAACCGATTATAGCTGCCGGTTACCTGAGTCTCGAAGAATCTGTGGCATTGATCGAGCAGGCAGCTGTGTATGTTGGCCTCGATTCCGGGCCCATGCATATCGCAGCTATGGTTAACACTCCGGTTGCTGCCCTTTTTGGGCCAACTCATCCGGAAAGGGTTGGCCCATACAAAGTTGCTCATACAATATTACAGGCTCCAGGAATCGACTGTCTCTGTTGTCGACAAAGGGTATGTTCCCATATGTCCTGTATGAAAGGAATTACTGTAGAGCAGGTTTATGGGGCTGTTGTTGAACTCACTGGTATGTAATTGAAGAAAATGGATGATCTGCAGGTAAGTCTGATTGTTACCACGTATAATTGGCCGCAGGCGCTGGAGGTGTCTTTGCAAAGTGCGCTTGCGCAAACCAGGCCGCCGCTTGAGATTATTGTGGCTGATGATGGCTCAGGGGAATCAACGGCAGAGGTGGTGAAAAAGATTCAGCAGTCCGCACCTTTTGACGTGATCCACTCCTGGCATGAAGACAAAGGCTTTCGGCTGGCTAAGAGCCGTAATAAGGCTATAGCAAAAGCGCGTGGCAATTATGTGATTTTGATTGACGGGGATATTATTCTTGAAAAGCACTTTGTCGGTGATCACTGTGCGTTTGCAAGAACAAACTGTTTTGTTCAGGGAACTCGTCTATTACTTGGTAAGCAGGTTTCGGAGGCTATTTTTAGGAAGGGAATAGGGGCGTTGCATCTATTCAGCAAAGGGGTTGAAAATCGAAAAAACGGTATTCGTTCAGCCCTGCTCGCCAAACTGTTTTCGTTTAGGTGTACCCGGTTAAAAGGAGTGAAAACCTGTAATTTTGCGTTTTGGCGGGAGGATGCAGTCAAAATAAATGGTTTTAATGAGGAATTTGTTGGCTGGGGCCGTGAAGATTCCGAGTTTACGGCCAGATTGCTTAATTCAGGCGTTATTCGACAGAATGTCAAATTCTATGCTTTGGGGTATCATCTTTATCATTCCATGAACACCAGAGATAGATTGGCAATTAATGACTCCATTCTACACCGGACGATTGTAGAGAAAAGTGTGTGGTGTGACAAAGGGATGAACCATCATTTTTAGCCCGACTTTCGCAATTCGTGACCACATATAGTTGTTTCGTGTTTTTCCGTAATCGACCTTTTTAGGTCGGTACTACAAGCCATTTGGGCGTGTCCTGCTAACGCAACTTCATGAATTGAGATCAGGAGGTCTGAATGCAGCCCTAGGAGTGTGTCGGAGAATTGCTATTTTGGTTCAGTTCAAGGCATTGGCGTGAAAATAAGCGGAGCCATATAGTTAATATTGGGAGCATTATTTTTTCGCCAATAACACAGAAATGGGGCAAAAGAGCTTTCTCCGACAGGCTCCTGGCCGGCATTTTATTACCTCTTGTTGCTCCAGGTATTGTTTGGTATTATTTACAAAATTTCTCCTCCTGTAACTTATAGATGATCTTGCAAACACCAACAGACCAGGGAGCGCCCCCGCTCGTATTAATAAGTAGATATTCTAAAGGTTATGCATTTTCTACTCGTATTTTTACAGTCGGGATTAATTCTCTTTTTCTGATGACGAAAAAATGAATGCGATTGATAAAAAAATACTAGTAGTACACACTGACTGGTCGCGAGCTTATGGGGGACAGGAAATCAGAATCCTCACCGAATTACGCGAAATAGGTAAACTTGGTTTTGCAACCGGACTGATAGTTCCGGAAAAAAGTGAACTTGCTCGGCGCGGTAAAGAGGAAGGTATATCTGTTTATCCGGTTGCCTTTAAATCAAAATTCAGTATTAGTTCCTGGGTCGCCCTTTTCAGGGTACTTCGAAAAATACGTCCAGACATTGTTAATACCCATTCTTCAGAAGATTCATGGATGGCTGGATTTGCCTCCAGGCTATGCGGTGTGCCGCTGGTGACTAGAACACGCCATGTGCTTGCCCCTATCTCTTCCGCCGTCAGTTACAATATTTTCCCCCATGTTATTTTTGCCTGCAGCGAGGCAATTCGTAACCAATTAATAGACCAGGGAGTTAAACCTTCACGAATCGTTGTTCAATCGACAGGTATTGATGAGCAACGATTTCAATTTTCCCCGGGAGACAGGAAAGAGATTCGCAGCAGATACGGTGTTGGTGAGGATGATATACTAGTCGGAAATATTGCTTTTTTGCGGCATTACAAAGGGCACCCTTTCATCATTAATACTGCCGCATCTATGCCGGAAAAATTTAAATTCATGATCGTCGGTGGAGGCGGAGAACTTGCGAAGCTGCAAGCCATGGTCAAAGCTGCCGGTATAGGTGATCGTGTTTTTTTTACAGGTCATCAGGAGCAGCCGGAAAAATACTTCTCCGCTTTTGACCTTGTATTTTTTTCCTCTTACGAAAGTGAGGGGATTTCACAATCCTTTATTCAAGGTCTTTTATACGGCTTGCCGGTTCTGCTATGCAGAGTTCCATCACTTCTGGAGCCACTGGACGCAGTCGACGCGTATGAAATAATTGATTACAACGATGTTGAATCTGCTTGCAAAGCACTCAAGAGCTTATCCAAAAAACGTCATCGAGATAAAGAACATATCGCTGCTCAACGGCGAGCCATCATCAAAAAATATGGACTGAAGGCAATGATGGAAAACATACTCTCTATTTACGAGCGTTTTGGTATCCGGCGTTCATAGCTATGAAGCTCAAAGTATAACATTTCCAGATACGTTATCATCTTATCCTGCTTACCACACAACACCTTTTTCTTTCTCTCTCAAGGGTAGCTTGAATTATTAGTATCGTGTGTTCGAGATCAGGTGAGCCCTGACTATGAGGGGGCTGCAGCAGGCTCTTTAAGCCCTTATTTTGTTAAGGGTGGCGAAGACGGTGGTTGCCAGTCGCTCTGCAGTTCATGGAGCTTGGCATATTTGTAAAATGTTCCCTCAAAGTTGCCAAAGGCAATGATAAACCCCGGCCATCCGTCGAGAATACCCTGCTTGAGAAAATACATATGGAAAAAAGACCAGAGCCCACGTGCCACAGCGGTGAACATGGTTGCTTTGCGCGATCTATTTTGCAACTTTTCTGCGCCTAAGCTGGAGTATTTATTGGCTTTGTGGGCCACCTCTTCTAAATTTTTATACGGAAATTGCCAGATAGGGTTGGTGAGGTAGCCAACAGGCATTTTTGATAAAATAGTATACTCCTCATGGACAGGATCATTTTTAAATGCTAATACCCCTTTTTTGAAGAGCTGCGGCTGCCGATAGTCAGGATAAAAACCTGAGTGTTTAATCCATCGGCCCATGAAAAAATTACGCCTTGGAATATAGTATGCTTCTGCTGTAGGATTTTCCACAGCCTTGAGGATCTCGTCCCGTGCTTCGGGAGTGCAACGTTCGTCGGAATCCAGAGAAAATATCCAATCATACGAACAGGCAGCCATTGCCCTGTTGCGTAAATCACCAAAACCCTGAAATGCAATTTGAACGACTCGAGCGCCCAATTTTTCGGCAATTAGGGCAGTCTCGTCTTGGCTGTATGAATCAGCAAGAACAATTTCGTCGGCCCAGAGGACAGAGTTGATTGCGGCTTCAATTTTATCTGCCTCGTTATAGGCAATGATATATACTGAAATTTTTTTCATGCGCGACGGACTACTTGAGGACGTTTTTTGCTGCCACCGGCCAGTTGAACAACTATTCTGTCGGTTTTTTGCAATCGTTCTACGAGAGTTTTAAAGAGGTGCTTTGAAACCTCTGGATATTTTTCTATGAGTTCGTTCAGCTTGTCACCGGGATATCTTTTGATGGTGCAGCGACCCGCTGAAATAATGGTTGCGGAACGGGTTTCTTCGAGAATAGAGGCCATCTCGCCAAAGTATTCTCCTGGTTCAGTTATTTCAGCAATTTTTTTACCACCCCTTAACACAGCGACCTTGCCGCGCACAAGTTTAAAGAAATCTTTATCCTTGTTTGATTCTTGAATAATAACATCACCATCCTCGTATTCTTCCACATCTGGATTGACGAGATAGGCAGGTAGACTGTCTTCATGGGCGACTGTCCGGCGAAGGACTTCTTCCAGGCTGGTAACCCCTTCACGTGCCTTTTGCAGGGCCGCTTCCCGCAGGGTGTACATACCTTCTTGAATGGCAACCTTTCGCAACTGCTCTTCTGCGACCTCAGCCTGGATGGCCTGGGCGACATCGTCGGTGATTTCCATGAGTTCAAAGAAACCGACCCTGCCTTTGTAGCCAAGTCCATTACATTCTGCACACCCTTTAGCTTTGTAGAGTTGAAGATCATCAATTTCGCTTTCACGAAAGCCGGCGCTGATTAGTTCCTGTTTGGGGTATTGTGCAGGTTCCCTGCACTGAACGCAAAGTCGACGGCCCAGTCGCTGGGAGAGAACCATGGTCAGTGATGAGGCCAGGATGTAAGCGGGGACGCCAATGTCCACCATACGGCTGACAGTTGACGGTGAATCATTGGTATGCAGAGTAGAGAAAACGAGGTGACCGGTCATGGCGGCTTTCATGGCTATCTCTGCGGTGTCATAATCTCGAATCTCACCGACCATGATGATATCGGGATCCTGGCGGAGAAAGGCTTTTAAGGCAGCAGCAAACGTCATGCCTACTTCGGTGTTGACGTTTACCTGATTGATCCCTTTAAAGTTGAACTCGACCGGGTCCTCAGCAGTAAGAATTTTAATATCTTCAGTGTTAAGGGAGTTGAGAGCCGAATAAAGCGTTACTGTTTTACCGGAACCGGTGGGCCCGGTTACAAGTAACAGGCCCTGGGGCCTGTTAAGGCAGCGGCGCAGGGAGGTAAAAGTATCTGTGGTAAAACCTAGTTTGGTAAGGTCAACATTGAGTGAGCTTTTGTCCAGAATACGAAGAACAATACCTTCTCCGTGGAGTAATGGTAGGGTGGAAACACGAAAATCAACCGCTTTATTGCGGCCTAATCGCATTTTGATACGGCCATCCTGGGGAACACGTCGTTCAGTAATATTCAAGTCTGAAAGTATTTTTATCCTTGCCACCATCGCATTTTTGATGGTCAGTGGCAGGTTCATAGATTTGAATAGCGATCCGTCTTTACGGTAACGGACCTGCATGGTCTTTTCAAAAGGTTCTATGTGAATATCACTGACACCTTCCTGAACGGCTTTGACAAGTATGCCGTTAACGAGCTTGATGATGGGAGCATCTGAGGCGGAAAATTGATCAAACCCATCCTCAGCATCAGTGCCGCTTTCAATTTCAAAGTCTTCGGCAGCATCTGAAACAAGGGCTCCGAAGTCATCAACCTGTGTTACTTCCTCTTGCTCTTCTTCCAGGTCAACCTTGAAAAAAGAATTATATTCCTCCTCATCGATTTTATAATACTTTTTATAGGCATCGATGATCTCTTTTGCGGTGGAGACACAAACATTTAGTCCCCGGTTAACCCTATCCTGCAATTCCTCGACTTCCACCGCATCTGTGGGTTCGGTCATAGTGATTTGCAGGGTGTTGCCGGCTACCCGCAGCGGAAAAGCAAGATATTCTTTTGCTATTTCATAGGGAACAAGGTCGAGGGCTTCCTGACTCGGCGGCTCCTCCTCGATGTTGACCATGGTGTAATTGTAATTTCTGCTGAGAAAGTTAGCGATGGTGTCACGTTCAATGACCCCGCTTTCAAGCAGAATTCGCCCGAGTCGTTCACCGGTTTTCTTTTGTACCCGTTTGGCTTCTTCAAATTGTGCTGCGGTTATATACCCCGCTTTACTGAGTAATTCCCCTATTTTTAACTTTCCTGCACCGGACTGGTCTTTGACCGTCCGCTTCATGGGAGAACGTGTCTGTGAATTGTTGTTTTTTACAGGTTTGATAGCCATTCTTACGTCACGTAAAAACTCATAATGTGAAGACAGTACGTTGTGTACTGCATAGAAAAGGTGAACACTCTTATCGCATATTACTATAAAAGAACAAGATGGTCAAAAAAAGGAATCATTCTTCAGTATTGCCTGACTGTGACAAATATGGCGTAACCAGTGGGGGGAAGAAAGGGGGAAAGAGCCTGATACTTTGGCGTCGGTATAGGCTCTAAAAAAAATGAATCAAAAAATTGCCGGATAAAGACCTTGTAACTCCTGTTGTAACGGTACCATTACTTCCTGCATGGATGGGTCTGCATTTTTTGGTGTTCGCAGAGCAAGAATATGGCGCCACTCAGCAAGGTTTGTGTAGACAATAATTTCCGTTTTGCAGGCATTGGGCAAGACTGTGCGAGCAGCCTGCGGAGTCGAGGTGTTGAGTAGCTCAAGGTAGATTTTTTCCGTGGTCTCCATGGCCTGTTTCCACTGCTTAAATTCAGTGCTGCCTTCGGTGTAGAAAAGGGGCTGGATAAAGGTCACCTCATTACCGAATTTGTCTGCCGAGTACCTGCAATATCGCTGACTTTCCTGGAGAAAAGCACATGGACGGTGGCGGACAAGTTCATGGGTGACAGCCCGGTTCACTATGAAACGAACTCCAAGGTAGCGATGCAAGGCTAGCTGCTCCCCCTCAAACTTGTCAACCTGCTCCAATTCTATTTTTTCAACTGAGATGTTTTTTGGGACGTCTATTTCTTCCGGCCGACAAATGGTCTCAAAAAAATAGGGATGTCTGCGAGCAAGAAAATCCGTCAGTGCCCGGGTAACTTCGTTTTGTTTGTGGTTGACAAACATTTCCCGGTACCCGCGGATGGAACCGGTAACCAGGAGTCTGTTGCCTGGTTCGGTTCCGATATTCAGGTATTTCGGTTGGCAGCGGAAGAAGGCCGTAACCTGTTCACTGCTTAGCTCAGATAGCCTGAAGGTGACGACCCCCATCTCTAAAACTGAATTATGTCCGTACTCTCCCATTTTGCGCACAAAAGGAATGGCTGAGGTCTCGTCTATCCTATCTTCACTTTTATAGCAGATTCTGCCACTGTACTCGATGCGAACCGGAAGGCTTTGCCGATCAAGTTCATGAAGGATTGTGTATGACGGCTTGGTGATGAACATGTATTTTTACTTTATTTTAGAGGGTTATTCTTCCCAGAATGGAGACATCTTGCGCAGATTTTCGATGATTGCAGGCATTTTTTCCAGTACAAAATCTACGTCTTCCTCGGTGTTGTATACGGAAAGACTGAAGCGGATCGATCCATGCGCCGCTGTAAACGGTACGCCCATTGCGCGCAATACATGGGAAGGTTCAAGTGAACCTGAGGTACAAGCGGATCCGGAGGATGCACAAATATTGTACTGGTTCATATGGAGCAGGATGGCCTCCCCCTCTACATACTCGAAACTGATGTTTGAGGTGTTGGGCAGTCGGTTTTCTTTATGACCATTTAAAAGGGATTTCGGCACAGAGGAAAGTAATCCCTGCTCGAGTTTGTCTCGCAACGCTCGTACCCTGGTGTTTTCGTCGGTCAAGCTTGCTGCAGCAAGATCGCAGGCCTTACCAAGACCGATGATCGAGGCCACGTTTTCGGTACCACCCCGACGACCATGTTCCTGGTGTCCACCATTGAGAAAGGGGATAAATGGAGTGCCTTTGGCTATATACAGAACGCCGACACCTTTAGGCGCATGCAGTTTATGTCCTGACAAGGAGAGGAAATCAATGTCGGTTTCCTGTAGGTTCATGGGGATTTTACCAACCGCCTGCACACCATCTGTGTGAAAAAGAATCCCACGTTCCTTTGCTATCTTGGCCATTTCTTCCACCGGAAAAATGACACCGGTTTCATTGTTGGCCCACATGACGCTGACAATGGCAGTGTCCTCTGAAAGACTTGCTTTATACTCTTCCATATCGAGAGTGCCGTCAGCTTTGACCTTGAGCCAAGTAACCCTGTGTTTGTGACCTGTTAAATTGTCCAGGTTCTCGCACAGGCTCTTGACCGCCGGGTGTTCGACTCTGGTGGTCACTATGTGTCGTTTATCAGGATAAGTTTGCAGGGCGGAGAGTATTGCCGTTGAATCGCTTTCTGTACCACAACTGGTAAAGACAACTTCACTTGCATCGGCACCAAGGAGGTCGGCAACGGAACCGCGCGCCTGCTCAACAGCCTGGCCTACCTGCCCGCCAAAGGTATGCATGGAAGAGGGATTGCCATAGTAGTCGGTAAGAAACGGCATCATGGCATCAACCACTTCCGGTGCAACTCGAGTGGTTGCGTTGTTATCCATATAAATGACGTTGTCGGGATTGCACTGCATTATTTTTCCTCCTCTACTATAAGCGTGTCGAGAACCTGCTCACGCAGTTTTTTCTCAACATATTCTTTGAGCGTGGTCTGTGATGAATGACAACCTGAACACGCTCCGCGTAGAGAAACTGTGACAAAATCACCATCAACATCTATAAGTTCTATGTTGCCGCCATCTTTTTTCAGGGTCGGCTTTATTTCTCTTTCCAACACCTCTTCAATCTTCTTGATTTTTTGGAGAGTGGTCATTCGTTTTTGCTGTGCAGGTTCCGCTGCGGACACTGGCAGATCTTCCACTGTCTTTGCTAAAAGAGAGCGCAGGGAGTCTTCACACTTGCCACAGCCGCCACCCGCTTTAGTAAAGTTGGTAATTTCTTCCACTGAGCGCAGATTGTTTTCTTTCACTGCACGAATGATTTCCAGGTCTGTGACGCCGAAACAATCACAGACCACCTCACCCTGTGCCATGGGGAGGATGGCCCCGGTGTAGTCTGCAATGGCTGCTTCCAATGCCTCTCGGCCCATGACAGAGCAGTGCATTTTTTCTTTTGGCAGTCCGCCAAGGGCCTGGGCGATATCATCGTTGGTTATGCGCTTGGCTTCTTCAAGCGGCATCCCTATGAGCATTTCGGTGAGTACTGAAGAGCTGGCAATGGCTGATGCACAACCAAAGGTCTTGAATTTTGCATCGGTGATGATATCGTTTTCGTCGATTTTAATCGTTAATTTGAGCGCATCCCCGCATGCCAGAGAACCGACATTGCCAACGCCATCTGCGCCTTTAACCTCTCCGACATTTTTAGGGTTAATGAAGTGTTCCTGGACTTTATCCGTATATTCCCACATAGTGTAGATCTCTAAGTTGTTGTTTTTATGTCGAACAAAAGAGGTGTGACGAGAGGGCGTTAACCCGAAATCCATCATGATAACGTCTTTTGCGCAGTATTTCCGCTTAACTCTATGGCAGGAGTCCTATTTCGGCAAGCATTGAATGTGCACTTTTTGTAAGTAGGGCAGTTTCTTGAGCATCTCTGGCCTCGACATAAAATCGGACCTTGGGTTCCGTCCCGGAAGGGCGGATCATTATCCAGGAACCATCCTCAAGAATCATTTTTCGCCCGTCTATATCAATCACTTGTTCAATTCTTTTCGGATGCCCGCCGATCATGATATTTTCATTGCGTTGGTATTTTTCCAGTTGCTGCAGTGTGTCTAGCAGCTGTTGACCGCTTTGGCCAACGACTATGCCATCTCGGTCCGGATAATAATATCCAAAAGTGTCCTCTATCCGGCGCAGATATTGACCCAAAGAAATGCCAAGGGTGAGTACCATGTCTATTGCCAGTATCAGGCCGATAAAGGCATCTTTTTCCGGGGTGTGGCCAATAATGGAAATACCGTCGGATTCTTCAAAAAAGACAAGTGCTTTTCCCATGACAGGTTTAAATTCTTTAAACCCGACCCTGGGTTCAAAAATCTCTTCTCCAAGTTGGGTGGCAATACCATTGGCCAGGTTGCTGGTGGCAACAGTCTTGGCCACCATCCCTTTTTTGTGTTTGACCTCATGTATAAAGTGATAAGCCATTGCACCGAATTGATTCATGGAAATCTCAACATCACCGTCGGTGAAGCGAATGCGATCTCCGTCCGGATCAATGATAGCGCCAATCTTTAAGGGGGCTTGTTGCGCGTTGAGAGCGGCAAGAACCGGTTGCATGTTGGCAGAAGATGGCTCCGGAGCGATGCCGTCAAAGGTCGGGTCAGGAGTATTGCGAAGCAAGACCAGCCTTTCGGGCGGAGGATCGCCGAGAAGTCTGGATATATAGTCACGTGATGCTCCATGTACGGCATCGACACAGACGACTACGTTCTCACGAGCGGCAAAGTCGGCTAAAAGCCGGCTGTATGCTATGCCATGCTGATTTTCATTTTGCCGGACCAGTTGCTGCCAGCTGCGCAGGGCATCTTCCGTTTCAATACCTGTGAGTTCTGCCAGTGGAGTCTGCAGGTCAATGGTTGCCGGTAAATATGGATTGGTACCTGCCGCTAGGTATTGCCTGGCCGTGGTTGTGATGGTATCTGTAAGTATGGCAGCAGCAGGGCCTGCATCAGCGGCATTGAATTTAAAACCACCGTACTGCATCGGGTTATGGCTGGGGGTCAGATTGATGGAGAATGCAGCCTGGTGCTGGAGGACGGAAGCGGAAAGTGCGCCGGTGGTGGATTCCCCTGCATAGAAAACCTTAACCTTGTTTGCGGTCAGCACGTTGGCCACGGCCAGGGCAAGGAGGTTGCCGCCAAATCGGTTGTCAAAGCCAAGAACACAGCCGCGCTGCTGCATGGTCGCAAAATCGATATTTCCCAGAGCGTTGAATATGTGGGGATTCTCTTTTCCCTCTTTATACAGGTTTAAGATAGCACAGGTCACTGTGGCCACAGACGTTAGAAAGATATCTTTGCCAAGTATACCCCGCCAACCTGAAGTGCCGAATTTTACCTCGCTTACCGGAAGAGCCGTGTTGGTGAGTAGTTCGTCTTCAAGCAGTGTATAGACCGCATTGACTTCGGCTTGCCAGAAGGCCTTGTCGTCCTCGTTTCTTGCAGTCTTTCTGTGCTGGATCAATTCACTGAGCGTCGCAAAATAGTCGCTGACCGCATGATTGTCGGGGGTGATATAACGCTCTGTAATGGCGGCTGCTTGCTCCTTGTTGCTCATCATGTCAATACCTCTTTGAATCTGGTGTTGATCAGCATTTAAGTCGAGTATTTTGATCGTATTTGTGCTATCGAGATTGGAAGTATAATGCTTCACCGGAGGATTGGCAACATATCGGTTGTCGCCCCCTCTGGAGCAGGCGAATTTTGATTTTTTTTCGCATCTGACAAAATATCAATTGCTCCTTTGTATTCATCGTATTTGACAGAATGAAAAGTGGTTTGTTAGGTATTGTTGTAAAATAGATGGAAGATGCGGTGAGACATAATGAAGTGAGGGAAAAAATGGAAAAGGTAAATGAGAAGGAACTCATTCTCTGGTTTGATGAAATAGGGATCAATGATGTAGCCATGGTTGGCGGCAAAAATGCGTCCCTTGGTGAAATGTACCGCAATCTTGATGCAAAGGGGGTGGTGGTGCCCAATGGGTATGCTATCACAGCCTATGCCTATCAGCACTTGCTGAAAGATGCGGGACTTGAAGCTGCCATCAGAGAGACACTTGCAGATCTCGACACCCACGATTTACATAACCTGCAGGAGCGTGGGGCAAAGGTACGGGATATTATCCGTAATGCGGCTTTTCCCGATGATTTACGCGAGGCCATTATTGCCGCGTATCGGAAGATGGAAGACCAATATGGTAAAGATGTCGATGTGGCGGTACGTTCGTCTGCAACCGCTGAGGATTTGCCGGATGCTTCTTTTGCCGGTCAGCAGGATACCTATCTTAATATTCGAGGGCCAGAGGCACTTATCGATGCCTGTAAACGGTGTTTTGCCTCCCTCTTTACCAATCGAGCCATTTCCTACCGCCATGATAAAGGCTTCAGCCAATTTGATGTGTATCTTTCCATTGTGGTTCAGAAAATGGTGCGCTCTGACTCAGCCTCTTCCGGGGTTTTATTTTCAATTGATACGGAATCGGGTTTCAAGGACGCCGTCTTTTTGACCGCTGCCTGGGGACTTGGAGAAAATGTGGTTCAGGGAGCCGTGAACCCTGATGAATATTATGTGTTTAAGCCGACGCTCAAGCAGGGAAAACGGCCCATTGTCGGTAAGCGGGTTGGTACCAAAGAAATCAAAATGATCTACAATCCCGACCCTGATGCTGAAGAGTCGGTTGTCAATGTGGATACGACTGCCCAGGAAAGAGGGAGTTATGTACTAAGTGATGACGAGATACTGCAGCTGTCCCGTTGGGCATGCATCATTGAGGAGCACTATGGGCATGCCATGGATATTGAATGGGCTAAGGATGGTGATGGCGAAACCGTTGGGACCGGTGGCCTGTTTATTGTTCAGGCCCGTCCAGAGACTGTACATTCACAGACAAATAAAAAGGTTTTGGAAACCTATCTCCTCAAAGAGAAGGGACCTGTTTTAACCCGTGGCCAGGCGGTCGGCGCCAAGATCGGCAAAGGAAAAACACGAATCCTGCATGACGTGAGTCAGATGCATGATTTTGAGGCAGGTGAAATTCTGGTTACAGACATGACCGATCCGGACTGGGAACCGATCATGAAAATCGCCAGTGCCATTGTCACCAATCGTGGTGGTCGTACCTGTCATGCTGCCATTATTTCCAGAGAGCTGGGCATCCCCTGCGTTATCGGCACAGAAGACGGCACAGAGGTGATTAAGGATGGTCAGGAGGTGACTGCCTCCTGTGCAGAAGGAGAGACCGGGTATATTTACGATGGGCTGTTGGATTTCAGCATAGAAACACTGGATTTGGACAATATTCCTGCGACCCGGACCAAAGTAATGATGAACGTAGGGTTGCCTGAAAAAGCCTTTGTCGAGGGACAGATTCCCAATGAAGGGGTGGGGCTGGCTCGTGAGGAGTTCATTATTAATTCCCATATAGGTATCCATCCGCTGGCACTCTATAATTATGAGGAGTTATGTGAAGAGGGCAAGGATGATGACGAAATATGGGATGTGATCGAGGATATCAACTACAAAACCAGTGCCTATCCTGATGATAAACGCCAATATTTTATTGATAAACTGGCAGAAGGGGTTGGCAGAATTGCAGCCGGATTCTATCCAAGAGATGTTATTGTTCGGCTTTCTGATTTTAAATCCAATGAATATGCCAATTTGATCGGTGGTTATCTGTATGAGCCGGAGGAGTCAAATCCCATGATCGGCTGGCGCGGAGCCTCCCGCTATTATGACTCCAGGTACAAAGTTGCCTTTGAACTTGAATGCAAGGCGCTGCTCAAGGCAAGAAATGATATGGGGCTTGATAATATTAAGCTGATGGTTCCCTTCTGTCGAACCCCTGAAGAGGGGAGACGGGTGATTGAAGTGATGCGCGAGTTCGGACTTGTGCAGGGTGAGAACGGGCTTGAGGTGTATGTGATGTGCGAAATTCCATCCAATGTCATTTCCGCCGACGCCTTTGCCGATGTCTTTGACGGATTTTCCATAGGCTCCAATGATTTAACCCAGTTAACCCTTGGCCTGGACCGTGATTCCGATCTGGTCTCGCACATCTATGATGAACGTAATGAGGCGGTCAAGGATATGATCAAAATGGTGATCAAGACTGCAAAACGACGGGGGAAAAAGATCGGTATCTGTGGTCAGGGACCTTCAGATTTTCCTGATTTTGCAACCTTTCTGGTTGAGCAGGGGATCGACTCCATCAGTCTGGTGTCGGATACCGTTGTTAAGACCAGGCTGGAAATTGCCAAAAAAGAAAAGGAAATGGGTATAGCGCCTTAAGCAAAGAGTGCAGAGCTAGCCCGAATTTCTCATGAGTTTTTTGGTTTTCGACTTAAGCTTTTGATATTTATAGAAAATACGGTAGTGCTAAAAAAACAGACTGTTTTTTCGTCGATAATCAAAAAACTCACCCTCCGGGTCAGCGGATTTTTCCGCAGACTCTTTGTTGCAGGCCATTTGCGGTAGCTTACTATCGGAGTCTACGCTTACCTGCTGCGTGTCCTGCGCCTCGATCTGCGAAAAACTTCACTGATGAGAAATCCGGGCTAGTGAACACTAAAAAAAAGCCCCGGTCAATGACCGGGGCTTTTTTTGTGCACTGAGAAGGAATGACCTGCCGGAAGTTTGTCAGTTTTCTTCTTCAAGGGGAGTCGCTTCATCAATCAACATGATCGGAATATCATCTTTAACAGGGTAGGCCAGTTTGCAGTTGCGGCAGATGAGACTGCTGTGTTCTTCATCACTTTCTACAGGTCCCTTGCACTTGGGGCAGGCCAGTATGTCGAGTAGTTCTTTTTTTATCATTTGAGTGTCGTGTCGTTTGAGAGGAGTCTGTTTGCACTCTGCCTGTCTTTGTTATGGGCAGTAGTCAAAAAAGGCAACGAGCCTGGTTTGCCACAGTCAATACAACGAATATACATCTTTTATTGACTGTGGCAATGTTTTCAAGCAGACCTACAGTTTGGTTAGCAGTTCTATGGTGTCTGCTATCTCTTCGGCTGAGACACTTTTTCTCAACGCCTCCATGTCCTTCATCTTGTCGGCAAAACGAATTCCTTCGGCCGCGCTGATCCATTCCAGTTGCAACCTTTCCGGGCGGATGCCAAGTCGTGCCATTTTTTTGTGCAGTTTCGCCACCCGTTTTTCGGTCCAGTGATTGGCATCGATATAGTGGCAGTCGCCTATGTGGCAGCCGCTCACAAGCACCACCGGTGCTCCGCCGCGAAATCCTTCCCATATGAATTTCTCATCCACCCTGCCCGAACACATGACTCTTACCAGGTGGGCGTTGGCTGGATACTGCAACCTCGATACGCCGGCATAATCGGCTCCTGCATAGGAGCACCAGTTACAGGCAAAGACCAATATTTTGGTTTCCGGTTCTGTGGTAAGCATGGCATCGACCTGGCCGAGAATCTGCTGGTCGGTGTAATGATTCATGATGATCGCATCAAAGTGGCATTCAGCTGCACAGGTTCCGCAACCAGCACACGCTGCGGAATTGACCACTGCCGGTTTTTTATTTTTTACATCAACCGAAATGGCATTGTAGGGACATACCTCTGCGCACTTGCCACAGGCCTTGCATTTCTCAGCGATAATCTCCGAGGTGATCGGTTCAGAGCTTATTTCTCCCTTATGCATCAGGCGGACAGCTCTGACAGCAGCTGCTGAAGCCTGGGTGACGCTTTCCTTGATGTCTTTTGGCCCTTCGGCGCATCCTGCATAAAAGATACCGCGGGTTGCGGCATCCACCGGTTGCAGTTTGGGATGGGCTTCCAGGTAAAAACCATCAGGGGTCAGCTGTAGTCCCATAATCTCCTGCAGGCGTTGAGTACTAGGCGCTGGTTTTACGCCTAAGGCAAGCACCAGCATGTCCAGTTCATGGAATTCCAGCTTACCAGTGGCGGAGTTCTCAACCGCAACCCGCATGGTATTCTCTGCTGTTTCTTCAAGAGAACCAGGCAATCCGCGGATGTACTTGACTCCCAGCCTACGGCTTCTCGTATACAGGTCTTCAAATCCTTTACCAAAGGCACGGATATCAATATAGAACACCTTTACTTCCATGTCCGGATAATGCTCTTTGAGCACCAGTGTGGATTTGATGGTGTTCATGCAACAGATGTTGGAACAGTATTGCTCCCCTTTTCTGAGTGACCTGGAACCAACGCACTGAATAAAACCGACCGATTTCGGTTTTTTTCTGTCTGTCGGTCGAATCAGGGACCCTTTTGATGGTCCTCCGGCGTTGACCAATCGCTCGAACTCAAGACTGGTCAGTACGTTTTCAAATCGGGTATACCCGTACTCGTCCAGTTCGGTGGGATCATATGGCTCTAGCCCTGTTGCTACAATAATAGAGCCTACCTGCTCTGTAATCTCTTCGTCCGACATATGGAAATTGATACATTTTTTATCGCATGCATCGACACATTTTGAGCAGACCGCCGGGTTATGTCCTAAACACTCATTGATGTTGATGAGATAAGAGGAAGGGACAGCCTGGGGAAACGGACTGTAAATGGCCTTGCGCGAGGCAAGTCCCATATTAAATTCATCCGGACGAACCACAGGACAAACCGTGGCGCAATCGCCGCAGGAAGTACAGGCAGTTTCGTCAACATATTTTGCCTTTTTGATAATTTTAACGTCAAAATTACCGACATAGCCTTTCACGTCCACGACCTCACTTAAGGTCAGGAGCTTTATTCGTGGATGCCGACCGGCATCCGTCATCTTAGGACCGAGTATTCAAATCGAGCAGTCCATGGTTGGAAAGGTTTTATCCAACCGGGCCATCATGCCGCCAATGGAGGGTTGTTTTTCCACCAGGGTGACGTCATATCCGCAATCTGCAAGATCAAGGGCGGCCTGGATTCCGGCAATACCGCCGCCAATGACCAACGTCTTTTTGATCAGCGGCAGCGTCTCTTCGGTCAATGGATCAAGGTGGCGTACTCTGGAAACAGCCATATCTACAAGGGTCTCTGCCTTGCGGGTGGCGTTATCAATATCGTTCATGTGCACCCAGGAGCACTGCTCCCGCAGGTTGGCCATCTCCATCATGTAGGGATTGAGGCCTGCATCCTGCACCATCTGCTTGAAGGTCGGTTCATGCAGCCGTGGAGAGCAGGATGCGATTACAACCCGGTCCAGCTGGTTGTCGATAATATCCTGTTTTATTTCCTGCTGGCCTGGTTCTGAGCAGGCGTAGGTAATGTCTTTGGACAAAACAACATCATTGGCTGTAGAGGCTGATTCTGCCACCTGCGGGCAGTTAACAGATTGGGCTATATTTAGACCGCAATGACAGACATAGACGCCGATGCGGGGCGCAGCTTCGTCTCCTGCGGATCTTTGTCGGGAATTGGTTGGGGTCATGGGAATTCTCCGCTGATATGATTATTTCCAGCTGATGCTTTGCGCAATCACACTGGTGAGATCCTGCATGTCGATGGATAGTTTGTTAAGCCGTAATGGATCTTCCATGGCACACTTGAGATGGATCTGGCACTTGGGGCAGGCTGTGACGAGCAGGTCTGCTCCTGTATCTTGAGCTTGTTCCAGGCGTTTAACCTGCATTGCCTTGCTGTAGCTATCACACCCTGTCCAGGCACTATTTCCACAACACACAGCCGCTCTGCCGGATTCCTGCATTTCTTGAAACGACTCTGGACTGAGCCGGTCCAGCAGTTGGCGCGGCAATTCCGGTTTGTCCTCAAGGCGAGTAAGGCGACAGGAGTCTTGGAAGGTTATGTTTTTGGCCAAGGGCTTGAAGCTGACTGCAGACCGGTCAATCTCTTTTTCGAGGAATTCATACAGGTGGATGACCTCGAAGTTCAGTGCCAAACCGTGTGCCGGATAGGTCGTGTTAAAGGTCATGTAACATTCCGGACAGGAAGTGATCATGGTGTCAATGCCAAGGCTGTTCAGCCGGTCGGCATTCAGACGAGCAATTTGAAGAAAACATTCCTTGTCGCCGGACCAGAGGAGATCGTGGCCGCAGCAGCGTTCATCTTTGAGTAGTCGAGGGTGGACATCAAAGAAGTTGAGCAGCCTGATGGCATCGAACAGGATTTTTTCTGTGTGTACATCCAGGTGCTTGTTAAAAAAAATGTCGTAATAAGGTGCGCAACCTCCATAAAAGAGGATGTTGCTTTTCTGGTCGACCTGCAGCTCTTGTGGGATGTCCTGCCACCGGTTGGGAGTCAGTTCGGGTGAAGCCATGGAGCGCATCAGCGCGTGCAGAAAACCACCGTGGGTTTCGTCACCGAGTTTGTTATTTTGTTTGTAAAGATGGCGCAGCTCTTTAATAAATTTGGGAAAATTGACAGCCGACGGACAGCGCTCGTAACATAATCCGCAAGTCAGGCAGGACCAGACATTTTCCTTCACGCTCTCATCGTTCAGATTACCGGCAATGGCTGCAGTGGCTATGCCGCGTGCTGAAAAGGGTTTACCGATCAGCGCCAAAGGACAGGCAGAAGAGCATTTACCGCAATCCTGGCAAGCGTAAATGTCATGGGCGGCAATGAGTTGCTGCAGCTCGGGGCCTGCATTCATGGGAATGTTGGTAACCGGTTGTGCTCCGACAGCGGGTTGAATACTTGTTTTCCCGCGTTGCTGCAGATCGTGGAGAAAGGTTTCAAGAAAGAGCAGCAGTTTTTCTGATTCATCCGGCAAGAAAGAGGCAAAGCGCAGCCTGTCGCTACCAAGACCCAGAAGGTCAAGAATCATTCCTGTATCTTTGGTGTTACGCTGCGCTGTTGCGGTGCCTGTGCCATACCTGCAGGTACCCGGATCGCAGCCGACCAGGGCTACTCCATCTCCGCCCATGGAAAATGCCTTGAGCAACAGAGCGCGGTCGATCCTGCCGGTACAGGGAATGCGAACCATGTGCACTTCATCCGGGATAGGGCGCTGTTCATCCTGCAGGGTCTGGTAGGCTGCATGGGCTCCCCAGTTGCAGAGGAATAAGATGATTTTAATAGGTGAGGACTCTTTATTGTGCATAGTCATGAATGTCCTGATTGCTTAATATTTCTTCAAGGGTTTGCTCAAGGTATTCTCGGTTACGATAGGGGCTGTCGGCAGCTCCGGTCGGGCAGACGGATATACAGTTACCACAGCCCTTGCAGATGGCTTCGTCCACCGTGGCCTGCCACCCTCCGCTTTGGTTTCGCTGAAAGGTGACGGCATGGTATGGGCATACGCTTGAGCAGCGACCGCATCCCCGGCAGAGTTTCTGATTGACAACCACAGTAAACCCTTTGCTTTGCCGTGGGCCTCTCGGCAGAGCAGATGCAGCCATTATCGCTGCAGCAGCGCCTTTTTTCAGCTTGGAAACATTGATACCAGGCGGTTCGGCAAGAAAGAGACCTGGAACCGAAGTGGCGCACGGATAGGCAAAAGGAATGCCGGCGACTCCTTTTTGCTGGAGGAGTGGTTCTATGTGGCAGATGGGGAGGCCTTCCTGATGGGTATAGGGAAGGGTCCGTCGTGCCTTGTCGCCAAGGATAACCGTTCCGGCCCTGATCACCTGTCGTTCCTGATCGGATTCAATCAGGATTTGGAAGTCACCGATGGTGCCGCTGAGCGCCTTTACATCCCAGCCGGTGAAACTGTGGATGTTTTCATTGGGTGTAGGTTCGGTGAGAGGCTGCTCTCTGGTGCCAAAGCGAAAGACGTCGTGCCCGGTATCGGCAAGGTGAACGGCACTGGTGCGTGTTGCCTCGGAATTGCCGATGACAGCGGCCGTAAAATTATAGTTGCGGTCTACTGCGGGCAGTGGTTTGAGTATTTTTGCCCGTTCTATTGACCTGTGAAGTAACCCCTGGAACCGTTGCATGGCGAGCTCAGGATTGCTTTTGACCAAGCGTAATATCTCACCGCGCAGGTTGGACGTTTCCACCATGGATCTACTGATACCCGTAGCATGGAAAAGTTTGTCTTTGAGACGGCTGCGTTGATCTGTACATGAGCTGCACACAAAGTTGAGCGGACAGCAGACACAGGAACCGAGCACAATCCTGGTCAAGCCCTTTTCCCGGGTAGTTTTTATGATGGTATCGATTCCTTCACTGACGCAGGCAGAGGTCAATTCCTCCATGTGAACGATTGCAGGGTCCATTGCCTTCTGTTCCTGGAGATACGTAGTCATCCCTTCCATCCAGCCGAGGGAGTCGTTGCAGCGGCAGACAAAAACACCGATGCGCGATTCGGGAGAGAGGCCGGCATCAGGTACGGCGAAGGCCAGGCCGTGTCCCTTGGTCTTTTTTCCGGCTGTGTCACTGAGAAGAAGCATTGCTTTGCCCGCTGCGGCAAAACCACGCACGGTCATATCGTCAACATCGGCTCGAGCAGCCTTGGGGCCGTATGCCCGGATGACATCCTCCCCCTTGATATTGGTGGTCATGGTTGGGTCGGCAACAATAAGTACGCCTCCCTGCTCCTTGATTTCCTGCTCCTGCTGCAGGTGGTCGATGGCCTTGAGGGCGCCGCAAGCCTCTATGCACTGGAAGCATTCCGAACAGGCGCCGCATTGGAGACATCTTTGTGCTTCAGCCTGGGCCTGTTGCTTGGAAAGGCCAAGTGCTACCTCGGTGAAATCCTTTTTCCTTGCTTCAGCTTCTTTTTCAGCCATTTCCGGTCGTTTTTGCCAGGCGATATCTGGTGGAATGGCTGTGAAATCCTTTTGCTCAGGACGGGTAAGAGGCTGGACAAGTGCCTCTCCGCTGAGGTCTGTATGGATTGCAGCAGCTGCACGCTTACCTGAGGCCATGGCGTGGACAACCGATGATGGCCCGGAAACTGCGTCTCCTGCTGCATACAATCCGTCTGTTGATGTCCTTTGTGCCGCATCGGTGGCGATAAAACCACGTTCCGTGACTTCGAACGGAAGGGTGTCATCTTGCAAGGCAAAACCACCGACCTGCCCTACGGCCACAAAGGCACGATCGAATTCGAGGGTAAAAGGAGCGTGGTTATCATCAATGGCCGGCCAGGCAATACCGTTGGCGTCAGGTTGTCCTGGTTTTGTCTTTTTGCACTCAAGTGCAGTAAAGTGGTTGTTTTCGCCCATAAACCCTATGACCTGGGTTTGGTCAACAATGGTTATTCCCTCTTCAATACCCTCCCGGATTTCATCTGCGTCAGCAGGTATCTGATTTTTTCCAAACCAGGAGACAAGTGTTACCGCAGCCCCCAATCTGATCAGAGTCCGGGCCAGGTCAAAGGCAGAGTTGCCGTCACCGATGACAGCCACCTTTTCGTTGAGTGTTTTCATGTGCTGCAGCTTCCGGCTTCCCAGAAAGGCGATGCATCCTTCGATACCAGAGAGGTCTTCGCCGGGGACACCGAGCTTGCGGTCATACCAGGTACCAGTACTTACGATGACTGCCTGGTGCTCCTTCCGGAGGGGGGGGAAGGTCGTCTTCCAGGGTTATCGTGTGGTCTGTTACAAAGTGTACGCCAAGGCGTTTAATGTGTTCCAGCTCGCGGTTGAGAATTGCTTCCGGCAACCGGTGGGTACCTATGCCGTAGCGGAGCATTCCACCGATGGCTGTTTCTTTTTCAAATATGGTCACCGGGTAACCTAACCCTGCAAGCTCTGCGGCTGCAGCCAGGCCGGCAGGCCCTGAACCGATAATAGCTATTTTTTCATTGCGCTTTTTGGGGGCGAGTAGACGGTCGGTTGGCTCGGTTCTTGTCGTATCACCCTCTATGTAATCGGCAACAAAGCGTTTGATAGCCCGTATGGATACGGCCTCGTCAACCTCGCCTCTTCGGCAGGCATCTTCGCATGGATGGGTGCAGATACGGCCACATATTCCCGGCAGCACGTTTTGCTCACGGATCAGATCCAGCGCCTCCTGGTATCTCCCTTGAGCCGCCAGGGCAACATACCCCTGGGCATTGACTCCCAACGGGCAGTTTGCCTGGCATAGTGGCTGCTGTCTTTTATCGATAAAGGGGCGCCCTGGAAGTGCCACCCGAGAGTGAAAGGTGATGGGGCTGGAGCCTTCACAAGTGGTCACCGGACATGTTGCGGCACACTTGCCGCAAAGAGTACATTTTTCAGGATCAACAAAGGTCTGTTCTTGTGCAACCCGGACACTGAATCCCTGAGCGGTGTGTTTAATGGAATTGATTCTGGCGGGCAGGATGCTACGGATGGCGCTGTTGCGCATGATCCTGATCAGTCCAGGTCGGTATGCATAGTTAAAGCTCAGGCCGGAACGGAGTCGGAACTTGTCGGCATTCAGCTTGTAGTCCATATCCGGTTCCGACTCGATCAGGGTGACGGGTACGCCAAGCTCGCCAAGTTTGTTGGTAGCTGCAATGCCTTCCGGGGTGGCTCCGATAACGATAACTCTTTGTAAACGTTCTTTTTCTCGTTTCATTATACAATGGCTCCTGTCTGACCGGCGGCTTTCCTTTCTCGGCCCTTAAGGGTGGAGAGGCCGTAATCATAGCCTTTGGTGAAGGCTGCAATGTTTTTTTGTTCTGTGCCTTTGGGGACGGATTTGGCAATCATGTCCTCGGCAGAACTGGTGGAGACAAGCTGGGTAATGGCGGTTGTAAAACCAACCATGATGATATTAGCCATCATTTTGTTTCCCAGTTTTTCCGCCATCCGTGTAGAGGAGATTGCATAGGCCGGGCAGGGCGCATCAACGGTAGGTACCAGATCCTGGTCGATGAGCAGAATGCTGTCTTCAGTTATCTGGCCGGCGAATTTATCATAACCGGCCTGGGACATGGCAATCAGGATATCAGGGTATTGCACATAGGGGTAATGGATGGGAGTGTTGGAGATGATTACCTGTGCGTTACAAGCGCCACCCCTGGATTCAGGACCATAGGCCTGCACCAGTGTGCTTTCCTTATGGTCGCCAAGAGAGGCCGCCATGCCCAGGATTTTTCCGGCAAGGATTATGCCTTGACCGCCAAATCCAGTGACAATGATTTCCGTTTGCGCAATGGTGTTTTTTTCCTTGTCAGTCATATTACTTTGTCAACAGGCGTATTGGTGAGAGGAGGCTTAGTCGTCGGAACAGGGACGATGACAGGTCGAGGCGTACATGTCGTCACAGGTGTTTCGCTCTGTATCAACAAATTTGCCCAAGATAACTCCACGGTTAAAATCGATATCAGCCGTTACCGGATCAGCGCCATTTTTGATAATGGTGTTGTCCTGGTAGAGTTTCAGGGTATCGAGCGGCTTTTCCTTGTTCCTTCGTCCATAATTGATCGGACAGGGGGAGAGTACCTCGATAAATGAAAAACCCTTTTTATTGATGGCTTCGTTGATGGAGTCGGTTAGGTCCCTGGTGTGGAGAATAGTCCACCTGGCAACATAGGAGGCACCGGAAGCATAGGCCATCAACGGCAGGTTGAAAGGTGAATCCGGATTGCCGAATGGAGTTGTTGTGGTGTTTGCGTTGTTGGGGGTGGTGGCTGCTACCTGGCCGCCGGTCATCCCATAGGTGAGATTGTTAACACAGACAACGGTGATATCCATGTTGCGCCTGGCTGCATGGATAAAATGGTTGCCGCCAATGGCAAACAGGTCGCCGTCGCCGCTGAAGACAATAACCTTCAGGTCCGGGTTGGCCATCTTGATCCCGCTGGCAAAGGGAATGGCCCTGCCATGGGTGGTATGAAAGGAGTCAAGGTTAACATAGCCGGCCCCCCTGGCTGAGCAGCCGATTCCGGAGACCATCGTGAACCGGTTGTAAGGAATCTCGGTAGCTTTGATAGCTTTTAAGCAGGAAGAAAACACCGTGCCGATGCCGCACCCCGAGCACCATATATGCGGGATTCGGTCGGTACGAATAAGATCGTCAAGGGGGTGGACAGGTTGCTTGTTGTATTTTTTAGGATTTTTTGTCATTGCTCAGAATGTCTCCTTGATCAGTTCGATAACCTTGTCCGGGTGGATTATTTTACCGCCTGCACTGCCGACAAGATAGGCTGGAGCTTTGCCGCCTGCGCACCTTTCAACCTCGTAATGAACCTGGCCCAGGTTGATTTCAACCGTGATAAGGCCCCGCACGCGCTCGGCAATGTCTTTTATCATCTGTTCCGGAAAGGGCCAGACCGTCACCAGTCTCAGCAGGCCTGCCTTGTATCCAAGTTTTCTTGCCTCGTCGACTGCCGTCAGACCTGTACGAACTGAAATGCCATAAGAGACAATAACAATGTCGGCATCGTCCATCTTGTACTCTTCGGTTTCAATAATATCATCGAGGTTATTGCGAATTTTCCCTTTGAGGTTGGTCATCATTTGTTCCTGAGCCTCAACGCTCATGGCAGGGTAGCCGCGTTCGTCGTGGGTCAGGCCGGTTACATGCACGTTGTATCCATCCCCAATGGCCGGCATAGGGGCTACACCGTTTGGGCCGGGTTCGTACAGTTTAAATCGGTCCTTTCTGCCTCTGGGCTTGGGGCGGTCAATCAGTTTGATTTTAGAAGCGTCTGGAATGATCACCTTTTCACTCATGTGACCAACAATTTCGTCGGCCATCACCAACACCGGAACCCGGTACTTCTCACTCAGGTTAAAGGCAAGAATGGTGTGATAAAAGCAGTCCTGGGGAGATGCGGGGGCTAAAGCGATAATTTCGTAGTCTCCGTGGGATCCCCACCTGGCCTGCATCATGTCTCCCTGTCCGGTAAGGGTAGGGAGCCCGGTTGATGGCCCGGTACGTTGTACGTTGATGATAACGCATGGCGTTTCCGTGCAGACCCCAAGGCCGAGGTTTTCCATCATCAGGCTGAATCCAGGTCCTGATGTGGCGGTCATGCTTTTTGTGCCTGTCCATGCTGCGCCGAGGATGGAGGCAATGGCAGCGATTTCATCCTCCATCTGGATGAAGGTGCCATTAACGTCAGGCAGGCGTTCTGCCATATGCTCAGCTACCTCGGTTGCAGGAGTGATGGGATAGGCTCCGAAAAATTTGCATCCTGCGGCAATAGCGCCTTCGGCGCAGGCAACGTCACCTGTTATATAATGTTCACCTGTCAGTACTGCTGGTTTCATAATCAGTCCCTGGGATTACTGGATGTTAAAAAGGGTTTACAGGGGGTGTCGTAGTCGATGACTGAGGATCTTCTGCAGAGTAAATGGCAAACTCCGGGCAGATTATTTCGCAATAATGGCAGTTGACACAGTCGTCGGGTCTAACGGCAAAGGGAGGGTGGTACCCTTTATTGTTGAACTTGTCGGCAAAAGCCAGAATTTCTTTGGGGCAGAACTCAATGCAATACCCACATCCCTTGCACCTGTCTTCAATGATATAGACAATCCCTTTTGTTACCTGGATTTCTTGAGCGTCGAGAGGCTCTCGCCAGAATGCCATGCTGATTCCCCGGTGATGGTGGTTAATGTTGCAACTTTTTGTATGTGGAAGAACGAAAAGCGTCCCCTGTTTCCCTGGCTGCCTCGATATTGTTTCCATTGCAAGTGATATAGAGCACTGCATGGTTTGTCGCGCGGTGAGCGACCCTTTTAGAAAGTGGAAAAGTGGAAAAAATAGATGAGGCGTTCCGACACGTGTCAGAATGAATCCAGGAATTAACTCTATAATGTCAGTTTGTGTCAAGCATAAATTTTTTTGATAGCGAAGGCTGAAGCAGACAGGGGGGTGTTTTTTCTGACGGTGTCTTGTTGTTTGTAGGTGTTGGTTACAGGGTGTTCTGGTGGTGGGGCTTTTTGTTTGCTCTGTTGTAGTTTGCGAGAAGGGGAGTTCTTTTTAGAAAAATGCAAGTCAGGAGACTGGGGTGGTCGTTTTGGCGGACTGTCCATTTTGTTGGACTTTCTTGGTGGGTGCGTCCTGCTTTCGTGCTTTTGGTCTGCGGTGATGGTTCGCGTTTTTAGCTTACAGGTTTGGTTTTGGGGCTATAGCGCCGGGTCATGGGTGTGCCCAGTGGTGAGGTGCTTACGAGGTTATAAAATGCGAAGTAGTTGAGGTCTCTTTATTTTATTCCGTTTTTCTGCTGGTTAAATACGCAGGGTGGTGGACACGCTCTGCCACCTTATCTGTTCCATTGCAGAAGGTCGTTTACGGCAGCCTTTTGCAAGCTGGCCAGGGTTTGCCGGTCGTTGAATAATTTTTTGCATAAGCTGCATTTACGATACGTCACAATATCTCTTGATTTCATCCCGGCATATGAGGCGATGGTGGTAATACCCATGGTGCGGATACAGTTATACAAAGCATTGGTTTCACTCTTGGTGAGCAGCTGCTCCACGGACCAATCTTTAAGGCTGCCGAGTTTGAAAAAATTGGTAGTGCTGAAATGGCTGCCTGCATCACAACAGGCATACATCGTTAGATCAGGGGCAAGGTAAGGGTTCATTTGACAGCAATTTGCCTGGTAATCCGTAAAAAGAGGCTTCCGGCTAAAATCCTCAGCACGTCCCGCGTAGATAACCGGTTCTGGAAAAAATTTAAGGTTGTGGTCCCGCAGGTACTGTTCAAAAGGATCGTCCAGCTCTGAAAAATCGGTAACAAAAGAGATGAAAGAATCAATCCCTGCTTCCCGGCAAGCTTTTGCCGCGTTCAGGATCTGCTGTTTGGGTACGTGTTGCTGGTGCCATCTGCTGTAGCTCAGTCGCAGCTGGCAAAGGCCGCATTGTTTAAGCAGGTGCATCTTCTCACCCGCCTGCTCAGGGGTTTGGGCCCAGGAACTGTTGGTTACCACCCGGGTGTAAATGTTGTTTTCAGAACAAAGGTCGATCAGTTCCAGGAGTTCTTGAAAGTAAATAAAAGGCTCTCCTGCGGTAAAACTGATTCCCTTGACCTGAGCCATCGCCATTTCGCGGATAATTTTTTTAGCCTGGTTCAGCTCCATTTTGGTCGAGCTTGGAGTCTCTCCTGCTGCAACGCAGTGCGAGCAGCGGATGTTACAGCGGGTTGAATAGCCGAAAGCAATTTTTCTCATAGGTTTTTGGGTTGTTTTATGTTTTTTTTCGTTCTTCTGGTGGCGATGGCTGTCAAGGGATCGTCCGGCCAGAAATGCTTAGGATACCTCCCTTTGAGCTCTTTTTTTACTTCCGGGTAGGTTCGTTGCCAAAATCCGGCCAGGTCGGTTGTCACCTGGATCGGGCGTTGAGCCGGAGAAAGAAGGTGAACAAGGACAGGGATTGTGCCGTCGCATATAACCGGGGTTTGCTGCATGCCAAACACCTCTTGAATGCGAACCGCAAGCAGCGGTGATTCGTCAGGTTGATAGGTGAGCCGTATCCTGGAGCCACTTGCCACCGTAAGGGTGCTTGGGGCAAGACGTTTTAAATGCTGCTGATTTTCCCATCCCAGCATGTTCATAAAGATTTCCTGCAGGTTCAGTTGCTTGAGTTGTTTTGCTTTGCTGATACCCGTAAGGTAGGGCGTAAGCCATGAAAGGTCATCAAGCAGGTGTTTGTTGCTGAGGTCGGGCCAAGGGCCGTTGGGTTGCCATGAGCGAAGACAGTTTATCCTGGCCTGCAGTTGGCGAGACTCTCTGTTCCAGGGAAGGCAGCCTATACCCATGCTTTTAATGCCACTTAAAAGAGCGAGGGAGATTTGATCCGGGGAAACTTTTTTTGCTGATTTTTCTTCCACTACAATGGCACCCAGGCATAAACGATCAACGGCAATCACTTTTGCTGTGTCATCATCCCAATATACACCGGTTGTTTTGCTGAACAGGTTGCTATGCTGTTTGCGCAGTTCAGCAAGTGACAATGAGGCTGCAAGAAAAATTCTTCCCTGTTTGCTGCCGGCATCCAGATGCGGGGTGACAATGTATTCACTACTCGTTAGCGGGTCAAACTGAGGGAGTATCGCTCCTCGCCCTGACGCCATGAGGTAATTTTCGTGCTTATCATGGCGACGGCGGCCAACGCGATCAGGATAGGCAAAACTCAGCAAGATGCCTGCCAAATCGGTGTCGCAGGGTTTCCTACTCTCTTGCAGTCGCTGCATCCAGGTACGCGCATTTCGGTCAACCCGGCTGCATGCTCCCGGATTGCCCCCTTTGTTTTTTACTGCAGCCGTTTCTTTCCGACGCCACAGTGAAAGCAACTGCAGCCTGCTTTGCAGATCAGTGGTTGGGGTATCAACCTTGTTGCTTACAATGTCACGCTCTGAAAGAAGCGCAGCCAGGTCACAGGCCAGTGCTGCCAGGCCTTTTTCTTGTCCTTTCAGTAGCATGTAGCCGAGTCTGGGATGCATAGCAAGTCCGGCCAGTTTTTTGCCGATCGAGGTAATTCTGCCGGATGTGGTTAAGGCCTCCAGCGAAAAGAGCAGTTCTTTTGCCTGCTGGTATGCACCTTGGCGAGGAGGGGTCAGCCAGCGTAACTCGGCTGGATCAGTGACTCCCCAGAGGGCCAGCTCAAGCACCAGTTGTGCCAGGTCCGTGTCCACTATCTCAGGCGGGTGAAACGGTGCCAGACTGTAGTGTTCTTGCTGGGTCCAGAGTCGCAGACAGTTGCCCGGCCCCAGTCGTCCGGCCCTGCCGGCACGTTGTTCCGCTACGGCTTTGGAAACGCGAACAGTTTTCAGGCGTGAAAGTCCGCTGCCTGGATGGAATTGCGGCTTTCGTGACCAACCGCTGTCGATCACCCAACTGATACCTTCAATGGTAAGGCTGGTTTCAGCAATAGAGGTAGAGAGAATGATACGTCGACGCCCGTTGGGATCGGGAATGATAGCCTGGTCCTGTTCTTTTTGAGAAAGGTTGCCATACAGCGGTGCAATAATTTCGTTGTCAAATCCGGGGGTGTCCTTGAGTTGCCCGGCAACGTCATTAATTTCTCCTGCACCAGGCAAAAAGGCGAGGATATCGCCTGGATGCCGGTTGAAGACCCGCCGAATACCTGCAGCTGCTGTGTCGGCTATCCTGCCGGTGGGCTGCTGCGGCAGATAGTCAATATTCACAGGGTGGGTTCTGCCTTCTCCTTGTATAACCGGAACGTTACCCAGCAACTCGGCAATGGGGGCGGTGTCCAGGGTCGCCGACATGACCAGGATCCGCAGATCCTCGCGAAGCTGACATAAATCGAGGCAAAGAGCCAGGGCCAAGTCAGCATGAATGGAGCGTTCGTGGAACTCGTCAAAAATGATAAGCCCTATGTCTTGCAGCTCATTATCCTCCTGGATGCGTCTGGTCAGAATCCCCTCGGTGACAACTTCAATCCGGGTAGCCTGCGATACTCGTCGGTCAAAACGGATCTGGTAGCCAACAGTCCGGCTCACCTGTTCTCCCAAGAGGGTGGCCATTCTGGCTGCTGCAGCACGGGTTGCCAGCCGTCTTGGCTCTAGAATAAGTATTTTTTTATCCTTCAACCAGGGGGCGTTAAGCAGGGTAAGAGGGACAATGGTGGTCTTGCCCGAGCCTGGTGGTGCCGCTAAGACAGCTGAACCATAGCGGAGCGCTTTCTTCAGCTCTGGGATAACGGTGTGGATGGGTAAGTCGGGCAGATGCATGGAAACCAGTGGAAGGTAAGCTTTGGGTAGACCTTTTTAAAAAGACGAGCAGTAGCTATAAGTCGGGGGCTGTAGTGATTTTGGTGTTGATAAAACATTGTACCAGCAGAAACGAACCCGGCAAGGTCAATCTTTATGGACGCTACCTGTTGCAGGGCCAAAGAGTAGCTACGTGGATTGGTAACCAAGGAAGGTGTGAGCTTTAAATGTGGAGCACCAATGCTAACGTAATTCACAGGAAAAGAGAAAGGACAAAAGAATCTACAAATAACGAGGCCGGTACCCTTGAGAAATTTTAGCTAAGGGGAAGACACGGTAGCAATACAAATTTGACAAGAGGAACAAAACTACCATATGCTTGTAGAAGACGAACAAAAAACGGCAGGTGTTCAGGCAATAGCCCTTAAGTATAACCAAGGAAATTCGACCTACAGCTAACTCAGAGGAGGTGCTCAGGTGACGGCACAGCATGACACAATATCTTCGGTACTACGACAGAATATTCGACAGCTAGAGCTTTTTACGGATCTGTCGGATGATGAAATCGACATTTTGGTCAAACATGCAAAGATTCACTCTTTAGATGAAAATGAAGTGCTTTTCGATGAGGGCGATGAAGGTGATTTTTTTGCAATTGTTATTGAGGGGCGAATTGAGATTTCAAAACGTTCCGAAAACGATATCCCTGTCGCGATAGCGTCATTAACGAATGGTGCAACACTGGGGGAAATGGCTCTTATCGACTATGAAACACGATCTGCAACAGCGATGGCAACTGAGCCCTCCACTCTCTTTATACTTTCAAGGCAAAGCTTTGACACCCTTGTCGACCAGTCTCCACGATGCGGAGTAAAACTTATTCGAAAAATTGCCGCAATTCTTTGTTCTACCATCCGCGAAACGTCAAATCTGTTTGCAGATTCAGTCGGATCCAGCCTCCAGTTATAACCTGGATTTCTCATCAGTTCAGGCAGTGCCAGGTTCAAAGTTTTTGGTAATGAATAGGTAAGCGTAGACTCCGATAGTCGCCTATATTCATTGCCAAAATACTGAAGAAAATGGTGCTGGATGGACTGACCTTTGGTGAACATTGTGAAAAACTTTCAACTGCATCTTAGTTTGTATAACATATAAAAATTGTTTGTAATTTGACAGGTTGGCACAATGTTCATGAGAAATTCGGGATAGGTCCTTTATGGACTCCCTTTGGTGAGCATTTTGTTAATTTTACATTGGATTGGATTTGTTAGCATCAATCTGAAATCACTAGTTTTTTCGAAAAATAAGCAAAATGCTCATGAGGAATGTGGGGTAAAGGGGGATTGGTGCTCGCTTGGCTCTGATTATTTAATCGCAGCAAGATGAATTCGTTGTTTTTCTTCTTGGTCGTGCGTGTCAATTTTTCGCAGTGAGATAATCAGCGGCATGTGTGCAGGTTTACTTGCCGTTTTGTTGCAGGGAGCCAAGCAATGCCACTATCTCTTGATCAATCGCCTGTCGATCTGTTAAGGAATTGAAAAACGCATCCACTGTCCGACTGGTGGCAAGACCGAGGATAACTCCCAAAATCGCTCCACGGTGCACATTGTCACCTCCCAGGTTGGTATTGGCCAGCAGGCCGGCTTTTGGGTCATTGACGTATTTATACGCCAGGTACAGAATACTTGGCCAGGAGTCGGTGATATAGCACGCGGTGGAATACCGACGGCCAACCACCTCATTGTCTGTACGTGTCTTTGCCGCAAGGCTACTCACGTTAATCCCAATAGAGTGCTGGGCTGCTGCAGCAATATGTTGCCGTGCCTCTACATCATTTTCTCGAAAAAGTAAATCGCTTACAAGTTTGACAAATGCATCGCTAACCTTGGCAAGAAAGGTATCCGGATGGGTCAGAAAAAGGTGATCTCTGCAGATACCCTGTACAGACTGGAGCGAATTCCCATGTACAAACGATCCAATGGCAATGGGAGCCAACATCACCAATCCTCCCACTGAAGGGGTGTCATGTGTCACTGCTCCGCATTGCTCCGGAGAACTGCCGCTTTCGAGGTTGGCGAAAAATCCCCTGTGGTATGATTCTGCATATGTATCCGGATGCCGTGGGATATCGGCGGTCATGAAATGGATATAATCCTTGAGAAAACGCTCTTTATTATAACGGCCACCTCCTGCTATCATGGCCCGTGTAACCAGCCGTGCGCAATGAGCGTTGAGGGTGTTTTCTCCCGCCTTCATGCCCTGGTGGTAGTGCTGATTGGGAAGACCCCAGGCAGCTCTTTTTCCTTTGAGAATTACCTCTCCCACAATTTCTCTGCCTCCGGCGCAGGCCTGTTTCCCTCGGCCGCCTTTTGCTGTGGAATGAAGCGACATGATCGAAGACGGATGATTTTCCGGAGCATCCTCAAATTTCTGAATCCCGCCTGGAAAAGCTTCGAGAATGTCCATTGGATTGTAGTACCAGTGAACCGGCATAGCTAAAGAATCGCCGACATAGAGTGATCGTAAACCAGCCCTGGCTCTTTCCACAAATCTCTCTTTTTGGGTATGGGCTGCAGTTGGTGCCATTGTCATCTCCTGGGCTATTGCCGGACTGCAAACAAGAAAAATATCAAGACGATGCGCATCAATAGATGGTGAGCAGCCCTTCAGGCCTGCCAATGTATTGTGTGTTTGCGTTTGTTAGGTAGATCGAATTGTAATGTTTGCCTGTTCGCCAATTATTGCTCGCTACCGATTGAATGCAGCAGCAGCTCTGCAAAGGTTGTATACGATAAGACAGCCTCATGGGTGGCCATCAGGTCCACTGGCGGGGCCACATCATTATCCAGCGCTTCCTTCCAGCGAGCCGCGCAGAGACACCATCTATCTCCCGGCTGCAAGCCGGGAAAATTGTAAAGGGGCATTGGCGTCGAGAGATCATTGCCCATCATTTTTGAGAATTCGAGAAATTCTTCGGTAACAACAGCACACACACCATGTACGCCCATATCATCTTCTGTGACTTTGCAGCTTCCCTCCCGCGTATACCCGGCAAGTGGGTCGAGGCTGCAGGTTTGTAGTGGCGTGCCTAGTACATTTTTATACTCTGTCATGGAATGAACCGCCTTTTTGTCATTGGTGTAGCTGCATACATGCTCATTCTTTCTTTTGTACAGTAAACACTGGGGATTGAGTAACAAGAAAGAATTTTATTTTCCCCTGAGTTTCACTTCGTTTTTATTTGTTCCTTAAATTCCGGTTCACAGATAATTAAAATTTATCTGTTGCCGGACTGTCAGACTACACTTTGCAGAGTTGCGTGCCTTTTGGGACCTGACTGAAGGGTTTGGGGAGGTGTATCCAGCCTATTATAATGTGTGCTGTAAAAGAGACGTAACCGATGGTCAGTTCATTTATTTCAACAAGGAGGTGTGGGTGAATTTGGAGGGGCAAAAAACAGTCAGCGTAAAATGAAATTGTTCGAAGGTCGCTTGTGCTCAGAATCTCTTGGAAGCGGGTCGTGGGGAAAGACCCGCTTGTTTTCATTGAAAATGACTGGTCTGAATTTCTGATGAACTTTTTGATTTCAAATTCAATTAATCGACATTATTGCTCAAAAAATACTTGCACAATTAACAGTCTGTTTTTCGTTTTCAATCAAAAAATTCCTCCTTCGAGGTAATAAATTTCCCGCAGGATCTGTGTTACAAGCCACTTGCGGTAGTTTACTACCGGAGTCTTCGCTACCCGGAGTCTTCGCTTACCTGCTGCACGGGTTATGTTTTGCCCTGCAAAAAAAATATTGATGAGAAATCCGGACTAGAATTCTACATCAAATTTTGCATAGGTGCCGAAAGCTGGATCATCTTCAACACCGACACCATCCAGGCGGCCATCGTAATCGGGCTGCAGATAGCCCGCATACCAGGAAAAGGTGCAGCCTTTGGATATGGCATACTTGACAGCACCTGAGACCTCCAGATACTTGGCAAGACGATTGTCAGTAACGTCAATATCCTCATTGCCGTCAATGTTAACATAGACGATGTTGCCCGTAAGACTCAACGCATCTGTAAGTGCGTAGGTGGAGGTTAGTCCGGCCCAGGTCCAGTCACCAGTGTCGCCGATTTCGTCAACGGTTATCGGGTGGTCGCCACCGACCATTATAAAACCATAGTATTCATCAGCTTGAAATCCGTCTTTAGTGAAGCCTATATCAAACGACATGGTCAGTGCGTCCTTATACCACAACCCACGAATGTATCCGCCGTAACCATCCTCTGTGCCTGTGAAGTCATCAAGCCCGGATTCTGCGTAAGAGAATTCACCTTCAACACCGAACTGTCCCTGTTTCCATTTTCCAAAAAGAGTACCGAAAAATCCTTCTTCTGCAGGATCAACGGCCGTCCGATCATCGGTCTGGTATGCTGCCACGGCACCCAGGTTCCAGTCGTCCATTGCGTAATTACCGGCTAAACCAAAACGGTAGCTATCATTATCTTCAGCCACATCCGTTTCGTCGTCGGATTCCTGACCTTCAGATTGCACCTCGAAAAATGGAATAAGACGGTAATTCTCTGCGTTGTAAATACCTCTGAACCCTGCCAGCCCAATATCATCATACATAAAACCATTACCGTAGCTCACGCGGTACTTACCTGCCTCAAGTGTAAAGGCGTCGTTGAATGGAATGCCGATATATGCTTTATCGACATAGATGTTGTCGTCAGCAGATGAGGAGGTTTCACCGTTGAATTTTTCCTCTGCAAGACGAATACGGCCAACGACATACGCGCCGCCTGCTGCTGTTCCGGTTACGTCAAAACGTACACGCGAGTCCATCGTTATGCTTGCATCATCATCGCTGTTGCCGAAATCATATGCGTCTTTGTAAATTACACGGGCACGAGCATCACCTGTGATTGTAATGCCTGACTCGCTATCCGTGTCTGCTGCGGTAGCAATGCTCCCTGCCAACAGCAGTGCCGGCCCGACCGCTAATAATTTTTTCATTTTTTTCTCCTTTATTGGATTGTTTTTTCTCTGCTGGAATCACCGTTAATATCCAGCAAATAACAAGTAACCTCGTCGTAACTATTCACGGCGGTAAGAACTCCTTGATTTATTATCTCTACAATCTGCAACTGCTCTGCAGAGATCCAAATGCAGCAGGCGAGACAACAAGAGTGATGCTTTGTTTGCCTGTTCTGTCCTGCACTGGTCGGGTGCTGATGAAGTGTTACCCGTTTCCTCTTGCTTGAGAATTATATGCCTGTCAGACTCCGCGAACTGTTTTCAAACATGTAGCTACACCAGCAAGGAATATGATCCGGCAATTCTTGCTTATTGTGTGCTTTTTTATGTATGTGGAACATTTACATAGAAAATGTGAAGACATTATGGAACTAGCGAGGAGAGTTGTTGAAGAATAAGGATAAATGGTAACAACTTAGTATTTTTGAATTTTTCTGTTGCTGAACAAGTACCGATAATAGGGTAAATAGCGCGTTTATGGGTTGTCGGGAGGCAAGCTCGGTCTTGGTCCCTTTCGGAGGGAAAAAGATTATTGCAAGGTTAGTAAGGACTTTGGAGAGTAGAAGGAACGAGCAAATTACCATGTAGACGCAACCCAGGTTCCTTCTTAAATATATCAACGGGACGTACCCCGCGCTCGACTACATAATGTGGCTATAGCGGATCGGTTACACTTGCTCGCCTTATCCTCACTATAACGAACAAGTACCTTGGCAAATTGAAAAAGACGATAAAAGAGTATTTGGCTCTTTAAATGCCTACGGTAATACCAATACCTCAGCGTTGATGAACGTGTAATGGCTACAACAAGCATCCAGGAGCCATTTTCTGCAGGATTTAGGTTGTAATATTTTTGCAGGTATTGTTACTGAAAATGAGACTCTCACCAGCTGCGTCAACTTCATCAAGCGTTAGGAAATTACTTTTTTCATATGATACATACTACTTACAGCTTAAATGCTGAATTCGTTGCAGAATTATGGAAGCGAATACAGTTGCTGCTCGAATCAGCCACACCGTCGACAATATTCGGCGGCCTTTTTAAGGAGGTAGCCTTGCTTCCTTCGTTGGAGCATATTTCGCAGATGATCGATGCGGCCGTCTGGACTAGTTTTACCACTGAAGAGGGAAATGCTGTGACCGTTTCACTCGTTCTTAGTCCTGTTGATGATGCATTCGGTACCTTTAAGTTTGAAAATCCGATCAATTTTGATGTGAAAAACCTCGTCAAATTGGGGGCCGCATTGGAAAACCCACGTGCTGATATCGGTGTCTGGCCGGATGAACAAGAAAAACTTTCTGTGTGGGGATTTAAAACTCGGTCGGCCAATACACTCCTTGCCAACCTGTGCGTTGAAGCCATAGGGCCGGGAAGGGTGCTGATTACCTTTGGTGGAAAAAGTCTGGCGGCACTGTACGGCAATCAAGCATTCTTTGTGGATCATTCTCATCTGATGGGAAAAATCACCGCCAAGTTGTCATCACCAGCAACCCAACAGAATGATAAAATGTTGCGTCTGGTGCGTTTTATGTCGCTTTTGGCCACAGCAAGACGAATGCGTGAGCACTCCAGGGGAGGGACCCTTCTGGTGGTTCCGGAGACGGAGGATTGGCGACACTCCATCGACACTCCTGTGCCCTATACCGGCGGCGCAAATTTTCTTGAATATGATTACGATTTGGCGAAAAAGCCTTCTTTAATGGCGACCGTCACCGATTTTTTCGGCGCATTGGTCAAAAATAAACCAATTACCGAGATGGAGAATCTGAGAAGATTGGGTGAGCAAATAGAGCAGCAGTGTCGACATATCGCCAGGCTGACGGCTGTGGATGGAGCGTTGGCCATGTCTTTTGATCGATTTGTCTATTGCTTTGGCGCCAAAATCATTCTTGCCCCAAACCAGACTCCTCCTGCAAACATCCGCGTCTACAAACCGGTAGAGGGTGATAGCGGTAGAGTGGTTAACATAATGGATCTTGGTGGGACCAGACACCAGTCTGCAGCCAGATTTGCCCATGCACAGCCCGAATCTGTTGCAATTGTAGTATCACAGGACGGCGATGTTACCTTTTTTACTGCAGACCCCGAAAACGGCAACCTCGTGGCCATTCAACAAGCAGAGTTAGCCGTAATACCCGAAGGGCTGGGAGCCCTGCTGTGGAGCTATTTTCGGTTTGCTGAAATGGATATGCTGGAAGTGTGATGTGTTTCGGGGCGTATAGCCAAACGATAAGGTGCAGGTCTTTGGCTTTGCTTGACTCACCGCACATGGGACGAGGCATTTGGGTCTTATTGAGAAGGTTCTTTTTTAGATGAAAAAGGAGCCGCTAAGGACAAAAAACTGGTGTGCTAATGAGTGTCATAACACCAAAACAGTCAGTTGCCGAAGTCCGACCCCTTCACCTGCTTCACCTTTTCACCTGTAGATTTCATTGACACCGTCGACCGGTTGTAACAGAGTCTTGAAATCGACGCCCTCCATGGGAAGGAGTTTCTGTGCCTGCATGATACGCTCGGTTTGCTCCCAGCCAGGTTCATCGATCATACCGATAGCAAGGTTGGTTGTAGGGTGGATTAATTCGCGGGTAATTTTTAGCTGTTCTTCCAAAATTGAATGCGGCGTATTGGTTTCGTATTGGAGCAGGATTTTAATTGCTTCTTCCTGATTTTCAAGACTTAGGGCCTGTTGCCACCCTGTAAGCAGTGCGGTTAAAAAACGTTTCACCAGTTCAGGGTTTTCCTCCAAGGTTTGCGATTTGGTGACTACGGAGTTGGACACGAATTTTACTCCGAACTCCGCTGGATTGAAAAAGGAAGTTTTTTCCTGTGCTTTATCAAGATGTGCCGCGATTATCGGCCCTTGGGCATTCCGATAAACCGGCCAGAGCTGGACTTGACGACGGTAAAACGGCGTATAATCATAGCGGACGCTAAACAGCGTTACGTCCGACTTGCTGAGACCTGCTTTAGCCAGCGAGGTTCGCATAATGGTTTCATCATTACCCCCAAATGTTATGCCTATGATTTTCCCCTTCAGATCCGCAAGATTATCGATCTGCATCTCTTCAGGGCGATACATCCATTGCAAAGGGTTGACCTGGAACAACTGGGCGATCACTACCACTGGTGATCCTTTGGCACGGGCTCGAAGCACCTGATCAGCGGACGCTACTCCAAAATCAGCGTATCCCATTTCTATCTCCCGGATTGCATCCCGCTCCGGGCCACCGGCCTTCACTTCCACATCAAGGCCGGCCTTCTCGAACAAGTGGTGCGTCTCCGCATATAAAGCACCGATAACGCTGACATTACGGAGCCACTTCAGACGGTAGGTGACTTTTTCTTTTCCTTCGACGCTGGTCGTGACGAGCAACACCATGGCAAGCAATATACAGGCAGGAAGGGTGAGGCTTTTTGCTTTGTGTGTCATCTTTGTTCCTTGGTTGGCTTGATAGGTCTGATTACGTCCCTCATATCTGTAAGCAAAGGGTTACCTTCCTGTCCAGGCACGCTTTATGGCGGTTCCCAGTAACTCAAGCAGGGCCTGGTAGACGGCAACCGTGATGCCGATCAGAAAAAGTGCGATCAAAATTTTGCTAAGATCGCTTTGATAGAGGGCAATGCGGATATTGTAGCCGATTCCGGCATTGGCTGCGATGAATTCTGCGACGATGGTTCCGGCCACAGCCAGTGTGGCGCTGCCGGCAACGACGGTCGTCAGTTGAGTTAAATTTTCAAAGGTCCGGATCTTGACTTCCAGTTGCCATCGCATGCGGTTGGTGACCCTGTAAAAATGTTCTATATCATCAATCGGTTTTGACATGATTCCTAAAACGGAGAGCAATACCGGAAAATAACAGATCATGGCAGCTATCAGCAACCGTGTAAGAAAACCGTCTCCAAGCAGGATAAAGAGTATCGGCGCCAGCGCTACAATAGGGTATGCCTGAATATTATAGGCTGCGACTTTTATAAATGAGCCAAGCCAAGTAGACTGACGCCCTGTTATTCCGATAACAAAAGCCATGATGACCGAAAGAATCTGGCCGATGATGGCCACTGTCATCGTATTTATGGTGGCGATGCTGTACTGGCGATACTCCACGACCAGTGTCTGGAAAATACCCGATGGTGCAGGGATGACGTAATCGGAGAGATTCAAACTGTATTTCAGTGCCATCAAACCGAGGATGAACAGGAAATAGATGACAAAAAACTGGAAGACGCGTCTAAGAAGCATTCATGATCTCCAGCAGGGTTGCATCCAAGGCTGCGGGCGAAAGAATTTCCCCTTTTCCAATGTTGCATCCTTTAATCATAACGACTGGTGATGCCTTGCCGTTGGTACGGAAGACCAGGATGGAATCACAGAATTTAGCAACTTCCATAACGTTATGAGAAATATAGATAAAATAGCGATGAGGAAACATTGCCTTGATGGCCAAAATAATGTTTTCTCGGGTGGACTCGTCGACGTTGGACATGCTCTCGTCCATGATCAGTACTTCACAGTCCTGAAGCAGGTAACGGATCAGGTTGACCCGGTTCTGTTGTCCCATTGAAAGTTGGTCAAATCGGGATTTGATGCAGTCGGACAGGCCGAAAATTTTTATCAATTCATCCTTTTGCGAACGCATCGACGGCAAGATGACCTGATTTAAGTGCCTATCCACATTGGACCAGCCGGGGAGTCGCTCCTTATTATGCGAATAGAGGATTGTTTGTAAGCCGTTGGTTGAAACCTCGCCGGAATAACTGGTGATGTCGCCGGCGATGATTTTTGCAAGAGAGGTTTTTCCGACACCTGAAGGGCCTGAGAACGAATGAAATCCGGGTGTAGACAAGTGAAAAGACACATCAGCAAAAATCGGATTTTCTGCTCCAGAGTAGGTGAAAGCAATATTTTTGCAGAGTAGAGACATAGTACTTCATTCAAAATTGACGTTTACTCAATAATCACCGAACGTGCAAAATGCGATTCGACACTTTATTTGACATGGATCGAACCGTGGCGAGCAACGCTACGGACTAACTCACAAATCAGGAACCGCTATTGAAAATTTTATCCTGCATTTCAAATCATTACTGTAGCATTAGTGATTGTTCCCGGCAATCAATTAGCCGGAAATTCACGTTCTGATTTCTTTAAATGACTTACAGCGTTATGGGGATATGTGGTGACCGAGGGGAGAAGGGTGTTTTCACTGACAACGCGGTTACCCGTAACAATACCAAGAGTTTTCTGAGGTACTGTTTCAGTCTTATCGGGTCGGACCAGGCTATCGTGCTGAATTACTGATGTTTAAATCAATGAAATAGCTGTTGTCTGGCCTTACCGTACTCTTTTTGTCCACAAAAAGGCTATTGTAGGGGGCTGAAGCCTCCTTCAAAACAATTCCTTCTTTCTCTGAGACAATCGAGCGCCCCTTCGCTCGTAAGCCAAGTTGCTGGTGTATCTTCTTTACAAAGTCCTCGCTTCCGACTGCAAGAGATTCACTCCAAAGGCTCTTTCTTTTTTTAATATCAGTTTGTAATTCTGCCTCCACCCAGTAGCTATGTTCTTGCTGGAAACGCGCATGATTGCCTATGGAAAAAAGATCGAGCAGAGCCTTCCTGTTAATCACCGCGTATCGTTTTGGCGGGTTTTGAATTTCATGGAACCCGCCTAACCTGTACTCAGAGGGATGGCTAACTACTCCTGCTCGTACCATGTTGAGATCGATGTAGACCATACACTTTGTCAGATGCGCATTTGTCTCCACTGCAGTGGCATGGTACCTGTCTTCCCAGAAAGCTCCTTTCCTTTTCTTGCGCTGGTTAAACTCCTGCGCGGTTCTACCTGCAATCAACTGTAGACTCTTGGCAATAACATTTTTTTTAGTATCGACAACCAGAAGGTGAACATGATTAGAGGTTACGATATAGTTGAGTACGCACAAGCTGTATCGTTTTTTCCTTCAAAAAGCCAGTGACGCCAACGTTTCCTGTCTTTTTCAAAGCGGAGCAGAAATTCTTGCTTATGGCACCTGTGGGTGATGTGCCAGACGAGTCCGGGGATGTAGTGTCTGTGCGCTCTTGGCATAAAAAAATTGTTTTAGTTGCTTTGCAGTAAAAGAATAATTTTTTAGAAGGTTCTTTTTGGGGTGAAAAAGAGAGCTTTAAGGATGGAAAATTGGGGTTTTAGTGAATCTTATAGCGCCAAAACAGTTGATTGCTTTGGTCCGACCCCCTTCTCAGGAAACCGTCATGCAGAACGTTTTCGTTTTACTTTGTCAGTAGGGTTCTGGTTTTCACAGGGAGTTTTTGTCTGACAGAATCCACAGCTATTTACTCTGAACCCTAACTGCTCTTCTTCAACATAAACAGCAGTCACGTTTCGGATAAATTCTTTACATCGAATTTTATCATGCCCTGATGTAGATATGGCTTGCGTTGGGCATCTACGCTTACATACTAAACATTTTCCAGTTGAATGATATAGACACCATTCGTTGTGATGTTGGTATGTTCTTTGAGTAGGTGTATACCTCTTCCTTACAATAACAGAACCGACCCGAATGGCTTTTCCGACAGGGGTTATCAGGCCATCGGAGACCCCAAAAGTACCAAGCCCGCAAACATGGGCTGCATGGCGTTCAGACCAAGATGAAGCAAAGCCATATTTACTCGACTCAGTTCTTGTCCATTGTGGTAACAAAACAGGTGCACAAGCTTGATAGCCAGCTTGTAAATACAGGTCCACTACATAACGGCGTAAATTTTCATTTACTATCTCACCGTAGTGCCTAGCCTTACTCCATTCGATACTTGGTTTATCGACAGCTTTTCTGTGTGCCAGCCTTGTCTGTTCAGTTTGGGGTAATACCCATGCAATGACAGTCAGTTCACCAGGTGTTACTTTTTCATCAGGAAATGCTGTTTCAAAAGCATCTTTAGGATGCCAATAAAAGTTTGGGCCAATATCATTTTTTATGAAGTAAAACAGTTCGTCGTCCCCGATTGCGAACCCAACCAATGGTTTGGAAAATGCTTTCAACTCTGAATCTGGCTCTAAAGCATTGTGGGTGAGATCGTCCATCCACAATTCAATTTTTTCAGTTATGTTGTCCATACGGTTTTTTATGAGGAGAAGTGGATGTTTGAATATTTTTTCATCAGGTAACGATCTGTTTTTATATCAATTGGGGCTCAGTTCTCTTCATTGGCTCCGAAATTATAACGTGCAGTTGAGGGGCGGCGAAATCTAAGAATAACTTTCTTAGAAAGGATTCCTTCTCTTTACCGTCAACTTTGAAAAATGCCCCGAACTCAAAGCCGTCCCTCTCGAACTTTTTGTTGTGCGAATTATTCTTCGAATCCAGAGTATTGCACTGGTTTCTTGCCAGATTCTTCAATTAATATAGGATATTCCACCCCCACTAATGGTTCAAAAGGTTTTTTTCTTGTTCGTGTGATTTTGAATACCCAATGATCTCCATAATCAAATAAATAAAACAGACTATTTCCTTTTTTTAACGGATATAGCATTTCCAACGTAGTTTCATATATCAAATCATCTTCTTCACTATATCGAGTTCTTTTATAGCTACGTTCGTTACGAGAAGTATAGAATTCATAAAGATGATCATTGTCAAATTGAATATATTCTTGGATCGCAAAATGCAAATCATCAAGCGTTGATGATGAATCTATTTCTATTTTTGATTCCCAGCTAATTTCATCACAATATCCTGACCATAGCACTATTTTCATTGTCCAAATCATATTTTTTTTTATCTCATGTTTTCTTATGCACAACGTGAATTTGAGCGGCAAATACCACGATAAGCGTTGCCGGGCAAAGTACCACTTGAGGATACCGGTAAACTTTAAATGGTAAGGATTATCGCCAGTGGTATTTGTCAGCTCGAACGATTAATTATACAAATTTCAATATCTTTTATCAACGTGACCTTTTGTCACAAAATATAAAACACCTAATAATACAATAAACTCAAGTATAATTAGTATTATTTGCGATATATTTAAAGAAGCATTAGTTGATACACTATTGATCTTTCCGATTACTATTATGCCAATAAAAAAAGAGGCAGATACCAAACAACCTTCAAATGATACTGGTACCCACAATCTGCTGGAAAAACCAATAAACCATGTTTTCTTCTGTTTCATGATAGAATAGCAATTATTACTTTTGATAATTTTACAAAAAATGGAAAAATTAATATTTATTCTGGATTATGCTTTTAAAGCATAACGTGTAGTTCACCGGCGAGCCAGTAAAGAGCTGGCACCTGGTAAAAAGTTTTTACAATCTTGGGCGTCCAGGCAACCGACGAACCTCAGCGAGTCCAGTGGAGCGCAGCGGAACGGGGTGAAACGTTTGGTTAGCTTTTTTATACTTAAAACAAGAGAAAAACTTACGGCATATTAATTATTTCATAACCTTGTCCTTGAATTTTGGCATGATAGATAAATTTCTGTAAAGGTAAATTCTCAACTTTCGGGGTTGGAAGCGCATGACAGAAAATATATAGCAACCACCTGAAAATAGGATAAAAAATAGAAAAGCCCTTCGCTTTCTGGTATATTGGGATCTGCGAAAAAACCAACAATACCAGGAAGAAAGAGCTTTTATGGAAACTACCAGTTATTTCGAAGCACAACAAGAGGCAAAACAGCTGCAATCTCGAATTGCATCGTTCTTTGACACCTTCACGATCGGCACTTTGCTCAATACCAGCGGAATACGCAAACTCAAAGGCACGACACCGTTAGTAATTTTTCAAGCGATCTTCATGCTTCCTTTCCAAGGAGCAAACTTTTATCGAGGGATCGTGCTCAATGATAATGTTGGTTTTGGCAAAGACGCTGCCTATGAGCTGTTGGCATCACCCAAGTACAATTGGCGAACCTTCATGCTCAAATTAAGTGCATTGGTTTGTCGATATTACGATGCATTGACTAATGATGACCGGGTAAAAGTTCTGATTGCTGATGACAGCGTCTACGATCGCGGCCGTTCCAAAAAGGTGGAACTCCTGGCAAGAATTTTTGACCATAACAGCAGGCGCTACCTTAATGGGTTTAAACTCTTGCAGTTAGGCTGGTCGGATGGAGCGAGCTTTGTCCCGTTGGATTTCGCCCTTCGCTCCTCAGTGGCAAAAAAGAACCGGCTTCAAGAATCCACCAAGGAGCTGGACAAAAGATGCTGTGGCTCCAAGCGCCGGAAGGAAGCTACGACAAAAACACCAGCGCTGCTGGAAGAAATGGTCAAGCGTGTTCTGGCTAGAGGAGTACGAGCTGATTACCTCCTGCTGGACAGCTGGTTCTGCTTTTCCGGCTTGATTGCCAGACTGAGCAAAGACATACCGGTAATCTGCATGGCTAAGGATCTCAAAAGCGTTCTTTATTGTCACAAAAATGTCCATGTCCGGCTGAGTGAACTATACAAGCGTTTGCGTAAAAAACCGGGACTGGCAAAAGTCCTTGCCAGCACTGTAGTAGAAATGAAAGGGGGAACGGCGGTTAAAGTCGTTTTTGTTCGTCATCGCAATACAAGGAAATGGCTGGCCTTGCTCAGCACTGACCTCGAGCTTGCCGATGAGGAAATAGTCAGGATATACGGAAAACGCTGGGACATAGAAGTGTTTTTTAAGATGGCGAAGCAGCACCTGAACCTTGAGCGTGAGGTCCAACTCCGTGACTACGATGGCCTCATTGGACATACAACCATTGTCATGACTCGATATATTTTCCTGGCTTTTGAACAGAGGCATTATGACGACCCGCGGACGCTAGGCAGCCTGTTCCATGCCTGTTGTGATGAGGTGGCCGACATCAGCCTGCTGGAATCGATGAAGCGCCTGTTGGCCCTGGTCATGGATGCAATACGATCTACAGGAGAATTCTCGGAGCAAATAATTTCATCAATGATCGATGTAATCATGGGGACGGCTGTTGATATCCTGAATTCACACCAGGCGTGCACCGCTGTTTTAAACGGTAAAACAGTAAAATGAGGCAACCCCGAAAGTTGAGGTAAATTGTATATGTTGTCGTAGTAATCATCTTCTGATGATATTGAGTTCCAATTAGAAAAATGTTGCTCTAAAATTTCTAGAAATATTCTTTCGCCAGCAGTTCTTCGTGACGTAGGAAAACACCAGCCAGATTGGGACTTGAGAAAAACTAGCTCATCTTTTCTTTTATATAATAAATCGGAGTATTCTATTTCAACTTCACAGTGCTCCTCGTCCTGAGTATCTTGCCAATTCACAGTAACTCTGTTTACCAAAACATCATCTATAAGAAGACCATCAGTACCAACCAAAGTGTCTAATATCGGTTTTATTATGTTGTCCATGTCATAAATACCGGGGTTTTTTATTCTTGTAACGTGATTGCACCGATACTCAATTGCTATATGACATGTTCCTGTAATTATAAAATCAGATTGGCGAGTAATTTCGTGTACAGTATCTTTAAAAAACTGTTTTAGTTCAGATCTGCTATGAACTGATGGGGGTCTTCCATTAACTTTAAATTTTACAAAGCCATTATCGAATGCGTCTTGGTTGAACGTAGTCATTTGTCTTTAAGCTAACAGTGCAATACATGGAAAAAATCCATAAATATTGCCTTATAACTGGACATGTTTTCCATAATATTGAATATCATGGAGTCCGAAGTGGAAAACCATGTCCAGTTATTATTTTCCCTTTCGAAATTTCCATTAAATCTGATGTTATCACAGGTATTATGGAAAACAAGCCAAAGTTTATCCCAGATCCTCAGCTTCAGTTGATGGATCAAGTACTCGAGACTTTAAGATATTATCATTACGCTCGCTCAACGGAAAAGACATATTGCCAGTGGATTCTGCAATATATCTATTTTTTTAACAAAGAGCGCGATCCCAAAGATATGGGGGAACGAGAAGTAGAAGCTTTTTTGTCCCATTTGGCTTCCGTTAAAAATGTCGCGGCCTCTACCCAAAGGCAGGCCTTAAATGCACTGGTTTTCCTCTACCGTGACGTTCTTCACCTCCCCTTGGATCAGTCCATAGCGCCGGTTCGCGTAAAGCGTAAACGCCATCCTCCCACGGTGTTAACAGAAGAAGAAGTACAAAACGTGTTGGCACAAATGAAGGGGACCCATCTGTTGATGGCCAAGTTGATATATGGCTCGGGAATACGGCTGATGGAGTGTATTCGTCTGCGCATTCAAGATCTTGATTTTGGGCAGGGGAAGCTCTTTATCCGCGGTGGAAAAGGAAGGAAAGATAGAGTTACCTTTTTACCGCGCAGTATACAGGGCGAGTTGCGCCAGCACGTCGAACGGGTTAAAGAACTCCATCGAAGAGACTTGGCAGAGGGGTTTGGGGAAGTGTATTTGCCCAATGCACTTGCAAAGAAATATCGAAAGGCAGGGTGGGAAACACCATGGCAATACGTTTTTCCGAGCAAAACACGCTCAGTTGATCCTCGTAGCGGTAAAGAGCGGAGGCACCATGTTTTAGAGTCTGGTCTCCAAAAAGCTGTGAAAGCGGCAGTGAAAAAATCCGGCATTGATAAGCGGGCCACCGTGCATACTCTGCGTCACTCTTTTGCAACGCATATACTCGAAAATGGGACCAACATCCGCGTTCTGCAGGAACTAATCGGACATGCAGATGTAAAAACGACTGAAATCTATACCCATGTGATGCGAAGAGATATTGATGGCGTAAAAAGTCCCTTGGACCGCCTCTATAACCAATAATGGTGAGTGAAAGTACCGCGGGGCATTGTTTTCAACCAGGCAGGTGGTTGAATTTCTGAGGAACAGGTTGACGATTGCGGATCTGCTGCATAAATTTTCTCTTGTTACGAGAAAAACATGGACTCTCTCACTCACTTGACCAGGCTGCGGTGCTCCTATGGACGAGACAACAGGTATGCCGAACCGTCAAGGTTCTCTCGCTTGTGTACTTGGTGCGCTTTGTTTTTGTATCTTGTTGCTAGCTGGATGTGCTTCTGTACCTCCTGCATCAGTTGATCCTACTGGGCTACAGGTCGTTACTGCTTCGCCGCAGCAACAGTTTCGCAATCCGCCCCTTTTTCTGCTGTTTGGCGCCGATCGTAGGCACAACAGGATTGGTACTGTCCAGGCTGTACACAAGAACGGCGAGGTCCAGGTGGTTGTTAATGGGCAAGAGCCGACTCTGTACACTGCTGTCAGGGAATTTTCCACAGCCCGGGCAACCTACACCAATTACGTTTACCGGATACATTTTGAAGCAACTCCGCACAGTCTTTTTCCTTTTCACCTCACCGCTGGGAAACATCCTGGGCTGCTTGTTATCATAACACTCAACCAGTCCATGCAACCGCTCCTGGTAACCACCGTGCACACCTGCGGCTGTTATGCCGCGGTTGTTCCCACAGGATGGTTGGATGAAGCAGTATTTCCAGATGACTGGCCAAAGGAAACCCAGTCTGTCTATGGCGAAAAGCTGCCTGCGCGGTTGGCCAAGATTTTTTCCGATCAACAGTTTGAAATCCTTGTACGGCCTGATCTGCACCGGGTGATGGATGTGCGGGTGAGGGCTGGAGATGCATTTGCCGACGCTGAGGCTGTTGTTGCACCAGAGGTTCCACTGGAATCGCTGCGTCATCTTCCTTTACCTGGTGGCGGTGAAACGAGTTTTTATTATGGCAACTGGCCTTTGCAGGGCCATGTCAAAGGGGCGGTGAAGTGGTGGGAGATGCTGCTGCTCAGTGTGCCGAGCCTGGACCTTTTGGTGGGTATGGACAAGGATTACGGGGATACGGAGCTGACCGGTAATCCTTTTTATACCAGCCTTCAGCCGTGGTACCGACATTCGTCGGATTTGAACGATTTTGTCGGTTTTTTGCATTTTCATGGGTGGAAGTTGTGACCAGCCGGTTTCAATGCAGCCTGCAATTGCTCTTGGTATGGATGCTGCTCTTTGGATGTATGGCAACGGTGCATGGAAAAGAAAGCGTTTTTTTTGAAGAATCTTTTACCTCGCTCTCCCGATGGAAGCCTTTCACCTTTCCCGGTATCCCCGTCTCCTCGGAGTATCGGCTGACAACGGAGGATGCCGTTCCCTGCCTCCATATGGAGAGTGACGGTGGTGCTTCGGCACTGGTTTTCGACCAGCTCTTTAATGTGTATGAGTATCCCAAACTCCAGTGGCGCTGGAAAGTCCGTAATATTTATCACAAGGGCGACAGTACCACGAAGCAGGGGGATGACTACCCGGCTCGGCTGTATGTGATGTTTCGTTATGATGCCGAAACAGCTTCTTTTGCCAAGCAAATACAGTATGGGATCGCCAAATTGTTGTATGGCGAGTATCCACCGGACAGTTCCCTTAATTATATCTGGGCCAATCGCGTTGATGCACGCGATATCATAACCAATGCCTATACGGATCAGGCCAAAATGATCCCGGTGAGCAAGGGCGAAAAAGATCTCGGCAGCTGGCAAACATATACGGTCGACATTGTAGCGGATTACCGTAAAGCCTTTCGCAAAGAGCCACCCAAAGAGGCTACAGTGGCGGTCATGATTGATGCCGACGACACCGGAGAGACTGCCCGTGCCTGTATAGATTTTATCCGCATTTTCCGCTGACCTGTTCCCGCTCTCTTGTCGGCCATTGGGTGAATAGTTACGAATATGATACATTTGGGTCGTCTTATCGTTGGGGCAGCATTATTGTTATTAGTAATAACCTGCTCTACCCTCTATGGGTAAACAGTACGTACCGCAAACTTTGTTGTTGGCTGAGATAATGTAGGCAAAGCTGCCCTGGAAGGGCGGAAAGGAATTTTAGATGTTACCAAAGGGTGGTGTGGAAAACCTGAAGCTTAATCGAGTGCTGTACGACGAGGAATTGATTACCACCAAGAACAGAGAGCAACGTTTGCAAGAGACTGGGACATATATCAGGACGTTATCGACTGGAGACGGTGAAAAAAAGCGATCCGAGGGACCAAGCGTTATGCTTGCAAGATGGGCGTAGCGATCCCGAACCGGAAGATCGCAATTGTAAGCAGAGAATGTACAGGGAGATATATATGCAGATGAGAAAAAAAACATCATTCCTCTCTATCATTTGTGGGCTGGTGATTGGAATTTTACTGTTTACTGGAAACTGGGGAAGCCACGCCCAAACCAATGAGACGAGTGGTATGGCAACCGACAATGACCAGGTTGCCCTTGCCATGTTTGCCGGGGGCTGCTTTTGGTGTATGGAAAAGCCGTTTGAAAAGCTTGACGGCGTATTGTCTGTGGAGTCCGGCTATTCAGGGGGCTCCACTACCAACCCTACCTATAAAAATTATATGCAAAACGGGCATATAGAGGTGGTCCAGGTAAGGTATAATCCCAAGGTGGTAGACTATAAACAACTCCTTGATATCTATTGGCGGCAGGTGGATCCCACAGACGACGGCGGTCAGTTTGTAGACCGTGGTCACGGTTATACAACAGCCATTTATTATTATGATCAGCAGCAGCGGCAACTTGCTGAAGCATCCAAAAAGCTCCTTGGGGAGCGAGGGCTTTTCAGTAAACCTATTGTGACCCCGATTGTGGAAGCTACCCCGTTTTACCCGGCAGAGGAGTATCATCAGGATTATTATAAAAAGAACCCGATCAGGTATAACTTTTACCGTTCCCGTTCCGGACGTGATGCTTTCTTGGAAAAAATATGGAGTGAGGAAAAAATGAAGCCGATAAGTGAAGAAGATTTGAAAAAACGGTTAACTCCGCTGCAATATAAAGTGACCCAGGAAGATGGTACGGAACCGGCCTTTAATAATCAGTACTGGGACAATAAGCAGCCTGGGGTGTATGTGGATATCGTATCTGGAGAGCCGCTGTTTAGTTCAACCGATAAATTTAAGTCAGGTACAGGGTGGCCAAGCTTTACCCGACCATTGGTTGCAGAAAATGTTATTGAGAAAAAGGATCGAAGCTTTTTTATGGTCCGTACCGAAGTGCGGAGTAAGAATGCGGACTCCCACCTTGGTCATGTGTTTGAGGATGGACCTGCACCAACAGGGCTGCGTTACTGCATCAACTCTGCGTCTTTGCGATTTGTACCGGTTGAAGATCTGGAAAAAGAAGGACTTGGCGAATATTTGGCTTTGTTCGAATAAGTCCCGTTTCATGTGCATTCGCATTCCCCTTTATTAACTCTTGGGCAGTTTATAGAGGGGAATGTTTGTTGACTGCCCGTGCCCCGGTTTAACGAACCATGTATTTCAGGTCTGATGTGTACGTGGGGTAGGCCCACATAAATTCGGCAAGCTCATGTGCCTTAATTCGGTGTTTTATGGCCAGGGCAAAGATGTTGATCACCTCTTCGGCATTGTGCCTGACGATATGTGCCCCGAGAATGTGGTCGTTGGTGGTATCGATGAGGACTTTGTAATACCCATGGTGCTCACCTATACGCAGTGATGAAGGCCATTTGTTTGTCGAGCCTTGATTGGTGCGGTACGACAACCCCTGTTCTATGGCCTCTTTCTCTGTTACTCCCACCGAGCTTATAGCTGGAATGGTAAAGACAACACTGGGCACCACTGCATAATCAATGGGAGTCTTGTTGGTACCCAGGATGTTGCCGACAACAATCTGGCCTTCGTAATCGGCTACCGGAGCGAGCATGTGGCCGGTTGCAGCACAATCGCCGATGGCGTACACCTTCGGGTTGGAGGTACTTTGCAGGTAAGGGGTCACCTCTATGCCATCTGTACCATGGGCCACCTGTCCATGGTCACCTTCCAGTACTGCCACATTGGGTATTCTGCCGGTTGCACCGATGATGCAATCTGTTGCATAGGTTTGCCCCTCTGAGTCGTGGACAATAAAGTGCTCGCCGGCAGGCGTGATCTTGGTGGGAAACCGGTTGAACTGCATTTTAATGCCTGCTTCCTTGCTTGCTTCAATCAGGACTTCGACCCCATCCTGCTCAAAAGTTTTTAAAGCCTTTGCTGAGCGATGCATGAGGATCACCTCTTCAGCACCGGCTCGGATGGCAATGTGAGCAAATTCAAAAGAAATATAGCCACCGCCAATAAAGAGCAACCGTTTGGGGAGATGAGGCAGGTTAAGAAAATATTCACTGTCGTGGATGTATTCTGCCCCCGGGATCGAACTGCTTTTTGGCAATGCCCCGGTTGCAAGAACGATATGGTCGGCATGGAGGTGGGTATCGTTGACCTTGATGGTATCTGTATCGGTCATGACCGCTTGGCCATGGAAGGTGGTGACCCCTTTTTTCTGCCATTGGCGTACATCGGCTTCCGAGCGGCCCTCAAGGAATTGGTTTTTTAAGCTTTGCAGCGCCTCCCAATTTGTTTTTGGCGCAGCTGTGATTCCTTGACCAACCAGCTGGCTTGCCATGGCAACCGCTTGTGCATTACTGACCAGGTATTTTTTTGGCTGGCAGCCTCTGAGGGCACAGGTACCCCCAAAGGACCTTTCGTCAACCATGGCAACCTGCTGCCCTGCGCGCACAAGGCCATCCACAGCATAATAGGCTGCTGTTCCCGAACCGACCACGATGGTATGAAAATGTGTAGTGCTCATATGTAGTGTTTGTATTGTAAGAGGATAGTTATTGGATGGTCATTGTATTAACAAGGTAAGGTAAGTCTAAAAATCGTTCCCTGTTCTTTGGAGGTCGAGAAGTCCACTTTACCGCCAAGATATTCTTCTGCAAAAAGTTTCATCGAATATGTTCCAACCCCTCGACCGGCACCATCCTTGGTGCTGAAATTACGTTGGAAGATCCTGCGCCCGATGTCTTGTGGAATGACTGCCTGGTTCCACACGCAGTAGGAAACTCGGTTGGTCTCTTTTTTCAGCCAAATCTTTATCTTTCCGTTTTTACTGGTTGCTTCTAAGGCATTGGATATCATATTGGACACAATTCGGAGCAGTAGTGATCTGTCTGTTGTGATGGAAAAGGAATGCAGTGGTTGTGCAATATCGAGCTTTCTGCTCTCTGCCAACGGGTGACAGGCAAAAAAATCCTGTAGTTCTTTGAGGGATTCATACGCATCAACAGGCTCGCATTTCGGCTTGTAAGCAGACAGATCACTGTTGATCAGTAATTTTTGAATAGTCAGTTCCTTGGTCATGCGCACAGACAGGTTGCGAATAATTTTAGCCAGGTTTGACTGACTGTTTTCATAGTACAGCAGCTCACTTGCTCCCAGGAGCCCGGTGAGCATGTTACTGATGTCATGAAAAAAGGTACGCTCCAGAGCCGCACGGTGTTGTTCGACGGTGATGTCCTGCAAAAATAAAAGAACAAACCTGTTGCCATCAATTTCAATGGGCTGGGACCGAACTTTCAAGGCAATGTCTGTGGTATGCCCATTCTTGTCAACGGCCATGGCACACAAGCGCTCCACTGTTTCATTAGAGGTCAGGCTTGCGACGATGGCAATGGCCGCTCCGCAGGTGGAACAGAATTTGGTAGTGCCGCAGCCTGCCGGTCCTTCATGAGCGTGGATACAGTGCAGCGCTTCTCCCGGCCGTAACCCCAGCGTTTCAACAGGAGATTGAATGCCGAGCATTGCACAGAAAGAATCATTTAAGCTGATAATTTGCCGTTTATCATCCAGGATGGCCAGCAGGCCGCTTACTACGTGCAGCAGGCCTGAAACAACCGGATCATCATTGACCTGTCGAATTCTTTTTTGGAGTGTAAGCTCGTCGTTGCGTTTGGCTTCTGCAAAATAAGTTTCTATCATTGTTTTTGATATACTCATTGTACCAAAGAAACCCGTGGAGCGGTATATTGGGCCGGCTGGTTTTTGTTAGGGAGCTATTTTTTTAGATTCTAAGTAGTTAGTAATGAATGTTCTTTTTTCTATTAAGCATATGAACAGAAAAATACAAACCTGCCAACATGAAAACTGTCTTTTAATAGATACACTTCGTTTTTTATTTTTTGATACGCTTGGAATGCGACAGGGTATTATCTCACCGTATTATGGAGAGGTTATGATGTATCTCTCACTTGTTTGTCTGGTTACCTTGCAGAGCAATTGTAATCATTGGTAAATTACAAAACCAGCTGCCGGAACCGTGACATTGATAGCAGAGCCGTTGCCTTTTTCAACTTTGAGTAGATGTCCTTTTTGACTGGCATCGGTGGAGAAAATGCATGACATGCTGCTACCTGGAGGGTTAATGGCGAAATCAACCGTTACTCTGACGGTTAACGACTGGTGAGCATCGGTATTGATTGCGCATACATATTCCTGGTCAGCAAAAATTCGTGACCAGGCAATAATCCATCTCAGTGTACCATGTATAGGCTGGGGAAAGTGAAATGCTCCGTCGCTCCCTTCCACCTGTCTCAGATACTGACGGCCACGGCGCAGAGCAATATGTTTTTTTCGCAACCGGCAGAGGTCCTGAATAAGACGGTAGGTTGGGTGGTTCTCGTTGAAAAAATGCCGCCCGGTACTTTGCAGGGAGCCGAATGGGCCGCCAAACATACATTCGCGGAGAAATACATCGCTGTATGCATCCTCATTGGTACGATAGTCAGCGCCATTGAATCCCTGTTCCGTACCGTAATAGATACAGGGAATCCCCGTGGTGGTCAGGTTTAATCCAAGGGCCATGGCGAGGAAGCGAAAGCTGTCCTGTTGTTGGCCGCAGAAACGGAATTTGTGTTGTGTTCCGACCTGATCGTGGTCATCAAACATGGTCACTACGTGTTCACCAAACCATTGGTGGGTATGCTTGTGGTCAAGCAGACTGTTACGGAACAGATCAAAGTAACCTTCTTGCGCATCGGTAGAAGGATTTCCCGGGCTGCGCCACCCTTTAGCAAGAAATTCAAGTCGGTCCGGAATTTCGTTGATACCGAGAGCGGCATCAATGCCGGTTGTATTCAAGATGTTGACAGCGTGTGCCCGACCACCCGTTATCTCGCCTATCAGGTAAAAGTTTTCTTTGCCGATCGACTGGGCAAATTCATGTATGATATTAGCGAACAGGCGTACTGCCCCGGGTTCCATATGTTTTACTGTATCTATTCGGTAGCCGTCAATGTCAGCATACCCAATCCAAAATTTGTACACCTCAGCTAAGTGGAGTAAGGTCTGTGATGCCCGAAACTCCTTGATTCGTTTGTGTACGTCCCCGGCAATCTCCGGTGCTTTAGGCGCAATGCCGTGATCCAGATCTTTGAGTGCGCAAAAATCGCCGTCAAGATAATCGGGAAAATTATCCCAGTGGGTTATCTCCCCTTTCCGTGTCCATGCGTTTGATTGCTGAAATTCAGCAGGCCAGACACCACCCCCCGGCCAGGTGTCTGGAAAAAGATGGGTATCGATTTGGGCAAAGGGGATACCGCCTGGGTCATGACTGTGTTGACGGAAACCATTAACCGGCCATTGTTTACCCTGGTAATACCTGTATTGATCATTGTTCTTGTAGGCAAACACATCACCGGCGTGGTTGAGGATAATGTCGAGAATGACTCGAATGTTATACTCGTGAGCTGTAGTGACAAATTGTTTTAAATCCTCACGGCTGCCGAAATGCGGATCAACGTCCAGGAAGTTTTGAATACCGTATCCATGATAGTTGTCGCTTCCTTCCACCTGCCTGAAGACAGGACTCAGCCATACTGTCGTAATGCCCAATCGTTGAAGATATCCCAGTTTGTCGTGGAGGCCGGCGATGGTCCCGCCACACCATTTTTTCCCTGATTGAAACCAGTTTTCCCTGTCTGCCTTGCCTGCATCTTTTTCCAGGTTAAACAGTGGGGTGGTGCGCCCGGATTCCGGTCCTGTTATTGGATTGCCGGCACTATCTGCAAAGCCGTTATACTCTCTTCCATCAGAATAACGATCAACCAGGAGAAAATAGAGTACCTCGTCTTCCCAGTTAACTGGGGAGGGGTAGTAATTCTGCTTATCTGTGAGTGCGGTGAAATCGATTTGCTTCAGGCTTTTTTCCACATCATGCTCATGATTGGTATGGTTTACCAGGGTATTGAAGGATTTCGGCTGAGAGATATTTTTGTTTGAATTTCCCTCGTTTCCGATGTTTGGGATGCGTGTGTGATCAGACATAGCAGTTTTTCCTGTATGTGTAGCTGGGGTGACGAAACCTGAAACCGTTGATGGTCATGATGGTCATGATGGTCACTCTGCCTGGCACTGAAGCAAAGGATGTGCCATCGATCCGGCTAAAAGACAAGTAGTGGTCAATCCACTGTAGTGCTGTTGTTCAGGAAAAGAGAAGTGACAGAGAGGAGACAAGAAAAGCAGGTTTTGGTGCATATGCACCAGAATTGGTGGTGTATATCAAGCAGTAACCAACTGGAAAAGGCTGGAAGAGGAGGGGGGCAAGAGAGGAGAAGAAAAGAGGTATAGGGCTTTGTATCGTGTTTTGGTAAGAATTTTTTCGAGTTGAATGCGATGCTTTATCTGGAAGGCATTAGCCCGGATTTCTCATCAACCGTAGTAGGACTGCGCATTCTTCTTTTTTCAACAAGGGCCTCCGGCGATAATCGCTTTGACCCTTGTTGTGATGATGGGAATCGGTACGTCCCAAAAATACAATCCTGTGTGAGTAACAAAAAAAATCAGGAGGGCTTAGATATTGTTCGCTGCATTAACTGGAGGCCGTAGGTTCGTCAGGCAGGGTGATATTGAGTTCCAGCACTTCGCAATCTCCTTCTTTATCCAGTTGAACTTTAACAGCTCCGTCTTCAACCTGGATATATTTTCTGACAACCAGCAGGAGTTCTTCCTTCATCATAGGAAGATAATCCGGACCGTTGCGTGTTGTCCGCTCCCTGGCAACAATGATCTGCAGCCGTTCTTTGGCAACTGTTGCTGTTGTTTTCCGATTGTTCCGGAAAAAGTCTAAAAAACGCATTCGTTAGCTCCTGAACAGTCGAAATTTATTAAAAAATCCCTTCTTCTCCACTTCCACAAATCTGTGTACGAGGTCCTCCCCCAACAACCTGCTCACAGCATCTTCGTAGGCCTGGCCTGCATCACTTTCACTGGCTAAAATGATTGGGCTGCCTGCGTTGGAAGCCTGCAGTACGTCCTTTGATTCAGGGATAACGCCCAACAGCGGAATGGCTAATATTTCCTTTACATCATCAACGCTGAGCATTTCTCCTTTTTCAACCCGCGCAGGTTCATATCGGGTAAGTAATAAATGCTCCTTAACCGGTTCTCTTCCCTCTTCGGCTCGCCTGGTTTTACTGGCTAACAAGCCGAGTATACGGTCGGAATCGCGGACTGAAGAAACTTCAGGATTTGTTACCACCACTGCCTGATCGGCAAAATACATGGCCATAAAGGCCCCACGTTCTATGCCAGCAGGGGAATCGCAGACAATATAATCAAAGCTTTCTGCAAGCTGATTGATAACTCGTTCCACTCCTTCAATATCAAGCGTGTCTTTATCGCGTGTTTGTGAAGCAGGGAGGATAAAGAGATCTTCCACCCTTTTGTCTCTGATTAGAGACTGATTGAGATTGGCCTCATTGCGAATGACATTAACAAAGTCGTAGACAACCCTTCGTTCGCAACCCATAATCAAATCCAGGTTGCGAAGGCCGACATCAAAATCGATGACTACGGTTTTGTACCCTCGCATGGCAAGGCCTGTACCAATTGCGGCGCTGGTCGTAGTTTTACCGACCCCACCTTTTCCAGATGTTATGACGATAACTTCTGCCATCGTTTATCCTCCGAATTATTCGTTAATTGCTTTTTATGTGCGTTGGAGCACCTTGTATTATGATCAATAAAGGCTGGTAAGTGTCTCATCTTAGAGACTCTATCTTGAGTTGATCCTCTTGCAGATATATTTGAACTGCCGTTTTGCGCATATCGGATGGCAGATCATCGTTGATGATGTAAACGCCTGCAATAGAAACAAGGTCGGCCTGGAGATCGTTACAGAATACTCTGGCACTTTCCTTTCCCCGTGCACCTGCGAGTGCGCGGCCTCGTAGGGTACCGTAAACATGGATATGGCCGTCTGCCATAATCTCTGCTCCGGTGCTCACCGATGCGAGAACGATCAGGTCTCCTCCACGGGCATAAACCTTTTGGCCGGAGCGTACCGGCTGGCGAATAACAAGGGTTTCAGTGTGCGGTGCCTCTTGGGGAGTAACTGCTTCTTGCGGGGCAGGAGGACTCTGTACCGGCTCTTCTTTTATTTCCGGTTGCGGTGATTCCACAACCGTATCGTGCCGAGCTGTCCCAGCCGCCGGCCAGACGGCAATGTTTCGGGCCCTTGCCGCGAATTCCAACGATTCTTTTGCACCTGTGATGCCAACTGGGACAAAATTATTGGCAGACAGCAGTTCACATGCTTTTTCAAGCCAACTCCCGTCAACTTCTTGATCAAGTTGTCCGAAGTCAATCATGACAGGCGCATTGCGAAAAAACTTAGGAGCCTGGGCAACTTTTTCCAGAAGTTGGCGGTCCAGTTCTTCCAAGTCTGTACTGAATAATTCCAACACTGTGAGAGACACCATACGCGCTTTGATAGCCGCTGCTGCATCCTGTTCGCTAACTGACATCATTTTCAGCCTTTCCACTGCTCAAGCATGATCCCAGGAGCGTGGTTAATTTCTAATTTATCTATCACGGTGAACTAAAAAATGTTGCGTTTATAATTTGAAACTGCTGTATTTACCGCATTTAACCATCGAACATGAGAGTTGTAGCTTTCAATGAAGCGGATCGATATTTGTACCCTCAGCTGACGATTGATTCAACCAATTAATTTCAGGCGCCAATAAAAAAAGACCGCGATTTTAACCTGTCAGGCGAGGGGAATAAAAAAAAGTAAAATTTGTTTAAAGATTATACAGTCGCTGCGGATTCTCTGTATGTCTTTGAAGTGGTGTTGTATACATGTTGTATAAAGATCGTTTTTGAACTTGTGGTGAAAGCTGAACGCTAAGAAAACGGGCTTGATACGAATGATTATGCTCTCTGAATGAAGAAAATTAATTGACACAGCCCGGAAGAGGGGGTATCTTCCCCGCCGTCTGCCGAACACAAATTGCTGAGCGGGAATAACTCAGTGGTAGAGTGTAACCTTGCCAAGGTTGAAGTCGCGAGTTCGAATCTCGTTTCCCGCTCCAGTTTTTTCCTTTCGATTAACCTTACCATCACGTTGTGGATGCAGGGTAAGTCGTCCAGTTATTCTTTTCAGCCCCTCCTGCTCATAAAACTCCTGTACTTTACACTGTTTTGCTAAATATTGCTGTTATTGATTGCCATTGTCTGTAATGAAGACGGGGAATCGTTTAGCTGCTACAGCGTTTTGCAATCCCAGATTACAGAGTGCCTTAACAGAAGTCTAGGCTACCCCATGAAAAACCCTTGGTCGCTGTGGACGATCGTCTTTTACTCGCTGCTTTTTTACGTGATTGTATCACGTTTTTTATATGGATTGATACTTGAGACATCTGCGACCAAGATATAATCAGAGAAAATAATACAAGGAGATTCTTGTGACCAATAATTTTGTTTTGCGAAGTCTTCGTTATACCTTTAATTGTAACGATTCGAAAATGGTTGCCATCTTTGGTTTAGGTGGAGCGGAGGTAACGCGCGGGCAGATAAGCGACTGGCTCAAACAAGAAGATGATCCAGCTTACCGAAATTGTAGCGACACCAAGTTGGCTATGTTTCTTAATGGATTGATTGTTGAGATGCGTGGTAAAAAAGAAGGCGTCCAGCCCCAGGTGGAGAAACGCCTCACAAATAATATCGTTTTGGTGAAATTGAAAATTGCACTGAGTCTTAAAAATGAAGATATTTTAGAGATTATGGAGCTTGCCTATATACGGATAAGCAAACATGAATTAAGTGCATTGTTTCGTAAGCCGGGGCATAAAAATTACCGTGAATGTAAGGACCAAATTCTACGTAATTTCCTGAAAGGGGTGCAGGTGAAATACAGGCCAGATAAATGAAAAGAGAGCCGGTGGCCGGCAAAAGAACCGGTTTCTACAGATTAAGCGAGACATGCAAATGTTTGTGTAATTTCAGCAGTGCCTTTTTTTCAAGTTGGTATACACTCCCTCGGGTTACGCCATAAATACGGCTGATCTCCACCATTGATTGGGCACGCCCCTCATACTCTCCCAGACCATATTTTCTTTTCACTATGTCGGCGCTTTTGGCAGGCAGAACACTATCAACAGCCTCTAAAAGTTTGCTGTGCATCTCCAGTTGCTCGACATGTTTTGCTGGATCTTGCCGGTAGGAATATTCGTGTTGCGGTTCTTCTTTTTCCCCAAGGATAACTGTTGAATTCATCAAGGTAGTTACGGCTGCATTTTCGGCAACCGTGTCTCCTTTTCTGGCAGACCTGGAAATTTCCTCAATGATGGTTGCCGGCACCCGGATCAATCTCCCATTTAGCGACTGGAGTTGAACCTCACGTAATATCCAAAACGATGCATAGGTCGAAAATCTGCTCCCCATGGAAGGATGGTATCTGTATGCAGCTCTTGCAACGCCAAAGCTTCCGATTTGGTGGGCGTCTTCAGCTGTAATGGAATGTTTGTAGGTATTGCTGATTTGTGAAGTTATTTTTCTGACAAGTCCGGTTGTCAGGAGCATATAAATATTTCGCAAAGTATTCAGGCGCTCGATCACTGCTTGCAGTTGTCGAAATTCTGGCCTGTGGGTGAAGCTGGGGTCGGCTTTATAGATGATCCTGGCCCATACCCTTGCCAGTACCAGGTGTTGGAAGGTTTTAGCCAAAGGAATGGATGCACTCATGGTTGGTTGGCTGAACAACTGTAATGCTTCCTGCCGTTCTGCTTCGGAAGTGCGGTCGGCGCGTGAGAAAAATATTTTTCTGTCTTTGCTAAGATAAATATTTTGAATAATCGTCAGTGCTGCTTGGCGAAACAGGCAATGTTGGGCAACCAGTTGAGTAAATCGGTGTCTCTGGAGCAGGACTTCTGTTGCCAGCTCGCCTTCATCATTTTTGGAAAGATAGAGATGTCTCCCCGCTATATCGTCTGCATTCAGCACACTTTCAGCTGCAAAACATTTTGCCTCCAGACCGGCACTCAGCCCCAGCGCTTGTACCTGTTGAGTGAATGAAGTAGCTGCAGAGCTGGTTGTCGGCAGGTCGATAATGTTTAGTGAAGGTATCTTACAGGTCATGTTGTACGGAGTAACCTCTGCGCATTAGAGCGTATGATTTTAGGGTACCTGGAAAAAAAAAGATTTTTTGATCAAGGTCGGATAACTCATGACACCGTGGCATGGAGAAATTTTACCACAGGCATATAATTGACAGCGGAGTCTTCGCTTCCCTCCGAGGAAAAAAACATAACGCAGGGATTGGAGGGGAAAGCACATTTTCAAGATATCCTTTAAATCGTTATGGAATGTTAGCCAGTTGTATCGTGTAGAAGATACGTAAGCCGCTTTGCCTCGGTATTGCCAAGTCTTGAAACACAGCGTACTTTGTGCAGCGTCTGAGCTGATCGAATTCTGGTAAAAAGGCAAGCTGGACATCCGGCATACTTGCAACGCCAAGCTTCTGAGTAAGCCCGCTTTTTAAAAATTATCTGTTAAGAAAAAAATTAAAACAAGTTTTTTTTGGATGAGTAAGAAGTCTTGTTGCTTAATGTGGTCGATTTTGTCGTTCGGTGGCAGCATGGGGTTGGTTGTCTCTCATCTGCTGGACCTCTCCCGGATTTCCCTTGCTATTTGCCTATAGAACATATAGGGTGGCCGTCCTTTTAAAAAAGATTATACGTATTTCTACCATGGGCATAGACCTCCGTTGGAGGGCTGTGCCCATTTTTATTTTCACCTCAAGTATATAGCGAGATTTATGGTTGCACTGATAAGAAAAAGTTCAAAAAATATTAAAAACGAAATTACCTCAGGACTTACCGTTGCTCTGGCACTTGTGCCTGAAGCTGTAGCATTTTCCTTTGTAGCGGGAGTTGATCCTTTAGTCGGACTCTATGCAGCCTTTATGGTCGGTCTTGTCACTTCTTTGTTCGGCGGGCGGCCGGGGATGATTTCCGGAGCCACTGGAGCACTTGCCGTGGTCATGGTGTCGCTGGTAAAAGAAGGAAATGCTATGGGGCTGGCGATGGCAGAACCTGTGATGGATATGGGACTGCAGTATCTTTTTGCTACAGTGCTCATCATGGGGGTGATTCAAGCATTGATGGGAGCACTCAAACTTGGCAAATTTATCCGCCTTGTCCCCCATCCGGTAATGCTCGGTTTTGTTAACGGGCTGGCTATTGTTATATTTTTGTCCCAATTGAATATGTTTAAGAGCGTGGATAAAGGCATTGCTCATTGGCTGCAGGGAGATGATCTTCTCATTATGGCAGGGCTGGTGCTCGCGACCATGGCAATTATGCTCGTTTTGCCGAAGATTACCCAAAAAATACCAGCAGCTCTCACGGCTATTTTGGTAATAACCGCTCTTACTCTGGGGTTTGATCTTGACGTAGCCACGGTGGGATCATTTATCCGGGATGGTGGTGGAGACGGACTCAAGGGCGGGCTTCCCGTGCTGCAAACACAGATATTTACCATCATTCCCTGGAACTTGGAAACATTGACCTTTATTCTGCCATATGCCTTTATCCTGGCCGGTATAGGTATCATAGAGTCCTTGCTCACCTTAAATTTACTGGACGAAATCACCGAAACCCGTGGAAACAGCAATCGGGAATGCGTAGCCCAAGGGACTGCAAACATCGTTACCGCTCTTTTTGGAGGGATGGGTGGATGTGCGATGATTGGTCAGTCCATAATTAACGTTAACTCAGGCGGTCGAGGCCGTTTATCCGGTGCTACTGCTGCAGTTGCCTTGCTTTGTTTTATTCTTTTTGGTGCAAGCTATATTGAGATGGTACCCATTGCAGCCCTTACCGGTATCATGTTTATGGTGGTTATAGGCACCTTTGCATGGTCCTGTTTTCGAATCATTTACAAGATTCCCAAGGCCGATGCTCTGGTTCTCATCATGGTCTCCGGCCTCACTGTAGCTTATGACTTGGCTGTGGCTGTATTCATAGGCATTATTATGTCGGCACTGGTTTTCTCCTGGGAAAATGCACTGAGGATTCGGGCGCGAAAAAAGTTTAAACAAGACGGTACCAAGGTGTATGAAATCTGGGGACCTTTGTTTTTTGGCTCTACCCAGATGTTTGTTTCCAAGTTTGATGTGAAAGGGGACCCGGATACTGTGGAAATAGATTTTATAGAGTCCCGTGTATCAGACTTTTCAGGAATTGAAGCAATTTCAGGGGTGGTGGAAAAATATGAAAAAGAAGGCAAGAAAGTTACACTCAAACATTTGAGCTCAGATTGTAAAAAGCTGCTCAATAAGTCTGATCGGAAATACAAAACTATAATTCAAGAAAAAGTCGATGATCCCAGATACTGGGTGGTGGCTGATCCTAACAGTTTTCACTGATGCACTGTTTGGTTAGTAGGCTGGGGTTGACAACGGGGAAAAATAGGGAAAAAGAGCTGTTTCTCAAAAGATTGTAACCCGAATGTATCATGCACTTTTTGATTGAAAACGAAAAACAGACGGTTAATTGTACGATTCCTCTTTAAGTAATAATATCAATTAATTGAGTTTGAAATAAAAAGTGCATGAGCAATTCCTGATAACGGCTTTAATGTTGGGCAGCTTGCCAAGAAGCGAGAAGGCCATTGTGCTTGGTGCTGTCAGTAACGGTCCACAATCGAAGATATTGTACCATCCTGTTGCATTTGGTTGATAACCGTGTCGAATTCTTCTAATAGACTCAAGTGGGTGCTTTTTTTGTTTATCAGGAGGTGGAATGGAATGGTCGATAAGTTTATTCCTGTATCCAGAATTTCTTTTTCCAGCCCAAGTCGCTTTAAGGTCGGTTTTGCCGCAGGGGGCCATTCGATAACCACATCACCACGTTTATGAGCCAGCATCTGCCAAACATTTTCCAGGTTACTGCTCTCGTAAGTCTTGATACCTAGTGACTGGACATTGGTCTTGTGCCATCCATTGCCGCTATAGGTGATAACAGCAAGCTCCATGGCTTTAATTTCAATAATTTCATTGATCTGCTTGACTTGATCGATGCGTGGATGGTTGTTGTAAGTGAAGAGATGCTGTGATTTGGAGTAAAAAGGTCTCTTGCTGGAACGGGCATAGAACAGTCGTTCAGGAGTGGGGAAAGTTAGTATGGCATCAACTCTACCGTTTTTCAGGTGTTGCTGGCAACGAGCCCATGGGAACGGTCTCCAGACGAGAGGAATCCCCATCCTTTTTTGAAGCGCTTCGGTGATAATATCATAAAAAATACCTTTCATTTCACCAGATTCATCAATCCAGTGAAAAGGCGTAAAGGTGGGGTAGGCGATTCGTAACGGTAGTTGTTCTGCGTTGGTTGTTGGGTGCCGGAAGCAAAAGAGGACAGTCAGTAATATCAGGACCAGTTTTTTGGTACTCATAAAATGTTTTTTTGAAATCGGGCTAGTAATGATTTTAAATTACCGTATCGATATGAGACATGAAATGCAATTGAAAAGAACTGAAAAGGTCGGCTGGTTTTTCAAAATGAGACGTTCCCTTTGGCTTCTCTATTTCCGTTAACCAAAAGGTGCAAAAAAGTCAGGTTGATTAAAATGTTGTTGAGATGATTGGTCAGACAAGGGGGAGGTTGGCTCCCCCCTTGTGATTATCTCATTGAACCCGGTGAGCGGAAGCACACTATGGATTCAGATAAGCTCGGGAACTGCAGCCCGCTACCGGGCGTGAATAGGGACATAGTCATATTGCTGGTGACCTGTATAGATCTGGCGAGGGCGGCTTATCTTCCAGTTAGGATCATCCATACTCTCTTTCCATTGGGCAATCCAGCCTGGCAGTCGGCCTATGGCAAACATCACTGTGAACATATTGGTGGGGATGCCAATCGCCCGTAAAATAATTCCGCTGTAAAAATCAATGTTTGGATAGAGGTTATGGTCGATAAAGTAAGGATCTTTTAAGGTCATCTCCTCAAGTTCTTTAGCTGTATCCAGCAGCGGGTCAGTGATTTGGATTGCTGCCAGCAAGTTATCACACATTTTTTTCATGATTTTTGCGCGGGGGTCATACGTTTTGTACACCCGGTGACCAAAACCCATAAGTCGAAAAGGATCGTTTTTATCTTTGGCCCGCTGTATTATTTTTGTGCAATCACCGCCATTGTTGTGAATATTATCAAGCATTTCGATGACCGCCTGGTTGGCACCCCCATGCAGCGGCCCCCAAAGGGCTGCAATGCCTGTAGAAATGGCGGTATACAGGTTTACCCTTGCGCTACCTACCATGCGAACGGAGGAGGTTGAACAATTCTGCTCGTGGTCGGCATGAAGAATCCAGAACACCCTGAGCGCATTAACTGCCTCCCGTTTAATTTCGTAAGGGGTTACCGGGGTGTCAAACATCATGTTGAGAAAATTTTCGCAATAGGTCAGGTCCGGTCTTGGTAATACTATTTCATGACCTCTGGAAATTTTATACGACATGGCCGCCATTGTGCGTACTTTTGCCAATAACCTGGTCACCGTGATGTTGATTTCCTCTTCCAGCGTATCAAGCTCCGGGTAAAAGCTTTTCATGGCATTAACCATGGAAGAGAGGATACCCATAGGGTGAGACGCTCTTGGGAAATTTTGATAAAAAGCCTTTAAATCGGTATGGACCAGACTGTGGTCGTTAAGCCTTACCGATAATTGGGTCAGTTCATCCCGATTGGGCAGCCTGCCATTGATGAGCAGGTAGGCGGTCTCTTTGAAGGATGCCTTTTCAGCCAGTTGTTCTACCGGGATCCCTCTGTAGCGCAGGATGCCTTTTTCTCCATCCATGAAGGTGATTGCACTCAGGCAACTGCCGGTGTTGGCATACCCAGGATCAAGGGTTATCAATCCTGTCTCGGTGCGCAGCCTCGATATATCAATGGCTTTTTCCCCTTCACTTCCAGTTACTAAGGGGAGTTTTACTTCTTTACCACGATATGTAAGCGTGACAAATTCGTCCATAATACCTCCTGTTACCCCGTTAACTTGCTTTATAGGACAACTTAAGATACGGGGCGATGTCTGAAATTATAGCCTTTCAACATCGATATACTAAATATTTTCCAAAAGCTAAAAACATATGCGCTTTGGAGTGCAAATCAGCGATGTATAGCTCTATATTCTTTATTTGTTTAACAAAAATGAGACTCTTGGCCGTAGTTTGAGAACAAATGTAGGGTAGCGCCATCTATTTTTATGATGTTCGCTTGCTAAGCAACATCACCTTTTATCGAAACTCGACGTCAGTCGTTCCCTTGATAGAATGTTCTGATCCCGGCTGGTTGTAGTATTTAACTCTGTAGATCGATAAAGAACAGAATTACAGTCAATTTATAGCTAATAGAAAAGGGCAGGATTTAGAAAAAATCCTGCCCTTCAGAATGCAGCTATTTTAGTGCCGTTACCTTATTAACCGCAAAGAGCTGGAAAGGTTGCCTCACCTTTGTCTTGCGATCTTGTCGGAGAAAAAAAGCTTTCTCTTTTTAGTGATTTTCAAACATCACATCACCAAAATAATCATCTGTATCGTATCTCTTTTCAGCTATAGATAATTTCACAGGCTTTTTGGAAGTGAGTATATATTCTGTTCCACATTCATAGCAAACTACCAAATCACCTTTAGCGAGATAGTACATAATCGGAATGTATTCCAAGCAAATTTCGCATTTCTCGAATCGGTTATTGTCTGCTTGATGTTTATTAGCTCTGCCCATTTCAATCTCCTTAATTTGTTGGACAATGGAAACGTGATGGAATTTATAAGCAATAAAAGTGCCAGCTCAAATAAATGCTATATGTTGTAGCTATAGGGGCATTGTACTGCAAAAAGAAAAAACGTGTGGTGAGAGTACGGAGAGCGATCGCATTCCGAAAAAAAATATCATGGAGGGGGAGGTGAATCTTAACTTTTTGTTATTATTATTTTTAAATGCAAAAGTTCCGATTTGTAGGTTAATTTCCGATTTTTATAATTTTTATCCTGCACTTTTATTCATTGAGTTGAATGCGTAGCCTGTGCTCTATTTCAGGTGATTGCCACTGAAAAAAAGTGGCTTGATACAAAAAGCTTACCCTCTGGGGAAAATTTGAACATAACGAGGTAAGCGCAAAGCACCGGGAGGTCGGTTAAGTGATATCGTCAAAAAAACCTCGAGTATTAAATGAATCCTGCACGTGGAATGTTGGGAAAAAATAAATTTTACCTTAAAAACAATATATTGGGCAGATAATTTATATGAAGTTCTATTCACTGTATGGGTGAATCTGTTTTTTTCACCTCCAACGCCTTTAGGCATCGGCAATTTCGCCTAATCTGCTTGGTTACCGAAGGCTTGAACTATTTTAATACGTCTGTGCCTTCGGTGCCTCGCATCTCCGGCAGGTCGTGAAGACTCCGAAATTGCCGATTCCAGGATTTAGGTTTTAAACAAACGGGGATCTCTTTTTAGTATTCTTCAAACATCAAATCTCCATAGTAGTCGTCTGGGCCGTAACTGCCTTCAGCTATAGATAGCTTCACAGGACTTTTTGATGTGAGTATGTATTCTGTTCCGCATTCAGAGCACATTATCAAGTCGCCTTTACTGAAATAGTAATCAATTGGAATGTCTTGCCTGCAAATTTCGCATTTCCCAAATCGGTAATTGTCAACGCGATGTTTATTGAACTTGCCCATTTTAATCTCCTTAAAATGTTAAAAAATGGAAACCCGATGGAAAAATGGCAATCAAAAAATATGCCAGCTCATTTGCATCTCGTATGTGTCTGTTGTTTCCTTTTTTTTTCGGAGAGTGGCGTAAGCCGTACGATGACCGTTGTCGAACGGAAAAATTCCGGAAAAATGATGCAAAATGAAAAGGTGAAATGTAACTAATTGATATCTTAAGTAATAAATAAAAAATTCCGAACTGCTGATTTTATTCCGATTTTCTAAAGTCTTCTTTCTTTAATCCGTGTATTTTCATTTTGTTATACAGAGCTCTTGGAGTTAATCCCGCAAACTGTGCTGATTCGCCGATGCGTCCACCAGTGTATTCTAGTAGCTCAACAAGATATTTTCTTTCTGCAGATTGATTGAGGAAATTTTTATATGATTTTAATGATGTACCAGGACGAAATGCGTGGTCAGCCAAATTCGTAGTGTCAATTACCGAGTCAGTGAATAGTTGATTGGGTATATGAATCAGGTCAGCCGTTATAATTTCAGTGTTGGCAAGCATCACCGCTCTTTCTAATACGTTTTGGAGCTCTCTGATGTTACCAAACCAGGGCACAGAGAGGAGAATTTGCATGGCTTGTTCATCCACTCCTTTAACGTACTCCCTACCGTTTCTCTTTTTTCTGTTCACGATATGCTGAACCAACAAAGGAATATCTTCGACTCTGTCACGTAACGGCGGGATATGAATTTGAAATACAGAGAGTCGATAATATAAGTCTGAACGTAGTTGGCCTGTTTTTAAAAGCTCGAATGGGTCGGTGTTCGTGGCTCCTATAACTCTGAAGTCAGTATTGATCTCAAGGTTCCCGCCCAGTCTCTGCAGCGATTTTTCCTGCAAGACACGCAATAATCTGACTTGCATTGCCGGAGACATTGATTCAATTTCATCTAGAAAAAGTGTCCCTCCGGAAGCATGCTCTATCTTGCCGATATGTCTTCTGTTTGCTCCAGTAAATGCGCCTTTCTCAAACCCAAAGAGCTCAGACTCTAAGAGGCTGTCTGGTAACGCGCCGCAGTTGACGGCCATAAAAGGGCCCGAGCGGCGACGCGACTCATTATGAAAAATATTAGCGAGAAGTTCTTTGCCTGTACCTGTCTCGCCTAATAGAAAAATTGGGGAGTCAGTAGGAGCGATATCTTTAACCAGATCCAGTAATTTCTTCATCAGTGGACTTTTAGTAAAAATTGCCTCTACTCCGGGTTGCTCTTGAACATAACCCGCAAGGTACTTTTTGCGATTTTGTTCTCGTTTATTATGCATCAGCTGAGAAAAACAATTTGCGCTTTTAGCTAACTCTTCTTCTTTAAAAACCGTGGCACGTTCAGGTGTCAGGTTCTCAATGGGGGAATGGAAAAGAAAAATATGAGGGGCTGGATGGGTTGCCAATAATTCGGGGAGGGCAATTTCTGGGATTTCCGGGTGTGCGGAATCAATGAGCCAAATGTCAAAAATACGAGAAAAGGCGGTCGAATAAAATGCAGAGGCAGAGTTTATATGAATAAAATTACATGAAAGAGATGAATAGCTCTTTACAAGGTCATTATAGTTTTTTGTAAGACCAAAAACGAGAATATTAAACATTGATTCAGAATTTTTTTGTTACAATAACAGTCTGTTATGTGTGATGAACATTACGATTATTCATTTGCTTTTGAGTCATCTCCCATGGAAAACTTATTCTTGCTTTCAGCTGTCTATAATAACATCTTTATGCTGTTTGCATTCGTACTCATTATCCAGAAGAGGGGAGATTTTAGGGCGTCATGAATTGACAATGATCACGTTTCTTTTAGTACATGGGTTAATTACGCACTTTATAGAATAACGGTGCCATGTCTTTGAGAAAAAGTTCTTCCAGCTGTTCGTCATTTGTACGCACAAATTTGTTCAGGTTAACACTGTGCATTTTGGCCGACCAGATTCGCGTACCTTTCTCTGCATCCAACAAGGTGGCCTCCATTACATCAATAGTCTTGTCGATCTCTCTATCGTCAGCCCATACATCGTCATAAATAGTCGAATAGTAACCATAACCGGCTTGCCAGCTGACTGCGCCTGCCCATGCGTAATCTTTTTCAGGGAACTGGTAACTTGAAGTGGATTCGTTTGTCAGGTGGATTATCAATACTTCTCGTGCACCGGTAGTATGCAATGTCTGTTGTAATGTCTTTTTATTTACTTGATCTGTGCCAAAGTTAAACGTATAGCTTGGTATCGCTTTTATGCCGATTTTACCGAACTCTTCGACAAAGCTGTCTTCAAAAATTTTGTGAGCAGTCGGGTTTGTGAACACACCCATGATAAACACCGGTCCTTTGAGTTTGCCCCGGTACTCGGCATTGATCCAGGAGTCGGTAAGTTTATTATGGGCACAGCCGGCGACAAGCAAAACCACAGCGAGTAGATGGGCAACCAAAAAACAGCGGGTACGGTATTTCATTATGTCTTCCTAAAAAGTTAGTGAATAGCCTTGTATGGATACAAATCTTGGGCAGAAATCATTTTAACGCCTGCCGCCTCTGCCCGTTCTTACAGGGCGTCCCATACTCGCACGCCTGGTTTTTACAGATTGAACTTTTTGCTGACGGGCAGGCTTGTTGTCCTGTCTCCGCTGTCGTCTCTGTTCTACGTTCGCATTATTAATATGGACATCAATGTCATTGTTATAGCCATACCTATGGTAGGGATAACGATAACCATCATACACGCCATATCTCCTCGTGTTCGATATAGAAGTACCGTAGTAGCCGCTGCAGCCTGCCAAAAAAAGCATGCAGCTTGCCAGGAGAAAGGTGATGAGCAAGGTGGTTTTATCCCCCATGATCAATCCCCTTCAGCAGGTGATTTTGAGGGCCATCTTTGTATCAGTAACAGGGCTCCGGTGGGATCACTAATTAAGGCGGTATTACCTTTATTCGGTGCTTGGTCAGGTGTGATCAAGACGGAACCGCCAAGGTCCTTTGTGAGTTGTGCGGTTGCATCCGGATTAGCAACCCGGACAATGGGCACCCAAAGCAATTTGTCGCTACTACCTTCTACATGGCGTATGCCCGCGAGCCACTTACCTTTTTGTATGAAAATATCGTAGTCCTCTTTAATTGAAAGAACGTCATCATACCCCAGGATGGATATGTAGAAATTTTCTGTTTTTGCCGGGTCGTTGGTCCATATCTCATCCCATAACCAATCGCCGGTCGCGACCTCCGTCTCAACCGGATCGCCCCCTTTAGCACTAAGTAATACTATGTTCGTTCCCAGAGGATCTCTGATCAGGACTGTCCTGCCTCGTCTTTCCATATCAACCGGGCCATTTACTATTTGTCCACCACCGGCTTGTACCAGTTGAGATGCACTGTCCACATCGGGGACGGAAACCGAGGGTACCCATACCCCCGGAGTTTTGCTTTTTTGAGGCTTCATTTGTAGAATACCTGCAATACGTTTTCCGTTATTTCTGACTACTGCATAGTAATCCAGATACTCAATCTGCCAATTGAACAGTTTTTCGTAGAACCTGCCCGCAGATCTGAGGTCAGGAGTCACAAGATCATGCCAGATGAAACGTCCGGGGAAGGTCGCACCGCTGGGATTGTCTGTTATTGAAGCCATGGCTATTTCGGCCCTACCTTTAGATAACTTGCTGAAACTGGAGCAACCACTCAGGGCCATTACAATAACAAGGAAACCAAGCAATGAGGAGGATGTAGTATCCTTGATACAGAGAGAAGGAAATCGCATCGAGAACCCCTTAATATAATGGTAAAACCATCTTGCTGAATGAAAGCAGTGTACCAGTGCTTTCTCGGCAAAGCAAACATATCCATTAAAAGCAGTGGGTAAGTGGTGGCAACGTGTACTGAGGGAGTGATTTTGTTTACTTACTTTGCTGAAAAAGTCTATTTTTATCGTAAAAATGAAGACTGGGCTTTGCTCTTGCAATCCCCATTATTCACTTGTTTTGGCGCGATCAATCACTTTTTTTGCTCATATGAGCATTTTGCGCATTGCTATTTTAATGATACTTACTTACTATATGCTCATACGAGCAAAACAGAGAGGACATATGCCACGCCCGATTAAGCCTAGATTTGTATCAGCCTACCCTGTTATGGCAGCTTTTGTGCCACGAGGAATTGCAGTGACCGGGGAGGGACTCATCAGTGTGGAGGAATTTGAAGCCATACGCTTAAGTGATTTTGAACACCTGGACCAGGAAAGCGCCGCAAGCATGATGGGAGTATCTCGTCATACTTTTGGCAGATTACTTGCCAAGGCGAGGGCAACCGTTGCTGATGCCCTGGTTACCGGGAAAGAGTTGAGAATTGAAGGCGGCAATTATGAGATTAGAGGTCGGGGTATGAAGCGACGTAGGTGCCGTGGGGGCGGTGGTGGTAGAGGAAAGGAATAAGCAATACTAGTTAATTGGTTAAACCAAGGAGGTAATCTAATGCCTAGAAGAAATGGAACCGGGCCACAAGGTCAGGGAGCAGGAACTGGGAGAGGACTTGGCAATTGTGGGGTTCCAAAAGGGAGCTCGTCGCAACGCCGACAAGGCGGTGAAATAAGCGGCAACAGAAAAACAGGTCGTGGGAGCGGCGGTGGTCGGGAACGCGGTAACCGCTGATATCTTGAGTACAAAAAAAATATGAGGTGATATTATGCCAGGATTTGACAGATCAGGTCCAATGGGACAAGGTCCACAGACAGGTAGGGGCATGGGAAAATGTAACCCGGAAGCACCATCATCGGATCAATACTACGGTTTTGGGAGAGGTATGGCCTGCCGTCGAGGATTTGGTGCAGGTTTCGGTGGCGGCGGACGTGGTTGGGGGCGTGGAGTGAATTTTTTCGGCCCTGTTGCAGGCAGTCGTCAGTCGGTTGCACCAGCAGATGAGCAAGAGGCTTTGAGAGCCCAAGCCGATCAGCTGCAGGAATCGCTTGCAGCTATACAACAGCGTCTGGATGCCCTTGAAAAGAAAGAATAGCTAATCTACTTCCAGGGGAAAGGAGAACGGGCCGTTTATCAAAAAAACACCTTTTCTCCTTGCCCTTTTTTTGCCCGGTGGACAGAATTTTTCACTGATAAATTCGGGCAAACGGTTTTACGATCAAAGAATCGTTGTCCTCCAAAGCATGCCCCACTCAAATCCCTTTTTTTATACTCCCTGTCACAGCTGTGGCGTCACTAAATTATTATGTTAAAGCTGAGGGGAAAACTTGTTGACGAATTACATCACACCTAATAACAAGAAGTTATACTTTGATTGTGTAGACTGGAAACAGTGGCAAAAGCCTGGGTTCAGCGCGAAATGTTAGATGCTGCTGCTTTTTTCTATGTTTTGAACGTTCTTTCCGTCAATCGATCGGAGGTACACTTCGAGGTGATAAAAAGGGACCGAAGAGTTTACCAATGTTTTCCAGCTAGCAGGCACATGTAAAAAATCGAATCAGGTGGTGATTTATATGGGCCCGACACCGCCTCACATATCTCATGACTTTCTGTGTGAAAATCTTGCACAGTACAAAAAAGGAGAACCATTATGCGTTTTAAAAAAATGAGTGTATGGATTCTTGTCCTGATGCTGATTGTGGCTGGAGCAGGGAGCGTGTTTGCTGGTGAGGTGAAAGAATCCCTGTTTGTTAATTTAACCAGTAATGAAATGGACCGAGCTGCAATGGCTATCAACTTCAGTACTCGAGTACGAACGCAGAAAAAAATTCCGGTGACGATTTTTCTCAACGTTGACGGGGTCAGACTGGTGAACCGGAACATTCCTGGCAGCACCCATGTGAGTGGCCAGACCCTTCAGGAGATGCTTGCATCTTTTATGCAGGCTGGTGGAAAGGTAATTGCTTGTCCTATGTGCATGAAAAATGTTGGTGGAATGACAACAACAGACCTTTTAGACGGGGTAGTGGTCGGAAGTGCTGATGTGACATGGCCGGCTTTGTTTGCTCCAAATACGACGGTTTTGAATTACTGAGATGTTTCACAATGTCCATGTCTCGGTTAAGCTGCCGCATGGATTTCGTGAATGTGTTACAGCCGAGTGCTAGATTGTCTTTTTATCAGTGTACGTCAGCAAGGCGATCGCCGGGAGAGATGCTCCGCCAAGACGGATGAGCAATTCCGGCTGGGTGCCTCACTGCCCGGAAAGGAAATGGTCGACAAGCTTGCGGGCAATGCTCGATTGGGGAGGGAGTATTGGTGGCAATCTATCTCGGGTGAACCACTGTGCATCCACGATTTCATCGTTGTCTATTTGGAGCAGGCCACCACTATAACGGGTAGTAAAGCCAACCATCATGGAATGGGGAAAGGGCCAAGGCTGGCTGCCGAAATAGGTGATGTTGTCCACCTTTAGGTTGACTTCTTCAAGAATTTCACGACGGACTGCCTGTTCCATGGTTTCACCAGCTTCTACAAATCCGGCCAGAGGACTGTACTTGCCGGCAGAAAAACGTCTATTACGAGCAAGAAGGATTCGGTCGCCATCTATAATGCTCATGATCACTGCTGGGGAAATCCGTGGATAACTGACCAGGCCACAAATGTTACAGATTTTGGCCGGCTCAGTACTGCTTTCCTTTACTTTTTGCCCGCAACGGCTGCAATACTGGTGGTTCCTGTTCCAGCGCAGGATCTGGAGTGCTCTTCCGGCCTGGGTCAACTGTTTGTCTTCGATATGAGGGTACAGGCTGCGCAGGCTGATGAATGTAGCATCAACCAGTGTGGTGTCTTGGTTGAGGTCGACCACCAGTGATGGATATAAATCCGTGTTGCTGTTTAAAAATCGATGGTAGGTGACCTTGTCCCTGAGTGGTTCTGGGATTTCACTGGGAAGGGTAAGTTGGTCACCATCTTGATGGATAAGAAGGCTATCGCCAAGAAAGATAAAAAACAGGCACCCTGCAGGTAGTATTTCAGGAAGAGTTCTCTTCACTTTGTTCCTCTGAGTTTGTCAGTTAACTGCCTAAGCTGGGTTGTCCTGCAAGAGGAACATCACATGGCAAGCCGCATCCGTTCAGGATTGAGTTTACGTTCCAGCCTTTTTGCATATTGGCTGAGTACATAGCAGCAGATAAAATAGAGCACCGCAATGGTTGTGTAAATCTCAAATGGATAGAGCATGAGGCGGTTGTTAATGGAGTAAGCTGCAGTAGTCAGTTCCATTACCCCTATAATATAGGCAAGTGAGGTGTCTTTAAAGGCAGCGATAAAGAGACCGACAATGGCAGGCAGCATCTGTTTAAGCGCCTGGGGCAGTACTATCCAGCGCATGGTCTGCAGGTAGCTAAGCCCTGTTGATTTGGCAGCCTCCACCTGGCCCGGAGGAATATTGTCAATGCCGCCGCGTACAATCTCGGCAATATACGCACCGAAAAAGATAGTCATTGCTACCACTGCACTCCAAAAAACGTCGAGTTGGATTTTCAGCATGGGCGGGACAAAGAAGTAAACCCAAAAGATAACCATGATAAGCGGGTTACCGCGTATCAACTCGATGTAAAAGATACAGGGAATCCGAGCAACCTTGTTTTTTGCCGAACGGCCGATACCGACTACCAGCCCAATGAAAAAACTGGCCGTGATGCAGATCAGAGCCATGATCAGGGACATGGACAAGCCACCCAGACCCATAAAGACCTCGGTGCTGCCCCCTTTGGGAAAACGCCAGAAAAGCAGTGCTGCCAGGTTGTCCCATATAATTTGATAGTTGAAAGAACTTAACCCGCGTCCCGCCTGATAAAGAAGGCTGATCAGGAAGAGGATGAACAGCAATTTTGACCCGTTTTTTATGGCCAGCCAACTTAGTCGCCGAAATTTGCGCCATGCGACTTGGGCCGGCGAGAGGGTCTTGGTGTCTACAGGGGGGCGTCGAAAAAGAGATGTGATTCGCGCCAGGGCTGCATTGAGTAAAAGTAAGGGGGCAAACAATATATCGGCAATTCTGCGCATGAAGGTTTTGCTGGACTGGTCGACAATTTTGAGTTTGGCGTTGACCAGATTGAGAAACAGCGAGATGAGCAGAGAGAGGATCAAATATATGCCGGTTGCGGCAGCAGTTGCTTCAAAGCCGCTGTAGGTAAGTGCTTCTACTTCCTGTGCTGACCAGCAGACCTCGGCAACACCGACTGTCATGGCCAGAGACGAGTTTTTCATGTTGTTGAGAAATTCGCTGCCAAGCGGTGGCATGATTTCTCTGAAGGCCAAGGGAAGAATAATTTTTCTCAGTGATTGACCATAGGTCATACCCGAGGAGTAGGAAGCTTCAAGCAAGCCTTTGGGGACCGACTGGATGCCTGCCCGGATAATTTCAGCCATAAAGGAACTGGTATAGATCCCTAGGCCAAGGGTGGCGACCCAGAATTCGAAGTTCATGCTGAAAAGTGTTTGCCGTACCTGCTCGGGCAAACCAGCGGGCAGTGCAAAGTTCCAGAAAAAGAGCTGCACCAGCAGCGGGGTATTTCGAAAAAATTCAACATAGGCCGTGGCAAATCCGTAAACAGGCTTGAACCGAGAGAGTCTTGCCAGGCCAAAAAGGGTGCCCAGGACTAAGGCGATAATAGAAGAGTAAAGCGATATGGAGATGGTCAGTCTGAGCCCGTTAAGGAGAAGCTCTCCCATATGGCCATACTCTGTTTCACTGTAAAGAACCGCCCAGTTAAAATCATAGTCAAAGTGAAAGAAGAAACCAAAATAGCACGTTATCAATCCTAAGAGGATGACTAGGGATAGGTTTTGTATCCAGGGTTTTTCGAAATAGTGCTGCAGCATGGTAGGCCTTAAATAATCATCCCGGAGCGTGTGCTCCGGGATGTACGCTTGTTGGATGTATGCTGTACGGTGAAACAGTTACAGTGTATTGTCCAGGTTGCTATGGTTTTGTTTATCTGCAGCTTATGGCCACATTTCAATTTTTTCGGTCATAGGAAAAGGTGTTTCGGTGTCAGGGCCGAACCACTTGTTGTACAGTTCCATGTACTTCCCATCTTTCCACATATCCTGGATTGTGAAGTTAATCGCATCACGCCACGCAGAATCATCCTCTGGGAGACCAACGCCGTAAGGCTCATCAGAAATGAATTCGCCAACCAGTTCATATTTTCCCGGCTCCTTGGCAGCAAGGGCGATGAGCAGGGTAGAGTCGGTGCTGATTGCTTGTACACGACCGGATCGCAGAGCTTCAAACATCTCTACTTCATTCTGATAACCGGTAACATTGGGGTTGCTGTCGCCAAGTCGTTTGAGATAGGCTTTAGCGTTGACAATAGAAGTTGTACCCTGCATGGAACCAATTTTTTTGCCAACCAAGTCTTTAGGGTCTTTTACGGTGCCTACCGGTGCCAGAATTTTTTGACCGTCAAAGAAATAGGTAATGGAAAAATCGATTTTTTCATCGCGAACACGCTTGTGGGTCATGTTGGAAAGGACCATGTCCACTTTAGGAGGATTCGTCTGAACAAAAGAAATGCGGGTTTTATTATTGACCACTACAGGCTCAAACTCAACGCCGAGACGTTTTGCGATTTCCTTGGCAACATCCATGTCAAAACCAACCCACTCATTGTTGGCATCGATAAAACCAAATGGTTTACCCTTGTTGGTGATTCCTGCTTTCACAACTTTGTCTTTCATGACGCGGTCATAAGTTGGTCCTGCTAAAACCATGCAGGCTGATGCAAACAACAAGACTGCGGTCAACACACTGATTTTAAAACCTTTCATTGATATCTCCTTGTGCCGAAAAGGATTTATAAATTACTGCCGCCAGCTCCATGCTGCCGGCAGGTACTGCTGTGTAGGAACTAATGGCTGAGAATCTTACTGAGGAAATCCTTGGTTCGCTGGTGCTGTGGATTGTTGAAAAAGGTTTCCGGGTTGTTCTGTTCTACCAGTTTACCATGGTCCATAAAAATAACCCGGTCTGCCACTTCCCTGGCAAACCCCATTTCGTGAGTGACGCAGACCATGGTCATGCCTTCTTGGGCAAGGGACTTCATAACATCGAGCACTTCGTTGATCATCTCAGGATCGAGTGCACTGGTCGGCTCATCAAAAAGCATGATCTTGGGCTGCATGGCTAGGCCTCTGGCAATGGCAACCCGCTGCTGCTGACCACCGGATAACTGAGAGGGGTAAAAATCCGCCTTGTCCGGGATGTTCACTTTTTCCAACAGTTCCATGGCAATAGCACTTGCCTTATTGGCAGACAATTTCCTTACCATGGTCGGTGCCAAGGTAACATTTTCAAGCACGGTCATGTGGGGATACAGGTTGAACTGCTGAAAAACGAAGCCGACTTCAGCTCGGAGGTGAGTCATGTTTGTGGCAGGATTGTTGACATTCATTCCATCTACTTCAATGTCTCCTTCCTGAATGGGTTCCAGTCGATTGATACAACGGATAAGAGTGCTTTTTCCTGAGCCTGAAGGGCCGCAGATAACAACAACTTCACCTTTGCCGATTTTCAGGTTGATATCTTCGAGGACTTGAAAATCCCCAAACCATTTGTTGACTTTGTTAAACGTAATCACGGTAGCCTCAGCGACAAAAATGATACAGGAAACAAAATTGTCTCGTTCTGCATCAGCATGTTTTTTTTTAAGATAATAGCGAATAAACATAGCCGTAAGCCTCTGCAGGCGCAATGAAATGATGCGCTCTGTTTCTTCTTTTTCGTTGCTATGCAGCTGGTATTGTCATTTTTGTGTCGAAAAAAGTTGCATGCAAAGCGTGTATTCCTTGATGAAGCTCATCTTTGTGAAGCAGAAAGTACAGTGCAGCCCTGGAAGGGCCAAAGGAAATCAGTTCTACATTGATATCTACGTCGGCGATGGCAGAAAAGCACCTGGCAGCCACCCCTTTGCTGGACGAGATCCCTTCGCCGACAATAGCCAGCAGGACCAGTTGGTCCTCTTTTTCGAGCATTCTAAAGGGTACCGGTTTAATTTGCATCAGGGCATTGTACGCTGGTTCAAGGTCCTGCTTGGAAAGGAGAAAGGTTATGCAGGTTTGAGTGGCAACTACCGATTTGATGTTCAACCCGGCATCTGTAATAGCGCCGGCAACTATACTCAAAATACCGGGGCGATACCCTACTCCGGAGGCGTGCACCTTGAGGGTGCTGATGTCCTCGGTATAGGTAATACTTTTGATAACCTTGGCAGCCTGTTCTGATGTATCCGAGATAACAGAGCCCTGGCGACCAGGGTTTATGGTGTTCTTGATCACGATTTCAATGTTTCTTTGTCGAACCGGTTCCACTGTACGTGGATGGAGGATGGTCGCACCAAAGTAGGACAGTTCTCCACATTCTTCATAGGAGAGTCGGTCGATAAAGGCAGCCTCAGGAACGAGTTTGGGGTCAGAGGTCATAAATCCATCAACATCTTTCCATATCTCCAGAACTTCAGCATTAATCGCAGCGGCAATGGCCGCTGCAGAGTAGTCGCTGCCGCCCCTGCCGAAAGTGGTGATGTTTCCTGATTGGCTTATACCGTAAAATCCAGGGATAATAACGATTTCATGCTCTGCCATGTAGGGGATAAGTGTTTCTTTCACTGCTTCGGCAGTGGCTTCCAGATCGACAGTGGCGTCACCGAATTTGCCGTCGGTATAGAGTTTGAGGTGTTGAGGAAGCAGGTAGGCGCAGCTTTGTCCATAGGATTTCAGGGTCCACGCCAAAAGTTGTGCTGAAAAACGTTCTCCAATGCAGCTGATGGCATCCTTCATTTTCGGGGTGAGTTCACCTGTGAAGTTTAGACCAAAATAATAACGTTCAAGCAGTTTGAGAGTCTCGGCCAGATCGGCTTTGTACCCCTGGAGACATTCTTCGGAATCCATAAGCATTGAGGCGACCGACAGGTGCAGCTTGAGGATAGTCTCAAGATGAGGAAGGATTTTATCTTCATCTTCAAGGGCTTTTTTTATTCCACCAATCAATATATCGGTAACACCGTAAAGGGCAGAGACGACGATGACGTTACCTTTACCATAGATCGGCATCAGGTGTGAAATTTGACGGATAGTGTTGATACCCTTGAGGCAGCCGCCGCCGATTTTAATAACTTTCATTTTTCAGGTAGCTATTTTTTGAGTCTAGAGTAATGATGAGCTGATTTAGCTGTAAATATTCAATTTATGGACCTGTTGAATAGGCCAAAGTCCTGAAAAAATCAATATAATGTTGAAGGTGCTGTTAAAAGATTCACTTGGTGCACAGCGCCATCTTTTTTCCACCGCCCTCAGGGGACGGTGATTGAGATAGCCTTGAAGTGGATGATTCCAGCACAGTTTACGTTTTGAAGTGATAAAAGTTTGTTTGTCTAACATGTTGTTTTAACTCTCACAGGAGGTGACGTATGTCGTACACACATCTTATCACGGAAGTAAATGATCGTTTTGTAGGTACAATTATTCTTAATCGTCCCGATCAGCTGAATACTTTTAACAGTGTAATCGCCGGGGAACTAGCCTGCGCCTTGAAAGGGATGGATGATGATAGCGCGGTCCGAGTGATTTTGATAAAAGGCGCAGGCAAGGCTTTTTGTGCAGGGATCGATGTCAATGAGCTTGAAAATAAGACGGCCATGGAATACAGAGCCTGGATCGAGCATATGGAGCAGCCTTTGATGACCATTGCCAGAATGAAGAAACCGGTTATTGCCCAGGTTCAGGGGGTTGCAGCGGCAAATGGTATGGGTCTGGTCGCTGCGGCAGATCTTGCCATTGGTGCGGAAAATACCAAGATGGGATTGACTGCTATTAATGTGGGGCTTAACTGCGTTGGTCCGATTATTCCGGTTGCCAGATGTGTGGGACGTAAAAAAGCATTGGAGCTGCTTCTGTATGGTGATTTAATAAAAGCACCGGAAGCAAAGGACTTGGGTCTTTTAAATCGCATCGTACCAAAAGAAGATCTGGAAGCGGAGGCCATGGCCTGGGCAGAGACACTGGCTAAGAAAAGTCCGATTGCCGTGCAGATTGCAAAGCAGGGTTTTTATTCTTCAGAGGATATGGAATATTTCAAACAATTTGATCTAATGAATGAGGCTTTTGCACGGCTCTGCACCACCGACGATGCCAAGGAAGGAGTTAAGGCTTTTTTTGAAAGGCGTAATCCGGAGTGGACGTTGAAATAAAAATAATGCCGGCCAGATTGGTAAGCATTGCTGAGTATAAAAAACAAGCTCCCGTAACCTGCTCAATAGCGGGTTGCGGGAGCTTGTTTTATTTCCTTTGGCCACTGCTTAGCCCGAATTTCTCATGAGTTTTTCTTTTTCGACTTAAGTTTTGATATTTATAGAAAATACGGTAGAGCTAAAAAAACAGACTGTTTTTTCGTCGATAATCAAAAAACTCACCCTCCGGTTCAGCGGATTTTTCCGCAGACTCTTTGTTGCAGGTCATTTGCGGTAGCTTACTATCGGAGTCTGCGCTTACCTGCTGCGTGTCCTGCGCCTCGATCTGCGAAAAACTTCACTGATGAGAAATCCGGGTTAGTCAGGTGGGTACCTCACACCTTAAAACTACCTACTATAGTGTTGAGTTGGGTTGCGCTCTCTAGAAGATCATGCGCACTATCCTCAACCTCTTTGCTGCTGGTTGAAATATTTTGAGCTGCCAAAGATACTTCCGCAATATCTTGCGTTATGCCGGCCGCAACCGACGAACTTTGCGATACGTTTTCGTTTACCTCCTGAATGCCTTGGCTCGTTTGGGCAATATTTTGCGCTATTTCGCTTGTCGTTGCAGTCTGCTCTTCCACGGCCGTGGCGATTGAACCAACGGTCTCGTTGACCCCTCCAATGACATCTGTGATACTGTTGATGCCCCGTCCGGTTTTCTCTGTTGTATTTTGCACAGCTTCAACCAACGTCTTGATCTCAAGGGTGGCCTCGGCTGTCTGCTTGGCCAGCTCTTTAATTTCATTAGCAACAACAGCAAAACCCTTACCCGCATCCCCTGCTCGTGCTGCTTCAATGGTTGCGTTTAAGGCCAGCAGGTTGGTCTGTTCAGATATTTCGGTTATGGTTTGCGTCATTTGCCCGATTTCATTGGCGGCAGTACCGAGCTCATGCATAAAAACAGAGGCTTCTTTTGCTTGATTGACTGCATCAAGGGAAACACCCCTTGCCCTTTCTGCGTTTTCAGCAATCTCATTAATTGTGGAACTCATCTCTTCTGCAGCAACCGCAACCATGTTCGCATTGGTCGCTGATTGTTCCATAGCCGCAGCCACACTGCTCAAATTTGCACTCATTTCTTCGGAGGAAGCGGCAACGTTTGTTGCTCGCTGTGAAGTATCCCCTGAATTTTCTAAAAGATTTTTGGAGATACCGGTCAGTACGTTGGAGCTGGAACTCACATTTGAGGAGTTCTCTGCGATCTGTTTAACAATTCCCTGTAATTTTTCGATGAAAGTATTAAACCACCGCGCCAGTTCACCAATTTCATCTTTTGAGTCGGTATCAATACGTTTGGTTAAATCGCCTTCACCTTCTGCAATATCCTGGAAGTTAACCACCATAACTTTGAGGCGACTAACAAGCCCGAAGGCGATAACCATGCTAAGGGTAAGTATACCAAGAAAAATCGTCCCTGAAATTATAAGCATGGTAATAAGTTCTTTTTTGACACGACTGGAAATTTCGGATTCCATTGCCGCCTGATTGCCGGCGATGTTGTCCAGGTAAACACCTGTACCGACCCACATGTCTGTTCCTGGTATCATTTCTGAGTAGCTCAATTTGGGAACATTTCCAGCCTGCGGCTTAGGCCAGATATATTCGACGAATCCTCCCCCTGCCGAGGCCTTTTCATACAGACCTCTTACAAGAAATACTCCATTTTCATCTTTGAGCCCTGCCAGGTCTTTGCCTTGCAGCTCTTTTTTGGGAGGAAGCGCGATATTTGTCGTCTTGTTGTAGACGAAATAGTACCCGGATTTATCATCCTCAAATCTGATGTTATCGATATTGTGGCGTATTATTTGAATTTTTTCGTCGAGGGGGTCGATTGTTGAAATAGCATTCCCCAGTGCTAATGCTATTGAGTGCACGGCTACTTTGAGCTTGGCTTTTTGATCAATCAACATGATCTCGCCGGTTTTGTTGACTCCAAAATCTTTAATTTTGTTCCCGAGTTGCAAGGTAAAGAATACCATCACAACAAAAAGGAGCAATATTGCTCCTACTATTAGAAACATTCTGCCTTTTACAGAGAAACGGTTGAGCATTATGCACTCCTGAAAATGAATTGTTTTCGTTATAAAATGATATCATGCGTTCTGGAGATTATTAAGTCAAATGCATTATTTTCATTTCCCGATATTATTGTATAAGCAAAAGTGCTTATGACAAAAATATAATTTATTGAAACAGGGCGTTTTTCTCCGAAAAGTTCATATTTTTTTTAGTGATAACATTGATGTATAGGATAGGGTAATTCTCGCGATTGGTCTTACTGAAAATGTAATCGCTATCAATATGAAAAGCCTGCTTTGGCAGGATGACTGTATTAGAGCTGGTTGTTTTTGTGGGGGAGAGAAAATCAGTGAAATGGGGGTGTTGCGATTTTTGCATTGATTCAATGCAAAGCTGTTCTTTTAGTTAAAGTGTACTGTAAAAAATTAAGCACTGTACAGCAATTGTGTATCTGTAACACGGTGATGGATAATAAAAAAAGCTGACTTAATAGAGTCAGCTTTTTTTATTAAAGAGGTACTGTGTCCAATTGGTTTTAAAAGTGATGCACCCAGCGCAGATTGTAGCGGCTTCCCTCGGTGCGATTTTCAGCATAGGTTTCCCAGTAGGCATTAAAGAAAAGGTGGTCATTCTGAGAAATGTGCCACACTACGCCTGGCCCTATACCCAGGACCTGTTCTTTACTGTTTTCCAGGTCGTTGCCATCAACTTCACTGTCGGTGATTTGTTTTAAGTAGTAGCCATTGATGCCGATTCGCAGTTGCTTGGGCAGTATTTCGTAGGCAGTGGAAAAATTAAGATGTATCGCTTGGCCGGCCTGAATGTCATCCACCGCTCCATAAGAAGCATGCGGATCATCATTTTCTGCATTCCAGAGATAATGAATACGACTGGTAACAGTCCATTGAGGCGTAACAAAATAGGTGCCGGTCCAGTATGGGTTAAAAGAAAAAAAGTTACTGCCCGGATTAATGGATTTATCCTGATCGTATTCACCGGTGGGGAAAATCATCTGTAGTTCTACGCGGTGCATGAATTTTGGACCATTGGCCCCCATGATCGGATCCCATTGTAAAAACGGCCCTACCAGGATGTCCCCAAAACCTGCGTTGTTTGCTTGGGGCAGCATGGAATTATTCATGCTGTAGTCAAGTTCCAGTGATACGTAGGGGATAATAACATCTACACCCCATTTCCCTCCCCAGAGCAGCTCTTGGTCTGCCTGATAGATAAATTGGGACAAGCTAATCCAGCCATCCAGCTCCGGCTCAGGTAGTGGCAGCTCATTGCCGTTGCCATCCATCAATGAATCGGCAGTGTAATATTGGAGATACTGGGTAAAATAGAGCCCTGGGCCTGCTGGTGGCCCACCGTCCATGAACGAGGTGAAACCCAGGTTGACTGCAGGTAGTTCATAAGCCATTGCAGACGGCGCAAGCAAGACCGATGCTGCCCAGAAAAACATCATCTGTCTGCTTAGATTACTTTTTTTCATTTTGCTTTTCTCCTTTCTTTTCATGGCCTTGTAGCAGTTTCCTGGTGACGGATTTGTCATCCTTGAGGATTTTTGATCCCCTGGTAATCTTACATAGACTGATGCGATATTCTGCGGCAATATCCCTTTGCGTCTTACCGGCATGGAGATCTTTTAGTAATTGCCAGCGCAGGGAGATATCTTTTTTTTCACTTGGTGTCAGGATTTCTTCAAGAAACCTGGCCATCAGTGCGGGATCGTCTATTCGGGCAAGTACTTGTGCCAGTTCGAATGGTGTGTTCATAGTCGCCTTTTGTTTCTTTGTAGAGAAACAGAGTGTGGTTATAGCAAATTATATATTTTTGTCAATTAGTTATCATCTGTATGGGGTGTGGAGTTATCGCTCCAGCCCATGAATATTTCCGTGTTACTCTTCTCTGCAGGAAATGAAAATTATGGAATAACAAATCTCAAAAGATATACCCAGAACCTTGAGTCGTCACTCTTTTACCGGTTACAAGGGAAGAGAGGTGCAGGGTGATGTTTTGTGGATTGTTTGTGCGAGTAACGATGGCTGTGCCATATTTTGTTTCCGGACCAAAAAGAAAACGTTTTCCATACCACTGTTTGCCTGTTGCCAGTTTGAGGAGGCATCTTTTCTCCGGCCAAGGGATTGTCAAATGCTCACCTTGACGTATAAACGCATACAGCAACTCTTGCTCGCCACCAACAGTAATCAATTTGATAAAACTATGCTGCCTGGTTGTTTCCAGGCCGATAACTGTTATGGTTTTGATGGTGGTGGAAGGACCATTTTGCCACAGTAATTCCGTGACGGGCAGTGGTTGTGCGACAGGCATGGTGGTTGCAAAAATATAGCGATCAAGGAGCAGGGTCAGTTGTGGCGCAGTGCTGAACTGCCGTTGTTTTTTTTCGACATCAATAGTTGTGCCCATAAGCCATGAGTGAAAATCTTCTGATTGCACAATTGAACGCCATCTTGGGTGGGCAATTGCTACCTGTGCATGGGCGGCCAGGGCGCCTAGCATATCTTCGGCCGTCTCAATTGGACAGAGAAAGGAAAAGTCAGTGTGGAAACTCTGTATGGCTGCAAGGGATTGAGGCCCGAAAATGCCGTCGAATTTTCCTGTTGGGTACCCTATGGTTGCCAGATCAAGTTGTGCCTTTTTGAGGGTTTGCCGGTGGAAGTTTTGAAAATTATCGGCCTTGAACAGTAAGTGGCTCTGATCTGTGGTCGTGGGGTGAGGAGTTTGATTTGAACTGAATGCACTGCCTGGTTCTGTGGGGTGGCTTCTATAAAAAAAGAAAAGCAGAACAATGAGGGCGAGACAGGCAAGTGCAGGCAGTAAGAAAATATAAAGTCGCCTGTCAAAACGCACTGCGTGGGAGGACGTGTTCTTTTTGGTAACTTCAGGGGGGAGAGATTTTATGCAATCAAGGGCAAAAGTGTAGGCATTATTAATTTCCTGCATTTTTTTTGCCGCTCTGGGAGCAACTTTTTGATTGTACGCGTGAAGGTCAGGATGCCATTGTGCTGCTAGTCTTCTATAGGCCTGTTTGACATCACTACGGGTTGCCTGGCTGTCAAGTTGAAGAATATGCAGGGCTTTTCGAAGATTCATGACGCTGATGTTGCGGTTAATGAAGGCCTGTTTTTCGTTAGTCGCATCCTGTAGCCTGGGTGAGATTTTTTTTGGTTTTTCCAGCTGTGCCACGGTTGCCTTAACATGAAAAAGTTCAAGATCTTGATTTTAAGCGTTACATTTGTAACAATGTAAACAGTTGATGAACTCGTAAAAAGTCCATCACACACTAATCTGGATCTCTCATCAGTTCAGGCGTTGCCGGGTTCAAAGTTTTTGGGAGTGAATCATAGTAGACTATCGGAGTCTACGCTTACCTTTTACTGCCAAAATACTGAAGAAGATGGTACCGCATGGAACGATCTTTGGTGAACATTGTGAAAATTTACAACACCATATAGTTATATTCAATATGTCGAAATTGTTACCAATAAAAAAATTGACACCATGTCCATGAAAAATTGGAGCTAAATATGGCTAAGTACAGGTGAAACAGGAATGGGGAATGTGTACCACGTTTATACCACTGTAAAAAAGAGGTTTGAGTCAGTTCCTGTGCATTTATTCCTTTGCCTGTGCCTTGTCTGTTTCCATTTCACTGGCTGTTCTCCTCCTGACAATCAGAAGCAAGACCAAAAAGTAACACCAGGCAAGAGTATCAGCGTTGCTCGACTGCCAAAGGTGCTACTGGTGAATTCCTACCATTTTTCTTTTCCCTGGACCAACGGCATAACCCGCTCCATTGCGGCATCGTTTAAAGTAGCACTCACCCAAGAGGGAGTGTTTGCTGACGGGCCTGACAGGTTGGTCGATTTGAAAATAATCTACATGGACACCAAGCGCAATACTGACGAGAATTTTATCAAAAGCGCTGCCTTGCAAGCAAAAGAAGAGATAGAGCGATGGCAGCCTGATGTGATTCTTACCTCCGATGATAATGCCGCCAAATACCTAATCGTTCCCTACTATAATAACAGTGAGATACCGGTTGTCTTTTGCGGTATTAACTGGAGTGTAGCAGAATATGGATTTTCCACCTCCAATGTGACCGGTATGCTTGAGGTGCAATTAGTTGATCAGATTGTGGATATAATGCGTAGCTATGCCAAAGGTGAACGGGTTGCTTATATTAAAGGCGACGACAGCTCCGCCAGGAAAGAAGCCGGATTTTTTGAAGAGCGCTTGGGGATCGAACTTGATAAACGATTTGTTACATCTTTTTCCCAGTGGAAGGAGCAATATATCGCCCTGCAAAATGAGGCGGACATGATTTTGGTAGGTAATTGGGCTACTCTTGAAGACTGGAATGAAGTGGAGGCTTTGCAGCTGATAGCTGAGCATACCACTGTACCCAGTGGTAATTGGGACCAGTGGGTGGCCCTTATACCTTGGTAACGCTTGCCACTAAGCCGGAAGAGCAGGGATCGTGGGCAGCTCAAACGGCATTGCGAATTTTGCAGGGGGCATCGCCGTCCGCCATTGGATTTTCGCACAATAAGCTAGCGCGAGTGTATTTGAGCCGGAAACTTGCAGGGAAGCTGGGCATCACTTTTCCCATGCCTCTTGTTAACCAGGCGATATTTGTAGAATGATGAGAATATTTCAATCGCTTTTATTTCGTTTGCTCAGTGTCATTGCTGTCGCGTTTTTACTCACCGCATTCATTATCTTGTATTTCAGCGAACGGAAACTGGTACTGATTGTTGATCAGGAACAGGAACTGATCTATTCGGATAAGTTGACAGCGGTGATGAAAATATTGGAATTGAATGATGAAAAGCTTTTTCAAACAGGTATCGTAGAAGCCTATAAGCAAGGGTTTCAAGACATGGCCTTGGAGTCATTACGGTCAATCTATTACCACACCAATCAGTCGCCGGACTACCTTGTAATTGTCAATTATCGTGGTGGTATTGTTCTTCACCCCACTCTTCCTGCTGGAGATATGTCAATTGCAGGGGAGGAGGTCGTCCGCAAGGCTATTGCAATGGAAAACGGCTCACTGGAGTATGTTCACAATAGTGGAGAGGATAAATGGTGTGTATTTCGCACTTTTCCGTCATGGGAGTGGGTCGTCCTGTTTTCCGTACCTCAAGAGTATAAATACCGAGAAATCATTCAGTTTAAAAGAGATGTCGGTGGCGTGTTTTTTTTCGTGTGTGCTTTGGCCTTGACCGCTATTTCTTTACTACTTTTTCACGTTATTAAACCTATCATCAACCTGTCCAAGGCATCAAAGGCTATTGCAGCGGGTGACCTGCAAATAGAGCTCAAGGATGAAAGAAATGATGAAGTAGGAGAGCTGACCAGAAATTTTATGTTCATGCAGGAGGCGGTGAAAAAACAGCTTGCTGATTTTGCACAGCAGAATGTCGAACTCAAGGATGAAATTATACAACGGAAAAAAGCGATTGCAGCCCTTGTTGAAAGTGAACGCCGTTACCGGGAAATATTTAATACCCCAACAGATGCTATTTTTCTTATTAATATAAATAAAGGAACTATTGCCGACGTGAACAAGGGGATGCTCGAAATGTTCGGCTACACGTATCCAGAAGCACTGCATATGCACGTCAAAAACTTGATTCCAAACGTGCAGCCCTTTTCCTTTAGGGATGGGCAACGGAAGGTGAGAAAGCTGATCAGTGAAGGGCCGCAGACATTTGAGTGGTTGGGTACAAAGAAGAGTGGGGAAACATTCTGGGTTGAAATTTCCTTGAAATTGACTGCGTTTGCGGGGACGAATTATTTACTCGCAGTGGCAAGGGATATTAATGAAAGAAAGGTTGCGGTACAAGCCTTGGAGGAAGAACAGGAACGGTTAGCCGTCACCTTGCGCAGTATTGGTGACGGCGTTATTGCTACTGATGAATGCGGCAAGGTGGTGTTGCTCAATAATGCTGGGGAAAAGCTAACCGGCTGGGAACAGAGTCGAGCAAAAGGAAACCATTTTAGTGATATTTTTACGCTCAAAGATGTTGATGGAGCGGATACTGGGCAGCCATCCATTATAGACTTGTTGATTGCCGGCACGTTTATACAGAAGGAAAAAATTGTGTTGGTGAATGTGCAGGATCAGGCAGAAAGGAGTGTTGCACTCAGCGGGGCACCCATCCTTGATAGAAATAAAGAGGTATCCGGTGCGGTTATTGTCTTTCGCGATATCAGTGACGCCATCAAGAGCGAAGCTGAGATGTTGAAAGTGAAAAAGCTTGAATCCATTGGCATACTGGCCGGGGGACTGGCCCATGATTTTAATAATATAATTTTTGGTATCCAGGGAAATATTCATCTGGCCCTCTCCACCCTTGAGCCGCACAGTAATATCGGACGCTATCTTAACGCAGCAGATAAAGCCACTGTTCGAGCTGCCGACCTGACCCAGCAGTTACTTACCTTTTCAAAGGGCGGAGAGCCTGTAAAAAGGAAAATGTCCCTTGAGGGGTTGCCTGAAGAAGCCGCACGGCTTGTTCTTGGGGACAGTACCATCGAACTGTCCTGCAGCTATGAAAAAGATTTATTAGCGGTGGAGGCAGACAGTAACCAAATTTCCCAGGTCTTTCAAAATATAGTTACCAACGCAGTTCAGGCTATGGATGGTGATGGCACCATCACCATTACCTGTGAAAATCATGTCCAGGATAATTCGACTGAGTATATGTTAAATCCGGGTCGATATGTTCATGTAGCGATTAAAGATCAGGGTTGCGGTATTCCGGCAGAGGACATTGATAAGATTTTTGATCCCTATTTCAGTACCAAAAAAACAGGTCAGGGACTGGGACTGGCCATATGCCATTCAGTTATTAAAAATCATGGGGGGGTGATTACAGTACATTCCAATATCGGTCAGGGAACTGTATTTCACCTCTACCTGCCGGCAGTTGATGCTCAGCCAGAGCAGACAGCTGTTCCCACGCTTCAAGCCGGCGAGGTAGATAAAGGAAAGAAAACTGTATTAATCATGGATGATGAAAAAATGATCCGTGACTTGGTAAAAGAAATTTTGAAAAGAGAGGGCTATTCCATTAGTACTGCCAAGGCCGGTGAAGAGGCTATTGAAATGTATAACAAAATGCTGGAAGAGTCTTCACCCCCGGATGCCGTTATTATGGATTTAACGATCCCTGGAGGCATGGGTGGTAAAGAGGCCGCACGTGCTATCAAAAAAATCCATCCTGATGCCAGGATTATTGTATCCAGCGGATATTCCAATGATCCGGTGCTTGCACATTTTCAGGAGCATGGATTTTGTGAAGTCCTGACCAAGCCATATCGAAGAGACGACCTCTGTCGTTGCGTAGAAAGGGCTATCTCTAACTAATGACAGCTTTGCCTGCTCGCTTGTGCTTATTCATCGATTAGTAGGTGTATTGTCTGCTTATTTAAGGTAAAGGCAGAGCTTATCGACAGATACCATTTTGCCGGTCTCTGTCTCCCTTAGAAGTAAATAAGATGTATATGACTGAAAATGATGGAAGTCTTTGTGCAGAAATCTCTACAGATTTGCAAGGTCAGTCGCAAAATTTCCTTAATGCAAACAGTGGCCTTTTTGTCAGTGATTTCGTCTGTTCACCTGCTTAACTTGCAAGTGATTTACTTGAGGTCGCTGCTGCAATATTAACCAATCGATTTTTTTTCCGGTAATAATCCACACTACTCCAGTCGTCTTTGCAGCTGAAGACTGCGTCTTTTTTTTATAACCTGAGATTTGTTTTGAAAATATTTCCCCTGCAGATTTTACTCTTGTCTTTGCTGGCAGCCTTTCCCCCACTTTCCACGGATATGTATCTTGCTGCCATCCCCTTGCTCGTTCAGCAATGGCAGCAGCCACTGGTAATAGTGAACATGACCCTGGTCTGTTTTTTTATTACCTACTGTGCCTGCCTCCTCGTATACGGTCCCCTGTCTGATAAGTATGGAAGGAGACCGCCGTTGCTGTTCGGGATTGCATTATACACGCTGGCCTGTCTTCTTTGTGCATCTTCCGGAAATGTTGAGATGCTCATTGTTTCCAGAATTTTGCAGGGGGCGGGCGCAGCAGCTGCCTCTTCAATTGTTTTTGCCATCTGTAAGGATGTCTTTACCGGAGCACAGCGACAGCGTGTTTTTGTACAGATAGGAGTAATTGTCGCTGCCGCGCCTGTTATAGCGCCGGTAATTGGGGCCTGGATTATGGAAATTCTCACTTGGCAGTGGGTGTTCTTGCTGCAAGCAGGGATGGCCTCAGTGGCTTTTGTCGGTGTGTTAAAGATGGATGAGTCGCTGCAGCAGAAAAAAGAGGAGGGGGTGTGGCGTGCCTTTGGCAGCTATGGCAGACTGTTGTTGAATATCAAATATATGCTGCTGGTTGTTACGCTGTCCATCTTTGGGATGCCTGTTTTTGCTTTTATCGCAGGTTCCTCTGATCTGTATATTACTCGACTTGGGTATAATGAGCGTCAGTTCGGTTACTTTTTTGCTTTGAATGCCCTGGCATTTGTTTTTGCACCATTGACTTTTTCTCGCCTTGCTCGTCGATATGCACCAAGTCATTTGATACCTTTTGCCTTTGTGGGGATGATCTGTTCGGCACTCCTGTTTTTGTGGACAGCTATTCCCATGCCTTGGCGGTTGACTGTTCCCATGTTTATGGTGACCTTTTGTTTCTCCTTTTGTCGACCCGGAGGCAGCAACCTGATCCTGGAACAGGTCGATCGTGATGCAGGTGCAGCGTCATCACTTATGGTTTTCGCTTATTTTTTAACCGGCTCCATGGCCATGTGGCTTTTTTCCCTGGAGTGGAATGACAAACTACAAGCGCTGTCAATAATGACTTGTGCTCCAGTGCTTCTCGCCTTGATTTTATGGGGCATATGGTATTGGTTGGATGCAGGGAAAACGGGTGGGGTAACGGTAGCTGAATGAAATGGTAAGCTCAAGAGCTTGGCCCGGTGCAATCTTTTGGGTTGGAATGATATGCCCGAATTTTGGATGAGAAAATCGGTTAGTTTTCTTCGGCAAAAGTTGCAGAGGTTATGTCCCAACAGGTGACTATGCCATTTCGCCACTTGGCGACTTGTACACCTCCATCCTGGGACACAACAATGGCCATGACATGATGGAGCGCGTTGCAGAGATGATAGACCGATCGATGCCGTGAGCCTGCACCCTCTATTTTTTCGAGGGTGATCATCGTACCTTCAATATCGTTTGCCATGGCTATTTCCGTTAATAGATCCAGAGAGCCGACGATCATACCACCAAAACCAATCGCTCCGTTTCTGGTGACAACCACTGCTCCGTCAACAGCCGCCAGGCTGGCAACGAACTGCGCTTGTTCGTAGATGGCCTCTTCCAGATCATAGGTGGCTTCATTTCTCAGCGCTACATAATCATCCCAGGTTACGAGTCGGTCTGGGTGGTTGCTATCGCCAAGCAAGGTGGTAACGATTTCCATTGTTTTGAGAAAAAGGTGTTTTTGGCGTTCAAGGGCCTGGTCTTCGACAAAACGATATTTGAGGAGAATGTGTTCGTCATCGGCAATGCCGATTGGAGTATCTTCAGGAAAAATGAGAAAGGTTCCGCCATGATTGGCCATACGGGTGACACTTATGATGCGCTTGAGTAACTGAGCTTGCAGGTTCTCGATAAATTCTTTCCCGATTCTTGCCGTGGGGACCTGGGATTGGGAACGGAAAACATTGTGGGTCGACAACAGTTCTTCTCGGGCATCTGCAAAGAGTTTCTTCATCCATAGCGCCTGGAACACATTGGCGGAAGAATCAATTATCTTGCCGGCACTGAGGACGGCCAGCGTTCTGATGCCGCAGCAAACTGTTAACATGCCGGGACCGTTGATATGCACCACAAGAGAATCGGGAAGCCGGTTGGATTGTTGAGAACCACCACGCTCGTTTTGCAGCCAACGAGCCCCGGAATTGATAACACCCCAGATGTGGAGTTCTCCCTGTCCGGTGTATTCAACTCCTATCAGCGAGCGTTCAAAATCTACAGCTGGAGATAAGCGGCGTAGCTCGTATTCGTTAAAGGGTCTGAAGGCGGCAAAAATAAGGCGTTGAAATCCAAGGGGAGGACCTTTTTCAGCGGGAAAGGTTTCCGGGGAAACGATAATCAGTCGTATGTTGACCGGCCGGTCTTCTTCCCGCATCATACTAACCTGATAGCAGGTAGAGAGCATTCCTTCCATTACCTGTATATCCGGCAGCATTTCAGGCAGTGATTGAGTAACCTTGCCCTCCTGGTACAAGACTTCCCATTTATTACGAATAAGAGGGACGAGTTCTGCTGGATAGACATGCATGGCATATTTGAGGGTTAAGGGAGTGGTGTATTGGCTTGTGAACCGGCCTCTTGCGCGCTGGGATTTTGTGACTGCGGTTTGTTTTTGTCAGCTTGATGGAGCGTGAGCTGGGGAAAGGGAATTTCCCAATTATTTACGGTGGCACATTCTACACACCATTTGTGGATAGCCCTTTCAATCCGTTTGTTGATATCGGCTACCGCTCCTTTGAAATCTGCCAGGACAAGCAGATCAAGCGAGGATGCATTTGCCTGAAAAAATTCGACCTGGAGATTCATACACTGGTCTGCCCATTCCTCCTGCTCCATTTGAGACTCTATGAATGCCAGGAGAATATTCGGTATGGTGCGGGTGATATCTTTCTGCAGTGAGTAGCTGAGTCCGAAAACTACGCGAAGTCGGAAATTACGGGAAAGATTTACCGGACAATTTTCAAGAAAAATTCCTGTGGGGTACACTATCCGCTTGCCCCCCCGTTCCACAAGCTCCACCTGTTCATGTGAAAGGCTGACAACACGACCGCGTGGAGCACTACCAACCACAACCCAGTCCCCTTTTTTGCACGGAAACCAGGGCTCTTCATTGGAGAATGGACGTGAAGACAGACCAACTATGTCTTCAATGGGAATTCGCAGCCGTACACCGAGCATGGGGTTTTCCAGCTGACAGAAAACGTGGATAGACACTATCTTCCATGGCACACCATGGAGGATCAGCCGTTCATTTTCACGGACCGATCCAATATTGAGCATGAGTCTTCCCTGCTGCCACAAGCGTGGTAACCCCTGGCGAATAGTCCAGAAAATACCGAGGAAAAAAATGATCGCCATACTGAGTAGAAACCAGTCTTCGGCCAGATAAAGAACAAAGAACAGACTGGTTACAGCCAGTACGATAGAAGAAGTTTGGAAAAGAATATCGATCATCCGCAAGTGAAAAGACCGTTTCTTTTCAGTGGATTTGATTTTTCTCAGAATAAACTGGAACAGGCGGTACAAAATTCTGCATGTAATCAGGACCGCTATAAAGGTAAGCAGGGCGACGGTGAGATAGAAACCCCGATTTTTGAAAAAGTTACGAATGGAATTGCTGGAGCTTTCAATCAGGGAAAGTTCTTTTTCATGCAGCTGAGAAAGTTCCAGCTGGGCCAATTCAAGTTTATTGAGGAGACTCCTTTCAATATTGGACCATTCCGGAAGCAGAGCCGTTACCTCTTGCTTTACCTGTTTATCGGATGTTGTTTCTGCAATAGTTTGTAAATGAATGACAGCTTCCCCCGCAGTTTGGGAGAGTTTCGTGAGCTCAACAATCTTATCCTTAAGATGACTTTTTTTTCTGGCTTTGATGGTAAATCTTTTGAGCTCCTTAATTGCCGGTTCCACCAGGCTTGCCAATTCTTCTTTCCAGCTGAAAGTTTCCGGCTTTTTTTCGGCAAACAAGGGAGATTCGACACCTGTGGCTATACGTTCAAAATCAGTGGTTGTGTCGGAGAGCTGTTGATCAAGGTGGACTATTTCTTGTTCAAGTGTTGCTTTTTCTGCGTCTGATTTGCTGTCTTTATATTTTTGTTGTGTTAAGTGGATTTGCTTTTTTAGGCTTTTCTGCAACTCTAACAGCGATGTAAGCATCGCTGTTGTTTCCTGGTTCTTATTATTTGCTTCCTTGGGTGCGCTTGCAGAGGTAGATGGTGTGTCGGCTGGAACTGATGTCTTTGCATCGGCGATAGAGGCGAAAAGGAAAAGACAGCAGAGAGTGATGGTGATAATGGATCGGATGGGACCCTTGCTGTTGTTTGTGATCTGGAATGGAATTATGGCCTGTTGTTCTGCTAAAGAGTAATATATTTTCATAATCAGCTATATTAACTGGTTTAACCGCTGTTGTGCATTACTTTATTACCAATAATACTAGCAAAGTTATGGCGGAGCCGTTATACACGGCAGATGGACTGTATTTTGAGTGGTTAGGCGTTACCAGCACATCGCACAGGTTGTGTTGCCCCATAAATAGTGCCGGATCACATTTTCAGTAATTTCTTCTGGAAAACAACAGGCAGTACCTCGTTTGGTCGGTTTGAACCCGCGCAGAGGAGATGCGGGGGTGAAATGTTTGTTTTAGATTTTAGGCAATCTTAAAAACGTGCTTGTGCAAAGCATTATTTAATCTCATTGAAGTGAAGCAGCATATTATGGAAAACACATTGCTCAAGAAAGAGGCTGATATACTTATCCCAGAAGTAAAGATCCCGGATCACCCTGAAAAAAAAGAGTTGTCAGAGGGTGAAAAGACTGCATTGAAGGATAAGATAAAACAACTGCTCAAAAAGGAAAATGGTGTACTAGTTGCCCATTATTATACAGATGGTGACTTACAGGACCTGGCAGAAGAAACCGGTGGGTGTGTGGCCGATTCTCTTGAAATGGCACGCTTTGGAACAGAACATCCTGCCACTACTCTTGTCGTTTCCGGTGTTCGTTTTATGGGAGAGACCTCAAAAATACTCAATAACGAAAAACGGGTTCTGATGCCTGACCTGGATGCAACCTGTTCGTTGGATGAAGGCTGCCCAGCTGATGTTTTCAGCGCTTTTTGTGATCAGTATCCAGATCATACGGTCGTGGTGTACGCCAATACCAGTGCAGAGGTAAAGGCAAGATCAGATTGGGTTGTGACTTCCGGTATAGCTCTGTCCATTGTCGAGCATCTTGCAAGTAAAGGGGAAAAAATATTGTGGGGACCGGATAAGCACCTTGGTAGGTATGTGCAGCGTTTAACTGGTATTGAAATGGTGTTTTGGCCCGGAGCCTGTGTAGTGCATGAGGAATTTAAGTCAACAGCGCTTATGCGGCTGCGTAAAGTACACCCCAATGCAGCTGTTTTGGTTCACCCGGAATCACCTCAAGCAATTGTTGACCAGGCTGATCTCGTCGGTTCGACAACCGCCATGATTAAAGCGGTTGAGAATATGTCCAATGAAGAATTTATTGTGGCGACAGATGCCGGCATTTTTAATAAAATGAAGCAGCTTGCCCCTGGAAAAACCCTTATAGAAGCACCTACCAGTGGTGAGGGAGCTACCTGTCAGACCTGCGCTCATTGCCCTTGGATGGGGATGAACAGTCTGGAAAAGCTGGCATGGGTACTGGAAACCGGTGAAAATGAAATCTTTGTTTCACCGGAACTGGCTCAAAAAGCAAGGCTCCCTATTCAGCGAATGCTGGATTTTGCAAAAACTATGAAGAAGTGATCAACACCACCATCGTCATTAGCCTTGGTTTCTGATGGGCTGAGGTCGACAGCAGGAGCTGGGTCGTTTTATCCACGTTTTCGGCAATAAGCGATATAACGTATTTCGCAAGAGTATGGGGTAAGGAGCTGTCCGTAAATAATCTTGACAGCTCCTAAGAGACGATGGTGGTTGCAGAAGGTCGAAACCGACCAGTGGCAATATTGATACCTTGGAGCAGAAAACGGCTGTCTGTATAGAGTGAGCTGATTATTCCTGTTTGCAGTCGGTTGATAATCAGACGGACAGGGACGTCCGGGAGTGTCAACATCTCATAATCTGTGTCTGCGTCACCTGCTACCATTATCGGCCTAGCCTGAATAAAACGCTCTATGACCTCTACCTTTCCCTCCCTGAATGTAACCGGATAACCTGGTTGCTCCTGTTCGCTGAGCACCTCGTTTTCTTCCAGAGCCACTCGTATACCATAGATATTTTCCGGTAGTACAGTAAAGCCAAGTTTTTTAGCGCTTGCCTTGACCAGCCAATCTGTGCTGGCCGAGACAATATGGCATTCCACCCCGACAGATGTAAGCCAGTCGATCAGGATACGCATTTCACTAAACGGCTGAAGGCCTTGTTCATAGGATGTGGTCACCTGTTCGATGGGTGCGGGCAATACGGCTTGCACGCTTGCTGTTTGCAGCGGCTCTTTTTCGATACTGGCGATCACTTCTGCTGTAAGTCGGGCCAGTTCAGTTGTTGAAAAGCCGGCAAGTAACTGAGCCAAAAGAGGGAGAACGTAACGTGGACCAAGTCTTTCATGTTTCCTGGCCTTTTCCGTGAACCACAGCAGGAGTGTAGTAAACTGTGGGTATATATCCAGTTTGAAGGCTTCTTCTACTTGTTTTTGTTCGACGAAAGACCATAATTGGGAGTAAAGGTCCACCAGGGTCGCTACAATCCGTTCCATGGGTTTGCCGTCCAGTATCTCGTTACTGGTTGGCAAAAGGGCTGCAAATTTTTCCGGTGTTATTCTGTACCGCAGTGCATACAACTGGTACCGAAAAACTGCCTGGCCGATATCACGGAATATACAGGTATTATCAAAATCAAATACAGCAACGAGTCGTTCTTGACTGGCGGATCTGGTCAGCTCTTCAATGATCTGTCGTATGTCCTGGAGGTTTGCCGGGTACCAATTTCCCTCAGAGAGGTGGACTGGCGATACTTCGGCTGCATTGGCTCCTTTGCTCTGGCTCATGGTTCTTTATTTTTTGCTTGAGTATTGATCAGGAAAAGTAATGGTATAAAAAGTAGGTACGGAAAATGAAATTTCATATCATACGATAATAGGCTATCAATTGCTTGATTTTTTTGGCTGACCGGCCAGCCACATATCGTTTCCCTTTAGCTCAGATGTTTCATTCTGTAACTCTGCGCAGAGGAACCTCGGGCTATTGCATGGTGGAACAATGGAAAAGGTAAGTCATTCAAGGAATGACACATACCCTCGTCTTGCTCTCAACTGGTAATTTTTTAGTCCGAAGGGTGTTAATGAAAATTTACAAAAAAGCGGGTGCATCAAGACTGTGATGCACCCGCTGGTGATTCAAGATCAATTGTGAACTTGAGGCTGAGAGGCTAGCTGGGGATATACTGTGTCAACGGGCAGTTTTTACATCCTTCTGCGGGCAGGTCGGTATTATCATGCACTTTGGTCATGATGTCTGCCACAGCATCCTTGGTTGTTGGGTAGAAATTTTCACTGCCGATTTTGTCAAACAGGTGTGTGCGATCAAGTACCTGCAGGATAGGTCCTTTAGCATTACAGACCGCAAATCCTAAGCCCGCAGCGTGCATCCGAGCTACAATCAGAGCCAGTTCTTCTTCACCTGAAGCGTCAATATCATTGATGCCGCTGGCATCCAGCAGTATGTAGCGCAAGTCCGGCATTTCTGTACGGAACTTGATGATCTGTTCATCCAGATAACTGGCATTGGCAAAAAAGAGGGCGCCGTCGAATCGAACAACTGCTATATGGCGGCAGCCACGAAGACGGTAATGTTCCATGCTCTGCAGGGAAGCATCTTTGTGCATGGACAATTTGGCCACTACAGGTCGCATGGAGCGATAAAGGAATACAGCCATGGAGAGTGCAACACCAACCATGATGCCTTTATCAAGGTGAGGCGCATAGGCCAGCGTGACGAAAAAAGTGATAACGGAAATGATACCGTCATGCTTTTGTGCATGCCATGCATGAACAAAACCCTTGGTGTTCACCAATCCGATAACGGCCATCATGATGACTGCTGCAAGTACTGCCTGGGGCAGGTGGTAAAGCAGCGGGGTAAGAAACAGGAGAGTGATGATAACCATGATACTGGTGATAACGCTCGATACTCCTGAAACCGCACCGGCCTGAAGGTTTACAGCAGAACGCGAAAAAGAACCGGAAACCGCGTAGGAGGAGCCGATAGAACCAAAAATATTGGCGAGACCCTGGCCGATGAGTTCCTGGTTAGGATCAAGCTTTTGACCGGTTTTGGCAGCCATGGCTTTGGCAATGGCGATGGCTTCCATAAAACCAAGTAAAGAGATGATAATGGCTGTAGGAAGCAGCTTTAAAAATGATTTGACGTTGAGCTGTGGAACGGTAAGGGTAGGCAGGCCTTCTGGAATTTTACCGACAATAGCACCCCCTCCCATAAGCTTGAGCTTTTCAGGGTCCAAAACTGAATTGGAGACTTTGATTCTCCAAGTGTTACCGTCTGTTGTCACACCGTCAGGAATATTGTTTTTAGGGTAAAATGTATATTGATCGCCATCAATGACCGCCTCAAATTTCAGGTCCCGTAAATGTTTTCTTAACTCATGGCTGTGATGTTTAGCCTGGCTGATTTTAGCGGTGAGGATGGTAACCTGGTTTTCGAGGTTGATAATATCGAGAAAAGGACCGTGGCCGGTCGCTTGTTTTTTCAGTTGGTCTATTTCTTTTCCAATATCAGCACGTTCATTGCCGAGATGGATGATCTCATCGATACTATGATTAAAGGAAGTGATGGTTTGGTCAATATTTTTCACCTGAATTGCCTGAGTGGGTACAAACGCATCATTATTAAAGCCTATGAAATAGGAAATAACCGTGGTGATAGCTACTGCAACCAGAACATTGGGAATGCGTGGGTTAATCTTTTTCAAGACAACCATAATGATCACCGCACTTGCCCCGAATGTGAGGGTCGGCCAATGGGTATAGTCAAAGGCAGCTTGAGCGACCCTGATCATTGTTTCATAATGATGCGGAGCCTTGTCCACATAGACGCCGAAAAACTTGGAAAATTGAGAGGAGGCGATAATTATGGCTGCAGCGTTGGTGAAACCATTAACTACTGGATGAGACAGAAAATTTACAACCAAGCCCAACCGCAGTACTCCTAACGAAAATTGGAATATACCGACTACCAGTGCCAGTACAATGGAGTAGGCAATGAATTCCGGACTCCCGGCAGTGGCCAGGGGCTCAAGGGAAGCTGCGGACATAAGGGAGACCACTGCCACAGGTCCGGTGGCGAGTTGTCGGCTGGAACCGAACAGGGAAGCCACCATGGGAGGAAGGAATGCCGCATAAAGACCATAGTAGGCGGGAAGCCCGGCAAGCTGTGCATATGCCATGGATTGCGGGATGAGTACCAGTGCCACTGTCAAGCCGGCAAGTAAATCAATTTGCAGGCTTTTAGCATTATAGCCTTTAAACCAACCTAAAAATGGAAAGATTCTTGTGAGTAGCATAGTTGAGGTGTCCGTAGTCTGTAGTTAATTGGTTGAAGATTGCAGCATGCTGCGGCACGAATCTATGAGTTCGTCGTATATAGCATCTGCCCTGTATAATTTGTAGGTGTTGAATCGTACGATTCCATCCACCAGGGTAAATATGAGGAATGCTTTTTTGGAGGCGTCAACCGTTTTCATTGATCGATCTTGTTGACCAATGTGTATAGCCTGTTCAAAAATATCGATAAGGCTCGAGTATATTTCTTCTAACTGCTGCCAGCAGTTGGGGTTGTGTGCTGCAATTTGATAATAGTGGTGGCGATGGAGCAGGAAAAAGCGTTTTTCCATTTTATTGGCCTGGGCCAGGTAGAAAGAGATGACTCCCTCGAGCATGTCCATGCCTGTCTCAAACTCATGATTGTTGAGATGATTGGAGAACGCGCTGATCAGTTTTTCTTTGAAGTTTTTTAGGACGGCAAGAAACAACTCTTCTTTGCTGTGGAAATGATAAAAGATTGTTCCGTCAGCCACACCTGTCGCTTGCGAGATGTCGCTGATGGAGGTGTCCCAATAACCATGCTCGGAAAAAAGTTTTGTGGCTTCCTCAAGGATAGCATTTTTTTTCGTTTGTGATCGGGGCATTGCAGAAATATAAGGTGTTTTTCTTTGACTGAGTGACCATTCAGTTTTTACCGTCAACAACTTGTTTCGTCAAGAAAATTTCAAGGTATCAATTTTGGTGATAATAATGTTCTTTCCGGTTTATGTGGTGAAAGTGGCTGCTTTTGTGTTGTTTTTATCTTTTTCGTGGTGCCGGCAGGGGGCTGTATTATTATGATCGGTTCTGGAACTTCTTTTTTTGGTAAGAGTGAAAGTTGGCTGAAAAGATACTGTTGGAAGGCAGAGAGTATGGTATTGTTCTTGTTTCGTTTGCACATTCCGCACATTGCCTCTTTCTACATGTTGTGACCTTATGACCAAATCAAAAGCCTTTGCAGATACTGTAAGAACCTATATTGAATCGGAAAAATTGTCTTTGCCCATTTTTGATCCGGTGGCTATGCGGGTGCAGCTGGAACTTATAAAAAAAGATCCGGACGTTCGTAAAATCGAAAAAATAATTATTGCTGATCAATCTCTCTCAAGCAATATTTTGAAAGTTGCCAACTCGGCTCGTTTTGGCGGTCTGGTGAAAACGACAACCGTACGATCAGCAATTGTCAGGTTAGGGACAACGGAAATCGGCAGTATCATCCTGCTCGATATGAACAGAAAATATTATCGGAGCAGTGACCCAAAGATTCGGGTGATCATGAAAAAGCTTTGGCAGCATTCTGTCGGCTGTGCCTTTGCCGCCGGCTGGCTTTCCAAACGCCTCGATTTTGGAGTGATGCAAAATGAAGCATTTTTTTCCGGCCTGTTCCATGATGTGGGAAAACTGTTGATTTTGGTCGTTATTGAGCGAAAGAAAAAAAAGGATAAAGGCATAAAGATCAATAATAGTCTGCTTCTTGGAGCAATGGATTTGCTTCATCCGGAACAGGGCGCAAATTTGATGGAGCAACTGGGGTTACCCGAGGCATCTTGTCTCATTGCTCGCGAGCATCACCAGCCAGTCCTTGATGGGGATAACTATCTGTTAGTATTGGTACGTATGGCAAATTATGTTTGTCATAAAATGGGGATCGGCATAAAAGCTGACGAAGAAGTAGACCTCCTTGCTACAGAAGAAGCCGAGGTCCTTAATTTGACGGCAGAAGATATAGAAGAACTGCAGCTCTTTTTAGAAAGTACTCCCAGTTTAGCTGGGTAGATTTTCTGGGTTGCAGTACTTTACATGGACCTTGATAACGGGTTTGGCAGGTTGCAAAATGACCTTGCTGTATTCGCTTATGTTATTTATTTTATATATTGTGTCTTTATGACTCAGTTAGACTTGCAGGATACTGTTTTATCGGAATAGTGAAGCTGGTGAGCCTGGTTGTACTCAGTATCCGATGAGTCCTAAGAGTTCCGGTGTTCTTTCGATCTGCTACTACAGGCACTCATCGTGTCTGGGGCCCAAGGAGTAAATTTATGGAAATTACGAAATTCGCAGTCCCTGAAATAATATTTGGGCGTGGCAGTTTAAATTATGCTGGACTTTGTGCTCGCAGATTAGGGGCAAAAAAGGTCTTTCTTGTCAGTGATGAAGGTATTGAAAATGCAGGCTGGCTCCAGCGGCTGATGGATATACTGGAAAAAGAAGGCATAGAATGGGTCTATTATCCGGGAGTAACTTCCAATCCGCGCGATTACCAGGTTGAGCAGGGAGCAGAACTATACCGAAAGAACGGTACCGACGTCATTATCGCCATCGGTGGAGGAAGCCCCATGGATACTGCCAAGGGCATTGCCATTCTGGCTAGTAACGGCGGCAGAATAAGAGATTACGAAGGGGCAAACAAAGTTGAACGGCCCTTGCCGCCCATGGTATTTATCACCACCACTGCCGGCAGTGGGTCGGATATTTCACAGTTCTGCATTATTACCGATGTGGAGCGTGAGGTGAAAATGTCGATTATAACTCGCACGCTGGTTCCAAATATTTCCATTGTTGATCCGTTGATTCTGCGCACTAAGAGCGAAACCCTTATCGTGCAGTCAGCCGCAGATGCCATGGCACACGCCATTGAAGCCTATCTTTCTCGCATAGCCTCACCCTTTACTGAAATGCATTCTTTGAAGGCTGTGGAATTGATTTTTAAAAATCTACATCACGCAGTTGAGACCCGGTCGCTTGATGCCTTGGAACAACTTAGTTCAGCAGCGGTGTCTGCTTCCATGGCGTTTAGTAATGCCGGCTTAGGCGCAGAGCACGCTTTGGCTCACTCTTTAGGGGGATATTTTGACATGAGCCATGGTGTCATCCATCCTATACTCCTAACTGAGGTCATGCGGTTTAACCTCAAATATAATATTCAGAAAATGGCTGATATCGGGCGTATTGTTATGGGCGGGCAAAAAGGTTCTGATCTTGATACCGCCATTGGGGGGATTGATAAGTTAGATGAGTTTTTTGCTTCTCTCAATGTTTCTCAGCGCATGCGCGAGATAATTGACGAAGATAAAAAACAGGATATGGAAGCACTGTGTAAAATGGCTGTCAACGATGCCTGTAATCTGACCAATCCCGGCCCTGCGTCCTGGCGGGATTTTCTTAAGATTTGTGAGGAGGTGTGGTAATGGGCTCGACGACACTCCATGATCTCATTGGGATTGAACATTGTAAACAAGGATTTTACCAGGAGTTGCAGCAAAAGGTAGAGCTGCTGAAGACGTCCAATGTCGAGTTGGATAAAGGTCGGAAAGAGATGCAGGCAGTGTTGGACGGCATCACGGATTTAATGGTCGTCCTTTCCGAAGATATGCGCATCCAACGGATTAATCATGTTTTCAGGGAATGGTTCAGTGATACCGATCCGGTTGGCCAATACTGTTACGAGGTGTTTCGCGGTAATTTTACCACCTGTGATGATTGTCCTGCCGTCAAATCGCTGGATAGAAGTGAGATTGTTAAGGATTTGGCAATTTATAAGGTCAATGGAAAATTCAAGCAGTTTGAGATTATAGCTTCGCCGCTCAAAAGTGAACCAACAGGAGAACGGCAGGTCCTTCTTTTTAAAAGAGACGTGACTCTGGAAAAAGAGTTTCAGGCGCAGTTTTATCAGGCAGAGAAAATGGCTACAGTGGGAACGCTCGCCGCGGGTGTCGCCCATGAGATTAATAATCCCCTGGCAGCGATCAGTGGTTTTGCCGAAGGGTTGAAACGTCGTTTTAGAAAAATGGAAGATCAGCTCGATCTGCAAATGACAGCTGACTTTAATGAATATGCCAATACCATCATCAGTGAGTGTGATCGTTGCCGCGATATCGTGCAGACACTCCTTACCTTTAGCAGGCCAATGGCTTCAAGCCTTCGGCCGGTTGATGTCAATCATTGCGTGACTGACACATTATTTATTCTTCAGCATCATTTGAAGGATCGGCAGGATCTGTCGCTTCAAACAGATCTGGGAGAAGATCTGCCCTACATTATGGGAGACGAGTCACAGCTGAAACAGGTGATTATTAATTTGTTGACCAATGCTTTTGACGCCACCGTTGATGGTGGAAATATTCTGGTTCGAACCAAATTGAATGAGGCTGGGGCCGTGGAGCTTGTTGTTGAAGATACCGGGTACGGTATCCCGCCTGATGCCATTGATAAGTTATTTGAGCCTTTTTTTACCACTAAGCCTGTTGGTCAGGGAATTGGTATTGGACTTTCCACCTGTTATTCCATTGTTAAGAACCATCATGGTGAGATTTCGGTGAGTAGTGTCGACGGTGAAGGCACTTCGTTTCTCGTAACTCTTCCAGGGATAAAGCCATAATGCCCCAAGATAAATATGCTATTTTAGTCATTGACGACGAAGAACCGATCCGTCGTCTTTTGCAGAGAGAATTAAGTGAAGGCAACCGAGAGGTGTTCACTGCCGAGTCAGCACAGCAGGCCATGCAGCTTATAAATGAGCGCCATTTTTCGGTAATAGTCATGGACCTGCGATTGCCGGATGTTCAAGGGCTTGAGTTGCTGGTTAAGCTTAAAGAAAGTTTGAGCAACACAGAAGTTATCATGATCACCGGCCATGGTGATGTGGATACTGCTGTTGAAGCCATGAAATTTGGTGCGTATGACTTCATTCGTAAACCATTTAACCTGGAACGTCTCGATCTGTTAGTGGCAAAAGCCCACCAACGAGTGGTGCTTGAACGTGAAAATGCGATTCTCCGACAACAGGCCGGTGCTAAAAATGATGTGTCATTTATCGGCAATTCAAAAATGATAAATGAAATCATGTTTCTGGTGAATAAAGTGGCGCCGGCGTCCATACCTGTTTTGATTACAGGAGAGTCAGGGGTGGGGAAAGATGTGGTGGCCCGCCTGATTCACATGAGGTCCAACTGTTGTGGTAAACCAATAATTATTAAAAATTGCGCTTCTCTACAGAAAGAACTGGCGCGCAGTGAGTTGTTTGGTCATGTGAAAGGTGCGTTTACAGGGGCTGATGACACGCGTGAAGGGCTGTTGGCATTTGCTGATGAGAGTACACTTTTTCTTGACGAAATTGGCGAATTGCCGATGGAAGTGCAGGCATCTTTGCTGCGGGCACTGGAAACCCAGACCTATCGGCGGGTTGGGGACAAAGAAGAAAGAAAGGTTAACATTCGGTTTCTTTTTGCAACTAATCGCCATTTGGCGGAAGAAGTGGAAAAAGGGCGTTTTAATGAAGCCTTTTATCATAGAATTAATGCCTTTCACATCAAGGTCCCCCGTCTCGCAGAACGTAAGGAAGATCTGCCTTTACTTGTTGATTACTTTCTGAGCATTTTAAATACTGACGGCATGGAGTATCGACTAATAGATAGTGCCATGGCATGTGTGCTGCGCTATAACTGGCCGGGGAATGTGAGAGAATTACGCAATGTGTTGGAGCGCGCGATGATACTGGCAGAGAATGGTATCATTACCGAGCGTTGTCTTCCCCGGGAACTTGTAGAACAGTCAGAAAATGGTGATGATGTCTTTACCCTTGAAACTGTGGAGAAGCAGCATATTTTAAAAATGTTGGATGTTTTTGAAGGTAACCGGCAAAAAACAGCAGAGACATTGGGAATAAGCAGAAAAACACTTTATCGTAAATTACTTAACTATGCTGCTGGTTAGCTCGTAACTGCTCAGCAGAGCTCGCAAGGAGTACAAGCAGGGTTCCCGTATTGCCCCAGCTTCCCTTTCACACAGACTGTGTGTGGTGAAAAAATCACCACCAAAAAAATCGCCTGACCGGGCGATTTTTTTTTGCTTGTATGTCTGCCGATAAGCATCGGTCATTTTGACGCATATGCCTGGCTGTACGGGTCATTTTGTTCTTTGCCTTTTATATTGTTGAAATAATAAGTTTTATTTGTGTGTTGTTGGTGCTGGTTTCGATGGTGATCTGTATTGTTGCCGGCAGGATTGTCCTTTTGTGAAAAGAGTGGATTCGTTTAACTGTCTGGAATTATGTGTTTTTGATATCTGGCACGATGGTTGCTTTAGAGAGGGGGTATGTAAGAGTTTTGGATTCAAACGAACGTGAAAATGTATTTCATCAACTCAAATTGAGAGGAAGGTTTCATTATGGCAATTCGTGAAGAAGTATACGGTTATTTCATTCCAAGCGTTACCCTTATCGGTATTGGTGCAGCTCAGCAAATTCCAGCCAAGATAAAAGATCTTGGTGGATCCAAACCTTTGATCGTTACAGACAAAGGTATAACCGGTGCCGGTATCACCAAACAGATCACCGATCTGCTTGACGAAGCGAAGATGGAATATGTTGTGTATGACGAAACAATTCCTAATCCTACCGATAAGAACGTTCATGATGGCGTTGACGCTTACAAAGCAAATAACTGTGACAGCCTCATTACCCTCGGTGGTGGTAGTTCCCATGACTGTGGTAAAGGTGTTGGTCTTGTTGTTGCTAATGGCGGCAAGATTCATGACTTCGAAGGCGTTGATATGTCCACCAAACCAATGCCTCCGTATGTTGCGGTAAACACGACCGCCGGTACCGCTTCTGAAATGACCCGTTTCTGCATCATCACTGATACCAGCCGTAAAGTGAAGATGGCTATTGTTGACTGGCGTGTAACTCCTGGTATTGCTCTTGATGATCCGCTTCTGATGATGGGTATGCCGCCGGCATTGACTGCTGCAACCGGTATGGACGCATTGACCCATGCTGTTGAAGCTTATGTTTCTACCATCGCCACCCCGATGACCGACTCTGCCGCAGAAAAAGCAATTGAACTGATTGCCCAGCACCTGCGTCCAGCGGTAGCTAACGGACAGGACATCGTTGCCCGTGAAGGTATGTGCTACGCCCAGTATCTTGCAGGTATGGCATTTAACAACGCCAGCCTCGGTCATGTACATGCCATGGCGCATCAGTTGGGTGGTTTCTATGATCTGCCACATGGCGAATGTAATGCAATCCTGCTGCCGCACGTTAGCCGTTTTAACCTGATCGCCAAGATGGACCGTTTCGTGAAAATCGCTCAATTGATGGGCGAAAACACCGATGGTCTTTCTACCCGTGATGCTGCTGAGCTTGCTCTTGATGCAATCGTGAAGCTGTCTTCAGATGTAGGCATTCCTTCAGGTTTGATTGAACTTGGCAAGCGTTATGGCAAAGATGTTAAAGCAGAAGACATCGACACCATGACCGGTAATGCACAAAAAGATGCTTGTGGTTTCACCAACCCACGTACTCCTAAGGATGTTGATGTAGCTGCCATCTACAAAGCTGCGCTGTAGGACTTGATGTAGAAAAAGATAAAGCCCGCTTACCGCTGCCTATGGTTTATCCGGGCGGGCTTTGTCTAATAAAGTTGTTTTTCAGTTAGACACCAAAATGTGGTGAGCGAACTGGATACCATGGTACTATGGGGTGCCATTCCTTTTCGTTTGCATGACCATGTGATGCAGGAGCCATTCTCCTTACCCTTCTGCATCACATGATCACCACATTCATCTCGCAGTCTACCGACCCACACTTCTCTTTGGCACCCTGTGTTTATCTAGTAGCGGTTGCTTCGTTCTTACCCTCTCCACTTATTCCCTGTTTGATTTTACCTCCTTATGATGATACCCGCGGCATGGGTGTCTAGCCTTTTACATTTTCTATCTTTGCAGGCAATAGCAGCAGATATTGTTTCTTTCTGCTGGGGATTATAGGATTGCTCTTTAGTCTAAGTGGATTTTTACATGCCTCAGCAATTATATACTTAGTCAAGGATGTCACCCGCCGTGTGTCATTTACAGTATGGGCTGGTCATTTTGACGCAATTAGGCATTTGGGTGGGTCATTTTGTCTTTGTTGGTGTAACTGTCTAAAATGATATGAGTTAATTGTTTGGAGGGATATCAGTAAAAAATAAAATGTTAAGGAGAGGGGGTAGTTTGTCTGCCCCCGGAAACTGTCATTTCTGGTAACAATTGGTAATTGCACTCTTTTTTATTTGGCACGATGTTTGCTTAGTAAGTGGGGTGCGCACAAGCAATGAGTTCAAACGAACGTGATAACGTATTTCATCAACTCACATTGAGAGGAAGGTTTCATTATGGCAATTCGTGAAGAAGTATACGGTTATTTCATTCCAAGCGTTACCCTAATCGGTATTGGTGCAGCTCAGCAAATTCCAGCCAAGATAAAAGATCTTGGTGGATCCAAACCTTTGATCGTTACAGACAAAGGTATAACCGGTGCTGGTATCACCAAACAGATCACCGATCTGCTTGACGAAGCGAAGATGGAATATGTTGTGTATGACGAAACAATTCCTAATCCTACCGATAATAATGTTCATGATGGCGTTGACGCTTACAAAGCAAATAACTGTGACAGCCTCATTACCCTCGGTGGTGGTAGTTCCCATGACTGTGGTAAAGGTGTTGGTCTTGTTGTTGCTAATGGCGGCAAGATTCATGACTTCGAAGGCGTTGATATGTCCACCAAACCAATGCCTCCGTATGTTGCGGTAAACACGACCGCCGGTACCGCTTCTGAAATGACCCGTTTCTGCATCATCACTGATACCAGCCGTAAAGTGAAGATGGCTATTGTTGACTGGCGTGTAACTCCTGGTATTGCTCTTGATGATCCGCTTCTGATGATGGGTATGCCGCCGGCATTGACTGCTGCAACCGGTATGGACGCATTGACCCATGCTGTTGAAGCTTATGTTTCTACCATCGCCACCCCGATGACCGACTCTGCCGCAGAAAAAGCAATTGAACTGATTGCCCAGCACCTGCGTCCAGCGGTAGCTAACGGACAGGACATCGTTGCCCGTGAAGGTATGTGCTACGCCCAGTATCTTGCAGGTATGGCATTTAACAACGCCAGCCTCGGTCATGTACATGCCATGGCGCATCAGTTGGGTGGTTTCTATGATCTGCCACATGGCGAATGTAATGCAATCCTGCTGCCGCACGTTAGCCGTTTCAATTTGATCGCCAAGGTGGACCGTTTCGTAAAAATTGCTCAATTGATGGGCGAAAACACTGATGGACTTTCCAAGCGTGACGCAGCTGAGCTTGCTCTTGATGCAATCATGAAGCTGTCTGCGGATGTTGGTATTCCTTCAGGTTTGATTGAACTCGGCAAGCGTTATGGCAAAGATGTTAAAGCAGAAGACATCGACACCATGACCGGTAATGCACAGAAAGATGCTTGTGGGTTCACCAACCCACGTACTCCTAAGGATCTTGATGTAGCTGCCATCTACAAAGCTGCGCTGTAGGACTTGATGTAAAAAAAGATAAAGCCCGCTTACCGCTGCCTGTGACATGAGCAGGCGGGCTTTATAGATTAAGCTTGTTTCTTAAAAATAGACACTAAAATGTGGTGAGCGGGTTGGGGCTCTTGGTGCTATGAAGCACCTTTCCTTTTCCACTTTCATGATCACCACATATGTATTCCCATTGGCCGGATCGAGTGTTCCGGCCTTTTGTATGCACACCTTCCGGTTAGCATACAAAGTAGTTGGAACCTAAAAAGCGAACATGTTCCGGTAAATGGTGATGGTCAAAAATTATCATTTGCGGCACTGGAAAACGTAAAAGAAAAGAAATAGAGGGTAGAGATTATGGCAGATAAAATTTTTCGTGTAAATATGACCGACTTGAGCACTTCTATTGAAGATGTGCCTGCAGACTGGGCGGGACATGGCGGCAGGGGCCTGACCTCCACCATCGTTGCAGCCGAAGTCGAGCCTACCTGTCATCCACTGGGAAAAAACAACAAACTGGTCTTTGCCCCTGGGCTGCTTTCCGGAACAACTGCAGCCAACTCCGGTCGACTTTCCTGTGGTGCTAAAAGTCCGCTCACCGGTACCATCAAAGAAGCCAATGCCGGTGGAACTTCTGCTCAGATGCTGGCACGACTCGGCGTTAAAGCGATTATTATTGAAGGCATGCCTGAAGGTGACACCTGGTACAACCTGCACCTCAGTGAAGACAGCATCACCATCAATGAAGAAACCGAGCTGATCGGCAAAGGTAACTTTGCAGTGGCCGAGGCCGTGGAAAACCGGTTTACCAAAAAAACAGGCGTCATTACCATCGGCCCTGCCGGTGAGATGAAATTGGCTGCAGCCAATATCTCTGTAAAAGATCCCGATTCCAAAATGCGTTCCAATGGCCGTGGCGGCTTGGGCGCAGTTATGGGCTCTAAAAAAATTAAGTTCATTTCCGTTGCCGAAACAACCCGTAAAGTCGAAATTGCCGAGCCGGAGGCTTTCAAGACAGCTAACCGCGCCTTTGCCAAAGCTTTGATCGACAATCCTATCAGCCAGGCTCTGGGACAGTACGGTACCAACGTACTGGTCAACATTATTAACGAAGCAGGTGCACTGCCGACCAAAAACTTTACAACCGGCCAATTTGAAGGGCACGAAAAGATCTCCGGTGAGACCATGCACGACACCATTGTCGCGCGTGGCGGCAAGCCTTCCCATAACTGTCACCCAGGTTGCGTAATTAAATGCTCCCAGGTGTTCAATGGTCCTGACAAGCAATATCGCACCTCTGGTTTTGAATACGAGTCCATCTGGGCTTTGGGTGCAGACTGCTGCGTGGATGATCTGGATTACGTTGCCGAAGCAGACAACCTGATGGACGACATCGGTGTGGATTCCATTGAGATTCCGGTGGCCTTTGGTGTGGCCATGGAAGCCGGCGTGCTTGAGTTTGGTGATGGAGCAGGTATCTGCCGTATGCTCAAGGAAGACGTTGCCAAGGGCACCCCGCTCGGCAGAATCATTGGTAATGGCGCAGGTTCTGTGGGCAGAGCGTTTGGCGTTACCCGGGTACCAGTGGTCAAAAATCAGGCAATTCCCGCCTATGACCCACGTGCCATCAAAGGTATCGGCATCACCTATGCGACTTCAACCCAGGGTGCCGACCATACCATGGGCTACACCATTGCAACCAATATCCTTGGTGTCGGTGGGTCGGTTGATCCATTGACCCATGAGGGCCAGGTAGAGCTTTCCCGTAATCTGCAGATTGCGACCGCTGCCATCGACTCCACCGGCATGTGCCTGTTCATCGCCTTTGCCGCTCTTGACGATGCTACCTGTCTGCCGTCTTTGATTGATATGCTCAATGCTCGTTTTGGTATTGCCTTGACCGCAGATGACGTTGTGAGCCTTGGTCAGTATATCCTGAAAACAGAAAGAGCCTTTAACCAGGCAGCCGGATTTACCAACCTGGATGATCGCCTGCCTGAATTTTTTGCTGAAGAACCCATTGCTCCGCACAACGTGGTCTGGGATATGTCTGGAGAGGAAATCGATACTTTCTGGAATTTCTAAACTGTTGTTGTAGCCTTTTTCTACCCCCTTTCTGCCTGCCTCATACTTCCTGTGTGAGGTGGGCAGTTTTTTTTTGCCCTGGTTTTTGCGCTAACTGTTACGATTTTTTTGAAAATAGAAGGCCAAACAGGCTGGAAAAAGAAAAATAAGCGCCGACAATGATGATGAAAAGCGGAGTTATTGGGTCGTCAAGAAACGCCTGCCCATAGTGTAGCTTTCCTGCTGCCAGGTCGTATCCGGTCTTCATGACGACCAACCCTAGTGCCAATCGTAACCCAATAACCAACCACATGCCGAGTTGTTTGATGAGGGGCGGGATTTTTTCCATTGTGTACCAAGCAGCAGAAAGTAGTCTTTAGGCCACCTTGACAAATTGCTTTTTCTTCTAACTTCTGCAGTATAGATAAAACTTTATTTATACTTTTATTTTGCTTGAAAAATCGTCTTTTTCAAGGCACCCATTACAATAAAAGTAATCACTGCAATGTAATCCGCATTACTGTTTCCAGCAAACAGGTCTATCTTTTGCCCGTTAATTTGTAATATCAATTTTTTGAACCTTTTTTTCTTTTCTTGGACGTGGTGTTCTCCAATGTCTTTTTTGTTTTTTTGATTGCATCGAGCAATATCATCTTTTGTCGTTCTTTTTGGGCCGTGTTTTTTTCAACAAAACAAGCTTTACCCGTCCAGGGATTCTTCTCTGTCCAGTACATCAAGGTCGACCAAGTTGAGGGCGTTGGGGTAAAAACCTGTATTTGTCTCGGGATTATTTTGAGGACCTGCTGTGAAAATTTTTTCAGTTGTTCCATGTCGTTGCGAGTGCAACCAGGGTGCGCGGCAATAATATAGTAGGTGAGAAAGAGTTTTTGTTTTTCTTGCTTGTTCAGTGACGTAAATAAAGTGCGAAAGGCCACTAATGAATTTATGTCAGGCTTACCCATAGCTTTGAGCACAGCGTTGCTGCAGTGTTCCGGTGCAATTTTCATTTGCCCGGAAATATGGTGGCGTATCACCTCGCGCAGATATGACCGCCCATTTTTTTTGTCAGCCAGAATCATATCATAGCGAATACCTGAAGCGATGAATATTTTTTTGATGCCTGGTAAAGCTCGCAGTTTTTTCAGCAGTGCGATCTGGCCGGCATGGTTGATATTCATTGTGGGGCAGGAGGAAGGGAAAATGCAGCGTTTATCGCGACAGGAACCGGCCAAGAGCTTTTTTTTGCATTCAATGCCGTACATATTGGCAGTGGGACCGCCTACATCAGCAATAATACCCTTGAAGGCAGGGTGTTTGGTACATTCCACCACTTCATCGATAATTGATCGTTCGCTCCGGCTGACGACGGTTCTTCCCTGGTGCATTGTAATAGCACAGAAGTTGCATTCGCCATAACAGCCTCGATGGGTGGTGACTGCAAAACGAATGGTATCGAGTGCCGTTACTGATCCGGATTGTGCATAATAAGGGTGCAGTTCACGTTCATAACTGAGGTCGTGAAGCACATCGAGCTCCTCAGTGCTTAAGTTGAGAGGTGGAGGGGTTTGTACTAAAAAACGATTGTCCTGCTGCTGGGCAATGCATGTGGCAGTTACAGGATCTGTGTTATCATAGAAAATACGAAACATTTCGGTAAATGCTGACTTGCTTTCCCTGCATAAACTAAAAGGCGGCAGGGCGAGTGCCTCAGGCGGCAGGGTATCACTTTTATAGCATAGTCCATTGATATGGTGTGGGGTACGTTGATCTTGAAGCGAACGAGCAAGGGCTACCACGGATTGTTCCGCCATCCCGTACAAAAGATAATCAGCCTTGGCATCAAAGAGAATCGATTTACGGATTTTATTGGTCCAGGCATCATAGTGGGCAACACGGCGCAGGCTTGCTTCTATTCCGCCCAGAACAAGAGGAGCAGTGTTTTTAAAGTGTTGCCGAATCAGGTTCGCATAGACAAGAACCGCTCTGTCAGGTCTGCGATTATTCAATCCACCTGGGGTGTAGTCATCCTTTTTGCGTCGACGTCCGGTAGCCGTGTAGTTGGCGACCATAGAGTCCACAGAACCTCCGGTAATACCCCAGAATAGTCGAGGCTCACCTAGTCGTTTTATATCCTTGTCGGTGTCAATTGCCGGCTGGGCAATAATGCCTACCTTAAAACCTGCATCTACCAGCACTTTACCAATAACAGCTGCCCCGATATACGGTGAGTCAATATAACTGTCTCCGGTTATCAAGATAACGTCAAGTGAGTGGTATCCTCGCTGCTGGAGTTCCTTTTGGGTGGTGGGGAGAAACATATATACCTGTTGTCTGTGTAAGGGAAATCTATCCCTGTAAGTAATAAGCATCCTTTGCCGCCTGCACAGCGTATGATTTGCAGATCAGTCGGAATTTAATCGAAACTGAGAGTATCGCTTGTAATTGTCGGTTTGGCTGTTCAAGCCAAGGCTGCTGATACGCTTTGGAGGTATAAGCTGTTTAACCCGTTTTTTTTGGGGGAGGGGATGCTTTGCCGGGATAGACGGTAAACACCGGATTATGGCAGTTAGTGACAACGGCTGCGGCAAGCGAGCCAAGAAAAAGTTTGTTCAGGCCACGTCGCCTTACAGCTTTCATGATAATAAGATCATGATGTCGTGCTTCCTGCAGGATCGCCTCAAGGCGCGACCCGGCAGGCACGGCCAGTGGGAATGTGGTCGTTTCCAACAGGTTCATGGAGAGCCACTGGTGAAGCTGTTCTTCGGCCGACATTATCTCTTTCCTGCTGCAGTCTGCGTGCAGCAGTTGCATAAGCGTAATGGTCGGCTGTCTTGCGGTGGCCATAGCATCCAGAACCGGCAAGAGCAGTTCCAACTCATCAGGGGAAAGAATGGGAACAAGGATACGGTCACAGGCAAATGTGCCTATAAAACGGACAACCACCACTGGGCAGGTGACACTTGCTGCAACTTTCTCAACGATTTTTTGTATGGTCAGAGGATTTCGTCCAAGAGGGTAGCCAAGAACCAGTGCTTTTGTGGAATTTTCGCGAACAGCCTGAATCAGGCCGGGAATCGGTTCTCCTTGGATCGTTTCCGTTAAAAGAGGGTAACCAAGGCTCTTTACCTCATCGGTTTCAGGCAGAAACAATGAATCCTCGTTAGGGTTGGCCATGTTCCATTTACTGCCTGGTACAATGATTCTGACGGACAGGGGTAAGGCCTCGAATTCATGGGCGAGAATAGTTGCCACTCGGGCCAATCCACGGACCGTGGCATAATTTGCTGCTCCGAAAATGACCACCCCTTTAGGGTTAGCCGAAGGATAGAGTGTATCACTGGCCCATGGCATCAGGTGAAGTTCGTCAGAGCGGCTGAAGAGTAGACCTGGAAGCGAGTTTTCCGGGTTTTGCGACTGCTGCTTGTTCATGGGTGCTGTTGTTTCGTTCGCTTGGAGAAAGGCCTTTTTTGCGAAGATAGGGCCAAAAATTTCTGCCAGGACAACACCTGCGAGAACAATGGGGGTGATTTCTTCTGCCCATGGAACAAGGAGGGGGTCGCTGTTGATGACAAACACCAGGCCAATGGCTATGCCGGCTTGGGGGAAAAGTCCTAAAGCTATATATTTCTTGACTGTCTGGCTTGCTCCTGCCAAATGAGAACCCATCCAGGAGCCAAGGTACTTACCGCAAAACCTGGTGGTAAAATATGCTGCTCCGATCCAGCCGGCTAGCTTGAGCATGCTTAGGTCCAGGTGAACGCCGGCAAGGGTAAAAAAAAGGACATAGATAGGTGGCTCAAACCCGTTAAGGATCCGAAACAGGCGAATGTCGCGCTCTTCACGATTGATAAGTATGAAACCTGCGGTCATGCCGGCCAGCAGTGGGCTGAGTGCAAGCACACGGGTCAGTTCCCCGCAAAGAAGGAGCAAGGCAAGTCCGGTGGTAAGCATTTCTCCTCTGTTGTGGGTTTTGTGAAGAACTATGTCTGTCAGCAGGCCGGTGGCTGCTCCTATGGCAAGCGACCCACCGATTTCATATATTGAACCAAGGGCGCCGCTGTAAAGGGAGATATCTTCAGGGCTTACCATTTGGTGGGTAATGGAGATAACGATGCCAAAGGTTGCTATTGCCAGTCCATCCCCTAAAGCGATTACCGCCATCAGGATTGAGGTGAAGGGGCCACGGGCATCTAATTCACGAACCATGTGTAAAATAGCGGCAGGTGCATTTGCCAGAGCAACCGCACCCAGAAGCAGGGCTAGTACTCCATGGTGAACAAAAGGTTTTCCAATGTTAAGGGCCCAGGATAGAACAAGCGTTGAAAGCGCAACCAGAAAAAAAGTGGCGGCAGCTTGCCCAAAGCAGATATATCCTACCTGTTTTGCAATTTTACCGAGTCGGCGGATCTCTATATGCTCGCCAATTCCAAAGGCAATGAGCATCAACGCTATTTGGATAAAGTGATCAAGGTTATGGCCGACGGTGTCGGCGGTGATGACGGAAAACCCGGAAGGTCCCAGGATAAGACCGGCAAGAATGAATCCAGTCACTGAAGGGAGACTGAAAAGCTGCGCGATTTTCGCAAAGAACATGCCTCCTGTCAACAGGATGGCAAGGCCAAGAGTAACATCAAGCATGGTTGTATTTACCCAAAACAATCAACATAGTTGTTTGCCTGTCTGATTTTTGCAATGAGTGTGGTAGGCGAATTGTCCTCTTTTGAATAAAAAGGCAACAGGAGTTGTTCATATCGAAGCCCACCGGGTGGGATTTCATCGAGAAGGTTGGAGATAGTCAGGCCGAGAAGCCTTATTTTCCTCCGGCCTGCTTCGGTTGCTGCAACTAATGGTGGCACCTGCTGCCATATATCATGTTGAGAATAAAAGCCCGCCCTTTTGCTGCAGGACCTGCTTATGGTTGTAAAATCATCATAGCGTACTTTTAGACTAAGGGTTCTTCCGCCGATTTTTTTACGGCTAAGTGCATTTCCCACTTGGTTGGCGAGGGATTGCAGTATATTCAGTACCTCTTCGAGCTGGTAAATATCCTCTTGAAATGTTGTTTCCGTGCCAATGGATTTTCTTGTTTGGTGAGGTTGTACAGGTCGATTGTCAATGCCGCGGGCCATATCGTAAAAAAAGCAGCCACTGGAGCCAAAGGCTGCTGTGAGCGCGGCTTGAGAAAATTTTTCCAGATCTCTTCCGGTGCGGATACCTAATCCGTGCATTTTTTGCTCCGTCACCTTGCCGACCCCGTAAAAACGTCTGATAGGAAGACTACGGAGAAAGGATCTGGCCTTTTGCGGGGTGATAACAGTTAAACCATCCGGTTTATCCTGATCCGAGGCAAGCTTGGCAAGAAATTTATTGTACGATACTCCTGCAGAAGCTGTGAGGCCGGTTGTACGATAAATATCGCCACGTATAATTTGTGCTACATGGGTGGCCGATGGATTGTTGAGGGTATTAACCGTGGTATCGAGAAATGCCTCATCAATGGAGAGAGGTTCTACAAGAGGGGAATAACGTGAAAAAATAGCCCGTATCTGATGAGAAACTTCCTGGTAGCGTTCTTTGCGCGGACGGACAAAAACAGCATGCCTGCAGAGGGTGTAGGCACGGGCACTGGGCATAGCTGAATGAATACCAAACGCTCTTGCTTCATAGGAGCATGCCGCAACGACTCCCCGGCCTTGGGGAGCCCCTCCGACAATGACCGGTTTGCCGCGCAGTGCAGGGTTATCCAGTTGTTCGACAGAAGCAAAAAACGCATCCATATCAATGTGGATAATCTTTCGGTGCGATTTTAATGATGGATTCTTTGCCTGCAGTGACACGGTAACTTAGATGGTAAATGGGAATGCTCTATGCCGCCGGAGCGAATGCTTTGCTATTTCTATGGTAATTTTGTATGCATGGGCATACACTGCCATAACTACAATTTTTAAATACTACGCCTATGTATAAGAAACAACAAAAACAACTTGCAGAGCAACCTGCTTCCTGGCTGGTAACAGGGGTTGCCGGTTTTATAGGTTCAAACCTACTCGAAACCCTGTTGAAGCTCAACCAGCGTGTGGTCGGGCTGGATAATTTTTCTACTGGTTTTCAGCATAACCTTGACGAGGTCAAAACCAAGGTAACAGCCCAACAATGGAATGCTTTTTGTTTTATAAAAGGAGATATCCGTGATATTCAGACCTGTCATGAGGTCTGCAGGGATGTTGACTATGTGTTGCACCAGGCCGCGCTGGGCTCTGTACCCAGGTCCATTGAAGACCCGCTGACCACCAATGCAAATAATATAAACGGGTTCCTCAATATGCTGGTGGCTGCAAGAGACGCGAAGGTTCGTCGTTTTGTCTATGCTGCCTCCAGTTCCACTTATGGTGATCATCCAGGGCTCCCTAAGGTGGAAGAGAAGACAGGCAAGCCGCTGTCTCCTTATGCTGTCACAAAGCTGGTCAATGAGTTGTATGCAGAGGTTTTTGCCAGGACATATGGGTTTGAGACCATCGGTCTGCGCTATTTTAATATTTTTGGTAGACGCCAGGATCCCAATGGTGCCTATGCGGCCGTGATTCCCAAATGGTTTGGTGGTTTACTGCAAAAGGAAACAGTCTTTATCAACGGTGACGGTGAAACAAGCCGTGATTTTTGTTTTATTGATAACTGCGTTCAGGCGAATATTCTCGCCGCCACAGCAACTGATCCGGCAGCTGTTAATCAGGTGTACAATGTTGCCTTTGGTGAGCGGACAACGCTTGCCGGCCTGTATGATTTGATACGGGAAAAGGTGGCTGTACGGATTCCGGCGGTTGCAGAAGTGGAACCTGTTTATCGGGATTTCAGGGCAGGTGATGTCAGGCATTCTCTAGCAGATATCGGCAAGGCGCAAAAATTGCTGGGCTACAATCCGGAATATTCCATCAAAGATGGGCTTGATATGGCCAGTGAGTGGTACCTGCAGCATTTTACTTGAAATGTTTGCTGGTTCTGGGATGCTAATTCGATAATCCCGGGGTAAAGTATCGGTGCTTGAGCCGATGTCGCATGGTAAGAACAGTATTGTCGGTTTCTTTTCCTCACTGGTGGCACTGGTTCGAGGTAGCTGAAAAAAAGAGAAGTATAATAACGAAAGAAAAGTAAGGGAGATTGTATGTCCAGTACGCTTGGGAGCCTGTATAAGGTGAGTACCTTTGGCGAGTCGCACTGTAAGGGAGTGGGTGCTATTGTAGATGGTTGCCCTCCGGGAATGGAACTCACTGAAGAGGATATTCAACCACAATTATCCAGGAGGCGCCCCGGACAGAGTAACCTGAGCACTCCCCGTCAGGAGGCAGATCAGGTAACCATTTATTCTGGTACGGAGTTTGGCCGTACCCTGGGCACACCCATTATGCTGCTTGTGCATAATAAGGATCAGCGACCCCAGGATTATGGTGAGATGAGTAAAATCCCCAGACCTTCCCATGCCGATTTTACCTATCAGCTGAAGTACGGAACCAGAGCTTCCAGCGGTGGTGGTCGTTCCAGTGCCAGAGAGACCATAGGCCGCGTTGCTGCCGGTGCAATTGCTGAAAAATGGCTTCGGGAATCGTATGGGACGGAAATTGTTGCCTGGGTTAGTTCTGTCGGTGACATTGAAGCTCCTGAAATCGACCATGCGAGAATTAGCCGTAGCGACGTCGACGCGACCATTATTCGGTGTCCGCATGCAGAGACAGCAGCCAAAATGGAGCAGAGGGTTGCGGAAGTACTGGAAGCCAAAGACTCAACCGGCGGCATTCTCACCTGTGTTTGCCGAAATGTGCCCATTGGTCTGGGAGAACCCATTTTTGATAAACTGGAAGCGCGACTGGCCCAGGCCATGCTGTCCCTGCCCGCTACCAAAGGGTTTGATATCGGCAGTGGCTTTGCCGGCACAAAGATGCGCGGTAGCCAGCACAATGATCCTTTTGTACAAAAAGGGCAAAGGCTGGGCACAGTGACCAACCATTCCGGTGGGGTTCAAGGTGGGATTAGCAATGGTGAGCCTGTTCTTTTTCGGGTGGCCTTCAAGCCGGTGGCAACCATAGGTATGATGCAGGATACGGTTGACTTTGAAGGCAATAAGGTTGTCCTGGAAGCAAAAGGGCGTCATGACCCCTGCGTAGTCCCCAGGGCGGTGCCTATTGTCGAGTCCATGGCGGCTTTGGTGTTGATGGATCTGGCTCTTCAGCAGCGATCCAGGAGGCATGTGTAAACCAGCAGGAAGTCTCTTGGTCTGTTACTTCAACAACAGCGCATTTATGGATACCTTTAAAGAACATATTCTGGTTGTAGAAGATTCCAAGGTCAATCAGAAACTGTTGCAAAGGCTTTTGGTCAAAACCGGTTATTCTGTCGATTTGGCAGGAGACGGCAATGCAGCTTTGGCCTTTCTCCAGGCTGAGGGGAGAGTACTGCCGGATTTGATTGTGCTTGATATCATCATGCCGGGGATGGATGGCTTTGAGTTGTGTAAACGACTCAAACTGGAAGCAGCTTTTCGAGATATTCCTGTTATTTTTATTTCCTCCCTGGATGCAGCTGACGATAAGGTGCGGGGGTTTGAAGCGGGAGGGGTTGATTACATTACCAAACCGTTTCATTTCGGGGAAGTTTTGGCAAGAATATCCACCCATCTCAAGCTGTGCCGTTTACAGCGGCAGCTGGAAGAGAAAAACAAACAATTGCACCTTGAAAAACAGAAATCAGAATCTCTGCTGCGTAATGTGTTGCCTGCGCGGGTAGCTCAGGAGCTGATAGAAAAAGGGAGTTTCAGCCCTCAGTCCTACACGGATGTAACTGTTTGTTTCGTCGATCTCGTTCAGTTCACTGTTGCATCATCTCGTTTGGATCCAGAAGTTTTAATTCGCGAACTCAATGATATCTTTTCCGGGTTTGATGATATTGCTCGCATGCATGGATGTGAACGGATGAAGACCGTTGGTGATGCGTATCTCTGTACCTGTGGAATACCGGAAGCCGATCCTTTCCATGGCCGGAAAATGGCAGATGCGGCTTTGGCGATGATCGCCTTTCTTGAACAGCGAAATGTTCATGCTGATCATCAGTGGCAGGTACGGATCGGAATGCATTCAGGTGAAGTTGTCGGAGGGATAGTGGGCATCGATAAGTACCTTTATGATATTTTTGGTGATACGGTGAATATCGCCTCTCGTCTGGAATCGTTGTCCCAGCCCATGCAGATAAATGTTTCGCAAGAAGTCTATGACAGTCTTGAGGATGATTTTTGTTTTACCGGGCCGATGATGGTTGAAATGAAAGGCAAAGGTGCTCGTGCGACCTATTTTCTTACCGGCCGTCAGTAAAACGATTGATGCGCTTTCTCTCTTTTCCCTGCCTTGTGTATGCCGTATGCCCTACAGTAATAATCCAGCAAGCCAATAGAGCAACATTCCCGCAATGACAGTACCTCCCAGACTTTTTGTTTTCCACGCAATGAGAAAGGTGGGCACGGCTATGAGTAGCTCCGGCTGGGCGATATCCAGGGTGCGCGGTTCGGCATGGGTGAGGAGAATAGGGGCGAGAAGGGCGCTTAGGATAGCCACCGGGATCAGACTGAGCCAGTCAACAAGCCATTGGGGAAGGCGTCGATGGGCCAGGTAAAGGAGCGGGAGCCATCGCGGTACATAGGTAACCAGGCCCATGGCGGCAAAGAGGAAAAAATATTCAGGAAGATGCATGACCGTCTCTTGTTCTTCTTTTGATAAAAAAGCCAATGGTTGCCGCACTCATGGATGCTCCGACAATATAAGAATCGCCAGGAATAAAAAGATACCAACCTACGGCAATTGCTGCTGCAATGCATGCTGTGGCTACAAAAATGATGCCCTGCAGTTGGTAAACAAGCAGGCAGATAAACATTGCGGTTAGCGCGTAATCAATGCCAAAGGCTCCTTGGGGAATGAACTGGCCTATCACTGTTCCGGTTACGGTGGAGACAATCCATACAGCGTTTGCCAGGTGATTCACCGAGAGTGCACTCCATTTACTCCAGTCACCGTTGTTAAACCGAGTCATGTTTACGGCAAAACTTTCATCGGTGATGCCGTAGGCAAAAAAGGAGAGAAACCGGCGATTGACTCCTTGGAGGTGGACAGCCAGGGCCGAGCTCATAAGGGCATGGCGGAGATTGACAACAAAGGTGGTCAGAATAATTGAAGTGACGGAAGCACCGCCGGCGAGCATCGCAACGCAGATAAATTGGGCACTGCCGGCAAAGACAAGGATGGACATCATGCCCACCGCCCATACTGGTATTTGTGCCTGCTGGGCAAGAACGCCCAGAGCAAGGCCTATGGGAAAGTATCCCAGGCAGATAGGCCAGCCTGCACCAAAACCCTTGCGCACTTTTTCTTGCAGTGAAGTGTGCAGGGCCGTTTGATCTTGAGAGTTGTTGTTCATGAAGTTAGATATGTATGCTTTGTATGAATATGTTTAATGAAAAACCCACGTACGACCTACTATGAATTGTAACAAATGCGCCCCTAATAAAGGGGATGTTCTATACAAATTAGTATCCTCCTGCAATTATTTTTCGCTGCTGCTTCTACTGACCCCAAAGAGAGTGCAGTCATGAGTAACGCGTCCTGGAAAATCGGAGATATTCTTGACCTGGAGTTTTTTCTTGATCAAGATCGGCAAAATGACAACCGTGAAGGGGAGGCATCTCTTGTACAGCGTGATCGCACTCTGTACACGAAAAAAATTTTGCCGCAGTACGGGGAGAGTGCTCAACCACGCCTGCTGGTAAGGAAGTGGTTGCAGTTAAGAAGAGAAGCTTTCCTGGCAGACGATGGGCAGCAGATTTTACCTGGGAAAATCTGGCAGGATTTATTTTTTGGAGCAAAGGGTATTGCTTTAGGCATCGGCATGCTCGGCGGTATTAGCGTGACCATCCCTTTTCTGGTGTATTCAGGGCAGGCTCCAGTTAATGTAACCGGCTATTTTGCGCTTTTTGTCCTGCTGCAGTTTTTACTGTTCACCGGACAATTATTTACCCTGTGCTGGCGCAAGATGAGAAAACGTCAATTACCCGCCTCCATATTTGGAGTGTTGCTGGGCAGGTTATCTTTTTTGTTGATGGGTAAGCTACAGCAAGTAGTTTACCGAAAACGCTCTCTTTCCACCCAGAGAACCGTTCATTTGTTCCGGGAACAGATTATGGGACAGGCAGCTCTGGCGCCCTTTGTTCTTTGGTCTATTTTTCTGCTGTTGCAGCTTGCCGGGATAGGCTTTAATTGTGGTGTCATAGGAGCAACTCTGGGTAAAGTTTTTGTTGCGGATACCGCATTTGGCTGGCAATCGACGTTGCAAGTGCAGGAAAGCCTTATCGCTGAAACGGTTCGTTGGCTCGCGCTGCCCTGGAGTTGGGTGTTACCCGAACATCTCGCCTACCCCAGTCTTGAAGCAATTGCAGGCAGTCGGATAATACTTAAAGACGGTCTGTACAGTCTGGCGACCGTGGATCTTGTTTCCTGGTGGCCTTTTTTGTGTTGTTCAGTACTGTTTTACGGTCTGCTGCCTCGTGTTGCGCTGCTGGTTTTTGGTCTGTTTGTCAGAAATCGGCTCTTAAAGCGGATTCCATCCACGGAAGAACCTGAGCTACGTCGCCTGGTGCGACGGATGGTAACGCCGACAGTGAAAACCTCAGGAGATAATAGCCGTGCTGCGAGCAAAAGAAAACCATCAGGTTCACAGAAAGATGAAGAGGAGAAGGTCATCCTGCCTGCTGTTGGTAACAAGCAGGAGGTCACCTTTCTACTTATTCCTGATGAACTATACGACATTGTACCTTTGGATCGGTTGACATCACTGCTTACCGATAGTGGAGCCAAAGGCGCTGTGAACATTATGCGTTTTGGCGGTCTGGAGGGCACTGATGAGCAGCTTTTCGACACACTTGCGAACAACGCAAAAGTAAATAAACTCGCAGGCGTCACACTATTGCAGGAAGCATGGCAGCCACCCATAGAGGAAATAGTATCGTTACTTCGAGATATTCGACAGGCGGTAGGCACTGAAACGGAAATTCTGATCGGCCTGATCGGCAAGCCTGCAGCCGATGAAGTACTTACCCCTGCAGAGAAAGAAGCACTTGCCATTTGGGCGATGAAAATCACATCACTTGCTGATCCTGCTATAACCGTCACCTCATTGATACGATGAAAAAGCTTAACCACATTCCAGAATTTGCCATCATCGGGCATCCTAATGAAGGCAAGTCGTCAGTGCTTTCCACTCTAGCAGAAGACGATTCGGTACGTGTCAGCCCCATTCCCGGGGAAACCGTTACCTGTCAGAATTTTCCCGTCATGGTGGATGGACGGGAGATTATCCGTTTTGTCGACACGCCTGGATTTCAAAATCCTCGCAAAACCCTGCAGTGGATGCAAGGGTATCAGGGAGAGGACGAACAGATGATTGCCTCGTTTATCGAGGCTCATGCCGGTGATCCTGCATTTCGAGATGACTGCGAATTGTTGGGACCTGTGGCCGAGGGCGCAGGCGTTATTTTTGTAGTTGATGGCTCGCGGCCGGTGCGTAATATGGATCGTGCTGAGATGGAAATCCTTCGCCTCAGCGGTGCGCCAAGAATGGCGGTCATCAACAGTAAGGGAGAGGACAGCGCCTACCTTGCACAGTGGCAATCAGAGTTTCGCAAACACTTTAATGCCATTCGTGTCTTTAATTCCAGCAGGGCCACCTACATTCAGCGAATTGAGCTGCTTGAAAACCTCAAGTCCATTGATCAGCAGTGGGAACCAGCCTTGCGTGACGTGGTCGAGGCCTTTAAAACTGACTGGCAGGCGCGGAGTGAACAGAGTGTAGATATTCTGCTTGCCTTCATCGGCGAAGCATTGGCTTATCGCAAAACCGTTCCCTGTGCAAAAGAAAATCAGCAGGCTGTGTGTCGGCAAATGTGGCAGGAATATCAGGAGCTGATTGCCCATAAAGAGCATCGCGCCCATAAGGCTATCCGGAGCCTGTTTAAACATAATATCTTTAATATTGACTTGCCGGAGCATTCCATTCTGGAAAAGGATCTGTTCAGCAAGGCGACCTGGGAGTTTCTCGGCCTAACCGATAAGCAGATCATCCTTGCCGGAGCAATGAGTGGGGCTGCTTTGGGAGCTGGCCTTGATGTAGCTGCAGCAGGTATTTCTTTCGGTGTCTTTTCTACCTTGGGCGGGCTGGTCGGCGCAGCAGGAACAGCATTTAAGGGGAAAAAATGGCTCTCAGGGATTAAGCTGCTTGGTATGCATATTGGGGGCGAACAATTGCGCATCGGTCCCGTTACCAATAGTCAGTTGCTCTATATTCTGCTGGATAGAAGCCTCTTGTTCTATGGACATATTATCAACTGGTCACATGGCAGGCGTGACTATGATGCAGGTAAAAAGGAAATTGCTGAAGATACCAAGAAAGAAGGCGTTACTGCCTATTGGAACAAAGGCGAGCGGAAGATAGCAGAACGTTTTTTTCGTGTTGCAAGTGCCGGCAATGGCTGGGCAAGCTCTGAAGCAGCACAGGGCATGCGTGGTTTATTGCTCCGGCAGATGCAACAGATTGCCGAGGGCAACCGGTGATAAGGCCGCTGGATAGACTAATCAGCAAAAGCTGTTTTCATCAGCGTGTTTTCAGTTTCCTGGTCCAGTTCGCCTGTCTCGGCCAGACCTGACTGAGCCTGGAATTGGATGATTGCTGAACGAGTCCGGCGACCTCGTAAGCCGTCGATCGGCCCAGGCTCATAGCCAAGATATTGGAGTGCTGCCTGGCCGGAGCGAAGGGTCAGATCCGGCAGTATAATTTTGTATTTGGCGTGGGCTGCGGCCAGTCTCGTGTCATATTCATTTTTTTTAAAACCACTCCCATTGTAGCCACGCGCAAAAGCTACCCAGTTATTACGGTGCAACGCACCTGCCAGGTTGTTTCCTTTAATAAAATGAGCCATAGCCAACAGTTGCTCGTTTTCGTTTTTGACCATCCCCTGTACCAGGGCCTTAACCGTTGGGAATCCAGCAACGTCATGATTGAAACCCATGACTTGCCCTATCCCCCAGGAGGCACTCTTGAGGGCAGCATCCTGGTCCAGTTTTATTGCTTTTTTTAAACGGCTGTATTCCTTTGGGCCGCCTTTGTAGCCACCAGGTCTTTTATGGCTGATATCAGCATTGCCTTCATCGTACATTCCGTTTGTCAGCTTGTGGAAAATATGCCGTTCAAAAAGTATTTGCGGACTTCGGTCGCTGAAAAAGCCGAATCCTCGAGTCTCTACGGTCAGTATTGCCCATATTTTCGATTCAGAAACACCTAACGTGCTGCATACTTTATCCATTCCATTATCGTCTAAAGGTTCGCCTTTACTTTTAAATTTCATCATCATTGCTCCACAAAGAAGAAGGGGAGGGAACAGGTTCAACACTATGGGAAAGGAAAAGTGTTTTCTTCACCTCTCCCATCAGCTGCGCATCACTATTTAACAACCTTAATCGCTCACAAGCGTTAGACTGGCCGGCGGATCGTTATGCTCTATACCATCTTTGTTACCACGTGGTTGAACTGAATCGTGGACTTTATCGGTCATCTCAATCCTACGCATAGGATCAGGTATGGGGTCAAGATTTCTCGAGATTGGAGCGCCGGGATCGCGCATTGTTTGGAAACGTTGGAGTTCAGTTGATGCTATTGGTAGTCCGCAGGTAATTGCTCTGTGCATCATCCAGCACAGGGCAATAGTGGAAAGGCCTATACTCATCCCACCGCCGACATCTGAATGGACACCACGAAACCATACCTCTTCGAGTCTTCCAGCAGTTGAATCACCTTTGCGTGAGGGATGTACCCTGGTTGGTTTGAAGTTGCCTCTACGTTCGTCCAGTGCCATCGCATGGTAGCAGTGTTCCACGTTTCCTGCTAGGGTGAGGTCCCAGCCGATATTTATATCATTTCCAGGAAGCCCGAAAGACGCGACCACGTCCCATAGGCCTAAAAAGCGGATTTTTACATCCGGTATTTCTTCTTCTACTTCGTTTGCAAAATGCAGTGCTAAAGCAGCACCACGGCTAAAGCCGATGATGTCGACCGTTTTGTCTCCATTGTTGAAGTTTCGCTCCAGCTCATCCATGGCTTCTTTAATACGAAACCAACCACCTGCACCAGCCATTCCGCCAAGCAATTTGCCGATAAAACCCAGGCGAGTGCCCACACCTTCGAGGTAAAATTTAGGTCCTTGAAAGGCATTGTAAAATTTAATAACGTTTGTGTCTTTTCCTTCGCCTTTTTCGTCTTCATTCCACGTACCATCAAATGCATAGAGTGCCATTGCTTTATCTCCCTCATGAATTTGTTGTTGGTGGTCATCACTATGGACTTCTTGCCAAAATATACAAGGCAATAAAAAAAGCCGAATTGCCTTGTTAAAGGCAACCCGGCTTTCTTAAAAAGATCCTAGGCTTTCCGCCCCTGCCTCACGACAGGTTGAGCTTTGTCTTTTTCAATTTCTCATTTGGCTTATAGTATAATTTTATGCCCCCAAATGAAGCTAGTCAAGTCAGCCTATTAGTTTTTCTAGCTGAAATAACGGAAGAAAAAAGTCTTTATCGGTAAAAAAGCTTGGTTGTCGTCGGAGGGGTTGTATTCATTGCTTTGCTGAAAGGCAACTACTCACGGGGTTGGTAACTCTTTGATTTGTTTTATGACGATTGTAGAGTTTATTTAACATAGGACAACGCACCTTGTATCTGGTGCGGCAAGAGTAAGAGTGAGTTCAAGGATTAGGGGTGTCGGTGCTCGGCGGCGAATGTGGATTATTCGGTATTTTTTGGGAAGTGTCAAGTTGCAGCCCGATCGCTTTTGCACGTTTTTCCCATTGTCGTCGCGCCAGCACTTGCATATCTTCTACCTTGTCAGTTTCATCTACAATTTCCATCCCCAATAGTGTTTCTACTATATCCTCAAGTGTCACCAGACCTATAGTGCCTCCGTATTCGTCTACAACCAGAGCAATGTGTTGCCGATGATCGAGAAAAAACTCCAGCAGGTCTGATAACGGCATTTCGCCGGAAACGGTCATTATGTCGCGCTTTAGGCTTGCAAGCTTGACCTCTTTTTGTGCCTGTGCATTTGATATCAACATATCGGTTTTTAAAATAAACCCTGTAATGTCATCAAGGCCATTTCTATATAACGGCAGGCGAGAGAATGGGGTGTGTGATTTTAAATCCAGTGCTTCGGTAACTGTCATATCCTGCTGGAGCGAAACAATTACTGTACTAGGGGTCATAATATCTTTAGCGTGTATCGAATCAAAACGGAAAAGATTGCGGATAATTCCTGATTCACGTTCTCTAATTTGTCCCGCACGTTCCCCGATTTTTGCCATGGCAATAAATTCTTTTCGACTAAAAACATGCAGCTCCTTTCCATGGGCAATCAATTTGGTCAGTTTTTCTGAAATCCAGATCAGAGGATAAAGGAGGAGGATCAGACTGCGCACAAAAATAGCGGTCGGACCGACTAGTTTTCTCCAGTAAACAGCACCTAAGGTTTTGGGGATGATTTCGGAAAGAAAGAGGATTAGCAACGTCATGATTGCTGAAAACAGCCCGAACCAGGTACTACCGAAGACGATTGTGGCTTTGGCCCCGGAACCAATTGCGCCGACCGTATGGGCTATGGTGTTCAAGGTTAGGATCGCTGCTAGTGATTGGTCAACATTCTTCTGCTTTAATCGTGTCAACAGAGCCGCCAGTTTCGGTCTATCTTGCTGTAACCCCACAATATAAGAAGGCGTAATGCTTAAAAGAACCGCTTCTGCAACAGAACAGAGAAAAGAAAACACCAGCGCCATCAAAATATAGGCCACCAGTAGGAGAGCATCAGTATGTGTGTATGCTGTAGCCGGGGCTTGAGCATTCCCCGTGCCAAGGGCAAAGGCCATTCCGGTAGAGATGAAAAGCAGACATAAGGCGATAGGCCAGCGAAACCGAGTATGCATTAATTTGATCATTGTTATCCTTGTGTATATAGCCCCAAAGGGTAGGACGCAGAGAAAAAAGTAGCCAATATACGTTACTGGTTTTGTATGATTGCGATTGCTTTAGATTCAATGGTTAGCATACATAGTAGCTAACTTAATAGGGAAAACGCGGCGGTGTACTGCGTTTCCCTTTTTATTTGCCATCAATGTGTGGCGAGTTTTTACGGCAGGTGACAAGTTTGCTTTTGCCGGAAGGAGTATGCGATAAGTTGACTTGGCCGAATATTTTTTTGTACGGAGAGAGATCCTGTTTTAGAAATTCTCTGGAGTCAGACGAGCCCATCATCAGCATTCTCATATAAAACATCATTTTCACAATTGGATTTTTGGGGACTTCATGCTCCATAATCAGAACTTTGCCGTCTGCCTTTACAACGCGTTTCATTTCCATAAGGGCATTTGTCCTTACCTGCCCTCTCAGTTCATACAACGCATGAGAACAGCAGACAACATCAAAGCAGTCATCGATATATGGCAAATTTGCAGCATCTCCCTGGATGAGAATGATTTTATGAGCCACATCTTTTTGGTTTGCTCTGTGCAGCATGCCACCGGAAAAATCATAACCGATTGCCAGGACATCAGAATACTTTTCTGCAAAAGAAAGAATAACTGATCCGGTACCGCAACAGATATCCAGTATTCTGGCTTGGTTTGCATTGTCTATCTGGGCAGAACGCACCAGAAATTTACGAGTCTCGTCTCCGTGATGGCCGGAATGGATTTTGATAAAAAAATCATAAAAGTGAGCAAAAATATTGTAATACTTTTGGCGACCGGTTCGTATCTCTGACATGGTTGAGAGCCTTCCAGGAAACGGTAAAATTTTGATGTTGGGGTAGAAGCAGCCATACTTGTTTCGTAAGTTTAAAACCTAAATCCTGCAATTGCCAAGTTTGCCGAAGGTGCGAGGCTGCGTACACGCAGACGTACTGTAGTACTTCAAGTGTTCGCAAACAAAGCAGATTCGGTAAAATCGGCAATCCCGAAGGGTGGCAAGCATGAGAAAAATGCTCTTAAATGTAACTCACATAAAAAGTGAACTGATTTCTTGTTGATAAAACCGACAACAGTCTGGAAAAACATAACTAAAAGCATTTTTGTCATGTTTGACATGCAAGATTTAGGTTAAAGGTTAAATGATAACTCTGCGGCTAAAAGAAGGCAAACTTTTCCTTGTTGTAGCGCTCTTGGTGCCCAGGGGCGCTGGTGGGCTATGGCAAGCAAAAGGGCGGGGAATAGCGGTACGAAAGACATTTCTTTCAAAAAAGGCATCACGCTTTATAGTGAATCTGCTCGGATAAAGATGTTGGCAGGAGGCCGCGCTTTTGCTCAGGCACCAACAGGATATTTCCTGTTGACCGGAGTGGAGTTGGTGTGCTTCTATAAAGTAGGTTTTTAATTCTTTCTTTTACTATGAGGTCACTACCATGCAAGAAGATAAGATAATCACCGTTACCTGCCCTAAATGCGGCTCCAAAATTACTGAAAAACTCAGTCACTTCAAAACACCGGGAAAGTCCTGCACTGCTTGCTGCCGCCCTTTCTCCTCAACCCGGTTCAAAATGGCCATTGAAAAGGCTCTGGAGTAGTTGCTGTCTGGAGGCTGGAAAGAAAACAGGATCATCTGTTGTTTCCAACCAGCCACACATCCCAAGCTTGGCTCGTCACCTGACATACGCCATTTCGGCTAGGCTGAGAACCGCGTTGCCCTTTCCACGGAAAAAGCTTAGGAGGATAATACTCATTTATTTCGCCTTACATCCAGTTAACATCTCTCCTTTGCATAAGGCGTTATTTATAGATATTTTGACTATAGAAAAATCCGCTTCCAGTGGCATTGTATAAGCGAGATGAGTCAAGCAAAGATCTGCCTCCATCGCCCTTGTGCCCCTGCCGCTTCCTTTAACCGAGCAAATAGAGGCGGTATTTTGTTGTTTTTTGAGGCGGACAACATTTTTGACAACTTCCATTATAATGCCCTGCTATATGCAGAGGCTGGAAAAAAAATCAGGTCTGGTATGGATTCGTATTACTTTATTTTTGAAGTCGAGCCACAGCACGAAAACCCTATGATTGCCCACGTTTCCAGGGCAGTCGTTCACATGTGGGTGCTTTCAACCGAATTAAATGAAGCAAGAGACATTGCACTTCGTTTTCTTAAGTCCGCCAGTTGGGAGATAACAGAGGAAAAGGATGGTTACTTACCAACTCCGGAACAGATAGAGGGGCTGGGATCTGAAGAATTGTCGAATTATCAGGCAGCTCAATTAAAAGGAATTCACGCGATGTTTTACTATTGGCACAGGTCTGAGTGATCAAGGATCGTTACCTCGGAGTACGACAAAACAGCCGTGTTGGAAATTAGTGACGGTTTTGGTGAGCAGGAATTATGCAAAATTGGCGTATCGGGAAAATACTGATACTTTCGATCCGGCAATGTCAAAACCTCACGCTTTCTTGGTCGAAGAATGTTTATGTGCATCACATTTGAGGTATCTGAGAATTCTTTACTATGTATTGGATAGCAGCTTTAAAGAATCAAACAGAAGCCACAGAGGAAAATCAATATTTCAGGATGCGCGAACTATGAGGCACCTAAGTCAACATGCAATTACTTGAAAAAAGGTATTTTCTGTCTGGTGTAAATGTTTAAGGAGAAGGCAAGAGAGAGCTGAATTGAAAATAAGCATCTTAGCAGTCAGGTAGCTGCGTACGTTTATAGATGTAGATAAGGTTCAAGGTTCGGATGGACATTACCGGATTTTCTGATCTAAAATCTAAACACCGGCACAGCTAAAGCCAAAAATACGTTTATATTTATAAAGTTACGCAGCGGCAATCTTTGTTTTATATTTTCCCTGCCAAGTACGCTATCGGGAAACTGCGGGGAAGAATAATGAAGCAAGGATTCACACTTCGAGAGTTTGGGCCGCTCTTTCGTAATCATCCTCTTTTACATAAACAAGATATCCGTAACTCCCGCGTCCATCTGTGACACCGCTTGTAGCATAGACGTTGATATTTGCTTCATGCAATTGTAGGTGGATCTGAGCTAAAGCTCCCAACTCATCATCCCCTTGGATTAAGAGGGCATGATGAGGGCCGTCAATGTTCATATCAGACAATTTTGCCTCATGGATTAACTTTAAAGGATCTTCAGGGAAAATTGCTAACTGGGTCGAATTCGGTCCAAATGGTATGACAGAAAAAGCGAGTTGATTTATCCCCATTTCAGCCAACATATTGAGTAATTCATACGCCTCTCCAGGCTGGTCCCTGACCATTGTATAAAAATACTGAACTCTTTTAATTGTAAATGGCATGTCTCCTCCCTGTTGCTTCATTGAAGAGAAATTATTTAATATCTATCACTGCTGCCATAATTATAAGAAATTGGCTGGAGGTTTGTCAAATTTGACCGCGCAAAATCATATGTTTTGATTCATTTCTTTTGCTATCAAAATTGCCGTTGACAAGCAGGCAACCTGGTTGGGTTGAAATCTGCTACCAATTCTTACCAACCGGCAATCAAGTCCTCGATGTGTTTTAGTATAAATATCAACATCAACTTTAAGGATTTTTTCATTAAAATCCCACATGGTAAGTTTGTCGGTTTCAATAAAATCCATAATCTGATTACGTACAAAACTCAGCCAATTATCTACCGAAACAGACAGGAGACTGATTTTATTTCTCTTTTAAACCCGGGAGACAGATTGATTTTCATAAAAAACCATGAAAAAAAATCAGTCCCCTACCTCAGTACTGAGAAATTTAATCTGTCTCCCGAGTCCAAAAAAAATGGCTGAGTTTCATGGGTAATCAGAAATCCATAAAGTCGTTACCAATCAACGATATAAAATCATTACAAGATATTGAGCTTGAACAACCCATTGCAACCGGACGCGAACTGCTGGTTAAGGTGCAGGCCATTGCTGTTAATCCTGTGGACTATACAATCCGTACTCGGATGGCAGGAATCGATGGCAATTATAAGGTACTCGGCTGGGATACTGTTGGTGAAGTCGTTGCCACTGGTGAGGATGTGAATACGTTTAAACCTGGAGATGTTGTTTGCTATGCTGGTGATCTTAATCGTCAAGGTAGTAATACAGAGTACCAACTCGTTGATGCACGAATCGTCGGTATTAAACCACGAAGTGTAACTGCTGTCGAAGCAGTAGCGCTGCCATTGACCACCATCAAAGCCAAGGTTAGCGCCGACTCTCCATCCACACCCTCTCATCTTTAGAGCGACAGAAAGCACCTTTCGTTTAAGTATAAAGTGAAATTAGTTAGCTTCGTTTCGGCAATGTTACCCCTCGCATGGATGGCAAAGTGCGTACGTCGGGCACAGGATAGCCGTCCTCAATCATCATTTTTCCAACAGATTTATTTGTAGGGAGCTTACTGTTTTGGGTGTTTCTTTAATTTCATTAATGCCGGTAGATTAAGGCATCTGCTTCCTGAAGGGGAATAATTTAATCTCATATGAGTCAATGATTATTGTAATCTGGGACTTGACTCAAGGGAACGGGAGATATAATTTTAAATTTAATTATTCGATGTCGAAATAAGTGCAGAGGTTAATATGAAATACAATAGGTTGCCTAAAAATCAACGAGACGCACTAAGTGTTTATGTCAAACTCATGCGCGCTGCCAATCTGACAACAAGCAAAATCCATGGGCATCTAAGAGATGATAACCTAACTGTAAGTCAATTTGGGGTACTTGAGGCGCTTTATCATCTCGGGCCACTCTCTCAGAGTGAGTTAGGAGAGAAAATTCTAAAGAGTAACGCGAATTTAACGACAGTGGTTGATAGCCTCGAGAGAAAGACTTTGGTTTTGCGCAAAAGGACAGAGGAAGATAGGCGCAGGGTGACAGTATATCTTACGGAATCAGGTACAGAGATAATTGCCAGGGTGTTTCCCAGGCATGCAGAAATTGTAGCAAAGGCGTTTGAGTTTCTTAGTGATGAAGAAAAAGATATTCTGTCGAATGTATTAAGAAAGTTTAAATAAACGCGCCTATTTTTTCATTCACATGTTTCGACATCGAAATAATGGTAGATTTTATGAAATATAACCGCTCACCATACAGGAGAATATAATGAAACCAATGTATCACGAAAATCAATCAAGAGGACTGTCTGATCATGGTTGGCTAAAAAGCAGACACACTTTTAGTTTTGCCGATTACTACAACCCTGAGAGCATGAATTTTGGATTATTGCGAGTGCTTAACGATGACATCGTCACGCCATCAATGGGATTTGGAACTCATCCTCATGAAAACATGGAGATAATTTCTATCCCTCTTTCAGGGGCTTTACGACATCAAGACAGTATGGGCAACAAGCATATCATATCTACAGGTGAAGTCCAGATTATGTCGGCAGGAAGAGGCATAACCCACTCGGAGTACAATGACTCATTTTCAGAAGATGTAAATTTTCTTCAAATCTGGGTGCTGCCAAAAGAAAGGGACATTACCCCAAGGTATGATCAGAAACTCTTTGATGAAGGTAATAGAAAAAACAGGTTCCAGCTTCTTGTAGCACCAGAAAATTCGGAAGAAACGGTATTGATCAACCAGGATGCCTGGTTTTCACTAGCTGATATTGAGGCTGAAAAACAGGTGATCTATGAGAAAAATGACAAAAAGAATGGTGTTTACTTCTTTGTCATCGAAGGCAATGTCAACATAGACGGTAATCCTGTTAAAAGGCGTGATGGATTGGGGATAGTAGAGGGCGAAACCTACCCAATTGTAGCTCAAAGTAAAGCGCAACTCCTGGCGATTGAGGTCCCATTGGTCGACTAAGTAGAGCCATTAATAAATCCATAAGGAGAAATTATGAAATCTTTACATGTTTTAGGAATTTGCGGCAGCCTGCGGAGTCAGTCTACTAATTTAGGGCTATTGAGATATGCAAAAGAACATGCTCCATCGGGGATGGTAATTGAATTGGCAGATTTACAAGATGTTCCTTTCTATAATGCAGATCTTAAAGATATTCCAGATCCTGTGCAGAAACTTAATGAGAGTATCGGGAATGCGGATGCATTGCTCCTCGCTTGCCCTGAATATAACTACTCGCTTGCACCTGCACTTAAGAATGCACTCGATTGGGCTTCTCGTGCACCAGATAATCATCTGCTCGCAGGAAAACCTGTGGCCATACTTGGATCGGGAGGCGGTATGGGCTCAGCAAGGTCTCAATATCACCTCAGGCAAGTATGCGTATTTCTTGATCTCCACCCTTTAAATAAACCGGAAGTATTTAGCAATGCTTTCAGCAGTAGCTTTGACGAAGAAGGGAATCTGTTGGAAACTAAGATTCAAGATTTGATAGTTCGGCAATTGCAGGCTTTACAGTCCTGGGCCCAAACTATCCACTCGTAATCAGAAACCTATCAACAAGAAGAGGATAAATATCATGGCAAATATACTTCCCAATACAGATGGTGGATTGCTGACAAAAGACAATTGTGCTGTTGTTTTTATTGACCATCAACCACAGATGACCTTTAGAGTATCGAACATTACAGACAATTGTTGGTGAACAATGTTGTAATGTTGGCCAAAGGAGCAAAAGAATACGGTGTGCCTGTAATCCTCACAGCTGTAGAAACTGAGTCATTCAGTGGATACATATGGCCTGAATTGATCGATGTTTTTCCAGGGCAGCAGCCTATAGAACGAAGCAGCATGAACTCTTGGGATGATGAAAAATTCAGAGAAGCCATTCGTGCTGCGGGCAAGAATAATATCTTGATAGCTGGTCTATGGACAGAAGTCTGTGTTGCCTGGCCAACACTTCATCTCATAAATGAAGGTTACAACGTTTATGTGGTGGAGGATGCTTGCGGCGCCACTTCAGCCGCAGCCCACGATGCTGCCCTGCGGAGAATAGTACAGGCAGGTGCCGTGCCTATGACGAGTGTTGCTACCGTGCTTGAATTCCAACGAGCCTGGGCCAATAAAGAACACTATGATGCTGTGTTAAATATATTTCGGCAACATGGTGGTGCTTATGGCGATGGGATAGATTACGCCTACACGATGGTTCATAAAGCACCTCAAGATGCAGCCAATCCACATGTCGTAAAATGAATCCAACAGAGTCCCGTTTATAGGGGTTAACTAATTATTTGTAAGTAAAAAGAGAGGATTTTGACATGACAGAACAAACTGGAAAGAATATTGTGTCAGTCGCTGATTTACGTTCAATGATTAATGAGCATCCCAGTACTCATCTGTTAGATGTACTCCCTCCTGACCATTTTGAAAAGGTACATATTCCTGGTGCTAAAAATGCTTGCGTTTTCTTTGTCTCTTTTCTGGATGATTTGGCCAGGCTGATTCCAGAAAAGAAGGAGCGAGTGGTGGTGTATGGCTCGAGCGAAAGGAGTTATGATGCAAAAATGGCCATAGAGAAAATGACCAGGGCAGGATACCTGGAAGTATATGAACTTGAAGGAGGACTTGAATCCTGGCGTGAGGCCGGAAATGTATGTGAAGGTAATAATGTTGATCAGTCAGATGATCCACAAACACAACTGACACTTTCTGATGGCAGTTTTATCATCGCTAATGATTTTAGTGTTATTAAATGGGAGGGACGTAATCCCAGTACTACTCATTTCGGAACTGTCGATATCTCCGAAGGAGAGATACACATTAAGAATGGTACAATTAGTGGAAAGATTGAAGTCGATATGAACTCAATTCATAATATTAATCTGGAGGGTGATGAATTACAGCCTGTACTAGAAGCACATCTGCGATCAGATGATTTTTTCTTCACCAGTATGTTTCCAACGGCTGTTCTTTCTTTAATAAAAGTCACCCCCATTGAGCCTCTATGGCAGACAGCACCGAACTTTCATGTAAAAGGAGAATTGACGTTACGGGGAATTACTGCTTCTCTTAATTTTGACATGACTGCGAATCAAACTGAGAATAATTCGTTAACTTTGGAAGCCCATTTTGATATAGATAGAACTCAGTGGAATATAATTTACGGATCGACACGGTTTTTCGAACATCTGGGTATGCACAAAGTTTTTGACTTGATAAGCATACAAATCCGCATTAATGCCACTCGATGAACTGTGTTCGCGACGTGTGCAATCAATAATAACATTCAGCAAGGTATAGTTGTAAAGGTTCAGACTTTTTCTGAAGTGAAGGTTACCGGTTTCTAGAGGTGCCTGTCAGGTCAAGTTTGAACCACTATACGTAATATGACCAACTATGCCTTAGGCCTAATACTGCCAAATCGAAGATAAACAATTCTGTTTCCCACTTTAATTTAGGGTTTTTCCTATGCACCTCCAGCAGTAGGTCGATCGCTGCTGCTCCACTGACTAGGCAGAAAAGATGCTCATCTTCACAGGGATTATCCTAAGCAGGAGCCTTGTGGTTCCTCTTTGAGGTTTCCCTTGGCAATCTGCATTGAGAGGAAACGACCGATAAGAAATTGTAATCATTTACGATTTATTGTGGCAGGTGAAATAGTTTTCCTATATGGTCGGTCCGAAAATGAACTGTGTGTATACGCAACAATCTTGGCCTTAGAGGAACCCTGATACTCATGCTGGCGATCATCACCAACTGTTGGGCACTATTCTGCGGAATGGGCCTTATCATGCTCGGCAACGGTTTGCAGGGCACCCTGCTGGGCGTGCGTGCTTCCTTGGAAGGATTCAGTACGACCATCACAGGGTTGGTCATGTCCGGCTATTTCATGGGGCTGATCCTTGGATGTAATATAGTACCTAAGATGGTAAGAAGGGTGGGACATATCCGCACCTTCGGTGCCCTTGCCTCACTTGCATCGACCGCCATACTGGTCCAGGCGGTTTTCGTGAATCCGTTCGCATGGTGTGCCATGCGGATCGTTACCGGTTTTTCGTACTCCGGGCTCTTCATCGTTGCCGAAAGCTGGCTGAACGAGGCTTCGGACAACGGCACCCGTGGTAAGCTGCTTTCAATCTATATGCTGGTCTCTTTAGGTGGTATGGCAGGCGGCCAGATGATGTTAAACCTCTGGCACCCCTCAAGTTACGAGCTGTTCGTTCTTGCTTCGCTGTTGATTAGTATCGCTTTGATACCCATTTTGCTTTCTGTTGCCCGTGCCCCCCAGTTCGACGTGATGGAAAATGTCTCCATTCGGCAGCTCTATCGGGTATCTCCTCTTGGTGTATTCGGAATGTTGATCAACGGTATGTGCTACGGGGCAATATTTGGCATGGGAGCTGTATACGGTACAGAGATGGAGATGTCAATCCAGCAAGTTTCCATTTTTATGGGGGCCTTGATTGTGGGGGGATTTGTCTTCCAGTACCCTCTCGGTTGGCTTTCTGACACAGTCGGTCGTTCGCTGGTAATTATCATCTCGGCTTTGGCCGGAGCCTGTGCTGCAATTTTTGCTATATATTATACGGATACCGGATTGATTCATTCTGTTTTAATTGCTTGTGTCGGAGGCTTGACCATGCCTTTATATTCGCTGTGCGGTGTACATACCAACGACTATCTTACGCCAACGCAGATGGTTGCGGCCAGTGGTACACTCGTGCTGGTAAGCGCCACCGGTGCGACTATTGGCACGCCAGTAACTGCACTCGCCATGGAGTATCTAGGCCCAGCAGGTTTTTTTTGGAAGTCTTGCTACTATGCTTTTAGTAATCTGCCTGTTTGCCATTAGCAGATCGATGGATAGGGGCCATGCCAAGGATGAGCGTGGAAAGTTCGTGGCAATGGCCAGTACACCGCTTGCAGTATCACTCAACCCAGAGGTGGAACTTGACGAGCTTGAGGCCGCCGTAACCGAAGATGCAGAGCAAGTAAAAGAGAGCTTTGAAGAGCTTATTGAAGAAACAAGGTAAAGTTGTTTTCTTTATTGGAAAAGGAACAAGATGAAAGTTTGAGACATATCCTGTTTTCTCCTTGGTTACGCATCCGGGAAGGGAAGGGCTCTAAAGCGTCTGGTAACCACTCACGGTTGGCACGAAAAAAGAAACCAATTTTTGTCAGCCATTCCCACCTAGCAATAACTATCAAAGCAACACCGTAAAATTTCCAGGAAAATTCAGTCAACTTATATCTGTGGTCAATTTGGCTGCCGGTATTGTATGCAGCAGCGACACGCAACAATATGTGGGTACGCATGCAAAGCATGCTATGCTATTAATTATACTCTCCGCTGATTTGACTACATCTGGTCATGGGGATAAGCAAACTTTATTGTATGTTCACTTGCCTGTACTCTAAAATGGCAGGAAACGTGCCATTCGCCTACCTCATCAAAGGTGAAATTAACAGCATACATCCCACCACCAAAGTGTTTGAGTTCGCCTACTTGGTCTTTCCCGGATGGTGATACGACTTTTATGTCCCCAACGACCGCTTTCATTCTTTGATTATTTTGAGAAAAGGAAACCATTATATGATGCGTTTTCCCCTCTGGGTCCTTCATCTTCATGCTGGCAAGACTCATGATTTGAAACGTTGTATGAATTCCATCAGCCATGTCTGCATGTTTAAAATGACCTGACTTGGCACCGTCTTGGGCCATTGAAGAATGGTCCATTTTCTCTTCCGACATGTCATGACCGCTGTGATTCATGTCTTTCATTGCTGATGCGGCTGTTGCAAACATAAACAACACTACAAAAAGTACTGCTGGTACTGCTTTTTCTAATTTGATCATTATTAGTCTCTCTCATAGATTGTGGTGACACGTTGTGGTACTTTACTGTAGTCATTTATTGGCAGGGTACAATGGTTCGCACAAAAATATTGTTCCAAATTGGTCTATTATTCCAGTGTTTCCATCGATATTGATAAGTATTACATTCAGTTTTTCATGCTGCTTTCCTTTTTTACATGTATGGCAAAAGCGAAAAAATCCGTCGTCCTCTTGTATAGATAGATTTTACAATTAGTATTAATGGCATAAACAACAAAATTGAGTCAGTAACGTCACAGAAAATATCCATGGGATTACTATGAGTACACTGAACGGAAAACGTGTAGTAACGAGTGCCCTTTGTTGTGCACTCCTCTCTTTGATTATGCTGGGAAAAACCTTGGCTCAAGAGACTTTTTTTGAGGCAACTACACTGGAAGATTATCTTAGGCAGGCTCAAGCAGCAAATCCTGATTTAAAAGCATTTAAAGCACGATACGAAGCGGCTATGCAACGTGCTCCACAGGTATCGGCATTGCCGGATCCGATGCTGCAAGTCACCTCTTTTGTTGAATCTGTACAGACGCGGACTGGTCCACAGGAAAATATTTTTATGCTGAGCCAACGTTTTCCCTGGTTCGGGAAGCTAAGCAGTAAAGAGAATGTCGCTACAGCAGAGGCTGAAGCTCTGTGGTACGCTTTTCAAAGTAGACAACTGTTATTGGCTAGAAAGGTGGCAACAAGCTATTTCGACTACGCGTTTACCGGAAAAGCAATCTCCTTAACCAGAGAGAACCTTGACTGGATACGAGAACTAGAGCCTATCATTGAGGAAAAAGTACGAGGTGGTGGTGATATTAACCCCCTGCTAAGGCTCAAAGTTGAAGTGGGGAAAATCGCTGACAAGGTGGCATCATTGCAACAGAAAAGAATTGCCCAATCAGCCCATATAAGCGAGTTGCTTGCAGTGACTGACGGCACGGTGTTGCCATGGCCCCAATTGGACACTCCAGAAGTTACTTCTTTGGAAGAACAGCCATTACTTGATGCTATTACGCTCAATAACCCTGAGCTGCAAATGATTAAGCGTAAAATCCATAGTGCTGAAGCCCGCCAGGAGATCGCGAGACTGGCGAGTTATCCTGACTTTACCTTTGGTATAAATTACATCCAGATTGGTTCCCCTGAAGTCAACCCCGACACTCCAGATGCGGGTACTGATCCCTGGGGAGTGACGGCATCCATGAATATCCCCCTCTGGTTTGAGAAGAATGATTCTGCCAGGGCCGAAGCGATGGCCGGTAAACGGGCGGTTATACACACATATAACAACCGCGTTAATGCGTTAGAAGCGGAAATGCGTTCCAGCCTCGCTCTTTTAGATGATGCTCACCGTCGTTTAAAACTTTACGGAGATGAGCTACTTGGGCTGGCTGAACAGGCCGTTGAAAACAGCCGGACCAGTTATGAAAGCGGACGAACCGGCATTCTGGAAGTTATTGACAGTGAACGTTCCCTGCTTGATTTACAATTACTCTCCTGGCGAGCGGCTGCCGATGCTTGGAAACAGAGGATCATCATCCAGACTTTGGTCAATCAACCGATACAAGGGTTCGTGAGTACGGAGAAACAAAATGAATAAAATAGCTGTAATTATACTCTGTAGTGCCTTTTTTTTTGTTGGTTTAAGCGTAGGGCGCTATTTCCTGCCTTCGACCCCATCTTCGGAAAACGAAAACTACATCCAGCTCGCTTCGAGCGAAAAAAGTGAGGAGCAGGAACCAGCCATATGGACCTGCTCCATGCATCCGCAGATACAGCAACCAGAGCCTGGAAACTGTCCTATCTGCGGCATGGCCTTGATCCCACTTGAAAAAGATAACAGCGATGATGACTCTCCCCGAGCGATGAGCATGAGTCGGAGTTCACGAGCACTTGCTGATATCCAGACGACTCCCGTGACACGCGAGTTCCCTGAGATGCAGGTCCGTTTGGTGGGGAAACTAGCCTATGACGAAACCCGGGTAAAATCTCTTACAGCCAGGTTTCCTGCACGGATTGATGAACTGTATGTCAATTTTACCGGCGTAAAAGTAAAAACAGGCGAACATCTGGCCAAGGTCTACAGTCCCGAACTCCTTACTGCTCAACGTGAACTGCTGACGGCCTATAAACGTGACCCTAACAGTTCTATTACCCGCGCCGCTCGTGGAAAGCTTCGTCTTTGGGGCCTTTTACCGTACCAGGTTGACAGCATTATTAAAAAAGGAAAGGCTCGTGACCACTTCGTGCTGCGTGCGCCCATAGGGGGACTCGTAGTATCTAAAAACGTTCAGGAAGGGGATTACGTTCAAACAGGTAGCCCCTTCTTTCGCATTGTTGATCTCACCGAACTGTGGCTTAACCTTGATGCCTATGAATCTGATATTACCTGGCTCCGTTATGGACAGGAGGTTGCATTTTCGGTGGAGTCTTTTCCGGGTGAAGAATTTCATGGTCGGATTGCCTTCATTGAACCTGAGGTAGACAGGAAAACCCGGACGGTTTCCATCCGGGTCAATGTTCCCAATCAGGATGGACGACTTAAGCCAGGGATGTTTGCCCGTGGCGATGTTGCCGTTAAAATGGCAGAAGGTGGCCAGGTTTTTGCCCCTGAATTTGCCGGTAAATGGATAAGCCCCATGCATCCTGAGATTATTAAGGATGGACCTGGCAAGTGTGATGTTTGCGGCATGCCCCTTGTTCCGGCTGAAGAGTTGGGTTACGTGGAAAATGTAGACGTTGCCATGCCGTTGGTTATCCCTGATTCTGCAGTCTTGCGCACCGGTAAACGAGCTGTAGTTTATGTAGCAAAGCAAGATGCCAAGCGACCAACGTACGAGGGACGGGAAGTTGTACTGGGCCCACGAGCAGGTAATTTTTTTATAGTCAAGAGTGGACTGAGTGAAGGTGAACGGATTGTTAGCAATGGTGCCTTCAAGATCGACAGTGCTCTCCAGATTCAGGCTAAGCCAAGCATGATGAACCCTCAAGGAGGGGGGCCTGCATCGGTCCACGACCATGGCGGTACAAGTACCACCGCAGAAGCGGATAACGCCCATCAAGAGGGCGCTGCAATGGTTGAAATTTCCGGTGATCTTGGCGCACAGTTACTCTCGCCCTACCTCGCCCTTCAGGCGGCACTGGCTGCAGATGACCTGGCTGCTGCCAAGGCCGGCCTCAAGGCAATGATGGAAATCGCCGGTCATGCAGGAAAACTCCCTGAAATGCTCCATTCCATGCTGGCTGCGGAATCACTGGACGACGTACGTCGTCCACATTTTGAAACGCTTTCCAATGCCTTAATTGCGGCCGTCAAAGCAAATCCTACATCATTTACCAGCGAATTACTGATTATGCATTGTCCTATGGCCTTTGGTGATCGTGGAGCGGACTGGCTACAGATGTCTGAACCACTCCAAAACCCCTATTTCGGGGCTGTTATGCTGACTTGCGGTGATGTTAAGGAACGGCTGATTCCAAATCAAAATGGACACGACGAGCATGATCACTGAGCAATCATCCAATCCGATTAACAAGCTCATCCGTTTTTGCCTGGAGAATAAGCTTGTTGTGGTACTTTTTACTGTTGTCCTGATTCTCTGGGGTGTCATGGTTGCCCCCTTTGACTGGGAATTCGAAACATTCCCGCGCGACCCGGTACCGGTCGATGCTATCCCGGATATCGGTGAAAATCAGCAAATCGTTTTTACCAAGTGGATGGGACGTTCCCCCCAGGACATTGAGGATCAAATAACCTATCCCTTAACCACTGCTTTGCTTGGTCTTCCTCAGGTAAAAACCATTCGCAGTTACTCCATGTTTGGTTTTTCGTCCATCTATATCATTTTCAAAGAAGACGTTGAATTCTACTGGACACGCAGTAGAATCCTTGAGAAGCTCAATAGCTTGCCATCCGGAACCTTGCCGCAGGGGGTTACCCCGCAACTGGGCCCAGATGCCACCGCACTGGGGCAGATTTTCTGGTATACCTTGGAGGGCATGGATAGCAGTGGCAACCCAACCGGAGGGTGGGATCTGGATGAACTGCGCAGCATCCAGGATTGGTATGTTCGCTATGGTTTGCAAGGTGTCGATGGAGTAGCAGAGGTGTCATCCATTGGCGGTTTTGTAAAAGAATACCAGGTTGATGTCGATCCTGATGCCCTGCGTACCTATAACATTGCCTTGCATGAGGTCTTTAATGCTGTACGTGCGAGTAATCTTGATGTCGGTGCCCGTACAATAGAAGTCAATAGTGTCGAGTATGTAATTCGCGGTCTTGGATTCATTGAAAACCTTGATGACCTACGACAGACTGTTATTACCCAGCGCAACAATATTCCTGTAACCCTTGATCAGATTGCTCAGGTTGCCTATGGGCCGGCCCTGAGGCGTGGAGCCCTTGATAAGGCAGGAGCAGAGGCCGTAGGGGGTGTTGTTGTCACCCGCTATGGTGAAAATCCGCTTGCGGTTATCAAGCGTGTGAAAGAGAAGATTGAAAAAATATCGCCTGGCCTGCCCAAAAAAAAAATGGAGGATGGAACCCTCAGCCAGGTTAAGATTGTACCATTTTACGATCGTACCGGTTTGATATACGAAACGTTGGGAACCTTAGAGGATGCCGTTCGCCAACAAATTTTAGTGACGATCATCGTCGTTGTTGTGATGGTGCTCCATTTGCGCAGCGCCACCTTGATTTCCGGTGTTCTTCCCCTGGCAGTATTGTTTGCCTTTATCGGCATGCGGCTTTTCAAGGTCGATGCCAATGTTGTCGCCTTGTCTGGGATTGCTATTGCCATTGGGACGATTGTGGATATGGGCGTGGTGCTCACCGAAAATATCCTCAAACATCTTGACGATGCTGCGCCAAAAGAGAATCGACTGGAAGTTGTGTACCGGGCCTGTACGGAAGTAGCCAGTGCCGTTGTAACGGCCGTGCTTACCACTGTTATCAGCTTTCTCCCTGTCTTCACCATGGAAGCAGCAGAAGGGAAGCTGTTCCGTCCGCTGGCGTATACAAAGACCTTTGCCCTTATTGGCTCTATTGTCGTTGCTTTAACCATACTCCCGCCACTTGCCCACTGGCTTATTGCCGGTACACACAAGGCAAGATGGTCAAAAATAGGCCTTTGGGGAACTATTGCCCTGTTGGGTCTCGTAGGAATGGCTTTCATCTCATGGTTTCCTTGGTGGCTTGGCCTACTGATGATCATTACTGCAGTCTTCCATTTGGCAGACCAAAAGCTCCCGTTCAATGTACGTCGCGTTATTTTGTTTTTATTTAATATCATTGTTGCAGTACTGGTTGCCATATGGCTGGCTGAGGACTGGAAGCCACTTGGACCAGAACAGCAATCCCACAATATGATTTTCGTGCTGCTTACAGTGGGCGGGCTACTGACATTTATTTATTTCTTTATTCATTTCTATGCAAAGATCCTGGCGGCTATTTTACGCTGTAAGACTGCCTTCCTCCTCTTCAGTAGTGTTATCGTAATTTTTGGTTTTACAGTGTGGCTTGGAGCAGACAAGGTGCTGGGGTGGATGCCGGAAACATTGAGGAACTCCCGACCTTACGTATCCCTGGCACACAACGTCCCCGGCCTGGGTAAGGAGTTTATGCCGGCATTGGATGAAGGGTCGTATCTCTTGATGCCGACCACCATGCCCCATGCATCGATCGGCGAGGCAATGGATGTGTTACGTAAGCAGGACATGGCGATTAATGCGATCCCGGAAGTTGAGCTGGCTGTAGGGAAACTTGGGCGGGTGGAAAGTCCGCTCGATCCTGCTCCTATTTCAATGATAGAAACAATTATCACCTATGCTTCGGAATTTAAGACCGACAATGACGGTCGTATCCTGACCTTTGCCTACAATGGAGAGGAGGATGTTTTTCTCCGTGATGAGGGTAACAACCTGATCCTGGATAAAAAGGGTCGCCCTTTTCGTCAATGGCGTGATGAAATTAAAAGCCCTGACGACATCTGGGACTTGATAGTTGATGCGGCCTCGATTTCGGGAACCACATCAGCGCCCAAGCTGCAGCCTATTGCCGCCAGAATAGTGATGTTGCAGAGCGGTATGCGTGCTCCCATGGGATTAAAGGTATATGGGCCAGATCTGGAGACAATCGAAAAGACAGCTCTGGATATCGAGGGCCTTTTGAAACAGGTTCCTTCTGTCAAAGCTGAAGCTGTCCTTGCAGATCGTATTGTCGGCAAACCATACCTTGAGGTGGATATCAACCGGGAGGCCATAGCCCGTTACGGAATAAAGGTAAAGATGGTCCAGGATGTGATCGAAGTAGCTATCGGCGGCAAACCGATCACCCAAACAGTCGAGGGACGAGAACGTTACTCCGTTCGAGTGCGCTATATGAGGGAATTAAGAGATACCATTGAATCTATCTCCACCATTTTGGTCGCTGCGCCCGACGGAACCCAGATACCGCTACGCGAGCTGGCTTCCATCAATTATGTCCGTGGCCCGCAGGTCATCAAAAGCGAAGACACGTTTCTGGTCGGCTATGTGATTTTTGATAAAAAGCAAGGGTATGCCGAAGTGGAAGTAGTGGAGCAGGCACAGGCGTTCCTACAGGGTAAAATACGCTCAGGTGAGCTATCCATTCCATCAGGAGTTAATTATACGTTCACCGGGAGTTATGAGAATCAGGTTCGTGCTGAGAAAAAACTCAAAATTGTACTGCCTATTGCCCTGTTCGCCATTTGGCTCATTCTCTACTTTCAGTTTAAAAAGAACGTAACCACCATGCTCGTCTTCTCAGGTATCCTCTTCGCATGGTCCGGGGGCTTCATCATGATTTGGCTCTACGGGCAGCCTTGGTTTCTTAATTTTGAGATATTGGGTCACAACCTGCGGGGGTTATTTCAAATGGGGACTATAAACTTGAGTGTTGCGGTCTGGGTAGGCTTTCTTGCTCTTTTTGGGATTGCTACAGATAATGGCGTAATTGTCTGCACCTATCTGCAACAGGTCTTTAAAGAACAATCGCCAGGTACTGTCGCAACTATCCGGGCTGCCACAGTGCAAGCAGGTGAAAGGCGTGTACGCCCTGCGATGATGACAAGCGCTACGACGATCCTGGCGCTTTTACCTGTGCTGACGTCCACAGGTAGAGGGTCTGATGTGATGGTTCCCATGGCAATACCAACATTCGGTGGTATGATGCTTGCCATCCTTACTATTTTTGTTGTCCCGGTATTTTACTGTGGCTTGGCTGAAATATCTCTGAAGCTGAAATTAAAAACTACCACTGCTGATGAGCAGGGGTAAGCGTTGTACGAACTTTCAATCCGTTATTTACGAAAAAATACCTCCTAAATCCTGCAATTGCCAAGTTTGATATGCAAGATTTAGGAAGTTTGTTAACTTTACTCAAGGAATTCTTCAATTGTATTGACCATGGGGATGAAGGAATCAAACCCAGATATTTCAAATATTTCTCGGATGTGATCCTGAGCCTTCCAGATTCCAAATTTGTTGCCGCTTTTTTTAAGACTGCGCGCAAAATTAAAAATAACTCTGAGCCCTGCACTGGAGATATACTCAAGTTCCGCAAAATCCATGATAAGTGGTTTACCCGGCTGCATGGAAAAAGAAGATATCCAATGTTCTGCTTCTTCAGCAGTACCGGAGTCAAGGCGACCAATGATATTGATAATGATATAGTCGTTACTGTCTGATGTAGTGATTTGCATAGAGGCTTTTTTTGTTATTTAATTGTTTTTGTAAATCTGAGAATGTTTTTCTCATCTTTTCTTGCGTATGTATAGCTATCTACAAAGTGTCGTACTAAATGGATACCAAGCCCTCCAGCCTGTCGCTCTTCAAAGGGCCTGCGTATGTCGGGAGATTCGACTTGAAGAGGGTTGAAAACCGGTCCATTGTCCTTATACACTATCAGTAGATCAGGGCCTGCCCGTTCCAGTGACACTTCAATTGAATTGGCAAATTCAGTGGAACAATATTTGAAAAAATTGGTATAGAGTTCTTCGATTATCAGAATTATTTCCAGGATTATTTTGTGAGAAACATCCCAAGTTTCAGCTAAATTTTCACATTGCATTCGGAATGCTTCAAAACTATCTTCTGATGAATCCAAAAAAAAGTGTACTTTCATATTGTAAATGATACCCACCCTTTAACTCTTTCAGCTATTAGGTTATGTCCGTCTTTGCGCCGTTTTTCCAGTAACAAGTTCGTGTAACACGCCATTGCTACGCATCAATTCTTTATACGTACCGTATTCTACCAATTTACCGGATTTCATTACACCCACGGCGTCAAAATGTTGAATTGTATCCAGTCGATGTACTACAGCAATAACCGTACGTTTCCCTTTCCACCTCTCTATTAGTCGTTGAATCCTTGCTTGTGATTTATTGTCCAGGGCTGAGGTCGCTTCATCCATGAGGATCACTTTTGGCTCTTTGAGCAGAACCCTGGCAATGGCAAGTTTTTGTTTTTGCCCACCTGATAATTTGTCGCCCATATTTCCCACATTATATTCCATTCCCGCTTCAGCAACATCTTCCAGGCAATCTTCCTCTATCAGCAGGCGAATGATTGCCTGATTCACCTGTTCGTTGGGTAAAGTTTCATCGGTCTTCATCTTGCCAAAAAGGATGTTGTTAAAAACAGATCTTCCCTGGATAGGTTCGTCTTTTTTTAAATATGTAAATAAATCTGTATACTCTCGATTACTTAATTGCTTCCAGTGAGGCCTGACGGAGAGGATACGGGCTTCAAGGCCGGGAGGCATTGAAAAAGATGAATGGATACCTGGCGCATATAACAATGCTGTTTTGAGGAGAAGATGTTGCTCCTTGATGGAAAGCTCATAGTGTGGGGTTGCATCCAGTCGGCTGACAAGTGACACATATTCTGATGCCGCATCAACAGAGATAGGGGTAGCCAGTATCGCTTTTTCATTGTTCTTTGATGCAAGGTGATACTCGACAGACAGTTTCGCTATTTGCTTTCCTAAAGCAAGTAAAGGGGGAATGAGGTTGTGTTTGCTGAGAAAATCTATAAAAGACGATTGAGCGAAAAGGGCCGTAAAGGTACTCTCTGTATCCCGCGATACGGCAAAAGTAATATTGTCCAGAATGGTTGAATATTGAAGATAGACTTTATGGTCATAAAACTCAATATAACGTTCATGCGGTGTGCCGGAATTACGCCTAAATTTTTCCCGCATAGTAATAAGCTTAGAGGTTACAGCCGGCGTTGAATTTTCATAAGCGGTCTCAAGGCCGAACCGAATGACGTCAACAAAAAAGCCGGCCTGTTGAAGACTTAAAATAAGGTGGTCAAGGTGGGGAGATTGAAACGTTTTTTTCTCAACACCGCTCTTACTGTCAACGGAATGGTGCGCATAGAGAAGGTTATCGAGTACGCTTCCCGAAAAAATAAATGGATGCTGAGAGATATACCCCACATGCTTTATAAGCTCACTTTTAGGTATGTTTTTTATCTCTATTCCATCAAGCTTTATGGAACCGCTGGTATAGCTAAACATTTTAGCAAGACATTGCACGAGCGTAGACTTACCGCTTCCGGAAAATCCAACCAAAGCAAGGTGTTGACCTGGCTGTAAGGAGAGTGTTACCTGCTGTAACAATGCTTTACCTTCTGCAACAGTGTATCCCACATTGGACAACTCCAAAGCTCCATGAATGGACACAGAGTCCATTGCTTGTCCAGTAAGTAGAGGCATAGAGGGGATATCAAAGGACTGCATGGTTCGTTGATATCGTACCGAAGCGTCCTGGTATACCTGATAAAACTCAATCAGTTCTTTCCAGGGATCATACAATTTTTCTTGAGCAGAAAGAAAGGCAACCATTGAGCCAAGTGCAAGCTGCCCGTTCATAACCAAGTAGCCCCCAAAGATGAACACGATAAAGGGACCGAGATTAACAAAATAGTTGTTTGTCGATTTGATACTAAAACGAAATAAAGACCATTTGAGTCGTATAGATTGGAGATGCTCAACAAGTTGATCGAACTTCCGTTTTTCAATGGAATAAGCACCGTGAACATTGATTTCATGAATGCCGGTAATCGATTCCGTAATCTGGCTTGCAACCAACCGGGATTGATCCACTCTCTTCTTATTGAGTCGGTTGGCCTTTTTCTGTAAATAAGGAACGAAAATGACAACAATCGGATAAATTGCCAGTGTGCAAAGGGCCAGCTGCGGGTGGAGCCAGAGCAGATAGCCCGCAAAGGCGAGTAATGTCAGTATATTAGCCACAGGGGCAGCCAGCGCCATCCCAGCAAAAGTACCAGCTGATGCCAGTTCAGTCATAAGGGAGGCTACGACTACACCTGGTTGAGTGTTGCGGAAAAAAAGAAGAGGTAGAGAAATTATATGACTATAGAGGGCTGTTCTCATACGCAATATAGCCTGTTCACCTATTCTTGCCTGTAGGTAATTAACACACAGTTTACTTACCCCGGTAATCGTGACGGCAAGCAGGTAAATGGCGCAATAAACTAATAATTGGTCAAGTTTTTTAAGAACTATTGCCTCGTTTACGATCCGTTTTTGCATCTCCAAAGGTATGACTCGAGCAATCACCATTACTGCTATCAACACAAGTAAAAGCAGTTGCAATTTCAGGTTTTTGTGAAACGCCCAGAAAAACAGATTCTTCTTGGTTACCGGAGGCTGTATTGGTTGAGTATCGGCTTTCACGTTTTGATGCTTTTGCTAGATGAAAGAGTTGAAGACGATGATAGGTTATTGGCCAAAGAGTTCTGCTCAAGTGAAATAACGACCAGCGTAATGTCATCCATTTGTTCAGCATCTCCTCGGAATACGGTAACCTCCTCGATGATCTTTTGGATTATCTGAGCAGGTTGGGCGTGATGGTTATTTCGAATAATCTCTTTTACCCTTTCTTTGCCAAAACGTTCCAATTGCTCATTTTCAAGATCCCACACTCCATCACTACCAATAATGAGAATATGTTTGGAGTGCGTCAGGTGGAAAGTATTACCCTTGTATTGGATGTCGGCATCCAAGCCGAGCACTAATCCTTTTCCTAGCAGTTCTGTAAAAGTATCATTTGCAGGAGTAAAAAGAAGGGCAGGCTCATGACCGGCTCGAATCCATTCAACGGTGTTGTTGTTCGGTTCTATTTCAAGGTAAAACAGTGAAGCGAAATTGCCATATTGTAATGTGTCCCAACACAGGTATCGATTGACATCGTTTATACGCTCTGCTGCTAACCCAGGCTTCTGAACTCGAACACGTAAAAGGGCCCTGAGGGTTGCCATGAGTAGCGCTGCACCTATACCATGGCCAACAACATCACCGACAGCTACATGAAGTTTTCCAGGATGTGTTTCTGATTCGATAAAATCGAAGTAATCTCCTCCGGTTTCGTCACAATAAATACTTACGCCGCTTGCAGTTATTCCTTTGTCTGAATAGTCATTCTGGGGCAAAAGTGTCATCTGCACTTCTTTTGCAATCTCCATTGCTTTGTGCAGCTGCAGGCCCCGTTGGAGTTGAGAGGTCATTCGGTTGAAGCTATGGAGTAAATCACCGACTTCGTCTTTTGTGGAAACCTTAAACGGTTTGCTGAAGTTTCCGTTTGCCAGCTCGTCTGCTGCTGTTGATACCTGCTTGATGGATTGGGTGGTTTGTTTAAAGCTGGAGCGAATAAACCACAGTAAAACTGTGATGCAAGACAGAGCTGTAATAATGTATGCAAGTCTGAATTTTATCAGCGGCTGCAGTACCTTCTTTCCTGGAGCTATAATCACCATCGTCCAAGGAGCTTGATGCAGTCGATAAAATCCGCTGATCTCCGTCGGAGGGATGCCTTTGCCAAAAACAATTCCAGATTCATCCGTTGATAACGCAGCTAATGTCTTTTTTTCAAGAGCGTTAGACTGGCCGAACTGTTTGGTCGAGTGTTGAGCGGTTTGTTCTTTGTTATTAATTGTTTGAGCTAGAATATGACCATCCTGATCAACAATATACGCCTTATAGATATTCCACCATTTAGATTGAATTGTTTGCGCAATGAGTTGTTCAAAATCAAGATATAGTTCTATCTTACCGATTATTTCATCCTCCATGTTTACAAGACTGGTGCTCAACAGGACGTTGTTTTGCTCAACAGCTACTTCATAGAGAGGCGGGGTAACTCCCAGTACTTTACCTGTATTTTTTTCATTTTTTGACCGGTGTAATATATGCCGTCTCATTCTGAGCCCCTGGCTTCCCATTTCATTGGGCCATTCGGCATTGATCTCAGTTACTCCCTGAATTTGATGCAAGCGATCAACAATGATTTCATGAATGCCGGTTTCCAAATCTCTTTTTGACATGCCGTCGAGAAAAGAAAGTAATTGTTTTGGCCGGTTAAGCTGCATGTCAATATTATGGGCGGCTTTTTCCAACTGAGCCAGCGCCGTTTCTCCCCACTGGTCAACCAGAACATTACGGACAGCTATAAAGCCAAAGACACCTGTCAGGGTCAGAAACAGGAAAATCGGCAGTATAATGAACACCACGGTTCGTTGGTGGAGTGTTTTTGGCTCGTACATAGGCTTGATTATAAATGGAGTGTGGGTAAGGCGTTAGAAACAGTTACTAACAATAAGTATAAACTACTATTTATAGGTAAACTTATGCAGCTTTTTTTTTGAATGGTTTTGCCGGTGAGAGTAATAACAGGGAAATATCAGATAACTTTGATGGAGGAATGGCAATAGTTGGGAGTACTATAAAAAAATTGACCAGGGATATTTAGTGGTGTTCTTCAAACTCTTTTCGCTTTTATCGGTGAGTATAACAAACTGCCAAGGTTTGCTTTGCTCAGTATTGGCCGGCATGACGTATACTTCCTGATGAGGTTTTAGCACAGAGTACGTAGAAAATCCTCCCGGACCAAAGTCAACATCTTTCCACTAAGCCGCGATTAGTAGGGCAGATCCGGGCCTTCAAGTAACACCCGGGAAGCTTGTCAACCCGGATGTATTCTTATCGAGTCTATAAGAGTAAAAAGCAGAGAGCCATAACCAGTGTCGGTACAAAAGCGTAGATTAGCAGGAGTAGCGGGGATATACCGTTGCTGAAGTAATCTTTCAGGAGTGCCTGCCCTGCTGGATTCGGGGCGTTTGCAATTACAGTAAGTCCACCTCCGGTAACTGCACCTGCTACCACCGCGTATTTCAGACTATCGGTGAAACCGGGGACCAGGGTACTCAGATACGTTATGGCGGCATTATCGTTAAAGGCTGTAAGCACGGTTGCACTCAGCATCAGAGGCAGTTCGTGCAGGCTGCCAAGCACAGGGCCTATCCACCACCCCTGCAGTCCGCCGTGAATGACCAAGCCACCCAGAAAAAAGCCTACAAGTATAGGTGATTTGAGATTAACCGTGTTCTGAAAAGGCCATGTAACATGGGAAAAGCCTATAAAAAAGAGCAGGCCGGATACAAATATTGCCGGGTAATGGGCAGTCGTAATAGTCCAGACCATAAAGCCCACATGGATGGCCGTAATCCAACCCGGAACATCACCGCAACGTTTATCCCAGTTGGGGTCGATAAGCTTTGGTCTTTTGTCTCTGGGGAGTAACCCTGGTACAGAGACACACATTTGCTGGGTCTTGAGGTCTTCAAATTCCTGTTCAAAGGTTTCTTCAAGAAGAGTACAATCTGTGTTGTCGAGGCAGTTACACGCTGTTAAGGTAGACTCTTTCGCAGTACTCTTAATTCGCTCAAACTCTTGTTGTAAATCATGGCCTATGCGCTCCTCAGCCATTTTTAAATCTTGTTTAAGAAAATCGCTGTGGATATATTTTTCCCTGATTTCATTTTTGAGCAGGGAGAGCATAAAGTTCTTTTCCAGGCCGGCAATTTCTTTTTTAAACACCCAAAAGACCATGGTGTTGGATATGAGAATACCAATAACAGCCTTCCAGCCGAAAGTAGTGAACATGAAGGGAAGATTCCAATCCCAGGAAGCCGCGACCATGAGTACCGGTGGGGCGGCAAAATGGGTAAGCGTTCCTCCTACCGAGACATTGACAAAAAGCAGGGCAATGGTGGCATATTTAAATTTATTGCTTGGTTTTAATTCATAAAATTTTTGTGCCAATAGCATCGCAGAAATTGTCATGGCAGCCGGTTCTGTAATAAAAGAACCCAGGATTGGCCCCAAGGTCATGATAGTTAACCACCACGCCGCCAATGTACCCTGAAAAACTCCGGCTATTCGGCTCATAATATTTTCCGATAGTTTCAGAATAGGGCGGGAGGATGCCAGCGTCATGATAACCACCACAAACATCGGCTCTGTGTAATTGACGCCACTTATATAATTGACAAAGGTATGCCAGTCATAGAAGAAAATAACAGCAGCCGTAAGCACCACTGCCCAGAGACCAAAGATAACCTCAACTTCTCCAAGAAAGTGAAAGAGCTCTGCAAGCAGATGGGTAGAGCTTTCTGATGCACGGCCAGACTCGATCTCTTTTTGATGCTCTGCCTTCCACTTATGCGCATAATAAAGGAATTTACTGCTTAGAAATGTATGAATAATAGCAGCCAGAAAAATGAGACTAGCCACCAGGTTAAACGGGGTGTGGCTGATGCGATGTTTAAGAATAGCTCCTATGCCGACAATGTCAGCATCATGATAACTTGCAAAGCTTGGTGGGAAATTAATAGCGGCTTCATGTGATTCCGGGCCACCTCCTCCCGCATAGACAGAGGTCGAAAGCAGCAAAAAAAATAAAAAAAGGATGATTTTTGCACACATTTTCATAAACTTCCTTCAGCTTTTTTAGTCGTTTTTTGTGAAAAGCAGATAGCGTACTGTAGGGTATAATGTAAATAATCTCATATGTTCAGTGGGATAGCCTATCCAGTTTATACTTTTTTGACAAGAATAATACAGGCGGTGTGGCTAAAGATAGGCAAAGGTTTCAATCGTGGATTCTGAAAATGAAAAGCAGGTTTTATGCCATCTTACCCGATGAGATGCCTGCTGAGTATGTGGGGCAATTTTTCAGGAAAATCTGGCCGACCTTTTGCTTCTCAATGGTGACTTACGTTCCATGGCTCTGGGCAAAAGATTCTCTTGGGCATTTGGCCGGCTTGATTTATGGATTCCGCTTGCTTCTTCTTCTGTAACTATTCAGCAGCACCCCACGGAGTCTGCGCTTACCTCTCTCCACGATCTGCCCGCTCAGCATACCGATGTATAGCTAATCGGTCAGCTTGTGAACATTTGGAGCACTGCTGAACAGTTACATTTCGGGGTAGATTGACAGTTTTTAGATCTTCGCTGAATAGTTACCTTCTTCTTTTATTAATTGGGGGTGTCTTGAAAAAATATTGTTACCGGGTTCAGGCTCAAGATAGGTATTGCTACAATTAAATTATGCGGAGGAAAAAATGATTATTGATGCGCATGTGCACTGCGGCATTCAGGACAATTCTCCACCACAGGCTTTGCAGGACTACCTAGACTATAGCAGCGGTTCCGGTATTACAGGAGCTGTTATGTTTCCTCCTGTTGCCGAGATCTATGATCGCTGGGATTATCAGTTTGAAGATACTGTCTATTGGCAGAAAAGACGGCAGCGTGCCAACGAATATCTCTTGTATATCGGTACAGATGATTTTCAGGTATTCCCTTATTTCTTTATCTGGAACGATTTTGCAGTTGAGCAGATAACCATGGAACATAAGGGGATCAAATGGCATCGCCACGATGATGAGCCGGAGTACCACTATACCAGTGAATTGTGTGAAAAGGCGGTGGAGGAAATCAGGAGACGGAATATGCCGGTGGTATTGGAAGAGGAGCTGGCTAATACCCTTTGCTTTATTCAAGAGATTGCCCCAGGGGTCAAGGTTATTATTCCTCACCTGGGCGGCCTCAATGGTGGTTATGAAGCCATTAAGGCTAACGGCTTGTGGGCACTGCCCAATGTTTATGCCGACACCGCTTTAGCCGCATCACATGAGATGCAGGATTATATTCACCATTATGGTACCGAGCGATTGTTTTTTGGTTCGGATTTTCCCTTTGGCGATCCAAAAAACGAATTAAAAAAAGTCTTGCGGCTGAAGGTCTCAGAGCGGGAAAAGGACCGTCTTGTTGCCGGAAACATTCTTGATTTGCTGGCCACAAGTAATATCACCAGGTAACTAGTCACAGTACAATCTAAATGTTCGGATAAAGTCTTTTCAGTTTTATCCGCGCATCATCCGTCTTAAGTTGCCAATGGACCTGCGTCTGCCGGTTGTTTCGATCCAGTCGCGGAAGCGGTGCTGCCATTCTGCCCGCGTTTCCCTCCATTCCGGGTTTGTTGCCATTATGCCGCCCGCGCATTTATAATATCCGCACCTGGCCAAACCGTCACATACAAATTCCGCAATGTCGCTGAAGTAGGCGCCGTGCTCCTGGGGATTGTATGCGTTAACAAGCATAAGGCCATTATCCTGGTCAGTAACAAACAGCTGCTCATCCCGGGCCATGGATCCAAACGTGAAAAAAAAAGGAAAAGGAGGAGGGCCCAATTGCTCCTGGGCCAATTCAATGTGTCGCTGCACAAAACTTCTGCCGATAACGGCCATTGCGGTGCCAACCATATGAGAATTGGCATCTTCACTGACCATGCGGACAAAGCTGTCTTTTTACCTGGTGGGACAATGCTTCAAGATCTTCGACCAAAGGTTGTTGAAAGATAGAGTTCACCAACAGCAGACTGTTTTGTGACTCATAACGAACGATATCGGTTAATTCTATGACACCAACAGGCCACCTGTCTTTCATGATGGGAAGATGCTTGATACTGCATCGTAACACCATCAGCATGGCCTCGTACACATATGCGTTATGATCAAGGCTCAATCAGCTATGTTGTCATAACCTCGGCTACTGGAGTATCGTACGGCAGCCCGGAAGCCAGAATACGAATACAAAGATCCCTATCCGTCAGGATACCGATTATCTGCTTTTTTCGGTTTTTCTTTTCGAACTCGCTTCTTTTTTCCCCGACCATGACCGCAGGCACATTCTCCTCTGCCATTTTTTGAGCGGCAAGCTGAATGGTGGTCTTGCCTGATATTATAACCGGTTCGCGAGTGAGCAGGTCTTTCACCTTGACTGTTGTCAGATCATTATCGCCGACAGTAGTGACGACCTGATGCAGCCGGGTACTGTTTTCAAGTTCTACAAAGTCTGAAAAATCTTCGTTTTTCGAGCAAAAATCATGAAAAATATCTTCAGGTAAACCATAAACCAGCGTGTCTTCAATTGCTTTTGCTTGCAACCGAACCAGATTGTTCATCAACAATCCCATCTGACCGAACAGATCCCCCTGTTCAAGGCGATTATATAACTTGCCGTTGCTCTGGTATATTTCGACAGCTCCACTTCGAATCACATAAAGATGATGGATCCTGTCTCCATAGCGCAAGATATCACTGCCTGCCTGGTAATAGGCAACCTCCATCGACGACAATGCACAATTTACAGATTCAACAGGCAAAGTATCAAAAGGCGGGTATTGAATGAGGAAGTCCCTGATTTCAAATAACTCCATATCCATCAAACGTAATCGTCACAGTTTTGAAACTGAGAACTCTCCTAAATAATTGATTAAAAACAATTTCATCCATTGAAAGGGATTGCAATTTCCGCAGTAATTGAGCTTATTATCATGCGTACCCATGTGTTGCACCGCTGCGGAAAAAGAACATATACATATTGCCGACCAAATAGCAAATACAGGATGACTAAAAAATGTTTGTAGAAGATCATGTAGAGTTTACCGGATTATCGGGAAAGACCTATACATTTGAGGTGTATCCTAAAAGTGCTCAGCTTCCTGAAGCCGGCGGTATTTTTATTGTTACGTATATGCATCCGCGTGGTCATCGAGCTGGATTCAAGGTAAATTCTCTTCACGTTGGAGTGGCTGATAATCTTCATGCAGCGGTACATGCTCTCAAAACAGAAGAAATGCTTTTGAAAAAATGCTGGAATTATACCTGCATAATGAACCTTGATACACCTGTTACAAGAGATGCATATTGTGCTGACCTGAATGCGCATCTTTCGTTGGAGAAGGAGAGAGGGGACTGATTGCCTGTTTCGGCAATGTTAAATATGGTATGGCCATGGAAGCAAGGTTGTGCCTGAATGAACAATTTCCCCGGCCGTGAACATTTTTGATATCTAAGAATCAGGACCGGGAAGAGTCTAAAATTTCAACCCTACGTTCAGTGATGAGGTCTGTAAAGAGTATGTGCTGTCCAGGCTTAAAATAGAACTTGGACACAATACCCTGGGGTAAAGAGGGACTAACCTTAAACGACGATTAGCCTTTTTTGCGCTGTAAGGGTAAATTAAAGAGCAACAGGCCGGAGAAAATGAAAAAAATTCCAGCGATATGATAGGTCTGAAAACGCTCTTCCAGGAAAATCATGGCCAGTAGAGCAGTAAAAAGTGGCAGTAGATTGATATAGAGACCAGCGCGATTTGCGCCAATTTCGTAAATCCCCCGATTCCAGCATAAGTAGGCAAGAATGGATGGAAAGAACGCAAAGTAAATCAGGCTGAGAATAACCGATTGTGACACTACCCAGGGAGGCTCTGATTGTATTTCCCAAAGGTAAAGTGGTAACAGGAAGACAACACCAACAGCAAAAGTCGCGGTTAAAAAACTCAGTGGGTGAATATCCGGCCGTTTGCGTAGCAGAGCTGTGTAAGTAGCGTAAAGAATAATTGCCAGCAACATAATCAGATCGCCGATTACAAATTCCAGATCCTTCAGTCTCTGCATGTCGCCCCGTATAATAATATAGCCGGCTCCGCCAGCGCAAAGAGCGATGGCAAACATCTGCCTTAACGTAATACGATCACCAAACAGAAGAAAACTGATCAGGACAATAATAGCCGGCATAATGGATTGAGTAAGTGAAATATTAATAGCTGTGGTCGTGTGAGCTGCCGTGTAGAGAAGAACATTGAATGAAGCAATACCTAGCAACCCGAGCAGAAGAATGGTTTTCCAGCCTTTTTTTATTTCGGGCCAGTCATTGCTTACATAGGACCACGTGAATGGGATCAATACCGATAAGGCGATGGTCCAGCGCCAGAAAGCTAAGGTGATCGGTGGAATTTGGTCGGCAATAAACCTGGCCAGGGTTGCATTCCCCGCCCAGAAAAAGGGGGGCAAAATCATCAGCAGGTAGACCCACTTTAAATTAGGTTTCATATCGGCCAAGGTTAAGGTTATCATATTGAAGGTCGAGACATTTTCATATTCCCTTCACTGAAAGTCTTGTCTGTATGCGAGCCCCCGTTGGCAAGGGAGCATTATATTTACAGAGGCGCAAGTTTGATCAGAAGAATTCTCGTTTTATTGCCAGAGGGAAAATAGTGACAGACCGTACACAGAATTTGCAGTCGAGATCCTATATTTTATCTTCCAAAACCTCCCGTATTGTTCTGGACAATTCCTCACGCAGTATTGGTTTTGACAAAAAAGCTTTGATGCCGATGGCATCGGCTTTCTCCCGAGTGATTAATTCACTGTACCCTGTACACAGTATGATGGGTGTTTGCTGCCTGATACTCAATATTTTTTTTGCTAGATCCATTCCGGTCATTTTGGGCATGGTCATGTCTGTGATAATCAGGTCAAAGCTTTCTGGTGCGGCACTAAATGCATGAAGCGCTTGCTGACTGTTTGAAAATGCTGATATCTGATACCCGAGATCTGTTAATGATGTTCTCATCAGGTCCACAATCATCTGGTCATCGTCAACTAGTGTCTGTCCGCGAGAAGCTATTTATTTGATTTAGTAAGAGAAAATCGCCTTTTAAGGGGTGCTCTTTTTAGGATTTCTGGTAAAGTTTTTTTAGTAAGTCGCTAAAATTACTTGATTAACTATTTCCGGAAATCGAAAAAGATGCGAAAAACTCACAATCAACAGCTACCTTTAGCAGAGGCTGCCCCTGACCACCCCAAGGCGAAAGAGTTGGAAAAGATCAGTGATATACTTGATGAAAACACTATCATATACGACCTGGTTCTACAAGATATTGGCTCATTAACGCAAAAGAGCGATGCTAAAAGTGGAGCCTGCGGTATGACTGCAGAGCAGGTGATACGCGCCGCATCCGTAAAACAAATAGAGGGCTGCAGTTATAGAGAATTGGAATTTCGCCTGGTTGATTCCAGGGCGTATGGCCTTTTCTGTAGAATCCCATTTGGGAAACATTTTAAAAAATCAACGCTGCAAAAAACAATCAAAGCTATATCCGAAGCCACATGGGAGGAGATCAACAGGGTGTTGATCGGCTATGCCCAGGATGCAGGTATTGAGAAAGGCCGCAAGGTGCGCGTAGACTGCACCGTTGTCGAAACCAATATTCATGCACCCTATGACTCTGAATTGCTTTTCGATTCTGTTCGTGTTCTGGCCAGACTTCTTGATGACGCGAAAACAAGGCTGCCAGGGATCATGTTTTCCTTCCATAACCATCGACGGGCGGCAAAACGACGGAATCTGGAAATTACAAATGCCAAGAATAATGCGGCAAGGCAGAAGCCATATAGAAAACTTATAGAACTCACAGAGAAGACAATAGGCTACGCAGAAAAGGGGGTGCGTAGTTTACAGAATTATGTGGGAAGTTCCATAATTGAACAAGCTTTGGCAAGCGGTATTTGCAAACAGTTGCAAGAATATTTGCCTATTGTTCGTCAGGTAGCGTGCCAAACCAAACGCAGAATTTTTGCTGGTGAATCTGTTCCGGCCCTGGAAAAGATTGTTTCAATCTTTGAGCCGCATACGGATATTATCCGCAAGGATCGCCGAGACACCTATTACGGTCACAAAATTTGTCTTACCGGCGGCGCTTCTAATCTCATTCTTGACTGCGTAGTACTTGACGGCAATCCTGCGGACACTACGTTGACCGGGTCAATGCTTGACAGGCAAAATGATATTTACGGACGCTATCCTTTGCAGGCGTCTTTTGACGGCGGTTTTACATCTCAAACGAACCTTAAGGAAGCAAAGGATAATGGAGTTAAAGACGTCTGTTTTTCCAAGGGGCGCGGGCTCAAGGAAGAAGACATGTGCCGAAGCAGATATGTTTATAAAGGATTACGAAATTTTAGAGCAGGGATAGAATCCGGTATCTCCTGGTTGAAGCGAAGCCTTGGCCTGACTCGTTGCACCTGGAAAGGATATGAGGGATTTAAGAGTTATGTGTGGGCGTCGATAGTCTCTGCCAACCTGCTTACCATAGCGCGTCAACAACTGGCTTAACAGCCAGTTGTTTGGCGGGATTTCTCTAAACAGAAAGGACAGGTGCGCTTAGATTTTGGTTTTTGAAGGAATTTTCATATGACAAGCTGAAAAAGACAGCAAGAGTTTGCTTGTCTCATGAATCGATTGTGTTCGCTGGTACGACTGGCAGCGACCGCCTTTGAAAAAAATGCCATTTATGGACAGACACCAACTAAGAGGATTCGTTCAATTCCAGTCTGTAGGACAGTATCCGGTTGTTCGGCCTTGTTTTGGATATCATTGTCGATTTTGGGAAAGAAAATGCATACACTGGTTCCTTGGCCTGGTTCACTGTAAACCTTAATTGTTCCACCACAGTTTTGTACTATCCCGTGCACTACAGACAGCCCAAGTCCGGTTCCTTCGCCGATTTCTTTGGTGGTAAAATAAGGATCAAAGATTTTGCTGAGCGTGGCTCTATCCATCCCGTACCCTGTATCACTAACTTCCAGTCTCAGATACGTTCCTGAGGACAGTGCCACTTCAGAATATGTAAAATCTTCTTTCAATATTGTTCGTTCAGTTAGAGAAACTTTCAGAATTCCGCCCGACTCCCTCATTGCATGATAGGCGTTGGTGCAGAGGTTCATGATAATCTGATGGATCTGTGTTGCATCTGCAAGGATTGTCCCGGAATCTTTTGGAACATCCTGTCTGATCTCTATCGTCGTGGGAAGAGATGATCGTATAAGTTTTAGTGCTTCCTTGATTATAAAATCTAATTGAATAGGTTTTTTGTTCAGTTCTGATTGTCTGCTGAACAAAAGAATTTGGTTCACCAGATTCTTTGCACGGAGTGCTGCATTTACAACCTGGCTCTGCATCTTTCTCGTGTAATCATCAGGGGGAAGCCTTTTCTGGACCAGTTCCGCATAGCCTAATATAGCAGACAAGATGTTGTTGAAATCATGGGCGATGCCGCCTGCAAGCGTCCCCATGGCTTCCATTTTATGGGATTGGGCGAGCATGGCTTCGAGCTTCTCTTTTTCTTCCTCAGCTTTTATCTTTTCTGTCAGCTCGATCCCTGTGCCGACAATATAACTGTCACCAAAGTACTCTATATGTTGAGTCATGTATAAAATCGGAATCAATCTGTTGTCTTTGGTTTGGGTGTAAAATTGAGTGGTTAAGTTCCCGGTTTTAAGGAGTTGTTTTATAGCACTGTTTAAAGTTGGAATATCAGCAACATCGACAAAGGTGGTGATGGGAGCATCTTTTAATTCATCTGGAGAATAACCGAGTATTTTCACATATTGCTCATTCCATTTTTTCATTACATATTGTTTACCTTCAAGCTTAAACAGAAAAAATACACCGGGTAGACTTTCGATGAGATGATTAAAAAATGCTTTTTCTTTTATCAAATCGTTTCTGACCTTCGTCTGTTCGCTTACATCCCTGCCTTCTGCCAGAAGTGAAATGATATTTCCCTTTTCATCACAGATAGGGGAGAGGTTGAAGTCTACGTTAATTGCGTCTTGTTTATCATTTTTATGAATACCTTCAAAACGGCAGAATTTCCCTTTTGAACTGGCGTCGATTGCTTCGTGTAAGCGATTTTTTAATTCTTCTCCTTGCCACCAGGGAGTTTCACAAAAGGGCTTTCCAAGTACATCTGTTTCGCCCTTGGCTATAAACCGCAAAGCAGAACGATTAACCTTGGTTAATATGCCTTCAGGTGTAAGTGTTTCGATAAACTGAATGGTATGGTTAAATATCGCTGAAAGCTCACGTTCCGCTCTGTGCAACATCATGTTTTGTATGTGGATTTCTTTCATTGAAGCCCATACCAAAGCGAAAGTAAGACTCAGTAAAATAAAAGTTAAGCCAACTATTTTAATGACATAGCTGAATTGGCTGTTACGAATATCTGTCATATACTGGCCGGTGCCGATGTAACAATCTAATTCATTAATACCAATGATATAGGAAATTTTTTCTTGAGCAGATACCTCTCCTGGTCTTTGGTAATGATACGATACATACCCTAGCCCTTCTGGTGATTTTGCAACATTTATTAAAGTTCGTATAATGTAAACGCCATGGGCATCTTTCAAGTCCCACATATCAGTCATTTCTTTTTCAGGTTCAAAGGGTTGGACCAGCATGATTCCGTCATAGGAGCTCATGAAAATGTAATTTTCACCAGTATGGTCATTGTAGATCATCGTTCTAATGAAGTTGCGAACCTGTTGAAGAGCATTATCCTTAGATATTTTCTGATTACGGTAGTCTACGAGTATCGGTTCAATGGAATTTCTGGCAATCTGAACAGCCTGTTTGAGAGAAATCAGTCTTTGCTTTTTCGTTTCGCCCATGTATTGGTTGGCAAGATAACCGGAGGAACAGGCAAATACAAAGCCAAGGATCAGGCCGATACAGATTATTTTTAATCTGGCCGGCCTTAAAATTGATTTTTCACCAGTAACACTCATATTTCCCCTAGATACCTTCAGCCCACAAATAGATTAGTTGATTTTGAAAACATGTACTCCGAATTATTAGACGATAATTAGACATTTTAATCAAATCAGATCCATATAAAATGAAATAAGTAGGGTGGGCGAAATCGATATCGTTGGTATATTTGTAATATTATTAGTGGATTAGGCCTGGTGGGTGGGGTGAAGGTAAGCGTGGGGCGTTGCTAAATAGTTACTATTTTTTTTTACTCGCTTCTCCTGGTTGACCTCGATGACAATACAATCATGATAAACAAGCGGCTATATCTCGTCCAATGAGGAACTAACCCGAATTTCTCATGAACATTGTGTCAACCTGTCAAATTACAAACAATCTTTATATGTTATACAAACTAAGATGAAGTTGAAAGTTTTTCACAATGTTCACCAAAGGTCAGTCCATCCAGCACCATTTTCTTCAGTATTTTGGCAATGAATATAGGCTACTATGATTCATTGCCAAAAACTTTGAAACTGGCGCTGCCTGAACTGATGAGAAATCCAGGCTAATCGACAATATGCTCTATGTAGCTATGGCCACGCTATCGACTACATGAGTTTGGTTCTTTTTTATAAGACCAATTGTATTTCGTTATCAATAATGCTAACCATCTGTTACCCTTTATACGGCAATGAATTTACATCAGAGGCTGATCTGGTATACTCTGATGTATACAGAAAACGCATCCTCTACGCTTTCAACTCAATATTTATAATAATCATGTCTTTTTTCTTTCGTATTATTCCACTCCTCGCGCTTATTTGTACTATGAGCTTGGTTTCGACAGACCAAGCTAAAGCAGATACACAGAAATATGACCTGGTCTTTGCCTGGGACAAGGACCTCAACAGCGTCCTTGATTATAAAGAGGAACTGGAAACACTTTTTGAGCCGGATATCAGCAAGCACCTTAAAATTGTAAAAAGAGACAATCAGTATGGTGTGATTTATGACTGCAACGCCTCGCTCCAGGCTATCCTTAAAGTGATCGTCAAGCATGGCGCAGTCCTGCAGGAAGCTGGACTGGACCAGGCTTTTGCCGTCCAGGACAAGGGGTATCATGAGCTATTTAATGTCAGTTACGGCTATGGACCCAACTTGGACGCCATGAAAAAAAACTATCAAGTAATATATACATATCTTGGGAAATCCGTAGGAAAAGATCTCTATATCGAACAGGATGAGAAAGAGAATTATATGCTGGTCTACCGTCGGAACGGAGATCGTTCTTCGACTTTGGTCGTGGCCAAGCGGCACGGTCGTTTGCTTCGTAAAAAAGGGATAAAAACAACCATCACGGAGGAACTCAACAATCAGGTCGTCTATGGAGAGTCCACTTATCTCCATGGAGAGGAAGAGATACAACCAGCAAGCAAAAATGAAGAGATTGCAGTGCTTCCGACAATTACCGCGCAACAAACTCCTTCGCTGGTTGTATTGCGACCTGAAAAGTTAAAGGTCGCTATCCATGGAAATGCTGCCAAGGCATTAACCCCGGAAGCCATAGCTCCAGTTACAAAACCACCCAAAACCACTGCTGAACTTAGTAAAGCCTCTAGTTCCCATATCGAAAAGAAAATTGAGAGGTACATCAAGCAGTTACGCAAGAAAGGTAAAATTCGTGGTGACGAAAAAACCGGTTGGATGGTTTATGACCTTAACCGTGATATCAGCCTGGTTGATATTAATGCCGACCAAACGTTTCAAGCGGCAAGTATGATTAAGCCTTTTCTTGCACTTGCTTTTTTTCACGAGGTTCGTCAGGGTAGACTGATATATGGTCCTGAAAGCAGGAGAAAAATGGAGGCCATGATTCAACGCAGCAGTAATTCAGCAACAAATTGGGTCATGCGGCAGATAGGTGGCCCTGCCACGTGTCAAAGGCTATTGACACGCCATTACAGCAACCTGTTCAAACAACTTCATATCGTTGAATATATACCCCAAGGGGGGCGTACTTACCGCAACAAAGCACTCCCATCAGATTATATACGCTTTCTTCGAGCTCTATGGAACAAAGAGCTTCCCAATAGCAAAGAAATACGTCGGCTCATGTCTCTCCCCGGCCGAGATAGACTTTACTATGGGACACCTATTCCTCAAGGGACGCTGGTTTACAATAAGACAGGAACCACTGCCCATCTCTGTGGCGATATGGGAATTCTTGCCCCTAAAACTAAAAATAGTGAAAGGTTCCCATATGCGATAGTCGGCATTATTGAGCGCAGCTCCCGTCCCTCTAATTACAAACAGTGGATGCAGTCCCGCGGCGGCGTAATCAGACAGGTTTCCACGCTTGTTTATGAAGATTTAAAAAAGAAGCATACACTGCGATGAGCATCGTTAAAAAACGTTTCATCACTCCGGTGTAAACTTACTGCAGCGAAGGTCAGGGAGTAAGCAGGGTGTCTGGACGTATCAACCCTGAACAGTCCTTCTTCGAATGTAAACAGGCATCAGCTTCTTAAAATATAGATATTTGCATTGGCAGCGGCAGTACACAGCTGGAAAGAAATCTGGTGTCGGAGGTCGGAGGTCGGAGGTCGGAGGTGGTACTACTTTTCAACTATCGAGCCAAATTGTTGAACCTGTAGTCTTCGTGATTTGTCTTCCGTCGAGCGATTGCAACGTGTGATGCAACGAAGTTAAATACACCCGTCAAGCGGATACGGATAAAATGCCGTCGTATCAGTGTAGGACATAATATCAGACGATTTTTTACCTGGTGTTTTGATAGTGCGATGTATGAACAAACAATGAATTAAACCATTATTCAGGAGAGCATCTCCTCTTATCTGTCCACCAATAATTGTAGATGTGGGTATGGTATATCTATATCCTCAGCCTGAAAGCGCTGGACAACTTTTTCATAGATTTCCGTTCGAACTGACCCTACTCCACGTTCAGGGTCTGCTATCCAAATACGAAGTTCCATGTTAATTGCACTGTCGCCGAGTTCCGTGATCCGAACAGACGGAGTCGGCAGCTTCAATACGCGAACACATTCCATACTGATGCTTTTCAGAATCTGACCAGCCTTTTGAAGATCTGTTTGATACGAGACCGAAACGGGAATGCCAATGCGAACCTGAGATGACGAATGGGTAAGGTTAGTGATGTCATTGGTGATGAGTTTTTCATTAGGAATAATATGCTCGACTCCATCTCTTGCCATTACAGTTGTATAGCGTGATTTTACCGCTTTTACCTCGCCCCAATAACCTCCTAAACCTATTACATCTCCTGGTTTGACGGCTTTATCCACTAACAGAATTAATCCGCACACAAGGTTTGAAAATACATTTTTTAGACCAAACCCCAAACCTAGTCCAAATGCGCCTGAGAAAATAGTTAAAACACTTATATCTAATCCGAGCAGATCGAGTGCTATCGCCGCCACTAAAAACCATGCAACTGCTCTAACGAAAAAGACAAGAAGTTGTCGAGCCGAATGACTAACATCATTTTCTGCTTCTAATTTACGATCAATCCATTTCGTTGCTGTCTCAGAGAGCCATAAAAACAATACAACTAGAAAGATTGTACCAATAATATCCAGCATATTAGTATGTAGGCTACTGACATCAACTCGATGAATTGTCAGCCATCGAACAACAACACCGAGCACTCCGCCAAGGTACAACGCTGAAATGCTCCAGAGAAGAAGAGCGAGTATCTTCACTCGAAATGAATTAGAAACAATGGACGTGACCACACGGATGACCACCCATGCACCAGCCAGATTTGCAGCCAGTGTCAATAACGTATCGTCAATGTTCAACATGTTTGTCATCGTTACCAAAAGCAGCAATAATACATACACCGACAGATGGAACACTACAAGTGATAGCGACGAATATAGTCGACGTAAAGCATGGCTTTTAATGGATGACTCGTTAGATGCAAGCTTAAGCAATCTCCCCCTAGATTTTTTTTGAATTACGATGGCTATGCAAACGACAACTGCGATAACAGTCAACTCATACAAAGAATCTATTTCAAATAAATGTTCCTGCAACCAATGCCACATGGATGACAGAGTGAAAAGGACCATCTTCATCCCCTGGAGTTGGTTCAGCACATCGCCCCAGCTAATTTCTACACTATCACTTGAAATACGAAGAATAGACTCAGTTTTTGTCAGTGAAGCCATCTTTATTACAGTAAGAAGAGGTATTCTAGGAAAGATGAGAGAACCATGATCGGATTATACAGGGATGCAGTGGTAAAATAGTGAAAAGGGGTGATTAGCTCCAAGTATTATCTGATACATAGACATTACAAACATGCCGTGACTGATCAAGATAACTGATGGAAAATAAGTTACGGGTGTACATCTTGTCAACGTATTAATTCTGCAGTCAAAAAAAGATATGTGAATAGTAACCACTATGTTTGTCAGGCATCGAATGGGACACAGAAAAATATGCGTCCTTCTCAAAGCTGATGCTAGAAACAAATCATTCGACAGCTTTTGCTTGTGCTATCCATGTTATATCAATTGAGCCGATAAGAAAGCAAACATTAAGGGGCTTTGTCCCGTGCAGTACGAATAAAATGGAAGACTCCCTGGATGTACTCAAGGATAGGTGCAAGATATTGTCTTGCCGTCCAGAGAGAATGAGTCTTCAACGAATATTTTAAATCAGGTTTGTTGAGAACAGGCTGGATATCATTTGGAACACGATATCTGAAATATATGAGACCAGGGGAGACTGCTGGAGATTCTCTGGTAGGTGCAAAGAAGAAAGGCCCATATTGCCTCCTCCCGTGTGTACGGGATTGTGTACAATATAGGCCCTATCTGCTGTCTATCTCTAAATAAATTAATGGTTACTTAAAGTTAGACGATATTGGTGGAGCTATGCGGGATCGAACCGCAGACCTCTTGACTGCCAGTCAAGCGCTCTCCCAGCTGAGCTATAGCCCCGTAACGATTAATTGAGCGATTCTCTACCATGTATTGGGGATGGCTGTCAAGATTAATTGTTTCTTTTTGGTCTGGTAAACCTTAGACGTTGCCAACTACAAGTACAATTGGTAATGTGCCATGTTCATTGTTGATGCCGATAAAATAAAATACTTCCCGGCACAAAGATCTCGTAAAGAATGCTGAATAGGCAGTTAAAAAATATCTCATTTTATAGGTGATTTCGGAATGTTTTCTCCGTTTAATTTTCTTTTTGGTTGGATGTCCAACGATCTTGCGGTTGACCTTGGCACTGCCAACACCGTTCTTTATGTGAAGGGCAAGGGCATCGTCCTTCGCGAACCATCGGTTGTGGCTGTTCGTCGTGATCAGCGCGGAAGCCGGGTGTTGGCTGTGGGTAGAGAGGCCAAGGAGATGCTGGGGAAGACTCCAGGTAACATCGCCGCTATCAGACCCATGAAAGATGGTGTTATTGCTGATTTTGAAGTGACCGAGGCCATGCTTCGTTATTTTATCAACAAAGTACACAATCGAAGAACTTTGGTGCATCCCCGGATCATCATTTCCGTTCCTTCCGGTATCACTCAGGTTGAAAAACGTGCTGTGCGTGAATCTGCGGAATCGGCAGGGGCCCGCGAGGTGTATCTGATCGAGGAGCCCATGGCCGCCGCAATTGGTGCTAACCTGCCTATTACAGAACCGACCGCTAACATGATTATTGATATCGGAGGTGGTACAACCGAAGTAGCTGTGATCTCACTAGCGGGTATTGTCTATGCTAAGTCTGTGAGGGTGGCCGGAGACAAGATGGACGAATCGATTCTGCAGTACATCAAACGCAAGCATAATTTGGCCATTGGTGAGCGAACCGCAGAGGAGATAAAGACAACTATCGGCAATGTGTTGCCTGAAGAGCCATACGAAACCATGGAGATCAAGGGACGTGACCTTGTTTCCGGTATTCCCAAGACATTGACCATAACATCCAAGGAAATTCAGTCCGCCATTGCAGAGCAGGTCGATGTCATTGTCGATGCTGTACGAGTGGCGCTAGAAGTAACCCCCCCGGAGTTATCAGCAGATATTGTTGATCAGGGGATCGTGCTTACCGGTGGTGGTGCGTTGCTGAAAAATCTTGATAAGTTATTGAAAGATGAAACAGGTATGCCGATTATCGTTGCTGATGACCCACTTTCTTCGGTTGTGCTTGGGTCCGGCCAAGCTTTGGATAATTTGGAAATTCTCCGTGAAATTGCCATTGATTAGTCTGTAGCATTCTCATAGTTACGATGCGTGTCATTGGTTGTTACCTGCCAGTTGCTGTAAGCAGCTGGGGGTACGGCCGGGCATGCAATGTGTACTGATAGCCGGCCTGCTCTCGTTATGGGGACAGGCGTCTTCTTTTTTCCAATGCGTAAAAAAAGTACAAGGAAATCAAACAGCCGTTTTCGGTTATTCAGGTTGGTCATTTTTGCCGGCTTGATTATGACTTTGGCATTCATTTTTCTGGTGTCCACCTTAGGCAATCAGAAATTTGGTGGACTGCATAAACTTGTCCTTGAAACCACCGGACCTGTTCAAGAGGTAGTCACCTCCGGCGTGAATTATCTGCTTTCTTTCAAGCAGGGGTATCTCGAAGTACTGGGTGTCCGCGAGGAAAATAAGCGGTTATGGAAAGAGTTAAAGGAATGTCGGGCGTTGTTGCATAAGAGTAGGGAAGCCATGGCAACCAATGCTCGATTGAAAAAATTACTTGCCTTTAAGGATGCAGCTGATTTCCCAGTTGTTACCGCATCGGTTATAGGGAAAGATCCTTCGATGTGGTTCCGTTCTCTTATTATCGATGCAGGGACCAACAGCGGTGTCGTTAAAGGAAGCCCAGTGGCTAATAGCGAGGGGATTATCGGCCAGGTTATTACGGCTTCTCCCAGTTACTCCAAAGTGCTGTTGGCCATTGCTCCTTCCAGTGCGATTGATGTTTTACTGCAGAAGTCCCGAGTCCGTGGCGTTCTTAAAGGGTCTGGCAAGTTAACTTACCGGCTTGAATATGTATTGAAAACCGTTGAAATTGAAGAGGGAGACGTTGTTGTTACTGCCGGATACGGCGGAATGTTTCCCACTGGAATGCCGGTTGGGGTGGTCTCAAAAGTGATACGCAAACGACGCGGCATGTTTCATGAAATAGAAGTGACCCCTTCTGTTGATTACAAAACACTCGAAAATGTATTTGTTCTGCAGCGCAACGAATCGGCTGTGGACGAGTAGTTGTGTGCAGTCTTGCCGTTTTCCTGCTTTGTGGCAGCAGGTAAGGCGGGCTGGACAGCAATAAAGGGAAGGATAATGCAATGATTGTTATCGGTTTCACCGTGCTTGGTGTGCTGTTGGTTGTTCTGCAGACTAGTGTCTGCATGATCCACCCGGTCTGGTTGCTTGCTCCTGATTTTTACTATATTCTGGTAGCCTATCTGGCTTACCGTCTTGATCTGTTGCGAAGCTTGATCATCCTATTTTTTCTGGGGTGTGTTTTGGATGTTTTTTCCGGAACTATCCTGGGGATGTACTCTTTGCTCTGTTTCAGTGCTTTTTTTCTCTTGCGCTATGCTGCCCAAAAAATGCCGGTGAGTGAGTCTCTTTACCAGGTGCCGCTGGTAGGCGTTAGTTATCTGGTTATTTCGTGGATAACCTATATCCTGGTGTCGATTTTTGAACCTGGAACGTTGGTAGAGTGGTACTGGTGGAAGATGATGGTCCGGACATGTTTGATAGTGGCTTTTGCGTTCCCTTTGTTTCGTTTTTTTGAATATGCCAATCATTGGTTAAGCAAAGGGCTTTTTGCCTGGAAAAAAGTTCGGGTAAGGACCGATAACAGGTATCGGAGCTAGGCCGAATTTCTCGTGAGCATTTTGCTGTTTAAAAAAATAAATGATTTCAATCTGATGCTTTAAAAATAATCAAATACACAATCAAAAACTGTTCACCGAAGGGCAGCTCATACTGTGCCGTTTTCTTCTGTATTTTTGCAGTAAAAGGTAAGCGTAGACTACGCTTACCCCGAGTCTCCGCTTACCTTTTACTGCCGCTAACTTAGAACCTGGCAGCGCCTGAACTGATGAAAAATCCCGGCCGGTTGGTGACGTTCATAAATAGTTTTTTAATCCTATTTGACTATTATGTTCAAAACCCTATCCTCAGATTACTTGCTGTATGGCCTGCTGCAAAACTTGTCGCACGCACGAACTTAGGCTAAAATCCTCATTTATGGATAGCCACTGGTTGAAAATGCATCGTTATTGTAAGACACTATGAAAAATATCAGACGGAAAAATCGTCGGCGTCCAGAGCCGATGCTAGCTGCGGAGCGCAAAAAAGACCCAGGGGTTACTAAGCTGACCCCCCGTGATGATAACGAGCTTGACGCGTATAAAAAACGGGCTCTTTATGCCGCTTTCGTGCTTCTCTTCTTCTTTGCCGTTATTATCAGCCGATTGTGGTTTCTCCAGATGCAAAAAGGAGAATATTACAGGGAGTTAGCGGATTCCAATCGAGTTCGTTACCTGGAAGTGGCTGCACCAAGGGGCAATGTTGTGGATCGTTATGGTCGGGAGATAGTGACCAATCGCCCTTCGTTTAATGTGGTGTGGGTACGGGAAGATAACAAGATTGATGATGAATGGCTGAAGAAAATCACCAGAATTTTAGGGGTTGATGTATCTGATATACTCGAAAAAATAAGAAAAATGGCCCACAACCCTGGTCATATACCCGTGCGCCTGGCTGAAGATATAGACTGGGAAACCGTTGCCAAGATAGAGAACAATCGCATGGATCTGCCGGGTATTAAGATTGAAGTGGTTCCGCTTCGGGTCTATCATTGGGGTAATCATGCCTCACATTTAATTGGCTACCTTGGCGAAATAAACAAGAAGCAGCTTGCTGCGTCTGAACCAGGGATCTATCGCGGCGGCGATTTGGTCGGTAAAATGGGGTTGGAGCGGCTGCGTGAAAAAGATCTGCGCGGTGAAAAGGGGCGGAATTATATGGAAGTTAACGCCCTTGGATTTGAACAGAAAAACTTGAAAGGCATTGAGCCGCTCCCTGGTAATGATTTGCGCTTGACTCTGGATATGGAACTGCAGAAAGCTGCAGAAGAGATCATGGATGAACAGGATTATGCAGGGGCGGTTGTTGCCCTGGAGGCAAATTCCGGGCGATTGCTGGTGCTTGCCAGTGCTCCTGCTTTGCATCTTGATGAATTTGTGGGGGGCATATCACATAAGGCGTGGAACGCTATGTTGGATAACCCGCACCACCCATTGGTCAATAAGCTGGTACAGGGGCAATATCCTCCAGGTTCTACGTATAAAATCATTACTGCACTTGCAGGGTTAGCCGAAGGAGTTATTACGCCCGACTCAGTCATCTATTGTCCGGGGCATTATCGCTTTGGTAACAGGACCTACCGGTGTTGGAAGCGGGGCGGCCATGGGGCTGTTAATTTGAAGCGGGCCCTCTCCGAATCCTGTGATGTCTATTTTTATCAAGTCGGGCAACGCCTTGGGGTGGACAGGCTGGCAAAGTATGCCAAATTATTTGGCCTGGGGGAAAAGACCGGTATTGAGATGGAACATGAAAAACCGGGGCTTGTTCCCACTGCTGCCTGGAAGAAAAACCGGTTTGGGAAATCCTGGCAGGAAGGGGAGACACTCTCAATCGCTATCGGCCAGGGGTTTAATTTGGTTACGCCGGTTCAGTTGGCATTGATGACCGCTGCCCTTGCCAATGGAGGCACGCTGTATAAACCGACGCTTGTAGAGGAAGTAAAAGATCCTGATGGTCACGTTATCGAATCGTTTACGCCGGTGGTGCTGGAACGACTCAGAGGACAGGGGCGAAATCTTAAACTTGTTCGGGAAGGACTGGTAGAGGCTGTAAATGGAAAACGCGGTACAGGCAGGCGGGCGAGAGTATCGGACAAAAATATTATGGTCGGCGGTAAAACCGGTACTGCGCAGGTAGTTCGCCTTAAGCAATACATTCATCTTAAGGAAGAGGATATCCCGTATAAGTACAGGGATCATGCACTTTTCATCTGCTTTGCTCCTGCGGAAAATCCGGAAATTGTTGTTGCCGTTGTGGTGGAACACGGTCTGCATGGCGGTAGCGCTGCAGCACCGGTGGCCAGAGCGGTGTTGGAAAAATATTTTGCCGGTAAGTATGCGCTGGAAGAGATTGATACTGTGGTTGTTCCGCAGCGTATGTTGGAAGGAGATAGTCCGTTGCTAGTCAACGATATTGCCGGAGATATACTTCGGCAGCAAACTCAAGTGATACAGTAAGGGTTCATGTTACGTTTTGATCGTCGATTAATTCTTCATTTTGATTGGGTGATGCTGCTCATGCTGGTTTTGGTATCCGGTATGGCACTGGCTAATCTCTACAGTTCTACTTGGAATGGGAGCGGGAGCGCTTCGCCTGTATTTTTTAAGCAGCTCTATCTCTTTGTTGCGGCTTTGTTTTTGATTCTGCTCTTTATTTCGGTTGATTACATTGAGTTGGCAACCTTTGGTTATCTGATGTATGGCGGGGTGGTCCTTTTATTGCTGTATACCACTTTGTTTGTGGATACCATTGCCGGTACCCAACGTTGGATTAATCTTGGTTTTTTTAAGCTGCAGCCTTCTGAACCGGCAAAGTTGACCCTGGTACTTGTGCTCGCTTCCTGTTACTCCAAAAATGAAGTCCGTGATGGCTATCGCATCCGGGATCTGATTAAGCCGGGCATTCTTACGGCTATTCCCTTTGTACTAATCATGATTCAGCCTGATTTGGGGACGGCACTTATGCTTGGCATCCTTTTTGTGTCCATGACCCTGTTTGTCAAGCTGCGTTGGTCAACTGTCGGCATTCTTGGTGGTGCCGGCCTGGCATGTGTTTTATTTGGTTGGAAATACCTGCTCAAAGATTACCAGAGGCGGCGTATTGAGACCTTTCTCAATCCTGAGGGCGATCCGATGAACCACGGATACCAGATAATGCAGTCAAAGATTGCGGTTGGAAGTGGTAAAACCTTTGGTAAGGGGTTTATGGAAGGAACCCAGGGACACTTGAATTTTTTGCCTGAGCGCCATACTGATTTTGCTTTTTCGGTATGGGGAGAGGAGTGGGGCTTTGCCGGAGCAGTGTTTTTTCTCAGCTGCTATTTTTTTCTGCTTCTCTGGGGGATTAATATTGCCCTGAGTGCAAGGGATAAATTCGGGGTACTGCTTGCCTATGGGCTGGTAATGATGATTTTTTGGCAGGCCGTTATTAATCTTTTTATGATTATGGGCTTTTTGCCGGTTGTGGGAATTCCGCTGCCTTTGTTCAGCTATGGTGGATCCTCCTTGATAACAACCATGGTTGCTATTGGTATATTGATGAACATACGTATGCGTCGGTTCCAAACTACCTGATGAAGCTGCGAGAAGGGAAGTTGAGAGTTTTGCCCAAAATGCGTAAAATGTCACGACGCAGGAGGGCAAGGTTTTTACGACTTCATCAAAACCAATTGACGTAGCCCTTCGATAAAAAGCGGTTCAGTGTTCAGGCCACTGGTCACTGTATACCGCATGCCCAGATCTTCGGCTAATTTTCTGTACTCGATGTCCAGCTCGTAGAGTGTTTCCACATGGTCGGAAACAAAGGAAATGGGCACAATGAGCAGATTTTTGCACTGGTTGTGGGCTAATTTTTCAATTGTTTCCGGTGTTGACGGTCCTAGCCATTCTACCGGCCCACTTCGGCTTTGATAGCAGAGGTGACCTTTCTTTCCCGTTCGCTCTTCAAGGGCTGCAATGGTCTTTTGCAAGTCGTCCACATAGGGATCGCCTTCTTCAATGAAACGCACAGGCAGGCTGTGTGCACTGTAAACAATTTCAGCCTTTTCCCCTGCAAAGGAAAGAAGGCCTTCATCGATTTTTGCGGTAAGGCTCTCTATGTATTGTTGTTGAGCCGGCCAGGAATCGATTTTTGTTATGCCGAGATTGAGCCCTAATTTTTTTGCGGTGTGGTCCACGTCGGAAAATGATGAGCCGCTGGTTGCTATTGAGTAATGAGGATAGAGGGGGAGAGCAATGATTTCCTTGACCCCTTCGGCAACCAGTTGGGTAAGGACCACTTTTGCAAAGGGATGCCAGTAGCGCATGCAGGAACGGACCGTAAAATTGCCATCGTGTGCAAGGGCTTGCTCAAGAGCTGCTGCCTGCTGGTCGGTAATTTTACGAAGTGGTGAGCCTCCCCCTATTTTGCTGTAGTTGACTGCGCTTTTTGGTGCCCTGCGCCTGGCTATGAGGGCAGCGATCGGTTTTTGTAAAAATGACGGACCTAGTCTGATAATTTGTCTATCTGAAAAAAGGTTGTAGAGAAATGGTCGAATATCTTCAATTTTTTCGGGGCCACCAAGGTTTAAGAGGAGCACGCCTTTTTTAGTATGTGTAGTCATAAAGCAAGAGTAACCAGCGTTTGGCGTTTAGGTCAAGAAAATGTAATCCTACCCCTTGATTTATAAGATAAAGAATGGCTATAGTCAAAGTATGGTTACTTTGTTTTCTCACACTTCCTCATCTTTCTTGTCACATCCCATTATTGTTCAATATTATGCTATGCTCGGGGGAGCAGTGGTGCGTTTGTGTCGAAGTCTGTCAGGATTGGGAAAACAGAGTTCTGTTGAGAGGCGGCATGGGGCCGCCAACGCTATAAACAGTGGAGGATATGTATGGAACTGAAAATCGAAGCCAAAAATCTCGATATGCGAAAAGGTTGGCAGGATAAAATTGAGGGAGAGCGCGATAAGCTTATCCGTCATTATGCCGGTTTGGTGCATCATCTTCGCGTAACGATTGAGGCTACCCCTGGTTATAAAGAGGGGGGATACGAGGTTCGCTTGGTCGCTTCTGTACCTAACGATACTGTCGTTGTAAAACGTTGGGGAGAAAATGTCAGGCCACTGTTGGTTGAGGCATTTGATGTGCTTGGTTTACAGCTCAAAGAGAAGGTAAGAAAAAAACAAAACCACAAAGGAGCCAAGGCTGCACTCGGAGCAACCGTGGATACCGCAGCATCCGGAGTGATTAGACGGCTTTTCCCCGAAGAAGCCTATGGGTTTATTGTCACTGGTGATCAGCAGGAAATATTCTTCCATGCTGGAGCTCTAAAAGATATTTCCATGAGTGATTTATCCGAAGGTGATGCCGTAACGTTAGCTGTTGAGGAGGGCGATAAAGGTCCTCAGGCATCATGGGTAAAGAGCGCTTCCCTCTGATAGGTATTTTTTAAATTACTAATAGCCCCTGCCGTTTGGCAGGGGCTTTTTATTTACCCCTATACCTCAAACCCTGGTAAGGGCCTCTGAATACTTATTTTTCAATCGTTTTCTTCTACCCGCAATATGCCATGACCACTCAAGAGATATACATCATAGACGGTAGCGCCTATATTTATCGTGCCTACCATGCAGTGAGGCCGCTGACCAATAGCAGTGGGTTGCCGACCCATGCTATCTACGGTTTTGCAACCATGCTGAAAAAACTCATCAACGAAAAGAGCCCACAATACCTTGCCATCGCTTTAGACAGCCGTGGGCCGGTTTTTCGGCACGATATGTTTTCTGAGTATAAGGCAAATAGGCCGCCGATGCCCGACGATCTCGCTGTTCAGGTGCCCTATATACATTCGCTGATAGAGGCCTATAATATTCTCAGTCTTGCCGAGACCGGGCAGGAGGCTGACGACCTTATCGCCTCGTCGGTTGCCAGGATGACTGCTCTTGGGTGTCGAATTGTCATTGTATCAGGCGACAAAGATTTACTGCAGCTTGTTTCCGACCAGGTAACCCTGTGGGATCCTATGAACGACCGGCTTATGGACGAAGGGGCTGTTGAGGAAAAATACGGTGTTTCAGTTGCAGGGCTGCTCGATTATTTTGCCTTAACCGGCGACAGTGCCGATAACATTCCAGGTGTACCGGGGGTCGGGCCTAAAACAGCACAAAAACTGATGAGCCGGTATCAAACACTGGAGGGTTTGTATGGTGCTGTTGATGAGTTGAAAAAGTCGAAGATGAAGGAACGAATTATTGCCCATCAAGATGATGCTTTTCTTTCAAGAGATCTGATTCGGCTCAACCGGGAGGCTAATGTTCCGTCGCAGCTTGAGCAATATGTCGTTCAGCAGGTAGACCATGATAAGTTGCGTAGTCTGTATACTGAGCTCGAGTTTCATTCTCTTCTGAAAAATGAAGTCAAAACCACCAAAGTGAGTACGGATGCCTTTTTTCTCGTCCAGGATGAGGAGCAGTTAGATGGGCTTTGTCAGCAGCTCGCATCGGCTTCCCATGTGGTGCTTGATACTGAAACCGACTCTTTAAATACTCGGGTTGCAAATCTCGTGGGTATCTCTCTGTGTCTCGATGATAAAGCTGCCTGGTATCTCCCCTGTGGGCACGTGGAAGATGGGCAAAGAGTCTCCGGTCAACTTGATAAAGACGTTCTTGTTGAAAAATTACGACCCTTTTTTGAAGATGAGGAGGTCGTTAAGGTGGGACATAATCTAAAATATGATTATGCAGTGTTAGCCTCGCCACGCAATGGTGGAGTGCAACTCTCGGGGCCGCTGCATGATACAATGATAGGTGCCTGGTTACTTGATCCGGGGCGGAGGTCATATAAGCTGGATGATCTCTGTGAAGAAATTGACCTTCGTCTCACTCCTTTTGCTGAAGCGGTGAAAGGAGATAAAAAAGATGATGCGTTTACCCGGGTCGAACTCAATGCTGCAAAGGATTACAGCTGCGAAGATGTCTATGGTGCATGGCAACTTTTTACCAGACAGCGTGAACAGTTGAAAGAATGGGGCTTGCTCCCATTACTTGAGAATGTGGAGGGGCCATTGGTCAGAGTCCTTGCCGCCATGGAAACAGTGGGTATTGTTGTTGATGCCGATACTTTGGCAACCCTTGCCCATGATTTTGGGCAAGAGCTTGTTCGTTATGAGCAACAGATCTATGCTGCTGCCGGCAAAGAGTTTAATATACAGTCCCCGAAACAGCTCGGCGACATTTTGTTCGAAGAACTTGAGTTGCCGAAGGGGAGGAAAACGAAAACCGGATGGTCAACAGATGTCAAGGTTTTAGAGAAATTGAAAAATTATCATGAGTTGCCTGCGTTGATTCTCCAGTATCGCAATATCGCCAAACTCAAGTCAACATACGTGGATAAATTGGCAGCGCTCCGTGATCCGCAAAGCGGTCGAGTTCATACTTCCTATAATCAATGCGGGACCGCCACCGGAAGGCTTAGTTCAAGCAATCCTAACTTACAGAATATTCCGATCAGGACAGAAGAGGGAAGGCGCATTCGATCAGCCTTTGTTGCTGAAAGCGGATGGCAGCTCCTGGCCGGCGATTACTCCCAGGTCGATCTTCGGGTAATGGCGCACTATTCACAAGACCCATCCTTGATTGCTGCTTTTAAGAGAGGGGATGATATCCATCAGCAAACCGCTTCACAGATTTTCTCTGTTGCCTCGGAGCTGGTAACAGCAGAAATGCGCCGAGCAGCCAAAACAATTAATTTTGGCATTGTGTACGGCATGTCGAGCTATGGCCTGGCCAACCAACTCGATGTAAGCAGGAAGGAGGCGCAGTCATTTATTGATCGCTATTTTGCTCATTTTTCCGGAATAAAGGATTTCATGGAAAAGGTTGTAGCTGAAGCCAGGGAAAAAGGGTTTGTTACAACATTGACAGGGCGAAGGAGAAGCGTACCCGAAATAAATAGCAGTAATCGAACTAAACGCGAATTTGCGGAGCGTATCGCTATTAATACACCCATTCAAGGCACTGCCGCCGATATTATGAAAAAGGCCATGTTGCAGGTAGATGGAGAGCTGAGGAAGAGCGCTTTTCAGGCCAAGATGATTCTCCAGATACATGATGAGCTTGTTCTTGAAGTACCTGACGGAGAGCTGACAGCAGTCGCTCGGTTATTGCAGGAATCAATGGAAAATGCAGTCGTTCTTGATGTACCGCTGACAGTGCATCTTGATTCTGGTCAAAATCTTGGCAAAGATGAACGTATTTCGTTGATATAATGAGCGCTGCATACTGCCCTTAGTGTTTTTTTCCACGATTAAGGATATTTCTTATAGTCCGTTCCGTTTTTTCGGATTTTTTATTTTTTTTGTTGCAGCTAGGACGACATTCAGGTTCTGAAAGCGGCTATTGTCGGTGTTTGAGTATTTCTAAGATAAGGAGCGAATTTTGCATTAAAATGGGCAACGGGTATATTTAAATCGGGAGGAGAGAATATGAGTCCTCGGCAAGCAATACGAATTCTGATGCTCAGTCCCATTTATTTTCGTTTAAGTCCTGCCCAACGGTGGAAATTAGTGCGCGAATATTGTCAACTTATTGAATCGTGTAAATCGTAATGTATTTTTTCGGTGATTATGTAAAATGATGCCGCAGGCAATACATAGGGAAGAGCGGCGTAAGCATCCACGTTATAAGGTAAAGCAAGGGACGCTGGCCTTTGTGGAAGCAAATCCTTGCGAAATAATTGATATCAGCGAATCAGGAATGGCCATCAACTACATCGCATTTAATGAAAGACGTATTAGCAGTTACAAATTTGATCTTTTTTCTTCAGATAAAGAGACGTATCTGCCACACCTTCCTGGTGAAATAGTTACTGAAATAGCACTCGTTCCCCCATCCCTCTTTAGTGTAATCCGCACTAAACGACTTGGTGTTCAATTTGAGGACCTCACTCTGGATCAACGGTCATTGCTTCGGTATTTTATAGTCCAAAGCGCTGGTAGAGGAGTCTAACCCAAATTTCTCATGAGCATTGTTTCCACTTGTTTAACTCTAGGTTATCTTCAATTATTTTTTTTATGTTGAGCAAAGTCGTATGACAGTGCAACTTTGCTCAATGGTTAAGAGAAGTTCGCGCTAAAGCCGCTCACCCAAAGGAGCAAAAATACGGGCTGGTTCCCCTGTATACACCTGGCGGGGGCGGTGAATCTTGGTCGCAGGATCCTCCCGCATTTCTTTCCATTGGGAAATCCATCCCGGCAGGCGACCAAGGGCAAACATGACCGTGAACATGTTGGTCGGAATACCGATGGCCCGGTAGATGATACCTGAGTAGAAATCAACATTGGGGTAGAGATTGCGATTGATGAAGTAGTCGTCATTGCGTACGATTTCTTCCAGCGTCTTTGCTATCTCGAGCAGTGGATCGGAAACATTCAATACATTCAATATGCCGTCGCAGGCTTTTTTAATGATGGTTCCGCGAGGATCGTAGGTCTTGTAAACTCTGTGGCCAAAGCCGGATAACCTGAACGGATCATTTTTGTCCTTGGCCTTGGCGATATACTTTTTATAGTCTGCCCCGTCGTGATAAATGGCTTCAAGCATTTGGATAACTGCTTCATTTGCACCGCCGTGCAAGGGGCCCCAGAGGGCGTTTATACCGGCAGAAATAGATGCGTACAGGTTGCCACCTGAACTACCGACAAGGCGGACGGCTGAAGTTGAGCAGTTTTGCTCATGGTCTGCATGGAGTATCAGCAGTTTGTTCATCGCTGCAACCACTTCAGGCTGAACCGTATATGGCCTAACCGGCGTGTCAAACATCATGTTGAGAAAATTTCCGCAATAGGAGAGGTCGTTACGCGGGTAAACCAGAGGGTGACCAATGGACTTTTTGTAGGAAAAAGCGGCAATGGTTCGGATTTTTGAAATCAGCCGACTGGCCGTGTTGTTAATGTTTAACAGCGGGTCGTCACCCATCTCCGGGTAGTAGTTGTGCAGAGTGTTTACCATAACGGAGAGAATGGACATTGGTGAAGCGTTGGGCGGGAAATGATCAAAAAAATGAATCATATCCTCATGGAGAAGGGCGTATTCTTCCAGTAAGGTTCGAAACTCCTCCAGTTCTTCCCGATTAGGCAGTTTGTTGTGCAGCAATAAGTATGCTACTTCAATAAAAAGACATTTTTCAGCCAGGTCTTCAATGTCATACCCGCGATAGCGTAAAATACCCTTGTCGCCATTGAGATAGGTGATGGAACTGCTGCATGAAGCTGAATTTTTAGAGCCGACATCATACGTGGTAAATCCTGTATCTTTCAACAGTCTTGAGATGTCGATCGCCTTATCTCCTTCTGCGCCTTTTAAAATTGGCAGTTCGTAGGTGTTGTCACCAATGATCAACTGTGCGTGGGTGTTTTTTTTAACTATATCGGTCATAAGCTGTTTTTTCCTGCGAATAAATTGCAATGCCGATTAGTCCTTGAAATACAGGATGAAGAGTAACTGGCACTACAGATTAAAAGGAACACCTCGGAAAAAAGATGCGATGGTCCACCGGTTAAGGTAGATTAATGAGGTGTTGTTTCGATTCCGTTCTAGGATAAGAACATCGTTTTGAGGACGTTGAACTTTTCCACGGTTGAGGCCTACTTTGATTACCAACCAGTAATATTACTTTATTTGTGAATAAAAATCAAGTTTGTAAGTCTGGAATGGGGAAGGGGGCTCGGTTGGAAGGATCAGTTTTAGCGTGATAAAATAGATAAATAGCCTCTGTGGAGGCCGAAGGTTGGTTGTTGTATGCAAGACGAATTGAAAGAAATGCGAGAGAACATCAAAGAGGTCATGGAATATGCAGTTCCTGACGGTTTTTTCGACAAGGCAGAGGATTTGCTCGACGTGTATCGCGACGACAGAATCGGTCTCAATGTGCTCCTTGAATTTTACCGGACACTTCCCGGAGCCAAAGAAGCTTTGATTAAAGATATAGTTTTATTTGCTCGCCAGCATGGAGTATTTTTGTTGGGAGCAATGACTGGTCTTAGAGAAGGTTACCTCTATCTGGTATCCAGCGAAGGAATTGAGTTTCAGGGGACCGTGGGTGACGGATTTCTTGCCCGGGAGCTCCTTGATTTTTTTCAGTACGAAAGCGAGGAAGAGTTCAAGCGAATCTGTGCCGAGCATAAACGGTTCGTTTCCTATGATCCGCTGCAGATTGATGAGGATATATGCCCTGCATGCCATGCCTGCACCGGTGAGGAACATGAACTGGGGTGTCCTGTGGAAATATGCCCTTGGTGTGGGGGGCAATTGGTTTATTGCAGCTGTCGTTTTGAACAATTGGGCTTGGATGCCATAAGTACTGAACAGGAGCTGCTCCAGCTCGAAGCTCTGCTTGAGGAGCGGGGAAGGATTCCGTACTCTCCTGAACAGCGGCCGAATTATGCCGATGAAGGGCCCGGAGTTATCATTGAGTAAATGAGTTGATTATTGTTGTGGTGTGGAAAGAGAACAATAAAAAAGGCCGTGTCTCAGACACGGCCTTTTTTATTGTAAACGCTACGGAGCGCGAAAAATCATTTTACTTTAAGTGACTCCAAATATTTAAATAAATCAGAGTCAGATGAAAGCACCAGCGAAGTGTTGTTGGTGATAATGTCACGATAACTTTCAAGACTTCTTATAAAAGCATAAAATTCCGGGTCCTTTGAATACGCTTTACCATAAATTTTGGTTGCTTCGGCATCAGCCTTACCTTCTATTTCGACGGCCTCACGCTTTGCTTTAGAAGTGATTTCTTTCAACTCTCGTTCTACCCGACCGAGAATTTCGGCTTTTCGGCCTTCACCAAGAGAGCGTTTTTCAGCAGCGATACGCTTACGTTCAGAAATCATACGGTCATATACCTTCTCACGTACCGAATCGATGTAGTTAACTCGCTTAAACATAACATCGATTAGTTCGATGCCGTATTGGGGCATAACCTTAGCCGCAGCTTCAAGGACCATCTGGCTGATTTTGTCACGTCCCAATTGAGGGGGTACTATCAGGTCTCCAGCCTGGCTGGTGGAGGTCATATAGTCCTTGGTCCAATCTGAACTACGGATTATTTCAATCAGGTCGTTCTTGTTGACAAGGTCACGCAGGGTACCGTCAAGGATATCATCAAGCAAAGTACGGGCACGATTTTCAGTACCAACAGCCTGGAGGAAACGCAAGGAATCGATAATTCGCCAGCGTGCCGTGGTATCCAGGTAAATAAAAGTCTTGTCGTTGGTCGGGATCTGATTTGGAGAGCCATCCCACATCAGAATTTTTTTCTCAAACACTCGAATATCCTGGATAAAAGGCATTTTGAGTTTTAAGCCGGCTTCCGTCTGCGGCTCACCAACCGGCGCGCCGAACTGGGTAACAACAGCTTGTTCCCCTTCTTTAAGGATATAAAAGCCGTCCCAGACGGTAACCCCTGCAGCTACTACAATAATTAATCCTAAAATTTGAACTATTTTCTTCATGGGTCTCACATGGTTAGAGTAGAAACATTAGACAATGTACTGTCATGTTGTTACTGGGGGGTTGGGGAGCTCTGTTTCTGCCTTTTTCCCGTCAGGTCCAGAAATGGAATCACTGCCTGGTTGCTTTTATCCATCACGTAAACTTGTTCAACATGGGGAAGGATTTCCTGCATCGCTTCCAAGTACATGCGTTGCCTTGTTACTTCTTGTGCCCCTTGGTATTCTTTTAAAATAGCATTGAACCTGTTGGTTTCTCCTATCGCGCGGTTGGTCCGCTCAATAGCATATCCACGTGCTTCTTCAACGGTTTGTTTTGCACTACCACGCGCTTTGGGGATAACCCGATTGTAAGTTTCCTCTGCCTCATTGACCAAACGTTTCATGTCCTGATCGGCAATGTTAACCTCATTAAAGGCAGGTTTTACCTTTTCCGGTGGGTTAATATCCTGAAGCTGCAGAGTACCAATTTTCACGCCGCATTCCAGGTTGTCAAGTTCTCCCTGCAGTTCTTTTTTTGCATCTGCAGCAAGAATTTCACGGTTACTTAGTACGTAGTCAAAATCCATGTTGCCGACAATCCTGCGGGTAACCATTTCCGAGGCATCGCGCACTGCCTGGGAAACATTGCGAACCTTGAACAGATACTTCACCGGGTCGCTGACTATATATTGGACGATCCAGGCGACCTCAATGACGTTTTTGTCGCCAGTCAACATCAAGGCCTCCATATCGAAACCGCTTCGGTTAAAATTGCTTGTTTTACCGGGAGTCCTGGTGCGAAAACCAAATTCCTCTTTTCGCACTGCTTCCACATTTACTTTATACAACTGTTCAATAAACGGAATTTTAAAGTGCAGTCCTGGGTCGGTTGTCCGCGAATACTGACCAAACCTGAGCATAACCCCTACTTCGCCCGGCTGAATAGTGTAAAAGGAAGAGTAGATAACTTGAAACAGGAAAACAGCAGCAATAATCATTACCACCTTCCCCATTCCGGCAAACATTCCAGGTCCTTCGGTCGGTGGTTTCCCTTCGTCGTCACCTTGTCCGGTTGGCTTTTGTTGGTTGGTAAAAGATTCTCTTATTTTGCGGATAAGCGCAGCAAGAAAATCTTCCGGTGAAGAGGGACGCTTTTTTTGTCCCCAGGGTGGTTGTTCGTTCATTGGCATGGATGTACCTCTGGTTATTCAGGTTGGCGGCAGGAGGATAATGGATGGGCAACCCTGTACTTCTGCAGCAATTTGTAAACGTGCAAAAGAGAGTGTGACCATCACTTTCTGCTGAATTTTTAATAAACGCAATTTAATGTATGCACATTGGTACCTGACGTCAATCCTGAATCATCATAAAACAGGAGAAAGAAACCCTGTGTACACTCACTTGCAGGTTAAGGAGGTGCTAATGGTGGCTCCAAGCAGTTCCCCAGCATACCAGAAGAAACAAAAGCGAGCCAAGCATGAGTAGATATTGCACCTGGTTGGTGGCTGCCGTTCTGACCAGTTTTTGACGATTGCATACTACGCCTGTAAGGATACCACTGAGAAAACCGAAAAAGTGGGCGCCTATATCCGTGGACGGGCCGGAACTGCCCAGTAAGGTGAGCAAAGCGGCCCCTGCTCCTAAAGGAAGAAGATAGTGCTTAAGAGAGGTTTTTTGCCCGGATCGAAGTCTGATGCCTGCCAAAATACCGATGGCGGCAAATACAGCAGTGGAAAAACCGACGGATAGGTGCGGTTGGTCGCGGACCACGATATTGATCCAGTTCCCGACAGTGCCGGCCATGAGCACCATGAACCAGCAAAGGCCATAGCCGACGGCACGACTAAGCAGAAGGATAATGTTAGCTCCAATCAGACAATTGCCCACCAGGTGAACGATATCAGCATGCAGGGTTAAGGCCGTCACCAACCGCCACCACTGGTTTTCAAAGAGAATTTTCCGGCTGTCAATGGCACCGGTTTCAAACCAGGGATTATCAGGATACCATCCCCCTGTATGCCAGTAAAAAACTGCAAGCAGACCCATCAGCAGGATGGTCGTTTGCGGATAAAAAAAAGGTGGTTGCCATACTTGCTCAGGCAAGGGAGGCCAGTTTTTGTTTTCTTCTGTGTATTTATTTAGCTGTAATTGAGCCGTGTGGGCCTGGTCCCTGTTGACTTGAATTGACCGATTGACCGAGTCAATGGAATGATCGATATCTATAGCGGTGAGAACAAGGGAAAATGTGTTAAGCTGTTGGGGTGAGCCGGTAGCTATCTCTACCAGGTCTGGTATGTTATCTTTCTGAACTGTAGAATCCATTGGAAGTGTTGTTGGTGTATCAGGCGTCACCATCAGTTGCTGCGGACAGTACCTTGACCCACGGTAAAAAGGCATTATGTTTGTTGCATCTCACTAGGAGATACTGTAAACACTCAAACTCTAAATCCCACCTTTTTTAATGGCTGGGCAACAAAAAAACATTGCTGGAAAAATAATTATGATGACACACTTGAGTAAACTGGCACCATTTTTTCTGATTCTCTTTGCAGTAATGTTCTGTGAGGCTGGAATCACGACAGATTATGCCGATGCCCGTTCCAAATTTGGCGGAAGGAGCTTTAGTCGCTCGACCCCTCAAAAAACGTATAAATCACCGGCTCAAACAAAACAGGCTCAGCAGGGCCAGAAGTCCGGTTTTGGCAGAGGGCTTGCCGGAGGATTATTGGGTGGTGCCCTTGGCGGTCTTTTGCTTGGTAGCATGTTTGGCATGGGCGGTAGCGGTATGGGAATCCTGCCGCTGCTGTTATTAGGTGTTGCCGGTTACTTTTTGTATAAGCGGTTTGTCTCCAGACCGACAGGTTCTTCATCCGCAGGGTATAAACCACCGCCATTCGATAAAAATACCTTTTCCGGTGGTGCTTTTTCCGACCAGGCCAAAAGTTCTGCTCCACCAGTGCCGCCCATTCGGGAGGCCAACACTCTTGAGGACGGAATTGCGGAGATCCGAACCACTGATCCGGGATTTGATGAAAAATATTTTGTGGAAATAGCCTCAGATGTATTTTTTAAAATCCAGGCAGGCTGGATGCGGCGTGATCTTGCCAGCTACAGTCATCTGTTGGGAAAACAGTTGGCGGAAGAGTATGAAAAGCATTTCGCAGAGATGAAGGCCAAAGGCCATATCAATAAGCTGGAAAGCATTGCTGTCAGGAAAGTAGAAGTAATAGATGCCGGCAAGCAAGGAAATGAAGATTTTATTACCGTCTTGTTCACTGCCAATTTGCTTGATTATACAGTGGATGATAAAACCGGCGACCTGGTTGAAGGAAGCATGACTGAACCCGTGAAGTTTGCAGAAAAATGGACATGGGCCAGGCCGGAGCGAACTGAAGACTGGAAGCTGGAAGGCATTGATGTGGTTGAAGACTGATTGTAATATCTGTTTATAAGTAATTGAAAGCTGCATACTGATCTGGTATGCAGCTTTTTTTTTTTAGGGTTCGGAAATCATTGAAGTCAAGGTCCTTGCCAAAAAACTTAATTCGTCCTGTATACTGCTTGTTTGATGCACTTTTTCAGTGTGACTTTAATTATTAGAGAAAGCTTTTTCAGAAAGGAGCGAATTTCGTTGTATGGGGGAGCAGTTGTCGCTAGGATGGCTTTTTTTGAGAAAGAATCCTTTAGAGGAACCACGACTATTTAAAACACTATATGATGCAAAAAGAGACCGTTAAATATACAGATGTTATTGTACCCGTCTTTAACGAAGCGGAAATACTTCCAGAGTTTCACCGTCGGGTGACAGCCTTGGCCCTCCCTCTGAACCTCATTTATGTAGATAATGCCTCGACTGACAGGTCTGTGGACATTATTTCGTCTTTTGATGATGTCACCCTGATTCGTCATGCTACCAATGAAGGGTATGGCGGGTCGCTGCTGGATGGAATAGCAAATTCGGACAATGAAAAGATCGTTATTATCGATGCTGACTGTGAGTATCCGCCAGAGGCCATTCCTGATCTTATAGAACAGCTTGACCGTACCGAGGTAGTCTATACCAGTCGCTTTTTGGGTGGACGAAACCGGTTTATGCCCCTGACCAAACGTTTGGGCAATCAACTTATATCATGGCTGTTTAACCTGCTTTTTGACCAGAAAGTGACTGATCTCTACACAGGATGCAAGGCATTTAACCGCTCAGCCCTGTATGAAGTGCAATTATCTCGTAAAGGATTTGAGCATGTGTTGGAGCTCGGCGTCGCCTTTGCCCGCAGAAAGATTACCATCAAAGAGATTGGTGTTGAATTCACGCCTCGCCATACGGGAGAAGCGAAAATGCAACACCTTTCCGAGACCTTGAAGTATCTCTATCTCACTGTCTATTATTTTTTATCCAGGTGAGGACATGAGTAAACTTGTAGGACTGATACCAGCAGCAGGAAAAGGGGTACGTGCGCGTCCCTACACGAGTCTTGTTCCAAAAGGAATGCTTCAGGTTAATGGTAAACCCAACCTGGAGAGGATCATCTGTCTGATGCGGGATCAGCTCGGGATAGATGAAATTTATATGACTGTCGGCTACCTTTCCGGGGTGATCAAAGATTACTTCAAGGATGGCTCGTGGCTGGGAGTTACGCTGCATTATATCGACAATAGCGAACTCGATAAGGGCTTGGGCTGGTCAATCCTGCTCGCAGGACGCGATCTCAATCGTCCCTGTTGCGTTATGTTGAGTGATGAATGCTATGTCGGTTCCAATCACGCAGAACTGCTCGATATCGATTATGAACATGCGCTTGCCACCTGTACGGTAATGGATGCTGATGATACCAAGCTCATTAAGCGCAACTACTCGGTTCATAAAGAGGGCGGCAGGGTGCTGAACCTGGTGGAAAAGCCCCAAGTGCTGGAAAATAACCTATTGGGGTTGGGAACTTTTATTTTAACTCCTGATTTTTTCCCCCTTCTGGCCGATGCCTTTGACCAGGCCGCCGATGGATATGTTGAATTTGTGACCTTCCTTGATTCGTTATGCAGCAAGGAGCCAGGTGTCCTTTGTTTTGAAATTAAGGGGACCTACGTCAATATCAATGATCGGGATAGTCTTAATCTTGCTCGCTATTATGAGCGCAATATCACCTTTGACGAAAATCATATTACCCTGCTTCTTTACTCCGAAGGTGTTGAGGAAAATATTGATTTTACCATCAATCGTTATCGGCGAAACCGCTCGATTGATACTGTTTATGTGGTGGTGCCGTTTGTCAATTCCGTAGAGAAAAAGATCAGGTCCTGTGGGGCCGAGGTTATCCGTTGTCCGCAGGATATCGTATTGTATGGCGAAAAAATGCGGTATGCACTGGATCGTGTTACCGGAGATATCATTGTCATGGCTGAAGCTGACTACACCTTTCCAGAGCACGATATCTGCAAATTGCTGCAGTACATCAAAGAGGCCGATATGGTGGTCGGTACCAGAACCACCAGGCAGTTGATCGAGCAGGGCTCAGATATGCGGGGATTGGTCAGGATTGCTAATATCCTGCTAGCTAAATTGATAGAGATGCTCTGGTGGCGACGCGAAGTGAGAATTTCAGATGTTGGTTGTACATTCCGGGCAATGTGGCGGTCGTGCTATGATGATCTCAAAGACAAATTGGAGGGCAACGGACCTGAGTTGCTTGCTGAGATGGCGGTGGAGATATTAAATGACCGCAAGCGGATGATAGAAATTCCGGTCAACTACTATAATCGTAGCACAGCAATGTTTGAAAAGTATCGAAACCGAAAGACTTTTCTCCGTATCTTGCTGATGATCGCCGGAAAACGATTAGCCAAAAGCCGATAGCCGGAGGCTGTTGTATCTGGTGGAGGGGGGAGGGGTCCCGCTGCGTAGGTTGATGTTACTGCAGAGGGACCATGAGGGAGGTTTTACGCCGGTTCAGGTTCCTGAATGTCAACCACTGAAACTTCAAAATAGAGTGTCATGCCTGCCAGTGGATGATTGAAGTCAATGACCAATGTTTTTCTTTTATCCTCATATACAAAGCCTTCCACCTTCTGGCCTTTGGGACCGACTGCTGTTATTTTTTCTCCCACCATCCGTGCTTCCATCGGGACATGTTCACGCGGGACCTCAAGCAACGCATCAAGTGTAACTTCGCCGTATCCCTCTTCGGGTTCCACAATAAAGGTTTTCTGTTGGCCTATCGACATTCCGGTAAGCTCTTTTTCCATCCCTTTAATTATTTCGCCTTGGCCGTGGGTGTAAACAAGCGGATCTTCTTCCAGGGTACTTTCATACACCCTGCCGTTCTCCAATTTTAGCACATAGTGGACGGTAACGGATTTCCCTTCACTGACGTTCATATTTTCCTTGTTTGTTGGATAGTTGGTATTGATAGTTGGTATAAAGCTACTCAGTGGTTCTGCGAATAATTTCTTTTGAGGGGATAAGGGCTGTTGCCGTGGCTGAAACAATATTGCCGGCCACGCCAGGGCCGTCGCCGGCAACAAATAACCCCTCCACTGCTGTTTCCAGGTTATTGTCAGTTGCAACCTGGGTTGCAAAAAATTTTATTTCCGGTGCATAGAGCAGGGTCTCGTCATTTGCCACTCCCGGTACAATCTGGTTGAGCTGCTGCAAACCATCCACCAGGTTGGTGAGGATCCTTTCCGGCAAGGCCATGGCAATATCGCCGCAAACAACATTGGTGAGAGTAGGTTCAATGTAGCTATTGTGGATTCGGTTCCAGGTGGATCGTCTGCCTCTTTTTAGATCACCAAACCGCTGTAAAATCGGCTTGCCCCCGCCTATGAGGGTGGCCAGCTTCCCAATGGATTCACCGTAGGCCTGGTTATCTTCAACCGGGTCTGTGAGAACAACTTTGGAGAGAAAGGCAAAGTTGGAATTTTCTGATTTACGGTCCATTAGCGCATGGCCGTTGACACAGACAAAGTCCTGGTAGTTTTCCAACGCAACATACCCTCCAAAATTGGTACAAAAGGTCCGAGTCTGATCATCATACTTGGCAGTGCGAATAAAGAAGGTCGGATCATAAATAATGGAGCAGAGATCCTGCATGATCTCATTATGTACTTCAACCCTTACTCCCACTTCAATGCCGCGTTGGGAAACATCTATATTGTGGCGTCTGACAACTCCTGCAACCCATTCTGCACCAACTCTTCCAGGAGCAAGGATGACGTGTGGTGCCTTGTAGGTCCCTTTTTGGGTAATGACTCCGGTAACCTTGTTTTCGGTTACAATAACATCTTCAACTACTTCGGAATGATGAAAGGTGACCCCTTTATCGGCAATATATTGTCGCATTCCATCTATATGACGGGGAAGATTGTCGCTGCCAAGGTGTTTTTGTTTGATGATCAAGAGGTCGATGCCGCATTTTCTGGCATCTTTACGGATAGAGTAGGCTGCTTCACGATCAGTGGGGAAAACCTGGCCGTCCATACCGAAAAGGTTGAAAATTTCTTCTGTCTCGTCGATCAATGCACAGGCATCAGAAGTTGAGAGGAATTGTGTCAGGTCGGTTTTTCCAAGTTTATGGATGAAGTTGAGCTTGCCGTCTGAAAAAAGTCCTGCCCCACCTATACCACAAAGAATATTGCACGGTTGGCACTTGATACAACCTTTATCACCAATGGGGCATTTTCGCTGCAGGGGTGGTTTCCCTTTTTCAATGACCAACACCCGGAGTGAGGAATGTTCGCAAAGGTAGTAAGCGGCGAAGAGCCCTGCTGGACCGGCACCGACGATGATGACATCATATTGAGGGGTAACCTTGGAGGTATTCATTCTCTGTTTCTCATTATAAAGATTGGTGCTCTAGCTCCATGCATATATGGTTTGTTCATTGAGGCCGCCTCTCTTTCTGCCATATTTATTCTGCCTTTGCCAGAGCAATTTGCACAGGGTAAGGCTATTGGTCGAAAAACAGTTTGCGCATCTCTTACATGAGGAATACCATAAAGAATAAGGACTTGATTTACAAAAAGACCTGACACTGGAGTGGGCATTACCATTGGAGGTAGTCTTTTGGTTGGAGCCCTGTAGTTCAACAGCTCGGATGGAGAATGGAAGTATGCAAGCAGATGATTTGATTGTTCAGCAACTTGGGGAATGCCGTTTCCATTCTCCCATGCAAGGTGTCATTTTTACCGATGTTGCAGAATCAGTTTTGTATCATAACCAGTACCAGGACCTGCAACCCTATGTAGAGGAAGGGTCGGTTCCACCTTCCTTCCAAGTGGCAGGTCCACGGGAAAAAATTTTTTTTGATCCTGCAACACTTTCCTGCGGTATTGTCACCTGCGGTGGCCTTTGTCCTGGGCTTAACGATGTGATAAGAGCCATCGTCTTGAGCCTGCATTATCATTATAATGTGAAAAAGGTGTTTGGCTTTCGCTATGGGTATGAAGGGTTAAACCCGACATATTACCATACTCCGCTTGAGTTGACTCCTGATTTGGTGGAAGGGATTCACCTGAAGGGAGGAAGTGTTTTAGGGTCGTCCCGTGGTCCCCAGGATGTTGGGGTTATTGTGGATACGTTGGTCCAGCTGAACATAGGGATTCTTTTCACCATCGGCGGAGATGGAACCCTGCGCGGCGCAGCGGCCATAGCGGAAGAAATTTCGCGACGGGGGCTTCATATTTCGGTGATCGGTATCCCGAAAACCATAGACAATGATATCTGCCATGTGGATTTTTCTTTTGGTTATGAAACCGCAGTGGCGGAATCCCGCCATTCAACCTATACCGCCCATGTTGAGGCTGTCGGCGCGCGAAACGGGGTGGGACTGGTTAAACTGATGGGACGTGAATCAGGCTTTATTGCTGCTGCGGCAGCCTTGGCCAACAATGAGGTTAATTTTTGTCTCATCCCCGAGGTCCCTTTTGAAATGGAAGTTTTGCTGGAAGCACTTGAACGTAGGCTTCGCCTACGTGGGCATGCTGTGATTGTGGTTGGCGAAGGGGCCGGACAAAATCTTTTTTGTGGAGATCGGGGCGAGGATGCATCAGGTAACTGCAAACTGGGGGATATCGGCCTGCTTCTGCGAGATCGGATTAAAGAGTATTTCAAGAAAGTGGGAATGGATATGACTCTGAAATATATTGATCCCAGCTATATGATCCGTTCCACGCCCGCCTCCGCATATGATAGTGCCTTCTGTTTACAGCTTGGGCATTACGCCGTTCATGCCGGGATGGCGGGGATGACCAATGTACTTATTGGGCACTGGAACAGCCGCTTTACCCATGTGCCTATTCCGCTTGCGACCAAAGGGCGGAAAAGAGTTGATCCCAATGGGCGATTATGGTCCAGCGTGTTGGCGGCCACCGGGCAACCGGTAAACCTTGTTTAGCAGCGAGGAATGCTAAAAAAAGGGGGGAAGGGAAAATGCAAAACGATACCCACCTGATATGGATTGACCTGGAGATGACCGGTTGCGATCCTTTTACCGATCACATTATTGAAGTGGCGTCAATTATCACTGATTCCGACCTTGAAATTCTCTCGGAAGGGCCGGTCTTAGCCATTCACCATGAAGAGGATATATTGGCAGGTATGGATGAATGGAATGTTTCGCATCATACTCAGTCAGGGCTCATCGACCGGGTCCGGCAAAGTACCATCAATTATCGAGAGGCAGAGCTTCTTACCCTTGCCAACCTTTACCAATGGGTGCCGGAAGGTAAGTCGCCCATGTGCGGTAACTCTATTTGCCATGATCGTAGGTTTCTCGGTCGATTTATGCCGGAGTTGGAAGCCTATTTCCATTATCGAAATATTGATGTTTCAACCATCAAGGAATTGGCTCGCAGATGGTCTCCTGAGTTGGCACAGGGGATGAAAAAACGTCATGAACACTTGGCCCTGGCAGATATAAAAGAATCCATAGAAGAACTACGATATTATCGAAAATGTTTTATCAGCTGTCAGTCTTGACCGCTGTTTCATGGATAGCACAGCGGTCAAGGCCACACACTATATCAGTTATCTACCTCAACTCCCCATATCTCCTCAGCATATTCCTTGATTGTTCTATCACTGGAGAATTTACCGACCCGAGCTACATTGAGGATCGATCTGCGAGTCCACTCATCTGTATCAATAAAGCAGTCATTGACCGTCCGCTGACACTCCAGGTAAGATTCAAGGTCCAGCAGCAGGTGGTATTTGTCATTTTCATTGAGCAGGTCGTTGATCAGGGGACGAAAAAGGTTGACGTCCCCATGGCTGAAGACGCCTTTTGCAAGGGCATCAATAATCTTGCTGACCACCGGGTTTTGTTCGTAAATCTGGTAAGGCTTTCTGGATTTACATTTCTTCTCATATTCAGCCTCTTCGGCTGTCATTCCGAAAATAAAGATATTCTCTTCGCCTACTTCTTCCCTTATTTCAATATTAGCCCCATCCAGAGTGCCGATGGTCAGTGCTCCATTTAAGGCGAATTTCATGTTTCCGGTACCAGATGCCTCTGTGCCTGCAGTGGATATCTGTTCGGAAAGATCTGCTGCAGGGATAATTATTTCAGCAAGAGAGACATTATAATTGGGAATAAAAACAACCTTGAGTCGGTCTTCCACCCGTGGGTCATTGTTTATGACTTCGCCTACTGAGTTAATCAGTTTGATGATGAGTTTGGCTCGGTGATAGGACGGAGCAGCCTTGCCCGCAAAAATAAATGTCCTTGGTTGAATATTGGCATCAGGAGTGGTGAGCAACCGCTGATAGATTTCAATAATATGGAGCACATTAAGGAGTTGCCGTTTATATTCATGTATACGTTTGACCTGGATGTCAAACATGGAACGCGGATCTACCACTATACCTGAGCGTTTTTGGATCAAGGCTGCTAGTCGCTTTTTGTTGTTTAGCTTAATTTGCCGCCATTGATGGCAAAACTCTTTGTCCGTGTGATACTTCTCCAGCATACGGAGCTGGTCAAGGTCGGTTACCCAATTATAGCTTATTTTGTCGCTGATAAAAGAGGACAGTTCGGGGTTACATTTCAGCAACCACCTGCGGGGTGTTATCCCGTTTGTTTTTGAGTTGATCCGATTGGGATACATTTCATGGAAATTGTGAAAGAGGTGCTTCTTCAATAACTCTGTATGGAGGGCGGCTACTCCATTTGTCGAATGGCTACCGATAATTGCCAGGTTGGCCATCCTGACCCTTTTGGGCTGATTTTCGTCGATGATTGACATTTCCGTAAGTTTGCGCATGTTGCCGGGGTAGCGTTCATTGACTTCTTCTAAAAATCTACGGTTAATTTCATAGATGATTTCCATGTGCCGCGGTAATACCCGGGAAAGCATTTCTACTGTCCATGTCTCAAGTGCCTCCGGCATAAGGGTGTGATTGGTGTAGGCAAAGGTTTTTACGCAGATATCCCATGCCTCGACCCAGCCCAGTCTCTCATCATCAAGCAGGATCCTCATCAGTTCGGGGATGGCTATAGCCGGGTGGGTGTCATTGAGCTGTACCGCAACCTGGTTGGGGAAATCGGTAAATGTCCTATTTTCTTTGCGATACCTGCGGAGAATGTCATGGAAGGTGGCGGCGACAAAAAAGTATTGTTGCTTAAGACGCAATTCCTGGCCTTCCCGGATTTCGTCTGATGGGTAGAGCACCTTGGAAATGGTTTCAGAGCGGACTTTATTTTCTACTGCGTTGATATAGTCGCCGGCATTGAAAAAGCTAAGGTCAAGTTCCCTGGATGCCTTGGCTTTCCACAGGCGCATGTTGATCACATGGTCGTTGTTGAACCCTGGGACCAGCATATCACAGGCCATGGCCATGATTACTTCGGTATCCACCCACTGTGGACGGTAGTTGCCTTCTGCGTCAGTCCCGCTACTGACCCTTCCATAAAAATGAATAGGATACATGAACGAGGTTCGCTCGTAAATCCAGGGGGAGCCGAGGCGCATCCAGCTATCAGGTGCTTCAAGCTGGTAGCCGTCGACAATGGTTTGGTTAAACAGACCAAAGTCATACAGGATGCCATAACCATAGGCAGGAATCTTCATGGTGGCTATGGAATCCATAAAACATGAGGCAAGGCGCCCCAGACCACCGTTACCCAATGCTGCATCTTCTTCGTATTCACGCAGCTCTTCCAGGTTGTATCCCAGTTGTTCCAAAGCTTCGGATACCTGACCCAAAAGCCCCATGTTGATGATTGCGTTGCCAAGTGAGCGGCCCACTAGAAATTCCAGTGACAGGTAATAGACCCTTTTTTTATTTTGGGCATAGACCGTTTTTTGAGTGGTAAACCATTTTTCCATGAGCATATCGCGCAGGGCATAGGAAAGTGCCCTGCACACATCCTGTTTTCCTGCCATGTCCGGATCACGTCCTTGAAAGCTGACTAGATGGTGGCGGATACATGCTTTGAATTCTTCAATGCCGGTTTCGCCGAAAATGGATGCATAGGCATTTTGGGAAGTGGGGGAATCTGTCTGCAGGTCCATAGCCTCTCCTTGGGTTGATGAAAGGTAGGAAAAGAAAATAATCAGGGGAAAAGTCATTTACTGATATGTTGAGTGTAATGCAAGATGCTTTGTTTTGCCAATCAATATGATACAATCAACCTGTACAAGCCCGTGAATATTTTTTAAGGTATGAAAAAAGGGAGTAAGTTTTTGTGTAAGTTCTAACCTGTTTTGGTTCCGCGAATATTTCATCACTATAGTGGCAGCTATGAAAAAGACGAATTCAGCGACAACAGGCCAAAGGGGATCATTCCCCCTCTTTAACAGTGAACAGTCGGCCGGTGCTGATCTGCTGCAAGGGATCGTAGATCATTTTCCTGATCCTGTATTTGTGAAAGATAGAAACCATCGCTGTTTGTTTGCAAACAAGGCATTTGAAGATTTTTTCGGCCGCAGTGCAGAAGAAATAACGGGGCAGGCATGTTGTGCGCTTTACCCGAAAGACCAGGCTGATTTGTCCAGGCAAAGCGATGAATTGATGTTTTCTACAGAAAGCCCGGTTGAAAATATCGAGCAGGTCGTCGATGCCCGGGGCCGTGTCATCAGGATCGTTGCCCATAAGAGCATCTACCGGGATGGGAGAGGGCACCCGTTTCTTATAACTGTGCTAAGAAATGTGACAGAAGCAACGCGGGAGCAGGATTATGAACGCCAAGTGAACAAGGTTTTGAAAGAGCTTGCTCTTGGTGGGAGCAGGGAAAATATCCTTGGCATGATCCTGGAGATTGCGGAGGAGCAGTTTAAGGGGGTCACAGCCTCTATTTTGCTTGTCGATCATAAGGAACAAAGGTTGCGCCTTAAGATTGCTTCCAAGCTGCCCGAGTATTTTACTGCAGTGGTTGATGGCACTCCCATTCGCGATGGCATGGGATCCTGTGGTACGGCGGCATTTAGAAAAGAAAGGGTTGTTGCCGAGAATTTACAAACCCATCCCTACTGGCAAAGGGTGAAGGATATCACCCTGCGGGCAAATCTCCATGCGTGCTGGTCAGAACCGATCATCATGTCGCAGGGCAATGTGGCAGGAACATTTGCTCTCTATTACGACAGAGTCAAGGTTCCTGGGCCAGAGGAAATTAAACTCATGGAAACCATGGCGCAGTTAGCCGCAATAACCGTTGAACACCATAAGGTGCAGGAAGAGAAGGCACTGCTGCGTAAAATGATGGCTAATATCATAGATTCCATGCCTTCTGTGCTCATCGGTGTGGATGCCGGTGGAGGAGTGACCCAATGGAATAAAGAAGCCGAAAAACTGACAGGTGTTCCTCCGCAGCATGCGCTTGGAAAAAAAGTGGGCGAAATATATCCGTATTTTCAACCCGAGGTTTTGCAAGAGATAAACCAGGCTTTACTGTGCAGGGAGATAAAGCCTAACCTGAAAAATAACCGCAGCATAGATGGAAATACGCTCTATGAAGATATCACCGTTTATCCCTTAAGTTCCAATGGGATAGAAGGGGCTGTTATTCGGATAGATAATGTGACCGAACGGGTGCAGCTGGAGGAAGTAATCATCCAGGCTGACAGAATGATGTCCATCGGGGTACTGGCGGGCGGCATAGCTCACGATTTTAATAATATCCTGGTTGCTATCCTGGGGAATCTTAGCCTCGCTGCCCAGTATCTTGAACGCGAAACAAAAGCCTTTGAGTTGGTGCAAAAAGCCGAAGATGCTTCCTTTCGGGCTAAAGGTCTTGCCAATCAATTGCTGACTTTTGCCAAAGGTGGCGAACCGGTTCGGCGGATTATGTCGCTGGAGACGTTGATCAAGGAGTCGGTGCAATTTATGCTTGCCGGCAGCAAACTGCGCAGTCATTACAGCTTCCCTGAAAAATTTTGGCCGGTGAATGTCGATCCGGATCAAATTAGTCAAGTGGTACAGAATCTTGTTGTCAATGCAAAACAGGCCATGGCGGATGGCGGTGTGATTGATATTGGATGTGCTAATCTTGCTCGAGGTGCACCCGATTTTCCACCGCTACTGGAGGCAGATCGATGTATTGCCGTTACAATTCGGGACTATGGAGCCGGTATTCCCGATGAAATAAACGCTCAGATATTTGATCCCTATTTCAGCACCAAGCAGACAGGAAGTGGATTAGGACTCGCTGTTTGCTATTCTGTTATAAAACGGCATGGTGGTTATATCACTACCCGCAAGGTGGATGGAGATGGTGCTGCCTTTGTTTTTTATCTTCCTGTGGTGAATGTTGAGCACAAGGCCAATGCGTTGCCTGCGCCGGAGAAGGTCGCCAGGGGAGGTGATGGGACCGTGCTGATCATGGATGATGATCTTGCTGTTTGCGCTTTGCTCAGTTCCATGCTGCAGCATTTGGGGTATGAGTGCTTAACCACCCACGATGGAGCCGAGGTGCTAAAAGCGTATGATGCTGCAATCGCAACAGCTCCAGTGCGATTGGTTATCATGGACTTAACCGTCCCCGCCGGCATGGGAGGTAAGGAAGCGGTACAAAAGCTTCATGCCAATCATCCGGACGCAAGGGTCGTGGTCACCAGTGGGTATTCGAATGACCCCGTCCTTGCCAGGTATAAAGACCATGGTTTCTGCGGGACTTTGCCCAAGCCTTTTCAGCTGAAAGATCTGGCCTCCGTGCTGCAGGATGTACTTGAAAAGTGATAGCAGGTAGAGCGGTTAGAAAAATAGATGGCATCCTACTCGATACTATAAATTAACATCACAAAGTTGGGTCAAGGTAAAGCCCCATGCTGCAGGGGGGGCATGCTCAATGGAGGATCCCGCTCCGGCATCCACCTAGTTCTTATTTTTTTTCACTTCATAAGTATCAGCTACCCGGTCCTGAAGAACAACGGAACCAAATCCTCGCGGATCGGTGGTGCGATAGAGGTCTTTAGCCCTGTCCCGGCATTTTTTGCAGCTATTGAACGGTATCGTAAAGGCGTGGACATAGTTGTTGAGTCCTGAGGCCGTTACTTCTGTAAAACCCGGGCAGTGTGGACAGGTGTGATAGGATCTCTCTTCCTCCACATCAAAACCGGTGGTGTCGTAAAATATTCGTTTACTGGTTTTGACTACTTTCTCGCCGGCCAAATCCTTTTTTAACCGGTCCCGCTGTTTATACAGTTCCAGGGCCTGGTCGCAGACTGTGGCAATGTGGCTGTTCATATCAGCGGACTGGATAAAATTTCGTGGATCGTAGTCCGGTTCTTTGACGTTGGACGTATCCAGGCCGGCCATGGCCAGGATAATTCCCAGGTTTGTATAAGGGAGCGCACCTTCGATGGAATATCCTCCCTCAAGCACACAGATATCCGGGTTGAGCAGGCGATTGAGTCGGGCATACCCTTGGGCAGTGAAGTTCATGTTGGTGATCGGGTCAGTGTAGTGATTATCCTGTCCTGCTGAATTGATAATGATTTCCGGCTGAAAATCATCGAGAAGAGGCATGATAACCCGTTCCATGGCCATGTCAAAGCCCTCTTCCGATGTGGCCGGGGGCAGGGGAAGGTTAATGGTGTAACCGGGTGCTGAAGGACCACCTGCTTCATGGATAAAGCCGGTTCCCGGATAGAGGGTACGTCCGTCTTGGTGAAGCGATATAAACAGGGTGTCCGGGTCGTTATAAAAAATATCCTGAGTGCCGTCCCCATGGTGGCAGTCGGTATCTACTATTGCCACTTTTCTGACCCCGTAATGACGACGGATATATTCCACCATGATTGCTTCTATGTTGACGATACAGAAACCACGGTCGCCGAAAACAGTCTGCATGGCATGGTGGCCTGGTGGCCTGACAACGGCAAAGGCCTTTTTTACTTGTTTGTCCATGACCGCCCGAGCCGCCCTTATGGCGCCACCTGCTGATATAAGGTGGGATTCGGTGAGGAGTTTTTGTGATGAAGGGACGCAGATGTGGACGCGGTCGATATCTTTGTGTTGTGCTATCTCCGGGTTGAAGAAAGAAATATTTTCCACATCCTCAAGACCCTCTTCAATAAGCTGATCTTTGGTGTAGAGGAGGCGCTCTTCCCGTTCCGGGTGGGTTGGGCTGATGCACCAGTCAAATGCGGGGAAAAGGACCAGACCTGTTGGATTCGGTGCGGTGGGCATAAAGTGTGACATGTTGTGTTCCTCTTCCTAGAGTTGTTCGAGGCCAGGCCGGATCTGTGCCTTGAGAGAAATGATTTTTCCGGAGCTGCTGAACCCGCGAACGGTATTCATCTCCTGACGCTCGAGAAAATCAATTTCCGGTATTTTTTCCATCCCAAATTCTGCAGCCATAGTGGTGATCACTTCGGTGAGCCTCGCTTCGGCATCACTCATATCAAAATAGGACCGCACTGTACCCCTGTAACCGGTTTCAGGGATGGAAAGCGTACCGTCTGAGGTGTCTGCATATAAGGTGGCCTGCAGGGTGGGCCGTGTTCTACCTGAGCCGATAGCATTGGCAACTTCATAGTGCTCCGGCACACTGCATGGGAGCTGTAACGTGTCTGCCAGTATCTGTTGTATTGCCTTGGCAGGTCCTCCGACAAGAATGATTTCTTTGGGGTTGATTCTTTTCAGGTTGAGCAGTGCTGCCACAGTGTAGACCGGTCGACTGAACACTTCCTCAATCATTTGCTCTACGACTTGGTTTATCCGATTGGCAAAGGCTTGCAACAGTTGTACTGCTGTCTTTTCGGGCGTTTGGTCCGGGATCAATTGCAGCATGGCTTGTTCCGCCTTTGCTCCATCACCTATCTGAAGTGTTTTGAGGACGATCATTGCATCTGTGGGCGTAGGAACGTTACCTCCCAGCGCCAAAGGCGGGCCCTCTTTTTGCGGGCCTATGGAGAAATCTTTGTCTGTGTAGGAGACTGCACTGTCTCCTCCCAGGCCGATACTTTTGGTGTTTAATGCCCTTATCAGGGTTGGTCGTTCCTTGATGGTAACCCCATATGGTTCCAGCAAAGGGGAGCCGTCAGCAAAAATGGCGATGTCTGTGGTTGTCCCACCTATGTCGAGCAGGACCGCGTCGTGGATATTTTTTTGCAGGGCAAGGCAACCCATTACGCTTGCAGAAGGACCGGAATGCACACTCTCACAGGGGGTGTCACTGGCAGCTGTAAAGGGGATGGTGCCGCCGTCAGCTTTGAGGATATAGCACGGGCAGTTAATTTTCAGCTGCTGAAGACCGTTTTCCATGGCCTCTTTAAAAAACATGAACCGTGATTTTAATGCCGCGTTAAGCCAGGTTGAATAGACTCTTCTTGGGAAGTTGGGCAGGCCGGATATGCGATGGCCCATGCTGATGTGTGGAAAACTGTCTGCCAAACGGTCATGGGTATCTTGTTCGTGGCTGTTGTTACGATGGGAAAATTTGGTGACCACGCCTATGCTTTCAATCCCCTTGTCTTTAAAGGTGACTGCAGCATCATCAATAGTGGATTGGTCCGGGGATTTAATAATATGACCGCGATGATCAATGGCACCGTTAAGAAAACAGACATGTTCTCCGCAATCAAGAAAGTTTGGATTCATTCCAGGACCTGCCTGGATGAACATCCCGACCTTGTCAAAGGTTTCGTTGACAATGGCGTTGGTACAGAGAGTGGTGCTGAGATGGATTCGGGCGAGATCTGCAGGAGAGTCCGGGAGCAATGTTTTCAGGAGGGCTATAATGGAATCACTCAGGTTGTCCTGGTCAACTTGCACCTTATTCTTTACCAGTATTTTCTCTCCGTCCAGCAAAACTCCGTCTGCGTGGGTTCCGCCTACATCAATGCCGATAATAAGAGCCATGTTTGCCTCTCCTTAAAAAGGATTTTCAATCGCCGGTAGCTTCGATTGCCTTTGTCGTATTTTTTTAATGAATAGCAGCAGACTACCCCTAAGAAGGAGAGAAAGACAAGAGAATTTTCCGGTGGTACAGACAACAGACGTGGAATCGCAATGAAAGACAGATCACATTGTATGTTGTTAAGCAAGAAAAAGATTTGCTCCTCAGCAAGCTCTCGACCCTGCACGATCTGCGTGTCGAGCATACCGATGTATCGAAGTAGGAGCGTATCTGCTATTTGGTCAGCTTGCAAATATTTGGAGCACTGCTCTAAAATTACAGTTCGGGGGAGATCGGCAGATTTTAGCCCGTATTTTTCATTAGTTTCAGCAGCGTCGGATTCGAGGGCTTTGGCAGTGAACAGGTAAGCGTAGACTCCGGGTAAGCGTAGACTCGGATGATTACCTCTGTTTACTGCAAAAATACTGAAGCTGTATAGGGGGTTGCAGGCAAAAAACGGGTAGCGGTGAGCGATTACTTATACTCATTTAGTAAACTCCGGCTCATAACCAACGGTAACGGTGTTGTCGGTGGTATTGCGGATGCTTAAGAAATGCTCATTGCCGGCGGTAAAAGGGTAGCGTGGGTTTGTACAAGGGGTAAAACCGAACTTTTCATAGAAGTGAGGAGCGCCCACAACAAACACAGTGTTTTCCTTAATCTCCTTCCGGCGAAGGGAAAAACGGAGTAACTCAGAACCAATTCCACGATTTTGAAACTCAGGATTGACAGCCAGTGGTGCCAGGTGCAAGCCACAGACCCTATGCTCTGTATATGCATTTGAATAGGCGATATAAGCGACCACCTTGTTGCGGATAATACACATCCATTCGTGCAGCGTTCTTTCTTTTTTATGGAGGTTTTCAACAAGCTGTTTTTCATATCGGCTTCCTGGAAATGCTTGTTGGAGCAGAGCACTGACTTTCGGTCGGTCTTCTGTAGTAACTGGCCGTATTTTCATTGTTTGTTTGTGGACGTTAGTGGAGTTGCGAGGATCTGTTGTTTCTTTTATAGGTGGTGACTATAGTTTTGTATGGCAGTATACACATATGAGATCGTCTGCCTTGGCTTCTTTCTCGCAATCCGGACAGTTTTTTGGGATGAGGTTCCTGGTGCCGGCCACAATTGCCGGCGGAGCCTTTTTTTGTTGTTCTATAAGGGTAGCGATTTTATGCGTTCCCTCTTTTACTTCGATTAGCAGTTTTCGCAACAGTAAGAGTACCATAAGCACCATCGTCATAATCGTACCGACACATATCAGCAGTAACCAGTAGAATCCAGTAACAGAAATCATGTTGTCCTCCCTGCATCGTTATATGTTCTTGAGGCTTTTCAGTCAGTATACCCTGCTCTTTTTATCAGCTGCCGCATTGAGCTTCCCGGTACTTTTATGGATCAGTCACCGGTGAGTTTCCACTTTTTCTCATCCCGGATAAAAGTAAAATGGGCTTTATGAGGTTGGCCATCACAGTTTTCAGAAAAAGAGGCAAAGGGTGTGTTTTTGTGAGAGCTATAGATGATATAGACTGCAGCTTCTTCTTTGGCGTCATCATGGACTATTGCTGTGATTTTATTCAGCCTAAGTTCGCAAGCTTTTACCAATACTGATTTGTAGAGTTTTTTTGTTATAAAAGGGGATGCTTTATCAGTTAACTCAATGGTTACGACACTGTTTTGAACATCATGCATGTATTGCGGCCGGGCTGTATCGATATGGGAAAGCTTGATAAATCCGCCTTGAGCTAATCTTTCCAGGCGACTCAGCTGTTGGTTTTCTATCTCAAGTCCTTTATGAGGAATAAAAAGGACATTATTGCCGTAAAGAGTGAACGGCACAATGTCCGGGTGTGGAAATACTTCGTTTTTTAAAATTTGAGTAGCCCTGTACTTCGTCAAGCTGGGGTCCAGATACATTCGCACACTCACGCCACCAACGAGCAGGAACAGGAACAGTAATAGAAGTATGGCAAGTTTTTTGTTTGGAATATTCATCCCTATTTATAGGTACTGCGTAACCAACGGGGTAATATCAACAAGCAATATATTTTTACACAATATCAGTTATATCAGCAACGTGTTTTTTGTGACTTAGTGTGGAAGACGGAAATGTGCGCAGGTGGCTCCGTCTCGTCTACAGCAACAAGAGCAGCACCGATTATACCGGAGAAGGCATGTGGGTAAGATGTGCTGATTTTTTTCGAGCTCATTTTTGCTGAAGAATAAAGAGGTTCCCTTGTGTACTTGCTGTCAGCATGTAGTTTGTAAATGGATTGAAGCTCGATAGGGGGGTTAGTCTTGCTGCTTTTTCTTTTCTTCCTTCAACCGGCTTAGCCGGTGTTCAGTTTCCAGCGCCTGCTGCAGAGGGCAGGGGTTGTCAAGAGTTTCTCCTGTCCGATAACGGCTTAGCATGAGTTGGGATTTTTGGGCCAACATTCGACGGACTTCTCTTCTGCTTCCTTTTTTGCGAATAATGTGCATTTGGTCGTAGCCGGTTGTTTGATGACGCAACCAGGCTATAACAGCCGCTTCTACCCGCTTGTGAATAGGGATACGGGTGGTTCTGGCTACCGTTCCGGACCCGACAGGTGTTGCAAGATCAGTGACTGATTTTGCCAGGCGTTCTGCAGTTTGCCTATGTGCAGGGTGAAAAGCGAGAAAATCCAGGGTGGCCTGGTAAAAATCCTCGACATATTCGGCATGCTTTCGTTCTTTACGTTTCAGTTGAGCAGCCCTCTGTCGCTCGTACTCCGGGGTGGAACGTTTGCGCTCAAGCTCTTGTTTAGCTGCTTCCACATGGCCTTTTTCGGCCCATATCCCTTTAGAGATGGTCCGTTTTCCCTTTTTGACCTGGACCTGCCAGGTGATGCATCGACTTTTGACACTTCGGGTGAGCGGACCGTCCCCTGCCTTAAGAAAGACCCACTCCTGAGGTGGGGTCAACACGTTACCGTTGGTATCAATTACAGTTTTTTGTTTGGGGCCTGGTTGGACAATACGGTTTTGAAAAGGCATGGCTGAAAGAATAAATCCTGTTTATGCAGTTTAAGGTAAAGCTCGGGTCTCTGGTCCTTGGTAGATGGTTCCAAAGACCGCAGTAAGTGTTGTCGCAAGGTAACTGTTCACATACATTCCACAGAGTCTCCCAATGGTCGCTTATTTGCGAATAATCGAGCCTGTCAAAATATGAGACACCTCTGAGCAGTTACAAGCTTTAGGTATAATAAATCAAAGAATCACCAATCCCGTGAGTTACGTCGCAAGATTTGACGCAAAGCATCGATGATATAATTCTTTATTGCGTTATATCCTGCTTCAGCACGAATTTCTCATCAGTTCAGGAGGGCAGGTTATTTTTTTTTAGAATGAGAAAATGTCCATGAGAAATTCGGGTAAGCCATGATTATTCGTCTTATTGGTATGGCATGGTTGCAGAATTGGCAAGATAATTTATGGTGTTATCCTATTCCGTTGCACAGTACCAACGGTTCGTGTTGTTAAAAAGGAGAGGGACGCGCATCTCACCTGAAAATGTAAGGTTGTAAGCATGGAGCGTTTTTTGGTAAATGATGTCTTCAACAATCAGGGCTTAAACACATCGATGAAAGTATGAAAAGTATTATTAGCGACCCACATAAAGATCCGTTGGGAGCCATGATGCTGGATTACCTGCATGGAGATTACGAGGTTTTCGCAGAGGTGGCTTCCACCAGGTTCAGTATGTCGACCATGTCTGCCAAGACCATGTTTAGAACATACGCGGAGATGGATGAGCTGGAGCGTGAGGCGTTGCATTTGTGCAGAGGGACGGTGTTGGATGTGGGGGCAGGGAGCGGTTGTCACAGCCTGTGCTTGCAGGAGCAAAATGTGGATGTAGATGCCTTGGACATATCACCCGGTTGTATCAAGGTTATGGAAAAGAGAGAGGTGAAAAATCCAATCCATAACAATCTTTTTTCTCTGGAGAGCGGAAACTATACCACCATCCTCATGCTCATGAACGGTCTTGGTATTTGTGGTTCACTTGACGGCTTGAATCTTTTTCTACAGCATGTCCGGAACCTATTGGCTGAGGATGGGCAGATTATTGCCGACTCTACAGACTTACGGTTACTGTATAATGATGAAGATGAGGAAGATGAATCTTTCGATGACAGTGACTACGGAGAAACTGAATTTATCATTACCTACGACACTCTAGTCTCCGTGCCTTTTCAATGGATATATGTGGGGTTTCCTGTCTTGCAGATGCTGGCTGAGTATAATGGGTTTGAATGTCAGCAGATTGCTACTGGGCAAAACGGTCACTATCTTGCCAGGATGTATAGGAGGTGAGAGGTGGGGAGGGAAAGAGTAAGGGGCGGGTCGTGACAGCCTCTTTTTTTCTTTATCGCGTTTAATCAGCTGTTGAGCAATTTTGGCAAAAGAATACTTAACTCCTCCAGACGATAGGGCTTGGCTATAGCGCCGGTGAAACCGTATTTTTGGTAGTCAGCCATCACCGGATCCCTGCTGTATCCGCTGGAAACAATCATCTTTGCCTGTGGGTCGAAGGCGATCATTTTTTGAGCAGCCTCCTCTCCACCCATGGCTCCGGGAACAATCAGGTCCATGATTACCAGATCAAAAGGGCTGCCGGCTTTATGCATGTGCATATAAGCCGCGAGAGCTTCTTCTCCGTTTTCAACTACCTGGCAACTATACCCAAGATGATCCAACATTGCCTCAACAGCATTCAGGATTGTTTGGTCATCATCCATAACAAGGATATGACCGCTGCCCTTTGTTACTGCTGATTCTGTTGTTTTCAGATGTGGAGAAAAATGAGCCTTTGCTGCAGGGATAAGAAAGGTAAAGGTGCTGCCTTTTGCTGAGGTGGCTTCCACTACTATGCAGCCCTCATGTTTTTTGAGAATGGAGTAGGCCGAATACAGGCCCAACCCATTGCCGCCTTCTTTGGTAGTGAAATAGGGATCAAAAACTTTGTCAAGATACATGCTCTCTATACCAGTGCCCTGATCCCGAACAGATACCTTGACATAATTACCTTTTTTTACGCCAAACGTATTTCCAGCTTCCAGGGTTGTATTGGCTGCACACACATCGATAATTCCGCCGTCAGGCATTGCCTGATCCGCATTGATAAGAAGGTTGGTCAGAACCTGACCGATTTGGTCTACGTCAGCATACATATTCCACAGGTCATCAGGAAACGTATATGTGGAGAGCGATTTTGTCCCGCTTAATGCCAGTTGGCTGTTGGCCTTTATGACCATGGAAGCAGGAGCCGTCTCTCTTACCGGGTCCCCTCCCTTGGAGAAGGTGAGAAATTGCCGGCATAGTTCCTTGGCTTTGAGGCAACCGTTTTCAGCATTGGTCAGGCGATCATAGATTTTGTCGGTAGGGGAGACCTCCATCTTTGCAAAAGAGATATTGCCCATAATCGTCATTAAAATATTATTAAAATTGTGAGCTATACCGCCGGCAAGACGACCAAGGGATTCAAGCTTCTGGACTTTTAGCAGTTCTTCTTCTATCTGTTTTCGGTGGCTAATATCCTCATATGTCCCAAGTAATCCGACTATGGCATCATTTGCATCTCGAAGCGGAACCTTGGAGGTCGATAGCCAGATCCGTTTGCCCTCCGGTGTTGTCTGCGGTTCTTCATAATTTAATTTGGGGTTGCCTGATCTAATAACCTGAAAATCATCCTTCCGGTACAGCTCTGCCTGTTCCTTCCATGGCATACTATAGTCATCACGCCCTATTAATTGTTCCGGTCGTTGAAAGCCTGCATCCCCGGCAAATAAGTGGTTGCACCCCGTATAGTTTAAATTGTTGTCTTTCCAGAAAATACGAGCTGGAATGGTGTCAATGACAAGCTGCAGCAGTTTATGGGCTTCATTCATTTTTTGTTTACTTTTTGTCAGCGCTCGTTCGGCATTTTTTCTTTCGGTGACATCATGCAGGGTAACAAAGACCTGATAAGGGTTTTCCTCCCCATCTCGAAAAAGTGGAATAGCGTTGATGCTCAGCCACACATAGTCTTGTTTTTTTTGATTAAAAACAGCAGCTAAAAAATTTTTTACCGGTTTTTTGGTCTTGTATGCAACCATTGACGGGTGTCGTTCAGGAGGAAGGGTGGTTCCGTCTTCGGTTATCACCTGCCAATGAGGGGTTGTAAGTTTGGTGGCAAGAAATTGTTTTCTGCTGACGCCTAACATCTTCGGTGCAGCTGCATTACATTCGACAACCTCGCCTTCGGCATTTCGAAAATATGCTCCTTGGGCCATATTTTCGAAAAGTGTTTTATATCTTTTTTCGCTGGTTTTTAGTTGTTTCTCCTGAACACTGACATGAGCACTGACTTGATTGTGTTGGGCAAGGTCGTCGGTTGCGCAAACAATTTTTTCTCGCAGTTGGCGCTCCAGTTCCTGGACCTTTTTTGCAAGTTGGTTATAGGTTGGCTTGTCGGGCATGATACTGTCTGTGCTTTGTTCAAAGGATGAGTATGAAAATTCGCTTTTAGTATACCATAAACTACTTTCATTTTAGAATAATAACGACAGTTAAATCAGGAACTGAAAAGGTGTTTTTCTTTGTTGCTCAGTTCTTTTGGTCCTGGAGAAGGCAAACCGCAATCAAATCATATCCTCATCAATTCTAATTATATGTTGTATATTTTCCTGTGCTACAATTGATCAATTGCAACCATTTTCTAGGGTTGCACTTCCAGTGATGGCTTTTCGGCAGCGTGTAGTGTTATGGAAATTTTCCTTATCGACGGCATTGGCCCTTTTTTTATTGAATATATTAAGACCAAAAAGAAGGTTAACTGGTCGAAAATACCGTTTCATCATTTAAGTAAAGAGGCGGAATGTTGCGTTCGTCAGTTTGCAGAAATTGCAGATAATCTGGAGATATTTGCCCAAAAGGTAAGCAAGGTGGGGTACAACGGCATCACCTTTGATGATGTAGCTCACCTGACGCCGGACAAGTGGTTGGAGCCGGAAATAAACCGGACTGTCAGAATGTATGGTGAGCAATATCAGAAATTGTTTACGATCTGTAGCCGTTACGGACTTGATGTCTACCTCACCATGGACATATTATCGCTTACGCCAAAGCTGAAAGAGCAGATTAATGGCAATTTTCAGCGGATACGCGAATTTATCCAGCGACAGCTTGAAACTGTCCTGCATGCCTATCCCGAAGTAAGGGGCATTATTCTGCGAATTGGCGAATGTGACGGAAGGGATGTTCGAGGCGATTTTAAAAGTGAACTGGTCCTGCGCCGGGCAAAACAGGCAAATAGTCTGCTTAGAGCAGTGTTACCAATCTTCGAGCGCTATCAACGTTACCTGATTCTCAGAAACTGGACCGTAGGGGCCTATCCCATCGGTGATTTTTTATGGCATCGTAGCACCATTTCCCGAGTACTGGAGGATATCGAGAGTCCCTGGTTTATCCTTTCTCTCAAATATGGCGAGTCGGATTTTTTTCGCTATCTGCCGCTTAACACAAGTTTTTTCCAGCTTAAAGTCAAAAAAATCATAGAATTGCAGGCGCGGCGTGAATATGAGGGAGCCGGCGAGTATCCATCTTTTATTGGGTGGGACTACCAGGAGTATGCACGCCAATTGGAGCAGGCCAACAATATGGTAGGTATCAGTGTGTGGTGCCAGACAGGAGGATGGCTGCCTTTTCGGCGATTAACCTATCTTGAGGAAGCCGGATTTTGGAATGAACTCAACAGCTTTGTCTGTATAAAGTTGTTTAAGGAAAAGCTGGAGGTAGAGCAGGCTGTCGCTTCCTTTGCAGATAGTACTGGCTGTCATGACCCGGTTGCACTGCTTGAGTTACTCAGGCTGAGTGACGAGGTAATCAAGGATCTGCTTTATATTAAAGAAATGGCGAGGCAGAAGCTGTTTTTTCGTCGGGTCAGGATACCGCCGTTGCTTTCGGTTTTTTGGAATAATATTTTTATTAATCATTCGGTTCGCAAAGTACTGAGAACCCTTGTGGTATCAGGTGAAAACTGTGTGGAAAGTGGGTACAGATCTCTTGAAAAAATAGAGAAGATGGAGGTGCTGGCAAAAAAACTTGCATTGCCTGCAGATGATATTCGTTATATGTATGACACGTTTGCCATTCTAGCCCTGGCGCGGGAATATTATTTTTCACCCTATGATAATGGCATTAAAAAACGAATCAGCAAGGCAAAGAAAAAATATAAAAAAAAGTATCCAAAGGGTAGTCGACCTCGTTACCGTGTGAAAACCAACTTTACACCTTTTGCGGTCAAACGGAGCCATCTGCAGTGGTTGTTTTACCTCTTACTGCGCAGGAAGCGTGGGTATCGGGTCTTGGACCATTTGCTTACCCTTCGATTCTTGGCAATTATTTTTCGGGGGATGGTGGTACTCAGGCCAAAATTGATTCCAAAGTTTGGCCGTAAACATGCCATGGGAATAGATACTCTTTTTAAATAGCGACAGCAGATGTTTTGCTCTGCCACCACAGGTTGAATAATCACTCTCCCTTGGAGAGTGTAGGATAATGTCCTCTTTTCCATATCCGCGTTATTATCAAAAAGATAATGTTCGCAGCTACACTTTGATCTGCGAAAAAACTTCTATTATCCGATCACCTCCTAAGACATACACAAGAAAAAAATATGATGAGCCTGCCCGACCTCCTGCTAGCCCTGCTTGCTAATTTTGCATGGGGGTTTAATTTTATTGCCGGCAAAATAGGCGCCGGCAAATTTCAGCCCCTCTTTTTTACCAGTATCCGATTTTTGTTCTTACTGATCATCATGCTGCCCTGGCTCAAGCCGGCACATGGCCATATGAAACCTTTGCTCAGGGTCTCTTTTTTATTGGGGGTTGTCCATTTTGGGATGGTCTTTATCGGTTTGAATGCCGGGGGAAATATTGCTTCTATTGCTATTACCACCCAACTCTATGTTCCTTTCTCAGCCATTCTGGCAACCCTTTTTTTGCGGGAACGCATATCTTTTATTCGCATAGTTGCTATTGCCATTGCTTTGCTGGGGGTAATGGTAATCGGGTTCGATCCAACCGTGTTTAATCATCTGGATGCCATTTTATGGGTTTCGGGAGCTGCTTTTGCCATGGCAGTCGCTACGATATTAATGCGGCAGTGTCCAAATCTCGGCGTTTTCAGGCTACAGGCATGGATTGCTGCGGTAGCCTTACCTTCTCTGCTGCTGTTATCGATAATTTTTGAGTCCGGGCATGTACAGCTCATACGCCACATCCATTTAAGCGATTTATGGTCTCCTTTGTATTCAGCAGTCGCTGCCTCAGTGGTAGGGCATGGGATTGTCTATTACCTTTTGGGCCGTTATCCGGTTTCGTCGGTAACGCCGCTCATGTTGCTGGCTCCTATCCTGGCCTCGATATTCGGTGTGTTTTGTTTTGGTGACGAACTTGGTTGGAAATTGATTGTGGGAGGGGGAATGACCCTTTTAGGCATATTGCTGGTCTCGATCAATCCGGATGCATTGATCAAGACGATCAAACTGCGGCGGGGCATGCTGAAGAAGGGGTAAAAGGTATGAGAAGGAAATGGTCTGCGTAATATTTATTGACGAGCATGCGCAGCTTTTTTTGCAGTGTATTTGGAAACACTGAGTTGAGAGTGGGATAAGCCGGCCTACAGGGAAGAATCGCTGTTTGTGCAGACTTTGGCTGAAAAAGAGAAATAATCGGGCAGGGTGTCCTTGCTCCTGCCCGGATGACAATACCTGCTGTTATGCAAATAGTTTGGCAAGTCCGTCAAAGCCCATTTGGTATATACCAGCCATGGTTTCGCGGGCATCCTCATCGGAGGCGCCTGCAGCATTGAAATCGCCGGACCATTCCAGTTCGCAGCCCTCTTCCGCTGCCGTTAATTTCATGGTAGACAAGTAATCCGCCACGGGCAGGGGACCGTCAACTATGGAGTATTGCAAAAACATCTCATCTGTATCAAGCTGTTCAAGACGCTCTTGCAAAAGAGCACCATCCGGCAGGGTCAGGGTGCGCACGGCGCCTATACCTTCACCGTCGACCTTACTTTCTACCGCAGCTGCAACGTATTTTGGGAGCGCATTAAAATCACTGATAACAGCCCATACATCAGCGGCCGGCGCATTTATTTGAGTTTTCATGGAAATGGAAATCATTGTACCCTCCTGGTAGTAGTTTGTAGATTTATCAAAAACAATTCTCTCTTTCCATTTTTGGCAGATTGAAAAATAGGAAATGCTGGTGTCTGATATTTTACAGACTGTTATCCAGAAAGCAATCTGTTTTCTGTAGATGTTTGGCTTCTACCGGTGGGGGAGGGAGCCAGCTCGTTAATAGAGCCGCTCAAATGCTGATGCTTTGAACACTGCGATTACTTCGCATCCAGGACGGATATCAAGTTCTTCTAATGATTGAGGGACGATTTCAGCGATGAGGGTATTACCGTTACAGTCGAGTTCAACCCCTGACAGCCAATCAGTCTGATAGGTTTTGCGGACGATGCAGGGCAACACATTGCGCGCACTTGAAGCTTCCGGATGTTTTTTAAAGAGGAGGATATCTCTACTGCCAAGAGCAAATTGCCCTGGTCCCTGGTCCTTGGTTTTGACAAGCATCAGCGGCACATTTCCCCACTGGTAGCGAAGCAGCCTGCCAAGATCTTGGGGTGCATCAAGATGAAGCAGGTTGACGTAGCCGGTACCACCGCTTCCCACGCCGGTCCTTGCCAGCTTTTCTGTCGGCACATGGTGCTGTATATGACCGTCATCCATGACGAGTACCTCTTGTGTCATCAATCGCATTTCCTGCAGACTGTGACTGATAAAGAGGATGGGAATGGAAAACGCCTTAAATACCGCCTGCAAATGAGGAATGATCTGGTATTTCATGGTTCCATCCAGCCCGGACATGGGCTCGTCAAGCAGGATAAGGTGAGGGCAGGCAAGAATTGTTCTGCCAAGAGCTATTCGTTGTCGCTCGCCGCCGGAGAGATTACTGACATTACGTTTAAGCAAGTGTTTGATTTGCAGAGCATCGATAAGCGATTTGGGGTCAATGTTTCTTTGGTCGCGAGGTACTCTGTTCATGCCGTAGAACAGATTTTTTTTCACGCTCATATGGGGGAAGAGGCGGGCGTGTTGAAAAACGACTCCTATCCGTCTTTTATCCGGGGGGAGGTTGATGCCGGTGTCTTTGTCAAAAAGAGTTGCTCCGTTGAGTCTGATAGTCCCCCGATCAGGAGTGAGGAGTCCGGCAAGCATGTGCATTAACGATGTTTTACCACTGCCGGACGGCCCGAAAACGCCGCATTCTTCTGAGTGCAGTGTAAAGGCAATTTTGCACTGAAAATCACCATGCTGTTTTTCTATATCCACTTCCAGGTACATATTAGTTCCTTGCCAAGGTACGGTTGGCAGCCTCACCGATAAGCAGTACTACAAACGAAAGAAGGATGGAAACAAGACAAAGGGACAGCGCCATTCGGTCACCACCGGGAGTGCTTGTATATTGATAGATGGCAAGGGGAATGGTTTGGGTGACGCCGGGCATGTTTCCTGCCAGCACGATGGTCGCGCCAAATTCTCCTAAGCTTCGAGCAAACATGAGCGTGGTCCCTGCCAAAATAGCCCGACTGCAGAGGGGGATCGTAATGGTAAACAGGGTATCCCACCAATGCGCCCCCAGTGTTCTTGATGCCTGTATATATTGTTTGTCGATGTTTTCCAGTCCGATGCGGATGGAGCGTACTAACAGCGGAAAGCCGACAACCGCCGAGGCAATGACTGCGCCGCGCAAAGTAAAAATTATACGAATATCAAACAGTGCCAGCACTTTTCCCAGCCAGCCGTTACGGCCCAAGAGCAGCAACAGCAGGTAGCCGGTGACAACCGGGGGGAGGACCAGGGGCAGATTGATGATTCCTTCCAACACAGCCTTGCCGCGGATGTTCGATAGAGCCAACAGGTAGGCTGCGCCAAACCCAAGGGGAAGGGCAATGATCGTTGCCGTGACTGCCACCTGTACCGATAATTTAATCGCCAGGATATCGTCTGGGGTAAGGGAAAACATCTGCTTTGCCGTTTCGTTTGTAAGTGAAGTTAATGAGCAGGCTCAAATCCATATTTCGTTAAGATTTGCTTGGCTTCAGGGGTGCCCATGTACTGGTAAAAAGCTTTGGCCATTGTATTGTCGGCCCCTGACCTCGTTAATCCCATTGGGTAGGCAACCTGGTCATACAGATCCTGCGGTACTGTAAAAAGTATTTTTGCGTTGCCTGCGAGCATGGCATCTGTGGTGTATACAAAGGCACCGTCTACCTCACCGCGATCCGCATACATCAATGCCTGGCGAACATCTTTAGCCATGATCAGTTTCTTTTTTTCTGCAAGCTCTGCATAAATTCCCACTTTTTCCATTGCCTGTTTGGCATACTGACCGGCAGGGACACTGCCCGGGCTGCCTAAAGCAATGCGTTGTAACCCGAGCAGGCTTTTTAAGGAGGAGACAGCCAGGTTTTTATCACCAACAAAGACCAGCTTGTTATAGGCAAATATATGACTGGACTCCGGGGTAATTATTTTTTTTTCAACAAGATATTTCATCCATTTTGGGTTGGCGGACACGTAAAAATCTGCGGGTGCTCCCTGTTCAATCTGTTTTGCAAGGCTCCCGGAAGAGGCAAAATTTGGCAGGAGCTCTGCTTTGGGATGTTGGGTGGCAAATACACTGATTATTTCTTTAAACGCGTCGGTCATGCTTGCCGCAACAGAGAGATGCACCGTTTGTGCGTGGGCTGTGACAATAGAAAAAAATTGAATAAGGACAATGGTAAGTACTGTTTTCATCTGGGATTCCTTTGTTGATGTTGTGCCGGGTGCATCAGGAACGACGGTGCAATTACCGTATGTTTTACAAGATGCGGGCCAGCTGTAAATATTAAGGCACAGGAATGCTGGTGACGGAGAAAAGGGACCGTTTCAGGTCGATTTTCCAGCGTATATCCGGGTGTGCTGTGTGCTAACCGCTTGCCTTGTATCTCGCTATGTGTAACGGAAAGCTACAAAATGGTAGCAGCGCAACAGTAACAAGACAAAATTGTCCACCCCGTTTAAGCTGATCGTTGCATCCCGGCAGTGAAGATACCCGCACCAATAAGTGCGGTACCACCGCAGCGGTTAAACCATCTGCGAATTTTTCCTTTTCGCATATGCTTTCTGAGTTGACCTGCAAACAAAGCGTACACGGCTGCGTTAAGGGTAGCAAGCAGGAGAAAAGTACCTCCCAACAACGGGAACTGGGCAAGTGCAGGTTGGGCTGGATGAATGAATTGAGGCAGAAAGGCAACAAAGAAAGCAATGGATTTGGGATTGAGCGCAGTCACAATAAAGGAACTAGTAAAAAGCGATCCTGCAGAGGGGTGCGTTGCTTTTTGTCGTGTAGGGATATCCTGGGGGTTGAGTCGCCACAATTTAACGCCAAGATAGAGCAAGTACAAGGCTCCGATCCATTTGAAAACGGAAAAGAGGGCTGCTGAAGTCGAAAGAAGTGCTCCAAGGCCTAGCAAAGAAAGGGTCATGGCAGTAAAGTCACCCATCAATACCCCGGCAACGAGCGGAATCACTGCCCTACGTCCATGGGTAACAGCCTGGCTGACCACGAGGATGATGGTCGGCCCAGGAATAACAAGGATTAACGTTGTTGCCAAAACAAAGGGAATAAATGTTTCTACATGCATGACTTAGTTTCTAACGTTTAACAATTTTAAGGGGTTCGTATAGAGTCAAAAAACAACATTGAAGATCATTAAGATGTGGCTTATTCAGCCTCATTCACTTTTACAGCCTCTTCTTCGCAGACTGATTCACAGGTATGCCAACTATGGTATTCCTTCGTATGGGTAGGGGGTGTGTTGTCGTTTTTCAGTTCAAATATCTCGCCAGGACAATTATCACCACACTCACCGCACCCAGAACATTTTTCTTTGTCGACTTCAAGCTTCCATTGCACTGCGTTGTTTCTTCTGAGCTGGTACACTCCACTGAGAACTTTTTCAGTTTTTGCTTTCTTTGAGTGACCTTGAAAAACCAAAAAATACTCTCCATACCATAAAATGCAACCGCACAGAAGGAATTGTGTATATGCACAATGTTTTTTTGGTGGTAAAGTTCTTTTTAAATGAATTTTCAGGGGGCTATAGCTTTTTTTATCGAGCAGAGACAGAATCGACATGTTCGACAATTTTGTCGAGCAAACACGTGACCTGTCGAACATATTTTTTTTAAAAACGGACAATAATGCGTAACACGCTGTTTATAGGTCTAAGTTGTGTTTGCCTTTTTCTGGTATGCCGATTGTAATAGACTAGGAAACCCTAATGAAGAGGAGGACTGTTCAATGACCATCGTTGCTGCCCGGCAGCTTACAAAAGAGTATGTGGCCGGCGATATCACTGTACCGGCAATTCGCGGTGTGGACTTTTCCATTGAGGCAGGCTCTTTTGTCTCCTTTGTCGGTCCGTCAGGAAGCGGGAAGTCGACCCTGCTGAATATGATAGGCTGTCTTGACCCGCCTACCAGTGGCAGCCTGGAGGTAGTGGGAAAAGATGTGGCTGGGCTGCGATCCAGTGAATCGGCCCGATTTAGAGGGGAACATATCGGGTTTATATTTCAGGATTTCAATCTGATTCCGGTCCTCACCGTTTTTGAAAACATTGAGTATCCGCTGATCATGGTCCAAAACTGGCCAGTGCGGAAACGGCGCCAACAGGTAGAAAGATTACTCGAAGCTGTGGGAATGCAGGATCAGGCCAATAAGTATCCTGGCCAGATTTCAGGTGGCCAGAAGCAACGTGTGGCGGTAGCCCGCGCGTTGGTAACCAATGCTAAGCTGGTTTTGGCAGATGAACCCACCGCAAACCTGGACCGCGATACTGCCAACCGAATTATTTCTCTAATGAAAACAATGCGCGATGAATTTGACACCACTTTTATTTTTTCTACCCATGATCCCAAGGTGGTTAAAAATGCGGAGATAGTTTTTGCACTTGAAGATGGCCTGCTACAAACAGAGAGTAACGGGCAGGGAGGGAGCCATGTATAATATATTCAAAATAGCGGCTCGTAATTTACTACGCTACAAACGAAGAACCCTGCTGACCTCGATTCTTATCACCCTCGGCGTGGTTGCGGTGTTGCTGTTTGTCTCGGTATCAGGATCTTTCAAATCGCTGATGGTCGGACAGATTACCGATTCGATGCTGGGTCACCTGCAGGTCCACCGTAAAGGCTATATTGCTTCCATAGACAGTCTGCCCTTAAATCGAAATCTCCAGGGGAAGCAGGTTGCCAAGGTAAAAGAAGTCTTGGATGCCAGTCCTGAAGTTGAGGCATACTCCATGCGTATCAAGCTGGGAGCTATGTTCAGTAATTATAACGAAACCACTAACATTCGTATCAATGCTGTTAACCCAAAACAAGAGCAGCAGGCATCACCCATGCTGACTGGGCGTATACTCCAGGGGGAAAAAGAAGGATTGCTGGATAAAGGGGAAATACTGGTTCCGGAACTCATTGCCAAGGGGATGAAAGTAAAAGTCGGTGATACCATTGTTCTGGTTGCCACCAACAAAGACGGCCTCGTAAATGGGCAGCCGTTTGTGGTGCGTGGGATTTTAGAAAGTATATCCGGCCCTGGCGGCCGTGACGGGTATATTCATTTAAGTGATGCCAAGACCTTGTTGCGGATCGACAAACCCGAGGTCAGTGAAATTGCTATCCGCCTTAAAGAAATGGCTACGCTGCCGGACGTGCTGGCAAACTTGAAAGAAGCCTTGGGAGGAATCCTCAACAAGCAGGGAAAACCGGTCTTTGAAGTTCATTCCTGGGAAAAACTCTCTCCTTTTTCCAAGATTGCCGCCATGATCGACCTGATGACGTTGTTTATCAAGATCATGCTGGTAGCCATTGTTCTGGTCAGTATCATGAACGTTATGATCATGTCCGTGTATGAACGTATTCATGAGATCGGCACCATTGCCGCCATCGGCACAAGTCCGAGTAAGATTTTGGCCTTGTTTCTTACCGAAGGATTATTGCTTGGTATTTTAGGGACCCTTATTGGTCTTGTTATCAGTTTGCTTGCTATTGCCGGCATGAATGTGTCTAGTATAAGTTTTGACTTTGGACGTCAGAAAGACCTGTTGCTGGCACCTGTTATCAGCACCACCGATGTGTTGCTGGTGGTTGGCATTGTCATTGCCGTTGCCGTTATCGGTAGCCTTCAACCAGCCTGGAAGGCATCCAGAATGAATCCCATCACCGCATTACGACATGTTTAGGAGAGTGCAGATGCAACGAAAATTTTTGTTTTCCACCCCCCTGCTAATTGCTACTTTGCTGCTTGCTCTTGTTGCTCCCGTGTGGGGCATTGATGGTAACGAGCTGTTGCGCCAGGTTGATGCCAGGATGCAGCCGGCTTCCTACGAAATGTACCGCAAGCTGATTAATGTTGAACCTGATGGAAGCAAGAAAGAGTTTGTGCTCTATACGGTAAAGAAAGGCCAGGAAAAAATGGTGGCTCTGTTTGTATCGCCTGCCTCTGAAAAAGGTCGTGCCACCCTCCGTCTTGGCGACAATATGTGGCTGTACATTCCCAATGTGGGCAAGCCCTTACGGATCACCAGTCTGCAGTCGGTTGTCGGCGGTGTGTTTAACAATTCCGACATATTGCGACTTGATTACAGTGTGGAGTATACGGCAGAAAGTGTTGAGGACAAAGGGGACAGTTACCTGCTCGAGCTAAAGGCAAAGTCTGGAGCCGTCGCCTATGATCGCCTGATGATGGTGGTGGATAAAAAGACCACCCTGCCCACAACCATCGAGTGTTATGCTGTCAGCGGAATGTTGATCAAAACCCTGCATTACTCAAAGATCAAGGATTTTGGGGACGGTATGGTCAGGCCGTCCGTCCTGGAAACCGACAGCCCGCTGTACAAGGGGTACAAGTCGGTCATGTTGTTTGCTAAGATGCAGCAACGGGAGTTTGATGACGAGGTCTTTACTCTTAATTATATGTCCAAAGTTGATGCACTACGCTAAGCCGCTCAGCATAACGCTTCTGTCCCTGTTGGCTTTTGTGCTGGCAGGGTTTGGTGCGGGGTATGCAAGTGATCAAGAGTTTACTTTTGAACTGGAGGAAATCGAGAAGAAATCCCTGGAGTGGGAAGGGTATGCAGAACTCCGATGGGAGCACATGGACATTAACCAGGGATCGGCTTTCAGCCTCCTCAATCTGGCGGATGATCCGCAATCCGATTTTGACAGACTGGTTGGCGCATTGCAACTAGGGGGCAGTTACAGCCAGGAGTTATACAGCCTGCAATGGTTGCTCAAGGCTGCCGGACAACAGGATACTCTCGGTTGGAGTGATACTGCGGACATTTATACTGCCTACGCGACCTTTAAACCTAAGGCTTCCACAAGTTTGAGCCTTGGCAAAAAGTCTTACAAGTGGGGTAAGGGCTATGCGTGGAACCCGGTAGGTTTTATTAACCGGCGTAAAGATCCCAATAATCCCGATGAAGCCCTTGAAGGATATATAACGGCGGAAGCGGATTTTATTAAAAGTAATATCGGTGTTGTTCAGACCGCAGCCCTGACCACGGTTCTGCTGCCCGTGTATGACCATATAAATGATGATTTTGGGACGGTAAATGAAATGAACCTGGCAGCAAAGCTGTATCTGCTGCTCTATGATACGGATATCGATTTGCTGCTCCGCACTGGGGGGAGCCGGGCCACTGCCTTCGGCCTGGACTTTTCCCGCAATCTGCTGGCAAATTTTGAAATCCATGGGGAACTTGCATGGACCGAAAATCAGAGTAGATTGGCCCTGGGGCAAGATGGAAGTCTCCAAGCAACAGCAGAGGATGCGCTGGCCTTTCTGATCGGCATGCGCTACCTGTCCTCACAGAACATTACCTCCATTATCGAGTACTATCATAATGGCGGCGGATATTCCCAGCAGGAGATGGAAACGTTTTACCGGTTTGCCCTTGATGCAGGCGACGATTTGCAATTGGCAGCCGGCAGCAAATTGCTTGAGCAAGCGAGAAGTGCCAGTCTTAAAGGCTATGGCAGGGCCCAGCCTGGTCGCAATTATCTGTATGCCCGTTTCAACCAGAAAGAACCCTTTGATATCCTCTATTTCACCCCGGCCATAACCACGATCATTAACCTTGAGGACAGCAGTTACTCTCTAACCCCGGAACTGTTGTACACAGGCTTTACCAACTGGGAAATCCGCCTTCGTTTTTCCTGGCTCAGTGGTGCCGGTTTTACCGAGTACGGTGAAAAGCAGAACAGCAATAAGCTGGAACTTCGGTTGCGGTATTTTTTTTAAGATACCCTCCAGGTATCAGCAAAGATTTAGACCTCCTTTTCGCACTCGTCGGTCCTCGAAAAGCCCATGCAGGCCATTTTGGGTGTCATATGTAGGCTTTCGCTGGTAACCGTTTATTACGTTTTTTTATGGTAAGTTATGTGTTGGTCGGAAAATCTTCTCTTTACAAGTGCGTCAAGTAATCATCCATGGCTTTTGCTGTTTCTTTTGTCCATCGAACCGCTTCAACAACCGTTTTTGCACCGGTAACAACATCACCGGCAGCGTAAACACCTTCTCTGGTTGTTTGGCCGGATCGATCCACTTGGACCAGTCCCCGCGCATTGGTGTCAATCCCTTTGGAAGATGAAATGATATTTGCTTGTGGTCCTTGGCTTGCTGCAATAATAATTGAATCTGCTTCATAGAGGTAGGTTGCGCTTTCATCCACTTCAAAAATAGGATTGCCCTCTTTATCCTCACTAAAGCTGGTATTTTGGTACAGAACACCTTCTCTCGTAATCTCTACCGGCGATTTATAAAATTCGAATTGAACACCATCCAGTTTGGTGTACCTAATTTCTTCTCGTAAGGCAGGTAACTGGTCGGCCCCTTTGCGATAAAGAACCACCGACGTTTCCACCCCATGCCTTAACACCGATCTTGCCACATCCATGGCCACATTGCCCCCACCAATAATAACCACCTTGCTCCCTAAATCATAAACCTCAGGATTTTTCAGATAGTCAATGGCAAAATGCACATGCCCTTTTGTTTCACCTTTAATTCTCAAACGATTAGGTTTCCACACACCGGTGCCGACAAAAACAGCCTTATACCCGTCAATAAACAAATCATCCAAAGTAATGTTAGGACCAATAAGGGTATTTGGTCGAATGGTCACCCCCATCTCTTTGAGGGATACTTTCATCCGATCGATGATGCTTTTAGGCAATCTAAATTCAGGAATTCCATACCTGAGAACGCCACCAATTTTATCATGGTTATCAAAAATGGTAACTGGATAGCCTTTTTTAGCCATCAAAAAAGCCAAGGTTAAGCCTGATGGCCCCGAGCCGACAATGGCAATTTCCTTATCTTTATTTTTCTCAATAGATGCTTCAGGTACTTTGTTCTTCATTCTGGATAAATAAAAATCCGACACATAATGCTCCATGGTACTCACATGGATGGGCTCACCTTTACGGTTAAGTATACAGTTGCCTTCACATTGATTCTCATGAGGGCATATCAATGCACAAATAACACTTAAAGGGTTATTATCAAATAACATGGTGCCTGCTTCATCTATCTTATGGGCTTCAATTAACCGTGCCATCTCCGGTATATTCGTACTGACAGGGCAAGCTTGTTGGCATAAGGGTTTCTTACACTTTAAACAACGGGCGGCTTCTTCTATTGCATGACTACTCATCTAATTCCTCCTGTAGATCATGACCTGAGACTCAAAATTTAGTTCACAGGGATGTTTCCAGAAAATCAATAATCCTGATCCAAGCTGGGCTATACGGTCGCAACCCTCTATATTCTCTGCAATTTTCTCTATCCAGTTTCCACAATAGTTCGGTCCCAATATGTCGAGAGGATATACACAGACTTGTATCTCTCGGCAAAGGTAATAAAAGCTGCCCCAAAGCACTGACAAAGTGCAGCCTCCAATAAGGCAGAGTATATTCAATTCTCCCGCATAATGGAAAACATTTGAATAAAATGCGCGACCGCAGTACTTATTAACATCTTGAATTTTCAGGACAAGTACCTTTAAATACGCAATATGACAGGCCGTTTAGCAACCCCTTCAGGAATAATGCATGGTGTTGCAACCGTTTCATGGCAATCACAGCTTTTTTTTACCTTCTGGAAGGAGGTAAACATCTGGTGGAAAGATGTTTACTTTGGCCGCTGCACTTTTAGGGGGGGGGACAGATTTGAAAAAGTTAATAGGCTTCCCTTAATCCCGTCAAAGATGAGTGATAAAGAGCTAGGTTGCGGCCTAACTATCTGGTTTTACGTTCGTGAGATTTCTAGCATTGCATAGATTAAGAGAAACTACTTACTAACTTGTTAGAACACCAAAAATGAATCAATATGGAAGAAGGCAAACTGTTTGATCTATATGAAAAGCTATATTTCCATGAAGTTGAAGCTAGAGAAAAACTGTCAGCACGTATGCAAATTCCTTTGGCAATTTCCCTAGCTATACTTGGTGTTATTGCTAATATAATAAAAGGGTTGTCATTCAGCGTAGCTAGCGTTTGGTGCTATGTATTTTGGTTAGTTTTTGGTGCAAGTGTAGTTCTATTTGTTTTCGCACTAAAACACTTTGTTCGTTCATTTTATGGGCATGCCTATCAATTTTTGCCTCCCGCTAATGAAACAGAAAGATATCGCTTGGATCTAATTGAGACCTATAAAGGTTATGAAGAAGGTGAAGTTCTTTCAAAGAAATATTTCAATCAATATATTTATAACTATTACAATGAGTGCTCATCAGTAAATACAGCAATTAACGACAGTAGATCTGAAGCTCTACACAAATGTAATACCTATTTGATTTTATGTGCGTTGCCTTTAGCTATTGCATTTTTAACATTCACTTTCAGCGGGGTAGACAAAAATTCCGTCGATAAAGAGTATAAGGTCAAAATAACAAACTCATTTAAACTTCCACAAAATATTCAGTTAGATAGTTCAGAAAAAAACGAACAGCGAACGGCTGGTGTACCAGAAGGAAATCAAGAAGAGGTGTTAACTAATGGGAAAAGAACAACCGAAACCTCCGCCACCACCTCCTCCCCCCCCGCCAAAGAGGGTGATAAAGGAGGACGTAGAGATCCCGAGGCAGAGACCACCCAAACAACCAAAACATGATTGAGGTCATAAAATGGCTAAGGATAAAAAGGCAGTACCACCTCCACCACCGCCTCCACCTCCGAGAAGTGTAAGAGGCAGTGTAACAGTTCCAGGTGATAGATTGCCACCTAAAGTCCCGGTTCCACCACGGCCTTCAAAGCCCAAAAAATAGCGACTGCGAATGCAATCATCCATTAAAACCTCCAAGGTTTTTTGCATTGTAGAATTAAAATACAAGTTCTAACCAGCCAATCAACCGGACCCGCAAACAGCGCGCGGTCCGGTTATTGCAACGTTGGCATCTAATACAGGCAATACAGCATGCAGGTCAAACGCGTATTTTTATCTCATAGTTCTAAAGACAAACCATTTGTCAGGGAATTAGATAAGGCACTCCGGGCTTTCGGCGTGGATACCTTTCTTGATGAGAGAGACATAGGGATTGGCGAGGATATTCCACAGAAGGTGTATGATGCCTTACAGGAAGCCACTTACGTCTGTTACATCTTATCCAACAACTCTGTCGATTCCGAATGGGTGAAGGAGGAATTGTCAGTTGCTAAGATGCTGGAAAAGGAACGTGGTGGTGTTTTTATCCTACCTATACTTATTGAAAATATTAAGATCCCTACTGCAATTAAGAGTAAACGATACGCTGATTTTCGAACTAACAGCTCACTCCGTATTGATTCCCTCCCTTTGCGCTTGTTACTTTCTGCGTTAGATATAAAGATGGGTGAAATTCCCAAGCAGTTGACTCCGACAATGCAGCATCGCATTCTCCTACTCCATCAGGAATTCGTTTCGCAAGGTGCTGTTGCGTTACAGGTGTTAAATGAGTTGGATGGCATCCTAAGCTCATTATCCAAAGAGTATAAGGAGTTTGAATACTGGATGGATAGATCCTATTACGGAACAAGTGATCGTGAGGAACTACGTAGACGAAAATTTGACTTTTCAAGAGGTCATATTGATGGTGAAAGAGCTTGGGCAGATCGCGACGCCTATAGAGGGGTATTCGATAAACGTATCAATGATGCTATTCAGCATCTGGATTACGGGGACATCATTTATAAACAGGAAACAGTCAGAAACACACTTACTCTTATGGTCCAGATGCCTTACCCTGAAGCAATGACCGTTCACATCAGTGAGGCAAGTGAATTGTTTCATCAACTTCTCATGCATCTTGACCAGTTCTCAGGTATAGACAGCTACGATACTTTCATAAATGAAAATGGCTTAAGTATTGTGTACGACCTTCGCAGTACTATAGCGAAGGTTCGTATAACTACATTAGATTTGATCTATCAAACCTCATATTATGTAACTCAAATGATTGATACGAATGCCAACAAATAAATCCAGCGGACGCAAAATGCAGCGCCGCTGATTAAAACGTTATGTTTGACCAAAAATTATATCTCAATAGAAATTATACTCACAGCTAATGAAAAAAATCGATCTGCACATTCATACCATCCGGGTGCATCCGACGTTTATGGAATCATTTAACACGTCGTATCCTCTTCTCTCGTGAGACCCTTTTTTCCTGCGCACTTTTCTCATACTGATCAAAGAACGAATCAAATTTTGAGTTATACTTCGCGCAGCGTAGTTTCAAGATGTTGTTGGCATAGTCAACTTTCCACCAAGCGCCTGACCTCTTGAGACGAATATTGCTGATAAACTTGTTGGCGCTTTCTATTGCGCCACTGCCAAGTGGATAGCCACCACGCCGTAAGCGGCCATACTCAATTCTAACCTTGTTTGTCTTGAGATAGTTGACCAGGTTGTCCCGCTCTGTCTTTGCCTCTGCAGTTTTACACTTCATCCGGTTCAACCCGGCGATCACGTGAGCAGCATTATTATGAAACAAGCGTACCTTGGTTTGTTCTATCCACGAACGGGCCTTTTCTGTTTCAGAAAAGTGAATTTTGGCAAAATCATGTAAATGTTCCGAGCAGTGATAATAATCGAGAACTTGCCGACATTCAGGGAAATACTCTTTGACACAGTCCCATATCCACTTCGCTCCATCACCAACAAAACACAAACGGACTTTGTCCAGTGGAATGATATCCTGCTCCCTCAACTCGGCCAGAAACTCGCGGAATTCATTAATGTTACTGATTTGATGCCAGCTTAACAGATGGACAACTTTATCTTTGTCCAGCAAATAACCACGAATACCTTTTGCCTCGCGCCAACAGTGAGGCTGCCCTTTTTCTTCTGTCCTGATTGGAACCATGGCGCCGTCAGCAGAAAAGACGAGTACTGGTCGGCGGTAACTGTCTTCTGATATATACTCTATAATTTGAGCAACTTACTCGGCAGTTGGAGTAATCTCGGCAAGACTGATTTCAGAAGCAACCTGGTTGGTAAGTTTATGCACCGTATCGGCAGAAATATCAAAACGGTATATTTCGTTCATCATCTCTGCAGCTTCCTCAAAAGTTTCCTTGGCACCGAAAAGGGCTGCTATTTTTTGTATATCATACTGGTACTTACCATCCCTGAGATTAAGAACATCTTCATAAGGGGTATGAACGGCCTTGCATTTTGGGCAGGTATAATACGGGCAGTTAATCGTTATTGTTCCACGCGTGGTAACGCATTCTCGTTTATTGTCATATTTCTTATGCACCCTGGAACGACAATCAGTACACGTTGGCGAGGTGATATGCCTGCCAAGTTCGCCTTGAATAATAATCTGAACCAGTTCCGGGTCTATTGCAGGGTACTTTTTTCTAATCTTTTCGATTATCTCAAAAAGGGTATTATTAGGCGCATCAACACATTGGATAATATGATCAATTTTTTGATCAAGACTTGTATCTCAACTTTCGGGGTTGCCTCATTTTGCTGTTTTACCGTTTAAAAAAGCAAAATGAGGCAACCCCGAAAGTTGAGTGAATAATCTTGGACTGTGGATGCACAGGAATAACCTCTGGCCGAGGCATTTGGTCATATTCGTGATCTTCGACATACCAATATTAACCATTAAACTCTGTAACTGAAATTGCTTTATGGTCAAACAATCAGCTATGCTTCAATACCTCTGAAGTAGATAATCTTTGGTAAGCTCTACTTTGCAGTTGCTCCATTTCTGATCAATTTTGTGTCAATAAGCAGGCCTATCCTCTCAAGCAGAAGTTAGGTATGCAATATTTCTTGAATGGTTCAGATAGCCATAATACATTTTAATATTTAGAAGTACTTCTTAAATCAGATAGGACATGACTGTCCACCATTCTGAGATAAATGTTTATTATAACATCCTATCCTATCATTTATGCAAAATTTCCACTCATTGTAGCTTGCTGGAAGGCCTTTATAGCATCAGGATCAACACTTTTAAGGTGCAAGTCTCTTTGCGGAAATGGAATTACAACACCGGCCATCTCAAACTCAGCCTCAATATCCTGGTTTAATTCGCTGCGAACCGTCAGGTGGTCACTAAAATCTGAAATCCAAACTCTTAATTCAAAGTTCAAAGAACTGTCCCCAAAAGCCAAAAATAGAGCCCTTGGAGGTGGCATGGTGAGAACTGTCGGATTACTGTCGGCGCATGACAAAAGAATTTTCAGTACAATGGATATGTCTGTGCCATAGGCAACTCCGATGGGAATTTTTACTCGAACTCTTTTTTCTGCAAGTGTCCAGTTAGTCACAGAACCAATTATGAGCTCTGCATTTGGAATTACAATCTCAGCATTGTCGAAGGTTTGAACCGTCGTCGCTCTCAAGCCGAGGGCGGTTACTTCTCCCATATCCTGGCCAACCACAATTATATCGCCAACTTTAACTGGCCGTTCAAACAGGAGAATCAGGCCACTCACAAAATTATTAACAATTTCCTTCAAGCCAAAACCAATTCCAACACCTAGCGCACCTCCTATAATTGCTATATCACCCAATTCAAATCCAAGGAGTTTTAAAAGAACCAAAAAGCCGATGACAATAATGGAGTAGTGGACAAGTCTTGTAATAGATTCCTGCACGCCACGGGTAATACGGTATCGTGGTAGTATTCCCTGGATAAGAAATGTATTTATCCCCCGAGATGTGAGAAAGGTTACGTAAAGTGCAAAAATTATTACTAAAATTGATTTAGGTGTAATTATATGTGAAAAAAATGAAAACTCTATAGAGGCTAAAGCTGATAAAGTCGCACCAAGCGTTGGAAATACCGAAAGATAACTAAGGACTAGTGAAAACCATAAAACTGAATGTACCAGAATAAGTGCTGGGGTAATATCGTGAACGACCTTAGCCGCATTTTGTCGAACTAAAGGAACAGGGATACTGTATAAAATCAGCTCAAACAAACCGGATAAGATTTTTTGTATCAGCCATACTACGAGAGTGATAACTATTATGCTCATCACTCTGTCGAAAATCAAAACAGCTGCCCACTCATATCCTCCCGCTCCAGCCAAGAAGACGACAAGAGGGAAAAGGAAAAAGAAAAGCCTAAGGGTGGCATATTTTCGTTTTTGATGAACCTCCTTTCTTCTGAAGAACATGCGAAATGAAAATGTGAGACAAATAATGGACACCCCAAATAAGTAAAGATGAACGAGCGGCTGGGGCAAGTTAATTGATTGGAGAAACATAATCACAGTAAGACTAAAAAACAGAAAAGAGCTGGTAGTTCTGTACAACGGAACTTTTATAATTAAATACTCAGCTAGAAATACTGCTGCGACTATCATTAGGATCTGTTGGAGAATTTGCCAATTAGGAGGTAGGTCAATGTTTGGATGTAATGCTTCAATAAACAAAAAGGTAGTGCTGACAATAAAAATCCCCGTAGCAAACGGTTTATCGGTAAATGGGTGCCATCGATATGATGCTTTAACAAAAGGTTTGCTCAGCCGGGTTAAAAATGTAACAAGTGCAATGGTTGCCAGGAATATCAAGACACCTCTGAAATTATTTTTCAGATATGCTTTCTGATAGGAACCGAAAAATCGAAGATTTTCCCAACTTTGCGTCAGAATTTCATATTCAAAGCGGCTATAAAAACCTGCCGAAAGCATGGAAGGTGTATTCTGCTGAAAACCGAAATCATACATGTCCTGGAGAAGATCATTCACCGTATCATTAAGTGTGTAGACCCTTGCCTGAATTTCCCCTATTTTTTTCCCAGCAAGTAGCGTTGGGTGAATCTGCTCTTCAATCAGTTGTTGAGCCTTTTCAATTATCTGGTCAAGGGAGTCAGCTGTTGGGAGAGTATCTACCAATTTGGCTTGTGTACTGGTGTGTTCGATAAATTTCTGTAATTGGATGTCATTAGCAAGCCATTCGTCAGTCAATATTTCCAGGGTGTGGATATTTGATTCAATTCGCTTGCTCAGTTGGGTAATTCGCTTGTCTATTTTCGTCAGTTTCGTATCTAGAGACAAAAGTTGATGAGGGTTGAGGTCGGGTGTGGTTGTCGCAACCGTTGTTTCCCACTCAAGCTCTCCAACCCTTGAACTGACCTCTTGAATTCTTGCAAATATAACTTTTGTATTAGCCAGATCATTAATCTGCTTGCGCAGATTAAGTAATTTTTTAGGCAGCGTGTTGATCAGGGTATAGGTTTCTGTCAATGATAGAGGCTTGCTAGTGGTTGCCTCTTCAGCTTTTCCTGGGTTCTCGGCTACCTTTTCAGTTTCGTTAAGCTTCTCCGCTGCATATCCTGTGTTAAATGCAAAGATCAGAGTAAAGATCAGAACACATTTATTAAAAGAAATACTCATTGTTGCGCTCCTGAAAGAGAACCTGTTAGTTCTACTGATCATCAAAAAACTATTGATATTTATAGTATTAGAATCCGTTGACAATATTTCCTTTTATTGAAGTACGATGAAAAAAATAGCTGGAGAATCCTAGATGATCTAAAGCAAATAACAGCATCCGTTTTACCAATCTTCTGTGTTCTTTTGCTGCTGGTCTTCTCCGGCAACTGTTGCAGCAGCACCGCCCTCAACTATTTTTTTTGCAGTATCTTCATCAAGCGGTTTTCGTTTCTGGTCATCTGGGAAATCTACAATAACTTTTCGATGTGCATAATAAATTCCCTTGGCATTGAGAGCTTCAGTAATACGCCTGAAAGCCTCCCGTCTAATGAGGAATTGTTTACCAGGTTTTGCCTTAAACTTGACCCTGATGACCATCACTGAATTAGTTATTTGATAAACCCCTTGCGATTTAATAGGTTGCATGAAATCATCACCAAATTCTTCATCTTGAATCATCGCTTCTCCGACTCTTTTGATGATTTTCCGAACCAGATCTATATCAGTGTCATAAGGAAATTCAAGCGGAAACTTGATGACAATGCCTCCACGCATATAATTGATTATTGCCCCCAAATCACTATATGGAACAACCTGCAAATAACCAAGATGATGTCGGAGCAGCACATTTCTCAGGGTTATGCTCTCGACAACTCCTTTCATTGATCCTGCCTGGATATATTCACCAACCCTGAATGCATCATCAAGTAGGAAGAAGAAACCTGAAAGAACATCGGAAACGAGCTTTTGTGCACCAAAACCAACAGCAAGACCAATGACACCAGCTCCAGCGAGCAGTGGACCTATGTTTACCCCGAAGGAGGAGACAACAATCAAAAGAACCATCGTCACAAGGATTGACCCGAAAAGCTTGCGTAGAACCGGCAATAGTGTGTGAACGCGCCCGCGAGGAGTTGAACCGCCAAATTCATTATCATCATCTTCCATTTGTTCGAGAGCAGGGCTAACCTCTTGAATTTTTCTTTCCAGGAATGAGGAAGCAATTTTCCAACAGAAAAAAGCTAAAACCAGAGTAATTGATGATTCAAAAAAGGCTTTTATCACAAAAGAGGCATACGGGATATGTATTCCCCAAATGGAAAGTATCCAGGTTGTGAGTGAGAGTAAAACTATCAGGCGAAAGTAAAAGTTTACTTTGGTGACTATCACCTCTTTGTCTTCAACAATCTCCCCGACATTTTCATTTACACCTTTCACTCCTGTCTCAGGATCATCATATTTTTTATCCAGATTAAGCGACTCAACCACAGAGCGAATCAATAGTTTCCCAAAATAAGAAAAGGAAAAATAAATAGGTACAACAAGTAAACTGGCAATAAATGCGCCATCACGCTCTACTGTTCCAGACATTTCCTGCCCAACCCAGATGGACCAAACAAGGAGTAAATACAGAAATGCAGGTCTGTCCCAATGGCGAACAAGCTGCGTGTAAAACCGACTGTTTTCCTTAGTGTTGGCTTCGGAAATCAACAACTGGGCTATTGGCTTTTTTAGATAAAATATGAGGAAACCACAGACAATAATGATGAGTGATCCAACCAATACAATTAACCATGTCACAGTTTGATAACTAGCGCCAAGCTCATTAAAAAGATTTATCAGCACTATGCCAGACAAGAGTAATGCAAAAGATAAAAAAACTGACAGGCTAAGAGGCTTGACCAAAGTTTCATCCATGTTGAAGAATCTAATTCTTGCATCTTCTGGTGAAAAAATAATCCTGGTCATTATTGCACAAAGGTAAAAAATGAAAACTATTCCAAGCATGGCCTGGAAAAACATCTGCCCAGCAATTGTAACTTCAGGTGTGAAAACAAGAAAAACGAGTGAGGAGATTATCGTTGCCAAAAACAAGCGAGCAATCGCTGGGAAATTATTAAGAAAACTTGCCCAGAAAGACAGCAAAGAATCATTTTTTGGAGGAATGAGCTTATTTCGTTTAGTTATAATGCGTATCTTTAATCTCTTAACTACAAACATAGCAAAGAAACCAGAGCAGATGGAAATAACAGAGAAAGTCAAGATTCCGAAAAATCCAGGACCGCCGCCTCCACTCTCAATTGACCTTATTGCCTGCATCAAGTCATCCGGCACCAAGGGCGCATATGCAAGAACACTGATTTCATCAACTTCAGATGATTCAGCATCATCAAACATGTGCAACCAATGTAAAACAATTGGAGTACCACTTCTTTGGTTTTTCCGATGTAGTCCCTCACCGACGCGTTCCCTGCCAACTTCAGCTACTTCATACTCCTGAACAATAGTATTTTGGGTTTGCTTGTCATCAGCAGCAGAAACAGCAGTGCATATAGCTATTATAAAGAGAATCGATAAATAGGATAATACACTCTTTAATTTCATTAGTTTTTCCTAAGGAATTATTATTTATCATCCTGAGCTCAGATTATGAAGAATTGCTGCCTGATACTTCATGTCTTTCCTATTCAACGGCTTGCGACCATCATTGTATCGGCTTTGCCTGTGTACCAAGATGTTCCAACAGAATGCGCCGCACTTCTTCTATAGTGAATGGATGTCCCTGACTGGAATGCCCGGAACGGACGATGAATTCCGATTCCATGCCATCGAGATGGGCGCTGGTGTAGGCAACAACACCATCATTGCCCAGTTTGGGATCACCCTCTCCCTTGACCGCGATAATCGAATGACCGACAACCCCGGGTGCCAGCGAAGTGGCTGCCAGCGTTTTCAGGATCGGACTGTCCGGTGACATGCCATCGATGCTGGTTGAGCCAACGCTATTGCCGATAATTCTTTTAACGTCCTTGGTGTAGTAGTCGCTAAGGCTTAGCGAAGTATCGAAAATTTTTGCCGGTAGGGTGACAATTTTTCTGATCAGACTTCGCACCCACCCTTTACTAAGGATACTCCCTCGGTGAGGGGTGGAAATAAAAATGACTCGTTTGACTTCTGGTACCGGTTCAACCACAAGGAGTCGTTTGGTTTCGACCTTTTTCTCCTCTGGCAGCCCTAGGGAATCGAGATCTTTACCTGTCAATGCATAGACCAGACTGTCGCCTGTTTCGACGACAGTTAATTTAGTCAGAAGCCCCCCCTGGCTGTGACCTACAACGACCATCTCCCGGAGTGCCGGATCCTTACCTTCTGGATCGAGTTGGGTAAATTTATTTTTCAGAGCATCCCGCAAATCGGAGGCCGAAGCCACAATGGGGGCACTGCTGTTATAGAGGAAGGCCCAGAACTGGTACTTTTGCTGAAGAATGGGGTCACCTCGTAGGGTATTGAGCATCTCCGCCCACCAGGCCGGGTTGCTGAAGGTGCCATGGACAAAGACCACTGGGATACGGCCCGGCCGATAGGGCTGGGTCAAGTGCAGGCCATTGGGGATAGACTCGAACTTATTGCCCAGAAACGCACCCATGCCGAGACCCCACAATTGTGAAGTCTCAAGCACATAGGCCGCCGGTGTGGTGGTGTCGGTCTCGAGAGGGGCGCGGCGGCCTTTAACTTCCAGAATATTATCGTCGTAGGCCGAGTAGAATTCCAGAGACGCGGTTGCTGTCCCCGCCGTCAATTCGACCAGGTTGGCGTTGATGCGCAGAAAAATGGTCGTGGGCACAGCTTGAGGGAAAGGGATTTCCTGGCTTTTTTTCTTTACGCCAATAAGGGCGCTACCGACCCCCTTTGAGCGGTTACGAATAGAAATGCCGCGTATCACGTAGTTGTCCACCGGCTCGAATCGCTCAAACTCCTCCAACTTCCATGGATATTTAGTCAGATCAACCGTGATGGCCAGAGTGCCGACCGGCAACGTGCGCACGACCGCGGAAAGTTTGAGGGCCCCCGCATCGCCAGTTGCCATCCCACGCCACAGGCCGAAATTGTATAGATCAATGGCCGTGCGGGCACGAATATCAAAGGCATTAGACGCTGGGTCGCTCCGGTCATCGAGAAGAAACAAGTAGGCATAGATTGAGGCAACGAGGAAATAGTCGGGTGCCAACACCTGCTTGTCCACCGCTACACTCTTCTCCAGCCGCTCGCCGTAGAGATAAGAGAGTTCCGCCAGAGCGTACAGGGTATCCCGCCGGTCGTCAGACAGCGCTTTGTCGTGAATATATGCGATAATTGCGGCCGGGTCCTTCTTGTATTTCTCGACAAGGTTGTAGCGGCGGAGCACAATGTTCGTCGCATTGCTGGCCATCCCCTCGGTCAGGGGATTGGTCATTAACTCCCGATACGAATCGTGTGGCGAGACCTGGTGAACGCCGATTGGCGTGGCACACCCTGCCAACAGATAGAGAGTCGAAAGGAGCCAACCGAAGCGGAGAATAGTCTTTAATAAGTGCATGTTTATGGCTCCATTCCAGGCAATCCCATCCGGATAAGTCGCGAGAAGTCACTGGTTTTGTCTGCGGCTTTGGCCCTCTGGTTGATGAGGCTTCTCTTCTTCAGTTCGGCAAAAGGCAGTCTCTGGTTGATCTTTCCCCGCTCGTAGAGCATCTCATCAAGGTGCCCATTAACAATTAACCGCCAGTCGAAACGGGCATCGGGGTTGAAGGGGGTGGTGTGGCGCAGGATACTGGTGGTGCAGTTGGTGAGGATGGCACGGTACCACTGGGGATGGTCCTTTAGGCTGTTCACCTCACGCAGGTAGTCGAGCAGCACCTTGCGAGCATAGTCCATCGACACGTTGAACCGGTAGAGGTAGACATCCTCACCTGTGCGGTAGTTGGTTCGCAGTCGGACGACATCCCGCTCGTCCGCCACCACGTAGGTTAACTCGAACTGTTTGAAAAACCCCTTAACCGCCGAGTATTCCTCTCCAAGCTCCTTGCGGGTCTCGATAGAGATACAGAGAAAACTTCCGTCCTTGAAACCGAAACTCAACATGGAGTGAGCGATATTGGGTGACCCCCAGTAGACGAGGAAGAGATCGACACTCTGCAATGTGGTTAGATCGTAGGTCCGGTCGTAATGGTGTACCGAGTAGGCGGTTTCGGTCCGATAATCGACATTGCGAACGTTATATACAGTGATCAAGTTATCCTTGATCTCGGCATAAGGGAGTAAGGCCACATCGGGCTGCCAGTTTCGGCTGTTGGATGGCGGAATCAGCAACCACCAAGCTGCGATTGCCATCATGAAAAAAAACAGGAAGGCAGCCCAAGCCCCGCGTTTGCCCTTCCTCAATCCTAAGAGAATGAGGATCATGGCCACCAGTACAAATCCCCCTGCGGCGATCGGGCGCATAGCTGAAGGTAAAGTGGAGTAATAGATTGCAAGTGATCCCACAATGGCAGCAATGACAAGGAAAATAAAAGCCATGGCCAAGAAGATGGTTCTCAACACGCTCCCCAAAATATTTCTTTTGGAAAAAAGAAGTCTCATTCGATTGATTAGTAACATTTACGCTCGAAGTATATCGTCACCAATGTGAAAATAAACAACTCAATGAAAAGCAAAATTTTTAAAAGCGAAATTTGATCCCGAACATGGGCCCGCTGAAGTTAATGTCTTCGATAGTGTCGCCTTCGTCAGTCTCCCACGCAAGATGGCGGTAACCTGCAACCAACTCAACCTTGTCAAGTCGATAGCCAACTCCCGGCCACACCTGCCAGGTCAGCTTACTGTCTCCGACTCCCACGTCTGCATAGAGGGAGAAATACCATCTGTCGCTGAGGTCAAATAACACCTGGGCACCAATGATACCGTCCAAGACGTCCTCGGAATCGGAATATTTGGTCATACTTCCCGCGATTTCTGCATCTAAATCAAGGTCCAGCTTAAAATAGCGTGCACCAACCAGTAGGTCGAGGCTGGCCAGATCCTTGTCGACAGCACGGTAGGCAACGCCAAAAGTAGAAATGTAGCCCTTCATCTTCGCATCAATATCAAACTTTGTCGGGACGCCGACAAAATTGGCGTTGGAGCTGGTTTCTTGATGAATACTCAGGTAGATAATATTTGCCAGCAATGTCCATTTGCCTTTTTGTGCCGACAGTATGCCCATGAGTCCACCGTCAAGATCGCCAAGGACGTCAGAGAATGAGACATCGATCTCATCACCGGCCATAGATGTACCTTTAACCCCAGCGGCCCAAAGATATGCCGCCCCCCCAAACTTCCAGTCATCGTGTTTTGAGTCCGTCTCGGCCTCAGCGGTTAATGCCGTTGCGAAAAAGCAGCAGAGAAGAAAAACCAGGCTAGTTGTTAAAAGCTGAAAATGGTGTTTCATATCAAACCTTTTTAATGTTATTGAGACACCACCTCAAAATCGGGCAGTTTCCAGGGTCTTTCGATTTAATCCTCTAACTTACATTTCACACAGGTCGCCATGCATGTTCTATTCAACAGCTTCAGCATCCGGAAATGTCCAGGTTCCCTTTAGTATCTCCGGCCCCGGCTGATACATCCTTACAATGTAATTCCATCCCGGAACGATAGGCAGGAAGTTATCCGCCTTGGGGTCGCCGCCGAAGTGGATGGTGATGCTGCCGTCTTTGGCCTTTTTGGCAGTGACGTTGTTGAAGGAATAGGCGTTGTATTCGTTGATCGGCATAAGCCCCATGTCGTCATAGAGAGTCACGGACCAGAAGCCGTACACCGGTACGTCCGTCACCGTTAGAGTGTGGGGGGTCTTTCCGTCGTTCTTCTCAGGAACTACATTCCCGTAAGTCGCGGCTTCAGCTGGCAGACCACCCCAGCCGAGTGCCGCTCCCAGCAACCAGTAAACCGGGTCCAACTCCTCTTTCTTACCGAAAAACTTGGAGCTGTCCGTGACCGTCGCCCCAACAACGTTGATCGTATTCCGCATCTGCTCTACTTCTTCCTTGCTCCAATCAGGCACTTCTAACTTGCCGATATCGTCCTGCTCGACAATGACCGCGTCCTGGAGCTGATATGCTTTTTCCATATCTTGCTCATCGTTCGGATCCATAAAAGTCCGAAGGGCCAGAAGCACATATCGAGTGCCCACCTTTTCTTCTGTCAGAGTACCTGTCCTTGGACCGTAGAAACTCCAAATCGAGTGGTCCTGGCTCACGACCATCAAGGATTGATAGCGCCCTCCGGTTTCCGGGAGCGTAATCGTGACCGGAGACGTCAGATCCCACACGCCGAACGAGTACAGCGTATCCCGGTTACCCCGAACAGTAATCTGGTTGTTCACGTCGTAGGGTTTCCGGTTATGATGGAACTTCCCAAGGCATTTAAAGCTCTCGATGTAGCCTTTCATCTGGATGTCGGACTCTGCACGGACGTAGTTAAAGGCGGTAACCTCAGAGGCTTCCTCAGCCAGACCGGCCACACCTGAAAGGAGCAACACTGCCGCGACCGGCAATGCCATTATTTGTCTCTTGAACATTGAGTTCGTCCTCATAGCTGCCTCCTCTTTTATTTAACCAACTCGATCTCACCCGGCCGCCAGGTCTTGTCGAACCAGGGCTCCAGCGGCCCATAAAGGCGCAGAGCAGCGAACCAACCTTTTCCGGGCACAGTCTGGATCCAGTTCGCTTCCTTGCCCCTGGGTGCCTTCGGCCCGAAGTAGAGATCCACTGAGCCGTCCTTGTTGATATCCAGCTTGTGCTGCTTGTTGTTCTTGGCGGGGAACGGCTGCCCCGTCTGCAACTGCGAGCGGGTTTGCGGGTCATACACCACGACCGACCAGAAATCCTTGGCTGGAACATTGGCGGGGATGTTCAGTTTATAGTCCTTCCTGCCATCAAGGTACTCGCTGTTTTTATCGACTGCGACAATCGCATACTGCGAAGCTGCTCCCACCATCTTGTTGACCATCGCGGGGGTGTTGACCGTTCCCATATAGAAGCAGAGGGTTCGGGCGTCGAGGTATCGGCCTCCCTGACCTTTATCCTTCAACCACTCGTGGCTGCCTCCGACGAACGCGGCAAACCAACCACTGTCCTCATAGAGAAATGCTTCTTTCATCGGACGGAAGAATATCGCACGCGCGGTGGCGTTACCTACGGCTACTGCCTTGGTGAGCAGTTCCTTAGTCCGCGCATCAGGCTTGAACGGCTTTCCTTTTTGAATCCCAATAGAAGCGATCAATCCACGCAGCTCCGGATCAATCAGCGAAAGGGGCTCGCGCTCGATGACCTGGTGGAGCTCCTCGTAGAACTGGAAGTCATTGGCGTGAACCGTGTTGAACGGAACTTCCGAACCGCTGATGAACTTCATCTTTGGTGGGTTCTTCTTGTCTTTGAGCGGGTAAATCTTCAAGCCGTTCTTGAACATCGCATTTGCAGCATCCGGCTTGCCGTTCACGAGAAATCCACGAAGGACCAGCCAGTTCACATAGGTGGGCGACTTGGCCACGATGTATTGCTCGCCGTCCACCTCGGCGAACTCTCCACCGGTGGGCGGCTCGAGATCTCCTTCGTAATCAGGCGGCAGGATCAAGTACTTTGCGCCCTTGCCCTTGTCGAGGCCGGGGGCTCCCATATCGACCACGAAGCGCTGCCACGCGTCATCCACCGTTCCCGGACCACACTTAGGCGGAATCACCACCACCGTCGGTCCATCCCGATCCAACTCGAGTATAGCCGTCGCGTAAACCGTATCCGTGTTTCCGGTGAGGAAAAGCGGGTCCGAGTCCATCAACTTGTCAAAGATGACGACGTCGCTGGCGCGCTTCGCGCCAACTTCGGCATTTCCCAAGCGAATCGCCTCGATGGACGTGGCGGGAATTCCGTTAAGGAAGGTCTCTACCCCGCGCATGAAAATCAAATTGTCATAGAGCTTCTGCACAGTTGCTTCATCCGGCATGCCGTCGAAGAAATTCAGGTCTCCGATCGGTGTCTCAACACGGTCGGGTGTCATGATGGACTTCGGTATCTTGTTGTTATAACCGGGTGTGTTTTGCGCAAGACCTGCCGTGCAAACGCATAGCGACATGATGATTGACAAAAACACTGAACATGCTTTTGAGGATAATTTAGTCATTTTACACACTCCTTCTTGAATTCAAATTGATATGCTCTGTGAGTGTTCCTGGAGGTCTCCTCGTCCATCATACATACCATCTGCACTGTCCAAATTCTGCGCACAGTAACGATAAGAGTGGGTTGTCAATACTCCTCTTAACGCTCAAGTCCCTTGTCCCAAGTCTTTTGCCGGCGGTGTGTACCACCGCTCCTTCGGGACGATCTTCGCTTCGGCCGGGTCTGCCTTGTAAGCAGGTGACATGATCTGCACGCCATTTTCGTTGAATACATCCTGGATATTGCGATGCATTTTAGTGTACAGCTCCACCATCTGTGAGGCATCACCGCAATAAGTATTGAGTTCATAGTTCACCGCGTAGTCTCCTAACGATTTCTGCCGTATGAATGGCGCGGGTTCTCTGAGAAGCCCTTCGGTGTTTTCAGCAGCCAATAACAACATCGCCTCCACCTGACGCCATGGCACATCATAACCAATGCCTACTGTGGTATGCAGGATCAGGCCCTGATCACGTGCCATAGTGCTGTAATTGGTCACTTCGCCGTTAAGGATGGTCGAATTCGGGATTACGACCTCTTCATTTTTCGGTGTCCTTAAATGGGTGACCAATATGCGCATTTCCGAAACGTCACCAACAGTGTCACCGATCTTTACCCGGTCACCAATTCTGAAGGCACGCCGGTAGGTCATTGTGTACCCGGCAATCACGTTGGAAATCACGGAGGTGGAACCGAGAGAAAACAGGACTCCCAACAGAACCGAAACACCCTTAAATGCCGCAGAGTCGGATCCTGGGATAAATGGATAGGCAATCACCAAAGCAAAGATGATGATACCCATCCGTACGATCCGATAGGTCGGCCACGCCCAATCGGTCTCGAATCCTTTAATTTTCAGTCGTTCTTGATCGATGGCGGTAAATACGCCTCGGGCTAACTTCAACCCATAACGTGTAAGAAGATACAACACCACGAGAAACAAGAAGTCTGGGATAAAGTCGATGAGTCCATTAACAATGCTGCCGAGAGGAGCCACCACGAATTGGTATAGCCTGTGAGCGGTATACCTTGTCTGTGGAAACAAACTCAGGGCAAAATTGGTGAAAATGTAAATGAGAAGTATAGCTGTAAGTCCTCTCAACATCCCCAGTGCACTGAGCAGGATTCCCCAGAGCTGCCCTCCTTGGAAGATACGTTGAGATCGCTCTTCCAGTTTCTGCATATGTAGCTTAACGCGACGCTCCAGGTAGTTGTTTACTCTGCGAAAACCCCAGAATACACCGTACATAAGTACTATCAGCACAATGGTGCTTCCGAGCGCATACAGTGCTTTTTTTGTTAATACAGCGGGCTTGCGGTCATGACGGTAGTCGTTGATGGACTCAGCGATGCTATTTCCTATGGTATCGGCAAGCACCGTACGAAGGATTCCTTCAGACTTAGCATCTGCCTCAAGTATACGAATGATGACCTTACCGCTCGCACCCGGAAAGATCTCGTGATATGAGCCTGCATCTTCGATCCTGAGTGTCTTGGGACTGTAATTCGTATCTCGCGCCAACGCCTCGATGCGCTGCGAGATTTCAGATGCCCGTCGTTCGGCCGGATATGCCGTTACCCCGACTACATGAAAACGCACCTTGCCGTTAACCACTACCGGGGCCGTCTCAGCTATTCCGAAAATGCCGGATGGTTCGGTGTCCTTGAGCTCGCTCTGCTCCTGAGCGCTGACGATGGGTGGCAGCATCAATAAGACAATCAACAACATGAGCGGCACTAGTCTAAACGCAAATGGAACGGTCACCGCTGGTGTAAGTCGAAATAATCGGGATTTTTGGTAATTGATCGGAGTGATTAGCATTATTACGATCTTCCCCCAGTTACGTTCAATCTATATGGTAAATAGAAATGCCTCTCGTGCAGCGCTGTTGCAATCGTTTATCATCATGCTCAGGATGAGCTCCTCATTGTGACTTATGTTCGAACCAGGGTCGAGGAATTGCGCCCGACCCACTCACTGCCATAAAGTGTGGAAATCCAGATTCTTGTCAACGCCTTTCGGACCGGTTCAGGTTCGTTTCTAGGGTGCTGGCCGAAGGCTTGAATGAGCGAGTAGGCATCAAGTCGATTGAGTGCAACTACGACAGGACGAACATCGAAATCTGGGATCAGTCCTTGTCTCTGGTCAGCCTCAATGCGAGCACAAGCCGCATCATCAAACGCACAGAGGAAATCACTCCATTCTTTTTCGAAGCGTTTGTCACTGGCAGCAGCGTCGGCAAAGGCCCGATAAATTGGACCCCGCATGTATGAGATACGCACCAACCCGGTCATCGATTCAATCATCAGGGCAATAGGGTCGCCAACGTGGGTAATCCATGGTTTAGCTGCGTCAAATATTTCTTCCTGTAGTATGGCCAGCAAAGCTTCCATCACCTCATGAATATCTTTGAAATACAGGTAAAATGTCGAGCGACCCACATCTGTTGAATCCATCAGTGTTTTGACTGTCATGTCACAAAACGGATGTGACCAGATAAATTCGAGGGCTGCATTCAGAACTGCTGCACGCGTACGTTCTGATTTACTGACCCGTAGCGTGGGTTGTGGAATCAAGCGCAGAGGAGATGTAAAATTTTTATTTTCAAACATAATGTGACATTATACTGACAGTATGTCATTTTGTAAAGTTCGATATGGATTTGCTTTATAACTTTGGGCTACTTTTCTTCAATGACATCGTAAAAATACTATTTCTTCAATACATTTAGCGGAGGCAAGAGACTATGGTACGAACCATGGTTTAAAATCGGGATTCAGGCCAATGCCACATTGGCAATGCAAAGCCCTTGGCTCAATTCGACGGTTCTAGATCGGAATGGGTTTGGGCAGATTTTGATGCAATTGACTCACAGTTGGATGTGAATTTACTTGAATCACGCTTTTTGTTTGACCTTATAGTTATTGCAGACGCTAAGCGCGACAGACACCCCACCGAAATTAGAGCAGTTTGATAACTATTCCTTTCTCTTGTTAAAAGGACTTGATGTGAATACAAAGAGCATTGACTTTTGCACAATTCAAATAGCCTTTTTTTATTAACGATCAGCTGTTGGTTACTGTACGAAAAGACCATTCTACCAGCATCGATCATACCTGGGAGATGTGCAAGGCAAACACACAGATTTTACGCCAGGGGCCAGCGCATGTTGCCTATCTTATTTCACGGTTTATTACTAATCGCTATACCAGGATCATAACAGTGCTGGAAAGCCGGCTTGACAAGTTGGAAGACGATATGTTCGAGCATCCTAGGGACAACCTTTTGGAGGAACTGGTTGGGTATGGTAAGAATCTGAGCAAATTGAAACGTATCTTGACCTATCATCAAAATATTTTCTCAAGAATGAGCTCAAAGACTCAATCGTTCGTATCAAAACACGGGAGACATGAGTTTAATGATGTTTTCGAACATACCGAACGTCCGGTCTGTACAAGGATTTGACTGAAGGTTTGATTAACGGGAAGAAAAGGGGACAGAACTATTTAACAAGGTGAGGATTTCTCCTATAGATCATGACTAACAAAATTATTCCTGGAAAAAGATAATTCCAGACAATCTCAGCGATGTTCATGGTTAATCTTGGACTGTGGATGCACAGGAAGTACCTTGAGTTAAAGGGGAAGAAAAAATTGATTTCCTTCGATTTGGTAATGTCGAATCCAAGGCTCTGTCGCTCTATTTGCCTAACCAGCAGCCTAGCTCAACTAGAGTTCTTCAAAGGTTGAATTGAAATGGTCTCTGTGAGTGATATTTTGATGATAATTATCCAATAAATTTGTAGATAAAACCAGAAAGAACGGCCCCGGAGAAACCTAGCATGACATAAGTTGCGAAAACTTCCCGCCGAACCAGTGCGTATACTGCGGTCATAGCCGGAATAGAACTGATGGCCCCCGCAATTATAAATGCCATTCCCGAACCAATGGACATCCCTTGGTCTACCAAGCTGGACACCACAGGGGGCGCAATATAAGAATTAAGATACGCAGGGATACCGACCAGAGCACTGATGATAATGGCTGTAACTCCTTCTCCGCCAACAACCGATGCGATTCGTTCGGCCGGTACGTACTCGATCATGAGACTCTCGAGGGTGTACGCAAATAGCATCCACTTAAGCAGGAAGAGGGCATTCGACTTGAATTCTGAAACAAAGGTAGTTCTTCGAGACTGCTCTTTCCAGAATATCCAGACCGGCTTTCCTTCTGCCTTTTTTTCCTCACTGGCACAACTGTCTACCATGGGAATTTCAATCTGGGGTGAACAACAACTTGAAACCTGTTGCGCATTTTGAGTTTTCAGAGGATTGCTGAGATACCCAGCTACGGTCAAATATTTTACAGCAAATCCTCCCCCTATGCCTAGTGCGACAGCGAAAACTGACTTACCAATGGCGAACTTCCAACCCAAAGCTCCTGCCGTGATAAGAAGCGTCGGGGGATCAATGAGCGGAGAAGATAACCAGAAGGCCATAATCGGTGCAAGTGGGGTCCCTAATGCCAACAACCCAGCTATGAACGGAATGACCTCACAGGAACAGAACGGTGCCAAACCACCTACCAGAGCCGCCAAAACAATCATTCGGTTCTCCCTTCCCTTGAAAACCGATGCGACCATTGTTTCCGCTCCAGTGGCCTTGATCGCTGCAAGCAAAAAGATAGCAATGATCATATACATCGAAGTATGGGCAAGGTTAGTCAGGGTAAGTGTTCCTAGTGGAACGACTTGTCCTGGGGCTAGTATTGCTATGCCCATGAATATTGCGAAGACAAGGACATAGACCCTGTCGATACTCTTTAGAACATCGTGGACAGGGGATCTTTCTGGGAATGATATAGTTTTCGGTTGCGACATTTCTCCTCTCTATATAACTAGTTATTTAGTTTTTTAAGGGTAAAAAAGGTTGTAAATTAATAACTTATATTAATTTTTCGTTTTTACAGCACTCAAGCAAAAGGAAGTTGCCCAATTCTTCGAGATTATCAAAATGGGCAGTATTCATGACTTCTCGTCCCTGTTTCTCTTGGATAACCATCCCCGCTGTAACCAATTGCTTGAGGTGGTGGGCCAAGGTGGAAGGGGGCATTTTAAGTTCAGAACCTATTTCACTGATTGTCATTCCGCTACTCCCAGCCTGGACCAATAGCAGGAGTAAAGCAAGGCGTGATTCAGATCCTATTGATGCGTAGCCCTTTGCTGCCAGTTTTACGTTTAGCATTATGCTTTCCTTGTGTTTTACTTTAAACTATAAAACTAGTTTAATAGTTTTCCGAGCAGCATAAGTCAAGATGTTTTTCTGTGATTGACGATATTACTATCAGGCAGTCTTAACTGTCGTTGAGCCGAAAGCAATCGACAGTCGCAATTTTTTGAGAAGGTGTCAAGGGGGGTGTTGTATTGACGATCATGGTTGAGATGGTACACAATATGCTAGAATGGGGCATCTAAAAATACTATGTTCTCATCTCCTGTGAGGTTGCCGAGAAGCACTTTATCAAGATGCTAGAGACTAGTCTTGACAATGTTAACCCTTTTAGGAAATCTGCAACTTATGACTATGACTGTGAATTTCTGATTTCCAAAAGTCCAGATATCTCCTATAAATATTGACTTGGTCGCCATAAAAGCAACACCGTACACCACAATGCCCATTGCAGTGGCTCCTTATAGCAATTTCGTCACCCAGGCGTTGCTTTTTGTGCTCTGTAACTGGATCCGACACCTCTGTATCCCTTATCCCTGCTGCTACCTACGAATTGCTTCTCGAACAAATTGAAGATCAACAGTTAGGGGTAATTGCGAGAGAGCGACAAGGTGAGAAAATCTCTGCAGTTGAAGTAAGTCTCGATGAGCTATAAGCTTAAATTCATCCCAACTGCCCTAAGAGAATGGAAAAAAATCGACAATACTATCAAAAAGCAATTCAAGAAAAAGTTGAGTGAGAGATTAAAAAGGCCACATATTCCTTTAAGTCAGCTTTCAGGGTTTGAAAACCATTACAAAACTAAGCTCAGGGCCAGTAGGTACAGGCTAATCTATGAAGTTCTTGATGAAGAAATTGTGGTAATGGCCATTGCTGTCGATAAACGGGACAAAGGGTTTGTTTATAAAAAGGCTCATCGCAGGAAATAATTCCGTTAACCAGTCGTATCCCGCCACCTCCCCTATAAAATTATAGAGGGCAGTCCATCCAGCATCATTATAGAAATACTCTGCAGGGTGCGGTTCTGTATTTATTAGTAAACATCTTGACGTTTATTTGCCCGTTCTGTAACGTTTATTTGTCTTTCCGGTAGCCTACCTACCGATGTTGCGGGTTGTCTCTTTGATAAACTCTTATTGGCAGCCCAGGATAATATCCTGCCGGCCCCCCGGTCAGGAAGCAGTTTTTTTATTATCTTCCCTATATGACTGTACTCAAATCCATCTCGCTGCAATCTGGGTACTTTCAAAAATCTCTCTTTCATTTTACAGGAGGTATTATGAAGCACACGGCACGGCTGATCATGCTCGTCTTTTCCCTTACCCTTCTCTCCGGATGCGGCTATAACTCCATGCAGATGCAGGAAGAGGCTGTCTTCAAGGCCTGGGCCGATATCGAGGCCACTTTGCAGCGTCGCGGCGACCTGATTCCCAATTTGGTGGAGACGGTAAAGGGATATGCTAGTCATGAAAAAGAAACCCTGGAAGCGGTAATCAACGCCCGTTCCAAGGCGTCGTCGGTACAAATTACACCGGAAGACCTGGGCGATGCAGCCAAGATGAGCCAGTTCCAGGCGGCTCAGGGCGGGCTTACCTCTGCCCTTTCCAGGCTGATGGTGGTGGTTGAACGGTACCCTGATTTGAAGGCGAACCAGAATTTCCTTGACCTGCAGAACCAGCTCGAAGGGACGGAGAACCGGATTAACGTTGCCCGTCAGCGCTATAACGAGGCGGTCCGCGTGTTTAATGGTGCCATCAGGAGGTTCCCTAACAGCCTTACAAACAATTTCCTCCTTCACCTTGACAAGAAAGAATATTTTAAGGCGGACGAGGCAGCAAAGGAAGTGCCAAAGGTAAAATTTTAACTGGCGTAGGACATTATGAATAACCTGCACAGGATTGCACATCGTATAACCCTGCTTCTGCTCGGAGTTATTGTTTTTCTATCACTCCCTGGTTTGGCTGCCGCTCTTGAAGCCCCACCATTGAAAGGACGGGTGAACGATTACGCCTCGATGCTTCGTGTGGCAACGGTCGATCAAATGGAGCGGTCGCTGAAACAATTCGAGCAGGAGCAGTCTACCCAAATAGTAGTGCTGACTATACCGAGTTTAGAGGGTGAGTCGCTGGAGGCGTTTTCCATCAAAGTGGCTGAAGCATGGAAAATCGGGCAGCAAGGGTTGGATAACGGCGCGATACTCTTGGTGGCGCGTAGCGAGAGAAAAGTGCGGATCGAAGTGGGATACGGACTGGAAGGCTCACTTACCGACCTCACCTCGGGACGGATTATCCGAGGGGTTATCGTCCCGCACTTCAAGAAGGGTGACTTTGACGGCGGCATCATGGCAGGCGTGAACACCATGATGGCAGCGGTCCGTGGTGAATTCAGGGCAGCAGACGATATCCCGCAGAAATCCGGCGGTAAAGGCGACACTGAAGGGTTCTGGTTCATGCTGATAATGATGGTTTTTTTCATTGGAAAGATGATGGGCAACCACAAAATTATTGCGGCAAGCGTCAGCGGTTGTCTCGCCTCTCTTGTCGGCCTCCTGATACTCGGGCCGAAATTGCTGTTTATCATTCTCCTCTTTCCTGTAGGCTTTATCGGCGGACTGATCGCCTCCAGCTTCTCGGCACTGGGGATGGGACGCGGAATCGGCAGGGGCGGCGGCTATATTGGTGGCGGCTTCGGTGGCGGAGGCAGCTTCGGCGGAGGTTTCGGCGGAGGTGGCGGTGGATTCGGCGGAGGCGGTGCCTCGGGAGGATGGTGATATGAAAACTTTATCGACACAATTTTTGACTCAGGAAGAACAACAGAGAGTCACCGAAGCGGTGCAGAGAGCGGAAAAAAAGACATCCGGGGAGATCGTGCCTATGGTGGTTTCGGCCAGCCATAACTATCCAATGGCATCGGCTATAGGCAGTGTTTTTATCAGCCTGCCGCTCTCCTTGCTGCTCACTTCCGTCACTGGTTCTTTTTTATGGCTCGGCGCCCAGAACATGTGGCTTCTGCTAATTTATTGGACCCTGCTCTTTTTCCCAATTTACTACCTGGTCGACAAGAGCATCTTCCTCAAGCGGCTGTTCCTCCTGAAAGACCAGGTGGAAGAAGAGGTGGAAGAAGCCGCAATTACCTCGTTTTACGGTGAAAGGCTCTATCAGACCAAGGATGAGAACGGCATCCTGATTTTCGTTTCGGTTCTAGAAAAAAAAGTGTGGATACTCGGTGACCGAAGAATCAATGAGAAAATTGACTCGGATCAGTGGCAGGATATCATCGACGAACTGTCGGCTGGAATCAGGGCGCACAACCAGTGCGAAGCACTTTGCCGTGCCGTTGAACGGGTGGGCAAGGTACTGCTGGAACATTTTCCCATCAGTGACGACGATAAAAACGAACTCCATAATATCATAATCCGGTAATTCATTTTCCGGAATCTATCGGGGGTAGACAACATTTAGACCTTTTCTCAGTAAGATAATGCATCGGGTAAAGGGGGCAAACCTTGGCGTAAGTCTTGAGAGGGCATGCTTATCGCTGGAGGCACAGCGCCTACAATACACTTTACAGACTATGAAAAATTACAGGACGTCAGCTGTACCGACGGTTCACATCTCGACTATAGTGATGCAAGGATATTTACGGGGGAAGTTATGCAACTTCTGCAGCGTCGTGACTTCCTTTGAGGCAAGTTGAGTTGCTGCAGAGCGTTTATTGTAGTAACTGCTCAGCAGCGCCCCAACTTTTCACGAGCTGCCCGCCCGGCAACCGGCGTATCGAAGTCTGAGTTTAACTGCTAATCGGTCAGCTTGTGAGCATTTGGAGCAATGGTGACCGGTTACAATGAAAAAAGTGAAACCTAAATTCTGCACGTCGAATGTTAGAAAAAATAAATTCTACTTTAAAAAACAACATATTGAGCAGACAATTGATTTGAAGTTCTATTCACTGTTTGAGTGAACCTATTTTTTCTCACCTTCAACGCCCTTCGGGATCGGCAATTTCACCAAATCGGCTACGTTACCGAAGGCTTGAAATATTTTTATACGTCTGCGCCTCCGATGCCTCACATCTTCGGCAGGTAGCGTAGACTCCGAAATTTCCAATTGCAGGATTTAGGTGAAACCAGATTAGTGGGTTCAAGGTATTTTTTTTCTGCAGCAATGAAAAAGTAGATCCGGTAAAATTTATTATGAAGCGTGGTACCTTACCAGTTCAAAAAACGAGATTATAATTTGAAGACACCGTCAAAATAGTAAAAAAAAAGGAAAAAATTAAAAAACAGAAGGTTAGGTTTTTCTGGTAGGTGGAGGTAAAGATGAAGAAAATTCTTCCGATGTTGGTGGTCTTATTTCTAACAGCATGTGCCAGTATGCCCAAATCATGGTCCCATGATTCAGCAAGCCCACAGCAATACCAGGCAGATCAAGCTGAGTGTATGGCTATGGCTAATAGTGCTAAAAGCGGATCCATAGCTGGTGCCGCGCATGATATTGATGCGATCTACGAGAACTGCATGAGGGGAAGAGGGTATTATCGTTAATAGGCTACTAAAAGGGGGCAGAGGAAAATGAAATGTAATCTTTTCCATTTACATTAATACCTAAATCCTGCAATTGCCAAGTTTGCCGAAGATGCGAGGCTGCGTACACGCAGGCGTACTGTAGTACTTCAAGTGTTCGCAAACAAAGCAGATTCGGTAAAATCGACATGCAAGATTTAGGTAATGTTATTATCAGGCAGTGCAACCAGGATTTCTCCAGGTGCATAGCGATATCTCAAAGGTGCACGAAGCCGACTCAATTCTCCGTCAAGAGCAACAGTGACTTTTCTTTTTCGACGGCGAAAATTCAGTTCAATATCATTTACCAGCTTGTTTTCAACACTCGTTTCCTTGGTCATTGGATCGACTCCCCAAAAAATCGCTTTTATAACCAGACTAAAAACTTCTGTTTTAGAGTGGCAATCAACCGCAATAAAATGTAACCCGCTATGACCATGTTTTTTTGCCTGTCCCAATAACGGCAGACTTAATTCACGCTCTCCCACACCGATAAAAACCAACGGTGTCCGCAGCTGTTTGTTTGGAAGACGTACTCTGACAAGCCTGAATTTGAGCAATCTTCGAATGCCTGCAATAATTGAAGCGGGGAGGTAGTGCATTCGATTTTCCAGATAGTTACGACTTCTTACAAACACCGAATATGCTCCTACAGAGCTTGTGTTGAGAAAAAGAGAATTGTTCACATATCCAACATCAACTGGATAGGCCTTGCAGTTCAGAGCCACATTGATTGCCTCATCCACATTAACAGGTATTCCGGTACGCTGGGCAAAATGATTCAGCGTACCGGATGGTACAATGGCAAGTTCCGTAGTCTTACCGGCAAGGATTGATGCGGCAAGGGCAATCGTCCCATCTCCACCACTGATCAGTACGCGTTTTGTACCCTTCTTCACAGCGTCTTGTATTATTTCGGTCATCTTGACCGGCGATACCTCCTCAAGCTGGATACGGGAATCATTTCGCATTTCGCCAATCACTTTTTCAGAACTACCTGCACCTGGATTGCAATACACCGGCACAGGCTGAGTGAAATCTGTCTTTTTTACGGCACCTGGCTCTTTATTTGTCTCTTTTCTCATCTTTTTGCTTCTGTAAAGTTGCTCAAGAGTTGTCCTTCCATTCTCCCTGGATGCGTGTGAAAACCAGGTGTTCATCAATAGAAAATTTTTTGTTATTCCACGTCCAGGTTTCAATAGCTAATCGCCGGCGATCGCCGCGAATAATTGTAAAGCTATTTGGATCATTGCGGGTCAAACGGTTTGAAATAGCGGTTCCTGCATGAGATACAATTAATCCACCAAGTAGATGTGTGTAGGCAGAGTGTACATGGCCACTGAGGATAATATCAACTCCGGCGTCCCGCATTTTCTTAAGTGCCTTATCTCGTCCTCCGATGATATGGCGATGTCGATACTCTTCAGGGAGCCAGAACGGATGATGGGCAACAAGTATTCGCAGTTTTTCATCACCGCCCTTTTCGAAGTGTTGGGCTATAACATCCAACTGTTCAAGATTTACGCGTCCCCGTGACCAGTCAAAGAGAGACCCAGATCGCCTCGCAGTATTGACACCGACGGCGATATACTCCTCAGCTCTCACTATCGGCTCAAGGGGATGGTCGAGATAGCGATGCCACCTTTTCCATGGTGTGAAAAAACGCTCGCTAAGATTATACGCCGGAATATCATGATTTCCGGCAATAACGAGATACGGCCACGATAGACGTTCAAGAAAAGTACGGGCAGCGAGAAATTCGCGTTTACGGGCGCGCTGAGTAAGATCCCCACTGATAACGACAAGTTGTGGCGTGGTCTTTTCCAAGCAGTGCAAAAGCCCCTCAATCAATCGAGGATTTTCGCGTCCGAAGTGTAAATCCGATATATGGGCAAGAGTGATCATCGGGTTAATTCTCTGTTTCTGCGAAGGAGAGTTTGTATTTCACCAATTTATAATGTCGTCAAAATTATTTATCCTCTTAGTTACTGTATATTTTTTCTAATTTACAATTTTATCTCTTCTTTCTGCGTTTTCAATACGATCTAGAGTAATTGGTATCATGATCTTAAAATTCCAATTCCAGCTGAAGCAAAACAGATCGATGTATTTCCACTCTGCTTTCACAGGTTATCGGCATCACACGCCGAAAACATCAGACACACGCTGAGACAATGCCTGCTGTCATCGCCAGGCAATGAAACGCTAGTCTTGAGGGAGAGATGGAACAATGGGGTAAAACGCTCCTCCGCTAAGAGCATTAAGGTAGCGCAATGCATTACGCTGCCTGATATGAACCACCAGTTGTGGTGCATATGCACCACCATTCCCACTTTCTTACCTGCCTGTTTCGCAGGTGTCTTCCCCTGACGCACCAATAGATGCCGGTAGAGCCATTTGCTGGTTCAGTGGAACAGTAATTGCTTAGTGTTTGAAACATCCTCACTGATTTGTTTTGCCGGGTATTGAGTATACGAGGCCACAGACCATTATGTGCCTGTGGTTGTTTTTCAGCATGGCTCGACCTTGAATGAAAATCCTATGCAACCAATAGGCTCAGTAATAGAGGGGAACTACTTTTATGATCCATTTTTATGGACGAATTTTGAGGGATAAGACCCGGTGAGAACGATCGCTACCCTGATTCTCCTTACTCCTACAACCTAGCAGAGAGGAACACTTATGGCTGAACGAAACGCGTTAGTGGATGGTGTTAAAGGTCTGTCTGCACCATCAGTGGCTAGCATGAAAGAAGAGGGCGTACCTGCTGCCCCCAAAGTTGCGGTTTCTTTTCAAGGCGGCAGCGACGGATACCTGGATATGGGGAAGCCCAGGTCAACGGTTTGGGCAGAAGTCCTGGAATCCTTGAGCGAAGAAAATCAACCAGCATACGTTGAGATTGATCCGAGTTCTCATGAAATAACAGAATTGTTGATTCCCGTCGAAGTCACCATAGGCAATATCAGCAGTCCGGACGGGGAAGGGGATATCGAGATCGAACTCATTATCTCCCACGCGCGTCATGTATTGCGTAAAAAGAATCCAGAGTTTGATGAGTTGCTCAGCATTATACAGGAGGCTCAGCAGAAGGAGCTGCCTGTAATCATCAGTGAAAATGATAATCATGAAATCATTGATGTACGTATGAAATCTGAATCGGCTGAGGGGGGGCTATAACCATGGCAATCTCAATGCAACAGGCACGGGATTTGTTCAACCTGAGCCGCAGCAAGCTCTGCTGCCCAGTCAGTGCCCCTAAACCCTGTATTCCTTTTTTATATCCGGATGATGGCTGCTGGGGAAGAGCACATGAAATGTGCCGCCTGATGATCGCCGAAGGGGCCTCGCCCCTGAAGGTTTGGATATACGGCGGCTTGAGGGTGGACACAAGCAATAACCCCAACTGCTATGTCCGCTGGGGGTGGCATGTTGCTCCTACACTGGATGTTAGTACAAGCAGAGGGGTTAGAAGGTATGTTATTGATCCTTCTCTGTTTAACAGCCCGGTTACCACGGCTACGTGGAAAAGCGTTCAGGGCGACCCCTCGGCACAGCTGGTATACACTTCGGCATCTGTATTTCATAGAAGCTACAGTGGAGCGACGATCACAGACCCCGGATATTCACAAACCAGATCGGTTTTGAGCACCTATCGCAACAGGCTTAAGCTTCGTAGTGCCGATAACGGCCCCCCTCCTTACTTTAACTGTCTGACCAAACCGCCTGGGGTGCAGTGGTACGGTACAATTGCCGGCAATGCCAGCCGTCGATGGTTTACCTGGGGATGGAACCCCAAATGGCATGTGATCTGGACCATTATGCCGTTAACGCAGTGTCCAGGTGGGCCACAGCTTAAATGGAATGTGCAGGTGGAACGTGCCACCTCAAACCAATGCACCTACTGGATCACTGTCACAAACCTGACCCCTGATACGGTGAGATTCGAAGGCCGGTATGATATCCTTTCAAGATAGTTAAGGAGGTAAAGAGCGATGAGAACAGGCATACAATGGAGAGGAACAATAGCGGCAAAGGCAACACGTCGATGGTTTACCTGGGGGTGGAATCCAAATGTACATGTAACGTGGTACCTGATGTCAAACACAGCCCGCAAGGGTGCTCCGCAGCTTGATTGGGATGTGGCGGTGGAACGGGCCAATGCTAATCAGTGCACGTATTGGATAACCGTAAAAAACCTTACAAACAAGACCGTGCATTTCGAGGGCCGGTATGCGATTTTATCCTAATAGAGTCTGAAAGAGAGGTGAAATAATGCGCATAACTATTGAAATAGACGAAAAAGAAACGAGTGAAACCAAAGTCGACACCACATCCGGTGTAGTCGACACAGAGTTGTCTGCTGATACTGTGATGGGGCAGGTCGATGCGGCCCCTCCTGCTGAATTATTGAAGATAGCCAATGCATTGGGAGCGGAGAGTGCCGGTGCTGCACCGGCTGAATTCATGCCTGCTCCTATGGTTCTAGAGGCGGAGGAGTCGCCGGAAGACTATGGGGCCGTTGCTGAGGAAATAGACGCTATTGAAGACGAGGATGCAGGAGCTTCACCAGAAATGGATATGTAAAACATCCCTCTGTGCAATCGATGTCCGTGTAGCAGCTTGCATGGACATCGATTAAACCATCGGTCTGGCTGCCCTGAGGATTGTGTTTTATCGATTTTTTTATAGCCATCTTAATACAATAAATTTTCGAACAACCCAACCCGTTGGGTTTCGTGCATGGGTGGCGAAACGTACCAGCTTACGCCCAGCCCCTATGGCATAGGAGGCTTTTTCCGGCACCAGTACATTTTGTGCTGCAGTGTCCTCTTTTAGATGGCTACGCCTGGTACACCTTTCTTTACTTTCTGCAAGCTGCAAGTAAACGGGCTGACAGTGTGGTACAAGCCTGGGTCTCGTTTACCCTTTGCGGAGAAAATTTTAAGGGTAACGCCGAGATTGGCAGAAAAAAAGCTATCTTAGAAACGTGGCCCAATCTCTCCGGTCGATCCTATTGTAAACACCAATGGTGCACGCTTTAAAACAAGGAACCACAATGAAAAATAGATATTTCTTGCTGGTTTTATTAACGCTTTCTTTTCTCGCTCATGGCTGTGCTACCAAGGATTCCAGCAGCGCAGTAGAGCAAAGATCCGTTGAAAAAGGAGCAATGAACTTTGTGGTTATGGGGGATAATCGACCTGCCGATGTGTACAGGCCGGAACAACCATATATTTATCACAAAATCGTGAGCACTGCGGTGGAACTTAATCCTGAAATCATCTTGAACACCGGTGATATTGTACTGGGCTATGATGCTGTAAATTCAGAAAAAGCCACCCAGGAATTTGACGAATTCGAACACGCTACCCTTCCCATCCGTCAACGTAACATTCCGCTATACATTGCCATGGGAAACCATTCCGGTTACACGGACTTTGCCAGGACCGAATTCACCAGGCGCTATAAAGACCAAGAGACGGAAAACCTCTACTATTCAGTCGATATCAAGAACTGTCATTTTGTTATTTTATCAAGCGAATTGGTAGGAGCAACATCGCAGATTACCGGGCAGCAGCTCGAGTGGTTAAAGAAGGACCTGGCTCTTGCCGGCGATAAACACAAATTTGTTGTTGTCCATCGCCCTTTGTATCCTAAAATTACCCATCTACAAGATTCTTTGAATAAGTACCCGCAAAAGCGCGATCAACTGGCACAATTATTTGAGCAGCATCATGTTGATATGGTTTTTGTTGGCCATATTCATACATACAATTTTTCCATGGTAAACGGACTGGCGCAAATTATTGCAGGAGGATCGGGTGCGCCCTTGGCCGGCACATTACCTGAGGGGGGATTTAATCATTTTTTCCATATCATTGTAACCGATGATGATGTTGATTATCGCCTCCTTCCCATGGAAAACGAGGTGGCCATGGCAACAAGACTGCTCCAAAAAGGACAAATTCAAGCGGCTTTAAGCTTTGCCCAACTAGCTATGGAAACGGTACCCGACCATCCAATGCCACAGCTTATAGCGGCAACTGCGTATCAACTGCTCAACAAGCAAAAAGAATGTACAACAGCAAAAAACAAACTTACCCAGATCGTAGGCAGTAAAAAGGAAGCAGCTTTCAGATTAGGTGCCTTTGCCCTGTCCGTTACACAACTGTCCCTTGCCGACGAATACCTGACCAAGGCATACACTCTGGACAATACATCTTTTAAAATCATCTATTTTAACGCCCAACTCAATCAGCAGCAGGAGCGATATGCCCTGGCCCTGAAAAGGTACCAACAAGCATTAGCCCTCACCACTGACAAATATACCATAGCTGATATTGACAAACGTATTGCCGAGATCAAAGAATTCACCAATATCTAGACCGGATTTCTCAATTCGGGCTGAAAAAGGGGTAGGTGTAACTCATGCGAGACTTTCCATTCCCGGATCCGTTTAGGTGGCTGTGCGATGGTTACCGCAAAGGGGCACTTGCAGTATTTTTCACTCTCTGCCTGGCGTTGCTGCTGGCCATGCAGGTATTGGATGGTCCGCTGAAAACCGAGGCTGCGCCACGTGGTATTATTTCCTATGAAATGGCTCAAACGCTTAACATAGCGCAGCGAATACTCGCCTCCTGGAGTGAGGAAGCCAAAATCCACGCAGCATTTAGTCTGGGGATCGATTATCTGTTTATGTTGGTCTATGCCTTTTTTATCGGGCTGGCATGTGTACAACTTGGCCGCAGTTTGAGTGGTAGGTGGCAGACAATAGGAATGATCGGTTTTGTGCTGGCTTGGGGACAGTTTTTTGCTGCATTGTGTGACGCTGTGGAAAATCTGGCCCTTTTTCGATTGCTTGTCGGTTCGACTCAAGAAATGTGGCCTTCGATGGCCTGGTGTTGTGCGGTTATCAAATTTACCCTGGTCGGGATGGGTTGGTTGTATATTTGTTGCGGTGGTTTAATCTTGTTCACTGCAAAGCTATCCTCAATCAACCGTTAAAGCGAAAAAATACAAGTAACAGATCAGCGTTATTGCTCTTCCGATACGCGTGGCCGCAATCACTGGATGAGGGTAATCAAAGTCTCCCATGGTGCGTGGTTGATATCCACCACCAGTGTTGGTTCAAAAACACCGGAATTCTGAAAAACGCTCTTTTTTTGGAAGGCTCACTCTCGGCACTGCATAAATATTATTTTCACACCTGGGAGTTGTCATGGCGGTTTAATTGTTCGAGCTGAGCGCTGAGGCTCAGCTCGAACCGAGGTTGTTGTACGTAACGTTGTATGCCACGTAAGTAACAATTACCTGTTCAATCCAGAGGGAGATTGAGCTGGAAGGCGGTTAAGAAAATATAGAACCTGTCGGCCCTGTTGAAAGGTGCTGCAACCGATCAAACATTTCTACGCGATGCTGGTGGAGCTGTTTTTTACCCAGCAACATCTGTAGTTTGAAACGCTGCCAAAAAATAATGTCGCGCAGCTTTTCAATGGCCTGCTCGTTTTGGGCAAAAAGCCCTGCGCTGTTAAATATTTGTTCACCTCCTTCTCCCTTTGGTACCAGGTCAAGTTCCTGTAACGCTTTTGGCTCTCCATTCTCCATCAGAAACAGACCTGTTGCTTGGACAACTCCCTGTACGCTGCCGTCATGGTTTTCCAGGGTAAATTGCGTTCCTGCATGGGCTATGGATATGGCACCTACCCCAGCTTCTCTGAGGCTGAGAAGTTGCTCATCCTCTCCGCCTGCGCCCATCCAGACCAGCAAATCATCAAAGATAGGGTCATTTTCATCGATCCAGCTATTCCCATCATTGTCCAGTTTTGCCAGCTCGTTAAATCCATTGTCTGTGGCAGGGCCAAAAAGCTCAAGGCCATCAGATATAGTCCCGTCTCCATCACGATCCAAGGCAAGGAACCCACAACCATTTCCTAATCCGGAAAGTTCCTCACACATACCATCACCGTCGAGGTCAAAAGAAAAATAATTTTCATCTAATAGAGAAATATTTTCATCAAAATTAAGCACAATGGGGTCAATGCCATGAACAAGCCTGGAAAGGCCTGCCGACTGAATAGCTACTTGTCGGCGCTGCATCTGCACGCCCATGCTAAACGAGATGGTTTGCCCACACTCTGTTTGTACTGTCCCGGCAGCCTGGAAACAGAGTGATTCCTGTTCCACATGGACAACGCTGCGGGTGAGGCTGGCTTGGCCAACGAAGAACGGTGATGTATTGATTGCTGGGGCGCGGTTGGCCGTTTCCACCTGGTGCACGGTAACCGAGGTTCCGGATATGTGTTGCACCATTGATGACAGGGCTTGAGCCTGGGCCTGTTTTGGGTCTACCGAATTTGTTGCATTACTTCCGCCGGCAACCTCTTCCTGAGGCGTGACCACGTATGATCCTGACTGCTGGCGGCTTGTAGATGAATGAATGAGAGAAAAGAGGCCCTGCTGGAAGACATTTGCTGAAGGACTCTGTGACATCCGGGGAGAAGAGGGCATGAACTTGCCCTGTTGCCGGATAGTGTTGTTTTGATCTACTTCCGTGTAGTTTGTCGCCGCATCCATGCTGACCATAGTCGCAGCTATTTTCATATTGTAAAATATCCTCCACTTGGATGTTATAAGGGGCTTAAAGAATCATGACTCTACAGCTCTTCTCGGTTCTCAACCAATGAGTCTTTACCCACTTTTTGTGACAACAGTGAAAGCAGTCTTACGGTGGATTGTTTAGCAATGAGTTTATGTGTATATTTTCAAACATCTATACAAGGCAGGGGGGCTCGGGCCCTGTGTACAAGAAAGTGGCAGGACATCTTTTTCTTTTGCTCTGTAAAAAAAATGCATCAGCGGTTTAGCGCATATTCAACCTCGCAGGATTCTGAAAACCATTTGAATTAAACCTGCAACAGGAGTACCGTGTAACATCTTGAATTCGCATAGGAAGCATTAATAAACCACTGCGTGGCAGGAGATGTGTTTATCTATGTGTTTATCTGTTTAACGGCACCATGGTGCAGATCACGTATCGTGATAATCGCAAAGGAGAAGAGATGTTAGTATTACCGGAAAAAGTAAGTAAAGCATGGGATGAAAAAAAAGGACCGGTCATATTTACCACTGTTGGCAAAGATGGCGTCCCCAATACTATTTATGTTACCTGTGTAAAAAAGTTGGATGATGGCGCAATAGTTATTGCGGATAACTATTTTCACAAAACACAGGAAAATATTCTTGCCGGCAGCAAAGGTTCCGTTCTCTTTATCACAGGTGAGAACAAGGCGTTTCAACTGAAGGGGGCTATTGAGTACCTCAAAGAGGGGGATATCTTTGAGGATATGAAGACATGGAATCCGAAAAAACACCCCGGCCATGCTGCAGCTGTACTGAGAGTGGAACAGGTGTTTTCAGGCTCGGAAAAGCTTGCATAGATGGGACAATTGGATAGACTTGAGCCTTTAGCTCAATGCATTCCTTGAGAACTACTTGATTTTATAGAGGAGACACTTACTACTTTCTATCAGGCTGATTTTTTTAAAGGCCATTGTTCTTTGTCGGCCGGATGTAACCACCTGAAAGATAAATAGAACGAAAGCATAAGGGGGATTAATGACGCAACAAACAGGCGGACTCTATGTTGCCCTGTTAAGTATTCATGGGCTCATTCGTTGGCGAAATCTTGAATTGGGCCGTGATGCAGACACTGGCGGACAAACGCTTTATGTGGTTGAGCTTGCACAAGCGTTGGCCAAGCAGCCTGGAGTCCATAAAGTCGATTTGATCACTCAACGCGTAGTGGATGAAAACGTCTCTACTGACTATGCAAAGCCAATAGAAAAACTTACCGATAACCTTCGGATTGTTCGAATTGATGCCGGGCCGGAAAAATACTTGGCCAAAGAAGAGCTTTGGGATTATCTCGACATATTTACTGATAACCTGACAGCTTTTTTTAATGACAACAACCGTTATCCAGATATCATTCATAGTCATTATGCCGATGCCGGCTATGTTGGCTCGCATTTGGCCAGCCTCTTGGGGATCCCGCTCATCCATACCGGTCACTCTCTCGGCCGTGTCAAGCGAAGTCGTCTTTTAGCAAGTGGGCTGAAAGCTACTGAGATAGAGACCCGTTTTAACATGAGCCGGCGGATTGCAGCCGAGGAACAGACACTGGCAACAGCAGAACGGGTTATCACCAGTACCCGTCAGGAAATTGCAGAGCAGTATGAACTGTATAACCACTATCAGCCCGACCAAATGCGGGTTGTACCACCAGGCACAAACCTCAACCAATTCACGCCATCCACTGGTACCGAACTGGACAGTCCTCTGCGAGCAGAGTTGACTCGCCATTTAAAGAATCCGGATAAACCTCTTATTCTGGCATTATCGCGCCCTGATAGGCGAAAAAACATCACCGCTCTTATAGAAGCATTTGGGCAATCCGCTCGTCTGCAGGAGTTGACAAATCTGTTAATTGTCGCAGGCAACCGCAACGACATAGATGACCTCGAAGAGGGGGCGCAGGAAGTTTTTCATCAAATTTTCATTGCCATCGATCGTTATGATCTTTACGGAAAGGTGGCACTGCCTAAACACCATCATCGTGATCAGGTTCCTATGATTTACAGGATTACAGCCGCTTCCGGGGGCATCTTTGTTAATCCTGCGCTCACAGAGCCGTTCGGTTTGACCTTGATCGAGGCGGCAGCCTGTGGGTTGCCGATTGTGGCTACTGAAGATGGCGGCCCGCAAGATATTATTATGAACTGTAAGAACGGGTTACTGATAGATCCATTGGAGCCGGAAACAATCGTTAACGCGTTGTTGAGACTGCTTGATGATAAGGACTTATGGACGAAAAGTTCTCTGCAGGGACTGCAAGGGGTTCAGGAACATTATTCGTGGGAAGCCCATGCAAAACGCTACGTAAAGATTATCAAACCGATTGCTATGCGTTCGGAAAAATTGTTGCGCAAACCGATCACGCAACGTTCTGGTTTGTATCGCGATCGTGCCATTGTCAGTGACCTTGACCAGAACCTGATCGGCAACGAGCAGTCACTCAAGGAGCTCGTTGTCCTTCTTCGGAAGCAACGTACCCGCGGCTATTTTATAATTGCTACAGGCAGGCGGCTCGACTCCGCTTTAAAATTGATGAAAAAACACAGGATTCCAGAGCCGGATGTGTTGATCACCAGCAGCGGCACCGAGATTTATCATGCACCAAAGTTGACCGATGATACTGCCTGGGCACGGCACATTGATTATCAGTGGACACCGCGCACAGTCAAGCAGTTGCTGGCTAGTTATCCCGGGCTCAAACTTCAGCCGAATATCGAGCAAAGTCGTTTTAAAATCAGTTATTATATTGATCCGGAAAAGGCTGATATCGAAGATATAAAACAGTTACTGCATCAGGAAGAGCAGGCGGTTTTTGTGCAAACCGCATTTGGACAATTTTTTGATATTCTCCCTTTGCGAGCCTCAAAGGGAATGGCTTTGCGTTATGTTGTTGAACGATTGAATGTCCCGTTGGAAACCGTTTTCGTCGTTGGCGGTTCAGGTGCAGATGAGGATATGATGCGCGGCAACACGCTGGCTGCGGTGGTTGCTAACCGGCACCATGAAGAGCTGTCTCAGCTTATTGATATAGACCGGATCTATTTTTCTAAGCAGCCGTATGCTGCAGGCGTGCTCGAAGCCATCGAATATTATGATTTTTTCGGCAGCTGCAAAGATCCTCGGGAAGTTAAACAGGTCGATAATGAATAGATTACTGCTTTGCACGGACATGGACCGAACCATCATTCCTAATGGGCGTCAGCCGGAGCATCCGGATGCCGCAAAGTGCTTTCACCAGCTTTGTGAATTGCCTGAGGTCACCTTGGTATATGTTACTGGGCGTCATCTGCAGTTAGTTAAACAGGCAATCAGTGACTACAGTCTACCTGAGCCCGATTATGCAATTACTGATGTTGGTACAAAAATATATGGCCGGAATCAAGGGCAATGGGAGGAAATGCTTGCCTGGCAAACACTGATCGCTGCAGATTGGCGGGGAAAAAAACACGGACAACTGCAGCATGCGCTCGCCGGCTTTCCGGAACTCAGGTTGCAGGAAAAGAGTAAGCAAAATGACTTTAAATTAAGTTATTACCTGCCGTTGAACGTAGACCGGGACAATATCCTGCAACGCGCTGAACGGCAGCTGCAGCAACTGGATGTTGATGCCAGTCTGGTGTGGAGCATTGATGAGCCGGAGCAAGTGGGGCTGCTCGATGTGTTGCCGCGTAACGCAACAAAAGTACATGGGATCGAGTTTCTGCAGCAACAGTTGGGATATGCTATGCACGAGGTCATTTTTGCAGGGGACAGTGGTAACGACTTACCAGTGCTGGTCAGCTCGATTCCCTCTATTTTAGTTGCTAATGCTGATCCCGAGACTAAACAGCTGGCATTGAAGCTGGCACAAGAAAACGGTTGTGAGGCCTCCCTCTATTTGGCTCGACAGGAACATTCTCCATTGGGAGGCAACTACGCAGCCGGCGTTGTACAGGGTGTCGAGTTTTTCGCCCCTGAGATAGGAGCGTTGCTAAAGCTATGATCACGAAAAGAACTGAAGTCTCTGTGTTTGGTGAAGTCCTCTTTGATTGTTTCCCAACCGGCGAACAGGTGCTTGGTGGTGCACCATTCAATGTTGCCTGGCATCTGCAGGCTTTTGGCGATCATCCCCTCTTTATTTCTCGAGTCGGTAATGATGACAGCGGCAAGATGATACTAGAAGAGATGCACAACCGGGGCATGAACACCAACGCGGTTCAGGTTGATGCAGAGCATCCGACCGGTCGGGTTGAGGTAACGATTAATGACGGTGAACCACGCTACGATATAGTTGCAGACAGTGCCTATGATTTTATTTCTATCGACCCCTTGCCGGTAACGGATTTTGAGGGAATTCTCTATCATGGAACTCTTGGTTTACGAAGCCATACCGCCCGGCACACGTTTGCAGAGATCACAAGTAATGAGGGAGTACGGATTTTTCTGGATGTCAACCTTCGGGCCCCCTGGTGGCAGCGGGATGAAGTTTTCGGCTGGCTGTACAATGCCACCTGGGCGAAAATGAACGAAGAAGAACTGCGATTGCTCGGGGAACCTGCAACCGATGTCCGTCAGCAGATGGCAGAACTGCAAACCTCCTGTGGACTGGAGCAGTTGATCGTCACGCGTGGTGGACAAGATACCCTGATTCGAACTGCCAATGGAAAATTACATTCGTTGTCTCCACAAAAAGTTGCGCGCCCGGTTGATACCGTAGGTGCCGGAGACGCTTTCAGCGCAGTGTATATTCATGGGCTGCTGGCCGGCTGGCCGGTTGCAGAAAGGCTTCGTCAGGCCCAGCGGTTCGCAGGAATGATCATCGGTTTACGAGGCGCAACGACAACCGACCCTTTGTTTTATAAGGATTTCATATCTTCTCTTGACGACAGAGCCTGAAGAGCCTGTGAAAATTAATAACCAACCTTCTTATATAGGCAGCTTGTGTACGAACAAATATCCCATACTCTTCTCAATGACATCCTCAACCGCATAAAGCCGGAAATTTCCGAGCAGGATCTGCGGCATTTTTACACCCGACTTGGGGCAAATTTTTACGGAATTCACTTATTGTTTCAACGGCTCTACGGCGATCGGGATGATTTTGACCAACAGGCGCAGAAGCTGGTTGAAACGATGGCAACGCAATATATCAATCGTCCTGATAGGCTCCGTCAGCTCGACCTGGCCAGGGAAAAAGATTACAACTGGTTTCTCCATCAACAATGGACAGGAATGGCGCTCTATTGCAAGGGTTTTGCCGGTACCTTAAAAGGCCTGCAGGAGCGTCTGCACTATTTTCAGGAACTGGGTGTCAATATGGTTCACGTGATGCCGATTTTGCTTTGTCCGGAAGGGAGCAGTGACGGTGGATATGCGGTCAGTGATTTTCGCGAGATTAATCCTGAGGTAGGCACACTGGAAGATGTGGGGCAGCTTGCCAAGGAAATGAAAGAGCGTGACATCCTGCTGGTGCTCGATGTGGTGGTCAATCATACCTCGAATAAGCATTATTGGGCGAACTGTGCCAGGGCGGGAGACAAGAAATATCAGGACTATTACTACACCTTTGAAAATCGTAATGTCCCCGACATGTTCGAACAGAGTATGCCGGAAATCTTTCCGGAAACCTCACCAGGCAATTTTACCTGGGACGAAGAGATGGGCCGCTGGGTCATGACGGTTTTTAACGATTTTCAGTGGGATCTCAACTACAGCAATCCTGCCGTTTTTATAGAGATGCTCAATATCATTCTCTTCTGGGCCAATCAGGGGGCGGATATCCTGCGGTTGGATGCCGTAGCCTTTTTGTGGAAGAAAATAGGCAGTACGTGCCAGAATGAGCGCGAAGCGCATTTGATCCTCCAGCTTTTAAAGGACTGCTGTCAGGTCACCGCACCTGGGGTGGTTTTTATTGCTGAGGCGATTGTCGCACCCGTGGAGGTTATCAAGTATTTTGGAGAGGATGCGGTCATCGCCAAGGAATGCGAGATCGCCTACAACGCCACCTTCATGGCTTTGCTCTGGGATGCGGTCGCCACCAAAAATGCTCGCCTGTTGAATCAAGGGATAAAAAATTTACCGGTAAAGTTGGAGCGTGCCACTTGGCTCAATTACGTCCGCTGTCACGATGATATCGGTCTGGGATTTGATGACAGGGATATCCTCCTTTGCGATTACCAACCTGCCCACCACCGGCAATTTTTAGTTGATTATTTCACTGGTAAATTCGAAGATTCCTATGCGCGAGGACTCCCCTTTGGCCAAAATGCCAAGACCGGTGACACCCGCATTTCAGGCTCTCTAGCCTCATTGGCTGGGCTGGACTACGCGCTGGAAACAGGTGACAAAGAAATGATCGATGATTCGGTTAAATTGATTTTACTGCTCCACGGTATGATTATGTCGTTTGGCGGCATTCCGCTGCTTTATTATGGTGATGAAATCGGTACGTTAAACGATGATACTTACCGTGATGATCCCTACAAAAAAGGGGACACCCGCTGGGTACATCGACCGTCAATCGACTGGGATAAAGCAGACCAGAGGAATATACCCGGGACTGTTGAATATGAAATTTTCAGTGCGTTAAAAAGGATGATTGCGGTCCGAAAAGAAATGGATGCCTTTGCCGATTTTAACAATCGTGAGCTCATCGAAGTTGAAAATCCGCACCTTTTTGTCTTTGGCAGATATCACCTGCAAAAACCCAATGAAAAAGTCCTGGTGGTTGCAAATTTTAGTAATAGACCAAAGTCGCTGAACATAGGCGAACTTGGCAGTTGGGGTGCACAATACCGGCAGTTCGTTGATGTATATAGTGGAGAATGCCCTGATGTTTTTAAAAACAATCTGGTTATTCCAGGTTTCACTTTTTACTGGTTATGTGAGAGGTGATGTAAATAATTTCGATTTTTTTTACACCAGGTTGAAATCTATTATCCGAGCCTGCGCCTGTTTTCCCTACCTCGTGCGCATTTTTTTATCAGATGTTGGAGGTGTCGCTGAGTCCTTCTATAACGTGTTGACCCAGGTTCGTCAGGGTATAGGGTTTTTTCAGGTGTGATTTTACTCCAAGCTGCAATGCTTCGTTTAGTTTGCCGATTTCGGAAAAGCCACTGGCAATTATGGCTTTCTGCCCAGGCCACTTTTTTATGATTTCCTGATAGGTTGCCAGGCCATCAATCCCAGGTTCCATTATCATGTCTAAAATGACAAGATCTACAACATTATCCTCAAGAAAGGACAGGGCATCTTCACCACTTGAAACCGTGTATACGGTATAATTTAATTCGGTAAGAATCATAGAGGCTATTTCCAGCTGTTCTTTCATGTCGTCGACAAGGAGGATTGTCTCGCCATGCCCCTTTAATTCTTTGAATTCAGGTGCAGAAACTTCACTGGCAATGGAGTCGCGGCACACAGGGAAATAGAGCGTAAATACCGTACCTTCATCAATTTTACTTTGACAGTCAATATATCCATGGTGGTCCTGGATTGCCCCCCAAACGACGGCCATACCTAGTCCCGTGCCGCTTCGGCCCATTTTTTTCTTGGTGTAAAAGGGTTCAAATATTCGATGCAGTTCTTGTTTTTTAATTCCAGAACCTTCATCTTTTATGATTAAGGTAACATATTCTCCCGCAAGCACCTTATCATACAGTTTTAGGGGCTTGTCTAAATAACGATTTTCTGTCTGAATTGTCAGTTGTCCACCACCGACCATGGCTTCGACGCCATTACTTACCAAGTTCATCACTGTCTTGGAAAGATGTAATTCAGACCCCTTGAGTCGCATCAGGTTACCGGCAAGATCGGTTTTTACCTGTATGCCTGGATGATGAAATAACAGTTGCTGATATTCAGGGCTGGAGAGATAATCAATGATAATGTGATTAAGGTTTAAAGTGTGTGTTATCGAAACCCCTCTTCTGGCAAGTGTCAGTAAATCTTGCACAATAGCAGCAGCTTTTTCGCCGGATGCCTGTATGGTTTGTAAAGGGCGATACATTGGATCATCTTCTTTGAGTTGGAGCAGAAGAAGTTCCGGGTAGGTTGCGATTCCTGATAGAATGTTATTTAAATCGTGAGCAACACCACCAGCCAATGTCCCTATTGCTTCCATTTTTTCTGCACGGTGAAGCCGTGTTTCCAAATCATTTTTGCTGATTTCCGCTTGTTTACGTTCGTAAATTTCCTGTTTCAGTTCTCTTGTACGATCAGAGACTATTTGCTCAAGGTTGTCACGGTGTTGTGCCAGCTCTTTTTCTGTTTTTTTACGGATTGCAATTTCTTCTATGAGTTGTTGGTTTGTTTTTTCTGACTCTTCATGCGCAACCCGAATGTCAATCATTGATTGTTGGATATTGTCAGCCATGGAATTGAAGGTCAATGCGAGCTCTTCCAACTCGTCTCCTGATTCAATATGGAGGCGTTTGCTCATGTCGTTTTGCTGAAAGTAACGAATATTTTTTATAATTTCCGTAATTCTCCCAGTCAGGATGGAAGCCATCCAAATAGCGATGATGATAATAGCAAAAATCATAACCAGAGTGGAAATGGTCAAATTTGTCGTAGTCTCTTTTAAGGATGTTGTGAGGAACTCTTGATTGCGTTGAAACTGCTGATCAAGTGTTTTGATATGATCTGAGCCAATGTTTTCGATGTGCTCTGCTGTGGCTAAAGCTGCTTTGTGAAATTCATTAACATTAGCCCCGATGGTGACAAAACCAAATCCTCTGGGACTGCCGGCATATTGACCGGTATAGTATGGGATAGCTGCGGCTGTGGTAAGTTTCCACAGTCCGCTCCAGAAAATGAGGAAAGAGCCGGAGCCTCCGTGTTGGGTGAGGTTGATCCATCCATCGCACTGTGGGGCAAAGTTTAAATATCTGCAATCCAGGCCAACATAACCTGATTGGGTTTGTTCCGGTGCAGCTTTTTTATCAAGAGATTGGTTGTGATAAAGCGGAAGAGTCTTTAAAAACTCAGTAATTTTTACAGTCGTCGCTTGCCATTGCTTATAATGTTCGGCTTCCAGCCAAGGGAGAGCGGGTTCACCGGTCTTTGGATTATACCCTGTAATAAAATAATCTCTTGGGTGAGAGATGTTGCGACCTCGATAATCCCACATAAATGCGTAATTACCTGTTCCTGCATCTGAAAGGGCAGTATATCGTTCTTCGGTCGGGACTATATGGTCGGTAAATTCCATGATGTGGGTATGATCAAGGGCAAGCGTTACAAATCCAATCACGTGTCCGTCACGCTCAACAGGCGTTGCCCAGCGGACCAGGCCCTTGAATCGTTTACCCTCTGGATTTTCTTTACCGGCATAGGCTGATGTTTGAGGGGAGAAGTCGATGCCGAGCTTTTCCGCTCTTACCCTAGAGTACGTTCCTATCATGTCTGTTCTTTGGTAAGCGCCAATAACATCAGAAACAAATATTTCTCCGGGTTGGAGAGCCTTGAGGTGTTTAAAATAGGTTTCCGCTTTGCAGAAGGTATTCTCTTTTTGAGAGACATCGTGCAAGTCGGGCGTAAGAAAATCAGAAGTGGTGACTTTAAATTTTTCGTGACCGGCAAGATCGATGAACGTTAGTTCCAGATACAGAGGATGTTCGACAGGTGTTCCATGAATTTCTGGTGGGCGAGAGTGGAAATCGTTAGCATTGTCCTCGTTACCCGATTGGACTACATCCAGCACAGTATGCGTGGGGTGTGTTTCCTCCCAGCGTTTTCCTTCCCTATCCATGACAAGGGGCTTATGTTCAATGATTGGGCTGAATTTGGAAGCGAGGAAATTACGATAATTAGCCTCGGAAGGTTCAAACAAGGCTGCCTGTCGGATATCGCGGTCCCGTTCGTATAGAAATCTGGCCACATCGTTAGCTGTATCCACGGTAAGCCTTTCAATTGCTTCTCGCGACTTTTCGTCAAGGGCACGAATTGAGTCTTTGGTTGCCAGCTGAACAATCTCTTTCCCCATTTTCTGGCTTTCCAGGGTTGCAGTCTCAAAAGAAAGCTGCATTTTTTGAACTAAATCGGTGATTTGATGCCAGGCAAACCAGGCAAGGGCTAGCAGGGGGAAAACTTTGATGAGAATGAAGATTAGAATAAGCTTGGTTCTGATCTTAAACGAAATTTTTTTCATGTTGGTTTGGCTGGATTCTACCCAAGAATATACAGAACAGACCTATCTCGAATTTTTCATGAATTTTTTGATTTTAAACTCAATTAATTGATAGTGTTGCTTAACAAGTAATTGCACAATTAATAGTTTGTTTTTCGTTTTGAATCAAAAAGTTCCGCCTTCGGGTCAATATTCGCTACTGCTGCGCGGCTCGTGCCTTGCCCTGCGAAAAAAAACTGTATTGATGAGAAATTCGGGCAATGATAAGTGATTTTTCCGTTGTTCTTAAAGCTATTGTTCTCTGCAGAAAATTTAGTAAGATGGGGCTTTCGTTTGCTGTTATAAATGGGCAAATGTCTTATCGTCAGCTGCTGACGTAACGGCCACTTTCATTTTGAAAGTGACTGAAGGGTTATCCTCTTCAATCTATCACATTTTAGATCAGGTAGGTAAAATTACTTAGCATGTTGTCCGATTATTGGTTTGCTCAGACATTTGGGCTTACTTCTTTCGAATAACGCTATTGAGTCGAGAGCAAAATCAGGAGCGATCTTTTTCTAAAGTAAGTAAATAGGATCTAAGATTTTTAGAACTATTGGTCAAACCAAGTTTTTGGCGAAGTCTTTTTCGATGAAAATCAACACCGCTTGTTGAAATTCCAAGTACCTCTGCGATTTCTTTACTGGTTCTGCCGCTGCGTACCATATTGGCTACTTCAATTTCTTGGGGAGTGAGCAGCATGTTCAGTGCTGAAATGTTCTGTAGGAATGGTGAGATGATGTCTCTGAGGTTCGCATCGACCACCTCGGCTAGGGTGCGCTGTTTATCAGAGAGGTTTCCCTGTAACATTTGCTCAATATAAGGGAGGACAAGGCGGTCCACGTTCACATAAATGGTTTCTTCTATTCGTGTTTTGTCCTCGTCTCGTTGCCGTAATAATACGCGCAGCGCGATGTTGGTTTCTTCAAGACGTTCCTGTTCACGACGTAACTCTGCCTCTTTTGCTTCCAGTTCTTTTTGTATCTCGATTATGGGGGTTATGTTTTCATGGGTTACAATAATGTGGTGATTTTTGTCATCCCGAAAGGGGACTACCCGGATGGCAAACCACCTTTTTTGGTCTGGAGAATGGCAAGGGTAGTGGGAAAGAAATTCCGGAATTTTTCCTTGCAGCACCTTTTGAATACCTTCAGCAACACTGCTGTCTTCTCCATCGCGATGACTGCTCGTGCCACTACATGTCTCAAGATAGTTTATTCCGATACTGTCAAATGGTTCTTGCATACCGTTTTCACGACCAAAGTCCTGCCAGGCGCGATTGGTTTCTATGATAATACCATGTTCGTCAAGTATAGCGACATGGGCTGACATTGAATTAATAATAACTTTGTAAAGAGTGGAATCCAGCATATATTTTCCTTTTGGTGATAGTTGTAGCTATCAATAAAGTGCCAATTTTAACCCATTGTGTCAATCCCGTTTGTTGTTACTGTATAAGGTACAAGATGCAAAAACAGGCATCGTAAGATGATATATAATCCACGAATGAGGATGCACAATGAAAAGCGGATATGAATCACTCACATGGCTTAACGATAAAGAAGGCAGAGAGTATGTTTGCTCGATTGAAAGTAATGACCGGAAAACTTCATTTGAACTCCTCAGCGAAGATGAGCAGAAAACCTGCAGGAATGTGAATGAGATTGTTGGAACAGAAAGATGGTAGTACTCCTCCCGGTCCCTGTCCGGAAATCGGCAGGGACCTTAGTTCAAGCTAATCTTCCCTGGGCATTATATCTGTGCACAAACAAGCAGCCCCTATAAATGGTAATGTATATGGAGCGCAGGAATACTGATATTGATCGGAGATGCCGATGTGTCAGAAACGGGCAGCGTGGGCAAGGCCCCGTTGTGTACTGGATTTCCCGTGACCAGCGAGTAGATGATAACTGGGCTTTGTTGTGGGCGCAGCAGGAGGCATTGGCACAGCACAAAGGGTTGGTGGTTGTTTTCAGCCTTATTCCTGATTACTTGGGAGCTGCATCAGATCATTATGCCTTTATGCTAAGAGGCCTTGCAGGTGTGCAGAAAAAACTGCAGAAACTGCAAATACCGTTTGTCCTTCTCGAACAGTCGCCTGTGGAAGGCCTGCCCCATTTTCTTCGCCATATCGATGCCCACGTGCTTGTTAGTGATTTCGATCCCCTCCGCATCAAGCGGCAATGGCAGGCACAGCTCGCAAAGAGCGTGAAGGTTCCTCTTTATGAAGTGGATGCGCATAACATCGTTCCTGCTTGGATAGTTTCCGATAAAAAAGAGTACGCTGCCTACACACTTCGTCCTAAAATTAACCGTTTGCTGGATGATTATTTAACTGATATTCCCTCTCTGAAAAAGCATTTGGTCGACTGGCGCCAAGATGCAGAAAGTTATGATTGGGCTGCATATTCGGGGTTAACTTCCAGCCTGTTGTCTGTTGAGGAAGGAAAATTTAAGGCCGGCGAAGCGAAGGCAAACTTTGCTGCTGAGGTATTTGTGAGCACCGGACTTGCAGAGTATGCAGCTTGTCGGAACAATCCGTGCGTAAAGGGCCAATCCGGGCTTTCTCCATATTTGCACTTTGGACACCTGTCGGCACAGCGCCTGGCTTGGATGGTTTCAGAGAGCGATTTGCCCATGGAGAGCAAAGCTCCCTTTCTGGAAGAACTCGTTGTACGGCGCGAATTGTCTGATAATTTTTGTCTGTACGAACCCAGCTACGATAGTATTGCTGGATTTCCGGAGTGGGCTCGGAAAACGCTTGATCAGCATTGGTATGATAAACGTGATTATATTTATACCCTCCAGGAACTGGAACAAGGGAAGACCCACGAGCAACTCTGGAACGCCTGTCAGGTTGATCTTGTTCAGAACGGTAAACTCCATGGGTATTTACGGATGTATTGGGCAAAGAAAATACTTGAATGGACTCCTGATCCTGAAGCTGCCCTGGAATGTGCTATCACTCTTAATGATCGCTACTCGTTGGATGGTAGAGATCCAAATGGGTATGCCGGGGTTGCCTGGGCTATTGGTGGCGTGCATGATCGGGCATGGCGCGAACGGTCGGTTTTCGGCAAGATTCGTTACATGAATGAGGCTGGATGTCGCCGAAAATTTGACGTGAACAGGTATATTGCATCTGTTTACAGCACCGAGCAAGCTTGATAACATTTTTCACAAAAGACTATCTCGAAAAATTGCTGATCACCCACAAGATGTACGGCAATATCGTTAGGGTATGTTAAATTATTAGCAGTATATTTTCTCTTCTCGCTCCTGCTTTTGTTGTGTCTTGAATGCTTCAAAATTATTCTTTTCTTTTGGTAGTACAAGCTACCAATGTCTTCCTGTTTTATATCTATTGATAGTTATCTGGACTTCCTTACTTTATACGTTATAAGAGCGGAAAAAATTCGACATTAGGAGAATGCTGATGAGATTACTTTTTACTTTGTTGATACTGGTGCTGGTGACGGGTTGTTCTGCGGTAGATATGAAACGTTATAGTGCCAATGAGCCGCAGCTGGATCTGTTTGAGTATTTTTCGGGAAACACTACGGGGTGGGGAATCGTTCAGGATAGAAAGGGTGCGCTCATTCGTCGGTTTGTTGTCGAAGTTGTCGGCGAGGTGACAGAAAACGGACAACTGGTCTTACGGGAAAAATTTGAGTGGAGTGATGGTGAATTGTCTGACAGGACGTGGATTTTGAGTCAACAGGATAACCATAGATTTACGGGTACTGCTGATGATGTCTTGGATCAAGCTGATGGAGTACTCTACGGTAATGTACTCAATTGGCAATATCAGTTAATGCTGCAGGTAGAGGACAGCAGCTGGAAAATAAAGTTTGATGACTGGATGTTCCTGGTAAGCGAGGACATGCTGATCAACAAAGCGACCATGTCCAAATTTGGATTTAAGGTAGGAGAAGTAACAATAGTTTTCAGGAAATAAACATAACCAATAGGGTGTTAGTATGTTTTTAAAAGGTAATTTATTGATAATAGGGCTTATTCTGTTGCTCTCCAGCCCGGTTTATGGAATATCTGGTATGAGTGACTTGCAGAGACTCGGGCAAGGGAAGGCGTATTACTTGGGATTTATCAAGGTGTATGATGTATCTCTTTACGGTTCAGAGCTTACAAGCAAACAACATATTCTCAGTCGTGATGTGTCCAAATGTTTACATATTGAATATGCGGTCGATATTGAAAAAGATGATTTTGTAGAAGCGGCAAACACCATTCTTAATCGTCAGTTCTCAGAGAAACAGCTGGCGCTGGCCAAGGGTGGCATTGATGCTCTCCATGAGGCATATTTAGATGTAAAAGATGGAGATACGTACACCCTCTGTTACAGTAGTGTAGACAGTGTAACAACACTCTCTTACAACGGAGAAGAACTCGTTTCCATAGATTCGCCTTTTTTTGCAGAGACATACTTTAGTATATGGCTTGGAAGTCATAAGCCACTTGATGAAGACCTTCGGGATGATCTGCTCGCAGGAGTGCAAAAGGATTAATTCTTACCGAGTAAACACTTCATTGATGTAAAGGAGTCAGGGCATATGGAAAAGTTTCTTCGAATGTACCGGAATCTTCATGCAGATAATTTAGAGATTCTCAAGACCGTTTACAGACAAGACATTCATTTTACCGATCCTGCCCACCAGATTAGCGGTATTGATAACCTCACAGCATATTTTGCAGCCCTGTATGCAAACATCGACTCTATACATTTTTCCTTCCTTGAACCATTAATGGTCGACAACAAAGGGTACGTACGCTGGGAAATGACTTTCAGTCATCGGCGGCTTGATGGAGGCCGTCCAATAACCGTCGCCGGTGCCAGTTATCTGGAATTTGATCAGCAGGGCAAGGTACATTTTCATCAGGATTATTTTGACCTTGGGGCCATGCTCTATGAGCATGTACCGCTCTTGGGCCGTTTTGTAAGATCCATTAAAAAAGGACTTGGAAAATGAAAATAGTAATCACCGGAGCAACCTCGGGAATAGGTCGGCAGTTGGCTATGGACTATCATGCCGAAGGTCATGAGGTGTGGGCTTTAGGAAGAAATGTGCAGGCATTGGAAGAACTTGCTGCCCATGGATTGTCTACCGGGCAGCTGGATCTCACCGATAGAGATGCAGCCCTTGCCTGGTTTGCCCGATTGGACTCTGTGGACCTTGCCATCCTGAATGCAGGAACCTGTGAGTATATAGATCTCCCTGAGTTTGACAGTGCGTTAGTGCAGCGGGTAATGCGGGCCAATGTGGAATCGACAGCCATTTCCATTGAGGCGGTTTTACCGCTTCTTCGCAAAAGTCAAAGTCCTCACCTGGCTCTTGTGGGCAGCTCTGCCGCCTACCTGCCATTACCGCGTGCAGAAGCATATGGCGCCTCCAAGGCTGCAATCGCCTACATGGCCAAAACCCTGAGGATAGATTTGCACCCTGAGAACATTGCTGTCAGCCTTATCTGTCCGGGATTTGTCAAGACGCCTCTTACCGATCTCAACGACTTTCCCATGCCGTTTCGAATAAGTGTTCAACAGGCAAGCGATTATATTCGGAAAGGGGTGATGAAAAAGAAAGCGGAAATTCATTTTCCTAAACGCTTTACCTGGATACTTAAGCTCTTATCCTTCCTCCCCGGTCCACTATGGACCATAATCGGTCGGCAAATGGTGAGAAAATGAGTCGTTTAAAGATTGCAATCGTTGGGTCCGGAATTTCAGGGCTTACCTGTGCTCATGCCTTGGCTCCCCACCATGATATCACCCTTTACGAAGCCGCTGATTATGTTGGGGGGCATACCCATACCGTAGAGGTGGAGAAAGAGGGAGAGGTGTCTGCAATAGACACAGGATTTATTGTCTTTAATGATCGTACCTATCCCCATTTTATTGAGTTGATGGAGAGTCTTGGGGTTGCATCTCAACCTACGGAAATGAGTTTTTCAGTAAGAAATGATGTCATAGACCTTGAGTACAACGGGAACAATCTCAATAGCCTCTTTGCACAGCGAAGAAACTTGATCCGTCCGCGTTTCCTGGCAATGGTAGCAGACATTGTTCGGTTCAATAAAGAGGTGAAAAATGCTGCAAAAGAGGATCAGCATCAGACCATCGGAAACTTTCTCACTGTGCAGAAATATTCATCGCTTTTTAAGGAAAATTACCTGCTGCCGATGGTGTCTGCGATTTGGTCAATGGGACTGGAAAGTTGTATGGATTTTCCTTTGCAGTTTTTTGTTCGCTTTTGCGATAATCACGGTTTGCTCAATATTGTTAACAGACCGCAATGGTATACCATTATAGGTGGCTCAAGCAGCTATATTGAGCCGCTGACAGCCACCTTTAAAGACAGCATTCGGCTCAATACACCAGTGGTGAGGGTGGAGCGGGAAGACAATCTGGTTTCCGTCATCACCAAGGAAGGCTCAACCACTTTTGATCAGGTCGTTTTTGCCTGTCATGGTAACCAGGCTTTGTCTCTGCTGGCCAGCCCAACTGCTGAAGAGGAATCTGTCTTGCAGCAATTTACAACATCAGAGAACAGGGTGGTCCTGCACACAGATACATCCTTTCTGCCCAAAAGAAAATTGGCCTGGGCCAGTTGGAATTATAACATGGTTGCCGGTGCCGAAGAACAGACGACACTGACCTATAACATGAATATTCTCCAACGCTTGAACAAGCGATACACCTATCTGGTGACCCTTAACCAGGATATTCCTGAGGAACATGTTCTTCGTACTTTTACTTATCATCATCCTGTGTACACACAAGGAGCAATTAAGGCGCAGCAACGTTGGGCGGATATTTCAGGAAAGAATCGCAGCCATTTCTGTGGGGCTTACTGGTTTAACGGCTTCCATGAAGACGGCGTTAGAAGTGGGCTCCGGGTTAGCGCTGCACTGGAGGGAAGTGTATGAACTCGTCACTCTATATAGGTACCATTGCTCACAGCAGGCAGATACCACGAAAGCATAGTTTCCAATATCATTTTTTTATGTGGTTTCTTAATCTTGATGAACTCGACCAACTGCCTCGGTTGGGAAGATGGTTTTCTACAACGAGATGGGCACTGAGTCGCTTTCACCGACCGGATTACTATGGAGAACCGACGCTCCCTCTTGCCGATGCTATCAGGAAACGGATGGAGGAACTCACTGGCTATCCGGTTGCAGGCCAAGTTTTTGGCCTGCTCAATATGCGCACCTTGGGAGTGTATTTCAGTCCGGTGAATTTTTATTACGGGTATGATGGACAGGGTAATCTTAGCCATTTTTTGGCAGAAGTTTCCAATACCCCTTGGAATGAGCGGCATCAGTATGCTCATTATGTTGCGGGCAATCAATTGGCGCCTGACAATTCAAAACAATTTCGTGTGTCGCCATTCAACCCGCTCAATCAACACTATTCATGGAAGATTAAGGATCCCGCCGAGAAATTATTTGTTCAGATACAAGTCGACGATGATCGTGGCCGCATTTTTACTGCGCAGCTTCGTTTGCACAGGCGACCGCTTACATTGGAATCGGTGAGGAAAGAGCTGCTGAAAAAACCGGCAATGACCATGTATATGGTTGCGAAAATTTACTGGCAAGCGCTGAAGCTTTACGCAAAAGGTGTTCCCTACGTTGCTTACGAAAAGGAGACGGTATGAACAGCTTGACCAATATATCAAATTGCGATTCAACAGGAGCAAAAGATACATTGAGCGCACGTTGGTCGCGATTGCTGCTTATGAGGTTGCTTTCAGGTGTAAAGTTTGGCCAACTTATTATTCAGGAAGGTGAAAAACAGTGGTGTTTTGGTGAGGGGAGTCTACCCCGTGCCCATGTAACTATCCACAATGTTGCAGCATATAAAAGGGTTCTTTTTGGTGGATCGATTGGTGCCGGCGAGGCTTACGTGGATAAATTATGGGATGTTGATGACTTAACAGCATTGGTAAGGATAATGGTGCTGAATATGTCTTTGCTTGATCGGATGGAAAAGGGGCTCGCCTGGATACTCAGGCCGTTTGATCTTGCCAAACATTTTTTCAATACCAACAATAAGCATGGGGCGAAACGAAACATTCTTGCTCATTATGATCTTGGTAATGATCTGTATGGGGCTTTTCTCGATCCCGCGATGATGTATTCGTCCGGCATATATCCGAGCCACAACACTACCCTGGAAGAGGCCCAACAGAACAAACTTGAACTTATCTGTAAAAAGCTTGATCTGCAGCCGACAGACTCTGTGATTGAGATCGGCACAGGGTGGGGGGGATTCGCGCTTTATGCTGCCGAAAAGTATGGTTGTCATGTGACGACAACGACCATTTCTGATGCACAGTATGAGTTGGCAACGAGTAGAGTCGCTGCTGCCGGACTGAGCCACAAGATAACACTGCTCCAAAATGACTATAGGGACCTGAGCGGAAAGTTTGATAAACTGGTGAGTATCGAAATGATAGAGGCTGTTGGGCACCGGTTTCTGCCGAGTTTTTTTCAAAAATGCGGCGATCTTCTCAAACCTGAGGGAAAGATGTTGCTCCAGGCTATAACCATCGCTGATCAGAAGTATAAACAATATGTCGGAACTGTTGATTTTATACAGCGATATATTTTCCCTGGAGGGTGCCTGCCATCAAACAGCAGGATGGCACAGTTGATTGCGGAAAAGACCGATATGGTTGTTCGCCATATTGAAGATTTTGGTTTTGATTATGCCAGAACAATACAAGATTGGCGTACTCGTTTTCACGATGCTTTTGCAGGGCTGCAGGAAAAAGGCTATGACGAGGCATTCAAGCGATTATGGGATTTTTACTTGTGTTACTGCCAGGGTGGTTTTCTGGAACGTTCCATAAGCGTTGTCCATCTTGTTGCTACCCGACCCGGCAATAGACATCCTTAGCGCTATGAAGAGCTTGATCAATATCCTTACCTACCAGGCAATATGGTTTATGGGGGTTCTCGGTGGAACCATTGGTGCGTATGGCGGCATTCTGTTACTGCTCATTCACCTGATTTTCTCCCCTGTGCGGGGCGCTGACTTGCGGATGATGGGATTTTTATTGTTTACAGGTCTGCTGGTGGATGGAACCTTGCACCAGGTTGGCTTTATCAGTTTCACCGTAACTGGTTTTCCGATACCTTTCTGGCTGATGGTTATATGGTTGGGGCTGGCCATCACGCCCCACCATAGCCTGGCCTGGTTGAAGCACAGGCTGCTGCTTTCCATGTTTTTTGGTGCTATGGGTGGACCTGTAGCGTACTGGGCAGGTACCCGCCTGGGAGCGGCAACCTTCAACTACGCTTTACTGCCTTCACTGCTCAGCCTTTCACTGATCTGGGCTATTCTTTGGCCCGTTGTCATGTATTTTAGCGTCGTGCCGAGAAAGAAGCCTCTTACTATAAAGCCACTCGTAAAGTGAAATTCTTTGCTGCTGTTTCACTATTTTTTTTATTCTTTGAGCTGAAGGAGCAGGTTATCTGTAACCTATAGGTACAACGTTACTATGGGTAACTGTCAGATCAAGTTTCAAGTTTGAGCTACTAAACAAAAAAAGGAAACATGAGAAAAGGGGGGAAGAAAAGGCTTGTTCAGCGTTGCAGTCCCCATTGGAGGTGGCAGCCTGAAACAAACAGAAATTTCATTTGAAACCGGCGAAAAGGGTTTTAACCAATGGGATTACCTCTGGAGGGAGGTATTATCAGCCGTAGGCAAGTACAGCTGATAATACGGGAAAGGTGGACGGAGACCCTTTATTTAAAGTACTTCAGTAATGCATGCAATGTTGTCAGCGGATGCGGAGGGCAACCCGGGATATAAAGATCTACGGGAATCAGGCTGTTGAGATCCCCGATGATTTCCTCGCTTCCAAAAAACGGGCCGCCTGAAATCGAACAGCAGCCACTGGCAATAACCACTTTGGGTGATGGTACCGCATCATATGTGTCCAAAAGTGCCTGTTTCATGTTGCGTGTAATGGGGCCGGTAACATGGATGCCATCGGCGTGGCGCGGTGAGGCGACAAAATCGATACCGAAACGGGAAAGGTCAAAAAACGGAGTGGTGAGTACGTTGGTATCTGCCTCACAGGAATTACAGCCTCCTGCAGAAACCTGGCGAAGTTGGAGTGAACGCCCAAAAAGTTTTTTGAAATGTTGTTTTGAATGATCTGCCAAAACCGGCAAGGTACCATCTGTAATCAGGTCTTCCCTGTTTTCCGTTCCCAAATCGAAATTTTCACTGAACTTGACAAATGCCCCATTCTCGACTTTTTCGCATTGACCGCAAAAGGAACAGCGACCAAGATCAATGGTTTTTGCTTCGGGGTCAATAGCATCTTGCGGGCAAAGACGAGCACACTTTGTGACGATTTCGCTACTGCACTCAGAATTAATCACAGGCAACCCTCTAAATCGATGATAGAGAGAAATCGGCTCTTTAGGGTAGGAAGAGGTCTTGTTTCCCTGTTCCAGTTTGTTTTTTAGTACTTTCAGCATAATAAAATCCTTCTATGTCGCTCAGTGCAGGGCACTTTATTATAGATCAAATCCGCAGTACGAAAGATTGTAGCTCTTGTTGCAGAGTGGAAAGTCTGATATTTCTTGATTGCGAAGCGACATGGCAAGCCCCGTCCAATTATGAAATGATGGGTCCTTGACCTTATAGCGTTGTACCTTGCCATCATTGTCTGTAAGAAGGCAGTGAGATACTTCTCCCCGCCAACCTTCGTTGACAGTGACTACAAACGAATCGGGGCTGAGGCTACACTCCTGCATATGGACTTCTTCAGCGGTTGTTTCCGTTTTGTCGAGCAGTATATTGATGAGTTTCAATGAATGCATAATTTCTTCCCGTCGCACTGTAGCGCGGCTGTTTACATCGCCGTTTGTTACAGAGTTGGTATTGGCAGGTAATTCACCGTAACACTCATTGGGAAATGTTACCCTTGCGTCATAGGGTATGCCACAGGCCCTGCCTGCATAGCCGACCAGACCGAGTTCTTTGGCCACGCTATGTTCGACTGTCCCGGTGTGCTCAAATCGAGCCAGGACCGTAGGCGCACCAAATAAAAGGTCACAGATGTGTTCAATTTCCGGTGTTATTTCGGCGAGCTTATCGCGTATTAACCGGCGTTGTTCATCTCCCATAACATGGGTCACCCCACCTGGTCTTACCAGCCCTTTACCAAAACGGTTACCGCCCAACACCTGTAAGAGATTAAGAAATTCTCCTCTTATTCTGCCAAAATAGGCAGCAGGTGGATTAAAGGCAACATCCCCGCTCAGCGCTCCGAGATCACCAATATGATTGCAGAGTCGTTCCAGCTCTAATGCCATGGAGCGGACAATCTTTGCTCCCTTGTCAACAGTTAATCCTCCAAGGCCTTCAAAAGCTTGGCTGAAACAAAGACTATGGGCGATGGTCGTGTCACCGGCGATCGATTCGCAAATAATGGGATAGCGTTTATGTGGCAAAGCCGGTAGCATTTTTTCGATGCCCCGGTGCTGATAGCCGAGCTGGATCTCCAGGTGGAGAACCTCTTCCCCAGCGCACTGAAATCGAAAATGCCCTGGTTCAATAATGCCGGCATGTACCGGGCCAACCCCTACCTCATGTATGGATTCACCGTTCACCTGAAAGTAGGAATAGTTGCCGGGAATGTCGTGGTCATAGTTGTTGCCAAAAACATCCTCTTTCCCGGTGAAGTTTTTATGGTAGCGTACCATTTTCAGCCAGGGATGCCCATCCGGCTTGAGGCCGAACTGCTCAGCAATTTCCCGCTCAAACATATGAAATTTTTCGCTGACTGATCGGGTAAACGACTGAAACCTGGTTCCTATCTCGGTACTTATTGCATAGAGATTGCTATTGCGTACAACCGCCAACAGTTTGTAGACATTAGCCTCTTCATAAACAAAGAACTGGACGATGAATCCGTCGTCCTTAACAAACTGGGAAATACTCTTGAAAAACAGGTCAAAGGAAACTTCAGGGATCGCGGCTCGTGGGATAGCTTTGCCGTTTTCTATTTGCAGAAAGTTATCCATGAATGGCACCTCCAATAGTTTGGATTGCATTTGTAATCGCGATGTAAATGGCGTCCGGCATCCAGATACAAAGAGTAACGGAGGCGAACAGTAAGATATACGGGGCTGCAAGGCGGAGTGTTTTTTCTTTAACCAGAATTTTTCTGTTGTTATCGCTAAAGGACATAGCCATAAAGATACGTCCTGCTCCAGCAGCGACAAGGATAAGGGCAAAGAGGAACAGGGCAACACTGATATACCTGTGCTGCTGGAATGCACCGATTACAATCACGACTTCACTGATAAACAACCCAAACGGCGGTAATCCTGTAATGCCGATAAACCCGGCAAAAAAGGACACAAAAGTTTTTGGCATCCGGCTGATTATATTGCCGACTCCCTGCACTCGTTTTGTTCCGAAACCAAGCAGAATGTTACCGGCAGAGAGAAAAAGTGAAGACTTGAGCAATGAGTGGTGAATTAGGTGGAGAAAAGCCCCATACATGGCAAAACCACCGATTCCGATACCAAAGGAGATAACACCCATGTTTTTGATACTGGAGTAGGCAAGCATTCGTTTGTAGTCGGGCTGACCAATGATAAAAACACCGCCAACCAGCATGGATGCAAGCCCGAAACCGATCAGGACATTGCCGGAGAAATCACCAAGGCCTGCAACATTCATTAGCACATGCATCTTGTAGATACCGAGAAAGGCACAGTTAAGTAACGCTCCGGAGAGCAAGGCAGATGCGGGACTTGGTGCCTGGCTGTGCGCATCCGGTAACCAGGTGTGCATTGGTGCAAGGCCCATTTTTGTACCAAATCCAATAACCACAAAGATGAATCCGGCTTTGAGCCATACCGGGTCAAGTTGTGTTGCCACATTGTTGAGTGAAGTGAATGAAAGCGGCGCATCGATATTGCCCAGGTCCATAGCAAGGGTAACGAAAAAGCAGCCAAGCAGGGCCAGGGCAATCCCCACCGAGCAGATGAGTACATATTTCCAGGTTGCTTCAAGCGCTTCTTTTGATCGATGGATAAAAATAAGGGGAGCGCTGACAAGTGTGGTCGCTTCAATGGAGATCCAGAGGACTATTGGATGCTCAGAGAGCGTCACCATGGACATGGTCCCGAGAAAGAGCAGCATGCAGCAACAGAAAACAGGTTTGTTCTCTACTTCCGACTCATTCATATAGGAAAATGAGTAGATGGAAATGCATACAAAGATAAAAGAGGTAACCAGTAAAATCAGTAATCCTTCTGGTGACGCGCTGAAAAATTGAGGAAATGCAGGGGTCAGTTTGCCCATCCAGCTCATAAGCGTGAGCTGGAAATGAAGAAGTGCGGAAATGCACAGCAGCATTCTGCCCATGCTTGCAGGCAGTGCCAGAGCAGCCCCCCCAGCGACAAGTGGCAGCAAAAATACAAATTCAATCATAGTATCAGTCCTTTAATCGTCCAAGTAAAGTGGTGTCGACATCACTGAAAGCGCTGTTGATGTTATGCAGAATAATTCCCATCACCATGACGCCAACCAGGAGATCAAGCAGCACGCCGAACTCGACCACATAAATTGTGTGTCGGTGGTCAGTGAGCGCGGTCCCAATAAGGTAAATACCGTTTTCCAGCATCAGGTAACCGATCACCTGGGTAATAGCCTTGGTTCTGGCCATCATCAGGAAAAATCCGGAAGCCATAGTTGTAATGGCTGTTATGAGCACCATCGAATGCCCTTCAGGTAAGGAGAGTCGAAGATTATTGGTGATAAAAACAGAAATTATAATGATAACAAGACCACTGAGAATTGATGCGTGATAGCCGATAAAAGGTTCAATTTCGCGTTGGATCTTTACCCGCTTCACAGCCATGTACAACAGACCGGGAATAAGCAATCCTTTGATCAGGGTCATAATCTGGAAAAAAATGATTGCTCCGCTATCCAGTGATGCATGGCTTTTTAAGAAAAGCGGTGTAAGTGAAACCATCACACCCTGCAGAGCCATGATTCTGACCAGCACCATCAGCCGGGTTGAGCCGAGAGATAAAAGGACAGAAAGCAGGGTAACAACAAGTATTAATTCGGTAATATTTATCACTGAAAGACCCCCATAGTGAGTATGGCCGCAAAGAAAACCAGGGCAAAGGAGGTAAGAATGAATTTTGGAACAAGATCCATTCGGAACCTGGCCATGATTGATTCTGTTATGCCGATGAAAACGTAAATAAGGGAGAGAATGCCAAGAAATATCAATCCTCTGGTGATACCATTCAGCACATCAAATGGAAATATGAGCTGGGTGATAAAAGCCGCATAGAAAATGAGTTTCAAAAAAGCTCCTATTTCAATGAGTGCCAGATCAGGGCCACTGTGATCGAGAATCATCACCTCGTGAATCATAGTCAGCTCCAAGTGTGTTGCTGGATCGTCAACCGGAACTCGGGAGTTCTCTGCGAGAAGGACCATGAACATCGCTATGATAACAAGCAGGATAAGCGCACCGGATTGGCCCATCAGCGTAATAGGGTTTTCACCGGTAAAATAGGTAGCTAAACTTAACGATCCACTCATTCGGTAAAAGAGTATCAAGACCGTAAAGATGGTGACTTCCGCAAGGGTTGAGAAAAAAACTTCACGCGCTGCTCCCATCCCTTCAAAGGGCGACGCTGTGTCCAGAGCAGCTATAACAGTAAAAAAACGTCCGATTCCCATGATGTAGAAAAGAACAATGACATCACCATGAAAGGAAAGCAGCGGTGCTTGCCCGGCAAAAGGGAAAAAGAGCAGTACTGTAAGAGCGGCAGCAAAGGAGACGATAGGCCCTAATTTGAAGACAAATGTGGTACTGGTGCTGTAGACGGAACCCTTCCGCAACAGTTTGATAAGGGTATAGTATTTTATAAGGAGCGGCGGTCCATTTTTACCGGCAAAAAAAGCTTTCACTTTCAATATGATTCCGGGAAAAAGCGGCGCCGCCAGTACGGCTAATGCAAATGATATATATGTTTCCATTCTTTACCTCTCTCTATTAAATGAGAATTCTTTTGCCGGGACGTCAGACAAACAGTAGCAGTGCAACAATTGCCACTATGATATAGCCGATATACAACTGAATATGGCCATGCTGAATCCAGCGGAGTTTCCTCATGAAGTAAAGGAAGGGGATGGCAAGGTGATCAACCAACGCTATTTCAGAGATATCTTCCACACTGGTATTGTAGGTGGTTTGTCTCGGAAATATTCTTTTGATCCCTGAGTACCTGGTTTTCACCCGGACAAAGGGCCGGAAAAAATCAACCACACTCATGGCATACGATGTACCTGTATACTGTATCCTCGTTGTTCCCTGGGTAAAACCGCATCCCCATGTTGGGTTGTGAGTGATTTCCTTGCGGAGGTAAAGCACCTTGCGCAGCAACATGGAAAAAAGAAAAACAGCCAGGAAAATACGTGCTGCTATTGCCAGGTTACCGGTTAGCACTGCCACTTCCTCTGCACCGACAGGCACGAGCGGTTTAATGCTTTTTAAGGCCATGAAGGCTGTCTGAACAAAAGGTGTTGGAAATATACCTATTACCAGGCAGGAGACAGCCATAATGGTCATGGGGATGGTTATGGTTATTCCAGCCTCTTGCGCATCGGCAGCCTTTGCAGTTCGCGGTTCGCCAAGAAATACGATGCCGACTACCTTGGTGAAACATGTTGCCGCAAGTCCACCGATAATAGACAACGAGAGAATGGCAAGCATGGTAAAGATAAAGGGGGAACCGTCGAGGAGCAACCCTTGAAACGCACCGTAATAGATCAGGAATTCACTGACAAAACCATTGAAAGGAGGCAAACCGGATATGGAGATCGATCCCGTCAAAAAGGCACTTCCCGTTTTTGGCATTCGTTTAAGAATGCCGCCGAGCTGATCAATTTGTCTGACTCCGGTTTTCTTTAGTACAATACCTGCACCGAGAAACAGCAACGATTTAAAAATAGAATGATTAAGCACATGCAGCAGGCTGCCGGCAAATCCAAAACTTGCCATCGCCATATTGCCTGAGGACAAGCCGATCATGCCTATACCAGCACCTATAAGGATAATGCCGATGTTTTCTACGCTGGAATAAGCCAGTAGTTTTTTCAGATCATTTTTTCCCAGAGCATATACCACCCCGAGTATCCCTGATACCATGCCAAAGGTGAGAACCATCTCGCCAAACACCAATTCCGTAGCATTGAGTATGGCATAGAACCGAATGATGCCGTAAATACCCATTTTGATCATAACACCAGACATCATCGCTGAGATGTTACTGGGAGCCGCAGGGTGAGCATGAGGCAGCCACATTTGCAGGGGGAACATACCTGCCTTTGAGCCAAAGCCGACAAGAGCCAGAAAGAAAACGATGACCTTAATATTGGCGGGAATTACTGCAAATGTAGAAAAGCTATACGAGCCCGTATAACTGTAGGCAAGGGCGATGGAGGCAAAAATGAACATTGCCCCAGCCTGGGCAAAAATAAAATAGATATAACCGGCTTTGCGGGTCTCTTTCTCGTGATAATCATAAATAACCAACAGAAAAGAGGACAGGGACATAATCTCCCAGACCAGAGCAAAACTAATAATATTATCAGCAGTAGCAACAAGTGCCATTCCAATAATAAGAAAAGTCAGAAAGAAAAAGTTCACCCCTATACGCAGTCGTTGCTCAGCTTTGTCCATGTAATGAAAGCTGTAGAGTACGGCAAGCGGGCAAATAGCAAAAATGGGTATCAGAAAAAATGCAGAAAGTGGATCAATGGAAAAAGAAAGGGTAAATATCTGCAGCCACGATATAGAATACGTCGTTACCTCTGTCCCTTGTAGGGGACCGATAATTGCATATAAGCCGATCATGCAGCCAACTGCAGTGATAGTGATATAACCGGCTTTCATCAGGCTGAACAGTTTGCAGGTGAGCAATGCAAACAGTCCACCAGCAAGTAAAACAGTAAGTGAAAGTAAAAAGGTGTCCATCATTCCTCGTCGTATTAAGTCATAAAGCACTATGGTGAGTGTTGTGTCGATTGGGCAACCCATTGCGTCAGCATATTGTTATCATCCATCCTCCATATTGATGTATTCAAAAATGTCATATGTTTTAATTTTGCTTTGTTTGCGATTGAGCGCTATTGGCGGGATAATGAGGGCGTGCTTCAGAGGGCCAGGTGCAGGCTTATTTCTCTGGCTTTAATGCACTGGCAAGTGAAACCATACCAGCACTTGGTTGCTGAAAAAAGGGAAGGATTAAGCACATGTTCGTAGTCGTCAGTACGTGCTTTAATGAATTCCATCCAGTTCGATGCATCTTCTGCTGACAGGAAAGGGCCGACTATATTCGTTGTTTCTTTGGCTTCTTTGTATTTTGCGGAAAAATGTTGTGCTGTTTTTTCGGGTTCCTGAGTGATTCCTATAAGAACTGTCATGGCAACTCCTTTGTTTGATAATCAGATTTCAGCGGGTACGAAAATTCAGAAAATGAGCACAATGCTCATGAAAAATCGAGGCTAACGGGGCTCAGCACGTTCGTAGGTAAATCCGTACCATATCGCCTCTTGTTCTGACTGTCGTTTGGGGATGATTTCATCAATATTTCCAATCACACTTTTGAGATAAACCAACCAGTTGAGTGCCTCTATCTTTGAAAGAAAGGGACCAACTTCAGTGAGAGAACCTGTCTCACCGTAATGCTGGGTTACATATTCTTTTAATTTGCCAGGTTCCTGAGTGATGCCGATGATGATTTTCACGTTCAAAGTCTCCGGAAATGTAAAAACATGAGAAGCGACCTGCAGAGGGGCTCAGCAACATATGTGCCACAGATGTCGTGTCAGGCTAAATTGGCTGGCGTGGATTTTTTTTTGTTCGTATAAACAGTTTGTTAGATTGTATCGTCTCGGAAGCTTTTCACTTCTTTTGCAGAAGAAAAAGCTGAAAAAGGGCGCTGCTTACTATGGAGCGGGGCAGTATACCCCAACCGGAAAATAATTTTGAAGAAGTCTCAGGTAGATTGTTTATTCGGCTGCATGCAACAATTATGTGGGAGAGAAGAATTAGCCAGAGAGTGTGCCGCAAAAAAGCATATCTCTATGATTTTAATACGTCCCTGTGGATTAAATAACGAAATATCAAGGTGTTGTTATTTTTGTTGGCGGGGTCTGTATCGTAATTATCAATAAAAATGATTTATTTCTCCATTAAAAATTAACAGACGAGGAAGGTGGGAACCATATACTTTTGCATGGTTTTGAAAGAAGAAAAAAAAAATCGGCAGGATATCGATGCGGTTGGGACATTTCACCCCGCAGAGGCAAAATGCCCCAATAGTGATAGGCGTCGTCGCTAATGGACTATTTCTTGCCACAATCAATGCTGCCCCGGATCGGGGTTAAGGCGAGGTCCTTTGTATTTGCTTCTACGAAACAAATGTTACAGCTTCTTTTGCTCCTCATATCGCTGTAGCTTGCGGTAAAGTGTTTTTCGGTCTACCTGGAGGATTCGAGAGGTTAAGGTTCTGTTGCCGCCTGTGGTTTTCAGTACATGCATTATATAGCGTCGCTCCATCTCTTCCATGGAGATCATTTCCATTGGGTCTTGATCTCCTACAAGAATATATTCATTTTTAAAGAGGCGTATTTTTTCAGGTAAATCTTCCGGTAAAATTTTTTCAAAACAGGTGAGGGCTACTGCATGCTCTATGGCATTACGAAGCTCACGAACGTTTCCGGGCCAGGAATAATCAAGGAGTTTTGCTGCGGCGCTATCAGCAATGCCGGTGACTGCTTTACTTTGTTTTAAAGAAAAATGTTTAACGAATTTTCGTGCTAACAGCAGTATGTCTGTCCCTCGCGAACGTAGCGGGGGCATTTCAAGTTGAATGACATTGAGTCGGTAAAACAAGTCTTCTCTAAACAGACCATCTTCGACGGCTGATTCAAGGTCTCGATTGGTTGCAGCAATTATTCGGACATTAAAAGGCCGTTCAGTTGTGCCGCCGACCGGTCTGACGCATCGCTCCTCTAGGGCTCTGAGCAGTTTCGGTTGTAAATCCAGCGGAATCTCACCAACTTCGTCAAGGAACAACGTGCCGCCATCTGCTTCAAGAAAGAGCCCTTTATTGTACGCACCGGCATCCGTAAATGCTCCCTTTTTATGACCGAATAGTTCACTCTCAAGAAGCTGTCCCGGCATGGCCGCACAGTTGATAGTTATCAGGGGGTTGTTTTTTCTACGACTGTGGGTATGCACTGCCCTGGCAACAAGCTCCTTACCGGAACCACTTTCACCTGTTATCAGAAGAGAAGCTTCGGAATCGGCAATACGGCTTAGTTGTGTAAAAAGCTTTTCCATTGCCGGACTTTCACCAAGAAGATTGTCAAAATGAAGGGGTTGCTTGGCGGCATTACTCAGCTTTTTCACGGTTTGCTGTAGGTTTCTGTATCGCACCGCCCGCTTAAGCGACATTGTGAGAATATCGAGGTCCAGCGGCTTGGTGACGAAATCATACGCACCTGCCCTTATAGCAGCTATGGCCGTATCCATGCTGCCGAAAGCAGTCATAATGATCACAGGTATATCAGGTAAATCGGCGACAATGGAGGTGCAGATATCCAGTCCGTTCATGTCCGGCAGATTAATGTCTGCGAGAACCACGTCGGTAGTATGTAGATCAACGGCATCCAGCCCTTTTGTACCTGAAGTATAGGTTGTTACCGAAAAACTCCGTCGGCTGAGGCCGGCGGTGAGCAAATCGCACATGTCCTGATCATCTTCGATCACAAGAATATTACCGCTCATTTGTTGTCGTCCTTTAAGGGGAGGTAAACAGAAAAACACGCACCGTTGAGCACGCTACTTTCAACATCAATCCAGCCACCGTGTTCTTCAACAATTCCATGCGCGATGGACAACCCAAGGCCTGTACCTGTGCCAATGGTTTTGGTTGTGAAAAATGGTGTAAAAATGTGTTCCAGGTCTTCTTTGCAGATGCCTTCACCTTCATCCACAATTCGTATTTTTAAAAAGCATTGGAGGGGGCGATATGCACCTTGAGGTCCGGAAAGCATTTCGTTGCTCACATAGACTGAGACGGTTCCTCCATCCGGCATTGCCTGAACACTGTTCATCAGCAGGTTGATCAGAACCTGCTGGATTTGAGAACCGTCAACACTCAGTACTACCTCTGCTTCTTCGTCCTTGCTTAAGGCAAAGGTTACTTGTTGTTTGCTGCTCATTGGATGAAGCAACTGAAATATCTGCTTTATAAGTATAACTATATTTTCCGAAGCTCTATGTTGCTTAGGCCGCCGCGTGAAGTCAAGCAGTTGTCGGATGATAAGGGTCATTCGTTCAGCCTGACTTTTAATGATGGCTGCGCACTCTTTTGTTTCTTCATCGTTCAATTCTTCGGAGATGATCATTTTGGCCCGTCCATCGACGACGTTGAGCGGCGTACCTATTTCATGGGCAATTCCGGCTGAGATAAGACCAAATGTAGACAGTCGTTCCGTATGTCGAAGCTGATCAAGAGTTTTCAGGCGTGCATCGTATTCAAATTTGATTTTTTCTTTGGCTATGAGCAGGCTTGCACACATCTCATTCATGGTTTTTGCCAAATCAGCTAGTTCATCGGTGCCAATCACTGTATGGTTTCCCCTGAGATCTCCCTGGCCAATGCGTTTTGCCTGCTTGGTGAGTCTGGTTAATGGTATGCGAATTTTATGATGGATAAAAAAATAGAGGATAACCCCACAAAACAGCGCAAGGATAATGGTGATCCTTATGGCACGGATTAACATTCTGCCGGAATAGATCTGGAGGGCGGAAAATGTTTGCCTTAATTCCAGTGCTCCATTTCTCTCCTGGCCTATATCAACTGGAATATAAGTGAACAAAAGTGTTTCACCATTTGGGTCATGAATTTTCAGGGTGGCTTTTTCTTGCAAATTGAGTCTGGTTAGTTGTTCTTGATCGTCAGCTGCTACTGTTACATCGTTGGGAAGGGTATCAGCCCAGACCCAGCGTATGCGCATTGTCCCGGACTTGCCGGCGTCTTCAATAAGTTCCAGTGCTTTTTTTTCACCGCTTTCTTGCCAGGTATGTGCAATCATACCGGAAATACTATTCCCGGTTTGCAATGCATTGGTCACCATGTCTATTTCAAATTGTTTGACTTCAACCAGGAAACTCAGATATTCATCGATTCCAATGAGAAGGATCATTCCCACAAGAAGAGAGCCGAACAGGTGGTAGAAAAGCTTCATAGGGTTCTATTGTGTAATCGCAACCCACTGCTATGATTCGTCGTGGGCCACTAGGTTATGCGCAGTTTAGGCTATTAACAAGTGGGAACATTGCGTGAGACAGGTCTCAGATTTTGCTGATGAAAAATAACTGTGGAGCTATTTTTTTTTGTAACAGGGGTTGTATGTACCACTGGACGTGGCAGAGTACAATATGCAGTTAAAAACGCCGTCTGAAAAAGTATTCTACAAAGCTATTGGATAAAAGTGGGTGGAAAAACAAATTGAAGAAAAAGTTGTCCTTGGAGGCGAAACGAGGCAATCATTTTTATTGGTCTGTCCAGGTAAGACTGGAGGTGGATGAACTCACATTTCACTCTATCCGCATAGCATCTCAACTTGCAGTGTCAGTGAAGGTGAACTCTTACATCCATGCTGCCGACAACACCTTTTTTCGGAATATCCGCCGAGATATCTTGGTGCGTATTCTCAGGAATAAGATACGGTTAAAATGCTGTGAAAAATAAACCCGGGCAAATGTAATCGCGACTGCATGACCGGGTTGTTTCCATGATAGAGCTACAGGCTGACAAAATTTGCTACTCTTGCATGATTGACTTGTGTGCTCAGTTTTATTTTCTTGTATCTGGAGCGGTTCTACTTAACTTGTTTTGCAGGAAATGTTTAAAGCTCTCATTGGAGTGATTTGGCACACTGTGTTTAAAAAGGCTTTTAATACTCCATCTTTCAGCCTCATCGTATATCTTCCAATGATTTAATATACTTTCATAATCAACTGTAGCCATGACTGTCTCCTTGAAGCGATTGTCAATGTGTTTTTTGGTAATATAATATATATTTTGGGAATGTGTCAAGGGCGATGTTTCTTGGGTACATGTCAGGACTGGGTTGGAATAGAGTGGCAACTGATCGTCTGATCGAAAATTTACCTTCTTTGGAGGTAACTCTCACGGGTACTCCATAGAGCACCTGTGAGAGTTACATTTAATTAATTAAAATCAGTCCTTTATTGACCAGATGGGTACCATTCCTAAAATGGTGAATTCGACGTCAGTGTAGAGATTGTTGTCGTTATGCCCGGCAAGCTTAAGGTCTGTCGTCTCCGGCACCGGAACAAGGTGGGGGAGGCCTAATTTTGAAGAGTTGAAGCTAATCCTTAAAGCACAGGAAAATCGATTGGCCCCGAAATGAGACGGAGAGGATTACGGTGAAACACTCCTTTAATCATACGCTGCTCCCCCTGCTGATCGCTGTTGTCATTGGTGCCTTGGCCGGTTTTTTGGCAGTGGCTTTTCGTTGGTTGATAGGATGGGAACAAAGCTTGCTGTGGCCACCCGGTGCTGATTTTATCGATCAGTACAGTAGTGCTCCCTGGTGGCTGAAAGTGGGTATTCCCGCCGGAGCGGGACTTGTGCTCGGTCCATTGATTCTGCACGTTGCTCCGGAAGCGCGGGGTACCGGTGTGCCGGAGGTGATGGTTGCGATTAACCAGAAAGACGGTATTATCCGTCATCGAATAACCGCCCTGAAAAGCCTTGTAACGGCTGCTTTTATTGCTGCAGGCAACTCGGTTGGCCGGGAAGGACCCACCGTGCAGATTGGGGCATCCATCGGCTCATCCATAACGCAGCTTTTTGGGATGGGGCCGGAGCAGCGCAAACTGGCCATCGCCTGCGGCGCTGCCGCCGGGATTGCCTCTATTTTTCAGGCGCCTATTGCCGGAACCATGTTTGTTGTGGAAATTCTTTTGTTTGATCTGGAGGTGGGCTCTCTTTCCTCCATCGTTATTGCCGCTGTTACCGGCACTGTTGTTTCCAGGTTTTTCTGGGACAGGGAAACACTGTTTGAGATCCCCTTTTTCTACATGGAGCAGCCTGTTGAGCTCGTTTTCTACTTCGGCCTTGGTATTGCAGCCGGATTTTTCAGCCTGTTGTTTCTCTGGGCAATTTTTAAAACCGGCGAACTCTGGGAACAGTTGCGCATTCCTCAGTGGCTGACGCCGTGCATCGGCGGCTTTATTGCAGGGTGCATCGGCCTAATGGTGCCGGAGGCACTTGGCCTCGGCCATACAACCATGCATAGCTCCCTGGATGGTTCTCTTCTTCTCTCTGCGGCCCTGATTTTTCTCATCGCCAAACTGATCTGCACTGCAGTCTGTGTAGGCTCCGGCATGAGCGGCGGAATATTCGCCCCCTCCCTTTTTCTGGGTGCAATGCTGGGTTCTCTTTTGGGGCACCTGGGGACCACTGTCTGGCCACATGCGTCGCTGTCACCGAGTCATTTCGCCCTGATCGGTATGGGGGCTGTGGTATCCGGAACAACCCTGGCCCCGATCACCGCTATCATGACCATCTTTGAACTGACCTATAACTATGAGATTATCCTTCCTCTAATGACGGCCTGTATTCCGGCAATTATTGTAGTCCGACTGCTTCATGGTTATTCCATCTATGAAACCACATTGTTGAACCAGGGAATACGAATCGTTCGCGGCCACGACGTCAACCGTCTACGTGCCATCAAAATCAGTGATACCATGATCCGGGAGTTCGAGACCATCCGGACCCACACTCCGCTGCACGATCTGATGGATCTGGTTTTAACCAGTTCCTTTCCCCATTTCGTTGTTCTGGATGCTCAGGACAGGCTGGCAGGAGTGCTTAGCCTGCGGGATGTGCGGGCGGTTCTTCTTGATGACAGCCAAGACAAGGACTGTGTGCTGGCAGCCGATCTGATGAGTAAAAAGGTGGTGACGGTCAGGGAGGATCAGAACCTTGAGGATGCGTTTCACATCTTTTCCAGTCGCCACTTTTCCTTTCTACCGGTGGTGGCAAAGGATGGGCCGAAAAGGGTGGTTGGCTACCTGAAAGAAGGCGATCTGCTCACGACTTATGACCAACATATTTTAAGCGAACAGGTAAAGCCTTCTGCCAGATGGATTTGCAAGTTACCGGAGTGAGTCTTCTCTAAGAAGAGGGGATTTACAGAGGGAAAGCTCTGTTGAGATGAACAGATATGCTTTTTAGCCCGAATTTCTCATGAACATTGTGCCGAATTTCTAATTGCAAACAATTTCAATATGTTGAATGCAATTGTATGGAGTTGTTAATTTTCACAATGTTCACCAAAGGTCAGTCCATGCGGTACCATCTTCTTCAGTATTTTGGCAGTAAAAGGTAAGCGTAGACTCCGATAGTCTACTATGATTTACTCCCAAAAACTTTAAACCTGGCACCGCCTGAACTGATGAGAAATCCGGGTTAGAACGTATCTACCCACGGGGTGGTAATTTTTTGATTGCTTATGATTTGTAAGTTCTGATGCAGTTTGAATCAAAAAATAAATCTGTCCCCTTTTTCCGCAGGTAAAGAAAAAATCATCCGCGACGACCAATATGTTTAAATTATTTCAGGTTGGGTGCACCAACATGGATTGGTACAGGAAAGCTGTGCCTTTAAAAACAAAAAAACTGACCGTATTCTGGTATTCCTATCCTAAGGTTAAGTCCTAATGGTCGAAAATGTTTCGGGCAGTTGAACCAACAAACGATTAGCTACCCGCAGACTGGAAAGAACCGCACTTTCTAAAAGGGGTACCCCCTCAGCAGCGTAGGATCCGCAGAACCAGATTCGTCTGTCAGCCTGCTGGTGTAACTGCTGGAGTAAATCTAAACCAGCCAATGATTGCTCATTGACGACCGGCCGCTGTAAGTTATACTGGGCAATAATGGTGTCTGGCTGAGGCGCAAGCAGAGGGTTGATGGTTTGGATAATTGGTTGGGCAATCTGCCAATCCGGATTAAAGCGGTTCATCCACACGCTGCACATTGTGGCACCCCGGTCCTGAGCAATGATGAGATTTATATGAGCCCAGTCTTCATTATTGACAGGCATCAAGGCCGGATCCTGATGAACGATAATGGGCACGTCGTCATAGCTAAAAGCGCTGAGCATTTTGCATTCAGCCTCGGAAGGGCTGGATAAAAGATCGAGGGCTTGATTAGCTTGAGTGGCCACAATCAGATGGTCAAATATTTCGGCTTGTTCCTGTGTCGTTTCCACCCGCACACCGGCCGGTGTTGGACACACAGCACAACCTCCTGTTCGATAGCGAATATCATCAATGCCACGGCTCAAACGCTGTACGACGTCTTGCGTACCAAATTTTGTTTGTAATAAGGGCTGGGCTCCAAATAGATTGAGTAGTGCTTGCAAAATAACAGGAGCCGGGTAAGCATCTATACTCTCATAAGAACATGTGCATACCGTTGAAGCGAGGGTAGGGTAAAGGAAATCGTAGATAAAGGCTCGTGAATAAGCCTTGGATTGCAAATAATCAGCCAGCGTTGTTTGATACGATAAGCCATCAGCCAAGTCCTGCGAAGCGCCAAAGGCAAGCCGGCCGATATCATGCATAATCTGCTTTAGGTGTTCTGTATTATCAAACCCGTCTGGTAATTGAGGTTGATAGGCGACATCCACATTTAGAAAATTAAGTTCACCTAACAAGCTAAAAGATTGCGATGGATCAATGGGGTAAAATACAACCCCCACCTCATGATAAAGATTGACCAGGTTTGGCCACTGAGTAGCATTAAAAATACGGGGTGGCACATCCGTACGCAGGGTGACACCATCCTGTTTGAGAGTCATTGAATGAGCATCCATGCCTAGACTATGATGCTTCTCATAAAGCGTCACTTGGTGTCCAACACGATGAAAAAGCCAGGCCGCACTTAAACCGGCAATGCCGGTTCCAATTATTCCAATTTTCATAAAAATTTCCTTATGATGCTGTAAGTATCCCTCCAGTGATGAGAGAAGCCCTCTGGCAATCCTCTTAGAAACGTATTTGACTAGGGTTAGATACTTGCTGCCCATCACCGAATTTGGCTCTCCCAATCGGCAACCACCACTTCGATTACTGCCCTCTAAGGAGTTACAGGAACAGTATTAGCTAGCGTTAAAATGTAACCATCCCATAGAATTGTAACAGCATGAATTAGAAAATTTCGGCATTATTTCTCTATTAAATAGGGAGGAAGGTATGCGGAAAAAGCAATTCATCGAGTAACAGATCATCAAGGTGCTCAAGCAGGTTGAAAGCGGTCGGAAAATAGGAGATAGGCCCGTGGTGCCACGTAGTGCCATTCGGGACAGACCCCAAATTTCTTCTTCACCTCTTTCAGTCAGAGAGAGTCGAGGCCGTTAGCCCTCTTCATTACGCCCCATCATCGATAGCAGATAACCCGCGATTGAAAAGGGGACTGAAAAGGAGACAGATTTATTTTTTACAGCTAATTTATCCCATCCGATTTCATAATTTCCTATCCTTCTTCATATGGCAACTAACGCCCCTAATCAGCCGCGCTGCTATTTGGGTCGGCTGAATTAGCCTTTTTATTTGCTGTACAGCTAAACATAGAATTATCAGAAAATAGTCTATCTTTAACTCCGGAACGTGTTTTGTACTGCCAGCCAGATATAGCATTTGGCAAAAATCGACAAAGTATTTTTTAAGATTTCAATGATCCAATTTCCTGATCTTTGAAAGGTTCATTGTCCGCCCCGTAATGACCCGAAAGGTGAGTTCAATAAAAAAGGCCGCCCCTAACATCGTGAACAAAAACCAAAGCTGTCCGGGTGAATTGTTTGCAGTCTGCCAAACCAGACACCCTAATGCACCGAGACAGAGCACAACCCCTAATAACGAAAGTAAGCGCTTGCTCTTTGTATTTTCTGCCAGTACCACGTTGGCGCCATTAACCGCTGCAAAAATTAAGAGGAAACCAGCACTCCCCATCGTCGACATACTAGAGAGTTCTGTCAGATTGGCGATCAGCAGGGTAAGTCCCGCCGTAATCAAAAGCCCCTCTATTGGCTTACCCCATACTTTGTTTTCCAACATGCTTGGAAGTTCCCCATCTTTTGCAATGACATAGCTCAATCGGGCGGCACCGTAGACCGTGGCATTGATAGCCGAAACCGTAGAAAGCATGGCCGCGATGGCAATCAAGACAAATCCCTTTTGACCCAGAAACGGCCGTGCTGCTTCAGCCAGAGCATAGTCTTTAGCCTCTGCAATTTTGTCAACAGACAAAGTTCCAACTGTAACTATGGCAACGAGGACATAGAGAACTATGACAAAACCAACGCTTGAATAGAAAGCGCGAGGCAATATCTTAGGCGCGTCCCGAACATCCTGCGCGGTATTGGCAATCAACTCGAATCCCTCATAGGCAAGAAAAATAATCATCCCGCCTGCAATCAGATTCAGAGGGGATGACCATGAAGCAGGCGCAAGCCTGGTGCTATCAATGCCCCAGATACCAACCCCAATAAAAAGTGACAGAATCACCAATTTGAGGAGCACAATCCAGTCTTCGGCCTCACCAATCAGTCTGGCGTTCAAAAGGTTGAGACCCGTAATGCTGACAATACTGCCCGTAATCAGAGCGTGTTTCCAAAAAACCTGTGAGGCTTGAGGAAAGAATGATGCGCCATAGCTTCCGAAAGCATAGGCATACAGCGATAGCATGACGATGTAACTTATCCACAGCAGGATGTTCGCACTCCCTGTCAGCAAACCTGGGCCAAACGCCCGATCCAGGAAAGCTACTGTTCCTCCTTGGCTTGGATAAGTGACGGAGAGTCTTGCATACGAATAGGAGGTAACGAGGGCAACGATACCCGCAATCAGAAATGCTACTGGCGCGCCCCCATTGGTTAACTCCACTGAAAGGCCAAGAACAGCAAAAATTCCGCCCCCGACCATTCCGCCGATCCCTATTGCTGTCACCTCCCAGTAGCCGAGATTTTCTTTTCTGGACTTGCTCATACCCAGTTTACCAATTTTAATCTTTTCAAATTGTTTTGACAAAAAAGGGGACAGATTTATTTTTTTGTTTTTCTTCTGTTGCTGCATATATATTTGGATAGCAGATAAACTGCGCCCATTCAAAGGTTTTTTGGGTCTGTAAGGTTACAGGGTTATATTGGAAAATCAGTGTCCTTGGAAAGTTGTTTAGCCCGAGGGGGTTCAGTGGCGGAGTGGAGAAATTAGGGGGGAAACAAACAAAAAAAGGAGGAAGCCAGGCTTTCTCCTTTTCTTTTATGTGCAACCCCAAGGGGACTCGAACCCTTGTTACCGGTGTGAGAGGCCTCACCGGATACCACATTATCTATCATTTGGTGGAATAAAGTGACCAGAGCAGCATTAGCCCGAATTTCTCATGAGTTTTTTTGATTTTCAACTTAAGTTTTTGATATTTATAGAAAATACGGTAGCGCTAAAAAAACAGACTGTTTTTTCGTCGATAATCAAAAAAACTCACCCTCCGGGTCAGCGGATTTTTCCGCAGACTCTTTGTTGCAGGCCATTTGCGGTAGCTTACTATCGGAGTCTACGCTTACTTGCTGCGTGTCCTGCGCCTCGATCTGCGAAAAACTTCACTGATGAGAAATCCGGGTTAGAGGACATTAGGCATGCTGCATTGGCACCCCATGGCCTGGGAAAAAATAAATTTGTCCCCTTTTTTCTTTCTCTATTCTTAGGGATCCAGACAATTTGATATTTGCATTCCCACGCTGTGTGGGCTAACGTCTTTTTCACTGGTGCTTCTTCTCGGGTTGATCACAATATCGGCATTGTGATCATATACTCGAAAGGGGTATTTTTTAAATACTGAAGCATAGCTTTTGCTCTTCTCAAAAAGATACTTCCCCCAACAACAAAACAATCAGCGAACGTGCGAAGGAAGAAAGAATCTCTGGGGCGACCTTGTACAACTGAAGAAAAGCACCCCGTGCCGAAGGACGTCTAATGCCCGATAGTGACACTACGTCAACGGGCTGAAGCTCGCTGGTGAGCTAAACTGTAGCAGAGCCAATAAAAAGTGAGAATGCCATGAGCGAACGAAACCAATTTGCTATCGGTGGAGCAAAAGGAGTTCTGGTTAAGCAACTTTGTAAGATGAGCAACCGGCACGGTCTTATTGCCGGGGCAACGGGTACTGGCAAGACCGTTACCTTGCAGATTCTCGCGGAAGGTTTTTCCCGTTTAGGCGTCCCTGTTTTCACCGCTGACATCAAGGGCGATCTCTCCGGTCTAAGCATTGCCGGCTCTCCGCATCCTAATATTGATGAACGGTTGTTGAAAATCGATCTGGAAAGCTACCGACAGCGTCCGTATCCGGTTGTGTTTTGGGATATCTTTGGCGAACATGGTCATCCCATACGAACCACCATTTCGGAAATGGGGCCGTTACTCTTGTCGAATCTGCTTGATTTAAATGAAACGCAGTCCGGCATTTTGTACGGCTGCTTCAAAATAGCTGATGATCAAGGGCTGTTACTGCTGGATTTGAAAGACCTACGTTCCATGTTGACGTGGATGGGCGACAACGCCAAAGAACTTCGCAATGAGTACGGAAACATTTCCAGCGCCAGCATCGGTGCTATTCAACGCAAATTACTCGTTTTGGAAGAACAGGGCGCTGAACACTTTTTTGGTGAACCTGCCCTTAAACTATCCGACCTCATGCAAGTCGATTTTTCCGGCAACGGGGTGATCAGCATTTTTGATGCCACAAAGTTGATTGCGCAAGCACCAAGAGTCTATTCTTCTTTTCTGCTCTGGTTACTTTCGGAACTTTTTGAACAACTTCCGGAAGTTGGTGATCCTGACATACCAAAGCTTGTCTTTTTTTTCGACGAAGCTCACCTGTTATTTGACCAAACCCCCAAAATACTTATCGACAAGATAGAACAAGTAGTGCGATTAATTCGTTCAAAAGGCGTTGGTATCTATTTTATTACCCAAAGCCCGCAGGACATCCCCGAAGACATCCTTGGCCAACTGGGACTCAAAATCCAACATGCCCTTCGGGCTTTCACACCAAAGGACATAAAATTCATTAAAAGTGCGGCTCAATCTTTCCCTCCCAATCCGGACTTCGATACTGAGACCGCTATTACTGCCCTTGGTATCGGTGAGGCACTTGTTTCTGTGCTGGATGACAAAGGAAAACCTCTCCCTGTTCAACTTACCTTGATTCGCCCTCCCGAAACCCGTATCGGTCCTCTTGCTGAAGAAGAGCGTCAGCATCGAATAAAACGTTCACCATTACAGGGTCGCTACGAGCATATTGTCGACCGTGAGTCTGCATACGAAATACTAAAGGACCGAGCCAAAGAGATCCAGAATCAACAGGAAGAAGCAGAAAGACTCAAAACAAGCGAAAAGACAAAACCCACAAGCGGCAGGACAAGACAGAGCGCGGGCGAAGCTTTTATTAAAAGTGCAGCAAGAGCTATCGGCAGTCAGGTTGGCCGACAGATCATTCGTGGCATATTGGGATCTTTCTTTGGTGGCCGCCGAAAATAAGAGGGTGATGTGAAGAGGTCACGAACATTGGCCTTATTCATTTTGGCCTGATCATAAAGAAAAAAAAAGAAAAAAGGGGACAGATTCATTTCTTTGTTTTCTTCTGTTGCTGCATATCTATTTGGATAGCAGATAAACTACGCCCATTCAAAGGTTTTTTTTATGTGCTGACCCCAAGGGGACTCGAACCCTTGTTACCGGTGTGAGAGGCCTCACCGGATACCACATTATCTATCATTTGGTGGAGTAAAGTGACCAGAGCAGCATTAGAGGACATTAGGCATGCTGCATTGGCACCCCATGGCCTGTAAAAGGCCCGTATCAATTCTCAACCTCTGGGTGAGTCAAGCATGCTGAGGCAGCATGTTATATTGTGGTAAGCTATCAGCCAGCTGGGAGCCATGGATTCACAGCAAGAAGGTAATGTATAATGTATTGCAATGGGATAAGAAACAAGAGGATTGAGTTGGCAATGTAAACGTTGCTGATCTCTCTGCGATTGCCACTCGTTTCTTTACCGTTACGGATGTAGATGCATATTTCTGGTTAAGCACATCCGCCTCATTTGGTCAGGAACAACCAGGGTATTACTATGCGTGGCATGTTATGTTCGGTTATGTGTTAGGCGGCTATGGCGAAGATATATACGGAGCAGGAAGGGCAGATAAAGACGAGGAGGGTATGTATAATTACGTTCGTTTAGTTAGTGATTGTGGTCTGCTCTGGAATATGCAATTGGGCAACATATATAAGGCTGAAGGTATTTTTGCGTTAGCATCAAGCCTTGCACTACTTCTGCCATACAGAGCGTGAACGTGTTTACCCGCAATAACTAGGTTTTCAACCAGTTTTACAATTTCACTGATACGTTATCGGTAAGGGAAGTATGATGCGAGCAAGGAGTCCCTTGCCGTCATCGGCATTCATTAAAGAAATCTCACCATCGTGCTGCTGCACTACCTGGTTCGAAATAGCTAAGCCAATCCCTACTCCACTGTCGTTTTGTAAACGCTCTCGTGCGACAGATACCCGGTAAAACGGCTCAAAAACAAGTAAGAGGTCTTCTTCAGGTATGCCGGGACCAAAGTCACGAACAAGTATTACAGCTTTCTGTAAACCATTTTCCTCGGATTTCTGTAGACAAAGGCTCACTTCAACACTGGTTCCTTGAGCAGTATAATACACCCCATTACGGAGTATATTTTCAACAGCTTGCCTTATCATCTCTCGTGAGCCGTAGAAATTAATTTCCGGCAAATGGCCTGCTATTGTCACCTGTTTACCCGTACCTTCAACTTCAAAAGATACGTCGTCCACAACCTCTTTAACGAGAACAGCTAGGTCAAAATAGGTTTTTTCGATATTTTCCAGGCCCTGTTTCGAGGATGGCAAGCTCAGTAGTCGGCCTATAAGCTCATTCAGGCGGCTTACCTCTTTTTCAACCTTGTCCAGCATCAAACTATTATTCTCTGCCCCTTTTTGTCGTGCAAGTTCAAGCGCTACACTAATTCGAGCCAGGGGAGATCTAAGTTCATGGGAGATGTCGACGAGTAATCTTTTCTGATACTCTACCAGTTTTTCCAACCTGTTAGCCATGTGGTTAAAGTCACGTGCAAGGTCTGCCAGTTCACCCTGATTTTGTCCTTTAACCGTTGCAACTCGGGCAGAGAGGTCACCAGAGGCAATCTGTCTGCTTGTAGTACGCAATTTTTGAATCGGCAGACTGAAAGAGTGCGCCAACCAGTAGCAAACAAAGCCGATGATGAGCAAAAAAACTGATGTGTATATGAGGATATCAAGGCCGGGAAAAGGGTGAAACGGCGATTTCTTGTCCCTGGGCGGTCCCTTTTGCCAAGGAGCGGGAGGGGGCGGGATACGATGAATTCCCGCAATCAGATATGGGTTGCCGTCATGGGAGACGAGTGGGCTGGCTACAAACAGGAGCCGGTTCATTTCTGTAAGCTGCAATTTTCCCAGTTCAAGAGAAGAGTTGATGACGTGATTCAGATCGGTCGGCAACACCTTTCCTTCCGGATAACTCTTACCATCCACCAGCAGGAATAACTCCGTCATCATAGACGTGTTTGTTCCATGTAAATACCTGGCAAACTCTTCGCTGTCTTTATTTTCGTAAATCCCATAGGCAGCTTTCCCAACTGATGTAATGGCTCTGGCCATATCGGCATTACGTTGCTCATGGAAACTCTCTCTGGCCCCTTGAATAGAACGGTGGGAAAAAGAAAAGAGTATTAGGCCGGTAACCAGACCAGCGACCAACACTGTTAATGCAAAGCTGATAAACAATTTTGCAAAAATGGTTTTCCCTATCATCTCTCCATCCGTTCCCAACGGCTAGGTCGTCGTATATTGATAGCCAACTCCGCGTACATTTTTAATTCGCTCAATACCATTCACCTGATGACCTAGTTTTTTTCGTAAACTGCTAATGTGCACATCAATACTGCGGTCAAATTCTTCAAGCTTGCGCCCGAGAACACTTATCGCCAGCTGGTCGCGTTGCACCACTTTCCCAATGTTGTTGAGCAATTCTTGCAGCATGGAGAACTCTACAGAGGTCAATGAGATAATTTTGCCATTTTGGGTAACTGTTCTCGTACCCGCATCCAGAGTAACATCGCCATAGCTCAGGTGGACGGGGAGATTCTGTTGTTCAGGCTGTGCAGCATACCTGTTATTTCGTCTGGCTATAGCACGGATTCTTGCGACCAATTCACGTGGATTGAATGGCTTGGCCATGTAATCATCAGCTCCCATTTCCAGTCCCACTATGCGGTCCACATCTTCACCTTTGGCCGTGAGCATGATGACTGGTATCTGTGAAGAACGCCTGATTGATCGTAACACCTCAAAACCATTGAGACCCGGGAGCATAACGTCGAGGATGACAAGAGAAAAATCATTGGTGAGGGCTTCTTCAAGACCTGTAAGGCCATCATTGACAAAATGGCAGGCAATATCTTCCTGTTCCAGATAATCAACTAATAGTTCACAGAGTTCATGGTCATCATCAACGATGAGAACCCTTTCTTTGGGTAAATATTCCGACATAGCTGAAAATAGAAAATGTAACGCTCAGTAAAAAAAGTAAGGAGTAACACCATGAACAGCCAAACGTGCTGATGTGTACTCAGCTCAATTGCCTTGTAATGTAAAAGTTCCATAGGAGGAGTACAACAGGTTAACGTCCTGCTTTACAAACCTTTACAAAACATTACTCCAGGTTAACACAGTTTTTGGGGTTCTTCGTCGATAATGATAACAGGAAAGAGTTATCGGTACGACTGTTGTACAGGAAGTACTTTTATATTATCGGATGCCGTAAGGAGGCTAATAAATGATCAATAGCATCGGTGGAAACCAAGGTATGCTCAATACCATGATGAATCAGAGCGTACAAAGACGCCCAAGCCCGGAAGAAAAGTTTAATGAAATTGACACGGACAGCAGTGGTGGGGTCAGTGCAACAGAGTTAGCAACGCTCACAGAAGAAATTTCATCACGTTCCGGTCAAACCATTACTACAGAGGATGCTTTTTCAACCTTTGATAGTGATAACGATGGTGCTCTTAGCCAGAGTGAAATGGATAGTATGATGACGGCAGTGATGGAACAGTTTGGTCCACCAAGTCAGTCTGGTGGTACAGATCCATCTTTTCAGCAAGCTCTCTCCAGCTATTCAGAAAATATGGGTTCTTCTGAGCTAAGTAGTATGATCGGTCAGATAGGAGCAATGCCCGCACCACCACCACCGCCTAATGCGGCTGAACAATTCAGCGAAGTCGATGACAACGATGATGGTGCAATCAGTTTGAAGGAATTGATTGCCCTGACTGACGAAATGTCGACGGTAAGTGGGACGTCGATTAATGCAGATGAATCATTGGCTGCCTCCGACGCAGATGGTGATGGTGTCCTCAATGAAGAGGAAATGCAATCACTTATGTCAGAATTACATGAAAAGCTCGGCCCTCCGCCTCAGAGTGGCAACATGAGTACAATGGGTGATATTTTTAGCTCTTATCTTGAGGATGCGGATAGTGATACCCTGTCAAGCCTGGTTGAAATTCTTGGCAATCACATAGCATCAAATGCAGCAAACTACTCTACAGGGGTAGATGTTCAGGCATAAAGCCTATAGTGCTTTTTGAAAAGTGGCTATTTCTTCCAATTTCGGAGTCAGGGCTTACCTGAGCTTGAACGAGATAGCTACTTTTCTAAAGTACCCTGTGATCAGGTCCTACAAGGGCTACTGCATAGTAAACCTCTTGATATCGCACCACCAAAACTGTAGCCGTAAAATGGATCAGGCTCGGTTATTTTGATCGTCCCCATTCATTGCGTTTTGAGTGGCTCCTGTAGTCTTTCAGCGTATGTGATAGCTCCTGTACCTATGTTACCTGAGGTGGAATACCAATTTTTTCCTCCCCGAATTCTGGTCGTTAATAATTGTAGAGTGTGAAGTGGTGCATCTACATCCGGCAATATCGAGAACAGGGACTTTTCCTGTGGAGCCTGCAAATCGAATTTCCAGGCAAATGGCCAATCCCATTTCTGATACGATTGACCATGCATTGATGGGATTTCATTAAATCTGAGGTCAACAACTCTGATTAAATTGTCTCCTTCGTCAACGGCGAACCACCATCCTTGCGAAAACCACTCTACAACCGTAAAAGTTCTTGAGTCAGTTATTTTTTTTATTAAATCGGCTTGGCGTGGGATGTGGTAAAATTGAATGGTTGGAGTTGGTTTGTCAAAGATGGACCAGTAAGCAAGGAGAAAACCGTCCTTTGTCTCTGCGACATGCCGCCAGAGAAAGGTGGTGAAAGGGCCTGCAGTGGTTCGCTGCCTGGTAATATCGACGTTTTCTTTTGCGAGTGCTGAGCGAAAGGTATGATCCGCAATGGCCTGAATGGAAAACGACCACATCATATAGCAGGCGGCCAAGGTTAAACCAGCCACGTTGGCTTTTACCCCAAGGGAGGATTTTGCAACTGCAGCTATAGCACATCCCAGGAGGAGAGGGAGAGTGAACAGCGGATCGAGGATGAAAAAATTGCCAAGAGCAAAGCCCGTACGGGAAAGTGGCGCAAGTAGTTGCGTACCATAGACGGTAAAGTAGTCAATGAGAATATGTGTTGCGTAAATCAGCAATGCGCCGAGAACTGCCGATGGTAAGGACAATCGCTCCCTGTGGAAATATCTGCAGAGCAGCCAGCCCGTCAACATGGAGCCAAGAAGAACAAACCAGATTGAGTGGGATTCTCCCCGGTGCCAGTAAAGCCTTTGAACGTCATCGAGGAGGGGGTAAAGGATGATATCCAGATCCGGGATTGTGCCGCCGACTGCACCAAGGTACAATGCCTTGTTGCCTAATTTTTTATTCCAGCAGAGGTGGCCAACAGCTGCACCAAGTGCTGCCTGGGTAAGTGAGTCCATGGTGAATTACTCAAGTTAAATTGTTCTTCCAATGATTGAAATATAAGTAATAAAAAGAGGATGGCTGTATATATATCTGATTTTTTGCCAGGATTTGGCCTGACGCGGAAATTGATTAGCTGTCAAAGGGTAAACAAAGATATGTATTATGCAACGTTTACCGGATAGTGAGGTGCCTAAGGACGTATCCGTGCCGGAGCGAAAGGTGCGTGAACAGTAGTAGGCATCTTGTTCGGGAAATTGGAGGGAGGAATCCGGGCTTGTAATGGGGTTGCCTTATCATCGTGGAGAAGAGGAACGTATATGAAAAACTTTACGTTGTCGTTTATTGGGCTAGCATTAGCCGGTTTGACTCATCTATTCCACTGCACCTGCCAGGTTGGAATTGTTCGTGCCGTCCGCGAGGTTACCTTTCATCTCGTTTTGTCATCTCCCTCCAAAATCTGAGTTGTGGGCAAATAACGTGAAAGCCTTTTTCGAGCTGATTTGGACACCGGTTTTTAATAACATGGGGCCCTGAACCCAGTGGTTCAATTGCGAGGTGGCTGATATCGGTTCTTGGTTGAAGACCACCACCTTTGCTTCGAATTTACCAGTTCTTACTTGCAGCCGTTTGTCGAGTGAATTCGTCTTTGCAGAATATATTGGAATTGTAATAACCTGGAATGTTTTTCCGGCTGCGGCATGAAACATACATTAATTTGAAAGGTTGAAAAATTGACATCGTATCCTTTCTAGTAGGTTTGTTGATCAAGAATTCGATGCTTTAGCAAAAGGAGAGTGCAATGATGAACATAAACTCATATCGGTTTTATTCTATTCTTTCCAGGTATGTTCCAATAGTAATAGTTATCCCCTTATTATTAGTCTGCATCGGTTCATTGCAGGGGGCCGAAGTGGTGAGTAGCGAGAGTCTCTCCATTAATGGAAAACTCATCGAAAAAAGGAAGAAGCCGGACATCAGTCGCAATATAAGTGGAGTTGCCGCCAAAGGAGGTCTTCTCGTGGTTGGTGCCGATGAGGGCGGGGATGTCCTTGTCTTTAAGCAAAAGGACGAGCTCGAATATAACGAGACCGAGCACGTTTGTATTCCTCTTGACGGAAAGAAGTGTGGAGATGCGCGTAAGGGAGCAGAGATTGATATCGAGGGTATTGCGTGGGGTACTAAATATCTTTACGTCATAGGGTCTCATTCCATTGCGCGAAAGAAAGTGAAATCAAAAAAGACACCCGAGGAAAACAGGCAACGCCTCGAGACCATAAAAGTGGAGCCAACAAGAGATCAGTTATTTCGGGTAGAGCTGGATAAACAAGGAAAGGTTGCCAACGGAACCAAAATACAACAACTAAGCCTCCGCAAGCTGCTGGTTAATCACCCCGTTTTGTCAATTTTTACGCCTATTCCCAGCAAGGAAAACGGAATAGATATTGAAGGGTTGGCAGTCAAGGAAGTTGATGGACATGATCAGCTCTACATCGGATTTCGCGGGCCTGTTCTGCGTGGAAACCATGCACTAGTGATGGTTTTGGATTTTGAGCGTGGTGAGTTTACGGAGAGTAGTATTAAGCAGGATGCTGAGCATCCCAAAGTGCATTACCTCAACTTGGGCGGTCGTGGTATTCGTGGGATGACCGAGTTGGAAAACGGCGGTTTTCTTCTGTTAACCGGACCAGTAGGTGACGCTCTGCTGGGTGATGATAAATCTATTTATCAGGTAGTTTTCTGGAACGGTAAAGAGGACGACTTGGCCGGTGTTGCCGGAAAAATACTGTGTAATATACCCACACCCGATGGCACCAAGGCCGAGGGCATCGAACTGTTAAATAAGAACCGAGCCGCAACCGACGTCTATCATTTTGTTATTGTGTATGACGGCGCTGAAAAGGGCGGGACAACTGTCTTCACCTGTGAGCGACGATGAGTAATCTCTCGGTTTGAATTTGTGAAAGTGGCAAGGATTCAGTGAATGTTGAAAAGTGACTTTTAGTATTGCTGGACTATCAGCAACACTCCGATTTTCATCCATTAATATAAACTGAAAATTTTAATTGCTAGGCTTGAACCGGCTCGATACTATCTTGTAACGACGCATCAGCCGTTGCAGAGCTTGGCGCTCCATGCCACTGGCCGCTGCGGCATTGGTGACATTGCCTTGGTGCTCGGTGAGTTTGTTGGAGATGTAGCCAATGGAAAAGTGACCGACCAGCTCAGCTTTTGCATCGTTATAGGGTGTGTGATAATAGGCTCGGAGATTCGGTTCTCCTCCGGACGGAGCCTGTTTTTTCCCATTGTCGGGGAGCAGCGGTAACAGATCATCCAAAACAACGTCTCCTTCTCCAGCCAGGAGTACTATCCGTTTAATAGCATTACGAAGTTCTCTGATATTTCCCTGCCACTCCAACTTATAGAGATGCTGGAGTACCTCGGTCGGCAAGGACAACTTTTCTCTAGCGTACTGGTGTTTGAACTGGGACAGGAAATGATGGACCAGGAGCGGGATATCCTCTTTCATCTCCCGTAAACTCGGCATAACTACGGTCACCACGTTGAGCCGGTAAAAGAGATCTTCACGAAATTCTCCTGCTTTTATTTTTGCTTCCAGATCCTGGTTGGTAGAGGCGACTACTCTCACATTGACCTTGATGGTCTTGTTTTGTCCCAAGGGTTGTATTTCCTTTTCCTGCAGTACTCGCAGTAGTTTGGTCTGGATGGCAACCGGGATGTCTGCAATTTCATCAAGGACAATGGTGGAGCCTTCCGCCTCTAAAAAAAGACCTTTTTTGTCATGCATTGCCCCTGTAAAAGCTCCTTTGCAATAACCGAAAAGTTCGCTTTCCAGTACGTTTTCAGGCAGGGCGGGGCAGTTAACCGTAATCATCTTTTTCTCTTTCCGACTACTCAGGTCATGCAAGGCGCGGGCAGCTAGTTCTTTGCCGGTGCCGCTTTCCCCTCTGATAAGTACTGTTGCATCTGTATCCGCCACTCGAGTCAAAAGGTCTAGTGCCCCTTTGAGGGCAGGACTTTGCCCGATGAAGCCTTGAGGAAGGCTGAGGTCTTTCAGGCGCTCCTTGAGTTGGATATTGGTACGAAGAAGGGAGGTGCGCTCAAGACAGTTGCTCACAATCCTGACGATGTGATCTTTTTCAAACGGTTTTTGCAGAAAATCGTAGGCACCATCCTTCAAGGCCTGGACAGCCATGTCAATGGTTCCGTAGCCGGTCATAATAACAACAGAGATGGTTGGATCATGCAAGCGTACTTTTTTCAGTAACTCAAGCCCATCCAAATCCGGCATTTTTATATCGGAAACGATGACATCCGGAGAGCTTTCATTGAGCAGTGATAGTGCTATTTTGCCGGAAGAGGCGGTGATCACATCACAGTTGCATTTTTTTTGCAGAACCAGACGTAACATGGAGAGCATATCAGGTTCGTCGTCGACGATCATCACCAATGTACGATCGTTGTCTGGTAATGCCGTTTTATTCTCTGTCATTGCCTGTTTTTTTGGGAAACAAGGTACTGAAAATATCGTTGAATGAATTTGCCGGAAATTGTCTCCTGGTTGCTTACTTCAGGAAGAATTACCCCACTCTGTGGGTCCGTTTCAAAAAGGGCGCTAAACACCGCTTTGGATAAGAGGGCCAGCTCTTTATTGATTTCCTCCATCTGTAGCTCTGTTTTCTCGCTGTTGGTCCGGCAATGAATGGGTCGGTATTGATGGAGCAGGCATTTGTCGCCCTCTCTTAAAGGACAGCTATTTTTAGTGCCTGCCTCAAGAGCATTGGGATTGTCAGGGATACGGACAATATTTCCATCTGCATTTTCTTTAGCAGTGATGTTTGCTGCCGCCTTCTGGATAACTTGGTTTCTTCGTGCAGAGGAAAGCGCGATATTAACCTTATGGTTAAGGTAAAGAGCTTCGATCAGTGAAAGCTTAAATGATTGAGGGCATGGACTGCTGTCTTGACTGCAGCATTCACTTGATTTGTTGCTGAGTTGGGCATCAACTCGTTCAAGGAGCTGCTCATAGCGGGCATAAAAAAAGCTGAGATCGGCTCCGGAACGATTGTTGGCAGAGGGCTCTCCCATTTTGAGCTGGCCTTCTTTTTTGCCGAATTTTCTCAGCAGCCACCACTGGGAATAGTTGGTGGGATTGGCCCGCGTTTTTTTGAGGAGTTTACCTGCTTTTTTCAGATTGAATCCTCGGCGAAGCATGTAGGCAGTTACAAACGTTCCGGTACGACCAACGCCGAGCTTACAGTGGACAAGGACTTTTTTCCCAAGGTAAACGGCTTCATCCAGCCATTCCAACCCTTTTTCCATCAGTTCCATTTTAGGTGCGGTTTCATCTGGAATAGGGAGATAGAAAACCTCAAAGCCAGCGGCCTCTTCAAGTTCATGGAGGTCGGAGAATTCACCGCAGAGGTTGACAATACCAGTGATCCCCTGTTCTTTGATACTGTCAAAGTCATCATAGGACATAGGGGCGTGGCCCACTGCCAGATGGTCGGTTATCCATGTGAGCTTATATGTAGACATCGCCTTATCCTGTAAAAACCGGTTTGCTGTATAAAAACAGTGTACAGCTCTTTACGCTCTGCAGCATTTATCCTTCCTGTGAGAATGAATATCGTCCTTTATAAAAGTCTTGAATATATTCGGCAACCATTTGCTGGTCCACCAGGACCATATCCATCAATTTGGTGGCCCCAAGCAGACGGCCTGTCATATCCAGTTTTTCTTTCATGATACCGGCGGGAAGAGGAGGCAGTTTTGCCTCCAGGAGGTCTGCTTTTTTGTCGACGGTGAATTCAAGGCCTTCCAGTACTCCGGCGATAAAATCAATCCGTAACAGTCTCTGTTCATAATCACCTCCGCCGCCTGCAAAGCGGAGCATACAGTGGTTTTCCGCTTCGTTTTCTCCGCACATGACATCAAGCACGGTAAAATGATAACCAAAGCGGATATTAAAATGGAGATAATCGGTTCCGATCACAGCATAACTGGCAAAGGCGAAACTGTCTCTTTTGGGAGGGACACCACCTGCCAGTTCAATTTTGTCGTACGCCTCCCAGTCAAAAGGCTTTTGTTTCCATTGAACACCAGGATTGGTTAACCCTTTCCATACCGCGTGAAAGGGGACCGAGGCTACCTCTTCAAGGGGAATTGATTGCCGCTTGTTGACCTCTGTAGAGAATCCCCCGCCCACATCAAATAAAAAGACATCCAGTGGAATATCGGCAACCAGGCGCAAGGCACCCCTGCCTGTGCCCGGTCTGCCGGTGGTAAACATGGAGACCAGAGCTTTTTCATGACAGAACCGGATAATGTCATGCATGGAGCGGCATCCTTCGGGCTTGAAATTTTTTCCAGCGGCATCAACAAGTTCCAGAGGGGTAATGAATTTCAATGCCTCTTGAAGAATCCGGGGGTACTGCCCCTGGTGGATTGCTTGGCTGCTATGGCTTAGCAGAGATTCGATCCTTCCTTCATAGATAGCCCCTTTCCAGGCATCCACGGTAACGATCTGGCCTTGATGAAAACGCTCGCACACCTCATTAATCCCCGTGAGGTATGGGACGCCGAACTCTCGGGCAACCGTTGCGAAATGGCTGGCCCGGCTGCCTCGCTCGGCCAGAACCGCTGCCAGTCTGTTGATGACCTGCACGTATTCCGGTGGGCTGTCTCGGGTAACGAGTATCGCTCCTTCAGGAATATCTTGCAGCGAGTGAGTGCTGTCAAGCTGGTACACTGATCCAGCGCCAACGCCGGGTGATGCCTGTTGACAGCCATCAAGTAAAAGCAGGTTGTCGTGCTGGCCGGGCTCTGCAGACGAACAGCTTTTGCTGGAGAGATGTAAAGGACGTGCCTGGAGAATAAAAACCATGTTGGCGGTATCTATGGCCCATTCGATATCCTGAGAACCTGTAAAATAGTTTTCGATCTGGAGCCCGATCTGTGCAATTTTGGCCGCCTGCTCTGCAGACAATATGGGTTTTTCGGGTAATGCTGAAATCAGTTGTGGATGATGGTCCTTGGATAACTTATAGGTATCGGGATTTTCTTGTCCACTGACCAGCCTGTCGCCAAGGCCGAGAACAGCATGCAGGTGGAGTGTGGTATTGGGTTGTTCGTCATTTATTCCACTGGTATAGAGGACCCCGCTGCATTTGGCTGGAACCATCTCCTGAATGAGTACGGACATCGCTGTCTCTTCATCACCCAGACCGTGCGTGATGCGGTAAAAGAGTGCCTGGCTCGAATATTTGGAGGCAATGACCTTCCGGTAGGCCTGCGATATATCCTGGCGCTGGTTATCAAGCACGGTTGCATACTGGCCGGCAAAGGAAAAAATGCCGTCTTCGCTGATGGCACTGGAGCGTACTGCCACTGTAATCGGGTTGTCATCTGTAGTTGTCCAGCTGTCATAAGCATTCAGCATTGCCTCGGTAATCACTGGTGGGACTTCAGCGTTGAGGATGAGCTCCTGCAGTTTGCGGGATGATTTGCTTAAGGATTGCGGTTGATGGATATTTACTTCAGCAAGCAGTTCGTCTATCGGCTGGCGCAGATTGTTATATTCGATGAAGTAGTGAAAGGCGCTGGAGGTAACGGCAAAACCATTAGGGACTGGGATATTCAGTTCGTTTTGCACAATGGCAAGATTTTTTGCCTTGCTGCCTATTTGGTTATTGTCAGATGCTATTTCCTGCAGGGTAAGTACAAAAGGGGGAGCAAAATCTATTTTGGGAGGTGCCAACAGGAAGCGGGTATAGAAGTCAAATTTTTTATGATAGCTCTTGAGGGAAACATAACTGCCGGGTGCCATTGTCTCCAAGGCATCGATCATACCGTAAACCTGGAGGGAAAAGTGGGTAAAGCGTTTACGGATGGCGGCCAGGTCTACCGGTAAACCTCCATGGAGCATATCCTGAAATTCAGCCATTTGCTCATGGCAGGCAATATCGAAATTCAATAGCTGCTTCAGAGCCTCGTACTTTTCCCGCAGCATGGTTCCTGGGGCAAACAGACGGTAGCTCCAATGCTTAAAAAGTGCGTTAAGCAGCATGTTTTCTCCTTGTAAAAGGCAGGGAAGACAGGCAGATGTAAGGAAATGTCAGGCGTTTATCTCCTTTATCATTCCTACCATCTGTGTTGTTTTTCCGTTTTTGTATTTTTTTAGCAGTGTGGCTGTGAGGCTCCATAATAGGTAACAGGTAAGCAGTGAGATAAAGTACCAGAACACAGAACCGATAAGAATCGGTTCGCTGCCGGTGGAACTGATTTGGATCACATATTCCCTGCCAAAGAGGTTGAGCATTTTTTCGGGTCGATAATACTCGTTGATAAAAGCAAAAATAAAAAAGATAGGCAGTACCTTGCGTGCAATACCAAGGAGTAATCCCTCAAAAAAATAATCGTAGTAGGCTTTGTTGAGTTCGGCTTTGTCAATGTTACGTGCCATTCTACTCCCTTTCTCGGTGTCTTCACAGCGCATAGCTTCCTGACGCAGTTTCAGCCAATGGGTGTAGGTTTTTTCCAGTTCCAGGTAACGCTTGGTAATAATAAACCGGTTGAGCAGTTTTGTAAGACCTACTGTACACAGACCAAGCAGAGAGATGAGAAAAACAGGTCCGAGCGAGTGAAGGTGCTGCAGAATGGAAAACATTGTGTCTCCAAGCAGGACGAAACCGATTACCAGATATTCCCAAATTGTGTCAAGAACGGCATCCATCGATAATACTCTCTGTAATATTTGTGGGGCTTAAGAAAATAATAAAATGAGTACTGCCGGGGAAAAAAATCCCCGGCAGACTGTACATCCAAGTGCTCTTTTTCTCAGATCCAAACTTCGATTTTGAAAAAACGGAAAAAGAGGAAGAACAGTGTGGCTGCCAAGACAACCTTGAGCTGTATCTCACTGAACATCTTTTGTGCACGGCTACCAAGCATACCACCGGCAAAACCACCGATAATGATAGCACCTGCAAGTACCCAGTCAGGCCAGTAACCAATCATAACATAGCCTAAGAAGGACCCGATACTGGAAAAACAGGTTCCTATCAGAGAAATAGGCACTGCAACATACATTGGCAATGCGCCAAGAGAGGTCATTGCCGGTACGAGGAGAAAACCACCGCCGACACCGAAGGTACGGGAAACAATACCGATAAGTACGCCGAGAAATGCAAACAGGAGTGGGTTGATCTTAAACTCTTCACCCCAGAATTTAAAACGGTAATCGGTTAAGCCTGTCTTTATCGGCTCAATGGATCCCATTTCCATGACACCGCCGGTTTCTTTGGCACTTTTTACGGCAGCGTTAAATTTTTGGGTCATGGCCTTGATGTTTTTCCGCTTGTCCATGGCCTTTGGGGTCATTTCCAGGACGGTTTTTATACCCATAAGCACGACTAAAACCGCCAGCCATTCCTTATAGGCCGCCATTGGCAGGATTGCAGAAACATATTTACCCAGCCAGATCGATCCGATGAAGATTCCGACGCCGAAAGAAATGCCGATCGGCCATGCCACACGTTTCTCGACCACCGCAAAACGGTAAAAAGAACCAAGCGGGGAGAAAAGAGTCAGCGCCATGTTGGAAGGTTTGAGTACGTTAGCAGCGTTTACCCCTACCGGTCCCATGGTGTTGACAACAAGCACCTGGAAAGCAGCCATGAGCAGGCCGCCTGCGGCGCCGATCATGGAGAAGTAGGTACCAACAGCGATAGCACCGAGCACGATCCAGAGAGGGTTCATGTAGCGAAAGCCTTTAGCCAGCCAGAAGCCTTTGCCTTCCAATGCAAAAGAACCGGACTGACTACCATTGACATAGATGTCAAAGGTGGTATCCGGAGGAGTATGACGAAAGCTTTTGAAGGTGGCGGTGAATTTGCCGGTAGCTTTGTCCAGGTTGATTTTGGTGCCTTCATCCCAGTAGTTACCGCTGGAATCATCCTGAAGCACGGTTCTGGAGAAAATAACAATTTTTCCAACCCGGTTGCCTTCTTTAACGATGGTGTTAATACCGTAGCTGGATTCGTTGGCCCATTTAAGGAATGTCCACTGGTCCTTTGTTTTGATGGGACCAAGACCGGCCTTTGCTGTGGCATCAATAGCATCAAAGTCTTCTTCCAACAGATAACTGTAGGTAGAGTAAAGACCTTTTGTACGCCCTTTGCCAAGCAGTACCGAAGGACCACCGAACTTGGTGTCGTCGACTCGTTTACCAAAGGCGGTGGGGTTAGTGGTGAGGACATAATAAAGAGGCGGAATGGAGGAGTCCATGCCAAAACCTCTTTTATCGGTTTCTTTGGCAAAACGTTTTTTCTCATGAGGCATGGTTGCATCAGCAGGCTTGAATTCTTCCTTTTGAGCAATAGCCAGGTATAGTTCCTGTCCTGGTTCGATCGTGCCTTCAATGGTGACGGTGTCGCCTACTTTGCCATCAGTGGTTACTTTTGTTTCGGCAAATGCCGGGTTGAAGCTCGCCAAAAGAAAGACAGCGAGACTCATCGCCGTAAAAAACGGGATGCGCATGGTTTTCATACTGTTATCTCCTTATTGTTATTTGGTGTTCAGTTGCGCATAGGTAAAAGGTGGGTTGTATGTACTGGGCTCCTCCTCTGCAAAAAATGGTAAATGTTTATTTGTTTAATCGTGTTTTTTTCTTTGCTATCCAGGCACCGGAAAAGGTGCCGGAAAGGGCGAAGAGTGTCGCCAGTAAAGAGCGTAGAGCGGCAATTGGCGGCTCCCACGGTTGGAGCACTGCAATGACGGCACAGCCGATAATGGCAAACAGCAGGGAAATGCTTGTCAGGGCTATTGCCGGCCTGGGAAAGCTGCTGCATTTATCAAGGAGGCCATAACCGGCTGTTGCCCCATTAAAACCTATTATGCCTGGTAATAGGATCAACAGAGCAGCGGGTGAGAGCACCATGGAAAAAAACATCAGCAGAATAACGATGCCGACAGCACCTGTTATAAGGGAGTAGAGGTATATACCTAAAGGGGAGAGAAGAAATTGTTTCCATCTCTCCACCACTGTTCTGGCTCCATCAATACACATTTCAATCACTGCAACCTCCTGTGTTGTCAATTCCTCCAGCCAAGTTCCCTGAAAGGTGTCGCCTGCGCTGGTTGTTCATTTATTTTCTGCTGGTGTAAGATCCACAATCCTGGTTTCCCCCACATATTCGCTGCTCGAATATCCGGTGACATCAATCATTTCCCGGGTTAGCTCACCCATTTTTTTCAGGTTGCTGATTACCAGGTCCATCTCCTCTATCATTTCCTCTGAAGAAAGATCATCACGGAGCAACTGGGCTGTTCCCAGAGCTGCAAACAAGGGAGTGTTCAACTGATGAGCCGCCGTCCCGGCCATCTCAATAACACCCTGGAGCTTCATCCGTTGCGAATGCTCCTGTTCCAGCATCACCTGGTCAGTGATGTCGTTGACTGCTTCGACTACAAAATCAACCTGGCCGTTACTGTTCAGGATCGGGGTCAAGTGGCGCTCATACCATTTATCCTGGTCGCCTTCCTGATACTGCTTCACCACGGTGACGGGCTTGCACGAGGTTAAGACTTGCTCAAGATGGAACTGCTGCTCATCTTCGACTGTGCGTGGCGATATAGACCGATAAAGACGGCCAAGGGTGTCCTCTTCCGTATGTTGGTGTGTGGTAAGAAACTGTTTGTTCACCATTATGACCCGTTTGTCCGGGTCAACTACCAGCAACTCCATCCAAAGGGAGTCGAGAATGGTTTGCAAAAAACGCTCATGCTCCTCAATTTGGTTGAAGAGGAGCGTGATTTTACGGTAGAGCCTGGCTTTTTCAATGGCATTGCCGCCTTCTTCAGCCACTGTTACAGCAAAGTGAATGTCACTTGCTGAAAAGGAGCGATGGCTATCGGTGAGCAATCGCAGCACACCGATAATTTCCTGATCATTTTTAATAGGCACGGCAAGGATCGACTTTATGCCTTCTTCCTTTATCTCGTCGTGATAGTTGACTCTTGGGTCATTGGGAGCGTCATAGATAGCGACCGGCTCGCCCTTGAGGACTTTGAATATCGAGTTTTCGCGGCTGATATTGCCTCTTTTGAGATATTTTTCGGAAACCCCTGAAGCCGCTACCAGCTCCAAACGGTTGGTTGCCGGCTGCAGCAAGCGAATGGTGCATGCCATGACCCCCATTATCCCCGGCAGCTTTTTTACAATTGCACCAAGAATCTGGTCCAGGTTCAGCGTCGAGTTGACCAGTTGTGAAATTTCTCGTTGGGCTTTAAAAAAGGTGACCTGGTTTTTCATCTCCTGGAACATGTGGCAATTGGAAATCGCTATGCCCACCTGCTCGGCCAGGGACATGGCAAAATTGATCTCAGGGTCTGAGAATTCTCGCAGATCTTTGGTTAAAAGGCGGAGCAATCCGGTTATCTGCCCTTGGAAAATGATAGGCAGGGACATCGCACTTTTGACACCCTCGTTGGATATGAAAGCACAGCTGTCATGGTCACAGGTGACGTCAATATTTTTACGCGCTGTCGGTCGTCCCTCCATCAGCGTATCCATCACCTCTTTGGTGTCAATGGTGGAGCGGGAAAGATATTCATCAGAGACACCCCAAGCAGCACCCAAGACAAAGCTGTTGGTCCCTGCATCAAGCAGCCTGATGGTGGCTGCATCAACGTCGAGCAGGGAAGGGAGTCGTCTGACCACCAGATCCATAACCTCTTGCGAGGTATGAACCGTGCTGATAAGGCGGGTCACTTCCTGGAAGACAGTGAGGTAATCACTTTCTATGTTGGGCCTGGGTGAACTCATGGTTCTCTCTTTACCGGCAGCAGGAAGTGTCCCTGCTGCCGGTTTTTATACGATTATTGCTAACAGAAGATATTAAGTCGTCTGCAGGGTTACCAGTTGCAGGGCATGGGTGGTGCACTTGGTTACACAGGCAGGCTTGAGGCCTGCATCGAGACGGTCCATGCACAAATCACATTTAACGGCTTTGCCTGTCGCTGGATTCATGACGGGTATTTCCCACGGACATGCTTTTTGGCAGGCCATGCATCCTATGCATTTATCCTGATCAATATAAACAATACCGTCCTCGCGCTGGATCATGGCATCTTTAGGGCAGACCGGAACGCACAGTGGATCTTCACAGTGCCTGCAAGCAGAGAAGGTGATCTCTGTTTTTGGAATCCCACCCACCTTTTGTAAAGGAGTGCAGCTGATGTCGCAGAGGATGGGGCCTACCGGCAGGTTTTTGTTCACTTTGCAGTGCACCGTACATCCATGGCAGGCAATACATCTGCGGCTGTTGAGATGAATCATATATTTTTTCACAGTTCCACTCTCCTCTTGGTGTTGCGGATACTCTTTGTTACATAGACAAAGGCGTCACATAGATTGACTCCGCCTCCGGCCTGATCCCACTCATCGAGTTTACCGACCATCAACTTCTGGTCGCTGATGCCGGCCATGAAACTCCTGCTCTGACGGGGAATTTCTTTGCCGAATCCATGGACGGTAAACACTGCCTCTGGATGCACATGATCGGTTACATGCGCTTCTGCTGTGGCATTGTAGGATCTATCAGCAGAGGAAAGTTCCACCAGATCCCCTGTTTGAATGTCTAATTTTTTGGCCTGCTTGGTGTTGATCCAGACTGTATTGGTCGGCATCAGCTCAGACAGCAACGGGTTGTTGGTGGTATGTCCCTGGGTGTGCACTGCCACCTTGCCGTAGATGAGACGGAACATACCTTTTTTGGGTATTTCAGGAGCTTCAAATGGTTTTAAGGACGGGAGTCCCGCCTTGTCCAGTTTTTCACTGACGATTTCAATTTTACCGCTTGGGGTCTTGAACTGACCATCGAGTTTATCGCGATCAAAGAACACTTGCTCTTCGCTTAATTCGATAAAACCTTTTTCATCAAAGTCAGCCATGGTATAGCCGGTGGGCTCAAGCTGCCATGCCCACAACTCATCCATGGTTTTGAACGGGAAGGTCTCTTCCAGGCCTAGGCGAGAGGCCAGACCGGTAAATATCTCGCAGGAAGACTTGGTGTCCCATTTTGGTTCTACTGCCCTACGGCGAACTGCAAGTCGTGGTTTGAGTCCTTTTTGCTGGACAATGGGGGTGTCTCTTTCGAGATAGGTTGATTCCGGAAGGATAACGTCACTGTACCAGCCGAACTCACTGTAGTTGACATCAATGGAGACCAGGAGATCGCATTTATCCAGCGCCCGTTTTTGTTGCTCTGGATCAGGCATGCCGCTGAACAGATCATGCCGCATGGCGATCCAGGCCTTGATGGGGTAGGGATCCTCCTTGAGCATGTTGTTGAAAAACAGATGTGCAAGACCAGGACCCTTGTCAAAGTGATTGTATTTCCAACCAATACCGTCGCCGCGTTTGATATCCGGCTTGGCACAATCTATGGAACGGATACCTTTTTTACCGCAGTCGCCGGCCCCTTTGGGGATGAACAGGCCGCCTTTCATCTCAATATTGCCCATCAGGACATTGAGAATATGCATGGCGCGGCTGGCGTAAAAAGAGTCTTTGTAGCGGGCCAGGTTCCACCCCGGATGAAAAATAACGTTGGGCCGGTCTTCCCCTATTTCCTCGACAAAGGCCAACAGATCCTTTTCCTTAATATTGCATTCTTTGGCTGCCCAGGCTGGAGTGTACTGTTCGATGAAACTGCACAGTTCATCAAATCCGGTGACGTAGTTGCTAATAAACTCTTTGTCGTAATAACCTTGTTTGATCACCTGATGGATGACACCAAGGGCGAGAGCATAATCCGTTCCCGGACGGACCTGGAAAAAGCGAGTAGCCTTGGCGCCGGTCATGGTCTGGCGAACATCGACGTAGGTCAGGCGGCCGCCGTTATCCAGCATATCCAGGGTCTGGTTGTTCTCGGCAATACGTAGTGCCGAGAACATGTCGCGGCCGAAAAGCACCAGGTGTTTGGCATTTTTTATGTCATAAGCAAAGCCTTTACGACCAACGCCATTAATGGAAAGACTTGCATGGTGGGTGTTTCGGCCACAGGTGCAGTCGTGATTGGTATAGTTGGGAGAGCCAAAGGCATGGATAAAGGCTTTGTACATACCCTGCCAGGGACCGCCACGGCTTGAGAGTACGACCGATTCCGGACCATATTCGCTTTTGATGCGCTGCAGCTTTTCCGCCACGTAGTCCAGTGCCTCTTCCCAACTTGCCTCGCGCCAGCGTCCGGCACCGCGTGCACCCTCACGGATGAGCGGCTGCTGGGGGCGCTGGGTATCATTGAGCAGGGCTACGCCGGCAGAACCTTTGGCACACAGGGCTCCGTCCAGCTGATGCGGGTTGCCCTCTATCCATGTTACTTCGTTATTTTCAGACTCCACCCGGATAGGACAGCGAACTGTGCACATCCCGCATATGGAGTAAACTGATTGTTTCATACAACTCTCCTCGTTTTCTTTTTCGAATGTGAAAATTGTCGTTTTTTAGCCGGCAAGAACGTCTGTTACTTTTTCTTTCAGCTCACTTATATCAATCGGTTTCACACAGTACTCACCTGCTCCCAGCTCAATCGCAGTTCGGGCTGTTTCAAGGGTAGGATAACCGGTCAACATGATCGCCTTTAACTCAGGCTTGAGCTTTTTCATTTCTTCAAGAACCTGGATGCCGTTCATTTTCTTTAGCTTGATGTCAAGGATGGCCAGGTCGACGTGATTTTTCCCCACGTGGTCTATTGCCTCCTGCTCCTCAGTGAATGTTTGTACGTTATGCCCCTGACGGGTAAGTACTTTTTTGACGAGAACCACTGCGTCCTGTACGTCATCCAATACGAGTATTTCAGCCATTGTTAGGTATTCTCCCTGGTTGTGCTGTCTGCTGCTGCACTCAGCGGCAGACGAATATGAAATGCGGTTCCGTTAATCTCTTTGCCGGTTTTCGGATCATTTACCGGACTCTCCACGGTGATGGTGCCGCCATGCTCCTGAATGATGCCATAGATGACTGACAGGCCGAGACCCGTGCCTTTTCCAACGGCTTTGGTGGTGAAAAACGGATCAAATATTTTGTTTTTAATTTCATCGGGGATACCCGTGCCGGTATCCATGACTGTGATTTGTACAGTGTCCTGGTTTTCCTGGGTGGAGATAATGATCTGGCCACCTCCTTTTTCCGCCAGGGCGTACTGGGCATTATTACAGAGGTTGATAATTACTTGGCGCAGCTTTTCGGTATCCCCTGTCACTTGCGGCAGTTCCGGGGAAAAATGGCGGATAACCTCAACCTGCTCAATGTTTAAAGAGTGCTCGGTCACGGCTAATACTTCTTCGATAAGAGCGTTGATATCCAGTGCTGTCTTGACGCTTTCCGCCTGGCGGGAAAACTTGAGCAGGTCGGCAACGATTTTGCGACATGCTTTGGTTTGGCGCTCCATTACTTCAAGGTTGGTGTAAGCTTCGCTTCCTTGCTCATAATCATCCATCATCAACTGCGTATAGCCGAGGATGATGCCCAGAGGGGTGTTGATCTCGTGAGCTACTCCTGCTGCCATTTCACCGACAGAAGCCATTTTTTCACGATTAATGAGTTGGTCGGTGATAGTTTTCAATCTGGTCATATCCTTTCCTATTCCTTCACAACCGACCATGTTGTTGTTTTCGTCGTACACGGTATTGGATGTGAAAAGAATATTGCGGATGGAACCATCCCTGCCTTTGCACTCTATTTCCAGGTCACGAACAAAGCCGTTTTTTTTCAGCTCTCCCACGTACCGCTCACGGTCATCTTTATTGACAAAGAGATCGAAAAAACTAACTTTTTCCAGTGATTCGTCTATGTCCAGCAGTCTTCTTCCACTGCTGTTAACGCTGGAAAGGTAGCCAAGTTCGTCGCAAAAATAGATGATATCTTTGGAATTTTCGAAGAAGTTGCGCAGCTTTTTTTCTGATTTGGAAAGGTTGCGAGTACGCTCTTCCACTATTTCTTCAAGGTGCGTGTTGAGCAGCTTAAGCTCGGTGGCACTGGCAAACAGTCTGGTGTTGGCATCGGACAGCTTTTCCGCTTCTGATCGGATCGCTTTATATGCATCAAGGCCTTTATGGTAATAAATAGTAACCGCAGCCGTAGAGATAATCAGCATGGTGTTGAAACCACCTGAATAGGGCGAAAGCTGTTTCCAAAAAGCCCCATATCCACTGAATACCAGTAAAATGCGGGCAATGTGACCGACGCCACGGGACAGAGAGAAGGCCGCCATTGCAACGCAGAAATAAAAGAGAAAGCCCCATATAAAGTTATTGGGTTCTATTTTTACCAAGATTCTAGAGTAGCGCAGAGCCATGAAGGACAGAAAAATAGCAAGCCCTGAGCCACATATATCGATTATATTTGCAGGCAACAGAGAGAGGGCGTTCATTTATCAGCCTCTCTTTGGGCATCTTTGCTTAAGCTCCGCAGGCCGATAACCAAAGCCAGCAAGGCAGGCACATACAGCAGATGATCCATTTTAGTAATAAAATACACCATCTTGATTGGCGTGATAGGTCCTGCTACCTGCTCGTTCCAACTCGCTTTGTCTATGAAATCAGAGGGATTCAGGAGGCGGGCACTTTCATGGCCGACCAGGGCCAGCATATTCCATCCGGCAAAAAGGATGCAGAACAGCTGCAGGTAGTGCCATCCCTTGTTGCTCAACTCTGGAGTACGGCGGGTATGCCAGTACAGATAGATTAATGCTCCTGTGAACAATACATGAGACATTTGGTGTACATAAAGTCCCTCAGGGGCGCCATGGGGCTGTAGCGCCCAAGCATGGTCTGGGACGAGCAGCAGGGCAACAATGAATAACCCTGTATGTTGGATGGTGGATAGCATTTTCATAGGCGTCTCATTTTGTTGAGTTAAAGGCACTATTCATGCCAAGCGTGAAGGGTTTCGTGATAGAGTCTATGTTTTAGCCCTAAAATCTATGAGTTAGTGGAGTTGCTTTTTCCTGTAAACAAATTGTTTTTTTTTCAACTTGATGTGTTCACTGAAAATGTGCAACCCAAATGTTGCAGTTTGAGGTGTTTTATAGAGAACAAGCACTGGGTATCGACTGTATAGCTGCGAATGCAGCAATTTTAGCGTGGCCGGAAAAAGGCAGTAATATAGTGCAACTTTTCTGGCGCACTGTTTTTTTCTGTAATAAATTCAGTGCACTGTATAGGCTCTTTGCTCGAGAGGAGTAGATGGATGCAACCCAAGTGTTGCGGTTTGGTATGGTAAAAGAGGTGTGGCCTAACCCGGATTTCTCATCAGTTCAGGCGGTGCCAGGTTCAAAGTTTTTGGTGGTAAATTATAGTAGACTATATTTACTACCAAAATACTGAAGAAGATGGTGCCGCATGGACTGACCTTCGGTGAGCATTTTGTCAATTTTGCATGTAATTAATTTAAATAGCATGAGTTCGAAATCATGAGTCTTGTAATAAAATGAAAAAATGCTCATGAGAAATTCGGGCTAAACTCAGTTGCAGAGACGGAGATGACAGTCAGGTCTTACGACTGAGCAGGTAACCTAACCAGACATCACTGGGATATATGGGTGAAATGTTTTTTGAAAAATGGACAGGTTGTAATCCTACATCCGAGAAAACCGCTTCCAGTTGGTTACGTTGCCATAGGCTGAACGTTCGTCCTTGGTGTGTTACCGATGTTGCTTTTCCCTGTTTAAGGGACAGGTACATATAACCATCTTTGTTGAGGCCATCCAGAATGCGTTTTAATACAGCAGGGAGTTTTAGATGCGGCAGATGGACAAGCGATCCTACCAGAAGGATGGCGTCACACTCAAGGTCCGAAAAATTATATGTTTCAAAATCCGCAACAATAACCTGGCAACCGGAGTGGATGGTTGCAAGTTCGGCCATGTGTGGTGCACGCTCCAATCCTTGTACGTGATAACCTTTTTGCTTTAGCCACAGTATGTCTCTTCCTGATCCGCACCCCACATCCAGTATTTTGGCTCCAGGTGACAATCGTTTAGTGACCACGGTGAGAAAGGGGGTTGGGTCGATATTGCATGTCTGCTTATAATAACTCTTGGCGTTTGTTTCGTAATAATCAAATGTATGACTCATGGTAGGGGAGGTCCTTTTGGGGATTCTCACGTAAAGAAAACTCGTTTGAGCCGGATTAGCTGGAAAAAAGGTGAACGAGGTAAGCAGAAATTTGGAGCACTGCTGAACAGTGACGGTTCGGGGTAAGTTGACGGTTTTAGCCCAGATTTCTCATCAGTTCAGGCCGTGCCAGGTTCAAAGTTTTTGGTAATGAATAGGTAAGCGTAGACTCCGGGTAAGCGTAGACTCCGGGTAAGCGTAGACTCCGATAGTCGCCTATATTCATTGCCAAAATACTGAAGAAAATGGTGCTGGATGGACTGACCTTTGGTGAACATTGTCAAAAACTTTCAACTTCATCTTAGTTTGTATAACGTATAACCTAAATCTTGCATGTCAAACATGACAAAAACGCTTTTAGTTATGTTTTTCCAGACTGTTATCGGTTTTATCAACAAGAAATCAGTTCACTTTTAATGTGAGTTAGGTTTAAGAGCATTTTTTTCATGCTTGCCACCCTTCGGGATTGCCGATTTTACCGAATCTGCTTTGTTTGCGCACACTTGAAGTACTACAGTACGTCTGCGTGTACGCAGCCTCGCACCTTCGGCAAACTTGGCAATTGCAGGATTTAGGTATAAAATTTTTGTAATTTGGCAGGTTGACACAATGTTCATGAGAAATTCTGGTTAGTTGCAGCAGCACCGCCCTTTGAGTGAAAAAAGGGCGGTGGTAGGTAGTGCGTCAATTGTCGGAGAATTTGTTTTTCGCTTGATAGAAAAGACCTCGTTCCTGCCGAACTGCTTCTATCTTTCCTTGTTCTTCAAGTGAGCCGAGGTATTTATTAATTTCGTTAACATGGGATCCCAGGATGCTTGCTAGATCTTCGAGTGTGCAGGGCCTTCGCATGATTGTCTCAACAATGGCAGCTTCCATATCATTTCGATAAGAGCTGACACCTTTTCGTTGGGGAGCAGCTGCAATAATCTCAACTGGAATCGGTTTGAAAAAATCAGCGATTCGTTGCATCGTTTCCTGGTCTGCAGCTCGAATGTCCGGGATGACTCCCGGACGATCAAGGGTGTTCAGCTGCACCAGATCAGGATTTATTTTTTGGACAGCGGCTTTTAAGGCAGCAAGTTCCTGGGGACTGTCGTTGGAGCCCGGGAGTATGAAAATTTCCAGGTTGAATGTTCCCGTAAATTCATTGCTGAAAGATGCCAGGCCTTCAATGTAACTCTCCGGAGTAATTGAAGCATGGGGACGATTAATGGTTTGCAGGGCAGAGGCTGATGCCGCGTCCAGAGAGGGCATAACAAGATCAGCATGAAGCAGTGCCTTTCTTACCTCTTCCCGGCCGAGGAGGGTTCCGTTGGTCAGGACGGCTATAGAGACATCGGGCTTATGGTTGCGGATAAAGGCAAGGACTTCTCCTATCCGCGAGTTGAGCGTGGGCTCACCAGCACCAGAAAAAGTTATATAGTCAGGATCCGGATTGTTTTGAAAATAATCTTCAAGCTCTTTAAGTACCTCGTCTACCGGAATATATTCCTGCCGTTCCATGGTGAGGTTGGTTGTTTCACCACATTCACAATAGATACAGTCAAGAGTGCATGTCTTGTGAGGAACAAGATCTACGCCCAGGGAAATACCTAGTCGACGTGAGGGCACTGGGCCAAATAAATAATTATACATCGTTATACCTTGCAAACGGTTTACAGGGGCTCCCCCTGATGGCATTGATTTGTGTACTTGCTTTTGCAAAATACCACTTTTAGTTTTGGCGACAAGGTATATTGCAGCTGTATTCCCCAGCGGGTAGAGAATTGGGGAGATGAAAGGTAATTGATACTTGTTTGTATGGTGTTTTAACCTGTGCAATAAATGGGGTCAGAGTATAATTAAAACGTGCCGAAAGAGAGCCTTTAATTTTACTCCGACCCCATTTGTTGACAATTTTAGCATTAAGGTAAGGCCGTGCTTTGAATATACGGTTTATAGAACCTGAAAATGGGCATTCTCAAAATCGACTTGATTACGATTAATGTAACCGAATGCCCACTTTTACAGCAGGGTCACAATATTCATGAAAAACCCAGGTTAACCCATTGACGAGATAAAGTAGCCTGCAGCAAGTGCACTGCCGATGACTCCGGCAACATTGGGGCCCATGGCGTGCATAAGCAGAAAATTGGATTTGTCCGCCTTTTGCCCCTCCACATGGCTTACCCGAGCAGCCATGGGAACCGCTGAGACACCTGCTGAACCGATTAAGGGATTTATTTTATTCTCCCGCCAGACAAGATTCATAAGCTTGGCCATAAAAACTCCTGATGCCGTGGCAATCCCAAAGGCAAAGATGCCGAGCACCAGTATGCCCATAGTCTTGGCATCAAGAAAATTCGCTGAAGACATTTTCAGGCCAACAGTCAGGCCAAGAAAGATCGTGACAATATTAATAATCTCATTTTGCGCAGCTTTAACCAATCGCTCGGTAACACCGCACTCCCGCAGGATATTGCCAATAAAAAGCATGGAAATTAGAGGAGCTGCATCAGGCACACAAACCAGACAAAACACCATCACCACCAAAGCAAAGACCAGTTTTTCCAACCTCCCTACCTGGCGCAGCGATTTCATCCGAATACAACGTTCCTTCTCTGTGGTGAGCAGCCTCATGATGGGCGGTTGAATTACAGGGACCAAGGCCATATACGAATAAGCAGCCACAGCGATCGCTCCCATGAGATCAGGTGCAAGCTTATTGGCAACAAAAATTGAGGTCGGCCCATCTGCTCCACCTATAATACCGATAGCGGCGGCTTCAGTAAGACCAAAAAGGCCACTGGATGCCGCCCCTAGAAAAGTGGCAAAGATACCAAACTGAGCAGCTGCACCTAAAAGCAGGGTCTTTGGATTGGCGATGAGCGGCCCGAAGTCCGTCAGTGCGCCCACACCTAGAAAAATAATTGGTGGGAAGAGCTCCAGCTTGACGCCCTGCTGGATATAATAAAACAGGCCGCCAACTTCAATCAGGTGCCCCGCTTCATAGACAGGTTCTTTAAGAATAATATGCTCTATGGGGAGGTTGGCAAGCAGGGCCCCCATGGCAATGGGCACCAACAAAAGCGGCTCATACTGCCTACCTATACCCATGTACAGCAACGCAGCCACAATCACCCACATAAAACACATCTGCCAGGTCAGTAAGGAAAACCCTCCGGCCTGGAGGGTAGCAAGTATTTGTTCCATAATAAGGTCTCCTTTGACCTATCAAGCAATGGTCATGAGAGCCTGTCCTTCTTCAACACTTTCTCCCTGGCTAACATTCACTTCTGTTATTTTGCCTGATGAGGGAGCGGTCACCTCTGTGTTCATTTTCATTGCTTCCAGCACCAGAAGTACTTCACCCGCAGCTACCTCACTTCCTGCCGGCTTCGCTATAGAGACAACAGTTCCGGCAATGGGGCTTGGCACAACTCCAGATGTGCCGCTACTCACAACTTTTGTTTTTGGCGCTGCGGTGGGAGTCACGACGGTGGCTGCTGCTTCAACGGCTGCAGGAGCGGCAGACGAAGCAGTTTGCTGATCATCAAGGATCTCTGCTTCAACCTCATAGGTTTGGCCGTTTACGGTGATACGCATTCTTTTTTTCATGGGTAATTCTTCCTATATATACAAATATTGTGAGATTATCTAAAACTATGCGAGTGCAGGTGTTGCCTGCGACCTTCACGGCCCCAGTTTGCACTTGCATTGCGGATAGATACCAGACGATACTGGCTACCTAGCATCAGCGTAACTGCAGCAGTAATCGCAACTAGGTGTTCTTCCGGTAGCTGATCCGGATGACCAGCAGGTGGTGCAGGAGTGGGAACGAGTTTTTCTGTGGCAGAAAGAGCGGCAGTATTCTTTTTTTTCTGGCTGCAAAACCAGAAGCCGATAGCTGTCACCACCAGCCAGAGTACCGTCAGCACCAACATTACAAATAAAAAACCAGATAAATACGGAATTGCATCGGTAAAGCCAGGTGTTGTTGCAATGTTTTCCATAATCGCTCCTTTTACAGCGGAATATTGCCGTGCTTTTTCGGTGGGCGGGTTTCCCGCTTGGAGTACAGGCTCCGCAAACCAAGAGAAATCATTCCTCTGGTTGAGGCTGGGTTAATGACATCAGTAATGAGGTCATTTTCGGCAGCCTGATAGGGTGAGGCGAACTCTTCTCGGTACTGTACGTTGAGCTCAGCCATGAGCTCTTCGGGATGTTCTGCATCTTTAAGTTCCTTGCCATAAATGATCTTTACGGCGCCATCTGCCCCCATGACCGCGATCTCCGCTGTTGGCCAGGCATAAACAAGATCAGCACCCAAATCTGAGCTGCACATGGCAAGGTAAGCACCTCCATAAGCCTTACGCATAATCAAGGTGATTTTAGGCACAGTAGCTGCTGCATAGGAAAAAAGCATTTTGGCGCCATGGCGGATAATGCCGCCCTGCTCCTGGGCAAGCCCTGGAATAAACCCGGGTACATCTACCAGGGTGACTATGGGAATCTGGTAAAGATTACATACCCGGATAAAACGTGCCCCTTTGTCAGAGGCATCAATATCCAGACAACCGACCTTATAGGCTGGCTGGTTAGCCACAATGCCGACCACCATGCCATCGATTCTTGCAAAACCTATGACCAGATTTTTGGCAAAATCCTTCATGATCTCAAAAAAACTGCCCCGGTCCACCAGCAAATCAATCACCTTAAGGACATCAAAGGCCATTTTGGGATCTTCAGGAATCAGCTCGTTAAAACCCTCTTCTTCCTCAAGGATGATCTGCTCAGCGAGTTGGTGCGGTGGTTCATCTATGTTATTTAGCGGTAGGTAGGAGAGCAACGCTTTGGAAAGCTCAAGAGCGTGGTGGTCATTTTCGGCTACCAGGTGAATATTACCACTCACCGATGCGTGGGCTGCTGCACTCGCAAACTGCTCAAGCTCGGCTTTTTCACCAGTGGCACTCTGAATGACCTGCGGCCCGCAGATGAACATATTGGAATTTTCTCTTGTCATGATAAGAAAATCGGTTAGTGCCGGTGAATATGCTGCACCACCGGCACAAGAGCCGGCAATCACCGATATCTGTGGTATCAAACCGGAAGCCTGGACATTTCGGAAAAAAATCTGACCATAACCAGAGAGCGCCTGTACCCCTTCCTGGATACGTGCGCCACCGGAGTCGTTTACACAAACTACTGGAATCCCTGCCTTCATGGCATAATCCATGAGGTGGCAGATCTTTTTAGCATGGGTGTGGCCCAGAGACCCGCCACTGACGGTAAAGTCTTGCGCGTAGGCCGCAACCTGCCGACCATCGACATAGCCAATACCGGTAACCACACCATCACCTGGAAGATTTTTTTTCTCCATGCCAAAGCCGCGGGCACTGCTCTTGGCGTGCATGCCAAGCTCCTGGAATGAGTTGGTATCAAACAGGATGTCAAGCCGCTGCCTTGCTGTCAGCAGCCCTTTTTCCTTCATTTTGGCCAGTTTGGCCTTGCCCCCGCCTTCAAAGGCTGCCTGCCTTCTGCGATTGAGCTTCTCCAATAACGTGGGATCAATTGCCATGATTATTGACCTTGTTCAATTTTGTTAATGAATTTGATTATATTGTATTTACTTCGACCTCAACAAAATCTTACAATCGAAGCTTATGTTGGAGTACGTAGGAGTGTTTATAAATGAGTTGGTAGGCTTTGCAAAGACAAAGCTAAATATTTTTCAGGTAACGATAATATGAGTCAATCTGACACGCTGCTCCCAGTGGATTATAGCCTCACTTAAAGTAGCAATATTAGAACGTTTTAACCCGGATTTCTCATCAGTGAAGTTTTTCGCAGATCGAGGCGCAGGACACGCAGCAGGTAAGCGTAGACTCCGATAGTAAGCTACCGGAAATGGCCTGCAACAAAGAGTCTGCGCAAAAATCCGCTGACCCGGAGGGTGAGTTTTTTTGATTATCGACGAAAAAACAGTCTGTTTTTTTAGCGCTACCGTATTTTCTATAAATATCAAAAGGTTAAGTCGAAAACCAAAAAACTCATGAGAAATTCGGGTTAAAGGATCCCTCATCTGAATTGAGGGGCAACTCTTTGGGCCTTTACCGCCGGATTTACGGCAATAACGATCGGGCCAGTCATAAGGACACACGGCACATTGGGGGGGAGGAATCAGACATGGGGATCTCCTTAATAAGGATTTGAGTTTTTATTCTAAAGTCGTGAAAAGATACTACTGCAGACCTCGTAAAATGGATTCCGAGATGACCTGATTTTTGGATACTTTTTAGGATGGATTATCTCCAACTTCTAAAACCAGCCATTAGCCCGATGGAAGCCGTGCGCCAAGGGAAGTTAATTTGAGACAAAGCTGCTCCTGGGCTGCCCGACAGGGCAATTGCATCAAACTCATTGTCCAAACACGACCCTCGCCGGGTAGTTGTCATCCCACCCAGCCTTGAGTCTCTTGTTTTTGACTTCAAGCTTGGCAGTTTTCTCCCGGCGCATAAGGGTAAGAGTTATGTGTCTTAAAACTGCCAGATTCTCAGGACCTTCTTTTGCGTACCCTTGATTCATCTTCACGGAAGGCCACGTCCGAAACCCAATGGAGTGAATTGAGAGGTTCACGCACCGTTCTGCGAGAGGCTGGGGGTGTGATTCCTTCGGCCTACTCTCCATTCGCTGCATTATGTGCTTGATGTTGTTTTTCGAGAAGATGAATGCAGGATTAGAAAAGGTAATGCTCTCGAAAATTTCGCTGGGTTGCGCCATATAGCGTGCAACCTGTTACAGCGGGAGAAAACAAAAATGAGTATCGAACAGAAATAATTCAGATCAGCTTGCGATAACACATTCCATGCGAAGGTGCTATTTAGCTGAGAATTTTATGCCCTTGCCCTGCCCTCAGCTGGAGTGATTTCTGAAAGGGACGACGCCGCACCTTTTATACAGAAGGCCGAAAAGCTCTGCTCCAAGCCTTTGGAGTTAATCATTAAAGTGATGCTCCACGGTGGATTACGGTTGGGTGAGGCGATAGCGCTCAAAGCTGAAAACCTGGACTATAATAAACGGGCATATCACGTTAAGGAAACCCTACAAACGCGGTACATTTTCAAAGCCTAAGTCAGGGAACACTCGCTGGTGAAGATTTACCAGATTTTTTACTTCAGGAGTTACGCCAGCAGGAACTTTCCTTGAAGAAGGAAAAGTTAAAGGGTGGAAGATCTGCTGATATCAGCCTGTTGTTTCCAGATAAAAAGAAGCTTGGCCGACCGTACAGCCAGAGAAAGGTCCAGGGGGCTATGCGCAAGATTTGCGCAAGTGCCAATATAAAACGAACAAGCCCACACGATCTTCGACATACTTATGCCAGTTGGTTGCTAATGGATCATCACAGTCCTGCTTATGTCCAAAAACAGCTTGGACACAGCTCCATTGAAATTACTGTCGGAACCTATAGTCATTGGATGGATGGGCACGGAAGACCTGACGTGGACACTGCTTTACGGGTTGAGCAGCCATCAGGAGAAAAACGCATATTACCGCATATACCAAAAGAAAAAGCCTTGTAATCGGTGAGGACTACAAGGCTTTTACGTTTTTGGTGCCGAAGAGAAGACTCGAACTTCCACGGGCGTGCGCCCACTAGACCCTGAACCTAGCGCGTCTACCAATTCCGCCACTTCGGCAATGCGAGGGAGAATATGCTCGCAGATCGCATTTTTGTCAAGTATTTATTTGTCAGCAAGATGAATAAAAACAAAGAATATGGTCTGGTTCATTGTGGGACCGACTGTTTGTAATTGATATATGGGGAAAAGGAGAATCGTGGATGAAAAAGACAATTTCACCATTTTCAACGTCCCTAGTGCGTCCGGAGAAATTAATTAAGCTGGGAAGGTTGAGTAGAAGCGACAAATGGAAAATGAAGGATTTGCTTGTTTCTCTGAATTAGGGTACATATGCCTTCTTTTTCAAACACAGTTTCATTTTGTTGTTATGTTTCTCTTGTCAGGTAGTGAAAAATATAGGGTAACAGAGTTGCCACGGAAGTTATTGGCGCTTACTATACTTATACATTACCTGACCAGCAGATATTTACTACGCTCTTCATTGTGAATGAACCATAGTTTCGGCGCTGCAAAGGAAAAGGGTAGCAGCGTTACAGAAAATTATGGATGCACTTCAGAACCTCAAATCTATCGGCCTCACTTCGGCCTAGCAAAATCAGGGGTAAATTCATCTTCCAGGTGGGTAGGCGGCATGTATGGAAATTTATACTGATCTAAAAGATATAAAGGCTCCTTTTCCTCATGCCCATGTCACTATCGGTAATTTTGATGGTGTTCATTTAGGGCACAAGGTCTTGTTTGACACAGTTGTTGAGCGTGCCCGCGTGCATAAAGGAACAAGTGTTGCCGTAACATTTTCCCCTCACCCGCTAAAGGTCCTCAGTCCCAATGGGATTCGTCTTATTTCAACCACCAATCAAAAAATCGAGTTGATTGAAAAATCCGGGATCGATGTGCTGGTGATTATCCCGTTTTCACGAGAAGTGGCCGCTGTTACTGCTATGGATTTTCTTGATCATGTCCTGATTGATACAATAGGGATGCAATACCTGGTGGTCGGGTACGACTACGCCCTAGGTAAAGGAAGGCAGGGGAACATAACTTTTCTCAAAGAGCAGGGCGAGAAGAAAGGCTTTCCGGTACAGGTTGTGGAGGCGCAATACGTGGGGGGAGAAATCGTATCAAGTTCAAAAATACGGGAGTTGGTCGCTGCAGGACGAATGCGTGATGTCCACAAGTTACTTGGCAGGTTTTACCAAATTCGTGGTTTGGTTCAGCCGGGACACCAAAGAGGGCGGAAGTTGGGATTTCCAACCGCTAATCTGTGCATTTCTGAAGAAGATCTCTGTCCTAAAACCGGCGTGTATGTCACCCAGGTGCTGTATGGCGGTAAGCAGTATGGAGGTATCTCCAATATTGGTTACAATCCGACCTTTGGGCAGAATAAATTGATTGCCGAGACGCATATATTTGATTTCAACGCCGACATCTATGGTCGCCCTTTAAAAATCAATCTTCTCCGACATTTGCGGGCGGAAATAGCCTTTGACGGACCTGACAGCCTGATTAGACAAATCAGTAAGGATATAGCTGTTGCGCATAAGGTGCTGGCAAAAGCAAGAGAAAAAAAACTGATAGCTCATCATTCATGATCATTTGCCAAACAATGCAAGGTTGGCGGAAGGGGGGTGAATTATTCCCTTTCAGAGCCTTGCTTCCTGCTGGTTTATGCCTATAATGTACGCTGCTTTGCTTTTTTAAAGTTTTTTTTAAGTAGAATTTTACGTTCTTTTTTTAATCCAGGCTTTTGTTGGAAAAAGTGCGGTGTCGATACCTAATAATCGTATATTGCGATATTTTTTATAACCAAGATACAAAGGGTTTTTTATGTCTGAGGTGGAAAAAAAGACTGATTTAGCTACCGTAATCAGTGATTTGGAAAAAGTTGTAAAAGAGAAGCCGGAAAACGTCGTGGCCAGGCACCACCTGGGACTGGTATACCGTCAGGTAGGCCGTATTGAGGATGCAATTTTCCAGCTTGAAAAAGCACTTGAACTGGACAATCAGTCCATGGAAAGCCTGATCAATCTCGGAGCAATTTATTTTGATCAGGGAGATACCAAAAAAGCGCTTGAGCTTAATGAACAGGCACTTGCCATTTCACCGAAAATGGCAGAGGCGCATGTTAATATAGGTTTGATTCGTCAGCATCAAAATGATGTTGCTGAAGCCATTAAGAGTTATTCTCTGGCTATTCAAATTGATCCAAAATTGATAACTGCATGGATAAATTTGACTTCTGCATACACCATGAACGAGGAAGACGCAAAAGCGGTTGAAGCAGCGAGAGAAGCCGTCACCTTAGAGCCGGATTCAGCCATGGCAAGAAATAACCTTGCAGTTGCTTTGTATTTTAAAGGTGACTATGCAGAGTCCAAACAAAATTTAGAAAAGGCCAAAGAGCTTGGTTACTCGATTGATTCCAGGTTTGTTGACGCACTTAACGAAAAACTTGGATAAACATCATGGCAAATAAAGGTGAATCCAATCTCAAGCCATGGTGTCCTTTTTGCGGGATGGATATTGGTCGCCCCACAGATGCTGTTCAGCGAAAGTTGAACGAATTCCCAATGGGAAGATGTGAGTGTGGAGCAGTGTATGTCTGTGATGCGACCGGGCACAATGTCGGCGCTGCTATGGTTGAGTGCCTTGTCAATGCCTGCAATGACGAATGGGATCTTGCCTGGGAGTTGGTCGCAGAAGAAGACTATCTTACCGGGCGCATCGAAGACTACGATGATATCTCCCATCAGGTCTGTCCGAAACGCAACATCGATGGACGTGCTGCGCGGGGGGTACTTTTTTTTATCCGTTTGCACAAGGGGCTTGCTGAGATTGTTGAGCGGTACGATCAAAACCAGCAGAAACTTGCCAAAGCACCCAGGGGCGAGGGTGCTGCAGGCAGCACTATTCGAGAATTAGAGCCTGAACGCGATCCGAAACGAACCCGAAAACGGGCGAGTAAAAAACAGGTCAAGGAACTGGCTGAAAAGGGGGATTTGGATGGACTCGTCGACCTTTGTTTTGATGACAAGCGAACCCTGCGTTTTCTGCAACGTCTTCTTTATGAGCCTGTAGCGAAAGATCGATATAATATAGCCTGGACAATGGGGGAAGTCTGCGCAAGGATCTCCACCCGTGAGCCGGCACCGGTCGCAGATCAACTGCACCGATTATTTCAATCGTGCTCGGATTCGGCGTCAACGTCATGGGGGATGGTCGAGGCCATTGGTGCCATTGTAGCCTGTAGACCGGATATCTACGGTGCATTCACACGGCATTTGTATAATTTTTTAAATGATTCCGCTACCCAGGAAGCTGTTCTTTGGGGCCTTGGTGAGATTGCTACAACCCGCCCTGATCTTATCCGGAAAACGCCTTTTTACTCGCTTTTCGGCTTGCTTGGCCATGAAAAGCCTGAAATCCGGGCTCTTGTGGCACGTATGCTTGGTAGGATTTCAGCTAAAGAGGCCGGTCTGCAGCTGCTACCGTTACAGCAGGATCAAACTCCGATACTAATTTTTGAGCAGGGGCAGCCGCTGGAAACATCTGTCGCCGAGGTGGCTGCAACCGCTATAGAGAATATCCATAAGGGAGAAAAAAATGGTGAGTGATTCCATTCAGTCTATGGATTCCATAAGACCGATGACTGAAGATATGAATAGGGAAAATGAACTCAAAAATCCTGCCAGGCGAGATTACATGGCAGGGAGAAAACATTTTTCCGGAGGAGACTATACCCAAGCTGTTATCTGTTTTCATAATGCCTTGCTTGGCTTCGAAGAGGACGGTGATACTCAAGGAGTAGCCAATGCCGCTGACAGACTGGGCGACACCTGTATGATCCGCGAAGAATACGAGATGGCTGTAAAGCATTTCAAACGTGCTGCTGAAATTTGTGAACAGGAGGACGATTCTTTTTCGCAGACATCTTTGCACAAAAAAATGGTTGTCGCCTACAGGAAAATGGGTGAGCCGGACAATGCCTTTGAATTGCTTTTTGATATCCTGGAACATTACCGATTAATCAGCAACCCAAAAGGCGTCGTCGAGACACTTGAAACCATCGGCAAATTATATGAAGAGACCGGAGACGCTGCCAACGCTGCTGATACCTATCGAACCATATCCGGCATTCATGCTAATTTTAAGCATGAACGGCTGGCGCGGGAATTTGAAGAGCGTGCAGACGCCCTGAAATAAGGTTTGCTATGTTTACCGGTATTGTTCAAGGGTTTGGTACGGTAGTGGAGAAGCGAGCTGCAGGCGGAGGTGCGGTGTTCGGCCTGGAGGCGGATTTTGATTTAACCGACCCTCAAGAAGGGGAGTCTATAGCCGTTAATGGCGCCTGCCTAACAGCCAGAAATATCGCCGGTAACCGTTTTCTTGCGGATGTCTCCCCGGAAAGTTTGTCCCGTACAGGAATGGGGAGTCTGACCGTCGGATCGAGGGTAAATCTCGAGCGTGCACTTCGTCTCAGTGACCGTTTAGGTGGTCATCTTGTCAGCGGTCATATAGACGGATTGGCTACGGTTGAAGAGCGACGAACTGTGGGTGACTTCACCTTGTTCATCTTTTCTTTGGACCCGGGTTTGACAAAGTATGTTATTGAAAAAGGATCAATAACCATTAATGGCGTCAGTTTAACGGTGAACAGTTGCGAGCATTCCCGTTTCTCGGTATCTATTATTCCACATACGTTGTCCACAACTACGCTGGGCGATTTGAAGCAGGGGGATAAGGTGAATATCGAGGTGGATATCATCGGCAAATATGTGGAAAAACTGCTTGGTGGAAATGTTAATGCCCAAAGCGGAAAAAGTGTAATCAGTTCCTCTTTTCTTGCTGAGCATGGTTTTTTGTAATTTACCCAAACAGCGCAATACGAAAAAGTAATGTTGGGATTTTCATGGTCCCACAAGAGAGCACACGATGGCTGTCAGTTCAATTGAAGAAGTAGTTGAGGATATTAGGGCCGGTAAAATGGTAATCCTGGTTGATGATGAAGACCGGGAAAATGAAGGTGACCTCTGTATGGCTGCGGAAGCAGTCACGCCGGAAGCTATCAATTTTATGGCAACGCACGGCCGTGGGTTAATTTGCCTTGCAATGAGCCCGGATATTATCGAGCAGCTTGGTCTGCCGATGATGGTGTCAAATAATCAATCACCGTACGGAACCGGATTCACTATCAGTATCGAAGCTCGAACCGGCGTCAGCACTGGTATATCTGCTGCGGACCGGGCGAGAACAATCGAAGCCGCGGTTGCACCCGATGCAACTCCGCGTGATATAATCAGCCCTGGTCATGTTTTTCCACTGCGAGCTCGCGAAGGAGGAGTACTTGTTCGTACCGGACAGACAGAAGGGTCTGTAGATCTTTCGCGAATAGCAGGCATGAGAACTGCTGCGATTATTTGCGAAATCATGAACGAAGACGGCACAATGGCGAGGATGCCTGATCTTGAGGTGTTTGCTAAGGAGCATGACATAAAGATTGCGACTATAGCTGATCTGGTAGCTTATCGTCTCACCAAGGATACATTGGTAACTCGTGCGGCCGAAGCTCGTCTGCCGACCTTCCACGCAGGACAGTTCAAAGTCATTGCCTACACCAACGAGGTGGATCATGACGAGCACGTTGCCCTTGTAATGGGCGAGTTTAGTCCTGATGAGCCGGTCATGGTTCGAGTACATTCAGAGTGTCTTACCGGTGATGTATTCGGCTCAGCACGATGCGATTGCGGCTCTCAGTTGCATGCTGCTATGCGGATGGTTGAACAGGAGGGCAAGGGCGTTATTCTGTATATGCGGCAAGAGGGTCGTGGCATCGGTCTTGTTAACAAGCTGAAAGCATACGAACTTCAGGATGTGGATGGGCTGGACACCGTAGAGGCAAACACTCGTCTCGGCTTTAAGCCTGATCTTCGTGACTACGGGATGGGGGCACAGATGCTTCGCGATCTGGGAGTACGCAAGATGCGTCTGCTGACGAACAACCCTAAGAAAATAATCGGTCTTGAAGGGTATGGACTGGAGGTTGTGGAAAGGCTACCGATCGAAGTGCCCGGTGATAAGGATAATAGGAATTATCTCAAGACTAAACGAGATAAAATGGGGCATATGCTTGAGTTGTATGGTGAACTGCCAATTGGCTATGTGCGCAATGAGCCCTGAGAATTGAATAGTATATAGGATTGATAATGGCAAATTATATTGAAGGGAATTTACAGGGTACTGGACGAAAGATCGGCATTGTTGTTGCGCGATTCAACTCTTTTATTTGTGAGAAATTACTTGAAGGTGCATTGGACAGTTTAACACGATCCGGTGTCAACACTGATGATGTTGATGTTGCCCGGGTTCCAGGCGCATTTGAAATCCCGCTCGTTGCACAAAAAATGGCAAAATCAGGCAAGTATGATGCTGTTATCTGCATCGGAGTAGTCATCCGAGGGGCAACCCCGCATTTTGATTTTGTCGCAGGGGAGGTCGCCAAAGGGTCGGCCCAGGTTATGCTTGATACCGGCGTGCCTGTTCTTTTCGGCGTTTTGACGACCGAGACCATTGAGCAGGCAATAGAACGTGCCGGAACCAAAGCCGGCAACAAAGGGTCGGATGTAGCCGTTGCTGCACTTGAAATGGTCAACCTCATGGAAGCCGTCGGCTGATCAATGTTTGCTATGGTTATCTGGCTGGATGGTCGTTTTTATAGAGCGATTAAGAAACAGTACGTAAGGGCGGTTTGAATGGGATTACGACGTAAATCAAGAGAATTGGCCCTTCAGTTTCTGTATGGTCACGATTTTCAGAAGTGTTCTTGCGCTCCTGAAGCCGTGGCCGAGTCGCTGGATGTTTTTTGCCAAGTATTTGAAACAAACAAAAGAGCCCTACCGTACGGGAGCGAGCTTGTGCAGGGACTTTGCAAATACCGGGATGGTATAGATGAGCTTATTGCCAAGCATTCGCACAACTGGCGGGTGGAAAGGATGTCTGTGGTGGATCGAAACATCTTGCGCATTGCCGTATATGAAATGGAGTATGGCCGTGACGTGCCCAATCAGGTCGCCATCAATGAAGCGCTTGAAATTGCAAAGCGCTATTCTGTAAAGGAGTCGATAGCCTTTATCAATGGGATTCTCGATTCAGTTCAGGCTATGCTTGTCTCAAAGCAGTAGCCCCAAAAAACAGTTTCTTTCTCTTCTTATGTAGTTCCCTCTCTATCCCCGCATGACAGTAACTGCGGGGATATTTTGATTTTTATTTTCAAATAGTGTAGACCGTCGGGCACCGGTCGGCAGCTGTCTGCTTTTTTGAAATCAGGCGCCGGAAAGACGATGTATATCGGCGAAAGCAAAACTGCTGACCTAACAACCGACCACGTATACGGAGAGAATATTTAGTCAATGGCACGTTCAGTGAGGAAAGAATCAAGGATTTTGAGGGAAACCGCAGCACTTTTTTTTATCTTTTTTGCTTTATTTCTTTTGCTCTGTCTTGTCAGTTACTTGCTTCCGTTACTTAAGCCTGGTCAAGGGTTGCAGGAACCAGCTGCCAATTGGTGTGGATCCATAGGCTTTTTCAGCGCACATTATCTTTTTTCTTTTCTGGGATTGGCTGCTTTTTTTGCGGTAGGTATTTTGTGTTACGTTTCAGGCGCATTTTTATTCTCTTGGTCTGAGCTAAATCGAATACCATATGTAGTGGTGGGTATTACAGGGACGCTTTTGTCCTCAGCTGGGCTGCTTGGTATGTCCGGGGCATGGGGGGGAATAGGGCAATATATTACCCCTGGTGGATTTGTGGGTGTGTTTCTTTGGACGGCTTTAAGCGGGGCCGTCGGTAACGTCGGTTCGATATTGCTGTTAACTCTGGTGCTTGTTTTGTCGTTGATGGCCGCTGTTCGTTTTTCACTGCTGGGCACCATGCATTGGAGCTGGAAAAGAAGTCTGGGGTTGTTTTTATCTCTTTGTACTTACCTGAAAAAAGCAGTCACAAGGAAAGGACCTGTAGAAAAGCAACAGCCGGTCTCTGTTGCAAAAAATTTGCCCCCCATTGCCCCCGCACCACCTGCGGTTCATGAGCCGGTCCTATGTGAGCCGGAAAAACTGGAAGAGGAAAAGGGGTTTTCTTTAAAGCCAATAAAAGCCGGCCAATATCGGCTTCCTTCCGTATCGTTACTGAATGAGAATACACAGGAGAATGTCAAGGTAAGTCGTGAGTATTACCTTGAGATCAGTAAGGTTTTAGCAGATAAGTTACTTGATTTTGGTGTGGAGGGGGTCGTTGTCGGCATATCACCCGGCCCTGTGGTTACGACCTACGAGTATGCCCCGGCACCAGGTGTAAAGATAAATAAAATCGTTGCGCTAGCCGATGATCTGGCGATGGTCCTGAAAGTTGATCGGGTACGTATTGTAGGCTCCATCCCAGGAAAAGCAGCTATTGGTATTGAAATACCAAATCCTTCCAGAAAAATGGTTTTTCTTCGCGATATTCTCCTTTCAAAGGAATATAGAGCTTCGAAATCCATGCTCACTCTCGCTTTAGGGTATGATGTTGTCGGGCGGTCAGTGGTAGCGGATTTGTCAAAAATGCCTCATCTGTTGATAGCCGGTGCTACCGGAGCCGGTAAATCTGTAGCTATAAATGCCTTTATCGCCTCTATTTTGTACAAGGCGACCCCGGAAGAGGTCAGGTTGCTGATGATTGATCCTAAAAGGATTGAATTGTCGGTATACGATGATATTCCCCATCTTCTTCATCCGGTAGTGGTGGAGGCAAAAATGGCTTCTAGAGCGCTTATTTGGGCTGTGCGCGAAATGGAGCGGCGCTATCGGCTGCTTGAAGAAAAAAGAGTGAAATCTTTTTATACCTATAACCAGGTTGCAGAAGAAAAACTGCCTTATATTGTCATCATTGTCGATGAACTTGCAGACCTGATGATGGTGGCCTCAAAAGACGTCGAAACGTCAATTGCTCGTTTGGCGCAGATGGCAAGGGCTGCAGGGATGCACATCGTCTTGGCTACCCAGCGACCTTCGGTGGATGTTTTGACCGGACTGATTAAAGCAAATTTTCCAACCCGTATTTCGTTTAAAGTTTCTTCAAAGGTTGATTCACGGACGGTTCTGGACGGATCAGGGGCAGAACATTTGTTAGGAATGGGCGACATGCTCTTTCTACCTCCGGGAGCCGCGAAACTACAGCGGATTCATGGTGCATTTATTTCAGAGCAGGAAACAGAGCGCATTATTCATTTTCTCAAGGAACAGGGAAAGGCAGAGTACGATGATACCGTGCTCAAAAGCGTAGAAGATGAATCAAATGGCAATGATACATCGTCTGAAGAGTATGACGAAAAATATGACGAGGCTGTTGCCGTTGTGACTGAAACAGGTCAAGCCTCTATTTCCATGGTTCAGCGTCGGTTACGAGTAGGGTATAACCGGGCAGCGAGAATGATAGAAACTATGGAGCGAGAAGGAATCGTCGGCCCAGCTGATGGGTCGAGGCCAAGAGAAGTGCTGGCAAGATCGGATTACAGCGAAATGTGATTGGACAGTAAATTGGTCTTTTTTGTGGGTCAAAAAGACCAATATTTATTTTTTTTTCAAGAAAAAATTCAGGTAAAGCAAGAGAATCATCAGTATATATGCATATTTCTGATGCTTTTTATAAATTTTGCTGTTCAGCCTTGATTTGACGATTTTTCTTGACATTGAGCAGGCAACAAATTAAATGTGCGGTTCACCTTTAATGAGTGGCTGTTCATTTTTTCGCCCCTAAAAGTGGGGCTGGCTAAAAGTTAGTAAAACTAACAAGTTACTGGTTGCGGGTTGCGGTGAAGAACAAGTCGTTTTTAAATATGATTTTGTTTTTCTTCGAAATATCAAGCTAGAGGTTATTGGTTGCCCATCTACGGGCACCATAAAGGAAAAAACAAGTGAGGAGGTAGTTTAATGCCAAGTTACGTAGATCCTTCAAAATGTGATGGCTGCAAGGGCGGCGACAAGACTGCCTGCATGTACATCTGTCCAAACGACCTGATGGTCCTCAATGTTGAGGAAATGAAGGCGTACAATCAAGAGCCAGATGCATGTTGGGAGTGTTATTCCTGTGTTAAGATTTGTCCACAGGGCGCAATCTTTGTTCGTGGTTATGATGACTTTGTACCAATGGGTGGCCAAGTTCATCCAATGCGGTCTTCTGACTCCATCATGTGGACAGTTAAGTTCCGTAATGGCAACATGAAGCGCTTCAAGTTCCCTATTCGGACAACTGCTGAAGGTGCTGCCAACGAATATCCTGGTGAAACAGGTGCAAACCTTGATGACGAGTGTTTGCTTCTTGAGAGCGATCTGCCTACACCTAGCAAACTGGCGTAAGCTTAGTTTGTTAAGGGATGAATTGATAACTCTATTCTAGATAATTATTAGGAGATAGAAATTATGGCATTACCAAATAAGCCACTGGGCGAACTCGCTGCAGTAGTGGATCCAGAAGTTGTAGAGCATGAGTGTGATGTGTTGATCGTAGGTGGCGGAATGGCTGCTTGTGGTACAGCTTTTGAGATCGGCAAGTGGGCCCCAGAAGGAATGAAAATCATCCTTTGTGACAAAGCTTCTCTTGAGCGCTCCGGTGCTGTTGCTCAGGGCCTGTCCGCGATCAATACCTACATCGGTGAGAACGCCATCGAAGATTACGTAAAAATGGTACGTAATGACCTTATGGGCGTTGTACGCGAAGACCTTATCTATGACCTTGGTCGTCACGTTGATGAGTCTGTTAAGTTGTTCGAAGAGTGGGGTCTGCCCGTTTGGAAGAAGAACGATGCCGGCGAGAACCTTGATGGCGCCAAGCCTGCTCCAACCCTGCGTGAGGGCGGAGCCCCTGTACGTACAGGTAAATGGCAGATCATGATCAATGGTGAGTCTTACAAGTGTATCGTAGCTGAGCCTGCGAAAAAAGCCCTTGGTGAAGACAATATCCACGAGCGTGTATTCATCGTTAAGATGCTGCTTGACAAAAACAAAGAGAATACCATTGCTGGTGCTGTAGGTTTCTCTACCCGTGAAAATAAAGTTCACGTATACAAATGTAAAACCGCTATGGTTGCATGTGGTGGCGCAGTAAATATTTTCCGTCCACGTTCAACTGGTGAAGGAAAAGGCCGCGCATGGTATCCTGTATGGAATGCTGGTTCCACCTACACAATGTGTGCTCAGGTTGGCGCTACCTTGACCATGATGGAAAACCGTTTCACCCCAGCTCGTTTTAAAGATGGTTACGGTCCTGTTGGTGCATGGTTCCTTCTGTTCAAAGCTAAAGTACAGAATGGTCTTGGTGAGTTCTATGCAAACACAGACGCAGTTAAGGACGAACTCGAGAAGTTCATGCCTTACGGTGCCTCTGCGGTTACTCCTACCTGTCTGCGTAACCACCTGATGATCAATGAACTCAAAGAAGGTCGCGGTCCTATCTACATGGCTACCGACGTTGCTTTGAACGCTTTCCTCGATGACCAGCGCGCTGCCGGTAAAGATGAGAAAGCTGTTAAGAAGTTCTGGAAACACCTTGAGTCAGAAGCTTGGGAAGATTTCCTTGATATGTCCGTCGGTCAGGCTGGTCTCTGGGCCGGTATGAACGTTGAGCCGGAAAAAGTAGGTTCTGAAATCATGCCTACCGAACCATACATGCTCGGATCTCACTCCGGTTGTTGTGGTATCTGGACCTCCGGTCCTGAAGAAGAGTGGGTACCTGCTGTAGATGGTCCTCGTTCTCATCAGTACAAGTGGGGCTATAACCGTATGACCACCGTTAACGGTCTCTTCACCGCTGGTGATGGTGTTGGCGCTTCCGGACATAAGTTCTCCTCCGGTTCTCACGCTGAAGGTCGTATTTGTGCTAAGCAGATGGTTAAGTACTGTCGTGACAACGCTGATTTCACTCCTGAACTGGCTCAAACCGCTCAGGAACTGGCTGATGAGATTTATGCACCAGTTAAGCGTTACCATGAGTTTGTTGGCGCTTCTACAGCTGAAAACGTCAATCCTAACTACTGCAAGCCTGCAGGTATGATGATGCGCCTGATGAAGGCTACCGATGAGTATGGTGGTGGTGTTGCTACATACTATATGACCTCCGGTAAGCTTCTCAACATCTGTTTGGATCTCCTTGAGATGCTGCGTGAAGATGCTGCGAAAATGGCAGCCGGCGACCTGCACGAATTGATGCGTGCTTGGGAAAACTACCATCGCATTTGGTGTGTTGAAACCCACATCCGTCACATTGAGTTCCGTAAAGAATCCCGTTACCCAGGATTCTACTACCGCTCTGACTACCCAACCTGTGATGACGAAAACTGGAAAGCTTTCGTTAACTCCACCTACGATCCTAAGACCGAAGAGTGGAAGTGTGAAAAGGTTGAATGCATCAACATCATTGAAACAGATCCTTGGATCTAATTTCAGTTCGATATTGATAGTGTGACCTACGAATCTCCAGACTCCTTTATGGGGTCTGGAGATTTTTTGTATGGCGGGGGTAATTTTGTTTGAGTTGATACAGAAGATAGGTTAACTCTTCTCTTCGGATCAATTGAAACAAAAAACTCCTTTCATTAATTATCAGCAGTTATGGAGGTTTGGCATGAGTGACACTGCAGGAAATGGTGCAGTACTGGTTGTCGGCGGTGGTATTAGCGGCCTGACAGCTGCCTTGGAGGCTGCGGAAGTCGGTAAAGATGTGTATCTAATCGATAAAAATCCCTATTTCGGCGGTCGTGTGGCACAGTTAAATCAATATTTCCCAAAACTTTGTCCGCCGACTTGTGGTCTTGAGATTAACTTTAAACGTATCAAGGACAATCGAGGAATCAGAACCTACACCATGACAACCGTCAAATCGGTTTCTGGTGGACCTGGTAACTTTCAAGTCGAACTTGAAACAGCACCGCGCTACATTAATTCCAACTGTACTGCCTGTGGTGATTGTGCTGCCGCCTGTACTGATGAAATTGATGACCCTTTTAACTTTGGCATGAGAAAAATCAAGGCTGCTTATTTACCGCATGAAATGGCTTTTCCACGTCGTTATGTGCTTGATAAGGAAGCCTGTTCCGCCGAATGTCTTGAGGCTGTAAAAGCTGCCTGTAAATACGATGCTGTTGATACGGAAATGCAGAGTAAAACATTCACTTTGAATGTGAGTGCTATTATCTGGTCTACAGGTTGGAATCCTTATGATGCCGAGAAAATTGAAAATCTCAAATTCAATTCTTCTCCTGCTATCATTACCAACATGATGATGGAAAGACTGGCTGCTGACAACGGTCCTACAGCCGGCAAAATCCTTCGTCCAGGTGATGATAAAGAGCCTGAATCGTTTGCGTTTGTGCAGTGTGCCGGTTCTCGTGATGAAAATCATATGGAACATTGTTCCTATATCTGCTGCATGGCAACATTTAAGCAGATATCCTATATCCGCGAACAGTATCCGGAAGCTAAGATTTATGTATTCTATATTGACCTTCGTACCCCGGGTAAATACGAAAGTTTCCGTGAAAAATTCACAGCCGACGAGAACACTACTTTCATCAAAGGAAAAGTAGCCGATATCGTAGCTGAGGGTGACGGTGGTGTTACAGTAATCGCTGAGGACACCTTGACTGCAAACAAGGTTCAACAGAAAGTTGACATGTGTGTTCTTGCAACAGGTATGAAGCCGGCAATGGCTCAAGGGCAGGAACTTGGTCTTACCATCGATGGTAATGGCTTTATTGTTTCCGAGCCTGAAAAAGGGATGATATCTGCTGGCTGTGCAAAAGCTGCTGTTGACGTGTACACCAGCGGCCAGTCTTCTACTGCAGCGGCTCTTAAAGCAATTCAGATCGGACGCTAGGAGGAGAGACAATGGATAAAGTATATGGTGCATATCTTTGTACAGGGTGCGGCATTGGTGATGTCCTGGATGTAGACGGACTCAAGGAAGCAGCATCTGAAACCGGCATTGAAATGAAAGAACACGCCTGCCTTTGTGGTGCAGGCGGACGTTCTTTTATCGAGCAGGATATAGCAGATAATGGGGTCAATACCATCGTCGTCTGCGCCTGTTCTCCCCGTGTAATGCAGGATGAATTTAATTTTGGTGAAGATACCATCACTGTTCGCGGTAACTTGCGTGAGCATGTTGCATGGACTGTTGGTGAGCCTGAAGAAGGTGAGGAGGCCTCTGAGGAGGTCGACGAATTTATTCAGGAAATGGGCGAAGACTACGTGCGTATGGCAGTTACCCGTGCAAAGAAGACTGAGAAGCCCGAACCTTATTTGATGGAAACCCTGAGCAAGAAAATTCTTGTCATGGGTGGCGGTATTGCAGGAATCACTGCTGCCAGCGAAGCTGCCAAGGCTGGTTATGAGGTTACTATAGTTGAAAAAGAGGCTGTAATCGGCGGGAAAGCTCTGGGCTGGAGAAAGATGTTTCCAACCGCCTACCCTTATGCAGAGCTTGAAGCCCCTAATATCGAGCAGATGATTGCTGACGTTCAGTCTAATGGGAAAATCACCATTAAAACCGGAGCAGAAGTAGCTCGTATTGGTGGTTCACCAGGAGCTTTTAATGTTACTATTAAAGACGCCGGCGTTGATAGCGAATGGGATGCACCCGAGAAGGTAACCGTAGATGAACAAGAAAAGATCGATAAGGGTGAGTTGGAAGATCCCAATGATGGTCTTGTTAAATATACTGAACTCAATCCGAATGGTGAGATGTTTGGTGCTGTGGTACTTGCCACAGGCTGGAAGCCGGCTTCTGTTTCAGAATTCGAACATCTTGGCTACGATCAATACGCTAAAGTAGTCACCAATGCTGAATTTGAAAAGCTCGCCAAGGAAGGGAGTGTACCTGCAAGGGTTGCTTTTGTTTTAAGCCCTGGTGCCAAAGAAAGTGACAAGGATTTTCCTTTCTGTAACTCTGTTACTTCCATGGTCGCACTGAAGCAGGCTAACTATGTAGTAGATGACAATCCTGAAAATGGTCAGGCCTTTATTTTGTACCAGCATATGCGTACACCTGGTAATGCTGAACTGTTCTATAAAGGAATGCAGTCCAAAGACGGCGTTTTCATGACCAAGGCTGCTGTAACCAAAGTAGAGGAATCAGGCAGTGGGCTTGTTGTCACTGCAGAGGATACCTTGCTTGGTGAAGACCTTGCCCTTGAAGTTGATATGGTGGTTCTGGCCGCTGGTATGGAACCTACAACTGCTCAGGAGTCAGTGATTAATCTGGCGTATCGTCAGGGACCTGCCTTCTTGGATCTTGATCTTTTCGATGGTTATGCGGATTCTCATTTTATTTGTTTTCCTTATGAGACCCGTCGAACCGGTGTCTACACCTGTGGTGGTGTTCGTAAAGCTGAAACCATGGAAGAGACCATAGATGATGCAACTGGTGCTGCTCTCAAAGCAATCCAGTGTATTGAGTCTGCTAATCGTGGTGTTTCCGTCCATCCGCGTTCCGGTGATCAGACCTATCCGGACTTTTTCATGTCTCGCTGTACGCAGTGTAAGCGCTGTACGGAAGAATGTCCTTTTGGCGCTCTCGATGATGACGAAAAAGGTACTCCATTACCGAATCCGACCCGCTGTCGTCGTTGTGGTACCTGTATGGGGGCTTGCCCGGAACGTATTATCAATTTTGCTGATTACAGTATCGACATGATCGGTTCAATGGTTAAGGCCATTGAGGTACCCGATGATGATGAAGATAAACTGAGAATTGCTGTCTTTGTTTGTGAAAACGATGCATATCCAGCGATCGACATGTCTGGAATGCACCGTAATAAAATGAACACGTTGGTTCGGTTCATTCCGGTACGCTGTCTTGGTTCCGTTAACATGGTCTGGATTAAAGATGCCATGTCTTCAGGAATGGATGGTGCACTGTTACTTGGCTGTAAATATGGTGACGATTATCAGTGCCACTTTGTCAAAGGGTCTGAAATTGCGACTAAACGTATGGAAAATATCGGCGAGACTCTCGGTTCCCTCGGTCTTGAGCCTGAAAGATGTGGGGTGCATGAAATAGCCATCTCCGACTATGATAAAGTCCCAGCCATCGTTGATGAGTTTGTGGAGTCTATCATTGAAATGGGACCAAACCCATTTAAGGGCTTCTAGTTCCCGTTCCACGCTCTGCGGCCCATATATGAATGGGCTGCAGAGATTTCTTTCGTTTGGCATTGTTACAGTGAAAATGATAATGGTTTGGCATATTTCATAACAGGAGGAAATTATATCTATGAACGTACAGCCGGATTTTAATTTTATTAAGGCTATGAAGGAGGCTGGTGGTGATACTCTAAAGCAGTGTTACCAGTGTGCCACTTGTTCAGTCGCTTGTCCGCTGTCAAAAGACGGTGACCCTTTTCCCCGTAGAGAAATGATTCTCGCACAGTGGGGAATGAAAGAAAAGCTCCTTGCAGATCCCAATGTTTTTCTTTGTCATCACTGCGGTGATTGCTCTGATGCATGTCCAAGGGGAGCAAAACCAGGTGATGTACTTGGTGCGATTAGAGCATACGCTTATCAGCATTATGGATGGCCAAGTGGATTGGCCAAATTATGCAGCAGCGCAAAAAATTTGCCCATGCTCATAGGCATACCTGCTGTAACTATATTTGTGTTATGGCTTATTTCCGGAGGAATGCATATTCCTGCCGGTGAGAAATTTGCCCATGTAGGATACACCCATTTTTTTGGGCACTGGGATTTTCGATTGTTATCAAAAAATGTACTTTTTATTGATATCATAATGCTCTCGGCCGTTGGTATTGCAGCCTTTTCTTTATACAAGGCTATTTCTTCCATGTGGAAAAAAATGGAAGAGAATCTTGGCATAGGTGAAGTGCTCTACAGACCTTCAGTCTCTTTGTTTATCAAGGATTTTCTCTGGCCATCACTCAAGGAAATAGTTTCACATAACCGGTTTCGTGAGTGTACCGTTAATGTAGACCGGGTTCGTGGACATTTACCCCTGATGCTCGCTTTTATTGGTTTGTTTATCGTAACCATTTATTCAGCCTTTACCCAGGATGTAATAGGCATCTTTATTCCATCGATGCATGGACCTATATCCATGTGGAACCCTATAAAGCTACTTGCCAATGTTTCTGCTGTGGCGATGATTGTAGGTATTGGAATACTGTGGATGAACCGCACAAAAATGGAGGCTGATGGGAAGGCGAGTAACACCTTTTACGACTGGTTCCTCATTTGGATGATCGCAGGTGTCGGTGTTACTGGTTTGGCAGCCGAGCTGCTTCGTCTGGTTGGTATACCTTCCCTGGGATATGTTGTATATTATTTGCATCTTGTTTCGGTTATGATGCTGTTTTTGTATCTACCATATACAAAATTTGCTCATATCGTTTTCAGGACATTTGCCATGGCATTTGAGCGATTCCGCGAATCTGCATATGTTAAGGATCCGTTGAACGATTAAACATAATCTGCCAAGTTTGTTGTGCAAGCCGGAGGCTTTTTGCCTCCGGCTTTTTTTTTGTTGTTTTTTCGTTCGCAATAGGATAAAGAGATGTGCACCGATTTTTTGGTGATGGTAAGTCGATTGCCAAACATCTCTTGGAAGATCCAGTCTTTGTATCCGCAAGTGTTACTAGTTGGAGTCAAGAAAAGTGAAAAAAAGATTGACAAAGGAAAAAATAGCTGTATAATGGCTGACTTCAGGCTGGCGTAGCTCAACTGGCAGAGCACCTGATTTGTAATCAGGGGGTTGCGGGTTCAAGTCCCATCGCCAGCTCCAAGTTGAGATGAGCAGGCGCAGGGATTCAAGTGGTGCCTGAAAGAAATATATAGTGGAGGGGTTCCCGAGTGGTCAAAGGGAACAGACTGTAAATCTGTCGGCGTAGCCTTCGGAGGTTCAAATCCTCCCCCCTCCACCATCTGGTTGCTGAAAAAAGTAATAAATTTTTGCTCCTTTTGTTGTTTGCTAAGCACGGGCGGGAATAGCTCAATTGGTAGAGCATCAGCCTTCCAAGCTGAGGGTTGCGGGTTCGAGTCTCGTTTCCCGCTCCAGCGTGTAAATGATAGGGAGCTTTATTGTGTGTACACAAAGATTCTGGGCCCACGTAACTCAGTGGTAGAGTACCTCCTTGGTAAGGAGGAAGTCACCGGTTCAAGTCCGGTCGTGGGCTCCAAGTATCAGTCGATTGCGCTAATAGGTCGGCTGAGTCAAGTTGAAATTTTGTCCGAGGAGACGTTAAATGGCAAAGGAAAAATTTGAGCGGACGAAGCCACATGTCAATGTTGGGACTATCGGCCACATTGACCATGGTAAGACAACACTCACCGCAGCAATCACTCGAGTACTTTCTACAAAAGGGCAGGCATCATTTACCGACTTTAGTGATATCGACAAGGCTCCTGAGGAAAAGGAGCGCGGTATCACGATTGCCACGGCTCATGTAGAGTACGAGACTGAAGCTCGTCACTATGCGCATGTAGACTGTCCAGGGCATGCTGATTACATTAAGAACATGATCACTGGTGCCGCTCAGATGGACGGCGCTATTTTGGTTGTCGGTGCAGATGATGGTCCAATGCCTCAGACCCGTGAGCACATACTTCTTGCTCGTCAGGTCGGCGTTCCTGCCATGGTCGTTTTTCTTAATAAATGTGACATGGTAGATGACGAAGAGCTTATCGAGCTGGTAGAGATGGAGCTTCGTGAGTTGCTTGACAAGTATGACTTCCCTGGTGATGACATTCCGATCGTTCGTGGATCCGCACTTCTGGCGCTGGAAAACCCTGAAGATGAAGAAAAGGCTAAGTGCGTTTGGGAACTGATGGAAGCTGTTGACAGCTATGTACCTGAGCCGGAGCGTGATGTTGATAAACCCTTCTTGATGCCTGTTGAAGATGTTTTCTCTATTTCAGGTCGAGGTACTGTTGCTACAGGCCGTGTAGAGCGAGGGATTATCCACGTTGGTGATGAAATTGAGATTGTTGGTATTAAAGATACTGCAAAGACAACCTGCACCGGTGTTGAGATGTTCCGCAAGCTCCTTGATGAGGGGCAAGCTGGTGACAATATCGGAGCGTTACTTCGTGGTGTGAAACGCGAAGAAATAGTCCGTGGTCAGGTTCTTGCTAAACCAGGTTCGATTACACCTCATAAGAAATTTAAAGCTGAGGCTTACATCCTCAATAAAGAGGAAGGTGGTCGACACACTCCATTTTTCAACGGGTATCGTCCGCAGTTCTACTTCCGTACAACGGATGTGACCGGAATTGTTACGCTTGAGGAAGGAGTTGAGATGGTTATGCCTGGTGATAATGTTCATATTACCGGAGAGCTCATAACTCCAATCGCGATGGAAGCAGGGTTACGTTTTGCAATTCGCGAGGGCGGTCGAACAGTTGGCGCTGGAGTTGTAAGCGAAATAATTGAATAAAATAGTTTTTTCCTGCTGTATCGGGCAGGATGGACTTTAGTGTAGTGGATCTTGTAGCCGGGCATTGTCCCGGCTTTAGTCACTCTATTGGGATGTATCATGAGAGATATTATCACGCTTGCTTGCCAAGATTGTAAGCAGCGAAATTACACCACCACCAAAAATAAGCGGACAATTCCACATAAGCTGGAGTTGAAGAAGTACTGTCCGTTCTGTAAAACGCATACTCCTCATAAGGAAACAAAATAGTCTGCAGGCCAGTAGCTCTAATTGGTAGAGCACCGGACTCCAAATCCGGGGGTTGGGGGTTCGAATCCCTCCTGGCCTGCCATTATTTGTCAGCAGTATCAACTTAAGATAACTCACCCGTCAGAGATAATGACAGCTAAGAAAAAATCCCGGAGTATCAAGGCGAAAAGTGTTGGCAAGAAAGACATTGCCACGTCAGGAAAAAAAGCAAGTTTTTCACCTTCCGCTATTCGAGCATTCATTCAGGAAGTGCAGGTTGAGTTTAATAAGATTGCTTGGCCTCAAAAGAAAGTGACTGTTGGCCTTACTGGTTTTGTTATTGTTTTGGTCGTCATCATTTCACTCTATCTCGGGATGGTTGATTTGTTGTTAGGCAAGTTCGTTTCCACTCTCCTTAATTAATTCTCTGCCCCTCCTAAATATATGGCAAAGCACTGGTATATTGTACACACCCACACCGGATTCGAAAATAAGGTAAAAGCTACTCTGGAGGAACGCATTAAAAATGCGGGACAAGGAGAGATGTTCGGTGAAGTGCTCGTGCCTACTGAGCAGGTGGTTGAGATGGTAAAGGGGTCAAGGAAAACCTCAGAGCGCAAATTCTTTCCAGGCTACATTCTGGTAAACATGGAAATGAACGAGCATACTTGGCACACAGTTCAAGAAACACCCCGTGTGACTGGTTTTGTTGGTGTTAACGCGAATCAAGCTATTGCCGGCGAAGAGCTTTTTAAACGGATACCCTCTCTGACAGATAAGGAAGCAATGCAAATTATCGGCCGTATAGCCGAGGGAGCAAGCAAGCCAAAACCAAAAGTTGTCTTTGCTGAAGGTGATACGGTTAGGGTTATTGACGGTCCTTTTGCAAATTTCCAAGGTGTTATAGAGGAAGTTTATCCTGATAAAGGACGCGTAAAGGTAATGGTGTCTATATTCGGGCGATCAACCCCTGTAGAGCTTGAATATATACAGGTAAGTAATAACTAGGCACGTTGAGTTTAGTGTAGGAGTATATCATGGCAAAAAAAGTACAATCATATATTAAATTGCAAATTCCAGCCGGTAAGGCTAACCCTTCACCTCCTGTTGGCCCCGCACTTGGACAGCATGGTGTGAATATAATGGATTTCTGTAAAGCCTTCAATGCGAAGACGCAGAGCGCAGGGGATACCATTATTCCGGTTGTTATAACGGTTTATAATGATCGATCATTCAGTTTTATTACAAAAACCCCACCGGCTTCAGTCTTGCTGCTTAAAGCTGCCGGCCTGGATAAGGGGTCAAGTAATCCAAAACGCGAACGTGTTGCTGAACTGAGTAAGGATCAGATTAAAGAGATTGCTGAAATCAAGATGCCTGATCTTAATGCTTTTACAGTTGATCAGGCCGTACGTATTGTTGAAGGAACTGCCAGAAGCTGTGGCATAACGGTTGTTTGATATTTTCAACCGGTTCGTTATACCTGCACAGTTCACCTTGTGCCAGGGAGAATTTAATTAGGGTGAGTTAAAATGCCGAAACGCGGAAAGAATTATAAGAATAGTATTAAAGATAGGGATCCCCTCAACCTGTATGACCTAGACGAAGCTATCGATTTGATGCTCAAGGGTAAATATGCAAAGTTTGACGAGTCTGTCGATATTGCAGTGAGACTCGGTGTAGACCCACGTCACGCTGATCAAATGGTTCGTTCAAGTGTAATCCTACCCCACGGAACGGGTAAAGAGGTGAGGGTGCTTGTCTTCGCAAAAGGAGAAAAAGAAGCTGAGGCACTTGCTGCTGGAGCTGATTTCGCCGGAAGTGATGAACTCGTTGAGAAAATAAAGGAAGGATGGCTTGAGTTTGACAAAACCATTGCCACTCCTGACATGATGGGTGAAGTAGGTAAAATTGGTCGCGTTCTCGGACCAAGAAATCTTATGCCTAATGCCAAGCTTGGTACCGTTACCTTTGATATCGAACGTGTTGTCAAGGAAGTCAAAATGGGAAAAGTTGACTTCAGGGTTGATAAAGCTGGTGTTGTACATGCCGCCATTGGTAAGGTTTCTTTTGGCGTAGATAAGTTAAGTGAAAACATTTCTGCTTTTGTTGATAAATTGATACAGCTGAAACCTTCTTCAAGTAAAGGGGTTTATCTGAAAACTATCAGCTTATCCAGCACCATGGGACCTGGTTTTAAAGTTGACCCATTACAGGTCAGGTCCTTAATCAAGGGTGCTTAGTGCTTCTTGACCTCATACTTTTTACTATGGGATTAGATAGCTTTTTTATACTTGGAGAATTTTAAGCTAATTTTCACCTTGTATTGGTTTTAAACCTGGGATGGTCAGAGACAGCAGGTACGGATGTTTAATTACTCTCAACTGGGAGTATCCTGCCGAGGCCGAAGTTGATACTTCTGTATCGAAAGATTGTCTTGTCGTTTCCTCTATCTGCAACTTTGACAATCCCGTGACATTTAGGAGGTAATTACGTTGGATCGCAACGAAAAGACCGGTTTGGTCAGTGAGCTCAACGAGACCTTTTCCAAAGCAAAATTCGCAGTAGTTACAGACTACCGAGGATTGAAGGTTACGGAACTGGAGAAGTTGCGCCACGTACTGCGTGAGAATGATGCGCAGTTCCAGATTGCAAAAAACACACTGCTGCGACTTGCTGTAAAAGGCACAGAGTATGAAGGACTGACGGAATCCTTTACCGGAACAACAGCTATTGCTTTTAGTTTTGAAGAACCTGTTGGACCTGCGAAGGCATTAGCTGCTTTCAGTAAAGAATTCAAAGCGTTAGAGATTCGTTCTGCTGCTTTGGAAGGAAGTGTATTAAGCGCTGAAGATGTTGTCGCGCTTTCCAAGCTGCCAAGTAAAGATGAACTTCTTGGTAAATTACTTGGGACAATGGCTGCTGTTCCTACAGGTTTTGTTCGTGTACTTAACGGTATACCGCAAAAACTTGTTTATGGTCTGCAAGCCATCAAGGAGCAGAAAGAAAACTAATTGTAATCTGTTAATCATGTGGTACCAGATTATTCTATTTATGGGAACATTTTGTCCGGAGGAAAGACAATGGCTGTAACTAAAGAAGATGTAATTGAGTTTATTTCCAATATGACCGTACTTGAGCTTTCAGAGCTCATCACGGAACTTGAAGACAAATTTGGTGTATCTGCAGCAGCACCAGTAGCAGTTGCTGCTGTTGGTGCTGGTGGTGGCGATGAAGGTGCCGCTGCAGCAGAGCAGACCGAATTTGATGCTGTTTTGACCGCCGCTGGCGATCAGAAAATAAAAGTCATTAAAGAGGTACGCGCCATCACTTCTCTCGGTTTGAAAGAAGCTAAGGCTCTGGTTGAAGGTGCACCAGCACCTATTAAAGAAGGTGTAACCAAAGAAGAAGCTGAAGAGATTAAGTCTCAAATCGAAGGCGTTGGTGGCGCAGTCGAAATAAAATAAAAATATATTCATTCGTGTTGATCGGGATTTATCCCGTCAACAAAGCTTACATCGCTGGTAACGCTACAGGGTTAATCATCCTGTAGCGTTCTTGCGTTTGCGGGTAGAAGTTAAGACACGGGGAAATATATTCGTAACATCAGGCGGTTAGTAGTAAGTTTCTTTGCTGGCCCCAGATTTCGCGGAAATTTCGAGGAAAACGATGAAAAGAGTACGTAAAAGTTTTGCCAAAACAAGCCACGTTGTTGAACCGCCGCATCTTATAGCAATGCAGCGAGAATCTTATGAGCATTTTTTGCAAAGAGATATACCACCTGACGAACGTCAACTCCATGGTTTACAGGCAATTTTTCAAGATATATTTCCCATTACCGATTTTAACGGGCTATGCTCCCTTGAGTTCGTCCGATACTCGTTTGGTGAATCTAAATATACCGTTGATGAGTGTGTCGAAAGAGGAATGACCTATGAGGTGCCTGTCAAAATCACTGTCAGGCTAATTACCTTTGATGTTGATGAAGAGACTGGAGTGCAGTCTGTACGCGACATAAAAGAACAGGAAATTTTTCTTGGCGCTTTGCCGCTCATGACCCAAGATGGTGTTTTTGTTGTCAATGGTACCGAAAGAGTCGTTGTGAACCAGCTGCAGCGATCTCCCGGACTTTTCTTTACCCATGACAACGGTAAATCGCACTCCTCAGGGAAAAGGCTCTATTCTGCGCGGATTATTCCTGTTCGAGGCTCGTGGCTTGATTTTGAGTTCGACATTAAAGACGTTCTGTATGTTCGTATTGACAGACGGAGAAAACTCCCTGTTACAGTACTGCTCAAGGCGTTGGGATACGATGATGAGAGTCTTTTACAGGAGTTTTATAAATCTGATATTGTCTACTATAAAGATGGACAGTTCAGTATCAAATTTAATCCTGAAACGTTCACCGGACAGCGTCTTAATATTGACCTGATTAGTCCGGCAGATGGTTCAGTTATTGGAAAGAAAGGCCGTAAAATATCTAAAGCGCTTTCCAAAAGGATTATTGAAGCCGGCATTGAGGAAGTTGCTGTTGAACCTGACCAGTTGCTCGAAAGATTTTTTGCACAAGATATCGTCGATAATACGACCGGCGAGGTTATTGCCAAGTGTAATGAACCTATTACTGCTGCATTTTTAGAATCTATAGAAGAACACCCCGTTGATTCTTTTTCTCTTTTATTTATCGATGGCGTAAGTGTCAGTGAGTCTTTCCGTAAGACACTTTTTGTTGATAAAGTCAGAGATACCGAAGAAGCGCTTATTGAAATTTACAGGAGATTGCGACCCTCTAGTCCTCCAACGCCTGAAGTTGCCCAATCATTTTTTGAAAATCTTTTCTTTAATTCAGGGACGTATGATCTCTCTGAGGTCGGTCGGTATAAAATCAATACTAAGCTAGGGTTAGATACCCCTATTGAAGACCGTACCCTTACCAAGGAAGATATACTTAAAGGTGTTCAGCATCTAGTGCGTATTAAAGACGAATCTAAGGATGGTGATGATATTGATCATCTTGGAAACAGAAGAGTGCGGACCGTCGGTGAATTGTGTGAGAACCAGTATCGCATGGGTCTTGTCCGCATGGAGCGTGCTACCAAAGAACGGATGACGTTGCAAGAGATTGAGACTCTCATGCCACATGACCTTGTTAATCCTAAGCCTGTAACCTCTGCGATTAAGGAATTCTTCGGTACCTCACAGCTCTCACAATTTATGGATCAGACCAATCCTCTTTCCGAAGTGACTCACAAAAGGCGACTTTCCGCTCTTGGGCCTGGTGGTCTTTCCCGCGAGCGTGCTGGGTTTGAGGTACGTGATGTTCACCCTACTCATTATGGCAGAATTTGTCCTGTTGAAACACCTGAGGGACCTAATATCGGTTTGATCGTTTCCCTGGCCACCTATGCCAAAGTAAACCCATATGGTTTTATTGAGACTCCTTACAGGTATGTTCAGGAGCGGCTTGTTTCTGATGAGTATAAGTATCTTTCTGCTATACAAGAAGAAAAACATACTATTGCTCCTGCTAAGGTAGAGATGAATGGCAATCAGATCTCCACGGAATATCTGATTGCAAGGCAGGAAAATGAAGTATCGATGGTGCCTTCCAGCGATGTCACCATGATGGATGTTGCTCCTAATCAGCTTGTTTCTGTTGCTGCATCGCTTGTACCCTTTCTTGAGAATGATGATGCTAACCGTGCGTTGATGGGGTCGAATATGCAGCGCCAGGCAGTACCACTGTTAAAACCCAGCTCCCCTCTTGTCGGCACCGGGGTCGAAAAGTACGTGGCTCGAGATTCAGGCGCATGTCTTCTTGCGGGTGGAGACGGTGTGGTTGAAGAGGTAGATTCCTGCAGGATTGTCGTTCGATACGATGAACCTGGAGTCGACGGCTTTGACACCGGAATTGGGGTATATAGGCTCTCTAAGTATAAAAAGTCCAATCAAAATACCTGCTTTAACCAGAAACCGCTTGTTTTGCCCGGCGAAAAGGTAACCAAAGGTACTGTACTGGCAGACGGTCCTTCGTGTGAAATCGGGGAACTTGCCCTTGGAAAAAACGTGACAATTGCCTTCATGCCGTGGCGAGGATACAACTTTGAGGATTCTATCCTCATTAACGAAAGGTTGCTTCGCGAAGATACATTTACTTCTGTCCATATCGAAATTTTCGAAACCATGGCCCGGGATACAAAGCTCGGGAAAGAGGAAATTACGCGCGATATACCAAATGTCGGTGAAGATGGATTGCGTAATCTTGATGAGTCGGGAATCGTCAGGGTAGGGGCTGAGGTTGGTCCCGGCGATATGCTGGTAGGTAAGGTAACTCCCAAGGGTGAAAGCATGCTTTCACCTGAAGAAAAACTTTTACGCGCTATTTTTGGCGAAAAAGCCGGAGATGTTAAAGATTCTTCCCTTCGTGTCCCACCCGGGGTGGAAGGTGTGGTTATCGACGCCAAGGTATTCTCACGCAAGGGTGTCGATAAAGATGAACGTACCCTCATGATTGAGGAAAATGAGATTGAACGTCTCAACCGTGATATGGAAGACGAGCTGAAAAGTCTCAAGAAAGGTGTACGTAATACACTCTCTACCTTTTTAGTTGGTCGTACTGCCAAATCCGACATTGTAGACAAATCCGGCAACGTTATACTGCCACTGGGCAAACAACTTACCGAAAAAGTTCTTGGCCAAGTGAGTTTTGCAGCGCTTCCTGTGCTTGATTTTGCTGAGAAGGCAAAGTACAGCGAACAGATTGAAAATGTCTTTACCAATTATAACAGCCAGGCTGCAGTTGTCCGTTCCCGATATGAAGGCATAGCCGAACGTATGGAAAAAGGCGATGATCTTCCCCCTGGTGTCGTCAAGATGGTTAAAGTCTATGTGGCTACCAAGCGTAAACTCGCTGTCGGCGATAAAATGGCAGGTCGGCATGGTAATAAAGGTGTGGTATCCAGACTGCTTCCTGAGGAAGACATGCCGTTTTTTGCTGATGGGACTACAGTCGATTTGGTACTGAACCCGCTGGGTGTGCCTTCACGTATGAATGTCGGCCAGGTGCTTGAATGTCATTTAGGTTTTGCAGCAAAAAAACTTGGTGAGAAGATCTATAATTTCTCTAGAAATTATGAACTCGATATGCTGAAAGCGCAGTTGCAGAGAATCTATTCTGTCGAGGAATATGAAGCACTCACGCAAGGACTTGACGACGATCAATTGCTCGACTTCGGCCGTAAAGCTCGTACAGGTTTACACATGGCTACCCCGGTATTTGATGGAGCGTCCGAGTCTGAAATTCGACAATTACTTGTTGAGGCAGGAATAGATGAAGTCGGCCAGTCAACCCTGTATGATGGGTTGACCGGTGAAGCTTTTGACAATCAAGTTACTGTCGGCATCATGTACATGCTAAAGTTGCACCATCTTGTTGATAATAAGATCCATGCACGATCCACTGGACCATACTCCTTGGTTACACAACAGCCATTGGGTGGTAAGGCGCAATTTGGCGGTCAGCGTCTTGGTGAAATGGAAGTGTGGGCTATGGAAGCCTATGGTGCTGCGTACACGTTGAAGGAATTTTTGACCGTTAAATCAGATGATGTAGAAGGGCGAACAACCATGTATGAGAAGATTGTTAAAGGCAACAATTTTCTTGAAACCGGTCTCCCTGAATCCTTTCATGTTCTTGTTAAAGAATTAAAAGGGCTCTGTCTTGATGTAGAGCTGCAGGAATAGCGCACTTAAACTACCAGCAAATAAATGCAACGTGCGTTTCTACCGTCAATGACTTTTTTGAAAATATATAGGTGAATTCGTGGAAGAACTGTTCAGCTTCTTTGCAAAGCCCAAAGGCCCCGTCAGTTTTAGTAAAGTAAAGATATCCTTAGCATCTCCTGAAAAGATCAGAGAATGGTCCCATGGAGAGGTTAAAAAGCCGGAAACAATTAATTACAGAACGTTCAAGCCGGAACGCGATGGATTGTTTTGTGCAAAGATATTTGGACCAGTCAAAGACTATGAGTGTAATTGCGGTAAGTATAAACGCATGAAACACCGCGGCGTTGTCTGCGAAAAATGTGGCGTTGAAGTTATTCAGTCAAAAGTTCGTCGTGAACGTTTAGGACATATCGAGTTAGCAGCCCCCGTGGCTCATATTTGGTTTTTGAAAAGCCTTCCGTCGAAAATTGGTGCCATTCTCGATATGACGCTCAAGCAACTGGAGCGCATTCTCTATTTTGAATCCTATGCAATTGTCTCTTCCACTGTAGAAGAACTGCCGGTGGCGACTTTGCTTAATGAAGAACAATATCGAACTGCTCTTGAGGATCATCCCGGCGCCTTTAGGGTCGGCATAGGGGCTGAGGCTATTCGCGAGATGCTGATGGGACTCGACCTGGTTGAGCTCTCTGAAACCCTTCGCCGGGAAATGAAGGAAACCGGGTCTGCAACCAAACGAGCCAAGTATGGGAAGAGACTCAACGTAGTAGAGGCGTTTCGTGACTCAGGAAATTTGCCGGAGTGGATGATCCTTGAGGTTATTCCCGTCTTGCCACCCGACTTGCGTCCACTGGTACCTCTCGAAGGTGGCCGGTTCGCAACCTCAGATCTTAACGATCTCTATCGGCGGGTAATCAACAGAAATAATCGTCTGAAACGACTGCTCGAACTTGATGCCCCTGATATTATTATTCGTAATGAAAAGAGAATGCTTCAGGAAGCCGTGGACGTTCTTTTTGATAATGGTAGGAGAGGACGCACCATCACCGGGCCCAATAAGCGTCCGCTTAAATCTCTTTCCGATATGCTCAAAGGGAAGCAGGGTCGTTTTCGGCAGAATCTGCTCGGTAAGCGTGTCGATTACTCGGGTCGTTCCGTTATCGTTGTTGGGCCTCATCTTCGGCTTCATCAATGTGGATTACCTAAAAAGATGGCCCTGGAGTTGTTCAAGCCTTTTATTTACAATCGGCTTGAGCAAAAAGGGTATGTGACTACTATAAAGAGCGCCAGAAAGATGGTTGAAAAAGGCGCGAAAGAAGTATGGGACGTATTGGATGATATCGTAAGAGAGTATCCCGTTATCCTGAACCGTGCGCCAACGCTGCATCGTCTCGGCATGCAGGCTTTTGAAGTGGTATTAATCGAAGGAAAGGCTATTCAGCTGCATCCGCTGGTTTGTGCTGCTTTCAATGCTGATTTTGATGGAGACCAGATGGCCGTCCACGTGCCGCTTTCCGTTGAAGCGCAGGTTGAAGCCAGGGTTCTCATGATGTCAACAAATAACATCTTATCCCCTGCCAACGGTGGCCCTATTATTATCCCAAGCCAGGATATTGTTCTTGGTTTGTATTACATGACAAGGGAACGGTTCGGAGTCATTGGCGAAGGGGCCGTGTATAGTTCACCCGTGGAAGCACGGATGGCCTACGATCACGGGGCTGCTCATTTGCAAGCAAGGGTCAAAATTCGTATTCAAGGCAGTTTGGTGCAAACCACCATTGGGCGAATGCTTGTCGGTGAACTGCTACCTGGTCCTGTTCCTTTTTCACTTGTCAACAAGGAACTTTCCAAAAAAGAACTTGCCTTCCTCATTGACTATACCTATCGCCATGCCGGCACAAAAGACACGGTTATCCTTGCTGATCGACTGAAGGATCTAGGCTACGAAAATGCGACCAAAGCCGGTATTTCCATCTGCATAAATGACATGATGATTCCTGTTAAAAAGGAAGAATTTGTTGAAGATGCCGAAACTGAGGCTGCAGAAGTAGACCAGCAGTATACTGACGGTTTGATAACCGACGGTGAAAAATACAACAAGATTATCGATATTTGGTCAAAGGCGACTGACAAGATCACCAAAGAGATGATGGATGAAATGGCCGTAGAATACGCCCCCGATCTCTCTGGTAAAGTGCAGGAAATTAAGAGTTTCAATGCTGTATATATAATGGCTGATTCTGGAGCTCGTGGATCTAAGGATCAGATTCGCCAGTTAGCTGGTATGCGTGGTCTGATGGCTAAACCATCAGGCGAAATTATTGAGACACCAATTAAAGCTAACTTTCGTGAAGGGCTGAATGTCCTTGAATATTTTATTTCTACTCATGGTGCTCGAAAGGGTCTGGCAGATACCGCTCTTAAGACAGCAAACTCAGGTTATTTGACAAGGCGTCTGGTCGACGTAGCTCAAGATTCGACCATTGTTATTAAAGATTGTGGTACCATGCGAGGGGTGCAGGCTGAACCACTGATTGAAGGTGGTGAGGTCATTGTCCGCATTGGGGAGCGTATCCTAGGAAGGGTTGCCCTTGAAGATATCATCGATCCACATACCGGTGAAGTCCTGGTAGAGATGGATGAAGAAATCACAGAGGAAAAAGTTGAGGCCATAGAAGCAGCTGGTGTTGACCGGGTTATGATTCGCTCGGTCTTAACCTGTGAGGCTAAGAGGGGTGTTTGTGCTATGTGTTATGGCCGGGATCTCGGCCGTGGCCATATGGTAAATATTGGCGAGGCTGTGGGTATTATAGCTGCTCAGTCTATCGGTGAGCCAGGCACTCAGCTTACCATGCGTACCTTTCACATCGGTGGAACTGCGAGTAGGGCTGTCGAGCAGGCTGAAGTGCGTACTCAGCGTGGTGGCAAAATTCAATATAAGGAACTTCACTCTGTTAGAAATGATGAAGGATTTCTTGTCGTCATGACTCGTAATGCGGAGGTGACGGTCCTGGATGACCAAGGTGTTGACCGGGAACGCTTTCCAATCCCATACGGTGCAGTACTTCGTGTGGAGGAAGCAAGTAAAGTGGACCCTGGGACTATTATTGCTGATTGGGACGCTTTTTCCATTCCTATCGTAACAGAGGTGGGAGGGAAAATTAAATATGGTGACGTGGTTGAAGGCGATACCATGCAAGAACGGGTTGACCAGATTACCGGTAAAGCCAGCAAGGTTATTACTCCTGGTTCGTCTTCTAAGCAGATGAATCCCAGAATTTCCATCAAAGATGAACGAGGACGAACCCTTAAACTTCCCGCTGGTGATTTAGCTGCCAGATACCCATTGCCGGTAGGGTCTGTTATCACTGTTAACGAGTCGGATGAAATAACGCCAGGTACTATTATTGCGAAAATTCCAAGGGAAACAACCAAAACTAAAGATATTACAGGTGGTCTTCCCAGGGTTGCCGAACTTTTTGAAGTTCGTAAACCAAAAGAGCAGGCGGTTATCACGGAAATTGACGGTCGCGTAACCTTTGGTAAAGACCTTAAAGGGAAAAGAAGGGTTATTGTTACTCCTGAAACAGGAGAACCAAAAGAATATCTTGTACCAAAGATCAAACATATTACCGCCCACGAAGGTGATTATGTTAAGGCAGGCGAACGTCTTATGGAAGGCTCAGTCCTTCCCAATGACATCCTGCGTGTTCTTGGAGCAGAAGAACTTGCAAAATTTTTGGTGAACGAAATCCAGGAAGTATATCGTCTTCAGGGTGTTAAGATTAATGATAAACACATTGAAACGATCGTTCGCCAAATGCTCAAGCGTATTCGCATCACCGATCCAGGTGATTCTATTTTTATGCTTGATCAACAGGTGGAGTGGTGGAAGTTCCAGGAAGAAAATGAAAGGTTACTCAAAGAGGGGGCACAGCCTGCCTCTGCTGAACCGCTTTTGCTAGGAGTGACAAAGGCCTCCTTGTCTACAGATTCTTTTATTTCTGCTGCTTCTTTCCAGGAAACAACCAAGGTGCTGACCAATGCAGCAATGGCAGGAAAAATTGATGACCTGTCCGGTCTTAAAGAAAATGTAATCATGGGTCGCTTGATTTCAGCGGGAACAGGGCTCGATCGATATCGGGTTAAAGAAATCAGTTAATTGAAAAATAAACTTGACCTTTAGTATTGTTTCGTTTATATATCCAACCTTTCGTGTCCAATTGATGGTTATGAAGCTTATTTTTAAAGGAGTGGTTTGAATGCCCACAATAAATCAACTTGTCAGGAAGAGACGCAAAAAAACCACCAAGAGGTCTAATACTCCTGCCTTGCAGAGTTGTCCGCAGAAAAGAGGTGTGTGCGTCCGTGTCTATACTACAACGCCCAAGAAGCCTAACTCTGCATTGCGGAAAGTTGCCAGGGTCAGGTTGACTAATGGTATAGAGGTAACGTCATACATACCAGGTATCGGACATAACTTGCAGGAGCACTCGGTCGTTCTTATTAGAGGCGGTCGTGTGAAGGATTTACCAGGTGTTCGTTATCATGTAGTCAGAGGTACCTTGGATACCCTTGGTGTTAGTGATCGTCGTCAGGGTCGGTCTAAGTATGGAGCTAAGCGGCCTAAGTGAGGTTGCTTTAAGGTATAGTAGGGGATGAAATGCCTAGAAAAAAATTATTAGATAAGCGCCCGGTTGCTCCAGATCCAAGGTTTAACTCGGTGCTGGTTTCCAAGTTCACCAATGGTCTGATGCAGGACGGTAAGAAAACCACTGCTCGTAAAATATTTTACGATGCGATGGATATAGTTGATCAAAAGATCGCTGACGAAGAGCCGTTGACTATTTTTGAAGAGGCCATGGAGAACGTGCGCCCTCGGATTGAGGTCAAGAGTCGTCGTGTTGGTGGTGCAACCTATCAGGTACCTATTGAAGTTCGTCCTGAGCGTCGTAACGCTCTGGCGATCAGGTGGATCGTGGGGTTCGCTCAGAGTAGGTCCGGCCAGACAATGGCCCAGAAACTTGCTGCTGAAATACTTGATGCATACAGTAGTCGTGGTGGTTCTGTGAAGAAGAAAGACGATACCCACAAGATGGCAGAAGCAAATAAGGCTTTTGCTCATTATCGTTGGTAAGGATCTTTTTGAAAAACCATAGAAAACTGTTGACAGGAGGTTTTGTCTACTGTAAACAGTTTTCGTTTTTTGAATTTAAATAATCAGAAAATGATTAAAGAGAATACAGGTGTAAATTGTGGCTGGATCACCTTCGCTGTCCAAGGTGCGCAATATCGGCATTATGGCCCATATCGACGCTGGGAAAACTACCACCACTGAACGTATTCTTTTTTATACCGGCAAGTCGCATAAGCTTGGTGAAGTGCACGACGGAAATGCCGTCATGGACTGGATGGAGCAGGAGCAAGAGCGTGGTATAACCATTACCTCTGCTGCTACCACCTGTCAGTGGAAAGATATTGCCATTAATATAATTGACACTCCCGGCCACGTTGATTTCACAGTAGAGGTCGAGCGTTGCCTGAGGGTGCTGGACGGTGTAGTAGCCGTCTTTTGTGCAGTAGGCGGGGTTGAGCCACAGTCAGAGACTGTCTGGAGGCAGGCTGACAAATACAACATACCTCGCATAGCATTTGTCAACAAGATGGACCGTACAGGGGCCTCTTTTGAGAAATGTCTAGAGCAGATCGAACGACGATTGGGTGCTATGCCTGTAGCGATAGCAATTCCTGTCGGTTCAGAAGATTCTTTCAGTGGTATTGTGGATCTTGTTGAACAGAAGCTGCTTAAATTTGATGAAGCATCCATGGGGGAAATCGTAACCATGGAAAGCATTCCTGAAGAGTTGTTAGGAGATTCATCGGCCGCCAGAATGGCGCTCCTCGAGAAGTTGGCCGACTTCGATGAGGAGGTCATGGAATATTATTTAGAAGACAAAGAGATTGCTCCCGGTGATTTACGCAGGGCATTGAGAAAGGCTACTCTTAATATGGACCTTGTTCCAGTTTTATGTGGATCCGCTTTTAAGAATAAAGGAATCCAGCCCTTACTTGATGCTGTTGCCTGGTATTTACCATCACCCGAAGATGTTCCCCCAGTTGAGGGGACGGATAAGAACGGTGCGCCCCTTATCCGCAAATCCGAGAGGAGCGAAAAATTTTGCGGCTTGGTTTTTAAGCTGCAAACTGATCCGTTTGTAGGGAATTTAGCATTTGTTAGAGTCTATTCCGGAACCTTTAAGGTTGGGGACAAGATCTTTAACCCGCTAAAGCGGAAAACGGAAAAAATCTCGAAATTGATTAAATTACATGCGAATAAGCGTGAAGAAGTCAAAGAGCTCGGTGCCGGGGATATTGGTGCCATTGTTGGGCTGAAATTCACCACTACCGGCGATACGCTCTGTAGTTCAGGGGATTATATAATCCTTGAGCAAATGAGCTTTCCTGAACCTGTAATTGGTGTAGCCATTGAACCCAAGTCTAAAGCAGACGAGGGTAAATTAATGGACAGTCTGGACAAGGTCACAAAGGAAGATCCCAGCTTTAAAGTGTCCATAAATGAAGACACTGGGCAAACGATTATTTCCGGAATGGGGGAACTCCACCTTGAGATAATTGTAGACCGGCTGATTCGTGATTTCAAAGTTGCTGCAAATGTCGGCAGGCCTCAAGTCGCATACCGAGAAGCAATAAAAAAATGCTCTCGTGCAGAAGGAAGGTTTGAGACCCACGTTACCGGCAAAGAACAGTACGGTCACGTAGAGATAGAGCTTAGACCTGGCAAGAAAGGAACAGGGACGAGTTTTACTTCTGATATAGATGACAAACTGATACCTAAAGAATTTCGTCAGGCGATCGAAAAGGGTGTTTTAGATAGTTTGGATTCCGGCCCGCTGATCGGTTATCCGATGGCAGATGTCGAAGCAGTTTTAGTCGGTGGTTCGTACGATGAAGAACGGTCCACTGAAATGGCGTTTGGGGTCGCGGCTACGATGGCCTGTAGAAAAGCCGCAGCAGAAGGTGACCCGGTTCTGTTGGAACCCATTATGGCCCTTGAGGTGATAACTCCTGATGATTATTTGGGAGAGGTTATAAACGACCTCAACAGAAAAGGTGCCCAAATAAACGGTGTCAACGCTGATAAAGACAGGCAGACCATACACGCCGAAGTGGCTTTATCTGAAATGTTTGGTTACTCCACGGATTTACGGTCAGCAACCCAAGGTCGAGCGGTATTTACGATGCAGTTCTCAGCTTTCGCAGATGTACCTGCTAAAAAAGCTGAGGCTATTATACAAAAGATTAAAGGCTTTTAACCGGATATAACAGCTTAAGAGGTAGCTGCAATGGCAAAGGAAAAATTTGAGCGGACTAAACCGCATGTCAATGTAGGAACAATTGGCCACATTGACCATGGTAAGACAACATTGACTGCGGCAATTACTCGCGTACTGTCCACAAAAGGACAAGCATCCTTCACAGACTTTAGCGATATTGATAAAGCACCTGAAGAAAAGGAACGTGGTATCACCATTGCAACAGCTCATGTTGAGTATGAAACGGTAAATCGCCATTACGCTCACGTCGATTGCCCAGGTCATGCCGATTATATCAAAAACATGATCACTGGTGCAGCACAGATGGACGGTGCTATTCTTGTGGTTGGCGCTGACGATGGGCCTATGCCTCAAACTCGTGAGCACATTTTGTTGGCACGGCAGGTAGGTGTACCTGCGATGGTTGTCTTTCTTAACAAATGCGACATGGTAGATGACGAGGAGTTGATCGAGCTTGTGGAAATGGAGCTCCGTGAACTGCTGGATAAGTACGACTTCCCTGGTGATGATATTCCAATTATCCGGGGCTCTGCTCTGCTTGCATTGGAAAATCCAGAAGATGAAGAAAAGGCAAAATGTATTTGGGAGTTGATGGAAGCTGTTGACGGATATGTTCCTGAGCCGGAGCGTGATGTTGATAAACCTTTCCTGATGCCGGTTGAAGACGTCTTCTCCATTTCAGGTCGCGGTACTGTTGCGACAGGTAGAATAGAACGTGGAATCATCCATGTTGGTGATGAAATTGAGATTGTAGGTATCCGTGACACTGCAAAAACTACCTGTACAGGTGTTGAGATGTTTCGTAAACTGCTCGACGAAGGGCAGGCCGGAGATAACATTGGTGCTCTTCTGCGTGGGGTAAAACGCGAGGAAATCGTACGTGGTCAGGTGCTTGCTAAGCCAGGTTCAATAACCCCGCATAAAAAGTTTAAGGCAGAAGCCTATATTTTGAATAAGGAAGAGGGCGGACGTCATACACCATTTTTTAACGGTTACCGTCCTCAATTCTATTTTCGTACAACTGATGTGACTGGTATTGTTACGCTTGAGGAAGGCGTGGAAATGGTAATGCCAGGTGATAACGTACATATCACTGGAGAGTTGATTACTCCTATCGCCATGGAAGCCGGTCTCCGTTTCGCAATTCGCGAAGGTGGCCGAACTGTAGGCGCAGGTGTAGTCAGCGAAATAATCGAATAAGAGGAGTGCTATGATCCCGGCAGATAAGATTCGTATTAGGCTGAAAGGCTACGATCATAAATTGCTTGACCTTTCAACACGGGAAATCGTTGAAACAGCAAGGCGAACCGGAGCCACAATTGCTGGCCCAATACCGTTGCCGACAAGTAAGAATAAGTACACTGTACTGAGGTCTCCACATGTCGATAAAAAGTCGCGTGAACAGTTCGAAATGAGAACTCACCGTCGACTCCTTGATATTCTGGAGCCAACACAGCAGACAATAGATGCACTCATGAAACTTGAACTTTCTGCTGGTGTAGATGTAGAAATCAAGATTCCCTGATGCTTAGCTAATTGGCAATACAGGCGGAAAGTTCATCTGCATAGTGAGTTGTTAATTGAACACAGGTAGACAAATGCCGAAGACAAAAGGAATATTGGGCCGGAAAGTAGGGATGACGAGAATTTATGATGAGCACGGTCGCTCCATTCCCGTCACTGTTATAGAAGCCGGACCCTGTACGATTTTACAGAAAAAAACCATAGCCAAAGAAGGATATAATGCTATCCAGGTTGGTTTTGTTGAAAAAAAGGTAAGCAGGCTTAATAAACCTGAAACCGGACATGCAAAGCGATCAGGTGGTAAAGGCTTTTACCATATTCGCGAGTTCAGGGTAGTAGACCCGGATGCGTATGAAGTGGGGCAGGAATTTACCGCAAAGGAAGTGCTTAAAGTTGGTGACCAAGTTGATATCTCAGGCAAGTCAAAAGGCCGCGGATTTCAAGGTGTCATGAAACGACATGGGTTTGCCGGTGGTAAAGCTTCACACGGTTCTGGTTTTCACCGGGCGCCTGGTTCTATTGGTTGCAGTGCCTGGCCGGCTCGTGTTGTAAAAGGTAAAAAACTCCCAGGGCACATGGGAGACGAGCTTGTTACCCAGAAAAATTTTAAAGTGATCGATGTGCGGGAAGAAGACAACGTTGTGCTCGTGAAGGGCCCTGTTCCCGGAGCAAAAAACGGTTTGCTCAGCATCTTTACCAAAGCATAATTTACCAGGGATGCTCACAAGGAGATAATCATGGCAGTTTGTGATGTCGCAAATAACCTTGCAGAGAAAGTTGGCGAAGTTGAACTCAAAGACGACCTGTTTGGTGTTGAAGTAAAAGAATGTATTCTGCATGATATTGTATGTATGCAGCGTGCGAATAAAAGAAATGGTACTGCCAGCACAAAGACTCGCGGAGAGTTGAGGGGTGGTGGTGCTAAACCATGGAGACAGAAAGGGACCGGGCGCGCTAGAGCAGGGACGAAAAATTCCCCTGTTTGGAGAGGCGGCGGAACTGTCTTTGGCCCAAAACCTCGAGATTTCAGCTACAGCCTACCGAAGAAAGTTAAAAAGTTAGCACTTCGCATGGCATTAAGTGCCAGGTTTGGTGAAGGTAATCTTGTAGTTATTGACGATTTTGGTCTTGAAGAAATTAAAACCAAAGAGTTCGTCAAGGTAATGGACAATTTCGAATTTGATAATTGTTTGGTGGTCACCGGTGATGTTGATACTGTAGTTAGTAAATCCGCAGGTAATGCGGTTGGTTATAAGATATTGCCGGTAGCTGGCCTTAACGTATTCGATATCCTTAAATACCCCAAACTCATGTTGGTCCAGAGTTGTATTGAAAAGCTGGAAGAGAGGTTAATGGTATGAAAGTGATTTTTAATGTAATTAAAGGCCCATGCCTCACTGAAAAAAGCAACATTCTTCAAGAGACTCAAGGTACTGTCGCGTTTAAGGTAGATCCACGTGCAAATAAAATTGAGATTAAGCAGGCCGTTGAAGAGCTGTTTAATGTAAAAGTTGCAGAAGTTAAAACTGCTAACATGCGTGGTAAGAAAAAACGAGTCGGTCTGAAGTCAATTGGTAAGACGAACGATTGGAAAAAAGCTTATGTTACCCTTTCTGAGGGCGAGATTAATTTTCTAGAAGAGCTTTAAACCAATTGAACAAATCGGTTTACACCTGAAGATATACGATTACGGGAAATACAATGGCAATAAAAACCCATAAACCGACATCACCCGGAAAACGTCACTACGTTTCTGTAAAGCAGGAGTATCTTTCTGATAAAGAACCTGAAAAGAGTCTCCTGCGTCCTTTAAAAAAGACAGGCGGACGTAACTCATATGGTCGCATCACCTCGAGGCACAAGGGTGGGGGGCATAAAAGGAAGTACAGGGTAATTGATTGGAAAAGAAATAAAGTTAATATTCCTGCCAAAGTAGCAGCTATAGAGTATGATCCGAATCGGTCAGCTCACTTAGCTTTGCTGATATACGCAGATGGTGAAAAAACTTATATTCTTGCACCTAATGGTATCGCTGTCGGTGATACTGTTACCGCTGGAGCAGATTCTGATATCAAGCCAGGGAACTGCATGCCACTGATCAATATCCCCTTGGGAACGATCATACATAATATTGAAATGAAGATCGGTAAGGGGGCCCAACTAGTTCGATCTGCTGGTACTGCCGCTCAGTTAATGGCTAAAGACGGCCACCAGGTATTAGTTAAGTTGCCTTCCGGAGAGGTTCGCAGATTCCACAAAGATTGCAGAGCTTGCATCGGCCAGGTAGGTAACTCTGAGTATAGCAGTCAGAAGTTAGGCAAAGCCGGTCGTAACAGATGGAAAGGAAAAAGACCTTCGGTTCGTGGTGTTGCTATGAACCCGGTAGACCATCCAATGGGAGGTGGCGAAGGGAAGAGTTCCGGCGGTCGGCACCCAGTCTCGCCTTGGGGTGTTCCAACTAAAGGATTCAAGACCCGCAAGAAAAAAGCCTCCGATCGAGATATAGTCACCAAACGTAAGTAATAACAGGAGAATTTGGATATGGCTCGTTCCATAAAAAAAGGTCCTTTTGTTGACGATCACCTGATGAAAAAGGTTGAAAACGCGCAGGAAAGTGGATCTCGTAAAGTCATAAAGACTTGGTCAAGAAGGTCGGATATTATACCGGAGATGGTCGGACTGACTTTTGCTGTACACAATGGTAAAAAGTTCATTCCGGTTTATGTCACTGAAAATATGGTTGGTCATAAGCTTGGAGAATTCTCTCCGACAAGAACTTACTATGGTCACGCCGCGGACAGAAAAGGACGCTAGAAAAGGTCCATTTTTTAAGAAAGCGCGAAGGAGTTAATCGATGGAAACAAAAGCCGTCGCTAAGTACATACGTATTTCACCGCAAAAAGCACGACTTGTTGCAGACGTGGTTCGTGGCATGGATGTTGATACAGCCATCACTACATTGCGGTTTATGCCGAAAAAGGCTGCTCGTATTATACGTAAAGTTGTTGAGTCTGCAGTGGCCAATGCTGATCAAAATGATGCTATTGATGTTGACACTCTTTTTGTTAAAGAGATTCAAATTAATGGTGGACCTATGCTTAAGAGATTCCGTCCTAGAGCGCAGGGCCGAGCAACTCGTATATTGAAAAGGACAAGTCATATTACCGTAGTGGTCGAAGAGACCTGATAAACGGTAATAGGATACATAGAGATTAAAGATAGAGGGAACGGAGGATCACCTTGGGTCAAAAAGTCAATCCCATTGGTTTGCGGTTAAATATAACCCGCTCATGGGAATCTATCTGGTATGCGGATAAAGATTATGCGAATAACCTGCACCAGGATCAGCTTATTCGCAAATATCTTAAAAAACGTTTATATCATGCCGGAATTGCCCGTATTGTTATTGAGCGCACCGGAGAAAAAATTAAAGTAAAACTTTTCACTGCCCGTCCAGGAATTGTAATTGGAAAGAAAGGATCGGAAATTGAAAGTTTGAAAAAGGATCTGGAGCAAAAGTTCGGGAGACCTTGTCTGATCGACATCCAAGAGGTTCGCCGTCCAGAAGCTGATGCACAGCTTGTTGCAGAAAACATTGCTATGCAACTAGAAAGACGCATCGCCTTTCGTCGCGCCATGAAAAAATCCATTAATTCTGCGTTGCGTTTTGGAGTACAGGGCATAAAGATTTCCTGTTCAGGACGACTTGGTGGTGCCGAGATGTCACGTACCGAATGGTTTAAAGAGGGCCGAGTGCCACTGCACACCCTTCGGGCGGATATCGATTACGGAACTGCTGAAGCGAAGACCACTTACGGCATAATAGGGGTAAAAGTCTGGATTTTCAAAGGCGAAGTATTGGCTGACAATGAAATGGAAGCAGGCAAGTAAACTCTCCGTAATTGGTATAAGCCATCGTTCGAGAAAATGTGTAAGCATAACCCTATGTGCAGGTAAAATAAAATGTTAAGTCCACGCAAAGTAAAACATAGAAAACAGCATAAAGGTAGAATGCGCGGTAAAGCACAGCGCGGATCAGATATCTCCTTTGGAGATTACGCGCTAAAGGCTGTTGGCTGTGGCAGAATGACTGCTCAGCATATCGAAGCCGCACGTATTACCATTAACAGGAAAATCAAACGTGGTGGAAAACTCTGGATCCGCGTGTTCCCGGACAAACCGATTACCAAAAAACCGGCGGAAACACGAATGGGAAAAGGTAAAGGTTCCCCAGAATATTGGGTAGCTACCATACGACCCGGTAAAGTTCTTTACGAACTGAAAGGTATTCCCGAAGATCTTGCTGTTGAAGCCTTGAAATTAGCAAGTTATAAACTTCCGTTCCCGACTAAAGTCGTTCTTAAGAGGGAAACAGTATGAAAATAAAAGATCTACGAGAATTGAGTCTTGAGGACCTTGGAAAAAAAGAACAGGACTTCCGTGAAGACCTGTTTAAGCTCAAATTCCAGCATGGTATCAGGCGACTGGAAAATCCTGCAAGACTCGCGCAACTGAAAAAAGATATCGCACGCGTTTTGACTGTGATTGCAGAAAAACAATAGGTCATAGAACAATTCAGAAGAGAGCGCAAAAGCCTACAGGATTAAAGCGATGACAGCTACAACAAAAAAGACCCGCCAGGGTTCCGTGGTTAGTAACAAGATGGATAAAAGTGTCGTGGTACTTGTTGAAAGAAAAGTGCGACACAAGATGTACGGTAAATATATCCGTCGTCAGATAAAATACATGGCACATGATGCTGCCAATCAGTGTAATATTGGCGACGTAGTCCTTATCGAAGAATGTCGTCCATTGTCCAAAAATAAACGCTGGCTTGTCCGGTCAATCATTGAACGCTCTGTTTGATCAGGTGCTTTATAAGTGATCGTAAGCAGCTGTTAATAATTTGCATTTCAGGTGGAACTATGATTCAAACCGAAACCATGTTAAATGTTGCCGACAACTCCGGTGCAAGAAAGGTACTATGTATAAGAGTGCTTGGAGGGACACGGAGGCGTTACGCCAGCATTGGGGACATTATTGTTGTCACAGTTAAGGAAGCCATTCCCCATGCGAAGGTGAAAAAAGGTGATGTTTTAGACGCAGTTATCGTGCGTACAAAGAAAGAACTTCAAAGACCGGAAGATACCACTGTTAAATTCGATGAGAACGCAGCCGTCCTCTTGAGTGGTAATGGGGAGCCTATCGGAACCCGTATCTTCGGTCCAGTTGCCCGCGAGTTACGTTCGCTGGGATTTATGAAGATAATCTCCCTTGCCCCTGAAGTTCTGTAAAGACAGAGCTCTAAGGTTAACGAGAGAAAGAGGGAAACGAGGAAATAACAATGCGTCAGGGACAAACAAGTCTTAAAGTAAACGATCAGGTAGAAGTTATTGCTGGTAAGGACAAAGGGAGAGTTGGTAAGATTCTCCGTGTCGACCGAGAGAAAAATCGGGTTGTTGTCGAAAGAATCAATATGATCAAGAAACATCAAAAGGCAACTGATGCGACACAACCAGGCCAAATCATAGAACGAGAAGCGTCGATCCATATCTCAAATGTAATGATCGTCTGCCCTGAGTGTACCGAAACAGTTCGTACAGGCAAACAATTCTTGGAAGATGGTACCAAGGTTCGTTTTTGCAAGAGTTGTCAGGCAACACTTGAAAACGCTAAATCGTAAGGATTCTCACTGATTACGGAGTACATGATGGGAACACTTAAGGAACAATATAACACTGAAATCAAGCCCCACTTACAAAGTGAGTTTGATTTCCAGAGTGTAATGGAAATCCCTAAAATTGAAAAAGTTGTACTCAATATGGGGATTGGTGAGGGAGTTCAGAACCCTAAATCAGTGGAAAAAGCTGCCAATGAACTTACTCTGATAGCTGGACAGAAAGCTGTTATTACAAAAGCTAAGAAATCCATAGCTACATTTAAACTTCGCGAAGGAATGCCAATTGGTGCTCGAGTAACTTTGCGTAGTGATAAAATGTATGATTTCTTGTCCAAACTTATTAACATCGCTCTTCCTCGAGTTCGTGACTTTCGAGGGATATCACCAAAGGGCTTTGATGGTAGGGGTAATTATTCAATGGGGATTACTGAGCATATCATATTCCCTGAGATTGATTATGACAAAATAGAGAAGATTCGTGGTTTGAACATCACTATTGTCACATCAGCAAAGAACAATGAGCAAGGGCGGGCCCTCTTATCTGCTATGGGAATGCCGTTTAAGAAGAAGTAATCGGGCCATATACCCTCAGTTTTTAAAAAAATAAATTTCTTCAGGAGGATGCAGTGGCAAAAAAATCACTCATTGCCAAGGCAAAACGCAAACCTAAATTTAAGGTGCGTTCTTACAACAGATGTCCGTTATGTGGGCGCCCAAGAGCTTTTTTGAGAAAATTCGGCGTTTGTAGATTGTGTTTTCGGAAACTCGCTTCAAAGGGCGAAATCACTGGTGTTACTAAATCTAGTTGGTAGCAGCATCAAGGCGGTGACTGTTAAACATTACAATAGTCTTCGGTTACACAACGGCTGCCGAGTATACGCTTTTTAAAAGAGGAAAAAAACAATGTCTATGAGTGATCCGTTGGCAGATATGCTGACCCGCATTAGAAACGGAGTAAAAGCACGTTTCGAATCTGTGGAAATGCCACTGTCAAAGCTTAAAGTAAATGTCGCCAAAGTGCTCAAGCAAGAAGGTTATATCATTGATTTTCATATTCTTGAGCAGGGGGTTCAAGGCACCCTGAAAATTGACCTCAAGTACGGGCAAAATAATGAACAAGTTATTACCGGTATTAAGAGAGTCAGTAAACCTGGGCTGCGCCAATACAAGAAAAACGATCATATACCTATGGTTATGACCGGTTTAGGTGTTGGTATCCTCTCCACCTCTCAGGGTGTAATCACTGATCGTGAAGCAAGAGCTCGCGGTATTGGTGGTGAATTACTCTGTGAAGTCTGGTAACTGCAAATTCTGACGACTAGGAGTTTACGATGTCCAGAATCGGAAAACAGCCAGTCCCCGTTCCAAATGGGGTTAAGGTTGATATCAAAGGTACACACGTCAAGGTTACTGGCCCAAAAGGCTCGTTGGAAAGAGACCTGCGGCCTGAGATTTCGTGTACTGAAGAAGGTAATCAACTGCTTTTCACACCAAAAGGAACAAGCAAAAGAGTTATGGCCTTTTGGGGTATGACTAGGTCGCTTGTTAGCAACATGGTTGAAGGCGTTGATAAAGGTTTTGTAAAAGTACTGATAGTAGAAGGCGTTGGTTACCGGGCTAACCTAGCCAAAAGCACGCTGACATTAAATGTGGGCTTTTCAAATCCGGTTGAATTTCAACTGCCGGAAGGAATTAGTGCAGAAGTAGACAAGGATAACAAAATTTCCCTATCCGGTATCGATAAAGAGCTTGTTGGTCTTACTGCTGCCAAAATTCGTGCTATTAGAAAACCTGAGCCTTATAAAGGAAAAGGTATTCGTTACGTTGATGAGCGAATTGTACGTAAAGTTGGTAAAGCTGGTGCAGCCAAATAAATAGTTAACTGAAAGAGTAACATCATGGCTAAAACAAACCCAAAAGTTACTGCACGTTATAAACGGGTACGTCGTATCCGAAAAAACATGTTAGGTACCAGTGAAAAACCACGTATGCGTGTTTTCCGTTCTAACAAACATATTTATGTGCAGATAATTGACGATCTCAAAAAAGCTACTCTCGTTTCTGCGTCTACTGAAAACAAAGAATTCGACGCTGCTGATTTAAAAGGAAAATGTGAGAAAGCAAAAAAAGTTGGACTCATGGTTGCTGAAAAAGCTAAAGCTGCCGGTATCGAGCAGGTTGTTTTCGATCGAGGTGGTTACATTTACCATGGCCGTGTTAAAGCGTTATCGGAAGGTGCACGTGAAGGCGGGCTTAAGTTTTAAATTACCGATTTTAAATCGAACAATAATTCCTACGGGGGTGTTTCTTGGCTGATTTTAAGAGAGCTAAAGAGAGTAACCAAGAAGAGCTCATTGAAAAAATAGTTTTTATCAACCGAGTAGCAAAGGTTGTTAAAGGTGGTCGGCGTTTTAGCTTTAGTGCCATTGTTGTCGTTGGCGACGGTAAAGGTAAAGTTGGTTACGGTCTTGGAAAAGCAAACCAGGTACCAGAAGCTATTCGCAAGGGTATTGAGAAAGCACGCAAAGATATGCAAAGCGTTGCCCTCACAGATGTTTCAATTCCCCATGACATCATTGGGAAGTTTAAGTCTGGGAGTGTTATGTTGAAGCCTGCTGGTGATGGTACCGGAGTAATTGCCGGTGGTGCTGTGCGAGCGGTTTTGGAAGCTGCGGGTGTCAACAATATTCTCACCAAATGTCTTGGTTCCAACAACCCACACAATCTTGCGAAGGCAACTATAGATGGTCTTCGTCAACTGCGCTCAGCAGAACAGATTGCCAAGTTGCGTGGTTTGAAAAAAGAAGATATGGTCGCGTAAGACCTCACGATTTATAGGTCATTAATTATGAGTGATACCATTACATTGACACAGGTCAAAAGCGGAATAGGCAGTACCAAGAAAATTCGGGCTACCCTCGTTGGACTTGGTTTGATTAAAATGCACAAAACCGTTACCAGGAAAGACACTCCTGAAATCCGGGGCATGATCAATAAGGTCAGGCATCTGGTCAGAGTGGAGGAATAGATAATGCTGAAGTTGAACAATCTCAGCCCGAACGAAGGTTCGAGAAAAAATAAGAAACGCGTCGGTCGCGGTCACGGAAGTGGACTTGGTAAGACTTCAGGTCGTGGTCATAAAGGTGCTCGTTCAAGATCAGGTTATAGCTTAGCCCCTGGATTTGAAGGCGGACAGATGCCGTTGCACCGCAGACTACCAAAACGCGGTTTCACCAATATTTTTAAAACTGAATATAGTATCGTCTCCCTGTCTGACCTTGATTCATTTGATGCTGGGACAGTGGTTGACAAGCAAGCGCTTGTTGATGCAGGTTTAGTAGACGGCAATAATCAGGTTAAAGTGCTCGCTAACGGCCAGATAACCAAAGCGGTTACCGTTGATGTTGATAAGGTCAGTAAGGGTGCAGCTCAAAAAATCACTGATGCAGGTGGTTCTGTAAAGGAGTAAATGAATGAGCGGTCTTGCCAGCGCTGCCACCATCCCTGAATTGCGAAAGAGAGTGTTATTCACTCTCTTTATGCTTTTTGTCTATCGTATGGGTGTCCAGATCCCCACACCTGGCATTAACGGGGAAGCTTTAGGTGCTTTTTTTGAACAGAATGCAAGTACACTCTTTGGCATGTTTAACATGTTTTCAGGAGGTGCACTTGAGAATTTCTCGATATTTGCTCTTGGCATTATGCCGTATATTTCGGCTTCGATCATTATCCAATTGTTGACTGTCGTCATCCCACAGTTGGAATCGCTCTCGAAAGAGGGGGAAGCAGGTCGTCGCAAGATCACTCAATACACACGCTATGGTACGGTTGTACTTTCTGTTATCCAGGGATTCTTCATTGCTTCAGGTTTAGAGGGAATGAGTGGACCTGGTGGAGCTGCCATTGTTATTGATCCAGGTATTCAGTTTAAATTGATGACTGTGCTCACACTTACTTCCGGGACCGCATTTATTATGTGGTTAGGTGAGCAAATGACAGAACGTGGTATTGGTAACGGCATATCATTAATTATCTTTGCAGGTATTGTTGCTCGTGGTCCTGCTGCCGTAGGGAATACCATCCAATTGATAAAAGCAGGTGAGCTTGCCATTATTTTCGTTCCACTTATTCTCATTGCGATGTTTTTTATCATTGCGTTTATCATCTTTGTAGAAACCGCTCAACGTCGAATACCCATTCAATACGCAAAGCGGGTTGTTGGAAGAAGAGTCTATGGTGGTCAGGCTTCTCATTTACCGCTAAAGATAAATGTGTCCGGAGTTATACCTCCGATCTTTGCCTCTTCTATCATGATGTTTCCCGCTACCATCGGGTCGTTTATTCAGATTGATTGGGTACAGCGCATATCTGCCGCTCTTTCGCCGGGAACAATATATTATTATGTTCTTTTTGTAGCAATGGTTGTCTTCTTTTGCTTTTTCTATACAGCTGTTACTTTTAAACCGGATGACGTTGCTGAGAATTTAAAAAAGAACGGTGGCTTTATTCCTGGAATTCGACCTGGTAAACGGACCGCTGATTTTATCGATAAGGTATTGACTCGGCTAACTGTGGTGGGTGCTATTTATCTAAGCGCTGTTTGTGTCATGCCTACCATTTTAATCAGTAAGTTTAACGTTCCTTTCTATTTTGGTGGAACAGCACTATTGATTGTAGTGGGTGTTGCTATCGATACTATTTCGCAAATAGAATCACATATGGTGATGCGCAATTATGACGGTTTCATGAAAGCTGGTCGAATTAAAGGCAGACGTTGAGGTATAGTCTTTGAGCCGGCAAAGTTCCAAAAAACGGATCTCTGTTAAAACTCCAGAGGAACTTCAAATCATGAAGCAGGCCAACCAGATTGTTGCTGGTGTATTGGCCATGTTAAGAAAAGAGGTCGTCCCTGGAGTTACCACGAACTATCTCGACAAAATTTCTGAGGAATACTGCCTCGATCATGGTGCAACTCCTGCTTTTAAGGGGTATCGTGGTTTTCCTTGCAGTTTATGCGCCTCAGTCAATGAACAAGTTGTTCATGGTATACCTTCCCAAAAGGTGACTCTCAAAGAAGGTGATATTATATCCGTAGATTTTGGATCGTATTACAAGGGGTTCTATGGCGATTCGGCCGTTACATTACCCGTTGGCAATATATCCCCTGAATTAGATCGGTTGCTTGAGGTCACCAAGGTTGCTTTAAACAAGGGTATTGAACAGGTCCTCGTCGGCAATAGAATCGCTGATATTTCAAGGGCTGTACAAACGTATGCTGAGGCGAATGGATTTTCTGTTGTTCGTCAGTTTGTTGGTCATGGTATCGGAAGCGAATTGCACGAGGCCCCGGAAATTCCCAATTATGTACAGAAAATGCCTTCACCAAGGCTTCTCGCCGGCATGGTGCTCGCGATTGAGCCCATGGTGAATATGGGTACTGAAAAGGTTAGAATTCTTCGTGACCAATGGACTGTTGTAACTGAAGACTCGAAACCATCCGCTCACTTTGAACATACCGTTGCCGTCACAGATAACGGGCCCCTCATCCTGAGCACATTGGATTAAAGCCTGTCGGCATGTTACTAGTCACCGCTTACTGATTTTTTAACAAAAGGCAAGAAAAGAGTTGATTAAAACTGTAGTTTTAGATATATAACAAATCTTTTCGGCCACATTACTGAGAGTGGATAGGTATGGCAAAAGAAGAGGCCATTGAAGTAGAAGGAACAATCATAGAACCGTTGCCCAATGCAATGTTTCGTGTTGAACTCGATAATGGGCATAAGGTACTTGCCCATATTTCCGGTAAAATGCGGATGCATTACATTAAAATATTACCTGGCGACCGTGTTACAGTTGAATTGTCTCCATATGATTTGACTAGAGGCAGGGTCACCTTTCGGGCAAAAGGCGGCAAAGCAAAAAGATAAACTTTTAATAGATGTCAGGTTAAGGCTATGAAAGTACGATCATCAGTTAAGAAAATGTGCAGTAGCTGTAAGATTCTGAAACGTAAAGGAGTCGTAAGAGTTAACTGTAAAAATAAGAAGCATAAACAGCGGCAAGGTTAAACTCGCGGTAAGAGTGAGACTTAAACAGGGAGAAATGTCTTGGCACGTATAGCTGGAGTGGATTTACCACGCAATAAACATATGGATCGAGCCTTAACCTATATTTATGGGATTGGCTTGACCTCAGCCCGCCAGATTCTTGATAAGGCTGATTTACCTTATCAGATGAACAGTGACGACCTCAGTGGCGATGATGTTACTAGGATCAGGAAAATTATTGAGAGTGACCACGTTGTAGAGGGTGACCGGCGGCGTGAAATATCTATGGATATTAAGCGTCTCATGGATCTTGGTGCTTATCGAGGCCGAAGGCATCGAAGAGGATTACCGTGCCGTGGGCAGAGAACAAAAACCAATGCACGCACTCGTAAAGGTCCTAAGCGTGGCGCTGCAGTTCGGAAAAAATAGCTGCTGATGATGATCAGGCTGCTCTAACCAGAGAGTTTACGGAGTTATTATGGCAAAAGCCAGTAAAGCGGCAGGAAAATCTAAACGCCGTGAGAAAAAAAATATTTCTGAAGGTATAATCTTCATTTATTCAACTTTTAACAACACCATTATTACTGTCACAGACAGGCAGGGTAATGCGTTTGCTTGGTCCACTGCCGGTGTTATCGGTTTCAAGGGATCTCGTAAGTCTACTCCATTTGCTGCGCAAAACGCTCTTAATGATGCGATAGGAAAAGCAAAAGAACATGGTTTGAGAAAGGTTGAAGTACGGGTTAAAGGTCCCGGACCTGGGCGTGAAGCTGCACTGCGAGCGTTGACGACACTTGAGCTTGATGTAACTCGCATAGTAGATGTAACCCCGCTGCCGCATAATGGCTGTAAACCGCCCAAGCGGAGAAGAGTATAATAGAATAGGGCCGTAAGGCTCCAGGCTGTGTCCAATAGTGATACAGTATATATAACGGAGGTAAATCTTGGCTAGATACACAGGCGCTTCCTGCAGGATGTGCAGGCGTGAAAACCTAAAGTTATTTTTAAAAGGTGATCGGTGCTACTCTGATAAATGTGCATTTGAAAGACGTGCATTTCCCCCAGGACAGCATGGGCAGAATAGGTTTAGGAAATCATCTGACTACGCTATCCAGCTTAGGGAAAAGCAGAAAGTCAAGCAAATGTACGGTATGCTCGAAGATCAGTTCAAGCGATATTTTCAACGTGCTGACAGGGCCAAAGGCGTCACCGGTGAAAATCTGCTGATTATGCTTGAAAGGCGGTTAGACAATACATTGTATAGGATTGGTTTTGCCAGTTCCCGCAATCAGGCTCGCCAGTTGGTTCGGCACAATCATTTTCTCATTAATGGTAAAAAGGTTAATATTCCTTCATTTCAGGTTACACCTGGTGATGTGATTTCCTTGAAAGAAAAAAGCCGTAAAAATGAGCTGATTGTTGATAACCTTGAGGGTGCGGTTCGCCGCGGTGTGCCCAGCTGGCTTGAAATTGATCAGCCAAAAATGCAAGGCACCGTTAAAGCTATGCCCAATAGAGAAGAGATTACCATGCCTATTCAGGAACAACTGATAGTCGAACTCTACTCTAAATAACCATTAGCATCAGGTAAACATGGCACAGGAACTACGGGATACTAATCCCTTTTATAAAAACTGGCACGACCTTATTACTCCTGAGCGTCTTGAAGTTAACGATGAAACGCACACTGAGCAGTATGGCAAATTTATTTGTCAGCCGTTTGAGCGTGGTTTTGCGACAACAATAGGGAATTCTCTGCGGAGAATTATGCTTTCCTCCATCAGGGGGGCTGCAATTACTTCAATTAAGATAGATAATGCCCTGCACGAATTCACTAGTATTAATGGGATTCATGAAGATGTCGCAGAGATCATTCTTAATCTGAAACAGGTTCGCTTAAAACTTAATGTTCCTCAAGGTCAGACAGTTGTCGTTGAGAAAAGTGGCCCTGGAACTGTAACTGCAGGTGATATCAACGGAGCACCAAATGTTGATGTAATGAACCCAGACCAGGTGATATGTACGGTTACTAGTGATATAACGTTCCGTGCCGAACTTGAAGTTAAATGGGGTAAAGGGTACGTACCTGCTGAGCTGAATAAAAAAGAAGATCAGCCAATAGGAGTTATTCCTATTGACTCGATGTTTTCACCAATCGTGCGTGTACAATACGTTGTAAGTCAAGCACGTGTCGGCCAAAAAACTGATTATGACCGTTTGACTCTAGAGATAGAAACAGACGGAAGTGTGCCTCCTGAAGATGCACTGGCCTTTGCCTCTAAAATACTGAAAGAGCAAATGGCCATATTCATTAACTTCAATGAAGAAAAGGCAAAGGCTCCAGACAGACAGGATAGCGATGACGACAATGTCAGCTATCCACCTTTTCTTGATAAAAATGTTGAAGATTTGGAACTTTCTGTCAGATCTGCGAACTGTCTTAAGAACGCACAGATCCAGTATATCGGCCAGTTGGTTCAAAAAACCGATGCAGAAATGCTCAAAACTAAGAACTTCGGGCGTAAATCACTCAATGAAATTAAGGCACTTCTTTCTGAACATGAATTGACACTCGGGATGAAGCATGAGGGATGGATTTCACCCGAAAAGCGTGAAGAGAATATAGACTAGTAATACTCGTTCTCACACGTATAGTTTGCAGCCTTACACCACGTAGAAGGACAGGATAATGAGACATAGAAAAGCAGGTCGTAAGCTTAATCGTACAACCGCACATCGAAAAGCAATGCTTCGTAATATGGTTACCTCCTTATTGGAACATGAGCGGATCGTAACAACCGTACCCAAAGCTAAAGAAGCACGTCGGGTAGCCGATAAAATGATTACTTTAGGCAAACGGGGCGACCTTCACGCAAGGCGACAAGCTCTTGCCTATATACGCTCTGATGAAGTTGTGAATAAACTTTTTAACGAACTGTCTGAGCAATACATGGATAGGCAGGGTGGGTATACTCGAATTATCCGCACTGGTACCCGCGCCGGTGATGCCGCTCCCATGGCGATTATTGAACTCGTCAATTATCAGGAAAGTCTTGAAGGCGAAACTTCAGACGATTGATAGATTGTGATTGTTGAATACAAAAGCTGGTATGAGAAATCATACCAGCTTTTTTTTTGTTATTTATTTGAGGTATAGTCATGGGGCAAGCAAATCCACCTGATATGCTCCTGGAAGGGCGCACCCTTGTAGACAAAGGGCCCTTTACTTTTCATTGCCATCCTGGCGTAAGTTGCTATTTAAAATGCTGCCATAATGCCGAAATTTATTTATTTCCTTACGACGTACTTCGTCTTAAGCAACATTTAAATCTGCATTCCGCTCAATTCCTCCGTCAATACACACGTATAGGGGAAGGTAGTCATCCTTTTTTTCCAGGGGTTATGTTGAATATGGCTTCGGCAGAAGGGTTGCCTTGTCCATTTTTATCCAATGAAGGGTGCACTGTGTACCGGGACCGACCGTCAGCCTGTCGTACCTACCCTCTTGAAAGAGCTGTTGAACAATTGAATCATACCACAAGGCTTAAAGTTCATTATTTTATGACTCATCACCCTTATTGCAAAGGACATTTCGAACAAAAAACCTATACCATTAAAAAATGGGAACGTGATCAAGGTTTGTACGAGTTCAATTTGTTTAATGAACTTTGGGCGGAAGTTGATGCTTTTTTCGCCTCTAATCCTTGGCGTGGCGAAGGGGAAGCAGGACCTTTGCAGCAATTGGCATTCATGGCCTGCTATAATATCGATGATTTTCGATCATACGTAGAACAACACAGGTTGGTGCAGCAGTTTAGAGTAGATAAAGTGGTGCGTAATCGTATAAAGAAAGATGATTCAGCGCTCCTTAAATTTGGATTCCAATGGCTACAGTTTTATCTTGGTCGGAAACCAACCCTTGTTCCAAAATAATTTTTCACACTATTTTTTTCTTCCTGATACCTGCAAAAGGTTTCTTGATTTTTTACTGATGTATGATAGAATAACCAGTTTTGTTTGATACATACCACTGCAATCTGCGGTGGCTTAACACACACATTCCGCTCGCCACATGGTGTTTCACACAAGTGAGATTTGGCTCAGGAATGGAGGAATAACCATAAAACCAGGAGATTTATTATGGCACAAATTACAATGCGGCAGATGCTGGAAGCAGGACTTCATTTTGGTCATCAGACCAGGCGATGGAATCCTAAAATGAAACCGTATATCTACGGTCCTCGTAACGGCATTTATATTGTAAATCTTGATGTAACAATGAAAATGTTCCGCAAGGCCTATAGCTATATTGCAGATGTTGTAGCTGACGGTGGTTCGGTACTCTTTGTTTGCACCAAGCGTCAGGGACAGTCCATTATCAAGGAAGAAGCACAACGCAGTGGCATGTACTTTGTCAACCACCGTTGGCTGGGTGGCATGATGACCAACTTTCAAACCATTAAGAATTCTGTTGATAGGCTCAAAAAAATCGAAAGCATGCAGGAAGACGGTTCTATTAACCGGTTCCCCAAAAAAGAAATCCTGCAAATGGAGAAAGAAAGAGTCAAACTCGACAGGAATATTGGTGGTATTAAAAACATGCGGAGTTTGCCTGATGTCCTCTTTATCATCGATCCTAATAAAGAGGATATTGCAGTTAATGAGGCTCAGAAACTGGGCATACCTGTAGTTGCTCTCACCGATACCAACTGTAATCCCGATGGCGTTGATTATGTTATTCCAGGCAATGATGATGCTATCCGTGCCATTAAACTTATGACTTCAACTATCAGTCAAGCTATCTTAGAAGGTAAAGAACGTCGCGGCGAAGAAACACCTGTCAGCAATGATGAACTTGAAGCCGCGATGACAGTTGACGCCGTAGAGCAAGCTGCCGAATCCGCACCTGCTCAGGATTCACCAGCAGCCGAATAATTTTCAGGCCTTTGCCTGTTTTAATACAATTCAATAAGGGTTTTTTACGGCCTTATTGTTGTCCAGTCGAACACTATGTATACCCGCAACATTTTTGCTATGCGGTTGAAAGATAGATATTAGGAGATGCTAAAGTGAAGATTACAAGCCAAATGGTCAAAGAGCTTCGTGACAAGACCAATGCCGGGATGATGGATTGCAAAAAAGCTCTAGGCGAGACTGAAGGCGATATGGAAAAAGCGGTTGACCTGCTTCGTCAAAAAGGCTTAGCCGTTGCTGCAAAACGTGCTGATCGTGCGACCTCAGAGGGTGTTATTGAAGCATACATCCACGGTGGAGGTAAACTTGGTGTTATGATTGAGGTAGGGTGCGAAACCGACTTCGTCGCTAAAACCGATGATTTTAGAAATTTTGCCAAAGATATTGCTATGCATGTCGCAGCTGTTAATCCGGTTTCTATCAGTAGAGAAGAAGTACCTCAGGAACTGATTGATCGTGAAAAAGACATCTATACAAAACAAGCACTCGATTCGGGTAAACCTGAACAGATTGTTGAAAAAATCGTTACCGGTAAAATTGAAAAATATCTTTCTGAAATTTGTCTGTTAGAACAAAAATTTGTAAAGGATCCGGACTTGACCGTCCAGGATAAACTTAATGAATTGATTGCTAAGATGGGCGAAAATATTTCTGTTAAAAATATTGCTCGTTTTCAGATCGGAGCGTAACACTCTTCTTCACTGCTGTTATACGTTTCAGGAAAACCGTTAACCCGGTTTTCCTGAACCCTTTCACTCCCCATTGGCAGGCTTATGTAGTGAATGCCTGTAGTGTCAATCCGTGGCAAGACATTCCGTATCAGTATTTCCTCTCTTCAACATCAAAGTAGGTCGATAACATGACATTTAAGAGAATACTCTTGAAAATAAGCGGTGAGGCCCTCATGGGAGATAATTCCTATGGTATCAGTACAGAGGTGATTCGTTTTTTGTCATCTGAAATAAAAAAAGTGCACGACCACGGAATTGAAATTGCCATGGTTATCGGTGCAGGTAATATTTTTAGAGGGGTAGCAGGGGCTGCTAAGGGCATGGACCGAGGCTCAGCAGATAATATGGGTATGCTGGGGACGGTGATAAATTCCCTTGCTGTCCAAGATGGTCTTGAGACCGTAGGTATACCGTGTAAAGTTATGTCTGCCATAACCATGCTTAATGTGTGTGAACCCTATGAAAGAGTGAAGGCGCTTGATCATCTTGGTAATAACCGAGTGGTTATTTTTGCAGCAGGTACCGGTAACCCATATTTTACCACAGACACTGCCGCTGTTCTCCGTGCTCTAGAAATTAAAGCGGATGTCATTATGAAGGCAACAAGGGTTGACGGTGTCTACGATAAAGACCCCGAAGTTTATCCCGATGCACAGAGGTATACAACTCTGAGCTATAATAAAGTCCTTCGTGATGATCTCAAGGTCCTTGATGCTGCCGGTATTTCCCTGGCAAGAGATAACGAACTGCCGATCCTTGTATTTAATATGAAGGAAAGTGATAATATTACAAAGGCAGCGCTTGGCGCCGAAGGAATTGGTAGCCTGATTAGTGCATAATGCTGTATAGTTATCTGCTCATGATGTATGAGCCTGTTGATGTACGGTCATTTTGTCCAATTTCTTCGGTATGCTGAATAATAATCCCTGAAACAGCTATTATATGCCTGTGATTATTAATCAGATATACCTCGATCTCGAACGATAACCATAGTAATCATTAAGCTCATTTATGGGTAAGCTGAATAGTAAGATTTTTAGATATTAATAAACACTGAGGAGCGTCTCTCATGGCCAGTGATATTATACAACAAATGAATTCTAAGATGGAAGCAAGCATTGATGCCTTTAAGCGTGAACTGGTTAAGATTAGAACCGGAAGAGCGTCTTTAGCATTGCTTGACGGGGTTAAAGTTGATGCCTACGGTTCGCAAATGCCAATGGATCAGGTCGGTACACTCACCATTCCAGAATCAAGTATGATTGCCATCAAACCGTGGGATCCGCAAATGTTGCCTGCCATCGAAAAAGCAATTCTTGCCTCTGATTTAGGATTGACGCCGGCCAATGACGGCAATGTTATCCGCCTTAATATTCCGCCTCTAACTGAAGAACGTCGTAAAGAGCTGGTAAAGCAAGTCAAAAAAATTGGTGAGGAGTTTAAGGTGGCCATCCGTAATGTACGCCGCGAAGCCAATGACTCTTTAAAAAAGATGAAAAAAGAAAAAGAGATATCTGAAGATGATATGTTTCGTCTTCAGGATGATGCGCAAAAGGCAACCGATGATTTTATTAAAGAAGTCGATAAAATCGTCAGCGGTAAAGAGAAAGAGGTTATGGAAGTCTAATTCCATCCTGAAATTTTAAAAGTGACTACTTCATCAAAATCGAACCTGGTACCACGCCACATTGCCATCATCATGGACGGCAACGGCAGGTGGGCTGAGCAGCGTAATCGCCCCCGTCTTTTTGGCCATAAAGCCGGCGTTGACTCAGTGAGAGAAATTGTCGAAGCCTGCCGGGAGCTTGGCGTCGAATATCTCACCCTGTATGCGTTTTCTACAGAAAACTGGAATAGGCCGCAAAGTGAAGTCTCAGGATTGATGCTTCTTTTGAAAACATATCTAATTGGAGAGCTTAAGAACATGCTCTCCAACGATATTCGATTGCGTTGCCTGGGCCAACAGGAGCGTCTCCCTCGAGAAGTACGTGAGGTATTGCAACAGACTGTAGAATCAACAGCCTCCTGTCAGACGATGAACCTGAATCTTGCTTTGAGCTATGGCGGTAGAATGGAACTTATTCATGCCATCCGGCAACTCGCAGGGAAATGTGTTGACGGCGATTTGCTTCCAGAGGAGATCAATGAACAGGTTCTCTCGGACCATCTGTATACCGCCGGACAAGTGGACCCGGATCTGGTTATTCGAACTGGTGGCGAGTGTAGACTCTCCAACTTTTTGTTATGGCAGGCATCGTATGCTGAGCTTTATTTCACTGATTTGAAATGGCCGGAATTCAAAAAAGAGCAACTCCTCGAAGCCATAGATGTTTTTAACCAAAGGCAGCGAAGGTTTGGTAAAACCGGAGCGCAACTGGATTTGGGGAATCAGAAATGAGTCGAGTCCTTCCCGGCGTCTTGATGGCTGCTTGCTGCCTGGCTTTGCTCGCTTGGGGATCTGTACTTCTTATTCAGACCATCTTTGTGCTGGTTGCGGCTTGCGGTCTGCTTGAATTTTTTCGAATGACATGCCCTTGGCTCAAAGGTCCTACCCTTTGCCTTACCATTTTGGTCGCTCTTGTTCCTGTCGGTTGTTCTTTTTTCGGTGCTATCGAATATGTTTTAGCAGGGGTTGTTGCCAGCCTTATAGGTACAGTGCTTATTGTCCTTAAAAAATACACTCACTTTGATAACGTGTATACGTACTTGAGCACCGTATTTTTCGGTACTTTTTATGTCTCTGCATTGCTAGCTCACCTTTCCCTTCTCAGTGGCGTCGAACATGGTGCATCCTGGCTTATACTTTTGCTTGCACTAACGGCCGGGTCGGATACAGGCGCCTATTATGTAGGCAAGACTTTTGGTAAGAAAAAACTTCTCCCCACAGTCAGCCCCAAAAAAACCATTGCCGGTGCCATAGGTGGTTTGAGTATCGGTACAGGAGTAGCTGTGCTCATTATGCTCCTCTTACCGCTTCAACTCCAGTTAAGTCGCCTTCTCCCTGCTGCTGCTGTGCTTATTGTTATCGGCATGATCGGTGACTTGGCTGAATCCGCCATCAAGCGATCCTTTCACGTCAAAGACTCAGGTACTATTTTGGCAGGTCATGGTGGTTTTTTGGATCGTATTGACAGTCTTTTGTTCGCCGGTCCGGTACTTTTTTATTTCGTCTGGTGGGGGTTACTGGGATGAAAACAATATCTCTCTTGGGATCGACCGGGTCGATCGGTAAAAACGTACTTGCCGTAGCTCGTCGTTTTCCTGAGCAATACCGTATAGCTGCACTAACAGCCGGCAGCAATATTCACCTCCTTGCCGAACAGGTTCGTGAATTCCAGCCGGAGCTGGTGTGTATCGGCAAAGAGGGGCTTGTTGACGATCTGACAGCCCTTTTGCCTGCAGATTTTCAGGGACGGATTATGAGTGGTAATGCCGGCAACTGTGTTGCCGCAGCTCTTGATTGCGTAGATATGCTTGTATCTGCAGTGGTTGGGAGTGTAGGGCTCTTGCCTGCGCTTGCCGCTATCGAAGCAGGTAAAGATATTGGGCTTGCCAACAAGGAAACTCTGGTTATGGCCGGCAGTCTCATCATGCAGCGGGCAAAAGAAGCGGGCGTTCGGCTTTTTCCCATTGATTCCGAGCACAGTGCCATCTTTCAAGCACTTGAAGCCGGGAGAAAACAAGATGTTAAAAAGCTCCTTTTAACCGCCTCCGGCGGTCCCTTCAGGCTCCTTGAAAAAGACAAATTGCATAAGGTCACCCCGGATCAGGCATTATCCCATCCCAACTGGGACATGGGACGAAAGATTTCCATAGATTCTGCGACACTTATGAACAAGGGGCTGGAGGTAATTGAAGCACGCTGGCTGTTTGATGTCACCCCGGACCAGATAGAGGTCGTTGTGCACCCACAGTCAGTGGTTCACTCACTGGTTGAATATCTGGATGGTTCTGTGGTTGCACAATTAGGTATCCCTGATATGCAGATTCCTATTGCCTATGCTTTGTCTTATCCGGAACGCTTAGATCTCAAACTCTCCCAACTGGACCTCATCCAGTGCGGCAAGTTAACCTTTGAAGCACCTGATGGTGGCCGTTTTCCTGCCCTGCAGATGGCCTATGATGCCCTCGCAGCAGGAGGGGTGCAACCAGCAGTACTCAATGCCGCCAATGAGGTTGCCGTAGATGCATTCCTTGATGGACGTATTGGATTTACTGCTATTACCAAGGTTGTGGCCATTGCCCTTCAAGAGGCTGCCTCTGGAGATGACATGAATCTCGATGCAATTCTCGCCGCCGACCATGAAGCTCGCCAGATAGCTTTGGATGCAATCGATCGCATCTGTAGCTGCTGATTTTCAGTACTTATTATTACACACATTTTTCCATATGAACTCCCTGTTTTCTCTTATACTTGTTCTAGGTATCCTCATTTTTGTTCATGAACTCGGTCATTTCCTTATTGCAAAGGCATTTGGGGTCAAGGTATTAAAGTTTTCTCTGGGGTTTGGCTCCAAGGTGGTGAGCCGTACCTGGGGGGAAACAGAATACCTTATCAGCGCTTTTCCTCTAGGCGGGTACGTGAAAATGTATGGTGAACATGTCGGGGACACTGTTAACAATCAAGAACAGCACCGTTCATTTGCTCATAAACCTGTCTGGCAACGATTCTGCATTGTTTTCGGAGGGCCGTTGTTTAACCTGTTGTTTGCTGTTTTCCTCTTTTTTTGCATGTTTAACTTTATCGGGTTACCGGAATCGGTTGACACAACGGTGATAGGCGAGGTTTCGGTTGACTCTGCAGCAGAAAAAGCAGGGCTGCAACCGGGGGACGATATCGTTTCAATCAATAGCCGACAGGTTCAATCATGGATGGATGTATCTGAGTTAATTAAAGCCAGTGGTGGCAATCCGGTGACCCTTGTCGTGAACCGCGAAGGAGAACAGCTGACCATTTCCGCCCAACCTGCAATGCAACAGGTAAAAAATTTGTTTGGCGAGGAAGTCGGTCAGCGGTATATGCTTGGCATTGTCCGTGACGAGATACTCGAATATACGGATGTTTCCTTGCTCGAATCCGGTAAAGCGGCATTCGTACAGACCTGGAACTTATCCTATTTAACCGTTATGGGGATCGTGAAAATGATCCAGCGCATTATTCCTGCCAGTGAACTTGGCGGCCCTATTCGTATTGCCGAAATTGCAGGCCAGCAACTGGAAGCGGGTTGGATGAATCTTGCTTATTTTATGGGGTTACTCAGTGTTAATCTTGGGATATTGAATCTACTGCCTATACCTGTTTTAGATGGGGGACATTTGGTTTTTTTAACCCTGGAAGGGATTCGTCGCAAACCACTCGATGACCGCACCATGGAAATCAGTCAGAAAATAGGGATTGCTCTGTTGGGAACGTTGATGGTTTTTGTATTTTATAATGACATAGCAAGGATCGTGCAACGTTGGCTGGCTCCCTGATTCTTTCCATCGAAACAGCCACCGGATGTGGCAGTGTTGCTTTAACATCCGGGAATATCTATGAAGGCCGTCTGGTAACCGAGTGTACCCATCGTCCTGATATTACCCATTCAAGACGCTTACTGGGAAGTATACAGCAGATAATGGTGACTGCAGAGGTCACTTGGGACCAACTCGACGCCGTAGCCGTCAGCTACGGACCAGGTTCCTTTACCGGGCTTCGCATAGGTATGGCTGCTGCTAAAGGGATAGCGATGGCCGCTGATATCCCGGTACTTGGAGTTGCCTCACTGGATGGACTCGCGGTGCAGTGTATGGAAACGACCAAACAGGTCTGCTGTGTTCTTGATGCACGGAAGGGACAAGTTTATAGCGCTTTTTACAGGTATGATTCCATGACACGAAGCATGCAACGACAAGGGGCAATCGAGGCCTTGACGCCCGAGGAACTGATGTTGCGGATTGACCAGCCCACTGTTTTAGGGGGGCCGGGGGGAAAACCGTATCAGGATCTATTTCTCTCCAAACCTATGGTGGAAGTGTTGCCTGATACATGTATACAACCGAGAGCCTCATTCATTGGGTTTCTCGGGGCCGAACAGCTTCAAAAAGGTGATATTCCTCCTCCAGATACGCTGACCCCATTGTATACTCGTGCGTCAGAGGCGGAAATAAATACCCAAAAAAAGAAAACCGGCAACCATTGAGCCCCTTTAGTTAAAAGGCTGTACCCTATGATTATCCGTAAAAAAACTCGTCAGATACATGTTGGTAATGTTGCCATTGGTGGTGACGCGCCCATCGTGGTCCAGTCGATGACCAATACAGACACCGCTGACGTGGAGTCAACCGTAGAGCAGATTCACCGTTTGCAAGATGTCGGTTGTGAGCTGATACGAGTGGCAGTTCCTGATGTCGATGCTGCCCGCGCTATTACCGAAATTCGTTCGCGGATTGCCATTCCTTTGATTGCAGATATCCATTTTGATTCCCGGCTGGCTGTCGAGGCACTTGAGCACGGTGCTCAGGCTATCCGAATTAATCCCGGCAACTTGGGAGGGGAAGACAAATTAGCCAGGGTTGTCGATGCCGCTAAATTGCATGGGGTTTCCATCAGGGTAGGAGTTAATTCAGGCTCCATTGAAAAAGATCTTCTCCAGCAATACGGATACCCGACCCCGGAAAAACCTGATGCCCTTATTCAGAGCGCATTGAGAAATGTCGCTCTTCTGGAAAAACATCGTTTTTTTGATCTGAAAATTTCCATAAAATCATCAGATACCTTGACAACTATCGCTGGTTACCAGCAGCTTGCTGCCGTCACTGACTACCCGTTACATGTTGGAGTGACAGAGGCAGGAGGTTTAATACCCGGGACCGTGAAATCAAGTGTTGCCTTAGGGATTCTTTTTTACGATGGTATTGGTGATACCTTTCGCGTGTCATTAACCCGTGATCCGATTGAAGAAATCAAGGTCGGTTACGAACTGCTTCGTTCGCTCCGTATCCGTGAACGAGGTCCGGAAATGATCTCTTGTCCAACCTGTGGCCGTACCCGGATAGATTTGTTCAGTCTTGCCGAAAAAGTAGAGCAGCACCTGCAGACCATGGAGAGTAACCTGAAGGTTGCTGTGATGGGATGTGTGGTCAACGGACCAGGGGAAGCAAAAGAAGCTGATATCGGCATTGCCGGTGGAAATGGGGTAGGTATCATTTTTAAAAAAGGCGAAATTTTAAAGAAATTACCGGAAAAAGAACTACTCCCTGTCTTTTTAGAAGAGCTTGATAAAATGGAACAGGAACGAAAACAAGAACAAGGTTGAACTGGTTCCTGACCCAAAAAGAATTTTTATATTTGTTGCTTGAACACCACCTAGTCCGGAGAACAATCCATGAGATATTCACAAATGTTATTGCCCACAACCAAGGAAACACCTGCTGAAGCTGAAGTCGTCAGCCACCAGTTACTGTTACGCGGGGGCTTTATCCGTAAATTAACCTCAGGAATGTATACGTATTTGCCGCTGGGGCTCCTTGTTCTCCAGAAGGTAACTGAAATTGTTCGCCAGGAGATGAACAATGCTGGAGCACAGGAAATACTGATGCCCATGGTCCAGCCCGGTGATTTATGGAAGGAATCCGGCCGATGGAAAAAATATGGGCCCGAATTGCTCCGCTTTCAGGATCGCCATGCGCGGGATTACTGCCTTGGTCCCACCCACGAGGAAGTCGTTACTGATATTGCCCGCAAAGAGCTGCACTCGTATAAACAACTCCCGGTGAATTTGTATCAGATTCAGACAAAATTCAGGGACGAAATCAGACCCCGATTCGGTTTGATGCGGGGCCGTGAATTTGTAATGAAGGACGCCTATTCTTTTGATGTGGATGATGACGCGGCCAGTAAAAGTTATGAAATCATGCGTGATGCTTACTACCGCGTCTTTGAGCGGTGCGGCCTCGATTTTCGGGCTGTGGAGGCAGATTCAGGTTCCATCGGGGGGTCTTATTCCCATGAATTTATGGTCCTGGCAGATACCGGTGAGGATACGCTGGTCACCTGCAAGTCATGCAGCTATGCGGCCAATGTGGAAAAGGCAGCCATTGCCCCGCCTGCAGAAGAAGCCTTCATTGTCCAAGATCTTCCCCAGATGGAAAAAGTAGCAACTCCTGGAACCAAGAAAGTCGATCGTGTAGCTGAACTATTGCAAATTAGTGCCAAGGATATTGTGAAAACAATGTTTTACCTTGCCGATGACGTGGTGGTTGCAGCCCTTGTAAGGGGAGATCGAGTGGTACAGAGCGTTAAATTGAAAAATCTGTTAGATGCCGACGATGTGGAACCGGTTGCCGAAGAAGAGGTCTGGTCGCGGACTAAATTGCCTGCCGGCTATCTTGGGCCGGTTGGACTGGAGATGAAGTTGGTGGCTGATCATGAGATTATGGGAATGGCAAGCTGTGTGACGGGTGCCAATGAAAAAGGACATCACTTGCAAGGGGTGGTCCCCGGGCGTGATTTTACCCCTGATATTGTAGGCGACCTTCGCCAGATAACCACCGAGGATAATTGTCCGCTTTGCGGGGGTGCTTTGGGATTGACCGAAGGAATAGAGGTCGGCCATATTTTTAAGCTGGGTACGGGGTACTCCGAATCCATGAACGCCACCTTCCAGGATAACGAAGGAGGTGAACAGCATTTTGTGATGGGGTGTTACGGTATCGGAGTTAGTCGTGTCGTAGCTGCAGCCATAGAACAAAATCATGACCGGAATGGGATTATCTTTCCTGTTCCCATGGCTCCCTTTCAGGTAATTGTCCTTAACCTCAGTCTCAAGAATGAGGGGACTTGCAAAGCAGCCGAAGACCTGTATCTTAACCTCAAACAGCAGGGATATGATGTCTTGTACGATGATCGTGATGAAAGACCTGGTTCCAAGTTCAAGGATGCAGATCTAATAGGTATCCCTTTCCGAGTGACAGTAGGCAAGACCTATGAAAAAAATGGTGAGGTCGAGGTCCTTATCCGTAAGGACGGAACAACTGCAGCCATACCCTATCCTGAGGCTGCCGAGTATGTTGGCCAACTTATTCAAAAGGGCCTGACTTGAGTTTTATCACAGGGGAGGGAGCATGACCAATATCAATAACCTACTTTCACTCACTGCCGGTTATCTGCACGATGTAGACCTGACTCCGCTGAAAAACGCCTATGCGTTTATCTGCGAACGGCATGGGGACCAGAAACATGCCTCTGGAGAGCCCTACATACAGCACCTGGTTGAAGTCGCATCCAGCCTGGCAGCGATGAAATTGGACCTTGATACGGTCGTTGCCGGATTGCTCCATGGGACCTTAAAGGAAGAAGTCGCTACTCTGGCGGAATTGGAAAAAAAGTTTGGTCAAGATGTCGCACATATAGTTGATGGCGCTACCAGAATTACCCACGTACGGTATAATTCAAAACTTGCCCATCAGGCGGAGAATATCCGTAAGCTGCTGCTGGCCATAGGGGCAGATATACGGGTACTGCTGGTTAAACTTGCAGATCGTCTGCAGGACATGCTGATCATGGATTCCGTAGACGAGGAAATACGTCGTCACAAGGCCCGTGAGACCATGGATCTGTATGCGCCTCTTGCCAGTCGTCTCGGGATTGAATGGCTGAAGCGCGAGCTGGAAGACCTGGCTTTCAAGTATCTTTTTCCTGCCGAGTATGAAGACCTTACCAGGCATCTGGAAAGTACTTTTGAAGAGCGACAAGCCTATGTAACAGAGGTTATCAATATCCTCTACGACAAGCTGAAGCATAATCGGGTATATCCTGTCCGGATTATTGGACGTCCCAAGCACATTTATTCTATTTATAAAAAGCTTGTTGTGCAGAAAATACCACTGGAGAGGGTGTACGACAAGGTTGCCTTCCGTATCATTGTCCGCACAGTAAAGGAGTGCTATGAAACACTCGGTACCGTGCATGGTGAATGGACTCCGGTCCCCGGCCGGATTAAAGATTTTGTCAGCGCACCAAAATCCAATAATTACCAATCATTGCACACAACCGTAGCTGGTCCCCATGGGCATTTTATCGAGATCCAGATTCGTACCGAAGAAATGGATAAGGTCGCCCAGGAAGGTGTTGCTGCCCATTGGGCTTATAAAGAAGGGCAAAAGATTTCAGGTAGCGATGCTCGGCTTTTCCAGGATTTGAAAAAGTTGGTGCAAACGCTGCAAGATGTTGAGGATCCAGGCGAATTTATGGAATCCGTTCGCGGGGAACTGTTTGAGCCTGATGTCTATGCATTGACACCCACCGGAGAGGTGCGCGAGCTCCCTCGTGGCTCTACCCCCATTGATTTTGCCTATGCAATCCACACCGCAGTGGGAGATACCTGTGTTGGTGCGAAAGTAAACGGGCAGATGGTCCAGCTGAAACAGGAACTGCAAAGTGGTGATATCGTAGAGATATTAACCAAGAAAGAGCAACATCCAAAGCGCGCCTGGCTACAGATTGTTAAAACATCACGGGCAAAAACAAGAATACGACAGTGGCTACGACGTGAAGAGCGAGAACGTTCTCTCAAGCTTGGTCGTGAAATTTGTGAAAAAGAACTCAGGAAATATAATATTTCCATCCGTGGATTGGTTAAAGGTGGTCATCTGCGTCTGCTTTTAAAAGATCTGCGTTGCATCTCCCTTGATGACCTGATGATCAAGGTCGGCTCAGGCGGCATTACCATACCCCAGTTGGTACGATCCCTTCAACCAGAGGAGTTTCGAGAGGCTGAAGAGAAGCGCAGAGAAGCGGAAATGCTTGAGCGTGCCCGTCGGGCAGAGGAAAACAGAGCACAGACTCCCGCAAAGGAATCGATCGATATTGATGGTGTAGATGACATGCTGGTTAAAATCAGCCAGTGTTGTCGTCCTATTCCTGGTGATAATATTATGGGCTTTATAACCACAGGTTCCGGCATTTCTATTCATCGCGCAGATTGCCCCAATCTTCGTGCCACTGATCCCTCCCGTTGGATAGATGTGAGTTGGTCAGGAGCGTTAAAAACCACGCATCGCACGGAACTTTTCATCAAAGCGGAAAACAGGAAAAGTATTCTCGCTGAGGTGAGTGGTACTATTAGTTCTGATGATGCTGATATTGTCGAATTGACCGCCCGGACAAATGTAGAAAATATTGCTGAGATCAAGGTAGTCATTGAGATTGTAGATCTCAAGCAGTTGCAGATATTACAACAACATCTACAACAAATGCCTGAAGTGATCGAGGTTCGCAGGGTTTGATAACCGGCCTTTTTGAGTATGGCTTTTACAGTAATCTGCGAAGTTTGCGGCAACTCTATTAAACCGACGGAAAGTATCTGTCCTTTTTGTCAAACTCCCTGCGTTGTTTTGACAAAACAAACCGGCGGTGTGCTGCATCGCATTATTAATTTGGAAAAGGGAATGCCGCTTGTTGAGCAGGCACTTGAACGGCTGCGCAACGAGCTTTTTTTCAGCGGGCGACAAGGGATAAAGGTTATTACCTTGATCCATGGATACGGCTCTTCCGGCAAGGGTGGCGGCATTCGGCGTGAGGTTCGTCAGTATCTCAGATACCTTCAACATCAGCACCAGATTAATGATATGATTCCAGGGGAAGATTTTTCCCGCAACTCCGGCCGTGGCCGCCAGTTGCTCCGCCGCTTTCCCTTTCTTGCCGACCATCGCGATCTCAATCGAGCTAACCCGGGGGTAACTCTGGTCATCTTGTAGCATTACCGGGTACCCGAAAGGATGTTCCATCCTGTAAAAATTCCAGAATACAATATGCATGTAGTGGAGGTAGGTTTATGCAAGAGCGTCCTATAGACAGTTTACGGACTTTTTCCGTGGAGTACGATGTACAGCCCCAAGCCGAGGGGTCTGTGTTGATGCGAATGGGGAACACCCATGTATTATGTGCCGTATCTGTCGAAGCCAAGGTACCTTCTTTTCTTGCTGGGAAAGGGCAGGGGTGGATAACTGCAGAATATGGCATGCTTCCGCGCGCTACCCATACTCGAGGTCGACGTGAGGCTGTTTCCGGTCGATCAGGAAGGACCTATGAAATCCAGCGCCTTATCGGTCGATCTTTGCGGATGATGGTTGATCTCAATGAGTTGGGTGAATATACCTATAGGGTAGATTGCGATGTAATCAATGCTGACGGAGGCACTCGTTGCGCATCTATTACCGGTGGAGCACTGGCACTTCGTCAAGCCATTGAAAGCATGGTTGCCCAGGGGAAAATAGCTACCTTGCCGGAGATCCTTCCGGTAGCTGCGATAAGCGTGGGGGTTATTGGCGATGAAGTGGTACTCGATCTAGACTATGCTCTGGACTCCAGCGCCGATGTTGACGCCAACTTTGTGATGTGTGGCGATGGTCGCTGGATAGAGATCCAGTCTACTGCTGAAGGGCAGCCCTTTGCACCGGAATTATTTCCACAAATGGCTGCATTTGCGACCAAGGGTGTCAACGAATTGCTGACACTCTGGAAATAAAAAAGGAGTCTGACTGGGGTGGACCCCTCAGCTTTCAGAGGTTGGGAAGGAAAAAAGTGAATGAAGACAAGTAACGGCGGCCGCGAGCCGGGAGTACCCAGGAAGAACCTGCTTTTTAAGCTTAGGCCGGTTCTGCGCTGGATAATCAAACTTCGTGGTTCCACAACAGCCATTGCCGGCGGTTTTGGTCTGGGCACCTTTATCGCCTTTACGCCGACTATCGGGGTGCAGGTCGTACTGGCATTGTTTGTGGCAACCTTAATCAATGTGAATCGTGTTACTGCCGTCGTTCCGGTCTGGATAACCAACCCGGTGACCATGGCACCGCTATATACCTTTAATTATTGGCTCGGTTGCCTCTTCCTGGAGGGACCGCCTGTTAAGGAAGTTTCCAGTAAGCTGATTGAAATTACCAAGAAGTTGGCAAGTTTTGATATCTTCGAGATCCATGCCCAGGTTATGACATTCATGCATTTGGGCAAGGACATTATAGCTCCCTTGATTCTTGGCAGCATCCTGGCTGGAGCGGTGAGTGGTGCTGTGGTCTATTTTTTGAGTTTTAAGCTGCTGGAAATATTAAAACGCAGAAAGGGATGGAGGAAAAGGAAACAGGGATAAAAACATACTGAACACAGCTCCGTATGCTTCAGCTCACCTGTTGCTCATTTTTTTAGGATTGCGTAATGCCGGAATACGTTTCAGGAGCGGCATGCTGTCCGGTGTAAATGGTTCCCGCTCGTGGAGAGACTCTATATCACTGAGTGGGATGAAGTGACCATGTTCAATTTCCTCTTTTTGGAGGACAAACGGGCCGTTGTGGGTACAGGAGAATACCCGTCCCCAAACTCGATTGGAACTGTCCTCAAAATACTGGTCAAACAAATGCTGGAGGGGACCGGCAGTCACCCCCAGCTCTTCTGCTAGTTCTCTGGCTGCCGCATCCTCGTAACTTTCTTCGGCCAGCACAATCCCTCCAGCGGCAAGATCCCAGTAGCCGGGATAAATATCCTTGGTCATAGTCCTTTTTTGAATAAACAGGCAGCCCGCCTCATTAAAGACAAGAATATACGCTGCTCGGTGAATAAGTCGCTGCCGGCGCATCTCTCCGCGGGTGGCGCTTGTTAGCGGAACATCGTTTCTGTCAACAATCTGGATGCGTTCCTGCGAAGGATTATAATCCTGATTCGACACTGTCGTTTTCTTCCTCCTGGTGATGAGTAAATGTCCAGCACCTATGGATTGGCGACTTACGCGAAAAATCAAACGGCAGGGTCTGCTCGGTTATGTCCTTGACCTCAAAATCCTGAGACAGTGTTTCTGCGAGCTTGAATTTTTTGGAATTGGTTGAAAAAAACAGCACCCCTGTGTGCGATAGTCGCTGCATGGCAAGTTGCAGCAGTTCTTCATGGTCGGTCTGGATATCAAAGGTCTGTTGACGGTGCCGGGCATTGGAGAAGGTCGGCGGATCAACAAAGATGACGCCGTACCGGCTTCTTTCCGTTTTTAACCACTGCATACAATCTGCTTCTATTGTCTGGTGGAGGATGGACCCATACCCATTAAGGGATAGATTTGCCCTGGCCCGGTTGAGATAGATCTCCGAAAGATCAACCGTGGTAGTTGCGGATGCTCCCCCGTGGGCGGCAAAGACCGTTGCCGATCCGGTATAGCCGAAGAGGTTGAGAAAACTCTTGCCCTGCGCTTGTTCGGCGATCAGGCTGCGGGTGATACGATGGTCAAGAAAGAGCCCGGTGTCCAGGTAGTCAGTAAAGTTGACAAGAAAACGGCAACCACCTTCTCTTACTTCATAAAGCGGTGCGGCTTTGTTGCTTTTTTTCTGTTGATGATCCTTTTTCTGGTACTGTTCTTTTCCTTTTTGTTTTTTCCTGGTCTTTATGAAGATGCGACTGCGAGGTACGTCCAGTACCTCACGGATGGTCTGCATGGCCAAAGTGAACCTTTCAGCCGCCTTTTCCGGATCAACCGATGGTGGAGCCGCATATTCCTGTACATGGACCCATTCTTCGTAGATATCAATGGCGACGTTATATTCAGGGATATCACGGTCATAAAGACGAAAGCAGCTAATCTTCTCTTTTTCCGCCCACGGGACAATGGTTTGGAAATTTTTGCGAAGGCGGTTTGCAAAGTCTAGTGCCTGACAATCTTCCGCCGGTTCTGCCGGGTGCCACTCCAACTGGGGGCGTTCGGGAAACGGTTCATGATCACCAACCAAAAGTTGACACCTGATAGGGCCATTATACAATTTATGGCGCTGTTGCCATTGGATGGTTGTCATTTCGGCCAGGTCGGGATTACCGGTGAAAAAGGCTATCTGCCATCCCTTGAATTCGTTGCGGAAGCGTCTGCCGAAAAAACGGTAAAGGTATTTGACAGCCAGTTTATCAGAGAGTCGGTCACCATACGGAGGATTGGTGATCATGCATCCCCTTGGACCCGGGCAATGGAGGTGGGCAGCCTGACGGTGGCGAATGGTAATAAACTCGCGCATTCCGGCCGCGATAACATTTTGCCGTGCCGCGGCAATGATCCGTGGATCTGCATCGTAACCGATAATCTGCGGCAGTTTGCGAAGGGCGCCCTCATCTTCCTGCTCCAGAGCCTCGTTGACCAATAGCTCCCAGAGGCGGCGATCATGCTTGAGCCAGGACATAAACCCAAAGCGTTTGCGCAGGAGTCCTGGAGCTGTATTACTGAGCATCAGTGCCGCTTCAATCAGCAAAGTCCCGCTACCGCACATGGGATCAAGCAAGTAGCTGTCTTCATCGAGTTGCTCGACAAACCCGGAAAGGTGTACAAGTGCTGCAGCCAGTGTTTCTTTAAGCGGTGCCTCGCCGCCGGTTGTTCGGTAGCCGCGACGATGAAGACTGTCTCCAGAGAGATCGAGAGACAGTGTTGCATGGACGCCGTTTACATGGAGGTTAAAGCGTACCTGTGGTTGATAGGCGTCAATGGTTGGCCGCTTGCCGAAACGTTTTCGAAATTGATCAACTATGGCATCCTTGACCCTGAGTGAGGCGTACTGACTGTGGGTAATTTTTGCATCCACCAGAGTCGTAAACACGGCAAAGGTAGTGTTTTGGTCAAAATGTTCGTCCCAGAGGACTTTGCCCACACGTTCGTAAAGGATGTCGGTGTCCGGTGCATCGAACTTGGCGATCTGGAGGAGAATGCGCGAGGCAAATCTGGACCAGAGGCAGGCACGGTAAGCAGACTGCAAAGAGCCGGACCACGAAACCGCTCCGGGAGTAATCGTTACCTCATTACCACCAAAGGAAATGATTTCTTCTTGAACAAGAGACTCAATACCTGCCCCGCAGGTAGCAACGAACTGCATGGGGGCTTTTTGGGATTTTCTTTTTTTTCGTACAATAGCCATAGAATTGTGGAGGAGCTTTAACAGATGACAGTGAATTAAGGATACCTACCCGATATGTGCTGGAATGAGTGATCTGTAGGTGTCCTGTAATGAATATATATGAGATGTAAAGAGGGATTCTGAAGTATTTTTGATGTAGAGAAACACCTTAAAGGATTTAACCGATCATCACAATCGAAAAGGTGACTATCTCAAGCCCGGCAGCGGTTGGGAGCACTATTTTTCCAGGTTATAAATGTCGGTTATTGGTGCTCATGAGGCCGGATATTGCTCTGATGGGGGCTACATACGTTCTGGAGCGTGTCTCAAAGGGGCCATATCCGTAGGTGAACGTATCGATAATATAGCTTCTGCAGGCTTTTGATCGGCTTTTTCTGGGTTGATATTGTCTGTAGAAAAGAAAGTGATAGCAGTTAGTTAGCGTCGAGGATATAGTGTCGGTTATGGGTATGAGTTGTATGAGAGCTGCTTCGGGAGACATGTGAGTCTGTTCTCTTGGTAGCCATAACATTATTGAAAGCGCGGGATGGCGCATAATTGCTTGGTATGGAAAAAGGTCAAAAAAAAGGGAATTCTCCTCCTCAGTCTTTTTTAGAGGCATTGAAAAGAAGCGGTCTTATGTTTTTATCCATCACACCTATATTGCTGGGGGTGATCGGCCTTGTCGGGCTTATGCAAACCTATGTTACTCCACAGATGCTGACAGCTTTTTTTTCCGGTAACCCAATGTTCGATACCCTGATCGGCACCCTTGCCGGTTCTGCTGCTTCCGGGAATGCGATGATGAGCTATATCATCGGTGGTGAGCTGCTGGGAAAAGGGATTTCACTCTATGCGGTAACTGCCTTTATTCTCTCCTGGGTCACCCTCGGCTTTGTTCATTTGCCAGCTGAGGCAGAGATACTTGGGGTGCGTTTTACCTGGTATCGTAATGTACTGGCCTTTTTGGGTACAGTCCTCATTGCCTTGGCCACCGCCTTGACTATGGGGGTGCTTGCATGAAAGAGCAAACGCAGCCTTTTACGTTGCGCGGGAAATATTTTTTTCTTGCCGTTGTGTGTGTATACCTCATTATGTTTGTTTGGGACTTCTCTTCTGCACGAGTCGCATTATACAACGGGTTGCATTCATTGGTCAAAATAGTACCAATTTTTGTAGTTGTTATCGTCTGTACTGCAGCAATAAATGCCGCATTGCGACCTCGGCAGATCGTAAAACATCTTGGTAGAGAGAGTGGGTATAAAGGATGGTGTCTTGCGCTCCTTGCAGGTGTAATAAGCCACGGACCTATGTATGCCTGGTATCCCATGATAGAAGAATTACGCCGTCATGGAATGCGTGACCGGCTGATTGTGACTTTTTTTTATAGCAGGGCCATTAAATTACCGTTGCTGCCCCTCATGGTTGATTATTTTGGTTTACTTTTTACATGTATACTATCCTTCTACATTTTGATTGGGGCACTGTTGCAGGGAGCTTGTTTTTCTGTATTGGCAGGGAATGCTTCCCGGGAGTGAGCAAAAAATAATTTTTTAGAGTTTTCAGGAGGGACGTAATGGCATCTCAGCAAGGAGAGAATACCGCTTCCAGAGCGATAATGCCCCCAATTATTTACGGCACAGCCTGGAAAAAGGAACAGACTGCAGACTTGGTAGAGCAGGCTGTACGTTCAGGGTTCAGGGGGATTGATACCGCATGTCAGCCAAAGCACTATAATGAAAAGCTTGTCGGGGTTGCTCTGGACAGGGTGCGAGAAAGAGGAATTGAGCGTGAAGCATTGTTTTTACAAACTAAATTTACTCCCCTGGCAGGACATGATCCGCACAACATTCCTTATGATAAAAATGCTTCACTGGAACAACAGATTGCGCAGTCTTTTGCCGTCTCGTTAGATAACCTGCAAACTCAATATATCGATGCGTTACTTTTACATTCACCTTTTGGACCATATTCTGCATTGATGAACGGCTGGAGGGCGATGGAGGCAATCCAGCAATCCGGTGGAGCCCGTCAGCTCGGTATCTGTAACTGCTATGACCTCACCCTGCTCAAGGCATTGTATGCCGATGCAGCGGTGAAACCTACGATTGTTCAAAATCGATTTTACCGGGAAACAGGATTTGATGCCGCTCTTCGTCGCTGGTGTGATGAAAAGGGGATTGTTTACCAGGGGTTTTGGATTTTGACGGCCAACCCCCATATCCTTGCAAATACAATGATTCAGACCATGGCAGGGAAATATGGGAAAACAGAGCCTCAGCTTTTATTTCGCTATCTCAACCAGCTCAATGTTGTACCGCTTACCGGTACCTGTTCTGTTGAGCACATGGAACAAGATCTCAATATTTTTGATTTTACACTGACTGATGAAGAACTGGAGCTTGTCCGTTACCTGCTGACGTAAGTTGTTTTTAGCAGATCGTATCCGGCCGTTTTTTGCGTAGCTGCTGCGAATCTGATAAAAAGACAGCCGAGCAGAAGTAATCTGCCACGCCTTCATAGAGTGACGTGCTCAAGTACATAAGCCACATTCTGCTCGCTGGGCTTTGCACAGCCTTGACTCACCAGGATTAATGATCCGTATCCTGGTGGGCCTCTTCCCCCTTAGAGCATTTACGATTCGTAACGACACTTATTCTCAGACTTTTTTTTACCTGCCGAGGTTGCGTAAGCCTCCTTACTTAGTGTTGACTGACCGGGGTAAAATGCACATTGTTTAATTGTTAAAGCTTCTGTTGTAGAGTACGGCAGCATGCACAATTTTTTTCTCATGAACCACTGCAACGATCTTTTCCATCATGTCGGAAAACCGCATTATATGGCAGAGCAAAGATGTAGAGGAGTGACCATGGATTTCATGAAAGAACTGGGCATAAAAAAAAGAAACAATGGGATTGCGAGCGGAGCCAAGTGGATTACTCCGGCTAATGATGATTGGCTTGAGGTACATTCACCCATTGACGGAAAAAAATTAGGTGCTGTTAACCGAGCAGGAAAAAAAGAATATGAAAAAATTATTGCTCGGGCCCAAGAGGGCTTTGCCATGTGGCGCCAAATGCCTGCGCCGCAACGAGGCGAAATTGTTCGCCAAATAGCGCTTGAATTACGTATGCACAAGCAGGCTTTGGGACACCTTGTCTCCTGTGAAATGGGAAAATCCCTGGAGGAAGGTTACGGCGAGGTGCAGGAGATGATTGATATCTGTGATTTTGCGGTGGGGCAGTCCCGGATGCTTTATGGTTTTTCCATGCATTCGGAAAGACCGGAGCATAGGCTGTATGACCAGTATCATCCCCTGGGGCTTGTGGGAGTGCTGACAGCGTTTAATTTTCCTGTGGCTGTCTGGTCGTGGAACGCTATGATTGCAGCAGTATGTGGCAATGTCTGTATCTGGAAACCTTCTTCACAGGTTCCCCTGACCGCCATTGCCGTGCAGCATATCATTAGCAGGGTCCTGCAAAAAAATGATTTGCCGGAAGGTATCTTTTCACTGCTTATCGGCAGTGGAAGAACCATCGGGGAAAAAATGCTTGCCGACCCCCGCTTACATCTCATTTCGTTTACAGGTTCGGTTGCCACCGGCCGCCACGCTGCCGGTGTTGTGGCAGGCAGGCTCGGTAAATCTATTCTTGAACTTGGCGGCAACAATGCAATCGTGATTACTCCAGAGGCAGACCTTGAGCTGGCCGTTCCCGCAGTGGTATTTGGAGCTGTAGGCACTGCTGGGCAGCGCTGTACCACCACCCGGCGACTTATTATTCACCATTCCTTGTATAAGCAGGTGAAAAAAGCATTGGTCAAGGCCTACGGCAGCCTGCGGATCGGTAATCCGCTTGATTCCACTAATCACGTTGGTCCTTTGGTAAACCGGAAAGCAGTGAGTGATTTTAACCTGGCTATCGAGACTATCAGGGAACAGGGAGGTAAAATTCTCTTCGGAGGCAAGGTGCTCACCGGTAATGGGTACACCTCTGGTTGCTATGTTATGCCAACCCTGGTCGAGGCAACAGCAGACCTGCCTATTGTGCAGGAAGAAACCTTTGCCCCCATATTGTATCTGATAAAATATAAAGGTGATGTTAACCAGGCCATAGCCCTGCAAAATGGAGTCAGGCAGGGACTTTCGTCGGCTATTTTTACCAATAACCTGCGCGAGGCAGAGACTTTTCTTTCCGTTGCCGGATCTGACTGCGGCCTTGCCAATGTTAACATTGGTACTTCCGGTGCCGAAATCGGCGGTGCCTTTGGTGGTGAAAAAGAGACCGGAGGTGGACGTGAATCAGGATCTGATGCCTGGAAGGCCTATATGCGCCGCCAGACTGTTACCGTGAATTACGGGAAAACCATGCCCCTGGCTCAGGGTATTAATTTTCAACTTTGAATGCGAGCGTATCTGTAAGCACAGTGTAAGGACTTTATTATGGGTTAAAAGAAAAGAAGGAAAACGATTCTGGCTATTTGAGGAGGAAACAGATGGTGCAACCCCATGAAGTGAAAACTGTACTTGCTAAGCACATATTGGCAGACGGGCTTGAGTTGGTCATGGATTTGGAAAATTCCAGTGGTTCCTATCTGGTTGACAAACTCAGCGGTGATCGTTTCCTTGATTTCTTTTCCATGTATGCATCCATGGCCGTCGGATACAATCATCCCCGACTGTTGGCGGTTAAGGATCAACTGGCACAACTGGTTATCCAGAAGCCTTCCTGTTCTGATGTCTACACTGAAACCTTTGCCGAATTTGTGGCTACCTTTTCCAAGCTGGCCATGCCTGCAGCTCTCCCCCATGTGTTTTTTATCGAAGGCGGTGCCCCGGCAGTTGAAAATGCACTGAAAACAGCCTTTGACTGGAAAGTGCGTAAGAATTTTGTAAAGGGAGCCAAGGTCCAGAAAGGGAGCAAAATTATCCATTTTCAGCAGGCCTTTCATGGGAGGTCCGGATACACTCTTTCCTTGACCAATACCTTTGATACACGGAAAACAAAATTTTTCCCTTCTCTGCAGTGGCCGCGTATCATCAATCCAAAAATAACTTTTCCCATCAATCAAGAAAGCCTTGAGCAGGTAGCTGAACTCGAAGGAGTGGCGGTCCAGCAGATTAACGACGTGATTGCGGCTGAAGGAGACGATATTGCCGGGCTTATTATTGAACCGATCCAGGGGGAAGGGGGGGATAATCATTTTCGACCACAATTTTTGCAGCAGCTTCGGCAGATTTGTGACCAGCATGATATTCTCTACATCATGGATGAAGTGCAGAGTGGTGTAGGATTAACCGGTAAGTTTTGGGCGCATGAGCATTTTAACGTGAGACCGGACATCCTGTGCTTTGGAAAAAAAACACAGGTTTGCGGCATTCTGGCCTCACGCCGTATTGATGAGGTGGATAACAATGTCTTTCAGGAATCCAGCCGAATTAATTCCACCTTTGGCGGCAACCTGATTGATATGGCAAGATGCGCTCATATTCTCCGTATTATCGAAGAAGAAAACCTGGTGGACAAAAGTCGCCGCCAGGGGGAACTGCTTCTCAGCGAGTTGGAAAAGCTTGGCCGGGATTTCCCGCATATGGTAACCGGTGCTCGGGGAAGGGGACTGATGTGCGCTTTTGACCTGCCTGAAGAGCAGACAAGAAACCGGTTGTTGAGCGAGCTGTTCAAGCAAAGAGTGCTTCTGTTGGGCGCCGGGGAAAAAACCGTCCGCTTTCGGCCCCATTTAATTGTCAACAGCAATGAAATTCAACAGGTAATAGGCATCATCCGCAACATACTGAGTAAAATACAATATCATTAATTCATCAGTTTCAGGAATTGCTGAATAATAACCTGCACCCAGTAATGATGGACTCGTAAAAAATCCATCACTCACTAAAGATGGCTAAGTACAAACGTTTGATATACAAGGCGCAGTGTTTTGCTCGAGGCTTTGACTATACATATGGTATGTCAAAGCCTCGGGTAAAACCTGTAACACCGTAGATCGGACTTTTTACGACGCCATTAATAATAAAAGTCGAGGGTAACCATGGGCGAACAGCAACCATTTGATTGGCAACGGCGACCGGAAGTCGAGTCTTTTCTTCTTCAGTTGCTTGCTGATTTTCGGGGAAATAATCGAGATCTTGAGCAGCTGGAAGCAAAGTTAAAGGCTGTGACCAGTACCCGTCTTTTTGACTGGATCGATCATTTTGTAGTTGAGGATTCTCTCCATATCCGTACCAAACTGAGCGAAATGGGGTTTGTTAGGGAAGAGAGTGAACCTGTATCCAGTTATGTGTACCCTGGTGTCATGTTGCCGGCAGTGGTTTTTTCTGCCAACAAGTTTAGCCATCATCCTGGGGTGGCTCTGCGGGTGGAGAATATTGCAGACTTTATTCAGTTTAACGGATTCAACGGAACTATCGAGGGGGCTCCATTGGCTCCTTTTCGGCAGTGCTGCGTGTCGCTGGACAATGGTGCCGCTCTGTATGCGGTAGAGAGAAGGGGAACCAGGGCAATGCAGACGGTGTCGCTTGCAGATGGCTTTCAGCAGCAATACCAGACCGGGCTTGAACAGTGGCAGCTTATCCCTCGTGGCCTGGTCGATGAAGAGCAGGCTATTTCAGCAATTTTCGCCACCGTAGACAGCCTTGTGCGCAGTTTTGGCCCGGATCTAGCCGCCCACATTGTTTGCGAAGGGGAGCGTCGTTACTGGCTTTCCAGAAATTATGCGGCTCGCATCCAGAAGATGCGGCAGGACATCCTTGGTATGGGATGGGCAAACAACGATCACCATACCTTTCGCAGCTCACGACAATATTTTACCCGGCTGGTTGACCTGTTCAGTCGGTTGGGCTTTACCAAAAGGGAGCGTTTTTACGCAGGCAAAGAAGCCGGGTGGGGTGCCCAGGTGATGGAAAACAGTACCGCTGGTTTGTCCCTTTTTTTGGATGTTGATCTAGCCCCCGAAGAAGTCAGTGTTGATTTTTCCACCCAGCCGCTGGAAGAACGGGACCAGCTGGGAACCGTTGGTTTGTGGTGCGCGCTGCATGGTGATTCGATCCTTAAGGCGGGAATGCATCACCTTGCCGTGGACTGTCTCTTTGGCGACCTTGTTCAGGATGTGGAGCAATATGGAGTAGCGTTTATGGCGCCCTTTAGTGACTTTGAGTACCTGAAACAGGCCTTTAGTAAAGGCGAGATCTGGGAGGTCGATCCTTTACGGGTACAAAATCTCCTGGAGCAAAAAAGAATTACCCAAGAAAAAGCAGAGCAGTTTTTACACAAAGGGGTGCTCGGCAGTCACCTGGAAAATATCCAACGTCGGGATGGGTATAAAGGGTTTAATAAAAAAAATGTCAATGTGATCATTAAAGAGACTGATCCGCGAGTGTATAACTGATTCGAGCTCTTGGTCTTGCAATGTTATCCCTTCTTTTTTCCTTTTTTCATCGCTTTTATTTTCAGGGATACCCCTTTCCAGGTTTCTTTTTCTATCTGAGGGGCGGATTTCTGCTCTTTGTTTGCGAAAAAAGCAAGTTCACGCTGCATTTTAAGATAACTGTCCAACCGTTCCCTGGGGATTTGCCCGGAGGCGACACCATCCAAAACCTGACAGCCAGGTTCATGGGTGTGACTGCAGTCTGCAAACCGGCATGATCGAGTGAGAAATTCGATTTCCGGAAAGGTTGTATCAAGGGCGCCGTGATCGTCGCTGAAAGTTATTTCCCGCATGCCTGGATTGTCAATCACCATGCCGCCTGAAGGGAGTGTGATTAAATCCCGAGTGGTGGTGGTATGCCTGCCTTTGCCGACTCTTTTGCTGACAGCTCCCGTAGCTTGCAGATCTGCGCCGTAAAGCCTGTTTATCAGCGTAGATTTCCCTGCACCTGAGGAACCGATCAGGGTAACTGTCTGACCAGGGGCAAGGTATCCATCAAGGGCAGATACCCCGTTCTCCTCATGGGCTGATATCAAGTGTACCGGTACACCAAAGGCTATGGCCTCTACTTCATCTGCCCTTTGTTGAGGATGCTGCTCAAGGTCGGCTTTGGTGAGCACGATTGCCGGGGTGAGGCCGCAGTTATAGACCAGGGTCAGGTAGCGTTCAAGCCGTCGCAGGTTAAAATCACGATCCAGCCCGCAGACAATAAAGACGGTATCAATATTTGCCGCCATTATTTGTTCTTTTACCTGGCCTGTTTTCTGTTTGTGTTTGCTGCCAGCGGCACCTCTTACCAGTATATTTTTTCTTTCCAGAACGCTGGTAATGATCTCGTCTTTAACCACTACCCAGTCACCTACTACCGGCTGAATTCCCTCTGGAGTGTACTCCAGAGTCGCTGCTGGAGCTACACTGAAAGGGGTGGTTCCCTGGTTGACCAGAAAGCTGTTCTTACACCCCCCAATGACCCTTGCTGGTGTGCAGGGAGAGGGGAGTTCTTCCAGTGCTGTCTGAAAATGGCTGGTCCACCCCATCCGGATAAGATGTTCGGGGAAGGTATGTAGAGGATGATTAAACGTAGCCTGTTCATCCATTGTGTTGTTCCATGTGTTGGTGTCGTAGAGTTAACGGATCGTATTCAGTAGTAAAAAATGAGGTTTTTGCTGAAGCAGGAGACAATAAAAAGAAAGGATTAGAATGAATATCCCTTGCATTCAATCCTGGGGGCGCTTTTCCAGGTAGCTAATTTTGATCAATCAGTTACAGTTTTTAGATATGATAAATCAAAGAGTTATCAAGCCCGCGCGTAGTTACTATTGGCGTAAATGTAAAACTCAGTGATGAGGAGAGATACTGGCTAACTATCTATATATGTGTTGCATCTCCTTGTCAAGCTGTAACTATTGCTTGGTCGCAAGACAACGCTATTCTTCTTCAAGCAGGGCGATTTCCATATCTATCATTTCCCGTGCTCTTTCTACTGCCCGTCGCTGGTTTTCACCACCCATGGCGACATGCTGGGTGTAGCCCGAAGGACTGGTGATATCAAAGCTGAAGTTGGCGCACATGTTTTTCTCCGCCTTTACTGAAATAACCCAGCCTTGATATATATCTGTTATCGGATTGTTCATTTTTCTCTCTTCTCCGCCATAGCTTTGGTTTCCTAAAAGAGGCTTTTTTGTGTGTTTTCTGTTGTGGTCTTAGTGGTGTAAGTGTTGGTTATAAGAACTGGTCTGTGGTAGATTTGCAGCTTAACCATAGAAAATATGAGCATTTCCATAAAGGATTTTCGTACCATAGACGCATAGAAACGAATCTTGGGGAAGAGTCATCACCTTTTAGGGATAAGGGGTACATAATAGAGTGGCTGCGTCCCTCTTTCAGGGGTGTAACTGAACCATTTGCAGCAGCATCTCTACTCTTTCATTGGAAATCAGTCTAAAATGAGGAAATAAATGTTACCGATCGAAACCCAGATGACTTTTCTTATGGCCTCCATACTGCTTGCCTTGGCTCCCGGCCCGGATAATATTTTTGTCCTGACCCAGTCCGCCCTTCACGGAAGACTTGCCGGGATTGTTGTCATGCTCGGCCTTTGCACCGGACTTATTGTCCACAGTAGTGCCGTTGCTTTTGGCGTGGCCGTTATTTTTCAGACCTCTGTACTGGCGTTTACCATCCTTAAATTTGTTGGAGCAGCCTATCTTGTCTATTTGGCATGGGGGGCTTTTCGTGCGCCTGCTACTGCAATCCGGAACAGCCAAAACGGCCACATAAAGTATGGGAAACTCTACCGTCGTGGCATCATAATGAACATCACCAACCCCAAGGTGTCCATTTTCTTTTTAGCATTTTTACCACAATTTGCTGATCCGCAGCGAGGGGCGATAACCATCCAGATGCTGTTCCTGGGTGGTTTGTTTATCATTGCCACCATCGTTATTTTTGGAGCTATTGCTCTACTGGCAGGCACTCTTGGCAGGTGGTTGAAACAATCGTCTCGCATTCAGCTTATCCTTAACAGGGTCGCTGGTACGGTTTTTCTCGGCTTAGCCCTTAAACTGGCCACAACGGAGCGCTAGTAAACAAGACGCTGAACGTTTTTTTTTACAGGTTCCTAGCTTGTTTTTTTAGCAGCTGGAGAAAAGCCTCCGCCCGTAGAGGCTTGCTGAACAGAAATCCTTGGATCTCGTCACATCCTTTGGCGGCAAGAAAGTCTCTCTGTGCTTCCGTCTCAACTCCTTCAGCAACCATACGCAGGCCCAGCGCCTTACCAAGTTCGAGCATGGCGCTGACAATCGCCTCGGCGTCTGCATTTTTTCCTATATCACAGATAAAGGATTTGTCTATTTTGATCATGTCAAAGGGGAAACGGTGGATATAGGCCAAGCTGGAATAACCGGTGCCGAAATCATCCATCGCCAGGGAAAAACCCTTTTCTTTTAACTCATTGAGTCGAACAGCTGCCCTGCGTGGATTATTCATTACCAGGCTCTCGGTCAGTTCCAGCTCTAGATTTATCGCCTGAAAACCGGTTTTTTTCAGGACGCCATCGAGCATGTCAACCAATTCCTGGTATCGAAACTGTCTGGCCGATACATTGACTGATATCCGCAGATTGCATCCGGTTTCTTTTTTCCAGGTACTCGCTTCTGTCACTGCTTGGCGTGCTACCCAGTCTCCCAAAGGAAGAATGAGCCCTGTTTCTTCGGCGATGGGAATAAAACTGTCGGGCAGGAGCAACCCCATAGTGGGATGGTTCCAGCGAACCAGTGCTTCGGCGCCGATTACCTTATGCGTTTTGAGGTCGAACTGGGGCTGGTAGTAAAGCTCCAATTGTTCTTTTTGCAGTGCGTTGTGAAGATCCTGTTTGAGCTCAATCCATTTGGCTGCTTCCTGGGTCAATCCTTCGGCATAGTAGCGGAACCATCCTTTGTCATTGGCCTTAGCCCTGTACATGGCTGTATCAGCATGCATCATAAGGGTTTCAGGAGTATCACCGTCTTTTGGGTACAGGGCAATACCTATACTGCAGCCGTTGTAGAGCTGCCTCCCGGCAATGGGGAGTTTCCGGCTTACTTCATCGAGCAGCCTGCGAACAATGGTCGTGACCTGGTGTTCACTCTCCGGGGCATAGAGGAGAACTACATATTCATCGCCACCAATTCGGGCAACAGTGTCCACCTCCCGCACACAACCAAGAATCCTTTTGCCAATAGCTTTCAGCACCTGATCGCCCACGGTGTGGCCAAGGGTATCGTTGATTTGCTTGAAATTATCCAGGTCAAGAAACAGGAGGGCCAGTTGCTGCTGATCTCTTTTGGCCATGATAATTGCCTGCTGGAGACGGTTGTCAAGCAGGTTACGGTTGGCCAGGCCGGTCATGGTATCAAAGTTTGCCTTTGTCTCGAGTTGCTGTTCATATTGTTTACGCTCAGTCACATCCTGGAGGGTTTCCACTGCGCCAACTATATTACCGTCAAGGCCGTAGAGCGGCACTGCAGTAAAATAAAGCCATTTGGGACCTGACTGAAAGTGGGGGAAATAAGCTGTTGCTTCCCAGGCTCCTTTGACCAGCGGAGAATTTTTGCAGATGCCCTGGTAATATTCCGGTACCTGATCTCCTTGGCCATCGACGATCAGGTCCGCCATCACAGGCCGTTTAGCATCGTAAAAAGCCTTCCATTGATTGCTGGTTCCAACCATATCTTGTGCGGGAACCTCGTTTAGTGCGGCACAGGCGCGGTTCCAGTGAGTCACCTGGTGATCGGTGTTAAGGACAAACATGGGTACAGGGGAACCATCTATAATTTCGTGTAAAAGATGCTCATTTTCCCTTAGCGCTGCTGCAGATGTTTTTTCAGCGGTGATGTCGCGCAGCGTTTCAATGGCGCCGACGATTTCGCCGTCATCATTGGTAAGAGCTGCTGCTGTGAAGGCAAGCCACTTGCCTCCATTGGGTAAGTGGGGGAAAAAACTTTCTGCCTCCCATGTACCTTCCAGAATCTGTGAAGGGGAATAGCCGGCACCATAATAGTGTGCTATCTGGTCCAACTTGCCGTCAACAATGAGATCTGCCATCACGGGTCGTTCTTCCGGGTAGAAGGGCTCCCAGGTCCTGGTCGTGCCGAGCATGCGCTTGGCTGAAACTCCTGTGATAATTTCACATGCCCTGTTCCAGTGCAAAATGCGGTGCTGGTGGTCAATGACAAAAGTTGCCACTGGAAAATTTTCAACAATCTGGGCCATGAGATTGTTTCCTTTGCCTCGTATCTCTGACATTTTGCTGAGTTTTTTCAAGGTTTCTCCACAGCGGTTTTACGGAGCAACTCCTATTGAAAATAAGGTTCGATTAAGGAAACCAATTGAGTCTCTGTTCATTTAGTTGCCTGATAATGATTAAAGAGACGGTAAACACCTGTTGAATTGAATATAAGGGCAGTACTTTTTTGGTGAAAATACGAACTACCTTATCAACTGGTCATTGTAGTAAAGATAATACAAAGTGGTAAATCGTCCACCATATCTTGATGCGCAGCGGGGCAGGTTTAATCCGACAAACTTTATAATTGTATCAATCTTACCTGCCAATAAGACAAAAAATCCATTGATATCCCCCCGCGTCAACTTACCCAAACACTGATTAGTCGCAATTTAGCCTTAGCTTGGATAAGGTCAACTACGCTAATAAAATCTGAACCTCTTCTTTCCTGGAAAGTTGACAGATTGGCTTGGTTTGTCGACAGAGGAAACAACTTAAATTTTGCCTGCGTAGATCCGATTAACATTGCCTGTACCTACCTTGATCATGTCCCGATGCTGTGCAGAAAAAGGGTCCGCTATAAAATATGGCCGAGGAGGTACTTTTTTTCTAAAATATACTATTGCGTTATATGAGGGGCGATCGATGATTATCTGTTGTCCAAGACCTCGACAAAAGCCTTGCAAAAAGCTTCCATAACAGGGCGCTGAACCAAGCTGACCCGTATCCAGTTGGGAAAACGGAACGTTGTCATGGTCCGTACCATGATTCCCTTACGCATCAACATTCTATACATCAGGGTATCAGGCAGAGGGACCTTAACCATGAGGTAATTGCCTTCATTACACACGTATTCAAGTTTACGCTCCTCAAACAGCCCGCAAAGCAGTTTCTTGGCCTCGCCAACCATATCCAGCGTTTCCCTGATAAACGTGCCGTCGTTTGATAGGGCGGCGACAGCCGCTTCCTGCGCAAGAGTGTTGACGGAATAGACGATGTGGGCCCGGCTTACTAATTCGACAATATCTGCAGTCCCGCAAAGATACCCGATGCGCAGTGCCGCCAGCGCATACATTTTAGAAAATGTGCGAAAGACAATCACATTGGGATAACGCTCCATCAGCGTCATGCCGTCCGGATAATCTTCTTTTTCCACATATTCGAAATAGGCTTCATCGATAACCACTATGGCCCGATTATCCACCTCATCAAGAAAGGCCTCCATGGTCTCTGTATCCCAATAGGTTCCGGTTGGGTTGTTGGGATTGCAGACGAAAAGAATTTTGGTATTCTCATCCATTGCATCCAACATGGCCCGATGATCGAAGCGGTTGTTTTTTAGAGGGATAAGTCGCGCTTCAAAGCCGGAGAACTCCGCCACCCATTCGTAGACAGCAAAAGTCCGGTCTGCGGTAATTATATTATCACCTTCCTCGCAGAAGGCTTTGATCACGCTACTGATTACCTCGCATGATCCGTTACCGATCAGGAAACGATCCGGGGTCTTTCCATAGAAGGCGGCCAGCTTCTGGCGCAGATAAAAGCAATCACCGCTGGGATAGACCGGCACATTTTTCACCGGGAATTTCTCCACAATGGTGCTAACTTCCGGCGGTGGCCCCAGTGCGTTCTCATTATTATTGAGCCGGTGCAGGTGGTCCACGCCATAGGCCTTCATCAGCTCCGGATCGGGCTTGCTCGGTTGATATGACTCGAACCCCTGGACGTAGGCAGGGACCAGTTTTTGAAAATCCAGGTTACGCATACTGGAACACCACTACGTCAGATTTTCCGCCCTTGGGTAAAAGAATTCGAGGAACAAATCCGTTTTCAAGTAGAGCACCCCCCATAGCAGCCTGCCAGCCAGACGCGAGATCAATGTGGAAAAAAATGTTTCGATAATCGTCTTCGCGGAGGGCGGCAACCTGCCTGGCAATCGATTCGGAGACATCGACTCCAACAACCATGGGGACAAAGGTGGCTTCCTTTAGTTCAGGACGAAGTCGGGTTGAAAAAACTGATCGTTCCGGCAACGCCTCTCCCGCAGCATCGACCTGGCGGATCGTGCGCATGAGACACAGATCAGAATATTTCTTTTCCAGAAATTCGACTATATCATGATGGGCCCAAACAGCCCCTCCCGCGTCATCCCTGAGAAGCCGAAACCAGACCGCCATCTGGATGCTCTGTTCATCCTCCTGCAAAAACTCTATCTGGCCCAGAGACTCGAAATTTTCGGAGACAAGCTGTGCTGTAGCCAGGTCGCTGAACAGGCTCTCTGCATTGCCACGCCCAACCCGTTTAAGTAAATGCATCTCCAATTTCCTGGCGACATCATCACCCTCGGCAAAGATATATGGTCCGGAGAAACTGATACTGTTTTGCGACGGTGCCCGCCAGCTCAGCATTCCGGCCAGCTGTCCCTGCTCATCCACCGCAACGATCATGTCAAGGTACCCGCCTGCCACCATATCAACTGTCTTTCCCGGTGTGAAAAAGGCAGTATGGACCAGATAAGGGGGATACTGATTGACCACCGCGGCACAGGCCTCCTTGATCAAAGCCGGTTCAGGGTTGTCAACTATTGTCAGCGGACCTCTGAGCATTTTAGGCCGCACCAATTTCGGTTGCAGTACAAGGTATTCATAATCCAGACGCAATTCCAGATGTACCTTTCGCCCCTTTAATCTAACGGTAAATCTGTCCATCATACGGGAGGCGAGCAACAAACCGAGATGTTCCACCTCCTGGCCCGAATTGGCCTTTTTCTGGGCGGCAAGATTTATAATCCACAAATCCGATGGGGCTGCCTCAAAAGAAAAATCCACAATAACGCACCAGCCCCCATGGGTAATGGTAATTTGTACTTCACCTCCGTGTGCAGTCTGCGCCAGGTACGAAATGATTTCTTCTCCGGCCATAACAAGTTTCAACACCCGCTGGTGAGACATGCCGAACACCGAAGCAGCCTGTTCAATGGCTCCCTGGACCAATGGAATCAGGGATGAATCGGCAAATAGCCTGAGAGAAATCGAACGATTGGCAGTTTCCATGTAAATCTCCATACTGATACTGCGCTACATGGCCGAGGCAAGTTATAGCGGCGATTTCAGATTATAAAAAACGCTCTCAGCGGCCTTTTTCAGACGCAATAGTAATAAAACGGTGTGGCCCGCATTTTCCTTGAGTCCAGCTTGCCTATAAATGGAAGCAGACCGTAAAACAATTATTCTCATTCTGTCTTGCATAGGTACAATAGTCAGCCATTTGTGTGACCAGATAGACCCCCAGACCGCCTATGGGGCGCTCCTCCACATTCTGTTCCAGTGCGGGATTATCTTTTTCCAGTGGATTGAACGGAGGCCCCCAGTCTTGTATGGCAATGCAGATCATTTCGCCTTGGGTATCTCCAATGCTGTGGCGCGAACAACGTATATCCACTTCCTCTTTTAACTTTGGATGAGCATAGTTGACGATGTTTAAAAACAGCTCTTCCACGACCAGTTCCAGTTTACCTGAGAGTCTCTCCGGTACTCTCAGCATTTTGGCCTGACGGCGGACAAAGTCCTTCACCGCAGAGAGATTACCAAAATCAGCAGCAATACTGAGGGACGAATCGGTTTGGGCCATCAGGCTGCGAAAGCCTCTTCAACGGTGGGCACAATGGAAAACAGGGTAAACAAGCCGGAAATTTTGAAAACTTCCTCGACCATGCCGCTCACACCGCAAAACTGTATGGAACAGCCCTTCACCTTGGCTTTTTTAGCCGAGACAAGAATACTGCGAAGGCCAGCGGAACTTATGTATTCAAGGCCGGTCAGATCTACCACCACTTTTATTTCGCCACCGTCAATAACCAGCAAACACTCCTTTTCAAAGGCCGGGGCGTACACCGCATCCATACGACCGTTTACCTGCAGCAGGGTTCCACCCGCTCTTTTGTCGCATACTATATCCATCTGTCATCTCCTTCTTGTTTGGAACCTTTTCCAAGGTATTGCATGGCAAGCATCGTTATATCATCGGATTGTTCAGCCCCTCCGGTGAACTTTTTGAGTGACTTATCCACAGAGTCTACAAGCTGCTCAGCGGATTTTCCCAAACACTGGTTCGTTACCACCATCAGTTGGTCTTCGGAATAGAGGTTATTCATTTTATCCATGGCTTCGGTTACCCCGTCGGTGTAGATGAAAAGGGTATCGCCGGGATGCATGGTCATGGACTTGGTTGTGTATTGGGTGCCTTCCATTATACCAGCCACCAGCTGATTAAGAGGCGGAATCCACTCAGCGTCCTTGTTTTTGGGTAACAGTAGAGGCGGATTGTGTCCCGCGCTGGCATACCGCACTACGCCAGTGCGAATGTCGATGATTGCCAGGAAAAGTGTTACAAACATACAGGACTTGTTGTCTTCTGCCAGATCATCATTCACCTTGGCCAATATCTCGCCCGGTTCGAGTCGGCTTTCGGCAACCACTTTGAGAAGCGTTTTGGTTACTGCCATAAAAAATGCCGCTGGTACACCTTTACCGGAAACGTCACCTACCAGAAAGCAGAAATTGTTCTCATCCACGAAAAAGAAATCATAGAGATCGCCACCAACCTCTTTGGCTGGTTCTATGGATGCATATATGTCAAATTCCCGGTGCTCGGGAAAGGCCGGAAACAACTTTGGCAGGATACCCATTTGGATGTCGTGAGCAATGCGTAATTCCGATTCAATACGCTCCTTGGCCGCCGTGGTCTCTGTCAGGTTTTCGATGTAATTCTTTATGCTCTCACGCATGGCCTGGAAGGAATGGGTCAGTTCACCCACCTCATCTTTTGTGGTAGCCTCAGGTAACCTGGCCTCAAGGTTGCCTGAGGCCATGTCATTGGCTGAAACCGTCAACTCCCTGAGTGGATGGGTTATCCGTTTGGCAAGAAAGGTAATGAGCAGCGCCAGTGCCACGAAACCAAGGCCACCCAGTGTCGCCACCTCTCTGTTCAGGCGGGAGACTTCCGCCAGCATCTCTTTTTTGGAACAGACAAATCCTACAGACCAATGCTGGTCCGGGAGAGGTGAAAAATACAGGAAACTGTCGCCGGTCATTGGGAGGTCGTTTAGTTCTACCACCCCTGTCTCACCCGCCACCATCCTGCGTCCCACTTCGCGCAGCTGCGGATACTCAAGACTTTCAGCCGCCGTGAAGACGGTTTCATTCATCACCAGGTTTGCATTGGGATGTGCTATAAAGGTTCCATAACGTGAGAGCAGAAATACATACTCTGCTTCACGGCTGCTGAGACTGGAGATCAACTTTTGCACCCAGCTTATGGAAATGTCTGCAGTGACAACACCTTGCAACACTTTCTGTCCGTCCCTGTTTCGATAGAATGGCACCGTGTAGGTGGTCATCAACTCATAGCCGCCGCCTTTATCAAAATACGGTTCAGTCCAGATGGGACGTTCAAGCTCCCTGGGGAGCTGGTACCAATCCATGTAAAAATATTGGTAGTCATCAGAACCAAGCCGGGCGAAAACAATGGGGCCGCCGTCCAGGCGGTAATGATATGGGGCATAGTATTGGCTGTCGTGCTGAAAGCTGAAGGGTTCAAAAGCTATGGCTGAGCCGAATATTTCAGGATTGTTGATTAACACCCTTTGGCCCAGTTCATTGACCCGTTTTTCAGTCAGCCTGTCGTCTTCAAGGGAAAAAGCGACCGAATCAATCACCTTTTGTACCGTCATAAAGGCGGTTGAAATTTTTTTGGCCGTTGATTTTGCAAGCAGCGTCCCTCGGTCTTCAGCCAAGGCAACAATAATTTTTCTGGAGACCGAATAGTTATATCCCACTATGATTGCCAGAATAATCGTGGAAACAAGCAATGTAAGAGATGCCAGTCGGAATGCTATACCCTGAGGTTTCATCATGGTACCAGCCCTTTCCTGAATCTATTGGTGTTGTTTAAAGACCTCATCATTATAGATGTAATCAGAGTATGTTGACCCAATACAACAAAAAAAGTCATTGACTCAGGTCTTTGTAAAATTCGTGATAGGAAATGTCAGTTGTAGTGACGCCGTTTTGCAGCAGCATCTTGCTGGTGGCATTGAAATCATCAATTTTGAGCCGGGTATCCAGTTGTGACAGACCTTCCACCATAATAATGTCCTGCATACGCGCCAGCATCCATGTCTGGTGAGCTTTATTGGCCCTGACCTTATGCATTTTCATAATTCTCAGGAGGGTGTCGACTGTCTCTTTGGGATGGGCAAAGGCATACTCCCATCCCTTAACAGATGCCTGGACCAGGGCAGCTGCGGTTTCCGGTGATTTTTTCATGGTGGATTCCAGGCAGTAGATACCGTCCTCTGGCTGGTTCAGGTCAAGGTCGCTGAAAAAAAAGGTTGTCATTTCATCAGGGTTCAAGCCATAGGCTATAAGTCGATAGTATTCATTATACCACATGGCAAGGGTCGCATCGAGGCCACCACGCATGAAAAGCTCAAAGGAAGGAGCCTGGCGGACAAAGTCCACCTGGAGTTGTTCCCTGCGAAAAAGTGCTTGGGGTTGCAATTGGAATGTATTGCCCCAGGTACCGATCCTTGCCCCGTCCAGGTCTTTAATGGTCCTGATGCCGGAATTATTGCGAGCGACCAGCATGAGGGCTGAACGCTGTACGATCTGTCCAATATTAATCAGAGGTGCGCCTTTAGAGCGACGTTCTATGGCGGTAGACAGAAAGGCTGTGCCAAAATCAGCCTTGCCGGAAACAACACGAACCAGAGAGTCACTGTCAGCATCGCCGCGCAGGATTTCTACATTCAGACCATACTCGCTATAAATACCTTTCTCTTTTGCCATGTAGTATCCGGCGAATTGGGCCTGAGGAAACCACTGCAGGGCTAGTCGTACGGTTTTCCCTTCATAAGCGCTGGTAGAATCAGCAAGCAGAAGGCCCAGTAATGTGAGCAGCAGGGGAAGGCATCGGTAGCTCCTGCACATTTTTTTATTTATCTGTTTCATTGGGGGTTTTTACCTCACTGAACTTCACGGGACGATTATTCAAGATGGCCTCCTGTCCACCTCCTGCCAATCCCTGTACACTGCCTCTGCAACAGCACGTCCCTGATCAGAGGCATACCTGGGCATGGAAAAATTGGGAGTAGTGGGGAGTTTTTGGAAGAGCATCCCGTCTGTTTCGAACCAAAGCGGCAGATAACCGCCGAGGAAAAATCCCTGTCCGCGAAGAAGGTCAACCGCCCACGGAGCTGCCGGATCTCCAATGTTCAACTGTACTTGCATGGCGCATCCTTCGGCCTTTGATTCAAAATGATTCAGGACATCAGGAAGGTCTTTTCCCATCCGCGAAACTGAAAGCTTGGCCATGGACGCACCGGGTATGAACGTCGGCTCTGTGATGGACTGCTGGGTCTCCGGCAAGGTTCTCATTGCACCACTGGATTGTATACCCCTTTCTGCTTGTATTACCCGGCAGCGCTGCTCTGTAAATTGCGCATGCGCAGGGTGAGGATAAATCGTATGGGGTGTATCCTCATAGAGACGAAATACCAGGAGCAGGGAGATGTTTGTGTCTAATCGCTTTTTATTGTCAAAATTCAAGGTCGGCAGCCATTCGAGCTCCAGGCCAGTGGGAAGCATATTAACATTTTCTGCCATATATTGAGAAATGGTATGGTTGCACAATGCTTCACCAAAGATGCCCTTAACTGGTATTTGGGTTGGATATATTTCCATCAAGGTGTGATTGATTGCCTCAGCTACCCCCTGGTTCCGATGGGACCTGGAAACCATAAGCTGTCCCACTTCATAGAGTAACGGATTTGGGGAGGAGCGGAAGAGGCTGCCCACCCCGGCCAGCCGGTTCCGGTCGTCCCTGGCCACTACTGCCCGATGGGCGACGCCGTCGTAACGCCTGGTGATTTCCTCGGGGTCGTAAACGTACTTCATGGGAAAGTCATCGCCATATATTTCCCGGTATATACCAGAGATATCAGGAGCATCTTGAGGGCTGAAAAGGCTGAGAGAAATAGGTGTATTCATGGCTTCGGGTGATTGAGGGTTTCGAGGAACTCCGCAAAGAGGTTTGCGGCCACCGCCTCGCGGTACAGCGCTGTGGAGCGAAGGTCATCAATGGGTTTAACCGAATCTCTTACCATGGCGGCCAACCTGGCCCTGTCCCGGTAAAGCCGGTGCAGAGGAAGTCCGATGCATGCGTCCTCTATGGGGCTGCAGCGGATAACTGTGGGGCCGACCGCGCCAAAGGCAATGCCAATGTCGCGGACGATTTCGTCATCAACCGCCAGGGAGACCGCTAAAGAGACCTTGGTGATGGCATTGGCCACCCGTGGACTAACTTTTCGGTAATGGAAAAGCTCCTGAGCCGGGACTGGAATGGTGATAGCTGCCAGTAGTTCATCAGGTTCTAATGCTGTTTTACCGGGACCGGTTATGAACCGGTGAACCGGCATCCGCCGTACCGAATCAGGAGAGACTAGCTTAACCTCCGCATCAAGGGTATACAGGGCTGGGAGAGAGTCCCCAGCCGGAGATGCGGTGCAGATGTTGCCGCCAAGAGTGGCAATATTGCGCAGAGCAGGTGAGCCCATGGCATTGCAGGCAAGGGACAGGATGGGTGGGATTTGTGCGCTGGCAGCGAGCTCCGCCATGGTGGTCAGGGGACCTATACGTAGTTCATTGTTCCCTTTAGTTATGCCATGAAATGCCTTGACACCACCAAGAAAAACCATGGGCGGGCACTGGCCGTTTCGTATGTTTTCGGCCTGATGAATCATCAGGTCCGTACCGCCTGCATAAGGCAGTGCACCGGCTTTCTTAACAGCTGCTGCTTCAGTCGGGGTAGTCGGATAGGTGACTGCTTCGGTTACCATGCTTCTCCCCTTCTTTTCGCTGCCAGAGTGACCGCCTCAACGATCATGGCGTAGCCTGTACATCGGCAGAGGTTGCCTGCCATAGCGCTGCGAATGGTTTGCTCGTCGGGAGCTGGATCGTCCCGCAGCAGAGCGTAGGCAATCACAATCATGCCGGGAGTACAGTATCCGCACTGAACCGCTCCGGCGTCATTAAAGGCCTGGGCAAGAATGTCAAATCCGGGTGAGGAACGTAGTCCTTCTATGGTGGTCACCTGTTGTCCCTCTACTGCCCCGGCGGCCATGATACAGGAAAGGGCAGGAAAGCCGTTGAGCAGAATCATGCACGCACCACACTCTCCTTCGCCGCAACCTTCCTTGATTCCGGTCAGACCAAAGTTATTGCGCAGCAGGTCCACCAGGCGGGTCTCGTGAGCAGCGTCAGCCTTTACCGGGGCACCGTTAAGATTGAATGAGATTGTTCTGGTCATGATGATTTTGTCATTTGCTGCATGAGATATTCAGGGGATATGGGCAGCCGGTATACTTCAACACCACAGGCATCTGCCACAGCATCGGCGATGGCCGGCGCTACTCCTACCAATGGTGGTTCCCCAACGCACTTAGCTCCGTAGGGTCCAGGTGGATAGGGGTTGGCGACCAGGGTACTCTTAATCGCCGGTGTATCGAGCATTGTGGGTATGATATAATCAGATAGGGAGTTGGTCATAGTATCCTCTCTCATGGATTCGAGCAGCGCGTATCCCAGGCCTTGAACAACGCCGCCGTCGATCTGGCCGCGTATAATACGGCGGTCGATTGCGGTTCCCACATCCAGAGTTATCCATAGCCCGGTCGTCGAGACCTGCCAGGTCATGGTATCCACCTCTACTTCGGCAATGATGGCCCCCCAAACATAGGAATGGAAGGGATCGCCTTTGCCTTTGGCAGCGTCCCACTGCAGATGTTCAGGCTGCCTGACCTGTGCCTGTACCCTGATCTCGCCGGGCTCATGCAGGCGTGGCTTGAGCTTCTCCGCCGCATCAACCAATATGCGGCCAAACAGAACGACAGACATTGAGGCTCCGGTAATGGAGGCCTCTGGAACGCAGTCGGTGTCGGCGTCGTGGTGGATGATACGTTCTATGGGCATCTCCAGTGCTGCTGCCACGATTTTACGCAGGGCCGTATGCAACCCCTGCCCCATATCCACCAGCTCGGACAGGATTTCCACCGTACCATCCATATGTTTGAGCAGGCCCATATAGCGGGGAGGCATGGGAGAGCTGGTGTCCAGAGAGAACGGCGCTCCGAAGTTGAACAGCGCCTGTCCGATTCCTCTGCGTATTCGACCGTCGGCTTTGACCTGCTTTCTGCGGGTTTGGTAGTCGGATATCCGCACGGCTTCCTGCATGACCTCGGGCAGAGCAACAGGAAAATGATATTTACCGCCGGTGAGGGTACTGTTACCCTGGCTGATGAAATAGCGGGATTTAAATTTGAGTGGCTCCAGCCTGTGCCTCCGCGCTAGAGCATTCATGTGCGTCTCGATGGCAAAAAAAGTCTGTGGGGCTCCGAACCCCCGATATGCACCTGGCATGGGGTTGTTGGTTGCCATAGCGCGTCCGCGGACACGGGCCGAAGGAAAATGGTAGACACCAGTGGCTTTTTTGAGCCCAGTATCCAGAACCATGACACAAGACATAGCATATCCGCCAGCCTGGAAGACCACATCCACGTCCATGGCAATAATGTTTCCTTCACTATTGAGAGCTGAGCGGACTTTCACTCTGGATGGGTGGCGTTTGCTGGTTGTGAGGAGGTCCTCCTCCCGGGTGTAGACGATTCGAACCGGGCGGTTGGCCTTGAGGGCGGCAAAGGCCGCCTGACCCGCTAGAAAAAAGGGGAGTTCTATTTTACCGCCAAACGCTCCGCCCAGGGGGTATTGCACCACACGAACACGCTCATGATCCCAGCCCAGTGCGTCGGCCACCACTTTACGGAGGGCATAGGGGCCCTGGGTGGAGGCATGGATCTCCAAACGGTCTCCATTGGGCACGGCAACGACGCACTGGGTTTCCATGTACATATGTTCCTGGTAGCCGGTGCGGGTTTCTGTTTCAAATACTTCAGCGGCTTGGCTGAATGCTCCGTCCACATCTCCGTATGCAAAGGTTTCGTCTATATAAACGTTATCGTCCCCGTAAAGCGGAGGCTTGTCTCCTTTCAGGGCTTCATCCAGCGAGTGAATGGCCAGTATTGGATCACAGTCAATATGAATTGTTTTGGCCAGTTTGCGGACAGTAGCAGGGTCAGGTCCGGCCACAAGCAGCACGGGCTCGCCGATGTAGCTGACCTTGCCGGGGGCGAAAAAAGGACAGGTATCCCGAAAATAGGAGACCTGATTCTGGTTGGGAATATCGTCGACACCCACGGTCAGATATCCTTTAGGCATGTCTGGGATGACAATGTTGCGAATTATACCCCTGCGAACAGGGGAACGGACTGTCACCGCCTCAAGCATATTGTCAAAAAAGACATCGCCGATATAGTTGGTTGCACCAGAGCACTTGTCAGAGGTATCCGCCCTGTCGGTGTTTTTCGTGAACGCCATAAAGCTCACTCCCCATCCAGCCGGGTAATGTCGGCCACGTTCAGGCGATGGGTCATAAAGTCAAGCGTCACGTATCTGGGTGCGAACACCGGGGCACGCTCCATTAGCGTCGTGTTTGTCAATAGGTGAGCAAGAACTTCGTTGGCCAGCAAAACATTAGACGCGAGTCCACCAATGGCCGTGGTTGGAATAACACCTGCCGCCAATCCCTGTTTCATCCGCTGCATGGCTGCATCGCTAAAATTGCTCTGCATATGTGAAGGCAGAAGGCCGCCGCCTTTGTCCTGCTCCTTGGCCAATGCCCAAAATTCGTCTTCCTTCATACCATCGGGTGCGTAGTTAACCATGAGCGCGCCAAAGCCGATGGCTCCGCAGGTAAATGCGGGGATATTGTATTTTTCAAGCAGGGTCGGCGTCATTTTTTTCACCTCTTCACCCTTTTCCACATCGATGACTGCGACAAAGGCATGGCAACCGTCGAGGAATTCGTCAAGATTTGCCGCGTGAATACCGTCGGGATAGGGTGTTATGTCGATCTCTGGGTTTATGGAGCGGGCAAGCTCCATGTAGACATCCAGCTTGGCACGATCCATGGTCGTGCCAAACGCTGCAGCCTGTCGGTTCATGTCCGGCGGATCAAAGATACCGTTTTCCGCTAACCGGAATTGGCTCGCGCCGCATCGTACCAGAGCAAGAAACGCCCCTCCGCCAACACCACCCAGTCCGGCAAAGGCGATTTTTTTTTGCTGCAGAATGTCGAAACCTTCTTGACCAAAAAAGGGCCGTGCCCTGTCCAAAAAATGCATGATGCTAGCTCCTTGTCCCGGTTGTTGCCTTAGCTGCGGCATTCGTTGTCGTAATATAAATGACGGCGATGGTAAGTAACAGGGCAGCGCATACCGTGACCCCGGTCAATGCGGTAACGAGTCCTCCCTCAGCAGCCACCGGACCTGTTTTGCCTGCCGCGCCCACAGCATAGAGATATGAGAAAAGCGACAGTCCGAGGGATCCCCCCACCGACATGGTCAGTGAATTCATGGCCGAAAAAACGCCCTCTTGTCCTGCTGGAGCGCATTCCAGTAACATTGCCGTACTTGAAATCAGCACTGCGGCAAAACCGGCACCAAACAGTATCAGCACTGTGGCCAGGAGTATGAATGACGGGCTGCCTGGCAATATAAATGCGGAGGAGGAAATGACTAACAGCCCCAAGCTGCCACAGGTCATGATACCAGATCCTCCCAACCGGTCTGTGAGTTTTCCTGCAAGGGGGGTGACCACGGCCATGGCACCGGCGTTGGCAAGCATCAGCATACCGGCCGCTGAGGGAGACATGCCTACGCTGCGGGTCAAAAAAAAGGGAAAGATGACCAGGATACCGTTGAGCGCCATGAACAACACCACTTTTATGGTGATGAGCATGGTCAGACTACGATCCCGAAACACAGCAAGCTGCAGCAAAGGAGTCTCTGCTCTTTTTTCCACGGCAATAAACAGGATGAGGCTGCATACAAACAGCCCGAACAACCCGCCTGTTTGAAGAGGGTGCCATCCGTTTTTGGCAAGACTGACAAGCCCCAGTGGCAGGGTGGTAAACATGATGATACTCAATATACCGCCTGGCAGATCAAGCTGTTTAATGTTTTCCTGAAAAGAACGCCGGGGGCGTGCCCTGGACCGCAGGTGCAGGGCAAGGGCGGCACCTGAAAGAAGACAAAGAGGGATGTTAATGATAAAGGCCCAGTGCCATGAAATATGTTGCGCCAGATAACCACCCAGCGGGGGGCCTATGATAGTACCAAAACTCATGACCATAATCACGGCTCCCAAAATACTGCCGATTCTGTCCCTGGGAAATTCGGACAGGATTAATGCCCCGAAAGAGGCGGCCATCATAGCTCCGCCGATGCCCTGAATAACCCGACCGGACAGGATGTGGCCAAAGGAGAGCGACAGCGCACAACCAATGGAGCCAAGCATGAACAAAAAAATTCCCATCAGAAAGATCATCGCCGCGTCAAAGATATCGGCACACCTGCCGAACAGGAGCTGCAATGCCGCCATCATGGTCAGATACATGGTGGCGAGCATCATTATCTGGTCTGCCCGGACCTGGAAGGCCGACTGCAGGGTAGGCAGCATGATGTTGACGATACTGGTATCCAAGCCGCTGACAAACAGGCCAAGCATCAATGATATCGTTATGACAGTCTGCGATGATTGAGCGGCTTTGTCCATCGATGACGTCGAATTGATCATACCTTTGAACATGCAGAGCAGTTACAGAGAGAAAAAGGCAGTTCTCCTTCGTTGTCGATCACATCTCGTGAAATTCCAAGATCCTGAAGCAGTGGCTCCAGAGGCTGAGGCTCGCCGTGGTAGCCCAGGTGATCGATTTCTGCCAACCCTTCCTCACGGGTCAACAGGCCGAAGTATACCCCGGCACTGACTTCCACTATGGATTGGGGAAAGAATGTACTCCGCATGTTGGAGAACCGCATGAACTGACAATAATCCTTAACACGTTCGATGACGCAGCTGGTGTGAAGCATACCCTTGTGGTCAGGTGGCATTTGCCAGGCCATTTCCTGTTCAATTAGTTCAGTCGCTTCTTTCCATGTACCATAGCTTTCATTTGTTTTCAGGCGACGCAATTGCGGCACATGCAGTTCAGGGTCTTTGCGCGCCTGGTCAAGGGTCTGGTCGAGGTGCCGGTAAAGAGGAGCAAGCTGCTGCCTGACAGATCGCTGGTAGCGAAGGAAGTCAGACGTCATGGCGTATGGTGAATGGGGTTCCGGTGTATCGGCGACCATGCTGAAAAAATCCAGAGTCATTTCGCGCTGGCTTCTGGGGGGTGTCGGGGCATTTTTTTCCGGAGATTTCAATTCATTCATAACATAGCTGGCTACGGCCAGTTGTACTTCCTCCACTCCCTGCATGATAAAGGGAATCCGTTCCTCAACGGCCAATGGGAAGAAGAGGACATGGGCTACTGTGGGGCAGAGGCAAGGCAGTCCTACAGTTGTAAACTGACCACGCATAGCCTTGCGCACCATATCCCAGGGCAGAGTACGCTCAACCAGTTCGACTGTGGGCAGGAGCCTGACTGAACGGCGCAGATTCTCCCGGCAGGTGTCATTGGTGTAAGGCATGTTCCACGACACAGCCATTACCCGCAGGCCAAGCTTCTTTGCCAGCAGCCAAAGCAGATAAGTAGAATCTTTGCCGCCCGTGCACAAGACCATGACATCGAAACGGGACTGCGTATTGGTACGGGCGGCTTCCAGCAGTTCAGCTTCGGTTATATAATTCTGCGGTCCAGCCGAGATACCAGATTTCTCAGCCTGTTCATAACATTGACAAAAGGCACAGAGACCATTTTGGTCGAATTCCAGACCGGGAAGGAGAACGTCGTCATTGACGCAACGGATACATTGCTGCCGGTTGTCCGGGGTTGCTTGCCGCCTGACATCTCCAATATCCACGATTGCTCCCTCTTCGACCAGCCGGGTGAACTGCGGATGGGAGGTTAGGGGCTCGGGCAGCGCAGAAAGCGAGCGGGTGCCGTTCAGGGTACGGATACCTTCCGCCACTTCAGGTTCCAGCTCTATGGTGGACCGTAGGTGATATGGGGGATTGCGAAGGCCGTAATAGACTAGGGCAGGGGTGTTGGTGTCATATCTCAGCTGCCAGCGAAATTGCAGAGCCGGATGTTCGGGCAAGCGCATAACATCTCCTGATGCGATGGGAAAAGGACAAAAAAATATTCGAATTATGACTGATGCAGACCACTGATATAGAGCATGCAAAAATACCGGCGTTGATCATACTGAGTAAAGCGTTACAAGATGATGCCATCTTCTCTTTATTCACTCAGAACAGCGTCCATCATCAGTGTAGCAAACAATTTTGTTAATATGTAATAAAATCGATTTGTAATGTTACGTTCGAGTTGAGCTCTTTGCGGGAGACCCCCAAAAGAAACAACTACAGAATGTGTGATCTCTTTCTTCAAAACCAAAATAGGCAACCATCCACCCCTTCTAACCCGGATTTCTCATCAGTGAAGTTTTTCGCAGATCGAGGCGCAGGACACGCAGCAGGTAAGCGTAGACTCCGATAGTAAGCTACCGCAAATGGCCTGCAACAAAGAGTCTGCGGAAAAATCCGCTGACCCGGAGGGTGAGTTTTTTGATTATCGACGAAAAAACAGTCTGTTTTTTAAGCGCTACCGTATTTTCTATAAATATCAAAAACTTAAGTCGAAAACCAAAAAACTCATGAGAAATTCGGGCTAAATATACTTTCGATGTAGCTACTATATTTGCCGTCCTGACTTTTTTTCTCTTTTTGATACGTTGCATATAGGTCCTTTGCCCCATCAGGTATTTTTTCGTAAACAGTGGCCGAATGTGCTCTCACCAACAAGTTAATACAGGAAACCCCTGTTTTTGTTGGCAGGCTATGTTGTGTGTCGAATCGCCAGAGAGAGAACCCGGCCATTTTCTTGAAACATCAGACGTTTTGCACAGAGATCATTGATAAAATTTCTCAAGGCAGGTTCCGCTATTTTTGGAAAAGCCGCGAGGAGATCCTCTATACTGGTTGGTGTTGCACAGGAAAGATATATTTTTCTGGAAAGGCCTCGCAGCCGGTGAAGCAGAGGCTTGCCTGTTCCTGTTTCCTGGCGGATGATTAAAAAAGTACTGCCGTCACGGTAAAAGAGCGGTGGACGGCCTTGTGGTCTCTTGCTGTGGAAGTGCTGCCAGTCCTTTATTTTTTGTCTGACCGGTGCCCACATAGCGTGTTGTCGCTTCCGGTCACCCCGGTAGCTGTTGAGAAGCATGTCCATCCCTTGCAGGTAAGTTTTGGGGAAAAGTTTTTTGTTTTTTGCATGCGGCAGGATGGCCTGGATCGAAAACTCTTTGCTGCGATCGTAGATAGGAGAACCAAGGCCAAGAAAAAAGGTTGCCGGTTCCATTGGTGGGTAGGGCCGTACAAAATCCAGGTGATGCAGCGTTTCTGTAATTTCCGCTTCTGTGGTGGTCGGGAAATCAGTAATCAGGTTGCCTTCCAGGCGGATTCCATATTGACAGCACAGTTTCATGGCCGCAATGTTGTCGATGGCTGTGGTACCCTTTTCCATTTTCTGCAGCAGCGAGGAAGACAAGGCCTCAATCCCAACCTGCACCGTACGCAGGCCACCCAGCCGATATAGCTTCAACTGCTCGGGTTTGGTCAGCGCTCTGATTTCAGCAAAAAAATCAAAATCCATATCAGCTTCGGCCATTGCTGCAAAAAAACGATCAGCTTCTCTGGGCGGTAACGCATTATCTGTAAAAGTGAAGTGTAACGATTCGTAGGCTTTTGCCAGGTGCAACGTTTCTTCTGTCATCCTGCGGCTGTTTTTAAATCGGTAGTCGTGCCATTGCAGATTCAGGTTGCAGAAGGTGCATTTGTTCCACCAGCACCCTCTTGAAAATTCCAAAGGTAAGACCGGGATAAAGGGTTGGCTGGGAAAGACCTGACGCATTTCGTGAAAATAAGAAGAAAAGTCAGGGTAGGGCAGGTCGTCGAGTCGCTGCGGGGCAGGGGCAATATCTGTATGTGGTGTAGACAGCCTGGTATGGACGGTTTGCGGCAGGGATTGCTCCTTAGCTTGAAGAAAGCGACATAGCTGAAGCAGTGAGCCTTCCCCTTCGCCATCGATGACATAATCCACCTCCTGGAAATGTTCAGCCAGAGAGGCGGCAAGTGGGCCTGAGCAGGAAGAACCTCCAAAAACGATGGGCATCTTTGGCATGCGTTCTTTTATCGTACGAGCCAGGTAAAGGGAGGGCAACAATTGACTAAAACAAACAGTGAAACCGACCAGGTCGTATCGTTTTAGGTCATTTTGGGCCAACCACTGTTCCAGGTGGCGCTCCATCACCGCAACCAGTTGTTCAAAGTCAGGAGCTGGATCGATTGCACCGGTTATGCTCTCTTGAAAAAGTTTACGCGCATCTGTTCGTTTTTCAGGGAAGAGCAGGGGGCTGAACAACGCTTCTCCTGCCCATCCTGAAAAGGCCAGTTTGGAGTAAGTAGTAGTGCCTATCACCTTGGCGGTGTGTAAATAGGGATGGAAGGCATCAACCGTGTAATCGGATTCACGTTCCAAAAAACTTTTTAAAGTCCCCAGCTGGATGGAAGGGCGATTGAAAATCGACCAGGGCATGGAAATGAGGGCTATATGCATGGAGGAAGTTGGTTCAGGGTTCATGAAAGTGGTATCTTTTTTTGTGTTGTCATAAATATGGCCTTTCAATCAAAGAAAACACCATATTTATTTGATAGATTACCACTTTTATGGTGGTGTGCGCTAGTAAGTGGAGGCTGGGAAACAGAACATTGCTAGAGTTGATGCCTGGCCACAAATGACATTAAGGTACGGTAGTAGCGCTGAACAGGTTCAGCGCAAGGTTTTGACGAGGGTATTTGTTATTCGCTTCTACGTGATAAATTGGTATAAGATAGGAGCAACTAATTGAAATCCAAGCGTTTCTACTTTGTGATCGTCCACCAGGAGCTATATTTTTAGAAAATAATATGTTCATAACCCCTCAATATTATTAATGTAAGACTTTAACGATGCCAAAGCTGTGAGGGCGGATAGGTGTAGCGTATCCATCAATTCCCGGCATCGGCCGCGTGGACAGACTGTGTTTCTTCACCCAGGGTGAAGGCCGGATCGCGGGTAAAAAGGTAAGCGCAGATTCCGTGGCATGCCGGTGAAGGAGTGCTTTGCTTTTTTTCAAGATTTTTACAATCCCTCTATGTACGTTATGTTTCAAATAGAGGTCGGGCCCTGATTGTACTACTGAATACTACTGAAGTTACTTAATTTCGACTAAAAGGAATATTTATGGAGAACATATGTGTCAAAGACCTGATGGTACCAATTTCTGAATATGCCACTGTCGTTGTCGGCACTTCTTTGATTGATGCTGTTTTAGCCCTGGAGGCAGCGCAAGAAGCCTATTCCGCCAGTAAATACGAGCATAGAGCTATTCTTGTTTTAGATGATAACAAGGCTGTTATCGGTAAAGTCGGCCAACTTCGAATATTGAAAGCTATTGAAACCAGATATGACCTTGGTTGTGATGTTGAAAAATTGAGTCAATTTAAATTTAGTGATCAGTATATAGCAGACAAATGTGAGCAGTACAGGTTGGAAGGCCCGATATTGGACCAGGATTCTTTTCGTGCAACGGCAAATAAAAAAGTAGAAGAATTTATGCAGCGGCCTACCCCCGGCGAATTTGTCTCGGAAGAAAGTTCCCTGGATATGGCAATTCATAAACTTGTAGCAGGAACCCACCTCTCTCTTCTTGTTACAAGGAAAGAAGAGATTGTAGGGGTCTTAAGGATTGGAGATGTATTCGCTTCTGTTTTTCATGAAATGCGCAAGAGGGAAGGGGAACTGGAAACCTGACCGGTGATGGTTGTCGATATTGAGTCCTCCTTCATTTGATATATTCATCCTGTATACATTGCACTTTTACGGTAGAGAAGAGAAACATGAACGAACTGCAAAAATTATATGAAAGAATTATTCAGCGGGTAAATATCAACCTCCGTGAACTTAATTTTGACACAGAGCCATACTCCACGGGTATAATTCAACCCCAACAGATGGATAAGTTTTATGCTTTTTATGGGATAACAACGGGGCATCCTTTGAATTTGGTATTTGAAAATTCAGGATTAGCTGGGAGCTATTTTTTGGGAAAATGCCGAATTTCCAACTCATTGCTTTACAAGAGTGATATTCGGGGAGACGAGTTGAAGAGAAAAGGGGATCTTTTTAAATATCAGAATTTTGCGATCGACCTAAACGACGACGAATCGATCGACATCAGAACTTCTGCCCTGGCTAAAACTCTGGTCCACAATCATTCGCATGACCCGGAAACTCCTGAAGTGTTCTTTATCAGAGATACGCTTGCCATGGATTACGCAAACATCCATGGCTCGCCGACTGATGGGGCTTTTCTCGGTCCCTTTGCGACTGTTGATTTAACAACCGTCCAGGATAGTGTTATCGGAACGTATTCTTATATTCAGGCGGGAGAAATCAGTCACATGAGAATAGACCCCGGCACGATATGGGTAAACGCACCTGACCAGTTTAACTTTTACTATCGTCATGACCCGGATCTCCTCAAAAAATACGCAACTGTAACCCCGGGTGAACGTCCTCGTGGAATGATATTTGATTTTATTGAGGAACGTGAAGAAGCTTTTCAGCGCCTTTTTGATGCAGTTAATGTTGATGTTATTGAATCTGTGCCCAAAACAGCATCTCTTGATCGGTACGCTGTTGTCCTGCCCAAAACTACCATTGCTGATAATGTTCTTATCTCGCAAAGGGCGTATTTAGAGGATTCGTATATTGGTAAGGGATCAAATGCACAGGAAAATTGTTACATTATCCACTCAAAGCTCGAAGGATATAACGTCACAGCCCATGGTGCCAAGATAATTGAATCGGATCTTGAGCGAGATGTCTTTGTCGGGTTCAATAGTTTCTTGTTAGGAAAAGAGGGGGCAAGGCTGCATGTCGGCCAAGGTTGCATTGTCATGCCGCATACAATTGTCGACATTGATGAACCCTTGCATATTCCAAAGGATCATTTGGTGTGGGGCATCATAAGAAACAATGCTGATCTTGAAAAAAACAGTATTTCTTTTGATGCATTGAAGGCAGAGAAAACCGCATTCAACAAGGGGAATCTGCACTTTGAAGGAAACGGCTACCTTTTTGTCAAAGCATTTAAGGACCGCATTGATCACATTCTTGATGCTAATGGTGCTTTTTTTGACGGAGCAAATAATACCGGTCACGCGCAAAGGAACCAAAATCTGTCACTTAACACGATACAACCTTTTCAATTTGGTGCAATGAAAGGGCTCTACCCCAATATCACCATAGAACTGTAAACAGCAGATAACTGTTCATCGGTCACCCTAAGGAGTCTGCGCACTATCAGGGATCAGGCTGGAAAATAGAGCATTACTTTCGTTAATCAGCATGGGGCTCTCTTCTTTGCTGATGCAGATGGGCAGCAACTGATGGACTTTATTCGAGTCCATCAGTTGCAGGTGAATGATTCAATTATTTTTCCCCTGACCTTGCCCCTGACCAGCGCCCTTCCCAGATCCTTGACCTTTTCCGCCACCGTATCCTTTGCCTTTCCCCTTGCCTGGTCCCATATACTGGGTGCGTTCTTCAGGGGTCATTTGATTGATTCTTTTTTGCCATTCATTGCGAAAGGCATTTCTTTCGGCTTCTGTAGCATTGTACAACGTCCCGCGCACATTGTTTAACTCCTCAGTGGTCATGGTCGTGTAATCAGTGCTCCAGGCAGGGCTGTTCAAGGTAAAGACTGCCAAGGCTGCCAAAAGTGAAGTTGCCATTTTCTTTCTCATGATGTTCTCCTTAATGGTTGAAAAAGTGAATAGGACTATTCCCAGCGTCGCATATCTTGCGTGCATAAGGGACCTTCGTGCATGGATTATTCGTGCGTCTTCTATGACTCTAAGCAGTATCCATGCCAGGGAAACATTGTGCTGTCAATTATGTGAAAATTTCTTGAAATCAGGTAGTTGGGATTTTTTCTGCCGTAAGCTGACTGTTGCAGCGGCGACAAGTTATGCAACCTTCGACGGAATTGTCGAGGGAAGGGGCCTTAAAAGATTATTCTTCGTTTGTATGCCATTGCACTGCCAGGAAAGCTCCTGTTTCAGCATGTTCCCTGTTTCCCTGTAGTTCAATCTCTGGAATGTCTTCAACCCGGGTATTTTTTTGAAAGTGAATGGCCGTCTTGATAACGCAGGGGTGCGGAACCAGCAAACGCATATCCTGCGGTGAACGGAAAGAAACGTTCTGAAAGAGGCTATGCCCCCCGTCTCGGGCATTCTTTTGTCTCTCTATTGCCCATGGACTGAGACTATTTAAAGTGGTAACAACGATACATCCTCCTTTTCGGGTGACTCTATTCAGTTCTGCTATTGCTTTTTCTGCGTCAGCCACAAATTCAATCGCGGTCATGGAAAACACTTTGTCAAAACTGTTGTCAGGAAAAGGGAGGGCACACATATCGCTGCAGAGACCGCTAAAGGCGTCATCTCGAGTACGCTCCAACGCTATTTTCAGCATAGGAAGAGACAGGTCAATGCCGACCACCGTCGTTCCGCAGTCAAGAACATCCTCTGTGAAAATACCCGTGCCGCAGCCCACATCCAAAATCTTTTCGCCTGGCTGGGGATACAGTAGCTCAAGTAACAGCTCAGTTTCATACTTTTTTACAAGCCTTCCTGAAGAGGTTGTAAACCAACGGTCATATTTATCTGTCCATGAGTCAAAAAGTGCGGTGTCCATTATTTATTTTGCGGTAAAGTGTTAAAATTTTGTTGATAGTTGGTGGTATGTTCGAAAATATTTGTACCTTTTCTTTGCAAAAGGAGCCGCATACCTCCTGTCTGAATATAGTTTCAAGTATCACGTGCCTACACGAACGAAACTGATTTTATCGGCAGAAAGGGCGTCGCCATTTTGTGCATTATGTCTGGAATACTACTCTATTGGTATAAGCTGCTTGTCCTTTATGGGTAACTGGGTAGCTGGTAAATCCAGTTTACTCTCTAATTCATCAAAATTACAAGAGAAGTGTCGCCGACCGGCCACAAGCATTTTCCCGTATTTTCAGGGGGTTTGTTTAGATGGCCTGTAAAGGTGTCTTTTGCCGACAACGGTTATCCATGCTATCTTTAACTTTATATGTCTCTGATTGTTTTATCTTTTTGATATATCCACACTGTTTTGTAGTGGCATACCCCTTGCTAGAGCAGGGCAAGTTATGTGGGAATATATCCCAATATTTCAAAGTAAACAGAAGAGGAATATAATCATGATGAAAAGAACTGTAGTTGCAATGGCCGCTTTGTCTATTTCCCTGGTATCAGGAAATGTCTTTGCCGATACCCATCCCCTTATGGGACTTGATAAGGACCAAGACGGCTTTGTTTCCCTCGAGGAAGCGCAAGAGATGCCGGAAGTGGTTGAAGCGTTCGACGTGCTCGACGTTAACAAGGATGGCAAACTTGATGTAAAAGAGTTATCCGCCCTTAAATAGAACCTAAATCTTGCAGGATTTAGGTAGAAGTAATTAGTATTCGACGACGGGTTCCGGTTTTGGTCGAGTCCGTCGTCGTTTTTGTTAGAAGATTATATGGTGTAGCTGAAATAATTTTTTTTATAAGTTGTACCTACTTGTTATTGTAACCTTTCGCTTTTCAAGCCGCAGCGCACTACCCACCTGTTTGTGGTTATGAAAAATTTCTTTTGCAGTATTCCATAGCTTTCCTCATAGTCTTTCCTCGCAAGTTTATATGCCTGCATTGTAAATAAAAATGCATCTTTTTGAGGCGCATCCAGGCACTGTGAAAATGTTCATCAGTCCAAATCCCTGGATCATTAACAAGGAATTGATAGTCCACACACTGTCCATCCTGGGGTGAGTGTGGTATATATTCACAGGTTAATGCGTGTCGTTTCCCAATATGAAAAAGAAGAAGGCAATCATCATGGGCGATAAAAACAACTTGAATGGCTGGGAACTGGCCGAAGAAAAGGAACTGCTTAAAACCTCATTGGGGAGCATTTGGTCCGGTCCTGCTAAATGTCGCAGGAGTGGTAGGGAAAAGGAATTTTTTTTGTTTGATTTTACAGACTGGGTAAATGTTGTTGCCGTGACCCCTGACAACCAGTTGGTCATGATTCGTCAATTTCGTTATGGCAGTCGCCGCCAGGAAATTGAAATCCCCGGCGGAATGATCGATCCCGGTGAAGATCCCATAACCGCGGGTTGCCGTGAACTGCTTGAGGAAACCGGCTATACCGGCAGCGATCCGCTGATTATCGGTAAGGTGTGTCCTAATCCAGCTTTGCAGCGCAATTACTGTTATACGGTCATGGTACGGGACGCTGTGAAATCCGCTGAGCCCAGATTTGACGATATGGAAGATATAGAGTGTTTTCTTCATTCGTATGCAGAGGTGGCGTCGCTTGTCAGAGCAGGAACGATTGATCATGGGTTGGTATTGAACGCCTTGATGTTTTACAAAATGGCGGAGCTTTTTTGAGAAAGACCTCTCTTTCATTCAATATGATTTTTCCAGAAGCATTTTACCCGGAAAGGAAGGGAAAAAGATGAAAAGTTTGTTGTTAGTGCCATTGCTGCTTATGCAACTTAGCGTTTTGCAGGCCTGCGCAGTAACCCTGGAGTTGATCGGGGATCAGAATTTTCGCTACGATACCCAGGTTGGGGGGACTGCTTTTAACGGACTGTCAGGGCTGGCCTATGATCTTGAAGAAGGCTGCTTCTATGCTGTTTCCGATGACAGGTCACAGTTTCATTCGGCAAGATATTATGTGCTTGCAGTGGATGATGATGACGGGTTCACTCTTACACCTCAAAAGGTGATATTTTTTCAAGACGCCGACCGGCAGTTTTTCAAGAAAAATAAAATCGATTTTGAGGGACTGGCAATCCTGGGGAACAAAAATTTGCTCGTCAGCAGCGAAGGGCCTGTGGAGCAGGGAGAAGAACCGTCGCTAACCGAGTTTCGCATGGACGGTAGTTTTGTAAAACAGTGGAATCTTCCTTCGCAATTTATACAGGGGCTGGAAGGGGAGAAAGGCGTTCGGGAAAATCTTGGGTTGGAAGCCTTAACCGTGACACCGAATTTCGAATGCATCTTTACCGCAAATGAGCAGGCCCTGAAGCAGGATGGCAAGAAAACCACCATTGTAAATGGTTCACCTGTCCGTATTATTAAGTATTCAAAAAGTGGGAAAGTTTTAGCCCATTATCCCTATATGGTTTCACCGGTACCGAATCCTACCGGCATGAATGCATTGCAAGGGGGGAACGGTCTGGTTGAACTACTTGCCCTTGATGAGTATCGTTTACTTGCCATGGAGAGAAGCTGGGTCACCACGCTTAACACAGTGTATATTCGTATCTACCTGATCGACCTGGAAGAGGGGAGAGATGTTTCATCTGTGCAATCATTGAAATCTCTAAACAGGGAGAGCGGGTTTGTTAAGAAAACATTGGTTCTTGACCTGGATAGCCTCCTGCCGCTTCCAGATCCGGAGTACAGCTCTCTGGACAACATAGAAGGTATGTCGTTTGGACCCGACCTGCCGGACGGTAGCAAAACGCTTTTTCTGGTGTCCGATGGCAACTTTAATACATCTCAGCGCACGCTTTTTCTGGCATTCAAAATACGCTTATAAGAAGATGGCTCATGGTGGAAAGTTGAGCGTGGTTACCGGAAAGAGGAGACGTATTTGCTGAAAGCTACCGTTGTCGTTTTAGGATCGGGTGAATCTTTTATAACAAAGTATCAGTGGGTCTTTTCAGAGACTGGAGATATAGAATGAAATCGTATGACAGCTATCTTTTTGATGCCGATGGCACCCTTTTCGACACTGTGGATCTCATCTGCACATGTTTTCAATATGTTGCTGAAAAATATGCAGGAAAAAGCATGGAGAGAAGTACCATTATTGATGGTATTGGCCTGCCGCTCAAGAGTCAACTCATCACTCATTTGGGCGCCGAGCAGGATCATGATCAGATTCTTGATGATTATCTCCAATACCAGCTCAGTATTATGGAACAAAGCATCAGCCCGTTTCCCCATGTTATCGAAACATTGGAGCTGCTTAAAGGCGCCGGCAAACAACTGGCCGTTGTCACCTCACGAAGAAGATTCAGCCTGGAGCAAATCCTTGAGTCTACGGATACTCACAAGTATTTTGATGTGTTGATAACCCCGGAAGACACAACCAATCATAAGCCCGACGCCGAACCCGCGCTCAAGGCTATGTCGCTGCTTAATGCCGATAAAGCCAGTACCGTTTTTATCGGCGACGCCCTCTATGATATCTGCAGCGGAGCCGGCGCCGGTATCGATACCATTTTTGTCAACTGGAGCCATGCGCATGTCTCCTCCCTTCCTGTTGCTCCCACCTGGTCGATTGACTCTTTACAGGAACTGACTGTGTGCCTCCGCAACAGGTAGATGGGAAAATGATGATGTAGGAAAAGCAGCTCAGATAGTCAGGAAACTCCTCGGTAAACATCTTTTATTAAGAGATCACTTAAAAAGGTTCGCTCATGTCTAAAAATCTGTATGTTACAGCACTTGAGCCGCAAAGCGGCATGTCTGTGGTCACCTTGGGAATCATGGAATTTTTGGTGCGAAATCTTGAGCGGGTGGCTTTTTTCAGACCTATTATCAACGTCTCTCGCCATGCAGATGGTATCGATAAAATTCTTCACCTGATTTCCACCCACTATGATTTGAAATTATCCTATGAGCAGATGTATGCCTTTACCTTTGATGAGGCACAAAATCTGATATCGGAAGATAAAACAGGGCAACTGGTTGAAGGGATACTGACCAAGTATAAGGCCCTTGAAAGTGAGCATGATTTCGTCCTTTGCCTGGGAACGGATTTTGAGAGTGACTCCTCGGCGTTTGAGTTTGAGCTGAATGCGGATATTGCCAACAATCTCAGGTGCCCGATTCTGATGATAGCCAATGGCTATGAGGGTTCGGTCGATGGTATGCTGAAAACCTGTAAATTTGCCATTGAAGCTTTTGAGGACAAAGGTTCCAGTGTGTTGGCAATGATCCTCAACCGAACACCTGTCCATTTGCAGGAAAACATTTCTGCTTTCTTGCTCGATAGCCTCCGGGAGAAGGTGGAGCTTATCTATTCCATCCCCCACGACGAATCCCTGGAAATGCTCACCATGGCTGAAATAGTTGCCGCACTTGACGGGGAAGTTATCTATGGGCAAGGGCAACTCAGCAGGCTGGCTACTCGTTTTGTTGTGGCGGCAATGAACCTGCAAAACTATCTGCCCACCCTTGCCGATGATGACCTGGTCATCACTCCTGCAGACCGTCTTGATATCATTTTAGGCACTATGGCTGCCTATCGTTCCACAAACATGCCCAATATCGCAGGTATGGTCCTCACTGGGTACCTGCAACCCGAAAAAACACTCCAGGACTTGCTCGAAGGGGCTGAAGGGCTGGTTCCCATTGTTAAGGTTGAAGATGATACCTTTAGCACTGCCTCCAAGATCAAGGCTATCCGCAACTACATCACGCCCGAATCCACCCGTAAAATTGCCACTGCGCTGGGGCTCTTTGAGGCCAATGTGGACACCACGGCATTACGCAAGAGAATTATTCGTTTTTCCAGCCTGTACACCTCGCCCAAAATGTTTGAGTTTGGCCTGATTAAACGCGCCAGGACCAACAAGCAGGTTATTGTGCTTCCCGAAGGGGAAGAGGAACGTATCTTGCGAGCAGCAGAAATACTCGTCCACCGGGATGCGGTGAAAATTATTTTGCTGGGCAGGTCCAAAGCGATCCTCAAAAAAATAGTTGATTATGGGCTCTCGCTAACCGGTATCGAGATTATTGATCCAATTCAATCCGAGCATTTTGAAGACTATGCCGCCACATACTACGAGCTTCGTCGGCACAAAGGGATTACCCCGGATAATGCCCGCGATGTCATGTCCGGGGTTAACCACTTCGGCACCATGATGGTCTACAAAGGGCATGCCGATGGTATGGTGTCAGGTTCTGTGCATTCAACTCTGCAGACTGTTCGCCCCGCACTGGAATTTGTAAAAACCAAGCCGGGCAGCACCATCATGTCAGGGGTGTTTTTCATGTGCCTGGAAGACCGTGTGCTCGCCTATGCCGACTGCGCTGTCAACCCCAGGCCCACTGCCGAGCAGCTGGCGGAGATTGCCATTGAAACGTCTAAAACAGCCAGGTTGTTCGGCATTAATCCACTGGTTGCCATGCTTTCTTATTCTTCCGGTTCATCGGGAAAAGGTGAAGAGGTGGATAAGGTGAAAAAAGCCACCGAAATTGCCCATAAACTTGCGCCGGAGCTGATGCTCGAAGGGCCGATCCAGTACGACGCTGCCGTTGATGCCACGGTTGCCAAGACCAAAATGCCGGAGAGCAGCGTTGCCGGAAAGGCAACAGTCTTTATTTTTCCCGATCTCAATACCGGCAACAACACCTACAAAGCAGTGCAGCGTTCAGCAGGGGCGGTGGCAATCGGCCCGATTATGCAGGGCCTGAACAAACCGGTAAATGACCTGAGCCGTGGCTGCTTGATACCCGATATTGTGAACACGGTCGCCATTACAGCCATCCAGGCACAGGCGGAGAAAGGGTTGATGTGAGGTTTACGTCAAAACTGCATACCCTCTCGAAACAATGCTGCCTGTTCCTTGGTCCACTCATAAAATTTTTGAATGACGATACGTTTCAGATTCGATTTTGGGCAGGCAAGGTAAAAACCGTCTTCTAAAAGTACATGATCAAATAGCCTGACAAGGCGTCCCTTTGCGATATCTTCCGCCACCAGGCTGTGTCTGCTCACTGCAACCCCTTGTCCTTTGATTGCACTTTCACACACCATGGCCAAGGTGCTAAATGCTGGGCCTGTGCCGGATTGAGGCATGGACATTCCCAAGCTGGCAAACCATGCATCCCAGCTTGTACTGTAAATAGCTTGCGGCACGGAGTCATGTAAAAGGTGCTCGCCGCGGAGATCTTGTGGGGAGGCAATCCGATGAGATAGAAGAAAGTCAGGTGAACAAACCGGGAAAATGGCATCATGAAAGAGAAAGCTCTGGTCCCACTCGGGATGATCTCCCTTACCGTATGTGATGGCAATGTCTACGCCGTCATTGAGAAAATCAGGTTGTGCCAGGTCAGCGTCAACGACAATGTTTAATTCAGGTGCCCAGTCTCGCAGTTCGTCGATCCTCGGCAGCAACCAGCGTGCGGCAAAAGAGGGCAGGGCGCGAACGGTCAATTTTCCGGTGAGCCTTGTGTCGTCCAGTTCCTGCAGGCTCTGTTCTATTCTCCCTAAACCTTCACGGACAGCATCCCAAAACCTGGCACCTTTCTCGGTGAATTTTAAACCGCGTGCCTGTCGCTCAAAAAGTCGAAATCCGATGACTGACTCCAACTTGGCTATCTGCTGGCTGACAGCACTTTGTGAGATACCGAGTTCGTTTCCTGCCTTAGTGAAGTTTAAATGCCTCGCTGCAGCAACAAAGAATCTGAGGCTGTCGAGCGATTTTAATCTGTCCATATCAGTTGATGCCGGCGTTTCGTTCCGACCACGTGCTGAGAAAAGCTTTCAAGCGCGGGCTTGATGGATTTTCAAAAACCTTGCTGGGAGGACCTTCTTCTTCGATGATGCCGTCGGCAAGAAAGACAACCTTGTCTGCTACCTGGGCAGCAAAACCCATTTCATGGGTGACGATAATCATGGTCATGCCCTCATCGGCAAGATCGCGCATAACCGTGAGCACCTCGCCGACCAGCTCCGGGTCAAGGGCTGAAGTGGGTTCGTCAAAAAGCATTATAGAAGGTTCCATGCTCAGCGAACGGGCAATGGCAACCCTTTGCTGCTGGCCACCTGAAAGGTTGGCTGGGTAGTGGTCTTCCTTGCCGGATAAACCAACTTTGTTCAAAAAGAAGCGGGCTTTTTCTTCTGCCTCTTTGCTGGGAAGCTTTTTGACTAGGGTCAGCGGTGCCATAACGTTTTTAAGAACCGTCATATGTGGCCAGAGGTTAAATTGCTGAAAAACCATGCACACATTTTTCAAGGAGGCAAAACGGGCTTGCTGGAGTCTACTTGAGGTCTTTTTCCCCGGTTCTAAGGCGCTAAACGATTCCTTTCCTACAGATATTTTTCCTTCATCAAAGGTTTCCAGGCTGTTTATACAACGGAGCATGGTACTCTTGCCGGAACCGGACCCGCCTATGAGGCAGACAACTTCTTTGTGTTTTACCTTGAGATCGATCCCTTTAAGCACTGTATTGTCGCCAAACGATTTCCATAGATAGTGCAGCTGAACTGCATAAGTATCCTTGTTAGACATTGTGATTTGCCGAAGTTTGAGTTGTGGGGGAGAGGGAAGTCAGTTGTCTTTTTTCCCATGCCATGCCGCATTTAGAAATACAGTGTACGATAATCCAGTAAGCTCCTGCCAGGAGCAGGTATGGTTCTACAATGGAAAAGGTGCTGGTTGACACCTTGACCGCAGCCGTTGTCAGTTCCGGAACAGTTATGATGGATAATATGGCAGATTCTTTGACAATGATAATTGTCTGGTTTGTTAGTGCCGGTAAGATCAGGGTCAACATTTGAGGCAACTGGATATGCAGTATTATCTGCAATTTGGAAAATCCGAGGTCGTTGGCAGCCTCAATCTGGCCCTTGGGAATGCTTTGAAATCCAGCACGATAGATTTCAGCGAAATATGCGCCGCCGTATGCCGCAAGGCCTATGATTCCGGTTGCGATTGCGGAAAGACGAAGGCCAAAGTGGGGACCTCCGTAGAAGAGTAGAAAGAGCTGTACTAAAAGTGGCGTGCCTCGGAAAACATTTATATACCAGCGGCATGATATCTGAAAAAGTAGAAAGCGTGATTGGCCTAATATGTAAAGGAACAGCCCCCAGAGTAGGCCGCAAAGGATGCCGGCGGCACAGACGAGCAAAGTAAAGGCGAATCCTTTGAGAAACAGCGGGTAATATTGAGTTATGATGGAGAGATCAAACATGTTTGCTTTATATCCTTTTCATTTTTTGTTCAATGATATTGCCAAAGCTGCTTATGGCGTAGGTCATGACAAAATAAATAACTCCAGCTGCAAGAAAGAACTCGATGGGACGAAAACTGGTTGAAGCCAGTGTTTGCGAGATTCGCATAAGATCCGTTACTGCGATGGTGGAAATCAAGGCTGAGTTTTTCAAGATATCTATAGATTCGTTGATCAGTGCCGGAACGGTTGCTCTGAATACCTGGGGTATTTGGATGTGTATCTTGATTTGCCACCAGCTAAAGCCAAGATCTTGAGCTGCTTCCACTTGTCCTTTGGGCAGGGATTGAAAGCCGCCACGGAGAATTTCAGACTGAAATGCCGCCGTATTCATTGATAACGCAATGATAGCCGCAGCCACTGAAGGGATGAATATGCCGAAAAGCGGCAGGAAATAAAAAATAATGGCAAGCTGAACCAGTAATGGGGTACCTCTGAAGAAACTGACATAAATGGCGATAGTTCTCTGGAGTGGTTTGTTTCCCGAAAATTTCCCGAAACAGAGGAGATGGCCGAGCACAAAGCCGATGCCTATGGATACAAAGGATATCCATAAGGTACGCCATGCCCCAGCAAGAAGTTCTGGGATGTGATCGAGGATAATCGTAAAATCGAACATTCTGACCGTCCGTAGGTGTTGTCAAGGATGCAGGTGCGAGTCGTCCCGTTATTGGCCCGGGACGACTCGGGGGGTTTTAGTTAACGGGTTCAGGGACCTTATCCAAAGGAAGATCCATGGTAAAACCAAACCATTTCATCTGCAGTTCTTTGAGTTTGCCGTTGTCATCAAGCTTTCTAATACCGTCGCTAAAGAACTGTACCAGTGAATTGCTGGCTTCATCTTTTCGGCCGGCCCATGCAAAATAGGATGGTGGGCCAAAAGCCGGCAGGATAATTTCAAAGACATCTGCACGCTCTTTCACCAGCGGGGCAATGTTTGGAACGGTGTTGACCACGGCATCCACCCGACGACCAGCCAGTGCAGCATATGCGTCGTCATAGCTGACGAACTCCATTAATTTGTCGACACCCTTGCCAGCTTTTGGCTTGAGCACTTCGTTTTCATAGTTTTTTAGTGCGTTGAAGTAGGGGGTAGCTCCCGCCTGGATACCGATTATTTTGCCGGCCATATCTTCAGCTGACTTAATGGCATCATCACCGGTTCGTTTAACAATCGTTAAAGATGCTGTGGAGATTGGTAAGGTGAAGGCATACTTTGCAGCACGTTCTTTGGTAATGGTTAAAGATGTACACACAAAATCATAGCGTTTGGCAACTAGACCAGCCAAAATTCCTTGGTACGGCAGGTCGAGCTGCTTGAGCTTTACCCCTGGAAGATCTTTGAGGATTTCGTCGAGCAGGTCTTTGCCGTATCCGACTATTTTCCCTTGTTTCAGCATTTCAAAAGGAGCGAAACGAGCTTCGGTGGCAATAACAATTTCACCCCTCTCTTTTATCTCTTCCAATAGATCTTTGGCCTGGCTTTGTGCGCTGGTCGCGAAAAAACATGCCAGCATTAAGGCAGCGAATTTAAACGGACGAATCATGATGAACCTCTTGTTTGTTGGTTTTGGTTTTTTATTGAAAAAATGGGTTGATACTGAACTGCACCCAGTGCTGCTGTAGCTTGTCTGTTTTATTGGTGATTATGAAAAACCTCCGTGCATTTTTTTGGCCCCCTGAGGAGAGCGAAGAGCGCGGGCCTGAGAGTATCAAGTGAGCCGACCACAGCCCCTCCGGTGACCAGGACGATGGCTGCACCATGTAAAAGCGTAAAGTTTGCCCCGTTGACGACAACCAGGAGCAGGGTCGATAAGAGCGGGGTAATGTAGGCCAGGCTGCCGATGGTTCTCGAATCACTCCGTTTCATGGCTGCGTCCCATGTGTAGAAAGCCATACCCATCGGGCCTATACCGAGGAGAACGATATTGATGCACTCTTCGGGGTTTGGCATTGGGAGCGATCCTTGAGTTATGTATTGCAGGCCAAGGGAGAGGAGGCCTGATACAAAACAGAATCCACCTACTGCTGCTGTGGAAAATAGCGGAAGCCGTTTGGTGAGCAGGGAATAACACGCCCAAATGATGGCAGCGCCAAATGCGCAGCAGTATCCCGAAAGGTACTCAATCTTCAGGCCGATCTTGCCGCCTGTAACGATGAGGATAGCTCCCGTAAGGCCAAATATCGCCCCAATGATATGGTGTGTTGTGAGGTTGTTGCCCGGTAAGATAATCGGCGTAAAAAGGACGATAAACAAAGGCCACAGGTATTGAATCATGTTTGCTTCAACGGCAGGCGCTTTTCCAAAAGCTGCAAACAGGAGGAAGTGGTAGCCAAAGATACCGCCTACGCCGACCATCCAGGTTACAGCTGAAACCTTCCACTCTCGAATTCTGAGAGCACCGACTATGCCGCAAGTAGTGAGCACGAGCCCCACTGACAGCAGGGGCGGTAAATGGGAAACCCGGTCTGTCAGTAGAGCGAGGGAGCTCCACATGGCTATAGTTGCGAGGGCAAATAAGGTGGCGTTCACTTGTCTGTCCTCTAGGCTTCAATTATATTGTGCTCAGGTCCCACTGGGAATCCTGTAATGTTTCGAGCACCATCGTCTGTCAGCACAAGTATGTCATGTTCTCTGTAGCCTCCTGCGCCTTGTTCTCCCTGGGGGATGGTTATCATAGGCTCCATGGAGATAACCATGTTCGGTTTAAGGACGGTTTCGATGTCTTCGCGCAATTCAAGGCCTGCTTCGCGTCCGTAGTAGTGGCTCAATACACCAAAGGAGTGGCCATAACCAAACGTGCGGTTTTCAAGAAGTCCTTCTTGGGCATATATTTCGTTGAGTTCTTTGGCTATATCGCAGCAACGGACTCCTGGTTTTATTAGGCTGAGTCCTTTTTGGTACACTCGACAATTAATGTTCCATAGCTCCAGCTCCCTGTCTGTTGGCTGGCCAAGAAAAAGGGTGCGTTCAAGAGCGGTGTAGTATCCGGCGATCATGGGGAAGCAGTTAAGGCTGAGAATGTCTCCTTTTTGAACTCTACGGCTTGTGACCGGATTGTGCGCACCGTCGGTGTTAATGCCTGACTGAAACCAGGTCCAGGTGTCCCGTAGTTCACCGTGGGGAATCCGGTGAGCTATCTCGCGCACCATGGCATTGGTTGAAGCCAGAGCAATTTCATGCTCAGGGACACCCTCAGCTATGGCTTCTACGCAGGCCGCTCCGCCGATGTCGGCAACTTGCGCCCCTATGGTAATAAGTGCTATTTCTTCGTCAGACTTGATCATTCGCATACGCATGATGTCTGCGCTGATGTCGATCAGGTCAGCGCCTGGAAAAGTATCTTCCAGTTTTCTCAGGTTTTGCATGGTTAGATGATCAAATTCGATGCCGATCCGCTTGCACCCAGGGAGGAGTTTTTTCACTGCTCGGAAATAGTTATCCTGTTTCCAGTCGGTATAAACAATGTTGTCTCCAAAACTGCGTCTGTATGGCTGCCCGAAATCAATATTGGCACTGATGGTTGTAGATTTCGTCTGAGTAACTGTCAGGCCGAAATTACGGCCAAAAGAACAGTAGAGAAAGTCAGAGTAATAGTTGATATTATGCATGGAGGTGAATAGTATCGCGTCGATATTTTCTGCCCCCATATATGTACGGAGAGTATCCATTCGGTGTTGCATTTCCCCGCTGGAAAAGGTCCCTTTGACCCTGTTTCCATTTTTTATTTCTAGTACATCGATCATGTCCATTATTGGAGGTCCTCCTTATCGTGATTGTCACTGGATGTGGTGTGTTTTCACTTTTAGTGCAACCGTTGTGCCCAAGAGACATGTCAGGGGTTTTTTGTGTTGAGGGTGTGTTCTGCTGTGAGCCATTAGTTTGGTTAAATGCTCGTTTTTAAATGTTTTATTTGAATTTATGGAGTGCTGTTATTTTTTTAAAGCCGAAAAAGAACAATAAAAGCATAAGTTGAGCTTATGGCCATATGAGCTGAGGTTGCCACTCGCAGGAAACGCGCTAAATATTGAACGAAAATGTATTTTGAAATGTATAGTTATCACAATAATGTAATTTTTCAGCGTGTGCTTTGGGGCGTTTCTGTTGTCGGCGTAGACTGCGAGCCCATCCGTGGAAAAACAGTTGGAATCGGATTCGCTTGAGAAATGCGATACTTTGAGGGGCACTTGAAAAACTAGATATTACGTTCGTCGTCAGGTCAGCCATAACTCCGTAGCATGCGCAAAAAATCACCATAGGCATGTGGTTACTAGAGGAGTCTAATGTTTACCTCCGAGGATAATTTTTTTAGCAGAACGAGGTAAGCGTCAGGATCCGGGAGGCCGGACGAAATAGTTGTTTTTCAAGGTGAAGAGGAGCTTCAGCGAAGGGAAGATGCAATGCCGTTATTGTTCATATTTTGGCCGAACCTTGTGTGTGGGAATTTATGACATACTCGTGAAAAGTATATGTCTTCTGGTTTAGTTGTCGTGGTCTAAGGGTGTTTTTCAGAGAGGACACCAGGGAGAACACACAGCATTTCAAATAGGAAATTGGCGCCAATCAAGGACGTGTTGCCGCTGGTGTCATATGGGGGAGATACTTCAACCAAATCACCTCCGACGATGTCAAGTCCCTGGCATCCGCGAACAATTTCAAGGGCCTGAATGGTTGTCAGGCCTCCGATTTCTACCGTACCGGTTCCTGGGGCATAGGCAGGGTCAAGGCCGTCAATGTCAAAACTGATATAGACAGGACCGTTCCCAACCTGTTGCCGTACTTCTTCCATGAGGGGAGTCAGTGATTTGTGCCAGCACTCCTCTGCCTGCACTACCCGGAATCCCTGTTTTCTTCCCCAGTCAAAATCCTCTGCGGCATAGCCGCTTCCCCGGACACCAATCTGGACAACACGGTTGCCATTGATAAGGCCTTCTTCAATCGCTCGCCTGAAGGTTGTGCCGTGAGCGATCTTCTCGCCAAACATTTCATCATTAACATCGGTGTGGGCGTCCACGTGAACCAGGCCAACAGGGCCATGTTTCTTTGCGATGGCTCTTAGTATCGGTAGGGTGACGGTGTGATCTCCACCTAGAGTTAAAGGGATGCAGTTGTGCTGAAGGATTTCATCAAATTTTTGCTCGATGATGTCTATGCTTTTTAATAAGCTGTAAGTGTTTATAGGGATGTCACCAATATCGGCAACTTGAATGTTGTCAAAAGGTGCGGCCCCTGTCCCCATGTTATAAGGTCTGATCATGCAGGATTCTGCTCGAATGGATCGTGGAGCATGTCTTGCCCCAACTCGGTTTGAAGTCCCTATATCAAGCGGGATGCCGACAAAACAGGCATCAAGCCCGGCAGCATTTTTTTGCGTTGGCAGTCGCATCATTGTTGCGGGTCCACCGGCCCTTGTCATGTCGTTACCGCCGAGAGGCTGGTTGAACTTTTTTTCCATGTGCTCTTCTCCTGAACAACTGATTGACGACCATTTTTCATACTCTTGTGAGTTATTGCACCAGGGAAGGTGCTAGCAATATCAGGACCATTTGTACGTGCAGGTAAATATAGTAGAGCGATGAGGCCACTGTTGTAAGAGAAGAGGAATGACGGAGGGAAGGATAGGGCTGCCTTTATTTCATTTTAGGGTGTCTTGAATAAATAAAAAATAATTTCAAATTCAAGACGCATCGAAAATTTTACCACAGGCATATAGCTGATATCAGGATCTTTGGTTACCTCCAAGGATAAAATTTTAGATGGAAAAGAAAGGACTATCCGGCAGCTTAAGAATTACTCGTAGCTGCGCTGGTTTGTAAAAAGGGCCTTTAGTTAGTTGGAAATATACTGAATTGCTCTGCTGACCAATAGTACATGCTTGATTTTCTACCCAAAATTCGAAGTTCAAAAAAATCGGAACAATGGGTGCGGGTAAGACCATAGCAAACATGTAATGGGAGCAGATGCTCTTCTCGGGGATGGCAAAAATCGGCAAAAGGGGCTTGGTGCCACTGGGTGAGCCTTTGTGCTCTTTCCGCTTCCTCAATATCCGGGTTCGAACAGGTCTCCACCAGCCAACTTTCAAAAGATACATTCATTGCTTCCGATTCGCTGGTAACAGGTGTGAAAAAGGCATTCATGTTGTGAAAGGAAAAGCCGGAACCAATCACAAGTAGATTTTCATGAGCCAGGTCTTGGAGAATTTCTCCTATCCGAAGATGTTCAGCAGGGTCGAGGCCGCTAACAAGGGACACCTGTACACAAGGAATATCAGCATCCGGATACATTATTTTTAGGGGGACAAACACACCATGATCAAAATCTCTTTGGTCATCCAGCCTGGAGGCAACACCTTTCTTTTCAAATATCTCGTGGAGTTGGTTGGCTAGCCCGGGGTCGCCTGGGCAGGCGTACTGAATGGTGTAGGATTCTTCTGGAAACCCAGAGTAGTCATACAAAAGAGCTGGGCGTGCCGCCGAGGTGATGGTGGCTACGTTTTCTTCCCAGTGCGCACTGATGATGAGGATAGCCGATGGCGTTGGTATGTGGTCTGCAATTTTTTTTAAGCAGGCAACCATCTCTTTATGCCCTTCGTCCCCAAGAAGAGGCGAAGGGCCGCCCCCATGAGACAAAAACAATACTTGTGGTTTGTTTGTCACCGAAATCTTCTCCTGTAATGGGTGGAACGCTGAGTTAATCGGCGCGCTTTTCCCATGCTGTCATCTGGGCAATGGTGTGTTGAAATTTTCTTTTGGTCTCCCGCAGCACAAAAGGTATATCCTGTGGGTCTGTCGCCATCTGAAAATGCTTGCTGAGGATTTCCTGCAAACCTTCCAAGGTGGTATAGGGCTCGCCATCCCGCCTGAAGCCACCTATCCAGTTTTCTTTTTTGGTGAATTCTTCAAGCCAGGTGTAAGGGGAGGTTAAGACCAGCAATCCACCGGGGTGCAGACGCTCATGAATGGTGGTTAAAAACGTACGAGGATCATAGAGACGGTCCAGCAGATTGGCTGCTACAATCAGATCATAGCCGGTAAAGCGGGGTTTTAAATTTGAGGCATCGGCCTGGAAAAATTCAACCTTGTTTTTTGTCGATTCCAGGCCGAAGTCGGCGAGTTTCCGCTCGTGATAGGAAGTAATCTCCCCCTCCTCAGTAAGTCCGTAATGGGTTGCCCCCTTTTCCTGCATTTGAAAAGCGATGCGGATGAAACGGGCCGAAAAATCCAACCCCTGAACAAAATCAAACTCCTTGGCCAGCTCAAAGGTGGTTCTGCCCACTGCACAGCCAAGATCCAACGCTTTCTTTTTCGGTCTGTTTTCCATCAAGGCAAGACAGTGAGCAGCCACGGTGGCTGAAAAATTAGCAACATCGAAATAACTTTTTCCGTAATGGGCCTCACAGTACTGAGAAACAGCACCATCGGTTTCGTACATGGCCTCAGGTTGGACAAGAGGCTGCTTGGCCTCAACGTAGCGAAAACCAGCATGCTGAAAGAAATGTCGCCGAAAGGCATAACGCGCATCTTTAGTCGCTTCATTGCCGGTGGATATCCATGATCCACCCTTTATTAAGTTGTGGCGGGTGTCAAAGGTGGGGGTGGAAAAATCATCATAGCATGGGTGGACCTCAAAACCGGTAAAGCCGGAAATCGGGGTCTCGGTCCATTGCCAGACATTGCCGATGATATCGTAAAAATCACCCACTGAAAAACGGGTAACCGGGCAGGAGGAGGCCCAGTATTCCAAATTAATGTTTCCCGGTGCTTTGTCCCAGTATGGCTGGTCGGCAATCGGTTGCAGGCTCCTCAGGCGATACCATTCATCTTCGCTTGGCAGGCGGATGGGCTTACCGGTTTTATCTGCCATCCAGTTACAGAATGCCTTGGCCTCAAGATAGTTAACCTCAACCGGCCAATCCCATGGCATCTCGATAATACTGGTCATGGTACGATACTGGTAACCGTCTTTGCCCGGTATCCAGAACAAGGGATGCTGCGCCTGCGAAAAAGAAACCCAGTTCCAGCCTTCTTCCGTCCAAAATTGTTGCTGTTTGTACCCGTGATCCTCTACAAAAGAGAGGTATTCCTTGTTGGAGACCAGATACTTTGCAGCAGCAAAATCCCAGACTTCAGCTTCATGAACCCCGAATTCATTATCCCAGCCATAGAGAGGGTCATTTTTGTGCTTGCCTACAACAACTTTGCCACCTTTTACCGGTATTAAGCTGTTTTCAGGTGGCTCATTGCTTTGTTCACAGATCTTCCATACGTCAAGCTGTCGCACCTGATCTATGGGCAAGCGGCGAATGATTACCGAGGAGGTTTCCAGATGGATGCGCTGATGTTCAATTCCCATCATCATCACCCAAAAGGGACTCTCCCAGTTGATGGGCATCTCCAGCGGCAGGGTGGAAATTAATTGATCCACAAAGTTCCTGACCTGTACCCTGTATTCCTTAACAGCCTCCACCGATGGCCAATCGTAGTGGGAACTGTCCAGATCATCCCACGACATCTCATCCACACCCACTGCAAACATGGACTCAAAGGTGTGGTTAATGCGGGTGGTGGTTAATTTGGCGATGATCAGCTTGTTCATGTAAAATGTCGCCGTGTGGCCCAGGTAAAAAATCAGCGGATGCCGCAAAGGTTCAGCCCTCAGGTAAAAGGCTTCATCCCCAGCCAGAGTGCCGTATAGTTGGTCCTCAAGGGCAAAGGTGTCGTGGAAATACTGACGAATCTCTGCCCGCTTCTCCTCAGCATTTCCCTGGTTCAAAATAGTGGTCTTGGTCACACGACGATTCATCTTCACTCCTTCGGGTAAATACAGTTCAAAACCCTATCAACGGCAAAACAAATAAAAAGTTGGATGTTAAGGGTATGTGTCTGCTTTGATTATTCTAAATGGGCATTGTTGCCGCTCCCAGGATGCCGCTGGGGATAGTTGCATCGTGCCTTTCGAAGCGGTTCCGGGCGTTGAGTCTCAGCCAGGTAAGAGAAACAGTCTCAGTTTTTTGGGCGGATTTTACCGCCTCAACAAAGGTTGACATGTCAGAGATCTCCTGCCCGTTGTATGCAATGAGTATATCTCCTGTTATTGATTGTGAGCCCTTGGTCTATTTCCTCGAAGGTGCCTGGTTTTTCCTGGCTCAACCGTTTTTCCGGAGGAACCAGGGCTGCTTTCTCGTCAAGTTTAAGACGCCTTTTTCCAGCATTCTGTGGTGAACGCTGAAGCCCAAATACACTGCCAATCCAACGAGAATCAGAGGTGGGGTAAGGTATTTGGCAATTTGAATAAAATTAACAAATTTTGACCTTAGCCCGGATTTCTCATCAGTTCAGGCGGCGTCAGGTTCAAAGTTTTTGGTAATGAATTATAATAGATTATATTCATTACCAAAATACTGAAGAAGATGATGCTGGATGGACTGACCTTTGGTGAACATTGTGTGAAACTTTCAAATCCACGTGAGGTTGCATAACATGCAGAAATTGTGTGTACTTTGACAAGTTGATACAATGTTCATGAGAAATCCGGGTTGATAGTAGCCAACAATGCACTGCCGCATCCGCTAAGAATCAACCAAAAGGTTACAAAGAATTCCGTACCATATTTTTTTGTATTTTTCTTCTTTGTTTCATCGATTATTTATCTTATGAACCTCACTAGCAAGCCGACCGTTGTTGTTGAGGCGAACCTCTTCATGGTACTGTCAGTATCGGTAACAACGGGGTGTATACAGTTGACTTGGATGGGTCGATACGCCCCCGTTGGTCGTGGTTCCTTTTGTTTATACCTAAATCCTGCAATTGGAAATTTCGGAGTCTACGCTACCTGCCGAAGATGTGAGGCACCGGAGGCGCAGACGTATAAAAATACTTCAAGCCTTCGGTAACGTAGCAGATTTGGTGAAATTGCCGATCCCGAAGGGCGTTGAAGGTGAGAAAAAATAGGTTCACTCAAACCGTGAATAGAACTTCAAATCAATTTTCTGCTCAATATGTTGTTTTTTAAAATAGAATTTATTTTTTCTAACATTCGACGTGCAGGACTTAGGTTATATTGTAACACTCTGGTGCGGTTCAGGAACCTGCACTGATGGTAGGCCGATTTGTGAACGTAGTGCTTCTGCGAGTGCATTGGCCGATTCCTCTTCGCCATGTATCACAAAGGTGTGTGCCGGTTTTTTTTGCATAACGCCGGCCCATGCAAGCAGGCCTTCCCGATCGGCGTGACCGCTGAATCCGGTCAGCACCTCAATTTTGGCCCTGACCGCATATTTTTCGCCGAATATACTGACTTCCTCGTTCCCTTCTACAATTCTTCTGCCCAAGGTGTAGGGAGACTGCCATCCGGTGATCAGGATGGTGTTTTTGGGGTCACCAATCCGGCTTTTGAGGTGGTGAAGAATGCGCCCTCCTTCCATCATGCCGCTGGCACTTATGACAATGGCCGGTTTATCAGACGCGCTCAATGCCTTTGACTCTTCGACTGAGGCCGTGTAGTTCATCGTTTCAAAACCGAACGGGTCGTTTTCTTTGTCCTGCAGCATAAATTCAAGAATTTCCTCGTCATAGGATTCAGGGTGCAGGCGGAAAATGTCGGTCGCCCTTGTCGCCAGCGGACTGTCGACATAAATGGGCATTGGCGGGATATCGCCGTGCTCAAAAAGTTTATGGAGGGTATATACGATCTGCTGGGTCCTGCCGACGGCAAATGCAGGAAGCAGAAGCGTTCCGCCGCGTTCATAGGTTTCGTTGACTATTCGTTTCAGCTCTTTTTCAGACTCGGGGTAGGGGGGGTGCGACCTGTTGCCGTAGGTGCTTTCCATGATCAACACATCGGCTCCTTCTGTGATCGGCTGCGGGTCGCGTATAATTGGGATGCCTGGACGTCCGATATCGCCGCTGAACACAAGTCTGATGTCTCTGTCTGTCTCTTCCTCATGGATGTCAAGCACCACATGGGCGCTGCCCAGCATGTGCCCGGCATCTATAAGTGTAAGCTCAATCCCTGGGAAAATCTGACGTTTACGGTTGTAGCTCATGCCTATAAACTGTTCCATCGAACGGACAACGTCTTCCTTGGTGTATAGGGGTTCGAAGGGGACTTTCCCATCCCTTTCCCGTGCACGATTGACGAATTCAACCTCTCTGGTCTGGAGATACGCGCTGTCCATCAACATCACGGCACACAAATCGCGTGTAGCAGAAGTGCAGATAATATCGCCTTTGAAACCGTTCCTGACCCTGCATGGTATATTGCCGGAATGATCGATGTGGGCATGGGAAAGGATGATAGCATCAAGATCACCGTCACAGGGGTTTTGCCGGTTCAAATGAAATGCTTCTTTGCGTCTTCCCTGAAACAGGCCACAGTCAAGAAGCAGCCGCAGACCATTGACCTCGATCAAATGCTGGGAACCGGTTACTGTTTTCGCTGCGCCAAGAAAGGTAATTTTCATGAGTTCTCCCTACAAAAAAGTGATTACCCGAAAGGTGGAGTGAGATATAGGCTAAATTACATCTTAACATAACAGAAATATTTAGAAAATCGAGCAAAATGCCTCCAGGCCAGGTGTTGTTTGTACGGTGAAATAGAGGATAAGGGATAGCTGATCTGCAAAAAACGATATGGTTTACATTTGTACGGTGGTTTGTTAATGGGGCGCCTGCATCATCTCGTGCTGTATATCTCCTTTACAGGGAGGATTGATAAAGTGTTATAATACCTTTCAGCTACCTACAGTCGTGGCTGACGAATTACAACCGTCTCTCTTCCTTTCCTTGCAAAGGCAGCTTGACCGGCGATGTTTCAGAGGAAGTGCTCAAAAGACAAAGGTGAATTTATGGCGCGTTTTATTAAAAGCAGTGAAAAGGCTACTGGTCTGTCGCCCTGGTCGCCGGTTTTTATCGGCAACCGTAAACTCGAAAAAACGATCATCCGAATCCTTGATTATAATAAGAATACTCTGGAAGATGAAACGGTCGATACTCCTGGAAACATGGGACAATTTTTCGGTGCTGAAACAGTTACCTGGATTAGTGTTTATGGGCTGCATGATGTAGACATAATCAAGTCTGTCGGCGAAATTTTCGGAATACATCCGCTGACACTTGGAGATATAGCCAATACCGGGCAGCGTCCGAAAATGGAGGAATATGAGAATTACATCTACCTGGTCCTGAAAATGTTGCGGTTTGACAGTGATGAGGAGATCGTTAAGGCCGACCAGCTTTCACTTATACTCGGAGAGCATTTTCTGCTCACCTTCCATGAGCAACCTATCGACATTTTCCTGCCGGTAAGGCAGCGAATAAGCAAAAGTAAAGGCCGAATCAGGGAAAAAGGGCCCGATTATCTCGCATATGCATTACTTGATACAATCATTGATAATTATATGATTGCGATTGAAAATATAGGAAGCAAAATTGAGGAGCTTGAAGATCTGATTCTGGAAGAGCCTACCCAGGAACTTCTCAGTCAAATAACCAACTATAAAAGAGAAGTGAACTATCTACGCAAATCCATACGACCGGCGCGTGAACTGCTGTTGCAGTTGGCAAAAAATGATTCAGAATTTATTCGTGAGCAGACGACGCCGTTTTTGAAAGACCTCCAGGATATTGCAACCCAGGCGACAGAAACGCTGGATTCATACAGGGAGATGCTTTCTGATCATCTCAATATCTACAATACAGCAGTGAGCAACAGGCTCAACGAAATCATGAAAGTGCTCACTGTGTTTGCAGCTATATTTATCCCGCTGACCTTTATTGCAGGCATCTATGGGACAAACTTTGAATATGTACCTGAATTGCATTTCAAATACAGTTACTTCATTTTCTGGGGGATGATGCTGCTGGTAGCAGGTGTGATGCTTCGTTTTTTCAGGCGCAAAGGCTGGTTGTAGAGGTGCCGGACGGTGCAAAAAATGAGGAGGGGCTGTCAAGGTGATCAGCTGTCTCTTTGAGCAAGGGAAACGGCAGTGGTAAATTCCACACCTTTGTTTCGTAAGGCGGCTTTACCGCGTATTGTCAAATCGGTGATAAAGTGAAACTGCTGGAGCGGTTCAACCGGATATGCCTTGAGCCGATAGTGGGTTCCCCACGGTTTTTCCTGCACAATGACATTGATCGGCTTTTCGATTTGTACAAAAGAACTTGTTAAGGCGACGTCGTGCAGCACCTGTTTAACCTGTGCTGCGTCATGGTTGGGGTGAAGATAAAAATCCGCGGCGCACTGCAGGTCCTGGCTGCCGTCATTAGCGTTGAAAATGAGCTGGTCCCAGATTTTCAAATGGGGAATAAACACAACGGTATCATCAGGGGTGACGATCTCTGCATTCCGCATATTGATAGTTCTTACTTCTCCGTATGCTCCGTTGATTTCTATCCAGTCGCCGGGGCGGTAAGGGGCCTCGTACAGCGTTACTATGCCCGCAAGCAGGCTGCTGACATAATCTTTAAAGACGAATCCCAAGCCAAACCCCAGCAAACCCAGCAGAACCGTCAAGTTCTCAACGGTGGGTTCAATGACTGAGGTGATAAACAATATCAGGCCGGCAAGTATGATGAGCAGGCGAAGAATCGGTATGGCGGAAAGAGTGTAAAAGCGAAAACGACCGGCTAACCTTTTGGCCAGCCATGCCAGGGATCGTGATGAAAGTATGATCAGCAGCCATGTACCGATCACAATCAGTGCCAGCTGAAAAACGTCAACTGCTATGAGGGTCCGCACGATTTCGGCGGCAGCAACGGAACTGTCCATCCTCTTCTCCTAAAAGTGATCAACCAGGTAACGACTGCTCTGGAGGAACTGGCGTACAGCCGGATATCCCAGCGGTGTAACCTGCCAGACTGCGTTATCCCTTTCCACCAGTTCATATTCTTTCAGACGGTACAAGGTCGCCAAGACGTTTTTTTGCGAAAGTGGTAACAGCAGCTGCAACACCTCCTGGGTAAGTCCGTTATGCAGGAGGAGTGCATGCAGGATAAAAGCTTCATTACAGCCAATGTCCGAAGGGAGCGATGGAAGCTTGAGCTGATTCCATGGTATAACCCAAATAGTTTGCTGCGGCATATCAGGCTGCTCCGTACTATGCTGTTCCTGCTGGTTTTCACCAGGTTCGGTCTGCATGCTGGTACACCAGATTTTTTGGGCAATGCCGAAATTGCCGCGGCTGTAAGCTGCGACAATCTGCAAGAAATTGCTGTATTCCATGGAAGTATCGTGCTTCTCCAGCAGCGGCAGTACGTATCGACCGTCATGTGATTGGCGAATAAGCAGCTGGCCTCCAGTGGAAGCATTTATCAATCCCTGAAAGTATTTGATTAGTCTGGGCTCATCAAAGGCCTGCAATGTCATGACTGCAGGAGTTGGGCCGCTCCAGAGGTGTTGAATAAAGGCCCATGCCCAACTGTCGCAGCCGATAATCACCTTTCCCATGTTGCCGGAGCAGGCGTGGGCGATAAATTGGCGAATAAGCTGCAGTCCCTCTGCATGACGTAGGTAAATTTTCTCCAGGTTGGGCAAAACCCAGGGGCCGGCACCGGTGATTTGGCTGGAAAACAAAGCACTATCTCTGCTGAGTATCTGCTCTGGAGCTGGACTATCCAGGATGCGCCAGGATTGCATTTTTGCCAAAGCTTTAAGTGCTTCGCTGTTACCGCTGTAAGGCGCGCCGACGATAACCATCACAGGCGCACGTTGAGCATCTTTATCCAGCCAATCACTCATGGCCGTATCCAGAGCCGAGGCCGAATCTCTCCAGTCCGGAATCGGTGCAATGGTTTCCAGGAGGCACTGAGGTAATGAGGACAGTTTTTCTTGAGCTTTGAGCGGGAGACTCTGGCTGGGCATATCTCGCTGAAATAGCCGACGAAAAGATGTAAAACGTACCCTTGCACTGTAGGTAACCGGCGTGGTCGGAAGTTGGTAGTCAGCAAGCTGAACGTATTGCCAGGTGGGTTGGTCAGCTTTATCGGCAGCAGAAGAGGAAGTCATCAGTGGTTCCGTATGTAGCGTTTAAACGACCTGGCTGTTTGAGTACCAGGCAGTTGGTTGACCATTACGGGTGGTCATTTTCAAGTGTCTTGTGTACGCTCTGCTCTATCAACATTGAGGAATAGCTGCGAACCGTGGTTTGTTTGATTTTATCTGTCCGAATACTGATGGTCTCCCCTTTGTGTTCAAGTCAGTGGGGAAATGTATGATACAGATATCTCTTTTTTTATTACTCATAACTTACTGTAACCGCAATGAAAATGATTTGCTTTCATCCCTAGGTTCACACTTTTGAACCAATCATTGGAAATAAAGCAACGGCCTGCCGGAAAGTGGTTGCGAACAAAAAAAGATATGCTCTGGAATTTTACTGCTTATGCAGGACTGCTGATAGTTGAATTGTTAAATGATATTGTTATACTTTCCTTCTAAGGTGGAAGTTGTTGTAATCACCTGATCCTATCTCTTCGCCGGGTGGCAGCACCATAGTGCATGCATACGCTTTTAACTTTTTATTGAGGTGGCTGATAAATGAACCTTCCTTTGCCCCCGAACCCGCATGCCGTTTTTGTCCTGGTACTGACGGCCTTTGCCCTCATCCTGTTCAGCAGGGAGAAAGTGCCGCTTGAATCGTCAAGCCTGCTGGTCTTGGTTGCCCTCATTGTCGGGTTTGAGATATTTCCCTTTGCAGAAAATGATACTGTCATACATGCTGTCGAATTTTTTTCCGGTTTCGGCAATGAGGCGCTGGTGGCTGTATGTGCTCTTATGGTAGCTGGGCAGGGCATACTGCGCACGGGTGGACTGGAGCCGGTGGGACGCTTCCTCGCAAAGCTCTGGAAAAGCAGTCCGAGCATATCACTGCTGCTCACACTGCTTGTGGGCGCTTTTATAAGTGCCTTTATTAACAACGTTCCTGTTGTGGTGCTGCTGCTCCCTGTCCTGATTAGCGTATCCCTGAAAACAAAATCTCCGGCTTCGTCGGTGCTGATGCCCATGGGCTTCTCAACCCTGTTAGGGGGAACCTGTACCACTATAGGCACGTCAACAAACCTTCTCGTAGTCTCGGTGGTAGCTGAAATGGGGCTGGAGACGTTTGATATGTTCGACTTTCTTCTGCCGGCGGTGCTTGCCGGCAGTGTAGGAATAGCCTATCTCTGGCTTATTGCTCCACGGATGATAACCAAGCGTGATATTGCTATAACCGACGGCACGCCGAGAATATTTGCGGCTCATTTGGCCGTGTTAAAAGATAGTCCCATTGTAGGTGCCCCCCTGTCAAAAGCTCTGGAGCTTACAGATGGCAAGATGAAGGTGACAGCATTGGAACGGGGAGAAGATAAGCTGTTTATCCATCAGGACCTTATACTCCAGGCAGGAGACCATCTGGTGATAAGAGACACCCCCGTCAATCTTAAAGAATATGAGAAACTGCTGAAAGGGACGCTGTATCCTGCTGACTCAGAAGATATTCCCATTGACGATGATCACCCATTAATGGCCGATGATCAACAGCTAGCCGAGATTGTTGTTACAGAAGGATCGCCCCTGAACGGCACCACCCTGAGTAATTATCGTTTTTCTGATCGTTACGGTTTGATCACGCTGGCACTTCATCGCACGGGGAAAAAACTCAAGCGAATCCACAAAGAAATAAGTGATATCCGGCTAATGAATGGTGATATTCTGCTGGTGCAGGGGCCGCGTGAACAGATATCAGAGCTGAAACAGCGCTCTGAGGTACTCATTCTTGATGCTACGGTGGATCTGCCCTTTTCAAAGAAGGCACCAGTGGCGATGTTTATCATGAAAGGTGTTATTCTTACGGCTGCCTTTGGCTTGTTGCCTATTGCCGTCAGCGCGACCTTGGGTGCCTTGCTGATGATTTTGACTGGGTGCTTGAGTTGGCGAGATGCAACCAGAGCCATGAGCGCGCAGGTTATCCTCATTGTGGTGACCAGTTTGGCGCTGGGCGCAGCAATGCTCAAAACCGGCGGCGCCGACTATCTGGGCTCAGTTTTTGTGGCCCTGGCAGGGAATGCATCGCCTGCTTTTGTTATAAGCGGTTTGATTTTGATGATGGCGGTTTTCACCAATATCATTTCCAACAACGCTGCCGCAGTTATCGGCACCCCAATAGCCATTTCTATTGCCAGTCAGATGGGGCAGCCTCCTGAAGCTTTTATTCTGGCGGTACTATTTGGAGCAAATATGAGCTATGCCACTCCAATGGCTTACAAGACAAACCTGCTGGTCATGAACGCGGGGGAATATACTTTTTCTGATTTCCTGAAAGTCGGCATTCCCCTTGTTTTTATCATGTGGGGAATGCTCTCCGTTCTGCTGCCGCTGCTCTATTTGTAGTAAGGAGTATATATCGGCGTCATGAAGGCTGTGATTATCCCTGAATATGTGGCGCTCGAACAAGGTAGTGGGCCAAACTCCTTTGTTGGAAGGAAAAAACTATGAAGAAACTCGATTATCGAAATCAGGCGCTTAAGCTGTTTCCGTGGGTCTGCGGCAAATGCGGCCGTGATTTCTCCGGCAAAAATCTACGAGAACTAACAGTGCATCATAAGGATCATAATTACCGGAACAACCCGCCTGACGGCAGCAATTGGGAACTGCTGTGTATCTACTGTCACGATAACGAGCACTCCCGCAATTTGGACGCTGAATGGCTTCCCAGCCTGGATTCAGAGACGGAAAACACCGTTACCACAACTCACAGTCCTTTCAAAAATCTTAATACACTCGTACAAGGGGGGAAAAAGAAGAAAAAAGAGTAACGCGGGCTGGGTAAATAGAGCTTCCTCAGAAAAGTGACTGCCCGCCCATCAAAAAACAGAGGGCAACGAGCAGAAGTGGTTTCGTTTCCATAGTGGACGAGCACAATCATCCATAACCAACAAGCACCAGTCTGAGAAAAGCGTTTTTTTTATTTTTTTATCCAATTTTTCCCATAGCACCTTCAGGTTCATTACCAGGAAAATACTGTTGATCCAGGCTTCAGAGGTTTTCTGAAGCCTGGCCCGAATATAGTTTAATCGGTATCCATTCTTGCCTTGGCCGAATTTACCTTCAATTGGTATTCTCTCCCCGCTGTCCTGAATACGTTGCGATTTGATTTGCTTGAGGCGATCTGTATTTTCAATCGTCTGTTTGGGCGGACGTCCCAAAGCCTTTCCACCGAACCGAATCCCGTTTTCCTTGAGGTACCTTCTGTTGTCCCGTGTTCCATATAGCTGATCGGCAAGAACCACTTCCGGGTAGTAGCCGTATTTCCGACGATATTCTTCGACCTGCTGCTTCAAGTCCCTGCTTTCATTAAAGGCATCCCAGCCGAGATGATCTACAAAAGCCAAACCATCGGTCATGCTGACATTGATCTTGGCACCAAATTCTGTCTTCTTGCTTGCCTTGCCGCGTACTATCGGGCGAACATGGGGTTGTGATATGGAGACGATCCGATCATCACACCGCCTCTGCTTACTTCTATACATCCCGTCTTGTTGATTATAGAGATGCTGGATGATCCAATACTTCCGCTGCAACTTGTACTCCAAAGGAAACGGCGTACTCCCAAGATGATCAAGCAAGCAGGAAATATGCTTCAGGTTTCTTCTCAGGAATTGGAGTTGCTCCCGAAGGCCACGACGTCTCAGTTTCGAGCCAGGTTTCTTGTTTTTCGCCAGGTTCAGATACAGCTTTCTTGCTTTTCTCCGATAAGTCCGAGGTTTTCTTGAATAGTCGCTTAATGCGTATAGCTCATCGATCAGGTGCTCAGAGATTTCTCTGGCCTCGTTGAGCAAACTCAAGTCCGTCGGATATCGAATTGCCTGCTCAGCAACAGTGGCATCAACCAGTAACTTGCCTTTATTCGCAACTGGCTCGGCACTTGTCTTTCGACTGCTGCCAACCTTGTCAAGGATAACCTGCTCAAATGAGCTAAACACCTCTTGCCCCATCCGCTTACGAATATCCACAAACAAACTGGGTGCAAACGGTGGCTCATCCTTGTAGCTGGAAAAGCCGACGAAGTACTGCAGGTACGGGTTCTCCTGGATCTGCAGGACCGTTTCTTCATCGCTCAGCGTCAGCTTGTGTTTTATAATGAGAGCGCCAATCACCATCCTGGCATCTTTACCTGGTCGCCCGTATCGATCACTCATGGTTTTGTAGTAACCGGCGGCAAGGCCATCCCAGGGAATTATTTCGCTCCACCTCACCCACCTGTTGTCAGGATTCAGCTTGCCGCCAAATGGCAGGGTGAATCCGTCGAGCGTGAGCTGCTTGCTGCTTCTGTATCGAATCATGTGCACGCCTTTTTCGGGGTTATCCTATAAAGCCATGCACATTATACTGTGATTTTAGATATTATTCACGTAATTACAGATGTTTATCATTTTCTGAGTTAAATCTAAATATATCCTTGTCTTGCAAGTGGGTTAACACAAAATTGGTGAGAGACTGGGAGGCTGCTGGTTTAAGAAGTTTTGCAGTTGTAAACGCACCTAATAAGAGACCGATAAAGATTGTCGGTGTTCGTTGATAATGCTTGCACCAGCCCGAAGGGCAGTCCATGCGGCACCATCTTCTTCAGTATTTTGGCAGTAAAAGGTACGTGCAGACTCCGGTAGCCTATTATAATTTCCCACCAAAAGCCTTGAACCCGTCACCGCCTGGACTGATGAGAAAGTCGGGCTAGCGTTATTCGGGACAGGTTACGTTTAGCGAGGCGATTGTCAGTCTCGCTAAACCTTGCCTGCCCCTGTTTACGTTCAGCCAAATATCACTTTTCGTCAAAACGTTTGTGGCAACAGCGGTGCCGGTCGATGCCGATACTTTTTCGGGCATCTTACTTGCTGAAATCCGAATTGGAAGAAGCAGCCGGTCACCTCATCGATTTACTTCTCCCTGGGATAGGGCCAGGCCATGATACCGCCTTCCATGACCTTGACATCCTTCCAGCCGCGATTCTGCAGCAGCCGGGCCGCCTCGTAGCCGCGCAGGGAGATCTTGCAGTAGCAGATGATCTCTTGATCCTTGTCTTGGGGAAGTTCGTCGAGGCGGTCGCGCAGTTTGCCCATGGGCATGAGCATGTTGCCGCGGCCGATGCGCATCTCTTCATATTCCACGGGATCTCGAACATCCAGTAGAAACGGTTTTTCTCCGGCTTCCAGCTTGTCATGCACCTCCACACAGGACAGGCCCACATAGAGGCCGCGCATTTTATTTTCCAGAATGTGGGCCGAAGCGATGAAATGGTCCAGCGCCAGGGAGAACGGCGGTGCATAGGGAAGATCCGCGTTGACCACGTCGGCCACTGTCAGATTACCCATGATAGCCATGGCACCCTGGGCAACCTGCCGTCCCACGTCACCGGGCCCCACGCACTGGTAACCGAGGATACGGCCGGTCTTGGCGTCGGCCACCATTTTGGAGATGAGTAGCTTGCCGCTCATGAACCCCGGCTTATCCAGGCTGGCATTGACAGAGGCAACGATGTCCATGCCCAGAGCTTTGGCAGAGGTTTCGGACAATCCGGTGGCACCGGCATTGTAATCGAACACCTGGCAGATGCCGGTATTGATGGTGCCCGGAAAAGTTGCCTTGTTGCCGAGGACCACATTCTCGCCGGCCACACGGCCTTGGAGGTTAGCCAGGTCACCGTATGGAGCCAAAGTCTTTTTGCCGGTGATCCGGTTAACGGTTTCAATGCAGTCACCAACTGCATAAATATCCGGGTCTGAAGTCTGCATGTGTTCGTTGACCAGAATGCCCCTGGTCTCGCCAAGCTCCAGCCCTGCCTCCTGGGCCAGCTTGCTATTGGGAGCAACGCCGATGGCCATAACCGCCAGCTCGCAGGATAGTTCAGCGCCGTTGGAAAGTTTCACTCCGGTCAGCACGCCCTCCTCGCCCAGAAACTCGGTCACGCCCACATCGGTGAGCACGTTGGATGCCTTGCTTTTGACGTGATTCTCAAGAATCTTGGCCAGATCCCAGTCCAGAAATTTGAGAATCTGGGGCAGCATTTCCACCACGGTGATCTGAATACCCGCCAGCTGCAGGGCTTCGCAGGTCTCGATGCCGATCAGGCCGCCACCGATAATGACCGCCTTTTTGACCTTGCCTTCCTCGCGTACCTTTTTCAGAAAATCGGCATCCTTCATGGACTGCAGGGTGGTGATGCCCTTGAGATCTTTCCCGGGCAGGGGCGGAATGCGGGGCACGGCGCCGGTGGCCACGATGAGCTTGTCGTAAGCAAGGGACTCCTCTTCACCGGTGCGCAGATTACGGCAGTTAACTTTTTTTGCTTGCCGATCGATACCGATCACTTCGGTTTCCACTTTGGCGACGATGCCCTTGGCCCGCTGGAAAAAGCCTGGATCGCGAACCACGCCCGTGGGGGTGGCCAGGAGCTGGTTGCGGTCCTCAAAGGTGCCGCCCACGAAATAGGGGTAACCGCAGGAGGCCATGGACAGGTCCGGGTCCTTCTGGATGATGGTGATCTCGGCGTCGAGATCGAGTCGACGGGCGCGGGCTGCAGCCTTTGGTCCGGCTGCGGACCCTCCGATAACGATAATTTTCTTGGCCATGAATGCCTCCTCAATGGCTTGTAGGTATAGTATTTTGCCAGGTTTTGGAGTTATTTATGAATCGGGCCTGGTCCCGAAATCACGAAGCGGTTGTCTTTCTTACGGGATGCTGTCTCGCCGGGACGCGTAACAGATGCATTGATCAGGAGGGGATGGTGATGGTGATAAGACTTCGCCTTTCAGCGAGACGCACAAAAACCGAGAGAACCGAAAAATAAAGGGTAACCTCTCCCCATTTTCATCCTCTCGACACCCTACCAAGCGGCTTTCTTCCTGCAAAACAAGCACGGCGGCAAAAGAGACTTGAGCACATCCGCGTCAGTGTACCGCAAATATCGAAATTTAAGTTACAAAACAGGACGTAAAATGTCAAAAATATTATCAGAATCTACCATTATCCCTCCCGCCGCAGGCGTTTGACGAAAAATGCTATTTGACAGGTGCTGTGACAATTTTGAACCAAGAAATTCATTGGTCATTTTGTTCAGTAACGCCTTGGGATTCCCTCTGCAGTTAATCGTTTTAACACCTCCTGAGCGCCTGGTACCGGCGCTTCTCCAACGTATAATACACCATCGAGGTCGATCAGGAGACCGCCAATACCTTTTATTAATGGCATAATCTAATATCTCTTTTTGGGGTCGAACGTTATGAACTGAGCGCTTATGCTCAGTTCATAACAATACCGCCGCGTGCAGCGAGGCGCCATTCAATTAATCGAAAGTGGTCTGGTCTGAAGAAAGTAAGAAAAAACCTCTTAAGACCTGGGTAAAAACTTTATCCCTTGCCTGGGTTCTCCAATATCGGTAGTTACAAGAGGTTAAACCGCAAACACCGTTTGCTCTTGAATATCGGTCGTCAATCCTTGCAAGGCAATGCCTACCCTATGATGTCTTACTTTCCATTGCTCTTCTTTCGAGGTATTCGGATCTCCCAGTGGGTGGGGGATAGAAATAGTGGGAACAATCCTGTTTGCTCCGGTATTTTTTGCCACGAGAACTAAATTTGCCATTTGCACGATTGGAATGCCGGCACGCTCAACTTCTTTGACCATCGTTGCACCGCAACGAGTACAGGTTCCTCATGTAGAAATCATTATTGCTGCATCTACATCTACAGCAAGCAGGTCCTCGACTATTTCTCTACCCATTCGCGCGGCATCGCTTTGGGTAACACCAGTTCCAACTGTTGAATAAAAGAATTCATACAGATGGCCTATCTTCCCTTCTGCCTCATAGGCCCTTAACACATCAATCGGCACACATATGTTGGGGTCTGCGTCTATTGCCGTGGGGTCATAGCCCCCGTGGATGGTTTTGAAAATATCTGCTTCCAATCGTTCCATTCCCTCAATACTGTATTTCCCCCATCTTGTAGCAGAAGCTGAGCGTATGTGATCAGGATTATTTACGGGAACAACCCCGCCGGAGGTAAGCACGGCGATTCGCGCTGTTGCCAGGTCCGATAACGGCGGTGCAATTGGAACATTATCTCTCTTGGGAACGGGCAATTCCGACTCAAAGGGTTGATCATGGATTTTTTTCAACAGCATGTCGACAACACGATCAGCTGCACACACTTGGTCGTCTCTCCAGATTTGGTGTCGGTTCCCACGGGCATGATACCCTTCTTCCTCTGCTGTTCCCAGCGGTTGATTTGTCAGTATTTTATCAGCATACACAGCGAGCTTTTTGAGATCTTCATCCATGGCTATGACACTTTCGCCACCGGAAAAGATTATCAACTCCTTTTTATACAAATCCACACCGGGATTTTCCATATGCATGGAGGTTATTACAGGAACGGAGAATGTTTCATGGACAGCTTTGTTGACCGCTCCGCATGCAAGCCCGTATCGTCCTGCTTTAAAGGCCGGACCGGAAATAAAAATATCAAACTCTTTATCAGAAAGCAGTTCTAAAATCTGTTTTACGGCTTCCTCCTCATTTTCCACCATATAGTTATCGCCGCATACGACTGTATGGGTTACCTCGGCATGTTGCAGTTGCCGATTCAACTCCTGAGCAGGCCCAATTCCCCCTTCTTTGATTGCAGGTTGATGACCTGCAGTGCTTTCGCCACCGATTTGACCAAAAAATTGATTCAGGTATACTATCGCTTTTTTCATGGCTCAAGCCCTCAAAATTCTTTCACTGTTTTTGTCGACCAACCCACGACCTGGTCACCACAGAACATTGCATTATTTTCCATAATGATCGAACCGTCCGGCCTGACGGAAGGGCCTAATAACTCGTCATCCGCCCAGCCGCCTGACATCCCGTCTCTTGCGAGTGCCTGTAAATTACCTAATACAATCTTTGCAGGTGGTAACTCGATCAACTCGGATACATTGCCACAAGAAACAATGGCATCTGCCTTTTCATGCATATATACCAATGGCTGACTCCTTCCGTCTTTGCCGGTACATTCATTGGTCAATCCCACGGTTTTGATTCCCGCATCTTCCAAGGCGACAAGACAGGACGTAAAATCGGTATCTGGATTTCCATATCCTTCTTCCGCTACAATAGCTGCGTCAATACCCAGGGTTTTGGCCATATTGACGACAAACAGTGTCGATCGCTCCTTTTGATCGGATTCGACATTGAGATTGGAAAGAATTACTCCGATAAAATTTAATGTCTTGCCATGCTCTTGATACAAGCACTTGATCATTGGAAAATTTTGAAAATCATATGTCGACCATTTGGAGGAACTGGGCATAAAACTGCCTGAAACCATTGCACCGTCAAGAATTTCATTGGGATTAATGAACGTTGGGACCATATGATTGCAGTCCCAGCCATAGCATAAGGTGTTGTAGCCGGGTTTTTCCATTTGTGACTGGACCTGCAACACCAAGGCTATCTTCGGCAACGGTATTACCCTGTCGGCAACTGGCACCATTTCGTATTGTTCCAGTTTTTCCGGTTCCATGGTCTTTACCGCAGAACCTATATATTCTGCCAGCCTCAATCCGGCCCGGCGCAAGGCACGATTTTTCTTTTGAAGTTCTTTTTGTTCAAACGCTTCGTCCGTATCTGCAACGAGAACAATGTTATGTAGTTGTGAAAAGTAGGTATATTTTGCCCCTTCACCTCCCATATCAATCACACCGTCCTGATACCCGCCCCACTGTTGTCCTACCACAACGACACTACACCCTTTAAGAGCATGCGTAATCCCCTCGCCGCATTGCACCATTTGTCCTGTAACTCCTGGGAAGAGCGGTGCTCCATCGAGTTTAATCCGAGGTTCAACGGCATCTTTGACAGGGAGCAGACGAACATCGTCGCCCGGATGGACTAGATAGAGATCTGCTTCGGTTATATGGTCATCTTCGCAGACAACGGCTAATGCCTCGCTTTTGTTGATGGTCAACAGGCCTTTTTTGTATGATGTATTGGCACCGAACCGGATCTCTTGAACAAGAAAATTACCAATTGTGAACTTCAAAGTCAGTTCCCCTCTTTCTTATCAATGAGTTTATTGTGTTACTATAAACATTCCGCGATAAAATTTGTGCTGCTCTGTTTGTGCCATCTCTCTTTTCTATATAGTAAATGCAAGGAGGAAGAGTGCCTCTTTATGGGCAATTTTCTGCAACAGGTATCACCCACGCCCCAACTAAGAGATTATATCGTCCCTTTGCGACGGCAGATCATCGTATTGGACCGGCTCAAACAAGATGCCCCACGTTTGCAAGAAAAACACCCTCAAGTGGACTCAGGCAAAACAACCCTACGCTGATTCAGGCATCTGGAGGCCTTCGGATAAGGCCGCCCAACCATCTGCTGAAGCGTTGAGTCTCAGGTGCTTTATTGCTTAATACTCCGGCGAGTTAAGCCGTTTTTTCGCCGACTCTTCAGATTCAAATTTCAAAACTATTACGCTAGGAGTAGGTGATCCTCCCTCCCTTCGACAACTTCGACATCGTCATTGATGACAAGAAATTCACAGCCTTCCTTGAGTAACAGGGGAGCTACCTTTTCTCTATATTTTGCCATACCTTCAGCATCAGTTATTCTGAAATTTCCTACAAAATATGTTGCCATTTTTTCCTTCTTTAAATCTTAACATGATGGGGGAACAACTCGCTTGTTACAGTGCCACCTAAAGACAAATGTGGAAACTCTCATTTGAGCCGGTATGTCATTTTTTTGTCAGTAAAAACAATTTTTTAAATGCGTATGTATATATTTTTTCTTTCCCGCCTAAGCAGTATGACCGTGCCGATCGTCGGTTTCATTCTTGTTGACAATGTTAACCATATCAGGAGATATCTTGGTTTTGTAACGCTATTCAAGAGGCCGACAAATCGTCCGCTTTTTGGACGGTTTGGGTCGCCTTTCTATGCATTTGTTGTGCTCTCCTTATTTCAATTTTACCGATCACCATTAAATGCTGGAATTCCTTCTATCCAGGGCTCAGCCAAAATATCGTCAATGTTTCCTTCGTGAAAACACTCCCATAATTGACGAATCTTTTCCACCTCAAGATCTTTCATATGATAATAATGGTGCTCGTCATCCTCCAAATAGACCCATCCATTTTTCACTATATCAAAATGAAAAACGCCATCAGTGATCGAAATTTCGGGAAGTATTTCGGGAAGTTTTATGTCAAGAAATACATCATTTAGTGTATTGTCCAAGACACTTTTTTTGGGTTTTTTGCTTCATTCCCCCAACGGTCAGTCATGATAATAGCCATGTTTCTTCCCTACTTTTTTTTTGGTGCAAATACCATTTTCAATTTCAACTAAGTCATGACTAATAGGAGATATCTGGACTTTTGGAAATCAGAAATTCACAGGAATTATGTTGCGAGGTTAGTTGTGTTGCGTGTCTTGTTGGTCTTTTTCTTTTTTTTTAAAAAAAAATATTGAAAATATTTCTTATTCTTTTTTTGTGTTTACAAACTCGTAAATTCCTGTAACTGTTTAAAATGTAATGAAGCAGAACCAATAATAAATTAGAGTATTACGAGTGATATGAATCACATAACTGCTGGGTTTTTTCCTATATTTTATTATTTCTAAATTAGGCAGCCCTCAATTGCCTATAGAAATATTCTCGTAGCAGTTTAATTAAGGCCGGAAAATTATGTTGCGAGCTTAATAGTACCAATTCCCAAATGCTCCATAAGAGCCTGATGTTTATGGAAATATTAACTTTTCCGGAAATGTCACGAAAGCTGTTTGATTTCAAGTAGATAGGGCAACTCGCAACATAACAGGAAGAAGGTCAAGTCGAAGAAGTTGTAATCGAAGAGTGTGCAAGTGAGGTTTGATTAATGCTTAAGTAAACTGATCGACTAAGGCTTACCAGTGGATATATCGTGTATATAATTAATGTTTGTTAAAATTTGTGCCCGCTGAATCAATGTAAGACTGTCAATCAGAAAAGCTGGATTTAATCTAAAGAGAAGCCCTGGTTAACCTATTACATATTCTACGCTCTGGTCAGATTTGGCCTGATACATTGCATGATCAGCGGCACTCAGCATCTCCTCCGCATCTGAATATTGTGTTGAACTAAGAGCTATACCGATACTTGTCGAAATCTTTATGGAGTGACCTTTGAGCTCAACTGGGTGTAAAAATTTTGTTTGTATTCTATCTGCAACCGAGGTGGCATTTTGAGGCGACTGTAATTCTGTGAGCAGAATGGTAAATTCATCCCCACCAAGCCTGGCAACAACATCTCTTCCGTGCACAACCTGCTGAAGCTTTTTTGCAAATGTTTTAAGAAGTTCGTCCCCAACATCGTGCCCTAATGTATCATTGATAGTTTTGAATTTATTCAGATCCAAAAAGAAAATCGCAAAAATATAATCTTCTTTCTCTGCTGCCTCCGAAAATTCCTGGTTGATGCGTGAAAGAAAAGAACCACGATTTATCAACCCTGTTAATGAATCATGTTCCGCAGTATATGCGAGGCGTTGACGATAAAGGATACTGTCGGTAATATCTCTGGCTACGATATAGCAAAGCTGTTCATTCTGATGGGATGCCAAACTACAGGAGAACCATAGATACGAGCCCTCCTTGGTTTGAAAGCGGACCTCTATGAGTTCTTTTCTCTCTTTTTTCTTGAGGTAATGTAAAATGGCCTCTATGGATTCAGCATCTTCCGGATGAATAAAATCCAAGAACCTTTTTCCATATACATCCTTCACCCCATACCCCAGAAGACTTTGCCAAACATCATTATACTGTCGCAGGATGCCGGTTGTATCAATTATTGCCATAAGGTCTAGTGACAACTTGAAAAATCGGTCCCGCTGCACAACCTTTTGTTGGAGTTCAAGAGTGAGTAGGGCCTGAGATGCGAGTGGGGCAAATCTGTTCGCCTTCTTAACGTGGCCTGTCCCAAAGTGTTTTATACTTGAATGGGTAATAATAAAAATTGCATCCAGCCCACCGCTGTGCAAGCCTATATGTAATGCTGAAGCAATATTCGCTTTTACGTTGTCAGGCTGAGCCTGCCATTCTGGAACCTGATGGATGTCAAAAGAAGCTATAGGACGCCCTGCCAGCACACGATTGAATACAGACTTTGGTTCCCAAATAGAGTTTTCAACAGCTAAACAGGTAGATGCGAGAACTGTCATGTTGTTGTCTTCTGCCATCTCCAAAATAAAAGCATCTTCAAAATCAACAACATTATGTAAAGCATCAGTTAGAGTTTTAAACAGTTCATCTTTTTTCCGAGATCGCGCCATGCCATGAAGCCCTTGCAGAAGCGCTTCAGTTTCCATGCGAAGATCTTGTTCCCTTTTCCGTGATTTTTCCAGATCCAGCAGGGATTCAAGTAGTTCCTCAGATTTAATAACCATTTAATTACATATTGTTAGGGTGATTCAGGTAAGAACTGGTTCATGAATTTGCATGCTATTCTTTTGCTATGAGCAGGACTGAAATCATTAAGTTCCCATGGCGATTTTCACCACTTAAAAAACAGCCTTGTTCTCCAAAAGTAAATGTTCCAAGAAAAGGGGTATTCGGTAAAGCCTTTTGAAAGCTCTCGACAACCTCGTCAAGTCGCTCTTGCACTGTAAGCATACAACCAGCGCAATAGACTACAAGTGCACCCGCTATATCTGTAGAGTCGGCCTGTGTTGTTTCCAAAGCTGCCACAGCAACACGGCCAGCCCTGGAAATTAAGCTGTCAACGGTTCCACGCATAAGAGCGATCTCATCCCCCTTGCTTATATCAGCAAATAGGGTTATCGCACCATCAGGAGTGACGGCTTCAGGGTGAGCAAGCTGATAATAGGGAATATCACCGATATATCCGGCGATACGCCCAAGGGGGTTGAGAGTGGTCAGGTGTAGGATGTTCCCACCCTCATCTATGACTTCAGATAGTGTTCCACCCACCCATTCGTTATATACTTTCGCTGCAGGATGCCCATCTATCTCATACAATGTTCTCTTACCGGCACTCGTTGCCACTCCCTTTTGGCCAGTGGCCTCAAATCCTCCTACCTTGGTGATTATTCCTTTAGCCTCTGTCGGTTCGTACCCACTGTGAAAAGCAAACATCACTTCTGTGGACGGGAACAGGACGGTCACTACTATCCCATCACTGTACACAGCATTATTTCCGAATTGCTTCCACTCTCCGTTAATCGAATTATCGGCAGAGGAACCGCCAGCAACAGGAACGTCCTCACCGACTATGTTGCCAATACCTCTCAGTACGGCTTCTTCGCCTCCAGGCATAGTAGTCAACCAGATCATTGCAGGAACTTCCCCCGGACGATCGGCCTTCTTCAGTGCTGCTTTAACCGCATCCTCAGCAGCTTTTTCAGGAGAGTCACCGCAAGAAACAACTCCTACTCCGTAGCTTCCTTCCGGATCAACAATTCCCATCAATGCGATTCCGCTTCCTTTTTCGGTTACTGCTCCATCCTGAGTCATTGCGCCCATACAGGACGTACCTCCATGTAAAGACGCATTTGGCGTACGGGATGTTACTATTTTTACGATACTATCAATGTCGTAATCTATACTGCAGTATACAATGACTAAATCCGGATCAGCTCCAAGGTCACTTATCAATGATTCATAAAGGTCTGCAGCTACCCCCATCCCACACTCACTTGATGCAACAGTTGAAATCTTCATTTTTCCATTACTCCAGACTCTGGCACATAAAAAATATTTAAACAATTTCAAAATTTTCGCGACAATGTTCAGACGCAAAAAAAAAGCTTTTTCAAGGCTACAGCAATCATATCGATACGAAAGAGGACAAGCCGATAGCACAACAAACAAGTGGCTACCAACAGGTTGAATCATCTCTTTATCGTCTTCTGTAACAATGAGTCGGGATGTCGGGATACTAGTTGCCCTCTAAGTACAAGCCGGTAAAAAACAGGGCATATCAACCGGTATGATCAACCTTTGACTGCATTATACCACAGATTATAGAACGGCAAGAATGTCTTGAAACTATTTCTACTGGAAAACAGCTTTTGATGGTAATTGATTTGAGAAAACCATGATTAATATTGCCGAGACAAATTTATTGTTTTCTGACACAATTAAGTAGGAGTGGTAGGCTGCGAGGTTGCTTTCCCTAGCATAGTTGAGAGAGTTTAGCTTAATTCCTGTATCTCCTAAGGAGTCTCTGTGTCAATATTGCTTCTTTAGTTCCACGCTAACTTAGAAAAATCAGGCTGTTTTTCTACAAATATTCTACGGTTAATGGTCCGACTTCGATTGTTTTTCCAATTTTCATCATTTCCACTCAATTTTCCCGTCACTGTATGTTTCATTTTGCGGAAAACCTACATTTGAATAGACCGTTTTCCCTTCTTTAGTAAGCGCCAGCAGAACCACACCCAGCTTTACCTAACGAGGGCAGCTATATGCTCTTTTGCATTCCAAGGCAACAGTGCCTCATAATCCTGCAGTGATTGAGCTTTCGGCAGTTCCTCGAATATATGCCTCAAATAACTGTACGGTTCGATGCCGTTAGCCTTAGCTGTTTCGATAAGGCTGTACAGTGCAGCGCTAGCCTCAGCCCCTTCCGGAGTTCCAGCAAAAAGCCAGTTTTTCCGGCCCACGACAAACGGCCTGATAGAGTTTTCGGCCATGTTGTTATCGATGGCAAGATGGCCGTCCTCGATATATCCAACCAGCCGTTTCCATTGATTGAGCGAATAGGTAATCGCCTTACCAAGTAATCCCTTGGGAAGAGTTCTGGTTGACTGCTTCAAAAGCCATTCATGAAAGCTATCCAAGATCGGTTTGGCATATTCCTGTCGTTGTCGATATACCTCTTCCGGTCGCAGTTCGTTTTCCCTGAACTGCTTTTCCAACCTGTACAGTTTTCTGATGTAAGATAAGGCCACATCCGCACTGCCGCTTTTCCCTTTCTTGCCACGTGCCTTGACAATATCAGCAAAATAGCGTCTGGCATGGGCAAAGCAGCCAATGTGGACTACCCCTTCTTTGTGATCCAGAAAGTCATAGCCGCTATAGCCGTCAGTTTGCACGTATCCGGTGTACTCGCCTAAAAAATCGGCAGCAACATCTCCGGCACGGGTCGGGTGGTATTGATACAAAAGAACCTGTTTGTCGGGATCGCCCCGGCGGAAGATCCACATATAGGAATTGGAAGTCGGGTCTCGACCGGGTTCTTTGAGCACCTGTACAGTAGTTTCATCAATGTTGATGGCATTTGCAGCCAGCAGTTCATCGTGAAGCAGGTTCAGCAACGGGATGCATGCCTGTGCGGCCTGCATGGCCCAGGTGGACATGGAGGATCGCGATATTTTAACCCCAAGACGGGAAAACTGTTTCTCCTGCCGATAAAAAGGCAGATGATCTATGAACTTCCCGGTCATGATGAAAGCAAGCAGACCGGCGGTAGCTATGGATTTGGGGATAAGCTGTGGCTGGACAGGGGCAATTTTGACGGTCGGCCCTTCATCCAGCGCACCTTCGCAGCACTTGCAGGCATATTTAGGCCGAATGTGGCGGATTACCTGCATCCTGGCAGGTACTATATCCAGTTGTTCGCTGACCTCTTCCCCGATCCTGGTCAACGGACATCCGCAACCACAGGTCTTCTCGCTATCAGCAATATCGTGCACTTTTTCCACACGGGGGAGATCCGCAGGTAACGGCTTACGCCCCCCTTTCTTGCGTTGATGCCCTTTAACCGGGATTTCTTCAGGGCCAGCCTCTTCTCCCTCCGGCTCCGGCATGTCAAATAGGGGGAGAACTTCAACCGTGCTGTCCGGTGGGATCTTTTCACTTTTACGGCCAAAAAGTTTGGCCCGAAGAAGACGTAACTGCTCATACAGGATAGAGGTTTCTTTTTGGTAAGACGCCTCCAGCCCCTCAATCCTGTCCTGCAAATCGAGTATGATTTCTTTAAGAGATTCTGGCGAATCCGGTAATGTGGCAGCTTCAAATTTCATGAAACCATCATAACATATCTACCTGAATTTTCATCGATTAACTTAAAAAAACAGACTGTTATACAGTGTCAAACATGAGGCGTTCATGGGCATCAACCTGCTCAATGGACAAACCGTCAAGCAGCCAGGATAATGATTGTCCGGATATGCTCATAACCTCCAGCTCGCTTTGCGGCCATTGAAAACGGTCTTTTTCGAGCCGCTTATGCCAGAGGCAGAATCCGTTTCGATCCCACAGCAGAATCTTGACGATATCACGCCTGCGATTGCAGAAACAGAACAGATGCCCGGAAAAAGGATCAAGCTCGAACTGTTCGGCAACCAGCATGGAAAGGCCATTGATTGATTTCCGCATGTCGGTGGTGCCGGGCGCAAGATAAACTTGCACAGGCATGGAAGAAAATAGCATTACCGACTCGCGAGAAGAGGAAGAAGCCTGCCGAGGGCATCGCTGCTGAAGGTATTGCTTATCTCGATGCTGATATTGTTGGCCAATACTACACGTATGTCTCCGCGCTGAGATGACAGTGTGATCCGGGTTGCTTTTTCCGGAACCGGGATCAGTTGAGGGGTATGCGAGATATCAGGTCGCCTCCGTTTTCTCTGCCAATACGTCAGCGCGTGGTAAGATAGTTTATGTTGGCGACAGTACTCGGCGCGATTCAAGCCGCTTTTTGCCTGCGCTTCAACATGCGCCATCCAAAAACGAGATGTGTGAGCACGGTTTGTCATGTGATGCCTCCGTATGAGTTGATCGGGAGATCAACATGACATAGCTCGAAGTCAAAATACAGATGCGGTAAAATTCTCGCTTACCTTCTTTATTTGTCCAACTATAGATAGGTCCTTTGTGTTTTTGGTTAGGCTTGGTTTGAGAATATTTTGGAAATTCATGAGTAAAATGATTGATTTTATGAAGGATCAAATCGTAGTTTATAAAATTCGATCCCGAATAACAGTAAAATGAAAAGGCGGAAATATTGAGAATAACAGTGATATAGAAAACTGCCAGAAAGGACCGCTTTCTTGATTTGTGGCGGAGCCGTCTTTGTGCAATGAGAGCACCTGGCCACCCTCCAATTAAACTAAAAAAATGGAGTTTATTCTCCGGCGTCCTCCATTCATCATTCTTTGCTTTAATCTTATCCTGCCGATACAATAAAAATGTGATGAGACTTAACAACAAATACAGAACCAATATAATCGGGTCCAATTTTTTTAAAAAAACTAGAACGCCAATACAAATTAAAAATAAACAGGACAAGCTCGTGTAAATAACATCAAAAATTTCCCCCAATTTCCTCGGGTCCCGTTCTCCTCGAAACAAAACCCTCTCCGCCCTTTGTTTCCCTTCTGAGTTTGTAGCTATTTCAAAAGAGACTTCGTCTCCAACAACTGGCCTTCTGGATTGGTTGAGGAAGAAATTCTCGTGAAAGAAAAAATCTGGCTTCCCATTGATTGGTTCAATGAACCCGAACCCTTTATCGTTTTGCCACTTGATAACTTTTCCTTTTAATCTCATCTATCCACCAAAAAATATGTGCAGCCCTGCTCCCAAGGCAGGGGCGCTGAGTATTCAGCCCGCTATAGCGCAGGTTTTGCGAGACACCCTTTGCAGGATTTACTTTAAAAGCACATGGAAATGAGTTAAAACTGCCACCACGCTTGCCACCAAATCATCACTTTTTATCGTGGTACGTCCCCTTTATTCGCGCAATTTATCTCACTGGGCTATCATTGCTTCCTGACGAAAAAAATAAAGGAAGTGCAAGCCAAGCTCAAAAAGAAAGAACCCGGAAAACCCAAATCACTTGTCAAACTCGAAAAGAAAATGGACAACTGGCTTTCACAACGCTCTCTCGCCCAGATCCTGGATTGGTTCGACTGCATTGAAACTACAAAGGTTCAGACGGTCATGGCCGAATATCGATGGTCTACCGAATCAGTGGCCAGAGACAAACTGTTCTTGGAGTACCTGAGGGTGGATATCAAGTAGTGTACGCTTTAGACGACTTTCAGGTTACAAGATGATGATGCCTCCAATTGAAAAGGCAGCTTGATTAAAGAGAGAGGTTCCACTTAAAAACAACAGAACAATGTTTAAACAAACTGAGCCATCTCTTTTTGCGTCAATGCACGTAAGTAATGATATTACGGCACGCCGTATTAGATGAACAACCTTTCAAGCACATATTTACATCGTCACTACATTTCATTAAACATTTTTTTGAAAGTTGGCGTAATACTTTTCAGGTGAATATCGTTCTGTGGAAAGGGAATTTCTATTCCTTCATCAGCAAAGGCGTCAACGATTGCCGAATTCAGCTCACTTTGCACTTTAATCCGGTTGTCAATGTCCGGAACAAAGCATCGCAGTTCGAAGTCAAGCGAATTGTCGCCAAAGGCCAGGAAGAGTGCATTTGGCTTGGGAGTATTTAATACCAATGGGTTGTCGTTGGCACATTCCTCTAGAACATTCAGTACTTTATCAACTTTTGAGCCATAGGCGACTCCGACAGGTAGTTTAACCCGCACCTGACGTTTTCGTAATGTCCAGTTCGTCACCTGGGTGGTAACCAACTCAGAGTTCGGCACGACAATTTCTGCATTATCGAAAGTCTCTATCACTGTGGCCCGCAGGCCAAGTTCTTTGACTTCGCCAAGTTCAGTACCAATCCGGATAGTGTCGCCAACTTTGATTGGACGTTCCAGCAGCAGGATCAGGCCAGCGGCAAAATTGCTGAAGATTGCTTGGAGCCCGAATCCTAGGCCTACACCGACCGCTCCCCCGAGAATAGTCAGGTTGGTCATATTAAAGCCGAGGGTGGCAAGGGCAAACAACAAACCCACCAGCATGACGGCATAATGTAAAAGTCTGACAATCGAGATCTGTGTTCCCCTGTGAATATTCTGACGGGGAAGGACAGAGTGCAGCAGGACGTCCTGTACCATTCGTGAAGTCGAATAGGCTGTATAAAGGACCAAGAATGCACTCAGAATCAAGCCGGCGGATATTCTTGTTCCCTGTAGCGAAAACCCCAAGCCACTTACTCCGGCCAAAGCATCATGAATGGTAGGGAAGACCTCCCAAGCTACCAAGGTATGGATAATAAGGCCGATGAAAGTAACGATAACCAGCAAGGGCCTTAGGGCAGCGCATATGGAAACAGCGCTCTCTTTCATATAAGATACGGGCGATAAATGCAGCAGAACCTCCAGAAGCCCGGCAATTGAGAGGTACAGAATATACAACCAGAGAGCAATAAACAGGGTCTTGAATAACGCTACGAAAATGTGATAGGACAGATCCGGTTTGCCGCTAAATTGGGCGAAGATGACTGTTCCCAATACCAGTATTATGCCCCACCCACCCCAAGGTAACAACACTGGATTGACAGGTGAGGGCACAGGGCGGCGAATGAATAGAAGCACCACAACAATCATGGCAAGAGATACAGCAAGAATGTAGATACGCACCAGCACCATGGGCAGGGCTATCATCTTGAGGATATTCGTTAGTAAAAGCAGCAGGATGAGCCACTTGATAACCTTTTGCGTGTAAGTGTCAGGTAGCAGGGCCACCCTGCTCAATCGCAGCATGTTCAGCAGAACCACTATTCTAAAGGCAGCCAGCCAGAAGGGCGTCATTGTGTCTACCAGAGGAATCAAAAGCATGAGGCTGATGAGAAGGGCAACAGCACGGGGCCGCTCACCAATAAAACGCAGATGGGGTAAACTGAGCAGGAAATTTTGACCTTTTTGCAAAATTGCCGATAGTATGACGAACAAAAGCAGAACGATGAAGAGGTGATTCTTGTTGTTTTTCAGGTAGCTGAAATCAGGTCTGAAGATGCTGCTGATCCCTGCCAGTAAACTGTTCCAGAGTTGTGAATCAAACTCATTGAAATAGGTGGCAGAAAAAAGGAAACTTGTGTGATGATCAAAGTTGAATTTACTTTTGATGAGATTATTAACACGCAGGATCGATTTATGAAGAGCCACCTGTACGGTTCCAGCCTTCTTTTGCATGTTGAATAGCGGTAGGAGTTTGGCGTCTATTGTTTCATTGGCCTTCGTGATAACGGATTGCAGTTCTTCCAAAGTATTTCTGACAGCTGGAATTTCACTGCTGGCGCCCAACCCTTTCTTCCAGTTTTCAATACCATTTTTCTCATCGTCCCAGAAGTCTATCCAATAATCAAATTTAGCTACCTTAGAGACAGCCTCCTTCATGACAAGGTTTGCCTTCCGCTCATTGGTATTTAATTTTACCTGAAGGTCTGTCAATTGCTCTCGACTGCTCTGGGGGTCACTTTCCAGGGCACGTATTTGCTCCTCGAGTGGGGCCTCCTGCTTTGATAATGATGCTAGTTGTTGTTCAGCTTGTTCACTAATGTTGATAGCATTGAGCTGATTTTGCATGTCAAGCAGCGTTTTTGCCAGCTCGGTTGTCTTTGGTGTCAGCTGTGCTAAATTTCGGTCAAGAATCTGCTCTTTCTCTTTAGTCTCGGCTGATTGCGATGGGCTTGACGCTTTATTTTTTTGAGTAGTGGCTGCGGGGGCTAGGCAGGGGGTGATTGTCGTATGACCGAGGAACAATAGCAGAATAGAAACTATTATAAACCGCCGGTTTAAGTGGAAGCTCAAAGAAAGCGATGGCAAAACTCTCATTCTTTCTCCTCAAAATTCGCTATACTGAAAAAGTGTTTTTCTGTGATGATACCAGCACCAAGTTAATGTATTCACTTTCCTTATCATCTTAAAATGAGGAAAGTGAACAAAGGGTAACATCTTGTTCTTAACGAAATAGTAGAGGAAAAAACAGAGTCAATATATTGCAGTGATGCTTGTTTCAAATGCAAGGCTATCGAATAAGGAAGACAATTTACATTGTAAACAGTTTGCTCCAGTCCACAATTGTCTATAGCTTGACCAAAGGAATAGGGCAAGTAGATACGAATATAATTGGTTGAAATCAGAAAGATAATCATCTTCCCCGTATCGTATTCCTTAGTTAAGCGTATTGTCTTTATAATATTTCGTACCCTTGGCTGTGAGCTCTAAAGCCAGGCCATCATCCGTCAGCTGGTAGAGCCATACGCCGGGTTTAATTGACATGGCTCCGGCAAAGCCCCCCCTCACCACTTGTTTGGGCCGCCGCCGTTGCCTGTCCACCGAACTCTCAGCCTAAGTTGATAAAACTGTCCAGGTCACTCTGGTTTTCAAAAACCCAGATCATTCTAAATTTTTTTATGCCCATTCCAAACCCGGCCTGCACCTCAATCAGCTTCATGTAGGTCGCTTGCCCGGACTTGTTTTTTACGGCTACCCCCTTACCAGATCCGCCACCTGCAAAAACAATTTTAAGGCCGAAGTTGCTGAACACAGCATAACCAGCAGCTTTTTGGATAGCGTTTTGTGCTGAGGGCTGGGCTGTATAGAGACGCTCCAGTGTCTGGCGCCATTTTTTTGATATCTGCTCTCTGCTGCTCAATCTGTTCTTTTGTTGCCGCCAACAATGGTACCGAGATTGCCAAGAAACTGAATAAAAAAAGAAGAGGGATAATGATTCCAGGTACAGATATTTTGCGTTGATGCATAATCTTATCTCCCTGATACCTTCAATTATTTAAAATGTAATAATTCATAATTGTTGAACAACTTCCGCCTTAGGCACCTCCTATGTTTTCGACCTCTCCGTATCACGTACATGTATCCGCAATACTACCTCCATGCCACGCCGAAGGTCTCGGATGCGGTAACTGTTACAGGGATAATGCACTGAACGTTAAAGGTAGCTGCTGCCTTGCCGTTAATTCAGAACCTGAGAGCGCGGTATTTGTCTCAATCAAGCTTCTTGATGGAGTCGAGAATAGCATCACAAGCTTCGACAGCTGCTTTATCCCCAGCAGCCTTGCTCACACAATCTGTATATTTTTTGGTCAAGGTAATGCGGGCATCACTGGTTGCTCCCTTCTCCTTGTTCTTAATCTTGGTACTTTTTGAAGTACAGCCAGTGAAGGAAATCACCAGCGCCATCGCCACTATCAAATACATTTTTTGTTTCATAGACATACCTCTTTCCATAGTGTTCTGATCTAATAGGGAATCCCTGAAAATGAAGCTCGGAGATCACCCCTCATTGTTCATTATATCGCTAAATTTTCTATCAACCAATTGTTTTTAAAATGATTGAGGCCGGCCGGTCAATATAATGAGCTTACCTAAAAACCTTTAGGATAGGCCGAGGATGATGCCACCTCGAAAAACGTCGTAAAGTAAAATGTTATTCTCGTAATCAACATCGAGATAGCGGTACCCAACCGCGATTGAAAAAGTTTCCGCTACCACACTGGTAGCTCAGGTTCAAATTCTCATCCCACATAAAGTCGGAATTGGCGCCAATCATGCTCTTTCCTTTGAGACCGGTGATGGAAACCGCTGCATTTACCGGCACCACCCACTGTTCAGTTTCCATGTTATAGGTGGCCTCGGGTTGTATAGATTCAGTTCAGGCGTCGAGGCAGGTGTTGGCATTAGCAGCTGCTGTGGACCAGGCACCATAGAACCATTTCTGACACAACGATATGCGTAACAAACATTTTATCTAGCAATAGGATAAAGCAGGACTGAGATAGCCAGTGAGAAGCTCTACCATTTTATTAAATTCTAAACCATTACCTTATTCCTGTGAAGTTCCTGTATCGACTCTAGGAGACGGAACGTGTTCCTGTACACCTTTTAATCGGTAGGTGCACAGGAAACATCTCTGCATGGTGCAACTACTTCCACTGTAATATTGCCGGTGAACATATTAAAAATCAAGTGGGCTCTTTGCGTCCTTTTTCGTCGTACTTTTCACCGTATGCGTGTAGATCATGGTTGTCCGTATATCACTGTGCCCAAGTAACTCCTGAATGGTGCGAATATCATAATTGGCCTGCAAGAGATGACTGGCATAGCTGTGACGAAATGTATGCGAGGTTACCCGCTTGGGAATCCTGGCTTTTTGCACGGCTTTTCGAAGCGCTTTCTGCAACACGGTCTTGTGCACATGGTACCTTCGACGCTCACCGCTCTCCGGTACATTCGTTAGCTTTCTGGCCGGGAAAAACCATTGCCATACCAGCTCCTTGGCAGCGTTTTTGTATTTCTTCTCAAGTTGGTTAAATAAGAATACGCCGTCATACATTGCCCGACAATCCCGTCCGTGCAGGTCTCCAACCCGTTCCAACTGTTCCTCCAGATCTGGCAAAAGGGATGTGGGAAGAGGGACAGTACGGTCTTTTTTTCCTTTCCCGTCATGGATGGTAAGTACCTTCATATCAAAATTAAAATTGTGTACGCGTAAAGAAAGGCACTCTGAAATACGGAGCCCACAGCCATACATGAGGCTGACTATCAGCTTATACTGCCCATCCAGGCAATCAATGATCCGTTGAACCTCTTCTCTGGACAACACCACCGGGATATACGGTTTTCTCTTTGCTCGTACCACGCCGTCTACTTTGCCGAACTCTCTACCAAGTATATGGCGAAAAACGAACAGAAGCGCGTTGAAGGCCTGGTTCTGACTTGATGCCGAGACCTTTTCCTCCACTGCCAGCCAGGTAAGGAAATGTTTGACATCATCAACCTGGAGCAGAGACGGATCTTTACTCCTGGTGAATGCTTGAAATTTGCGAACCCAACTGGAATAGGTCTTCAGGGTTGCCGTAGAGTAATGCCGGACAGAAATTTCGTTCTTTAAACCAGTGAACACGCCTGTCCAATCTGCCCCGTGTTCTTTTGGCACAGCGGTAGAACCTGAGAGTGGTTCAGCGCTCTGCAGCGATCTGGTAACAGATGGTTCAACGTAAGGCTTTGCATCCAGCGTCTGCACATGAACCGCTACCGGTAGAGAGTTGCCGTGTTGCGTGTCGCGCAGCAAATTGTAATAGAGGGTAACTGCATGATGCGCCTGATTACACTGAAGGTCGGTCTGATGTTTTGTACGGAGTTTATTAAGGAAAGGAGTAAGGTTTTCCTTATTGCCTGGCGAATCACCATATTTTTCACAAAAATCTAAATAATATCGGAGCCATTTCAGATAGAGCCCTTCAGTTCCCTTTTTTACGCCTTGCACTTGGATGAAGGTTCTGTACTCACTATAGAGTTGCGACGGTACGCGGATCATAGACGTGCTAAACAGAAAGTTAATATCCAGTGAAAAATGTATGATTAAGAGTTATTCCGTAGCGTACATGCCTGATTTTGCGTTGTCAAGATATTGGGTTCGGTGTAGATAAAAAGAAACTATTAACTAACTTGTTAGCCCACCAACATCGCAGGTCGAAATAAAAAGTTTGTACTCCAAAAACGTGCATCGCTCTGCAAAGGCATGACGGTAAACGAGGCGATGACTTTGGAAAACACATCAGTGAAAGTGCTCAGTTCCAAAGTTTTCTCACCAAATAATGCATGACGATAATTGAGGCGAAAACGTTTTTGATTACACTGCTCGGTGGTTACTGATACGAATTCATAAGGATTATCGCCGAATGAGCATTATCGTATCAGGGCTAACAAGTCGTTGGAGACGGCAATTGTAATTGCCACCAAAATAGATTCTCGCATCCGCTCAAAATTTATCTATTTTGGTGACAACCACAATTCCGCTCAACTCCACCGTTAGCCCACCAACATCGCAGGTCGAAATAAAAAGTTTGCACTCCAAAAACGTGCATCGCTCTGCAAAGGCATGACGGTAAACGAGGCGATGACTTTGGAAAACACATCAGTGAAAGTGCTCAGTTCCAAAGTTTTCTCACCAAATAATGCATGACGATAATTGAGGCGAAAACGTTTTTGATTACACTGCTCGGTGGTTACTGATACGAATTCATAAGGATTATCGCCGAATGAGCATTATCGTATCAGGGCTAACAAGTCGTTGGAGACGGCAATTGTAATTGCCACCAAAATAGATTCTCGCATCCGCTCAAAATTTATCTATTTTGGTGACAACCACAATTCCGCTCAACTCCACCGTTATAATTCTCGCGTCACATTGCATGCTGGGGGCGGCATTACAAATTCGGGTTTCCTCTCCCCTACAGAGCAGTTCACCCAAAAACATCTCGCGCTTGCATTACTCAAGAACGAAAAATCCATCACCGTTTTTTTGGGTCTCCCACAACTTAAAGGCAGATGAGCATCTACTGGGAAAGGAAGAGATGTTTTAGCCATGCCGCATAGAATTAGCATTTCACATCACTAGAACGATCGAGATTGTTCTGGGCGAAATTATAACAAGTCATTGGAGACGGCAATCTTTTTTAAAAATTAAGAGTTCTACTGGCTGCGCCACAATATAAATGTATTTTTAAAAAAGATTCCGCTCAATTCCACCGTTATGTGAATAAAGGGAATTTCATATTGAATTCAAAAATATGGAAAATAATAGCAACTATTTTTTTAATAATTATTTCCATAATTCTATATTCTTCCGCAATTTTAACAAAAACTCATCTATCATTTGGCGGAGAATATTTTTCATCTAAAAATATAAAAATCACAATTGGAATAGTCGTCTTAATCATCATCGTATTATTGGGGGCGCTTATAGTCGATCAAGTTACAAACGATAAAAAAAATAAAGGCAATTAGCCCTCAGCAGTTTGTAATGATTGTCCAAAAAGAGAAATAGTCTTGGAATGACAATCCAGTCATGATAAACGGCATTAAAAACAAAAAAACATAAAGAAAACAACACATAACCAAGCGTTTAAAACGTGGGCTGAAGCCCACTCGGACCGCGTGATCGCGGCCGTTTAACTTACCGTTAGCCAATGAAAAAAATGAGGATACTAGCAATAATCACCAGAAAAATTCTCTTTAATCTACCTTTTTACCAGCCTTTATATATTTCACAGGACATAGAAAACATGGAAGGAAGGGGAAAGGTAGATGAAGCTCGAAAATTGCGATCAAAATGGCTAGAAAAGCTGTCGTTGAAATACTCAGGTTCACTATGGTGTTCAGAAGGGGAAGATTTACTTCATGAACAGCAAAAATATCCTGAAGCATTAAGTGCTTTCGAGAAAGCAATGCTTTCAAAATTCAACCCTGCACTTAACCCCTTAAAAATATATATTGGTGCATCAGTTGCCGCAGTAATGGCCACTAACTTAGAAAAAGCAGAGAAATATTATCTGGAAGCTCAAGATTGGTACACCAAATTGAAGAAAGGCAATAAACTAGACACATATTTGGCAGGTTTTGATGATACTTTCAGATGGTTAGAAGAAAATATCAACAATAAATAAAAAGGCTAACCAAAAAATTAACACAGACCGCAACACGATTGCGGTATTTTCAAGTTTAAAGCTGCGCTAAAACTCACAAGTAGCACAACCATCCTTCCCCAAGATTGTTGCGGCAGGTTATTTAACCCGTTAAGCATTTAAACGAACCAAACCAATGATTTGGAAATTAGCTCTAATTTTATTTGCCATAGTGGGTATAAGCCACTTAATTTTTGGCATTGTATATGTCACTGCAAACGAATTTATGCCATATCATGCGCAAGCCTTAAATGTTGATTGGATTAGCCTTAATGAAAACTACAAAACTCTGTTCCTCGCCTTAATCAGGTTAGCAGGCGCCGGAGGACTAGTAGCAGGCCTCGTCAACTTAACTCTTGTAAATTATCTCTATCATCGCGTCGAAACTAGACTTATCTGGCTATTAATAGTGTCGAGCTTAATTTTTCAATTTGTGACTAATTATGTTGTCTACTGTGTTTCTAGAAATACGCCTGGCGACCCTCCTCTACTGATGGCAAGTACAGGTTCAGTCATTTTTATCATCGCCACCCTATTTCTGTTTGCAGGTATGCGAGGTAAGCATACCTGACAATGGGCTTCACAGGATTCGCTGACATTGTTCGCTCTCTATTGAGCCCGTGCGTAGGCGGCAAACAATATCTGCGAGATGTAGCTCATGGGTTTAAATGTTACTATCTGCTTTCGGTCAAGAGTAGTTGGTTGAACTAAACTAAAATTAGTTACGGGTATTGTTGGCAGATATACTAAGAAGAAAAGGAGGTGTCGTGGAATGACTGCTAAATCATCAAGCAGCACGTTCGATGTCATTGTCATTGGCTCTGGCATGGGCGGCATGACGACGGCCACGGCACTTTCCCGGCTTGATCACAAAGTTTTGCTTCTCGAGCAAGCGCAGGTAATTGGCGGACTGACTCACACTTTTACTCGCGAAGGTTTCAGCTGGGATGTCGGTCTCCACTATTGTGGCATATTCGGCCATGACCAGTTTGCGGGCCGGATCCTGGACTGGCTCAGTGGTGGATCCATCGAGTTTCACTCAATCGGTACCCTCTATGACACGCTGCACTTCCCGGATGATTTCGACATACCCGTAGGGCGCCCCGCTGAAGCCTACAAGATGGAACTCAAAGACCGGTTTCCCGACAATGCGGCTGAAATCGATGCCTACTTTGAAGCATTGCAGTCAGCACAGGAAGCTGCATATATGGTAGGTACCGAGCGATCGATACCTGAGCCATTTCGTTCCGCCCATCGTTGGTGGAATAAAAAGAAGATCCAGCGCTGGGCCGGTCGCACGACCGGTGAGGTGATCGATGAACTTATCAGTAATCCGAAGCTGGCCGCCGTGTTGTCTGCGCAGTGGGGCACCTATGGCGGCAAACCGAAAGAAGCGAGTTTCGCCTTTCATGGCATGGTCATGGGGCATTATCTTGATGGCGCCGCCTATCCTGTCGGCGGTGCCGGTGCCATCGCAAGAGGACTGGTTCCTGTGATCGAAGCGGCGGGTGGTAGTGCTCGAGCTGGAACACCGGTGAGCGAGATATTGCTTGATGATGGTAAAGCCGTGGGCGTGCGTACCCAATCCGGTGAAGAATTTAATGCGCCCATTATCGTCTCGGCGATCGGTGCCGGTGAAACCGTGAAGCACCTGCTACCACAGGATATTCGCCAGCAACCCTGGGCTCAGGAGATTGCCACGTTCAAACCATCGATCTGTCACTTCGATCTTTATCTGGGCTTTGAGGGTGACATCGCCAAACACGGGGCAACGCGTGCGAACCACTGGTTTTTTAATAGCTGGGACACCTATGATACCACCTGGGCGGGGGGAGACAGTGAACCATTTTCGATGGCGTTTGTGTCGTTTTCTTCACTTAAGAATCCCGCGCATGATCCGGGTCCGACGAACAAGCACACTGCCGATGTGATGCTTTTGGCTGACTGGTCGTCGGTGGCCCCTTTCGTGGATGAAGCTGCGAATGGTGGTGCGGCTGAACATCCCGACGAGTGGGCAGCGTTCAAGCAGCGTATCGAATCCAGGTTGCTGGACTTCTTCAAGGACAAATTTCCGGATCTGGCGCCAATGATCGCCTACCATGAACTCGGCACGCCACTGGCAACGGCATTTTTCACTGGCCACGAGCAAGGCGGATTTTATGGTGTCGAAACGACGCCGCGTCGAATGTTATCGGATGCACTCAACGCTCGTACACCTGTACCCGGTCTGTTCCTGGCCGGTCAGGACGTGATGAGTCCAGGCATCGCCGGAGCGCTTGCCGGTGGTATGTTTAGTGCGGCGGCGATTGATCCGCGTGTCTTTCAAAAACTAAAATAAGTCAGAAGCTCAAATAGAGCATAAGCGTTTTCCATGAAAATAAGACACTTTCTTTACAATTCGTTTCTAATCGAAAGTGGTAACAATAAAATTGCCATTGACCCGGGGCAAAATCTCTGGATTTTCAATCTAAGTAGTCTCATTCCTAAAACAGAATGGCAAAGTATCACGCATATTCTCATTACTCATGGCGATCCTGATCATCACTGGCAATCGGATCGGGTAGCGGAAGCCAGCAATGCACCCGTTGTATGTGGGAAAGAACTGGCTAAAGTAGAAAATGGCGAAACACTGCTAGTCGATCCTCGCGGTAGAGGGTTGACGTCCTGGATCCCATTTAAAAATGTACATCCGTTGGACATTGGAGAGTCAATCATTTTAGGCGATGTTAAAATTGAAGCCGTCAAAACCGTTCATGGTCCTATCAGTATTCCAATATTGTGGTTCAAAATAAAACAGCAACCAGGGCCAGGAGAACGTGTCGGCATCGGTTCTGTAGGCTTTAAAATCACATTAGATGGAAAAACGATTGTGAATCTGGGAGATTCTATTTTACAAGCTGAATGGGCAGGTTTGAAACCGGATGTATTGATGCTTCCGATTGGTGGGCCAGGTAACAATACATGGACAATGGATATTACCGATGCGCTTGAGGCAGTGAAACTCATAGCACCGAAAATGGTAATTCCTTGCCATTATAACGTTGCATTTTTCTGGATTAAAAATATCGCTTCAGCAGATGATCAATTGTTCAAGCGTGAAGTGGAGAAGCTGGGTGTTGAATGCAGTATCATGCGGTATGGTGATGAGATTGAAGCATAATGCCTAACAATGCCATCAAATTCGCTCCCTAGGGTCGCCGGACCTCGCGTTCACTCGGCCGTTTATGGCAAACGTTAATATTGCCATATCGAAGGTAGCGAATTTGCTCACATGCCCCAACTTGATATACTTACTGTGAAGTTCCTGTATCGACTCTAGGAGACGGAACGTGTTCCTGTACACCTTTTAATCGGTAGGTGCACAGGAACAAGGTCAATGAGATAATGTTAGTAGATCATTAATATTGGTATGGATAAGGTAGAATATCCGTGACCGCCATCAACTTCAGTTTTAGGATAAAGTACAGTTTCCTCCCTCTTTGTTGATCAATAGATTACCGTTCTCCTGTCCACTGAATAATCGATGCGCACTCAATAACCTTTATTTGATATATTCAGGGTCACGAATTCCCAAATCAATGAGAAAAAAACCTGTGGAGTCCATTTTAATGGCATCTTTGTATAGTACCTCTCTGGCATCATTGCTTCTATAGACAGCCACTTGCTTGTTTTGAATACCCGGCTCAATAACTTCTAAGTTGTATGCTATGCCCTGAGGATGTGGGCCAGATGTCACCGGAAGTTCAAGGTGCTCATTGACTGTAATAAATTGGTGGGTCGGCTGATAATTTGGTGTCATAGTTGACTTTAGCATTTGTCGACCCTGACCATGGATCTCCCCATTTGGTCCTGATTGCCTACTCATTGAAGAAGAATGAGTCTGAAGCTGCCCCAATTGCGCACCAGGAACAGTTCTAGGCGGAATCAATTGAGGTGTCTTTTGCGTCACTGAAGGCACTTTGGGCGGGATTGATGTTGGTGTCAAGCCTGGTTTAGGTACAGGAACAGAAGAGTATCCCGATGGACCTTGCAGATAGGTCCCGGTGATTGCGGGGACTGGAGCATATCCAGCAGGTCCGCGCTGGTACGTTCCAGATACCGTTGGAACAGGGGCAAACCCTGATGGACCTGGTTGATAGGTCCCGGTAGCGGTCGGCACGGGAGAATTTCCAGAAGGGCCTGGTTGGTAACTTCCAGTAATTGTAATAGATGGTACTCGCTGAGGAATTTTTGACGGTACGGCTTGAGGTACTTTGGGTGGTGTTGCCACTGGTGCCAAGGTAGGTTGAGGCGGAGTTTTTACAAGTTGTGGAGTTTTTTGCGGAATTTTTGGTGGTACGGCTTGTGGCACCTTGTGCGGTGTGGCTGTTGGCACCATTGCTGGTTTTGGTGGAACCTTAACCAGTTGAGGAATTTTTTGTGGTATTGGTTTAGGGACCTGCTGCGTTACCTGTTTTGGTGAAGGAATGGGAGTTTTTATCTGTTTGGGTTTAGGCGGCACTGGTATAAGTTGTGTATTGTGATGATTGGGGGTCACCGAACCTGTCAGCGGATTTTGTGTAGCAGGATCAGGGGTCTGGCCGTGTGATCCAGTACTTGACAAAGTATTGCTTGAAGAGGTACCAGCGGTTGAGCTATGGCCATGGCAGTGAGGATTACCGACATGTTGCCCAGTCGTACAAAGACCAGCATGCCCCAAATTAGCTGCCCCGAAGAACAATAGTATCGTAAAAATAGAAATATTTTTTTTCATGGCTGGTAAAATCCTTTCCACTCAGGTTAATCTAGAAGTAAAAAATAGCATTCACCCAGAATCGATAGTCACTATCGGAGTCATCCCTTGCTGTACCAGTATCAGGATCTCGAACATTGTTATCGCCTATCTGGTTAGCAAATACCATACGTAAAACCATAGTGTCGGTCCAAGTCTGCGTCAATCCAAGGCCAACCGATTGTAAGGTTATATCGTTGGTTATGATGTCATTATCCTGCTGCCAGCCTTCCCACGGATCATGATAGATATTAATCCAGCCGCAACTGTAAAAGGCATTTAATTGCAGGCTCCCTCCCCATGGTAGGTTAAAAAAATCATAGCGCAGGTCACCGTAAAAGAGTGCACCATCATCACCGCTTGCTTCGCCAGTGGGATATCCTGGTACACTATATGGCCCACCAAGATAAAACTTTTGTGATGTATCAAGGTTCTTGTTTGATATCTGTCCTGAAAGTGCAACATAGGAGGAAAAATTGCCGTAGAGATGCTGCAGTCTTGAGATGCCCAGATTGATTTTGGCAAAACCGCCCGCGGTCTCTGCAGTGCTGGCATCAAAAGCTTTGTAGTTGTCACTGCCATCAAGATTGACATCGCCTATGGTCAAATAAGCATTGAAGTAGGTTACTCCATTTGCAAGAAAATGGTCATCGTGGTCTCCAGAGATTCTGAAGACACCACTATTGATAACTCTATTGGCCAGAGTGCCTCTCACGTCCTTATCTGTCAGTTCCGTGAAAAAATAACTGGCGTCCCCAAAAACATTAAAGTGGCGAGTACGAATAAAAGGATATTTAAGGTATGCTCGCCCTGAATATGCGTATCCCCTGGCGTCAATTGGTTCAAATTCGTGATTGAGCTTATACTGGAGATAATCAGCCGATGCACCAAATCTCAGATCATAATTCATAATCGGAACAGCTACATCTATGTAGCCGTAATTGCTGTACTGCCCTGTTGTTACAAAACGAAACGCCACCTCTTCCCCATGTCTGGTAGGGCTATGCAAATAAAGCGTTGTGCCAAACCTGTTTTCTCCAGTGTAGTAATCTCCAAAATTATCGTAATCCACATTGCCGTTAAATCGGTCTTCGTCTTCAATCTGCATCAAAAAATTTGCAGTCCCTACTTCACGCCCTGGAAAAATAATTGATTTTGCACTAATTCCCGGAAAATCATTAACAAGAAGTATAGCTCGCTCATAGTCTTCGGTCTTCATGACACCAGGTTCAAGCGTATTGGTTAAAATCTTTTTAATAATTTCACTGCGGACATGTTGTTCACTGTTAATCAACTCGATACCATCTTCCTCTAGGTTACCTTCATATACATGCAAGGTTATTACTCCTTGAGAAAAGCTGTGCGGAGGTAAATAAACCTTCGCAGCAAAAAAGCCTTTTTCCCGGTAATATTTCATAAGGGCATTAGCTGCTTCATGAATCTGAGTCGTAGTTAAATTCTGATGTATGTATGGATCGAGTAGTGCATGGATTTCATCCTGTGAAAGGTGCTCACTACCAACGACATGAAATCCTTTGACATAGACAGCATGGGTGTCATCAAATTTCGGTTTTTTCTCTTTTTCCTTAATTTCCACCTCTGGGGCTGTTCTTTTATCTTTTTGAAGGGTTCTTAGGGAATCATCTCTGAATTGACGAAATAAAGAACCAGAGTCAGGAAAAGGCGCGGCATGAAGACTTGATAAACAGAAAAAAAGAATAATGGAGCAGATTAAAGATATACTTCTCATGAAAGAATCCTAATTAAATGGATCAATGAAATGATTTATAACCGAATATTGTGTAATTGTATCTTATACAAAATACAGTAAACAAAAAAAAAATTATATAATACAAATCAAGTCAAGGAAGGTACTGGCGATAATGTTGCAGCGTCGAAGACTCGGCCATTCTACCAGCACCTCTACTTCACTTATCCTATTCAGGTCGCCTTCGCAAGAGAGCATTGCGCTTAAAATTGCCAAATCGGAGATCAAGAATTTGGCAATATGTCTCAACTCAATATTTTTCCTGTGTATCCACAGTCCAAGATTATTCATGAACATCGCTGAGATTGTCGGGCATTATCTTTTTCCAGGAATAATTTTGTTAGTCATGATCTATAGGAGAAATCTTGACTTTAGAAAAAACAACTTCCGGAGACATTGTATAGACGACGTGAGTCAAGCAAAGACCTGACCATGTCCTTTGTTCACTCTGACACTGATAATAGATCAATCCTTGAAGGTGAATCGCTCATTAATGTCCTGAATGTAAGCAACTTCCCTTCCTGGACCTCTTTTTACATCTTCTTTCTCAATATACCGATTCATCGTCCAGGCTGTTACTTGCCCGACAATCACTACACCCGAGGCAAACATTGAGCCTAATGGGCCAGCAAAATAACTTCCTGCTACCCCGGCCATTGTTGCTACACCAGCCTGCTTATAGTTTAAAACATAGGTAATTGCATTTTGGACAGTTGAAAAGCCGTGTTTCGTTAAAGCCCACTCATAATCCTCCAATTTTTGGCCAATTATATCGCTTGCTTCTTGGATAGAAGATGCACTCAAGCTTTCCTTAAGCCATAATCGGAGGTCACGATATTTTCGTATCGATTCCTCATCTTTCCTGAAATCTAATATTTGCGTCCAACTAGCCTTACTATCGTTAATTATTTTTATATTATTCAGCGCTGCTTCAACTCCCAGTTCTGTTCCGTTATTGAACTCCTTTACGAAGCTAGAGTACAATGCAAATGATGGGGTAACACCAACGCCTTCAATTCGATAACTCTTCGAAACTGCACGCTTGAATATATACGAGATGGGAGCAGGCCGATCTCCTTGTTTACGAGCAAGCCAATATAACATATCAGAGGTTTTCCTAGTTCCTGGAGGAAACTGTTTAGCGGCTAATCTTACGGCTCCTTCTTCTAATATTTTTTGAAAATGACGTTCGGCAGATTTAAAACCAAATGTAACACTCGCTGGTATATTCAGGTTTTCATGAATCCCTGGGCTCACATAGATACGGTCGTATAACAACGAAGCTTTTTTATAAAACTCTGTTTCACATACAGTGCAGGAATCACCTGGATTAGGATATCTATCCGATGAGTATTTCATTTTTAGCTCACCCAGAAATGAATTTTTCGACCACCTTTCTTGCTTGTTCTTTAAGTAATTCAACCTTGAAAAAAGGTCAGATCTTTGCTTGATGCACCTTGCCTGTATAATGTCCCCAGAAGTTAATTTTCATAAAGTCAACATCTTTCCACTAGATATTGACTGTCCTGTTGTCAGAAAAGGCTAAGAATGACCTGAAGCAATTGCAATCTCAAATGGAATTTTTGTGACGTATCCATGTGAGACGAACTGTTGTGTCACCATCCTACACTTGTGTGGTAAGAACAATGGGTTACATGGTACTTCTCTCGCTTGCTAATTTCAAATAAATAATAAAAATATCAGCTGGTTGGAAAAAGACGGTTGGCAGTTGATTTACTTGTCATACTCAGCCGGATTAGAGGGCCTGTCTCTCGTTTGCTGGTTGCGTGGGGGGAACCGAATTTCTTGAGGATTTTGATAGCAAGAAGCGACTGTAGCCACAAAGTTACCAGTAACAGCAAGTTCGTGTTTGCTGTTACTGACGAACTTTTGATCAGTTAGCGCATGCCTATTCTTTGGCAGGGCCGAAAACGCGATCAGTAAACTGGACATACCAGGCAGCAGACTGGACCTGGATAATGTAGGAAACCGCAATAACCAGGGCCGCGTTGGCACCGGCCTCGCCAAAGGCATTGATCGCAATCGCCAGGGCGATGGAGAGGTTGCGCATCACGGTTCCGTAGACCAGGGCTATACCGTCTTCTCGGCTGAAAAAGAATTTTGCAATAAAGGTGGAAAGGGAGAAGTTGAGCAGGTAGATCAACAGCAGCGGCATAAAAATAAGCAGCAGCAGCGAAGGCTCGCTCAAGATGGTTCGTGCTTTGAGCGCCATGGCTACAAAAACGATGCCCAATACGCCGACCGTGGAGAGGGCAGGGAAGCGCGGAGCAATGTTTTGCTTAAAACCTTGGGGCGTATATTTTTTGAGCAGATATTGGCGGGTGGCAAACCCCAGGGCCATGGGCAGGAAAACGATAAAAAGAATTTGTTTGATCACCATCATGATATTGACATCCACTTCCGCTCCTAACAGAGCAAGCACATAAAAGGGCGTGGCAATGGAACCTAAGGTGAGGCCGATGATGGTCATATTGATGGCTGCTCCCATGTTCCCCTTGGCAAAACCGGTCCAGGAGATGGTCATGCCGCTGGTGGGGAGGAGCGCGGCCAGTAAAAGCCCAAGGGCCAGATAGGGTTGGTCAGCAAAAAAGAGGCGCCCGAGTGCGTAGGCAACAAAAGGGATGATGGCAAAATTAATAATCTGGGTCACCAGCTGTAGTTTGACGTTCTTCAACCCATGGAGGAGGTGGTTGATATTTAAGGTGACCATCATCGGATAAACCATGAGAAAGGTAAGCGGCATGATCAGGCTTTTAAGGCCAACAGTTAGGCCGGGATCGGTAACACTGCCGAATAGAAACCCGGCAACGAGCATGATCGGGATGGCCTTGATAAGATTTTTATGGACCTTGAACAGTGCTTTCCACATAGTGACTCCATGTATGAGCCCGTTGATTTACTGTCTTTTTGCCCAATCTCTTCGTTATGCTGAAAAAATAATCCTCGGAATATCAAATATATGCCTGTGGTTATTTTTTCAGCATGCCTTGATCTTGAACGAAAACCCTAGTAAATCAACAGACTCATGTATTACTTGAGAGGGATTATTAAGTGAACATATGCACAATTAATTCCAGGGGTGCCTGTTGTCAAGCAATGTTTAACAGGAAGGCTACCTATCCAAAATAGAGAAAAATTGGAGACTGATGAGAAATTCGGGCTGATAGGCATTGTGGAGGAAGGCGTTTCTGTGTACATAGAAACGAGGTTCGTGTCGAAATCTTTTTCGATGGGCATGGGTATTTTTCCGGTACCCGTTATGCCGCCTATAATAAAAAATGAATAGTTCTATTCATAACAACGAGGATGTTTGCATGCCAAAATACATAATTGAACGTGAAATCCCCGGAGCCGGGAATTTAACTGCTGAGGAATTAAAGTCTATCTCTCAGACATCGTGTGGGGTGTTACAGGAAATGGGCCCAAAGATCCAGTGGGTTCAGAGTTATGTAACCGATGATAAGGTGTATTGCGTCTATATTGCACCGGATGAAGCCTCCGTACGCAAACATGCTGAGCAGGGCGGTTTTCCAGCCAACAGCGTCGCTGCTGTGCATACAATGATTGACCCCACCACTGCAGAATAATTCCATGGCGTAAGCCATTTTGTTCTCCCTGCAAGGGCACCTTTTTCATAGAAAGGTGCCTTTTTTTAGGGACGTATATTTCCCCTCAACTCTCTTGCAGCGCGATTGAATCAAAGAGACCTCTGGCCATGGGGACTTTGATCCCTCCCTGCACAGCCGTTAAATCGTCCATTTTTTAGTTGCACTCTTCCACCCGGACTTGAAATAGCAGCCATGGACGTTCTCTGCATTGGAAAACGGGTAACCTGATTGCTTCCTCTCCTTCACTGTTTATATTTTGATGGCGTCGTAAAAAGTTCGATCTACGGTGTTACAGGTTTTACCCGAGGCTTTGACATACCATATGTATAGTCAAAGCCTCGAGCGAAACACTGCGCCTTGTATATCAAACTTTTGTACTTAGCCGTCTTTAGTGAGTGATGGACTTTTTACGAGTCCATCATATTTTAGATTATAATAAATGATTGCCATTTAACCCGATCTCTCGGAGTCATGGCTTACCTGAGCTCGAACTAACTTGCTAATAATCCAAAATATCCTTAATGTCTATAGACATCGTAGAAGCACATCTTTTCGAACTGATTCGATAACAGAAAAGGGAGGAACGGTATGAGCACACAACTATCTTTCACCAAGGTGGAAAAGAAATTACTGCCTAAATTTCGGGAGAATATTAACACCGCCGAGTCCACTGAAGATGTGAAGAAGTTTTTCAGCTATACTATACAGGATTTGCTCGCTGAGGTTTTTTCAGGCAAGCACTCTCCTGCCTACGATGATGCTGTTTTGGAATGCGGCAAAGAACCCTGTTTTAGCCTCAGTAGAGCTGTTCGCAGCCTGGAAGATTACGACCATACTTGGGATAATTCCGATCTTTCCCACATTATTGAGCGATTTGCAGTCATTGCTGAACGTCGTCACAACCATCTGGAGAAAAATCCGGAAAAAACGGAATCTAAAATACGAAACTAATTGTTTAATGGGTCAGGGCAATTAACCCTCGTCATTTTTCATTTCACTCTGACCCATTAAATGAAGGTTGGTTCTAATTTTGATAACCCCACTCAGCCAGTTGGTTCTAAGCATGTTCGCTTCGATGTAAATTTGACAGTTTTGCTACTGTCATCCGCCAACGTTTACTCCCTGGGGGACGTAAACCCATTGGCTAATTTGAGTAATTGTTCGGTAACATCGGCAATATTGTAGAGCGATGTAAATTGTTGTTTTGGAATAGGCTGGCTGGATCCACGTATGCTATGGCGTATTTGTTTTAATATATTGATTATCCGAGTATTTCCCAAAGTTTTTCCAGTGGTTATGGATAGGCTGGTTTTCTGTAATTCCCCAACTATATCATTTGCCAGGTGAGCTATCTCGGGAGAGAGCGCTGTGTGTTGATCACGGTGCACGCCAAAAGCGGAGATGTAAGCAAGTAAAGCGTGGTTGAGATAGGTTAAAGTAAAAGCCTGCTGCCTGAATTGTTGTCTGTTGCGAGGCTCAAACTGCATGTCCTGCCAGGCACGTACCAATGCGTTATCAGCACGATGGGCCTCTCTGCGGGCGATCCGATATGGCAGATCATCTTCTCCTGTTGATTGAAGGTATTCTTCTAAAATGGCTTGGAAGTAGGACGTGTTTTTTGAAATTGCCTCTGCAATAAGAGCAGGCAATCGTTTGTACTGCCAATTGGGCCAAAGAAGACGTACGGAAATAATCGCGAGAGCCGAACCTATAAGCGTATCAATTAATCTGGGTAACATGATGGACGACGAACCTTTACCTGCCAGTAAATTGAATGCACACAGCACAAAAATAGTTATGAACATTACGGAAACAGAATAATTGCGGAGCTGCCAGAGAGAAAAAGCATAAGTTGAAACTAACAAAAGGAGCAGCTGTCCCTGAATAGTCGGCAAAATTTGGATAATGAGCACCCCACCTACTACGCCGAGAATGGTACCTAAAATACGTTGATACAATCGTTGCCGGGTAGCACTATAGGTTGGCTGGCAAACAAATAGAGTCGTTAGAATGATCCATTCCCCCTTGGCAATAGCAAAAACTTCAGAAATAGTAAATCCAACCAGGAAACAGAGACCCAGTCTAAAGGCATGGTGCAGGCGCGGATTTTGCCAGTCAAGCAGTTCTTTTGCTCGCAGCATAAGTGAGCGATTATCTTTTCTCAGTTTCGGTGTCAGCAGGCGTTGGCTGTCTTCATGTAAATTTTGCAGGGAAAGGTGGGAGCGAGAAAGGTTTCGAACTATCATCGCCACTGGTTGGTCAGGGGCAATGTCATGTTTTTTTAACTGATCGTTTAAAGCATCAACCATCCAACCCAGTGAGATCGGATGGATGTAGGTTTTACCGGCAAGTAAGCTTTCGGCGAATTTTTTAGAGGCATGTGAATACTGGAGCAGCGTGTGACCTATCCCTTCCAGCAAAACCCGGTTGGCTTGGTCACTGCTGAGAAGATCGTATCGTTCATGGCTTGATGCCGCTCTTTCGTGAAGGTTTTGCAGCAGCATGAAATACCTCATGTAAGGCTGTAAGACCGTCTTATCATCAATGGAATCCCCATAGCTGTTCAGCACTTCTTTGCAGCCATCCAAGGCACCGACTACCTGCACATTTAAAAGGGCTAACTGGTTACGAATTTCTCCCTGTTTATTTTTATCACTTGGAAAAAGGCCGGCTTTAACCTCAAGGTATGTAGCAAGGGCGCCAAATCCGCGGGCCAAATGCTCATCGAGTGCACGCCAGGGATTTAAGTAGAGCAAGTACAATGAAAATAAACCATAGAACAGGGCACCCGCAGGTAAAAGAATAGGCTGCCAATACCAGGCAGGGCTCAGTGTGATAGTGAGCATAGTGTAGAGTCCGATCAGTTGGGCGCCAAAGGTTACGCCACGATACCGTTCTCCGAGGCTGCCAATAAGTACGAAGGCAATGGTGGAGGCAAAGAGACCACATCCCAGTAAAATTGGATATGGACGGAGCAGTTCTACCGACAGGCTTGATATGGCAAAGCAGATGACTTTGAGGGCCAGTGATTTCATCCGTCCTTTCGGATGGTCATCGGTTTCTGAAAGAGCTCCGGCCAAGGCCCCTAGAGCGAGGGTTATTGCGAAAAACGACTCACCCAGCAAGACGAAAGGTGCCGTCAGCACGCCTATGGCTATTGTGACCTTGATTGCCCTAAGCCGGTCAGGGGAGGTAAGGAAATAATGAGTGAGCGATTTTTGCCACGAAAATATCTGTTGTTTTAAAGAAGTGCTCATTGGGTTGATAATTCATACTTGTTGGAGTTTGGGGAACTGGTATAGCTAACCTGTTTTTCCAGCCTTTTATTGTTCCTGTTCAGCCAGTAACAAAGAATCACGCTTTACCCTCGATCTTGGACCTGTCTTAGAGGTTGGAAAATACGTTGGTCCTCACTACGAACAGATACCCTGAGCCATGATTACAATCCTTGGGTTAACCGTAATACAGTACACAGGTGGATTGCGGTTTACCAATAGAAGCAATTCTTAATCCATTTTTTACTGTCAATGGTATATTGTTAATAAAATCAGCTTGTTACAATCTGGTAGGCGCAGGCAATATGAAGAGCGGCAGTACATTTATGTTGGTTTATGTAAAATTATGTAGGTTTCGGGTAAACTGTTCAGCTGTACTCCACCCCCCTTGTTGCAGGTGTCATACTTCTTTACCCAATGCAAGCGATGCTGCTGGAAACGTATCTGTCCTGTGGGGTATAGATAGGTTCAGCCGTTGAAATGTTTGCATTAACCAGATAGTATCAGAACTGGGGACACATAAGGTTATTTCCGTTCAACAAAGAGGTGCTCTCTGTCTATGAATTTCCTATCGAAAACACCACCGTCCGAACAATTTGAGCTTTCACCCATCAAGGCTATGGAGCTTGCGGCTTCCCGTGTGCCTGATATGGTTTCCCTGGCACAGGGGATACCGAGTTTTCGTACTCCTGAACGGGTTATCGGTTTTGCCCAGGAAAAGATCGCCGCCGGCCTTTGCGATAAGTATTCCCTTACCACCGGTCTCACCGAGTTACGGGAGGAGATCGCGTTGTCCCTGGAGACAGAAGGGTTGTCGTATGATCCGGAGCAGGAGATTTTGGTCACAGCAGGTTCCATCGAGGGGATTACCGCTACCATGCTTGCCTTTACCTCGCCCGGTGACGAGGTGCTGCTGCCAAGTCCTTCGTATGCCTCTTACCTGGGTGCCATATCCATTGCCGGTTGTGTGCCTCGCTATGTGGAGTTGGATGAGGAGAATAATTTTGATTTTCAGGTAGAGAAGATTAAGCAGGGGATAACCAAAAAAACAAAGTTGCTCCTTTACTGCAGCCCTAACAACCCAACAGGGACATTATTTTCCCAGGAAAAGACCAGGGAGTTGGTGGAGATTTGCAGGCAGCATAATCTGACCATCCTCATTGATGAGGTGTATAAAGATTTCTACTATGTAGATGAACCACATTTCTCCGCCACCCAGATTCCCGAAGCCAGGGGGATGATTGTCCGCGCCTGTTCTTTCTCCAAGGCCTATGCCATGACCGGGTGGCGGGTAGGTTTTGTTCATGCCGATAAAGACAGGATCAGCCGTATTGTTAAATTTCATGATGCCATGGTTACCTGTGCTCCTGTACCGGCACAGTATGCTGCCATTGGTGCTTTACGCTATGGGGCTGAATTTTTAGAAGAGTTCCGGGTGGAGTTCAAGAAAAGGCGCAACTATTGTATTTCCAGGCTGGATGAACTCTCCCAGGTGATGGACTATCAATTGCCCAAAGCGACCTATTTTGTTTTTCCCCGCATAAAGGATATTGTGGAATATGCTGGAGACAGCCACCGGCTTGCCTATGATATCCTGGATAAAGTAAAAGTGGCCACTGTGCCGGGAGTGGCTTTTGGCCCTTCAGGCGAATCCCACCTCCGTATTAATTTCGGACGGGAGATGTCGGATTTGGAGGAGGGCTTTGACAGATTGGAGCAGTATTTTTTCCATCGTCAGCCCAGGCAGCGGCCACGCAAAGTAGTTGCTGAGCAGGCAAGGGTAATCACGCCGCTGCCAGGCAAGGCTGGGACCAGTCCTTCTTGGTCCGGAAAAGGAGCGCGGCTGATGCTCGCCCATGCCAGTCGCCGGTATCTCAAGCGTAACCCGGCGCTGGTGATCGGCATTACCGGCATCAAGGGCAAGACCACGATTAAGCGAACGCTGGTTGAACTCCTTGGTATCTGCCATCACACCAGAGGGGCTCAACTCTCGTACAATACCGAAGTGGGGTTGCCGCTTTCTATCCTGGGCTTGAAAAACCCAAAGACGGTATCTGAAAAAATAGGTTTTCCCCTGTTGCTGACAAAGCAAGCCTTATGGGGGCGGGAGACCGCAGAGGTCCTTATTTTGGAATACGGGATTCGCTCACTCAAAGATGCCGAAATACTACTTAATATTGCCGTACCGGACTGGCTCATTATCAGCGGGGTAGAGGCTGATCCGCATCTTGATTATAAGGCGATTTGTAAGGGGATAAAGTATATCGCTGCCTCTCTGGAACCGGAAAAATTGCTCTGCATCGGCGATGATCATTTTGTGAGCAGCATGGAGCCGGTGCAGCAATCACCGCATGTGCTTCACGATAACCAGTTGGCTGACGGCCAGCTTTCTACCTCGAAAAATAACTATGCTTGTGGCCGAGAAATTGTGGGCACCAACGCTGCCAGAGCGTTGATTGCAGCAGTGACCATGGCTGAATTACTCTCTACACCTGCAGAGAGTATCCGGAGCTTTCTTCAAGGCTGAGCAGAACAGGCACCTTTTTTTAAGGTGCCTGTCCATGCCATTTTTCTAGTTGTTACGATACGATTGAGATTAGAGAAAACGATTATCCGAGCGTCTGGCGGCAATCGTTTCTTCGTCTGCTTTCATCCATCCGGATGTACTTTGTTCTACTGAATCAAAATTATGGATGTAGGGTTTGAGGTCCAGCAAAGGGGTTTGGTCGACCGTATCAATGCCGGTGACATGGAGGATATTGTCGTCGATGCTGGTTAGCTGGACAATGGAGATACCAATATGATTAGGACGCAACGGGGAACGAGTCGAAAAGACGCCGCGAGGAACCGTATCCATAAAGGGCGTGACGGTCAATTCGGTACGCTGGGCCAGATGAAATTGGTAGAGTAAGTAGAGGTGACTGAAGCCTTCCAGGTCTTTTAGGCCTTCGGAAAACTGTGGATAAACCTCTATCTTCCCTCGTATTTGAGCCGCTCCCTTTGGTTGGATAGGGGCGTTTTTCGGTGAGTCGATGGGGGTGTGAATAATGCCGATGGGAGCAATGGTGTTTATGGTGTCCATAGGTAGCGGAAATGGTTGGAGTTGTAAGGGGTAACTAGTTTTTGGATAGTGCCAGCTGTACACCAAATCCTATGAAAACCAATCCTGTAATTTTCTGGAGGCCCAGTTGCACCGCGTTGTTCTTTCGTAAGTAGCTGGTGGTTCGGGCGGCACTGCAGGCAAGAAAGCAGCACCAGAGTGTTCCTGTGGTTACAAAGGTTGCACCCAGGATAAGAAAGGGCAGCGGGCCGTACGGAGAGTCAGTGCTGATAAACTGAGGCAGGAAAGCCAGGAAAAACAGGGCAACTTTGGGGTTGAGCAGGTTGGTAAGGATTCCCTGACAATAAATTTTTCGTAGCGAATTGTGTGGGTGAGCAGCTTTTTTATCTTGTGGGGTAACAGCAGGCGGTGCCTTGAGCAGCACGCAACCCAGGTAGGCCAGGTAGAAGGCACCGGCAAGCTTGACCGTAAAAAACAGGGTTGCCGAGGTGGTAAGGATGACCGAAAGCCCCAGGGCTGCAAAAAGAGTATGGCAGACTGCGCCGCTGCAGACACCCAGCGCTGAGACGACACCAGCTTTTGTGCCCTGGCTGATGCTGCGGCTTATAATGTAAAAAGTATCGGTTCCAGGGGCGATGTTAAGCAGGACCCCGGCCATTATAAATCCGGGGTAATTATTGATTCCAAACACAATGTTGCCTTTAATATAAGCTGGTTTCAGATAGTTTTCGATTTAACCATATAGTAGAGCACCGGTACCGCCATCCGACTGATCAGCAGTGAGGCTATTTCGCCGAACATGAGCGAGATGGCAAGTCCCTGGAAGATCGGATCTGCCAGGATAACAGAGGCACCGACAACAACTGCCAGCGCGGTGAGCAGCATGGGGCGGAACCGGATCGCTCCTGCTTCCACCACGGCTTCAGCCAGGGGGAGCCCATGGCTGATACGCAGCTCAATAAAATCGACCAGGATAATCGAGTTACGGACTACGATTCCTGCCCCTGCCATGAACCCGATCATAGAGGTGGCTGTAAAAAACGCATCAAATCCCCAGTGGGCAGGCAGGATGCCGATAAGTGAGAACGGGATAGCAGCCATCACCACCAGCGGCGTAATATAGTCCTTGAACCAGCCGACCATGAGCATGTAGATAAGCACCATTACCACGCAAAAAGCAAGGCCCAAATCACGGAACACCTCCAGGGTGATATGCCATTCACCGTCCCACTTGATGGCTGGTTCGGTTTCCAGAAAAGGCTGCTTGAGGTTATAAAGCCGGACATTGCCGTCAAGACCGCCAAAGTCTTGTGCCTGTAACTCTTTAAGTCGGTTGTTCATTTTTAAAATAGGGTAGACCGGGCTTTCTGCAGCCCCGGCCACATCACCGGTTACATAAATGACCGGGCGCAGGTTTTTTCGGTAAATCGGCTGATCAACCGGCGCCTTGCCGACGCTCACCAATTCTCGAAGAGGGATAAGCGGCGCGCTGGGATTGGTTGCCGATCGGATGGCGATGTTTAATAGGGTGTCGATTCTTGCCCGTTGTGACTTCGGCAACTGGAGGATTATGTTGATTTCTTCCTTGTCGCGGGGTTGGTGAAAGAGGTCCACAGATGTTCCTTTAAGTCCAATCTGTACCGCATGGGTGATATCAGCCTCAGAAATACCATGCAGTGCCGCTTTTTCCTTATCCACCGTGAGGATGGTTTTTTCCCGCTCCTTTTCCCGGTACCAGTCAATATCCACCACACCGTCTGTGGATGCGAAAATACCTTTGACCTCGGCTGCCAACTGTTGCCTATCGTGTGCTGTCGGTCCGTAGATTTCAGCCACCAGCGTCTGTAAAACGGGCGGGCCGGGCGGTACTTCAGCCACGGCAACAGCTGCATCATATTTTGCGGCAATGGCGGCAATGGCTGGGCGAATCCGTTTGGCAATATCATGACTCTGGAGATCGCGGTCATGTTTGGGGAGCAGGTTGACTTGAATGTCGGCTACGGCAGGGCCGGAGCGCATGAAATAGTGGCGGACCAATCCGTTAAAGTTATAAGGGGAAGCCGTTCCTGTATATATCTGATAGTTCACTACTTCCGGTTCTCTGCCGATAACTTCGGCCATTTCCATTGCTGCCCTGGCTGTCTGTTCCAGGGTACCGCCTTCCGGCATGTCGAGGATAATCTGGAACTCGGATTTGTTGTCAAAGGGGAGCATCTTGACCTTGACCATGCCCACATAGACCATGGCAAACGAGCCACCCAGCAGGCTGAGAATGGATACAAAAAAGACCATCCTCCACAGTGTGCTTGCAAGCAACGGATCCATGATTCGGTGATAGAGCCGGGTGAAAAAATCGTCGGGCGCATGGTCGGGGTCGTTGTCGGCCCCTTCTTTGGTAGCCTTGTGGCGTTTGAGTACGCGGATGGATGCCCAAGGGGTTACTGTAAAAGCGATCAGCAGTGAAAAGATCATTGCTGCTGAGGCGCCGACGGGGATAGGTCGCATGTAGGGCCCCATCAGGCCGCCGACAAAGGCCATGGGGAGAATAGCGGCAATCACCGCCCAGGTAGCAAGAATAGTGGGATTGCCGACTTCAATCACTGCGGCAATGGCAATATCCTTGAAAGAGAGATTTTTACTTTCCGGCAGGCGCATATGGCGAACAATGTTTTCCACCACCACAATCGCATCGTCAACCAGGATACCAATGGAAAAAATAAGGGCAAAAAGGGTTATCCGGTTCAGGGTATACCCATAGAGATAGAACAGGAGCAAGGTGAGGGAAAGCGTTGACGGGATGGCAAGCATAACGATAATGGATTCCCGCCAGCCAAGGAAAAAGAGAATGAGTACGGCAACTCCGAATACGGCAATACCCATATGGAGTAGCAGTTCATTGGATTTTTCTGCAGCGGTTTCTCCGTAATCACGGGTGACCGTGACGCTGATGTCCTCCGGAATGACGCTGCCTTTGAGGCTTTCCACTTTTTCCAGCACGGTCTCTACCACGTGGACAGCATTTGCTCCCGGGCGCTTGGCAACCGACAGTGTGACTGCCGCCTCTGGTTCACCCTGATTCTTACTGCCGAAAAGAACATAGGACGTAGGTTCTTCCGGGCCGTCGATGATCTGGGCTACTTCATCCAGATAGACCGGCTTACCACCATGGACACCGATCACGATTCTGCCGATGGTTTTTACAGAATCCAGAAAAGTGCCGGTTTGGAGCAGCATTTCATTGTTCATCGATTGCAGGGTGCCGGAGTAGGACTGTCGATTGGCCTGTTGCAGGTGAGCGATAAGCTGCTGGGGGGTGATATTGCGGGCGGCAAGCAGCAGCGGATCAAAAAGAACCCGTACCTGTCTGCGTGTTCCTCCAATAAGGGTGGTTTCAGCTACTTCAAAGATATTTTTAATGGTGTCGTCCACTTCTGCTGCTAATCTGCGCAGGGTGTAGTGGTCGTAGGTGCTCGAATGAAAAGTGAGCGCCAGGATCGGCACATCATCAATGGTATGTGGTTTAATCAGTGGTTGGGAAACGCCGTGGGGGATGCGGTCGAAATTGGTCTGCAGCTTTTGGTTGAGGCGGACGATCGAATCCTCGAGGTTTTCACCCACATAAAAACGGGCGACCAGCAGGGATTGGCCCGGCATGGAGGTCGAATAGATATACTCCACTCCGGGAAGCTCATAGAGCAGTTTTTCCATGGGGATGGAAAGTCGTTGCTCCACCTCCTTGGCACTTGCTCCCGGCATGGAGACCATGACATCGATCATGGGTACTTTGATCTGTGGTTCTTCCTCTCTGGGGAGAAAGGTAAGGGCAAGCATGCCAAGTAAGAGGGAGGCACCGATGCCGATGACCGTCAACTTGGAGTTGATAAAGGCTGCTGCAAGGCGACCGGCAAAGCCTTGGTCTTGGGTGTGTTCAGCATTCATGGGCGTATCTGCAGGGGCTGACCGTTGATGAGAAGAGTATTGTTGCTGGTAATGACCTGTTCTTCCGGCTCAAGGCCACTGAGTATTTCAACCATACCGTCATGATGCATACCTGTACGGACAAGTCGCAACCTGGCGCTCGAATTTTCCACGACAAAGACCCGGTCAAGCTGGCCCTTGGGAACGACAGCCGATTGAGGAATAAAAAGGCTTTGCCGTTCTTTGCCGGGCAGCATGACCCTTGCAAACTGACCGGTACGCAGGTTGCTATTGGGCTTGAGGTCAATGGTGACCGCTGCTGTTCTGGAGGCAGGGTCTGCTGAGGGAGCAACCTCGGCAACGACCCCTTCAGTAAGAATACCTGCTGAAGGGACGGTGAGTTGTAACTTGGCGCCCGGCTTAATACTGAGTACCAGGCTTTCCGGGACTGCTGTAACCACCTGCAGGTTTTGATCGTTTTCGATGTGGAGCAAAGTGGCACCGGGTGTTGCAAGATCGCCGGGATGAGCCGCCTTTCTTGTGACCACGCCATCAAAGGGTGCGCTGATGGTAGTGTAGCCGAGCATGGTTTGCACTTCTTGGTAACCAGCCCGGGCAACATTATACATGTCCTGCATGGATTTGACGGTTTCTGCAGTGGTGGCATGCTTTTTCAGTAAGTTTTGTTCCCGATCCAGGTTGCGTTCAGCCTGTTTAAGCTGAGCTTCAGACCGGCGCAACTGCGCTGTGATTTCTTCGGCGCTGATTTTGACCAGCAGGTCTCCTTTTTGAACGCGCGAACCAAGCACAACCGGCACGTCTGTGATCGTCCCGGTCACCTTGGCCGCAATTGCCGCTCGTTCGACGGCCTGGATAGTACCGACCACCTCGATAAGGGCGGGAATATTTCGTTTTGCGGCATATGCTGTTGTTACTGTTACAGGGTCTGTCATTTGCTTCTCTTCCGCAACTGCGGAGAAGGAGAGGCTTTGCAATGCCAGTAAACACACTAAGGGGAAAAAATATGCTGTCTTCATAGTTGTTGCTCTACTCAAAAGAGTACTGGTTAACGGCTATTTCGGATATTGCATCAGTCCTGCCGCACGACGCAAGTCCGCCACAGCAATACGTTGTTCGGCATTAGCCACAGCGTTACGAACCTTGGCGTCGGTTAGTCTGTTTTCCGTATCTATAAGCTCGGAGGAAAGCAGCAGCCCCTCTTTAAAGCGCTCTCTGGACAGACGAGCACTTTCTATGGCTGAATCAACCATCTGCGAGGTGACTTGGATTCTTTTTTCGGCCTGTTCTAATCCGAGTAGTGCTTGTTCAATCTCCAGATTATAGGCCAGTTCCATTTGATTGAGTTGCTTTTTTGCTTCGGCAAGTTGCGCTTTGGCTCGCTCAACTTCGGCACTTGTCTGGTGGCCGTTAAACAGAGACATGTTTACTCGCACCCCGGCAAGCCATGAATTACCTGATCCTTCGTCCAGCTCATATCCTTTATCTATCTGATAGGAACCAAAAGCATCTGCTGTTGGATAGTACCCAGCCCTTGATTTGCGGACCCCGTCCTCAAAGGAGGCTACAATGGCCTTCATGGCATTAATTTCCGGTCTTTGATGGAAGTCTGGGGTTCCCGGCACCTGTTGGAAAGTACTTCCAGCAAGATCGACCTCCGGTTCACCAGTGGTCAGGCCAAGCAGATTGAGAAAACCGCGTCTGGCCAGGGCCAGGCCATGTTGGGTTTGGATAAGATTTTCGCGGGCAAGTGAATGCTGGACCTGCAGGTTGAGAAGTTCTTCCTTGAGCAGGTCGCCTTCATCAAAGCGTGCCTGGGCAACTTTAAGGGAGGCTGCAAGAGAAGCTACCGCAGATTCTCTTGCCTGCACGGTTTCTTCTGCCTGGACAATAGTAAAAAAGGCGCGGACAACGGTGTAACCAAGTTGAGAGTGGAGCGATTGCTGCTGGAGTTCCGCTGCCTGCTGCCTGTGATGAGCCATATCAAGCCCGGCTTGATCACTGCCTCCATTGTAGAATCGATACGCGAGGAGCGCTTTTAACTGGAGATTGTCGGTTAAGCCTGGCTGGTTGAAATCAATGGAATTGGAGAAAACGCCCTGGTTGAGAATGTTGCCAAAGGAATACATCGGATTGTTGGTCCTGGCATACTCTCCCGCCACACTCAGTTGCGGATAGAAGGCGGCTTTGGCGCGTCTTATGTCTGCCTCGGCAGATTCGATGCGGTGCTGAGCTGCCTGTGCATTGGGACTGTTTTCGATGGCATAACGAACTGCTTCCTGGGTGGTCCAGCGAGTTGGTTGTGTTGTTTGGGCTTGGGCCGGAGGCTTCCACAGAGAGAGCAGGAGCAGGGAACAAAGCGCAATCAGTGATAACCGCTTGTCAAACATGATACCTCGCATATGTTGAAAGAGGGATGAACAGCAATATTCCATCGTGTTGTCGGAGATGGATTACCACCTGGATGCACCCGCAGGTTAAACAGAGCCTGAACATATTAACTAGCAAAATGATAGCGAAGTATAAGGAACAGTGCCGGGAAAGTCCAATAAATTGTCTGTGATTTTAGGCAGGTGTCACAGTGTGGGTGTTGTCGGTACTATTTATTGATGCTTTTATTGTTGTGGTGGTTGTTTGCTGCACAGGATTCGTGTTTGTACTGCTGAATAGGCAGCAAATTTCTTGCCTTTCACTAAAAAATGCCTACAAATAATCGTGATTACATGATTCATAAGGATACTTATCAGTAACAGAAGGAGAAAGTATGTCTATTCTATTTAATCATCGTATGTTGGTAACTGTAGTGGCTGCCGGATTGATCGCCGGAGCTGGAGTCGTCGGTGCAACCGAGCAGCAACCCGAGCCCGGGAAATGGACAGAAGCTGGGCAGGAGGTGAAAGAAGCTGCTGGTGCGGTCGCTGAGGCAACCAGTGATTCAGCAGAAAAAGGATGGCAAAAGACAAAAGAGGTAAGTGCTGAAACGTGGGATAAGACCAAGGAGATGAGCGCTGAGGGCTGGGATAAGACTAAAGAGGTGAGTGCTGAGAGTTGGGATAAGACCAAAGAAGTGAGTGCTGAGGCCTGGGAGAAAACCAAGGCTGAATCTGCCGAGCTCTGGGATAAAACCAAGGAAGCAAGCGACAAGGCCTGGGATAAGACCAAGGAGGAGTCTGCTGAAGCCTGGAAAAAGACAAAAGAGGAATCTGCCGAACTTTGGGAGAAGAGTAAAGACATGGGGGGCGAGGCCGTGGAAAGCTCACAGGAAGCAGCCGGCGAGACTGTAGAAAAAGCTAAAGATGCGGCCGGCGAAGCTGGAGAAGCAACCCAGGATGCTGCAGCGGCGGCTATGGAAAAAGGGGAGGCTGTTATAGAAGAGGCCTCCGAACCTGCAGAATAGAAAAAAATATATAGTTAAGCCGGTAAGCAGTATGTTTACCGGCTTTTTTTATGCTTTAGCTTCAGAAAAAGGCAGGAGGCGCTGCTTCAAGCACTCTTAAAATAAGGTGAATTGTTGGTGGTTTTCAGGGATGATCACCTCGGTGTCGGTGAGCAGGGCGGCAAAGGTGGTCATGGCGTGTTCTTCACCATGGACGAGGAAGGTACGCTCCGGGCTGCCGGTTTTACGGTGCCAGTTAAAGAGTTCCTTTTGATCAGCATGGGCAGAGAATCCGCCGATAGTATAAATAGCGGCGTGCACATCAATTTCTTCTCTGAAGATGCGTATTGACTGGGCGCCGTCTATGATGCTGCGGGCAGGAGTACCTTCCCCTGCGTAGCCGACAAAGATAACCGCTGCTTCCTTGCGCCACAGGTTGTGGCGTAGATGATGGCGTATCCGGCCGGCAGTGCACATGCCTGAGCCGGCAATGATCACCACTCCCCGCATTTGTTTCAACGCCATGGATTCAGCCGTTTCCCTTGAAAAATGTAACCCTGGTAATGCAAAAGGATCTCTTCCTGAGTTAATCACGTCCCAGGTTTCTTCGTCAAAACACTCAGGGTGCCTTTTGAAAATTTGGGTGGCTGAGATAGCCATGGGGGAGTCAAGAAACACTGCCAGATCTTGCGGAAGTCGATTTTGCTCCACACCTTCTCTTAGGTAGTAGAGAATTTCCTGACTTCTTTCCAGGGCAAAGCTTGGAATGAGTACATTGCCGTTTCTTTTGATGGTTGTGTTGATGGCGTCATAGAGTTCCTCAATGGAGGGCTCTAGCTGCTTGTGCAATCTGTCGCCGTAGGTGGTCTCCATTATAACAATGTCGGCGTGAGGCGGGGAAGCAGGGTCCGGCAGGATTGCGCGATTATTGTAGCCCAGGTCCCCGGAAAAGAGGACCTTTTTGCGGCCTGCGTCAGTGTCGAATTCTATCAATATAGATGCCGAGCCGAGAATGTGGCCGGCATCATAAAAGGTAGCCTGGATGCCGGGGCATAATTCGTGTGGTTCATCAAAAGCTGCAATATCAACGAAGTAGTCAAGGCTGTTTAAGGCGTCCAGGGTATCATAAAGGGGGAGAAAGGGGGTCTTGAATTTTTTTTGTTTGTTGTTTTTATAGTTTTTGTATTTTGCCTCCTCCTCTTGGATTCTGGCAGAATCAAGCATGACCAAGCGAGCCAGTTCTCTGGTCGCGGATGTGGTGACAATGGTCCCCTTAAACCCTTTTTTTACCAATAAGGGAATACGCCCGCAATGATCCAGGTGACCGTGAGTGAGGAGGAGAAAGTCGATGGATGCAGGGTCAAAACCGAAATCATTTCGATTTTCTTCTTCCAGCTCTCGACCACCCTGATACAAACCGCAATCTATAAGGATGCGGGTATCATCGTGCTCAAGATAATGGCAGGAACCGGTAACATTTTTTGCCGCGCCGTGAAATTGCAGGTGCATGATGTCTCCTGGGTGGTCCAAGATCTTTTTTATATCATTATTGGTGGCTACGGAGGCTAATGGTCACACGACGGTTGAGTTGACGCCCCGCGGCGGTATTGTTAGAAGCGACGGGATTGGTATAACCATACCAGTAGAGCAGGATTTGTTGTTGCTTTACCTTATGCTGCTGGAGCAGGTATTGCTGAATTATTTTTGCCCGCCGTTGAGAGAGGTCAACGTTGTAGGCTTCGCTGCCGATGTTATCTGTAAACCCTGATAAAACGACATAGGTTTGAGGATGATCAAGAAGGAATCGGCCGAGGCTATCCAGTTCTTTTGTGTACAGCGGTTTGATATCTGCTTTGTCGAAATCAAACAGGATATTGCTAAACCGGCTACTGCCTGTATCCATATACAGCTTGCCGAACAGGTGTTCCGGGTTGTTGTAGACCGTGTCAAAATCCATCACCTGAGAACAGCTGTTTACCGAACCGATATCATGCAGCAACTGTTTGCCTGTCGCATCTGTGGCGCTGCTGACGATGGTAAAGCAGACCTCAAAAGTCTCAGCTAGTTTTTTTGCCTGCTCCAGTGGCGGTGGCTCCAGTTCCGGGTAGGTCGATTCCTTGCCGTCGGAAAAAATAAAAACCTCTGTACGGCCGGGGAGGCCGAGCATATGTTCAAGCTTCATCAATCCGGTCTGCAGCATAGGCGGAGCCTGGGGGCGCGTTGGCAGTTGATTGATGGCTTCGCCAAAGGGTATATTTTCGTACCTGCGGAGAGGGTAGTAAGGTTTAAAAGCCATAGGGGACCCATGCAGCCAGAGTCCACCTTTCCAGTGGGGGTAGAGCCCTGCCTGCCAGCCGAGTTCGGGGAGAGAAGCATTGCTTTTTTGGAGTATTTGTTTTTGCGCCTCTATGCGACTGAACCCTGTATCTTTGTAAGGGACATCCATGGTGGTGGATGGGTCATAGATGATAAAAAAGTTATCTGCCATGCGAACAAGGCCGCCGGCCGGGCTGTTGACAGTCGGCTTGACGCTGACTGCCTGTATTTCTGCGGCTGCAAGCGGAGGTGGGCAATGAAACAGCCAAAGAAAAGCAACTGCACATACAAAGGACAGTTTGGTTAGATGCTGCATAATCCTGGCTCCTTTTAAAAGGGTGATTAATGAGAATCGGTTATTCTGTGCTGGACAGTACTCATCCATTAAAAAGTATGGAAGCGATAGTCTTACTGCATTCTATATGATGATGTTAGAGTTTTCCAAGGTCTTTGGGAGGAAAATCAAGCCATTGGAAAAGGAATGCTTCAAGCTCAACGCACCTGCTGAAATTGTCTCGTATTAACTGCCGTCGAATCGGGTCGTTTTGTCCGTAATGGTCAATAATGTATTCCAGTCGCTCATTTAGATTGACGACCTGGTGGTGCCGTACTCTTTTGTCGGCATAATACACGATTTCCTCAGCCGTGAACTCACCGCGGGCATATCTTGCCGGCTCATGATGTTTGAGGATGACATGTTCTTCCACAATTGCAGCAACTTCAGGATAGCCATGCTCCCTGCAAATTTGGGCGCCGACTTTTGCATGATTACAGGGTTCTTTCAGGCATGGTGTCTTGGCAATGTCGTGGAGCAGAGCCCCCGCAATGACCAGTTCTCTGGACGTATGGTGGGTCGCTTGGCTGTTTTGGGCCAGGGCGGTGACAAGCTGATCGGCCAGCTGAGCCACCACCAATGAATGTTGGCGTATGTTTGCCAACATGTCATAGGTGGTCATCATGGCCGCACATTCGGCTATGCCTGGAACTCTCACTGTTTGCCCTTTATACTCTACGCATCATTTGCCGCTGAAGCGATGGACAGCATCGACGACTATCCGTGCTTTATCCGGCGAGGTCTGGGGCAAGATGCCATGGCCCAGATTAAAGATATGGCCCTTGGCCTGGGACGCATCATCAAGGAGTTGTTTGACTCGTTTTTCCAGCGCCTCTTGAGGGAGAAAAAGTGCCATGGGGTCGAGATTACCTTGGACGGCGTGATTGCCCACCTTGTCGATAGCGTCTTTGATGTTGATTCGCCAATCCAGACCAAGTACATCAGCACCGGCAGTAACTGTGTTGGGGATGAGGGTGGAGCCGTTGTTGGCAAAATAAATAATCGGTACGTCGGTTACCTGGCGCAGATCCTTGATGATTGACTGGACATAGGGGAGGGCGAACCGGGCATAATCCCCAGGGGCAAGCACTCCTGCCCAAGAATCAAAAATTTGCAGGGCCTGTGCTCCTGCTCGGGCCTGTGCCTGGAGGTAAAGGCTTGTGCAGTCGGTTATTTTCTGCAGTAGTTCATGGTAGAGCACAGGGCTTTCAAACATCATTCTTTTGGTTTCGTAAAAAAACTTGGACGAGCCGCCTTCAAGAAGATACGTGGCAAGGGTAAAGGGGGCACCGGAAAAACCTATGAGCGGCACCTTGAGCTCCTTGAGTAACAGCTTAATCGTTTCCATGACAAAAGGCATGGTCGCATCCGGGTCGGGAACGATCAGTTCGTCTACCGCTTTCTGGGTCCTGACGGGGTCGGGAAATACCGGACCTCTTCCTTCGTGGAATTCGAGCTTGAGGTTCATCGCCTCCATGGGGATGAGGATATCGGAAAATAAGATAGCAGCATCAAAGCCGAACAGATTAATTGGTTGCAGAGTTACCTCTGTGCAGAGCTCTGGGCTCTTGCAGAGTTCGAGGAAGGTGGTCTTTCCTCTTACCGCCCTGTATTCGGGGAGGTACCGTCCTGCCTGACGCATGAACCATACAGGAGTGTAGTCAGTCTTTTCGCCGCGGCATGCTTTTAAAAACGTATCGTTCATGTATCCTCTGTTGTGACTTGATTAATCTATTTCAGTACCTTGCACTATATTATACAAGATGTTTTATTTTTTATCCTTGCCAGGCTGGTAGTGGCAAAAAGGTTCCTGAGCCATATAATCGCCTGTCATTGCATAGGCACGGGCACGGCAACCGCCGCACACGTTAACATACTCACATTTGCCGCAGGTGCCTTTGTAGTTTTTAAAATCCCGCATATCGAGAAAAAGCTTGGAGGTTTCCCATATTTCCTTAAAAGATTGCTCTTTCAGATTGCCCCCTGAAAGCGGAAAATAGCTGCAAGGGAGGACGTTTTGGTCAACATCTATGAGGCAGATCAGCTGACCGGCCAGGCAACCCTTGGAGCCACCGGTGGAGAATTTGAGGCTACGGCGTTTGAAGCGAGATCCTTCTTCCTTTGAACGTTGCAGCACGATGCGATAGTACTGCGGAGCACAGGTCGGTCTAACCAGAATGTCGGACTCGTCAGCTTCCATATCATAATGCCAGTTGAGCATATCCTCATATTCATTTTCCGGGATCAGTTCCGACATGATCTCTTCTCCCCGACCGGTGGGGACGATCATAAACAGGTACCAGGCCGTTGCGCCCAATGATTTAACCAGTTCGTAGATCTTGGGTGCTTCCTGTTTATTTCTTTTGGTAAAGCTGGAGTTTACCAGAAAGTCTATTTGGTATTTATTAAAGAGTTCAATGGCGTGCATTGTCCCGTCAAATGCTCCCGGCTGATTCCGAAAATCATCATGGATATCAGCGGAGGCGCCGTCCAGACTGAGGGAAACCATCTTGATCCCGGTTTCCTTTATTTTGCGGCAGGTTTCGTCTGTGACCAAGGTTCCATTGGTCGCCAGGCACATGCGCATCCCAAGCCCGGTACCGTAGGCTGCAATGTCGAATACATCTTCTCGGAGCAGTGGTTCTCCTCCGGACAAAACCATAACCGGATCAGCATAGCTGTGGATATCGTCTAGTATTCGTTTAGCTTCGACAAGGGAGAAGTCGGGATGATCGTTTATTTTCAGTTCAGAAGAGGAACGGCAATGCACACATTTAAGGTTACAGCGGCGGGTGATTTCCCAGGCTATCCATTTAGGGATAAAATCCATTGTGAACTCCGGATTAAATATTAAAAAAAGAATTCAAAATATATTCCCTGTGACAGCCTGGGTCAACTTTTTTCCTGAAATTATTGCTGTTTAGCCTTGTATTGAAGGGAAGCATGTGCGACAATGGGACTAGAAAAAAGGATGGAAATGACTATATATTTACAGGAGATAGGGCAAAACGTTTGTCATTGTTGTTTTTAACAGGGAGGTAAATTATGCAGGAAATTAAACGTGTTCTTACACCTATTGATTTTTCCGATAATGCAGGAAAGATAGCCAGTGCAGCTGCCTATGTTGCAGGAACCTTTAAAGCTGATCTAGATCTTGTTTTTGTTGCTCAGAATTTTGAAGATTACAGCGGGTTTTTTGTCCCTCCAGTGAACTTGCCCAACTTGGAGGAAGAGTTGTTTGATTCCGCACAGCAGAGAATGGTAACTTTTGTTGAGGAACATAAAGCTACCTTTGAGACGTTTGGAGTGAGCAACGTGACGAGCACTGTTTTGTCTGGGGATGTGGCCGAGGAAATACTTGCCTATGCCACCGAGAAAGGAGCCCATCTCATTGTCATGGGAACTCATGGGTACAAGGGGCTGGAAAGGATCATGTTTGGTAGTGTTGCCGATAAGGTGGTGAAGACTGCATGTTGTCCGGTTATGACCATTAACCCCTATCGTAAGGAATGTGAGGAGAAAACCGCTTAACTGTATTGCCTCTCGATATTTTGTTATTGGGTCGTGTCTGTTGGACTATAACAGGCACGACCTTTTTTTATAGCCTTGCCGGGGAAGCTGTTGCCTTTAGCCTGGTTTTTTCATCAATAAAGTTTTTCGCAGGGCAAGGCACAAGCCGCGCAGCAGGTAAGCGAAGACTCCGGGTAGCGAAGACTCCGGTAGTAGGCCTGCGCAAGAGGTTTGTAACGTGGATCTTGCGGAAAAATCTATTGACCCGAAGGGGGAACTTTTGATTGAAAGCGAAAACAGGCTGTTAATTGTGCAGTTATTCTTTACTTAATAATATCAAACAATTGAGTTTAAAATCAAAAAGGTCACGAGGTGTCCAGGTTAGGGATGTAGTTCCAGCAAGCCTATGACGCATCCTGTCAGCTCTTCTGCTGACTGTTCTCCTTGCTGTATGTTGCGAGCAAATGTCTCTTTAAAAAGGTGTTTTGCAGAGAGGTCAGGGAATGGGTAAAGGGTAAGTCTGGTTCGTCCGTATTGGTCGACAGGGTATTGCCGTTCGAGTTCCTGGTACCAAGCTTGGGTATGGGAGGTAACCTCTTCTTGATCTATTTCTCCCGTTAAAAGCTGAGTGCAGAGTGTTTGCAGACGCTTGTTTGGTAGTAATGGAAACTGAGTTGGATCAATGTCACGGTCGGCTTTTTGTTGTTCATATCTTGGCAGTTCAATGGCGACCGATGACGGTGAAGTGGGCAGACTGTTTTCCCATTGGTCAATTATTTTTCCAGCTACACCTGGATCAGAGGTGATGAAAAAATTACTGTGCGCAGTATCAGGAGCCTGGCCAAGGCTGTAGACCTGCGCCCATGCGGCAAGTCGTTGGAAAAGCATGGAATCTGTATCTTTACTGATCTCGTGTATCCCTTGGGTCAGTGCAAAAGGGGTGTCGCTTTCTTCGCGTAATTCCTGGAGAAGGTTGTCCTGCTTTTGTGCCAAGACGGCAAGTTGGGTATAAATTTCTTTCTGTTCGCGGTCAAACAACTCCCCTAGTTTTAGGACCAGGCGTGCCTGCCAGAGGAGCATCTCCCTGCTGTCCTGCTCTGGTTGGTGGCTTCCCTTGAGGTGGCTGATAATGGAGTGACGGGATTCTTTTTTCCCCGTATCGCTGAGATTCATCAAGGCCAGGGCTGACAGTTGGCCGGCATAGTCATCCCGGCGGTTATAGAGGTCTGCTATAAGTGCGAGAAAACGCTCCCGATCATCGCCAAGCGGCGCTGGTGAGAAAAAAGTAAGCTGATTCCTGTCGATGAATTGTTGGAGTAATGATCCTGGTTCAGCTGCAGAAGAAGGATCATTCTCTATCGCCTGAAGGTAGACAAGCGACTGGAAAACATGTACAAGGGGGAGAAAATGTGACGCATCAGGTACTGTTTCCGGAAAAATACAAGCTTTTAAATTTGACATGACGACTTTACGAGAAAAAATAACGTTTATTTTGACTGCAGGCGTATACCTGCTTTTTCACCTGCGACTAGGGAGTGACGCGGTTGCTACCTTAAGTGGTACCATGTCCCAGGTACTTTTAACCGCTCCCTATGCGCTTGGCTTTACCTATATTACTGCAGCGGTATTTAAAAAAATGACCGAGGCGACCAGGTTACCCTGGGATCGATTGTTAAGGATTTACTTTACTGTCGGAATCCTTTTTGCTTTCTTTTTTGCTCTTTATGAGTATGCAGGTGGAGGAACAGAACCTGTTGATATAAAAAGCAGGTTGCCTATCTTATCAGGCTGCTTGGAGGATGAAACCCGGAAGCAGCGGTGGTGTTTGGCATAAGTGCACACTTCTGGCCCATGATCGTGCCTGGATTGGTCACCGAATTGCATCCTGTTTGACTGCCGTCGCCGAGAATAGCGCCTATCTTACGCAGTCCGCTGTCAATGGTTTCTTTTTTTGTCTTGATGCCGACCGAGCCGGGAAGAAAGCGAAGATTTGCGAATTTGGTGCCTGCTCCGAGGTTTACGTTGTTCCCCAGGATGGAATCACCCAGATAAGCAAAATGACCTGCCTTGGCGTCGTTAAGGAAAATGGAATGCTTGACCTCTGTGGCATGGCCCACCACGCAACGTTTGCCTATGACGCAATAGCCGCGCATGTAGGCACCGTGTCTTATTTCTGAGAAGTCGCCGATAATGGCAGGTTCTTTTATATAGGCTCCTGCCTCAACCAGTACTCCTTTCCCTATTTTTATATTTTTTCCGATCAGGACAGCCCCAGCCATGATAACAGAGGCTCCCTCAAGCAGCTGGCCATTCTCTGTGACCATGAGTTTGCCCTTGGTCGCATCGTTAAAGGTGATGGTACATTCCCTCGCATTACGCAGCTTTCCGTTGTGAACGAGAAAGGGACTGGGGAGGGGAATGCCGTCACTCAGGCACCGATGGGTAAAGTTGCCGTCGGTTCGCCTGCTGGAGTATTCTTTGAGCTGTTTAAGAGCATCCCAGGCATAGATGCAGTTGCTGAAAATATCTTTTTCCGGGAAATCGTCCAGGTGAAATAAAGAAGCAGGGCTAAGCATGGTTACATCCTGTGTGGATAGGGACTTGAGATAATAAATGGTAACTATTGAGCAGCTCTCCACCTCTCCACAATCTGCCCGTCCGGCATACCGATGTATCGAAGTCGGGGCTTGTCTGCTACATCGGTCAGCTTGTGAGCATTTGGAACACTGCTGAACAGGTACAGTTCGGGATAGATTGACGGTTTTCAGATTTTCGCTGAATAGTTGCAATTACTGTATTCTTTGTCCTCTATATTGGGAGCCGGTAATTTAAGCAAGATAATTATGACGGCACCGTGAAAAGTTCGCTTTCAGGTGGTGTGGTCTTTGTGTTATCAGGAAATGAACTGTTCCTTCACGCAATGAGAAAAGACTTTTCTGTGGAGTGTTGTTGTGTTGGCTGATCCTATGGGCTGTGCGCTAATTACTTTCTTGTTGTGATGCGATGGATTTTTCAAGAGTCACTTTTGTCTTTTATTTACAGAAAAAGAGGCGAAATCGTCTTTCTTGCTCCTTGCGGAACCTGTTTTTAGCCCCATCTGCGGGGGTTCTTCTTTATAACAGGCCTGGGCGCAGTTCCGTGGCTTGACTTCGGATGTGGTTGTGTTTACCTTCCTGGTGACAATTATTTACCAGTATTCGCTACAGGCGTTTTAAGAGGAGGAAAAGAGTGGAGTTTGACGATTCGTTGTCCCACAGTATGGATGATTTCGGGGAGAGTCCCAAGGATCTTGAGATTCCGGAATCCCTGCCCATGATGGCGGTACGTGATGTGGTTGTTTTTAATTATATGATCATACCGCTGTTTGTTGGTCGTCCTGGATCGGTGGAAGCCGTCAATGAAGCGGCCAATAGTAACAAGCTGCTGATGCTGGTTACCCAAAAGGATGCCACCAAGGATGAGCCGGATGAGGAAGACCTGTATAAGGTCGGCATGGTATCGATGATCATGCGCACCCTGAAACTGCCGGACGGGCGACTCAAAGTACTGGTGCAGGCTCTTTCAAAAGCGCAGATTAGATCTATTCAGCAAAAAGAACCGTATTACAAAGTTGACATCGACCTGCTGGAAGAGCCGGAGACTACAGAAGTTTCGGTGGAGATCGAGGCGTTGATGCGCACGGTCCGTGAACAGACCGAGAAGATTATGTCACTCAGGGGCATCTTGTCTTCGGATTTAATGATGATCATCAACAACATCGAGGAGCCGGGACGCCTGGCAGATCTTGTTGGGTCGAATTTGCGATTGAAAATAGCTGAATCACAGCAAATCCTGGAGACCATAGATCCGGTTGATCGATTGCGTCTTGTCGCGGAGTTATTGCGCAAAGAACTTGAAGTCTCCACTGTACAGGCGAAGATTCAATCCGATGCCAAGGAGGAGATGTCCAAGAGTCAGCGTGAATATTTTCTGCGTGAACAGATGCAGGCGTTAAAGCGCGAACTAGGCGATGAAGACAGTTATTCGCAGGAAATTGAGGATCTGGCCAGAAGCCTCAAAAAGAAAAAAATGCCCAAGTATGCCAAAAAAGAGGCGCGCAAGCAATTAAAGCGATTGGAGATGATGCATCCAGATGCATCGGAAGCGACTATTGTGCGGACCTATCTTGACTGGTTTTTGGATTTGCCCTGGAAAGATTCTTCTCAGGATAGGCTGAACTTAAAAGTTGCGGCTGAGGTGTTGGACAAGGATCATTATGGCTTGGATAAGATCAAGGAGCGTATCCTTGAATACCTGGCGGTGAGAAAACTCAACAAGGCTACCAAGGGACCGATTATTTGTTTTGTCGGTCCTCCGGGGGTCGGTAAAACGTCATTAGGACAGGCTATTGCCAAGGCCATGGGGCGAAAGTTTTATCGTCTTTCCCTTGGAGGTATGCGTGACGAAGCCGAGATACGGGGTCATCGCAGGACTTACATTGGAGCGCTTCCCGGTCGTATTTTGCAGGGATTGAAAACGGTTGAGACCAATAATCCGGTTTTCATGATGGATGAAATCGATAAAATAGGAGATGATTATCGTGGCGACCCGTCTTCTGCATTGCTGGAAGTGTTGGATCCGGAACAGAACAGTACCTTTTCCGACCATTATATGAATCTGCCTTTTGATTTATCCAAGGTCATGTTCATTACTACGGCCAATCGTAGCGACACCATTCCTCGGCCACTTCTGGACAGGATGGAAGTCATTCAATTGTCCGGATATACTCTGGAAGAGAAAAAAGTTATTGCTCGCCGCTACCTTCTTCCACGACAGATTACTGAGAATGGAATCAAGTCACGTCAGATAAAATTAGACGATGAAATGCTGGAAACCGTTATCCGTAGCTACACCCACGAGGCGGGAGTTCGGAACCTGGAAAGAGCCCTGGGCAAAATTTGTCGAAAGATAGCGCGCAAGGTGGCAGAAGGCGGCAAGGGACCATATACTATTTCCACAAATACCCTGGCTAAATATTTGGGGCCGCCTAAGTTTTTACCTGAAGCGGATTTGGATACCAGTAGCCAACCCGGCTTGGTAGTTGGTCTGGCATGGACTGAAGTGGGTGGGGAGCTTTTGCATATCGAAACTGCAGTGCTTCCGGGCAAAGGAAAGTTGATTCTTACCGGGCAGCTCGGTGATGTTATGAAGGAGTCTGCCCAGGCTGCGCTGAGCTACTGTCGGAGTCGTAAGGATGAACTCGGAGTGGATGCCGAATATTTTGACGGCATTGATGTGCATATCCACGTGCCGGCTGGGGCTATCCCCAAAGACGGTCCTTCAGCAGGCATCACCATGACTACTGCATTGTTTTCAGCCATCAGCGGCAAGGCTGTCAAAAAGCAGTTTGCCATGACCGGTGAGGTTACCCTGAGGGGCAGGGTGCTTCCCATCGGCGGTTTGAAGGACAAAGCGCTGGCTGCTTTGCGAGCGGGAATCACTAATGTGATTATTCCCTATGAAAATGAAAAGGATCTTGTCGAAATTCCGGAAGAATTGCGCAAGAAAATCACCTTTTATCCGGTGGAGCATATGGATGAAGTCATCGGTCTTACCCTTGGTAAGATTCGAAAATATAACCGTAAGAAAAAAACGATTTCGGCGACAAAGTAAATATAAGTTGTTTGAGTCTTTCTTCGCCTGGTACGTTTCTACGTTCCAGGCGTTGTTGTTTCTACTTCTAAAAAAATGATTTTCCGGGATGCGTAATTTCTTTTTTTGTGCTGCAGGAGCGCTGGGCGTTGTCGTTGTTGCGATCTCCATTTGGATATGGAGCTATGTCTCTACGACCTCTCCGGGGAAAGGGACGGTGCTGGTTGAAGTGCCGAAAGGGTCGGGGGTGCGGACTATAGGCAGTTTGCTGGCTGAGAAACAACTGGTACGAAATGATATCAGGTTTTTGCTGCTTGCTCGTTTTTCAGGGATTGGGAACCGGTTAAAAGCCGGGGAGTATGAGATTGCCTATGGACTGACACCTTTGGAAGTATTGCAGGTTTTGGAGAGTGGCAAGATTTATTATCACAGTGTCACTGTTCCGGAGGGGCTGACGCTCGTTCAGGTTGCTGATATTTTCGAGCGAGGCGGGTGGATTAACCGTGACCGTTTTCTTGCTTTGGCAAACGATAGCCTTTTTGCGGAGAGCCTGGGGGTACGCCGGAAAAATCTTGAAGGATACCTTTTCCCCGACACTTATTTCCTTGCTCGTGGAGCAAAGGACGAAAAGGCGATCATAAAAACAATGGTGAAGCGTTTTTTTGAGGTGATGGACACTCTACCTCTTGAAAATCAGGAGCGTTTAGACCCGCATCAATTGCTCACTTTAGCCTCAATTATAGAAAAAGAAACAGGGGCTGCCGAGGAGCGCCCTCTTATTGCCCGAGTTTTCCTTAATCGGCTGGCTAGAAACATGCGGCTCCAATCAGATCCGACGGTCATTTATGGTATTATTGATTTTAACGGCAATATCACTAAAACGGATCTCAGAACATTAACGCCATATAACACCTACATGATTAAAGGTCTACCGCCTGGACCAATTTGTAATCCAGGGCGAGAATCGATAAAAGCCGTGCTTGAACCGGCAGAGTCCGATGCGCTCTTCTTTGTCTCTAAAAATGATGGAACTCATATATTTTCTAAGACTCTTCGGGAGCATAGCCGTGCTGTGAGAAAATATCAAAAAAAGGCTAAGCGTGAAAATAAGTAAGATTTCCTTTGTTTTTAAAAATTTTAGTGGTAATGTCGCCTCATTCAGTAGACCATGTACTGCTATTGAATAGTATAGTACTGATTATCATTCATGATTTTGGGTTGTCTACACTGTAGGAAGCATTGCATGGGATAAACATTCAGCCTAATAAAGGAGATAAAAAGGGCAATGTTGAAAGGAACTGTGAAGTGGTTTAATGAGTCAAAGGGGTTTGGTTTTATCGAGCAAGAAGAAGGTCGGGATGTCTTCGTTCACTATTCTGCAATTGATGGATCAGGTTTTAAAACTCTAAGCGAAGGTGATAAAGTAGAATTCGAAATTGTTGATGGACCTAAAGGACCTGCAGCTGCCAATGTCATGAAACAATAATTTTGCGCATCTTTGCTACCCGATGGAAGTACCACTTGCGTCGGGTAGTTTGGTTTCAGGCAGCTATTGCAAGTTGTGGTGGCTGCCAATCTCGGATCTGTTCACCTCTCGATATTACCAGGTAATACCCTCCATCCCTGCATGTAATACAACCCGAGACGGTAGTGAGTTTTCGTCTCATTAATTTCCATTTTCCATAACCTACCTACTGCTGTGAAAATTGCTCTTGTTCAGACTAATCCCGTTATAGGTGCATTTGACCGGAACCTGGAAAAAGTTTTTTCCTGGATTGATAAGGCCAGGGCGGCCGGTTGCAACCTCGTTATCTTTCCTGAATTAACTCTGTGCGGATACCCACCCCAGGATTTATTGGAACGTCCATCATTTCTTACCGGTCATGATAAAGCTTTGGCCCGGCTTGTGGAGAGAGTGGAAGGGATAACCTGTATTGTCGGCGTGCTGGAACAGCGGCAGGGGCCGGGAAAAAAACTGTATAATTCAGCTTTTGTCATTGAAGATGGACAGATAGTAGAGCGGGCACGGAAACAATTGTTGCCCACCTATGATGTTTTTGATGAAACCCGTTATTTCGAGGCCGGAACCGAATCTACGATTTTTTCTTGCCACGGTCTCCATTTCGGATTGTCCATATGTGAAGATATATGGTGGGATCACACCGCATATTCTGTTAATCCGCTCAATGCCTTTGTCGTTGGCAACGTTGTGCCTGATTGTTTGATTAATATATCCGCCTCTCCATACTATCACGGTAAACTTGCAGAGAGGCTGACCGTTTTCGGTAGTATTTGCAAAGAAAATAATTATCCCCTGCTGTATGTTAATCAGGTGGGGGGGCAGGATGGGCTGGTTTTTGACGGTCATTCCCTGTTTATTAATAATCTCGGTGAGGTTGCTGCTTTCGGAAAGGGGTTTGTCGAAGATATGATCGTTGTAGACAGCGATAGCTTTGATCTCCCATTTTCCGCCCCTGCTCCTGTTGAGAGCATTGAAACGGTTGAGCAGGCATTGGTGCTTGGTGTTCGTGATTATCTCCATAAAACCGGTTTCAGAAAAGCGGTTCTTGGTCTGTCAGGTGGGATAGATTCTGCGATTACAGCTGCCGTTGCATGTCGTGCACTTGGTCCTGAAAATGTATTATGTGTGGCCATGCCCTCTCCTTATACATCCAAGGCCTCAGTGGACGATGCCAGGTCGCTGGCGGCTAATCTTGGCTGTGACTTTCAACTGCTCGCCATTGAAGGTTTGATGGAGCAGTACCGTGCTATTCTAAAACCGTTGTTTAGCGGGATGGATGAAGATGTCACGGAACAGAATATTCAAGCTAGAATTCGTGGAAACCTGCTCATGGCAATTTCTAATAAAATGGGCGGTTTACTGCTGTCAACAGGCAATAAGTCTGAGATGGCTATCGGGTACTGCACGCTGTATGGGGATATGAGTGGCGGATTAGCGGTGCTTGCAGATGTGCCCAAAGTTATGGTGTATGAGTTGGCACATTTTTATAACCGTAAGGGTGAAGTTATTCCTGATTATATTATTACCAGGCCACCTACTGCCGAGTTAAAACCCGATCAGTGCGATCAGGACGACCTCCCCCCTTATGAAGTACTCGACCCTATACTGGTGGCCTATCTTGAAGAGCATCAAAGTATAGAAGAGATTGTGGCTAACCATGGAGCAGATCTGGATACCGTGAAAGATGTGGTGCGCAGGATAAAACTTAATGAATATAAACGGAAGCAGGCTCCGCTTGGCATTAAAGTCACCACCAAGGCATTTGGAGCGGGACGTCGATATCCGGTTGTTCAGGGATTTCAGGAATAACTGCTACGCAAGGAGTAGTATCCTGAAAATATGCCGATCGCAATGGCATTGTAGGTAAGCATCCGTCAAGTAGAGAGACCATGAATTTTCCTTCGCGCAACTTGATATCAACTCTGATATTTCTTCCTGTTGTGTTATTGCTGGTGGGCTATCTTGTTGTTAGAGAGCAGACAATAAAGCGTCCCGATCAGCTAGCCGTGACAACGGCAGGCTATGTAGAAATGTGCCTGTCCTGCCATAAAGAAGAAAAGTTGGATTCAGCCCATGACAGTCTTATCGTCGGTTGTTCGCCTTGTCACCTTGGCGATCCCCTGGAAGTCGATAAGGACAAAGCGCACAAGGGCATGGTTTTGAATCCTGGTGATTTGCGTGTCGTTGCGCAGACATGCGGCGTTGAAGGGTGCCATCCCGCCGACGTCTCCAAGGTAAAAAATTCGTTGATGGCCACCAATCGTGGGATCTTAGCTACTCTTCTGTATTATTGGGGGGAAAGGGAAACCCAGGATGCTGATATTTCCGTTGAGCAGCTACTTGCCGACGGTGAAACTTCCCTTGCTTTAGATTACTATCGAAAGCTTTGTGCCACCTGTCATCTCTGGAAACAGAAAAACGATTTACCCGGTGCTCCAGACTTCTTTAATGAAAAAGGAGGGGGCTGTTCAGCATGCCATTATCAGGCACCGGAGGGTACGGAGATCTCTTCTGTAATTTCATTTGATGAACAAAACTCGTTAGGCAACGACCAAGCAAAGAAAAAAAAGCCGCACCCTTTTATCGTAAAAAAGGTTGCGGATGATAACTGTATTCGTTGCCATAACAGGTCCGGCCGAATAGGGCTCTCGTACATCGGGCTATTTGAGGCTGAAGGCTATGGAACCCCCTACGAAAAAGGTGGGCTCTCGTCCAAGAAACTACCAGGCGATCGTTTTTACCTGGAGATTGCTGAGGATGTTCATCATGCCAAAGGCATGTCGTGTATTGATTGTCACACCAGAGAAGAAATTATGGGTGATGGAAATCGCTATGCACATTACGAAGAGCAACTGGAAATACAATGCAAAACCTGCCATGACCCATCCCCTGGTGTAACCAGAAAAGGTAATCCGTTGACAAATGTATCGGAGGAAACTGGTAAATTTTTGTTGACCGGAAAAAATGACGGCAAAAAAAGAATCTTAAATCCCCCGAGTAAAGAAGCATGTCGATACCCTGGGCATGAGCGAGTGAGCTGTGAAGCCTGCCATTCAACCTGGGTGCCACAGTGCTATGGTTGCCATGCCAAGCAGGATAAAAGGGAGACCCATCTGGATAAACTGACCCTTAAAGAAACGCCGGGATGGTGGGAAGAAGGAAGATCTTATATCCGCTACGAAAAGCCCATGCTTGGGGTATGGAAAGATGAGGTAGTGATTGTGACTCCCGGCTGTCAGGATATCGTTACCTTGGTAGATGAAAAGGGTGACGTGACTGACCACTTTAACAGTTTTACCATGGCCGCCATTAATCCACACACTACGCAGGCTAAAGGAAGAAGTTGTAAAGAATGCCATGCATCTCCCAAGACGGTTGGGCTTGGTGAGGGGACTGTGGTGAAAGATAAAGGGCAGTGGGCATTTTATCCTGTAGATCGAGGGGTTGATACCCTTGATGGCCGCACTGTCGGCTTGGATAATTTTGTAGCCATAGACGGGACACCTTTGCAAAAAGGATCGAGAAAAGATCTTCGGCCTTTTAATGGAGAAGAGTTACAGCGGATATTGCGGGTCGGCTTGTGTCTTGAATGTCATGAAAAATATGATGATCCGGCTTACCGTGAATATGATTGGCGGCGTCCCTGTCCTGTGTACAAAGAACCCTAACATCTGATTACCGGGAGTAGTTTGCTATTGAAATTGCTTTGCTCCCTTGTACAGAGAATTATTATTGCGGCAGTATTAAAATAATATCAAAGCTGCCTAGAAGGAGAGTCCGTATGAGTTCAGAAATCATTGCACTTGCAGATAGAGTGCTCCGAGTTGCACCTTCCCCAACCCTTGCCGTCAATGCCAAGGCTAAAGCCTTGCGGGCAACAGGTGCAGATATACTTAATTTCAGTGTTGGTGAACCTGATTTTTCAACTCCAGCACATGTTTGTGATGCAGGAAAGCAGGCCATAGATGACGGTCATACCCGTTATACCCCTGTACCGGGTATTCCCGAATTGCGTGAAGCAATATGCAACAGGTTTAAAGAGGATCATGGTTGGGCATTTACAGATGACCAAATTCAGGTTTCCTGTGGTGGAAAACATGGTCTTTATAATGTTTTTCAGGCGATCCTTAATCCCGGCGATGAGGTTTTAATACCTGCTCCCTATTGGGTGTCCTATCCCCCCATGGTGCAGTTGGCTGGTGGGGTTCCTGTGCTGGTTCCTCTTGATGAGCAAAATAATTTTGATCTTGATGGGGAAACGATCGCCTCCTACGTGACTGAAAAAACTCGCGGTATTATTTTAAATAGTCCTTCAAACCCTACAGGGGCTATTTTCTCGCTTAAGGGACTTAAGGAAGTTGCTGCCCTTGCCCTGCAACACAAGTGGCTGGTCGTGTCCGATGATATGTATGAGACGCTGACCTATAACGCGGATCTGCCGCCTCATATTCTTGATGCAGAGCCTGCGCTCAAAGACCAGACCTTGATACTTAATGGGGTATCCAAGTCTTTTTCTATGACAGGTTGGCGGATCGGATATTCAGCAGGACCGCTACACCTGATCAAGGCGATGAATAAAATTCAAAGCCAGTCAACCTCTAATCCTTCCGCACCCTCCCAGTATGCCGCTCTTGCCGCTCTTGAGGGGCCTCAGGATTTCCCAAAACTCATGAAAAAGGCATTTTTACCACGGCGCGATTATTTTGTGAATGCGCTCAATACAATAGATGGGGTGAGTTGTATTATGCCTGGAGGCGCTTTTTATGTTTTTCCTAATTTTTCAAGCTACTATGGAAAGGCATATTACAACCATACCATTACTGATTCGGTCACCCTTGCAGATTATTTTCTGGACGAGGCATTGGTCGCCAGTGTTCCAGGTGTCGCTTTTGGCGCTGATGACTTTGTTCGCTTTTCTTTTGCCACTTCCATGGAAGTGCTGGAGGAGGGGATGCGTCGGATAGAAAAGGCGCTGGCAGCGCTGCGGTAATAAATGAGAGACGTAGTAGAACAATGGACTGCAAGTGAGGTTCTCACTTGCAGTCCATTGTATTTAATTTGAAAGGAGTGAACGGAATGCTGTGCATGACAGCCGCTTTTTCCTCGTTGTATTACTGTTTGTAAGAGGGTTGGCTAGGGATTTGCCAATCGAAATGTACTGTTACTGCTGAACAGTGTTTTTTTCCAACTCGTATCTTTTGAGAAATTTTTTCAGGTTTTCAGGAAGAGAAAGGCATTCCTTGCCATTGATAGCTTTGGCTGCCAGTTCGCAAAAATCTAAAAATTCAGCCATTAACCTGGTGATAATCTTGTCTTTGTGTTGAATAATTCTCAGTTGCCGACGCATATCTATTCCCTCAATCACCAGCATTTTCAACCATCCGTGTTCTAGCTCTCTGCGGACGGTGAGAGCAGAAAGACATGCTGCGCCGGTTCCGGACTCAACAGCTTTTTTGATAGCTTCGGTGTGCCCGGTTTTTGTGACAATTTTAAGAAGTGAGGAATGCTTACCCAGCTTTTTGGTGAAAATTTCCGCTGTGCCGGACCCTTCTTCACGCATGACCCAGCTTGTTTCTTTGAGATCCTCCGGGATTTTAAATGCCTTGTGTGAGGCAAGTTTGTGCGAGGGGTTGACGATAATTCCAAGTTCGTCTTCAAACCAGTCGGTGGCTATTAAAGATTCGACATTGATTTCTCCTTCTACAAACCCGAGATCTGCTTCTCCTTTTGCGACAAGATTTTCAGCTGCCATGGTATTGACGACCAGCATGTTGATGTGCGCATCCGGGTGCAGTTGCATAAATGCACCGATCAGGTGGGGCAGGACGTAATTGCCAATGGTTGAGCTGGCTACAATTTCCAGTACACCCGCTACTGAATCGCTTTGCTCTGTGAGCATGGTTTCAACATTAGCAACCTGGTTGAGTATCTGTTTGGATAACGGGAGCAGGTATCTACCTCGGTCATTGAGCAAAAGGCTCCTTCCGTGGCGATCAAACAGCGGGCCACCGAGCTGGTTTTCAAGCTCGCCAAGGGCCATGCTCACTGCCGACTGGGTAAGAAAAAGTTTTTTACTTGCCCGCGTTACTTGCTGGGTTTCGGCAACGGCAATAAATATTTCTAATTGTCTAAACGTGATAGCCATGTCTTAGCACTTGTATCAAGATGATTGAACCTAAGTATTATTGGAATTGAAATCGCTGCGTACACTACCACTTCGGCAGAATTGGTCAATGATTTTATCACTTAAATAAGAGTAATTATTGAACCCCTACAATGAGGCACTTAGGCCAATTAAGTCATAGGTTTGGGCTTGACAGGGAAGTTGAATCTCGATATACTGATAAAATGTGCTGATTGGAAGTATCAGTTTATTTGATGAAAAAAGAAGTGTATGGAGTGGTGTATGGATCAGGTCACCCTGACTAATATCGTCTACGTTACCATATTTTTAATAGGTGCGCTATGTTTCGGTATCGGTCCTATTGTTATCGTTAAACTCTTAAGTCCTTCTTCCCATACTCGACAGACTGCTGGCAAAGCCACGCAGCTGATTGAATGCGGTATGGAACCTATTGGAAGTGCCTGGATACGGTTTGGTATTGTCTATTACCTATATGCCTTAATTTTTCTGGCCTTTGACGTTGATGTCCTTTTTCTGTTTCCGGTGGCTGCAGCCTATAACAGTCCGGAATTTGTTATCAGAGATTTTGTGGAAGTGCTGATCTTTGTAGGTATTTTGTCATTGGCTATTGTTTATGCGTGGATTAAAGGAGTGTTCGAGTGGAACTTGAAAACGTACCGTCATCAATAGTTCAATTCGCCCAGCTTGATAAGTTGCTCAACCTTGGGCGCGCTAACTCTCTTTGGCCGATGACCTTTGGCCTGGCATGCTGTGCCATTGAAATGATGTGCACCGGCGGGTCCCGTTATGATATATCCCGTTTTGGTGCTGAGGTCTTTCGTCCATCACCAAGGCAGAGTGACGTCATGATCGTAGCAGGCACAATCAATAAAAAGTTGGAACCTGCTGTTAAGACACTTTATGATCAGATGTCTGAACCCAAGTGGGTCATCGCGATGGGGAACTGTGCTATCTCAGGCGGTCCTTTTAAGGTGAAGGAAAACTATAATGTGGTTGAAGGCGCTGATAAGTTGTTTCCTGTCGATGTGTATATTCCTGGTTGCCCACCTCGACCCGAGGCTTTGCTCGAAGGAATAATGGCCCTGGAAGAAAAGATCACCGGCAATCGCCGCTGGCCAAGAGTCTGATTACGCATTTGGTATAAGCCGATGAATAGAATAGAGAAAACACAAGTTGCCTTGGCTGCACTTTTTCCGGAAGGGGAGAACGAGCCGGAAACGGTAACGCCGGTTGAAGGGGATGAGGCTGAAGAAGCTGTACAAACCGGGCAAAGACAACCTGGAGTGCAACCAACTCCCTACGAAAAACATGGAAGTCACCTTGATGTGCTATGTGAAAATGAACAGGTTGTTGATATTGCCGGTGTCCTGGATAAAGAAGGCTTTTTCTTAGAAACCATTTCCGGGGTGGACTGGTTAAAGCAGGAGCAACTGGAAGTTGTTTATGATTATACACGTTATGATCATGAGCTGTGTCGGGTGACGGTGCGAACATTTATATCCCGCACAGATCCTGAACTGCCGACCATCTCTTCGGTTATCCCCGGGGCTAACTGGCATGAAAGAGAAACATTTGATTTTTACGGAGTAAACTTCTCCGGTCATCCTGACCTCACTCGTATCCTTCTTCCTGAAGATGCTGATTTTCACCCCTTACTCAAGGATTATATGCCATGACACTCCCTGTCGAATTGCGGCATGATGAGACCTTTGTTCTTAATCTTGGCCCCCAGCATCCTGCCACCCATGGTGTTCTTCGCGTTAAGCTTACCATGGATGGAGAGTATATTGTCAAGGCTGAGCCGGTGCTCGGATATGTCCACCGGATGCACGAAAAACTTGCAGAAGCAGGTAATTTCGCTCAGTTCATGCCGAATACCGCCCGCATGGATTATTTGCATGCGCTGGCGTTTAACCATGGTTACGCGCTTGTTGTTGAAAAGGCAGCAGGTATAGAGGTTCCTGAACGAGCAGAATATATACGAGTGATAACGGTAGAGCTCAACCGGATTGCCAGTCACTTGTTGTGGTGGGCTGCTTTTTTGCTCGATTTGGGCGGCTTTACTCCACTATTGTATGCCTTTGACGATAGGGAACAAATCCTTGATCTGCTTGAACGGATTACCGGTTCCAGGCTCACATACTGTTACATGCGATTTGGCGGTGTTTATAATGATATTGATGATGAGTTTATCACCGGCACCCGCGATTTTATAAAAAGGCTGCGTTCGCGTATGCCCAGCCTGTATCATGATTTGGTGACCCATAATATTATCCTTATCAAACGGATTAAGGATATTGGATTTATTACTGCAGAGCAGTGTCGAAAATATGGGGCAACCGGTCCAGTGGCTCGTGGGTCGGGAATTGATTACGATGTGCGCAAGAATGAACCCTTCTCTATTTATCCTGAATTAGATTTCGACATACCTGTGTATAACGAATGTGATTCAATGGCTAGATATATGGTACGAATGGATGAAATCGAACAGTCACTTCGTATTATCGAGCAGGCGCTTGACAAACTACCTGACGGCCCTGTTCAGGCAAAGGTGCCGAAGCTGTTGAAACCAGAAGAAGGATACTACTATTCTGCGGTGGAAACGGCCCGCGGTTCTCTTGGCCATCGTCTGATCTGTGATGGTGGCAAGAACCCATATCGACTCAAGCTTCGTTCCCCGACATTCTCTAATTTGAGTTTGTTTGGTGAGGTTGCAGAAGGTATGCTTCTCGCAGATGCCCTGGCTTTTATGGGGAGTCTTGACTTGGTCATTCCTGAGATTGATCGTTAAGTAAGCACAATTACAATTACCTATGGAAACAAGTATCTGGCGTCCAATTTTGTATTTGGTTGGCATAATGGCCTTTGCCGGCCTTAATGCGGCCTACCTCGGCTGGTGTGAGCGAAAAGGAGCTGGTCGTATTCAGCGTCGTCCCGGCCCCAAGGAAGTAGGCTTTGCAGGTTTATTGCAGCCGTTGGCAGACGGTATCAAGCTGATGACAAAACAGCTCATGGTACCTCAGGGGGTGGACGGTATTATTTTCCGGGTGGCTCCTGTTATTGCCATGATCCCTGCCATCACCTCTATGGTTGTTATACCCTTTTCAGGCAATATTCAGGCTCGGGCTATGGAGCTGTCCGTGCTCCTTATATTTGCTTTGGCCTCGCTCGGAATGATGGCCGTTCTGCTTGGTGGGTGGGCTTCGGGAAATAAATATGCAATCATATCATCGGCTCGTGCGGTCTCTCAGAATCTTGCGTATGAGATTCCAATGCTGCTGACAGTGATATCCATCGTTATGATTTCCGGGTCCATGAACCTGCGAGATATTGCAATAGATCAACAAGGCGGATTTTGGCACTGGAATATATTTAGATTTGAGAATGGCCACTTCCTCTATATGTGGATAGGTTTTATCATCTTTTTTATTTGTTCCCTGGCAGAAACAAACCGTGCTCCTTTTGATATGGCTGAAGCGGAAAGTGAGCTCGTCGCAGGTTATATGACGGAATACGGGTCCATGGGGTTTGGTCTGTTCATGATGGGCGAATACCTGAATATTGTTGTTGGGGCCTGTCTCACTGCAACACTGTTTTTAGGAGGCTGGGACTGTCCCTTTGGTTTAACCCCAGGAGTCTGGTGGTTCCTGCTGAAGATCTACGTACTCATTTTTACCGTTATCTGGGTCCGCTGGACCTACCCTCGAACACAGATCTATCGATTGTTAAATCTTTCCTGGAAAATTCTTATTCCGTTTTCCCTTGTCAATGTGCTGGTTACCGCAGCACTCATCAAGGTATTTTAATTATGAGTGGATACTGGAGTGATATTCTGGTCGGCAGTAAAAGCCTGGTGACCGGATTGATGATTACGGCCCGACAATTTTTTCGTCCTGTGGTGACTGAGAATTATCCCTATGAAGTTCCGGAGATGACGGAGCGCTTTAGGGGGCATATTGAGCTCATTGCCAATGAGGAAACTGGTAAACCCAATTGCATCGCCTGCATGGCTTGTCAGAGGGCATGCCCCTCCGACTGTATTTCCGTTGCCGGAAAGAAAATGGAGGGTGAGAAGAAAAAGACGGTTACCAAATATGTACTTGATTTTACCAAATGCAGTTTGTGCGGGTCGTGTGTAGAGAGCTGTAAATTCAATGCTCTTCGTTTTTCCAAGGAATACAACCTTGTCAGTTTTAATAAAGATGATTTCATCATCGACTTGGTCAAGCGATTGGAGGATCAAAACTGATGCAACCACTTGTCTTCTCGCCGACGCCCAATCCAACTCTTTTTTCCGTAGAGGGGATCGTCGGTATCATATTTCTGCTAACTGTGGCTCTTGTTATTTTCGGTGCTCTTGTTGCGGTGAATTCGCACCGATTAGTGCGGGCCGTGTCCGGACTTGCTATTTGCTTCACCGGACTTGCCGGGGTCTATTACTTTTTACTCAGCCCTTTTCTGGCAATGATGCAGCTCTTGATTTATGTCGGTGCTGTATCGATTTTAATTGCCTTTGGGATCATGATGTCGACTCCTGAACAACAAGATCTTCCTGGTAATAAGCACATCTCTAAACTCGCTGGTCCTTTAGGATGCAGCGTCGGCGCACTTTTTTTTGCAGGTTTTTCAGTACTGGGACTGAATACCCAGTGGCAGGTTTTCCCTCGTCCTGAAAATGCAAGCGGAGATATAGAAGCGGTTGGCAAGGTACTGCTCACCACACATTCTATGGTATTTGAATTGATTTCCATTGTATTGCTGCTTGCTATTATAGGTGCGTTGGTACTTGCACGAAGAGGGAGGAATTAGCACATGGTACTGCTGAATCTCTACAACTGTTTACAAACCTACTTAGTCCTCGGTGCATTACTCTTTGGATTCGGAGTATATGGTTTGATTGTGCGTAGGACTATTATCGGCATGCTTATCTCTTCGGAGTTTATTCTAGCTGCCGCTTCAACTAATTTCATGGCCTTTAACCGGTTTCTTGCACCTGACCCAACTATTGGTCAGATTTTCACACTGTTCATAATGGCTATAGCAGCGGCAGAAGCTTCAATAGCTATCAGTATCGTGATCGCTGTCTATCGAAACTATAAATCAATTGATGTTGAAGATCTTGGCGATCTACAGGGGTAATCGGAGATAAAACACCATGGACGCTGTTTCCACTACCAATATTGTTGAAAATTCATGTCTGCTGCTTGCAGTGATTATCCCGCTTTTCGGGAGTCTGGTGGTGATGACGTTGAAAAACAATCCGAATCTGCGGGAAGCTATTTCCTGTAGTGCATCGGTACTGCTTTTTATCGTTGTCCTATCCTTTATCCCTGCCCTAAAAGCCGGATCAACCCTAGTCTTTCCCATTTTTAAGATTTTACCGGGATTATCGGTCACGCTTCGTGCTGATGGTTTTTCCATGATCTTTGCTTTGGTGGCTTCCTCGTTATGGGTGATCGCTGTTTTTTACTCGATGGGCTACATGCGAGCCCATGATGAACCATATCAGACCCGATTTAATGCCTGCTTTGCCCTAGCTATTTTTGGCGCCATCGGCGTAGCGTTATCAGATAACCTTTTCACCCTCTATCTCTTTTATGAAATAGTATCTGTTTGCACCTATCCTCTTGTTGCTCACCATCAGGACAAAGAGTCATATGACGGCGCCAGGAAATACATTGTTTATCTGACAACAACCGCTAAATTCTTTTTGCTGCCTGCGCTGATTCTTATTTACGTACTGGTTGGTAATCTTGATTTTCCTCATAACATATTCACCGGTATTATCCCTGCCGATACAAAAGGGTGGATTGTTGTGTTACTTTACGTGTTCTGTATTTTCGGGTTTGCCAAAAACGGCGTGATGCCGTTTCATCACTGGTTACCCGGAGCAATGGTCGCACCAACCCCTGTTTCTGCTCTTCTTCATGCGGTTGCTGTCGTTAAAGTAGGTGTATTCTGTACCACTAGAACCATGCTGTATGTATTTGGTGTCGATACAATGAATATGCTGAATCTTGGGATACCCACCGCCTATTTTGTCGGGTTTACTATCATTGTCGCATCAGTGATTGCCTTGTCCAAGGATAATTTGAAAGCCAGGCTTGCTTATTCTACTGTCAGCCAATTGTCTTACATTATCCTCGGGGTAGCGTTACTCACGCCACATGCCATTGATGGCGGATTAATCCATATTGTTAATCATGCTTTTTCCAAGATTACGCTCTTCTTCTGTGCAGGGGCTATTTTCATTGCTTCCCATAAAAAATATATATCAGAAATGAGTGGGCTTGGTCGTACTATGCCCTTTACTTTTGGTGCGTTTGCTGTTGCCTCTCTCTCTATGATCGGCGCCCCGCCTGTTGCCGGCTTTGTTACCAAGTGGTATCTCCTTGTTGGCTCCATGGAAGCGCATCAAGTAGGTATACTTCTTATACTTATCGCCTCCACTGTGCTCAATGTCGGTTATTTCGCACCGGTAACCTATAAGGCTTTCTTTGGTAAAAGACCTGCAGGGGAACCTGAGACAGGCATCAAAGAGGCACCACTCAGCATGCTGATTCCAATTCTTATCGCGGTTACTGTTTCTGTAGTTATCGGTATCTTTCCCGGCTTTATGATGCAATTTGTGAAGATGGTGACAGGATGACACAATTTATTGAATACTTGCAAACACATCTCAAGATTTTGGTAGGGGTATGCTATGGCATACTTGTTGTTGTTGTCGGCTTTGCTCTGGTTGTCGACACAAGTCATGCTCACTCATGGGTTGAACAACATATTCCTGCATTCTGGTCGATATTTGGGGCCATCGCTGCAGCGGTGATCATTGTAGTGGCGCGATGGCTTGGTCGTGCCGGGCTTCAAGTACGGACTGATTTTTACGACTGTTGCACAGGTGACAACAGCAATGAGGAAGAGAAATGACAAGCAGCTTCATTCACCCATCATTACTTCTGATTGCCGGCGCACTGGTATTGCCCTTTGTTCGTGGGCCCTTGCGCAGACCCTATCTATTTCTCGTCCCTTTACTGGCTCTGGGTGCAGTAATGCTCAACACCGGTCTCTCAGATACTTTTGGCGTCTATCGCTTTATGGACTGGGAACTGGTTTTTGGTCGGGTTGATAAACTCTCTTCCGTCTTTGCCTGTATCATGGCTCTGATGGCTGTCATCGGTACCCTCTATGGTCTTCACGTTGATAAGGCAGGAGAACACATCGCCGCTTGGTTTTATGTGGCAGGTTCCCTAGGGACAATCTACTGCGGGGATTATCTCAGCCTCTTCTTTTTCTGGGAAATGATGGCCTTTGCTTCGGTTTTTCTTGTTTGGTTCCGCCGAGGCAAGAAAAGTCTACGTATAGGGTATCGCTATTTGCTTATCCACACCATAGGCGGAATTATTCTGCTTGCCGGAATCATGCTTCGATACCAGGCAGTTGGTAATATTTCCTTTGATCTTATGGATGTTGCCCACCCCGAACTCTACACCTGGCTTATTATGATCGGGTTTGCCCTGAACGCAGCTGTTGTTCCGTTGCACTCTTGGTTGCCGGATGCATATAGCGAAGCATCGTTTAATGGTGCAGTCTTCATGTGTGCTTTTACCACCAAAACAGCCGTCTATACTCTTGCCAGAGCATGTGCAGGAATGGAGATACTTATTGTTCTTGGTGTCGCCATGGCCCTTTACGGTGTCATATATGCGGTAATGGAAAATGATATCCGTCGGCTATTGGCTTGGTCCATTGTTTCCCAGGTCGGATATATGGTTGCAGGGGTTGGGATTGGAACCGATCTAGCCATAAATGGAGCAACAGCCCATGCCGTAGTCCATATCCTCTACAAAAGTTTGCTTTTCATGGGAACCGGGTCTGTGTTGTATATGACCGGTAAAACCAAATTCACTGAATTGGGCGGCTTGTACAAAAAAATGCCGGTAACTCTGTTTTTCACCATCATTGGTTGCCTGTCCATTTCTGCTGCGCCCTATTTTGCAGCCTATGTCTCTAAATCAATGATCATTACTGCAGGTTTTGAGGAACATCTGTACGTAACTTCCTGGTTGTTGATGTTTGGTGCCACAGGCACCTTTATATACAATGGCCTGAAACTGCCTTATTTCCTCTTTTTCGGCAAAAATAATTGCAGTGATGAGACATGGGAACGCGCCGGTGATCCGCCAGGGAATATGATGATTGCCATGGCATTGGGTGCTACACTCTGTTTTCTAGTTGGTTCTGCTCCCAGCTTTCTTTACTCCATGCTGCCGTATCCTGTAGATTACGACCCATTTACTGCTTATCATCTCGCTGAAACTTTGCAGATCCTTGGTTTTGCTGCGCTTGTTTTCTTCCTGCTCAAGGGGTTGATGACACCGGTTGATAAAATATGCCTTGATGTTGATTGGTTGTATCGACAACTCGGACGTGGCTTCATGTGGTTGAGCAAGAATCCTATCCAATGGTTTGATACTGCTTGGGGAGAAGCTTATAGGGTTGTAGGCCTTCGCTCTTTGATGACACTGAGTAAATTTTGGTCATGGTTTGATTGGCACGCTATTGATGGTGTTGTCGATGGGTTGGCTCGTTCGGTTCGCGCTCTTGGCGGAAAGGTGAGAGTGCTGCAAAGTGGACAGATTCAATACGTCCTGTTTTATGCAACCAGTCTCGCTGCCGTTGTTGTGATAACATTCATTTTATATCAATTATATTAAGGGGAAGGAGGGAATGGACGTACTACTTATAAAAGAGGGCTTTCCTCTGCTCAGTTTCCTTATTTTTTTCCCGCTGGCCGGCGCCATGGTGCTGCTTGTTAACCCCAAGGAAACCTTTGCTAAGATATGGACTTTGGTCGTTACTACGCTGACAGCGGTTTTTTCGATTCCACTGCTCATAGGATTTGACAGTACAACAGCCAAATACCAGTTTGCCGAACTCTATGCATGGATCCCTCAACTTAGTATCAACTATGTTGTTGGAGTTGATGGGATCTCCATTTTGTTGGTTATCTTGACGACATTTATTATGCCGTTTTGTGTGCTGGCATCATGGAACTATATTTCCACCAGGGTTATTCCTTTCATGTTTTGTCTCCTGATTATGGAAACAGCCATGGTTGGGGTTTTTGTTGCTCTTGACTTTGTCCTTTTTTATATCCTCTGGGAATTTATGCTTATTCCCATGTACCTCTTGATAGCTGTTTGGGGCGGGCCTCGTAAAGTTTATGCTTCGATCAAGTTTTTTCTGTATACCTTGGCCGGTTCGGTACTGCTATTAGTCGCAATCATAGCCTTATATCTGAAAACAGGTAGTTTCTTTATTCCAGATATGATGTGGAATAACTATTCCACCCTTTTTCAGGCGCTGGTGTTTCTTGCTTTTTTTCTCGCATTTGCCATCAAAGTGCCCATGTTCCCTTTTCATACATGGTTACCTGCTGCCCACGTTGAGGCTCCGACCGCCGGATCTGTTATCCTTGCATCGATACTCTTGAAAATGGGAACGTACGGCATGTTGCGTTTTTGCCTGCCGATTACACCGGAAGCAACTTTTCTCTTTGCTCCGTATATTCTATGGCTCTCCATTGCCGGGATACTGTACGGTGGATTCACTGCCCTCGCTCAGCATGATATGAAAAAGTTGATTGCCTACTCTTCTGTCGGCCATATGGGATTTGTGACTTTAGGTATTTTTGTTCTCAATACCAAGGGTGTTGAGGGGGCAATTATGCAGATGATCAACCATGGCGTCACCACCGGTGCTCTGTTTCTTTGTGTCGGCATGATCTATGAGCGAACCCATAGTCGAGAACTCAAGCTGGCAAGCGGAGTAGGGCGGTTTATGCCATGGTATGTTACCTTTCTCGTCTTTTTCTCACTCTCCTCGTTTGCGTTTCCTGGAACGAATTCCTTTATAGGCGAATTTCTGGTTTTAGCCGGTACCTTTGAGTTCAATATAGTACTTGCTTTAGCTGCAATTCCAGGCGCTGTACTTGCTGCTGCATATATGCTTCGCATGCTGCAGAAAATTGTTTGGGGGGGAACTGATAATCCTGATCAGTCGTATCTCACTGATCTTTGCCCACGAGAGATAATCATACTGGCACCTTTTCTTGCTTTTGTCTTCTGGATCGGTCTAGGGCCGCAACCGTTTATTGACCTTATCCATCCATCTGTTGCTAATTTGCTTGATCAATTGCAGCAGTGGCAGCAGCAGAGTGTTGCGCTGGTCAATTTGTAATCTAACAAGATAAAATGCAGAAATTTACCTCCAGTCCTGAAATAATGCTGGACAACGTAGATGAACAATCAAGTAAGGCTTTTTTATGATGGCTATTTTACCTGAACTTGTGCTGACAGCAGGCGCACTCTTTTATTTTGTCGTCAGCCTTTTTAAAACCCCTGATATAAGGCTGCAACGATTGAGCGGCATGGTTATCGGTCTGCTTGTTTTTATTACCGTTTGCCTGACCCTTTCCCAGCAGACTAGCTTGTTCTATGGAGCTTACGCTGTCGACAGCTATTCCCAGATGTTCAAGTTGTTGATCAGTTTCGCCTTTTTCATTGTTGTTATTTTCGGTCAGCACCTTAAAGGAATCAGCGACGAGGTACGGCCCGAATACACCATGTTTTTGTTGCTGAGTGTACTCGGACTGATGATGCTTGTTAGCTCGGTCGAACTCATTGCTATCTTTATTTCGCTTGAACTTTCTTCTTTTGCTCTTTATCTGTTGGTACCTCTTCGTGACGATCGGACCGGTGTCAGGGTTCAGATGGAGGCAGGCATTAAATATATTCTTTTCGGCGTTATGGCTACAGGGTTCCTCCTTTATGGAATGAGTTACCTTTTTGGCCTTACCGGATCAACCTACCTGGTAGATATAGTACCTGCTTTGCAAACCATAGCAAGTCAGCCTGCTGTGCTCATCGCCGTGCTTTTAGTGTTGGCTGGATTTTTCTATAAACTTGGTGTTTTTCCTCTCCATTTTTGGGTGCCGGATATTTACCAAGGGGCGAGCAATGAAACGACCGGTTTTATTGCCACTGTTCCTAAACTCGCGGCAGTTGCGCTTTTAATTCGTTTTATGACCCTGCCCACAGGTCAACCTGATTTTCTTGTCCAACTGTTTTCTGTTATAGCTGTTTGCTCTATGTTCTATGGCAACTTGAGCGCCTTGGTACAGACAGATATAAAAAGAATGCTAGGGTTTTCCGGTATCTCTCATGCTGGATTTATCATGCTGGGGTTACTTTCCATGGGGGCGGATGGGTATGGCTTGGCTGTTTACTATATAGCAGGATATGTGCTGATGAATCTTGCTTGTTTCCTCGTTATTTGTCAGGTTTCCCGTGATGGAGAAAATCTCGCTATCGCAGACTTAGCAGGGCTTCATAAACGTCAACCGCTTCTTGCTATTGTACTTGCTGTCAGTCTTTTTGCCTTGGCTGGTATACCGCCTTTTGTTGGGTTTATGGGCAAGTTTTTCCTGCTCACCTCAGCCCTGCAACAAGGACATCTCATAGTTGTTATATTGGCTGCAATCAACACCGCTATTGCCATCTACTATTATCTTTCGGTTGTCAAAGTTGCCTATACCGACGACCCGGTAGATGAAACAAATGTAAATGTAGAACCAATAGTAAAAATGATCGGTATAGGTCTTGTGCTGATGATCATGTTGATGGGGGCACTTCCCGCAAAACTTATAGAAACTGCCGGGAGTATTGTTCAGACTATTATGTAAGGGAATGAGCAACTGTTGCTTCGGAAGTATAAAAAAAAAGAGGTTACCTGATGGTGACCTCTTTTTTTTTGTTGTTTACTCAGTATAGATTATTTGTTGCTTAAATGCTCGAGGCCCGGAGCAGGGAACTTTGAACAGAGTGTGGCAACTTGTGCTGCAATATCTTGTTGGAGGTTGATGTTTTCAGGATCAGCAACAATAGCGTTAATCCATTCTCCTGTTTGCACCATTTCTTTTTCGCTAAATCCTCGCGAGGTGACAGCCGATGTTCCTAAGCGTACACCGCTGGGGTCGAAAGGTTTACGCGTATCAAATGGTACGGAGTTGTAGTTTAGCACTATCCCTGCCGCATCAAGAGCTTTAGCAGCAACCTTGCCTGTTACCCCTTTGTTGGTCAAATCTATCAATAACAGGTGATTTTCAGTGCCACCAGTGACCAGGTGAAAGCCTTTGTCAATTAAGGTCGATGCCAGCGTTTTAGCATTGGCAACAATTTGTGCGGCATAGTTTTTAAAACTGTCTGTTGACGCTTCTTTTAAGGCAACTGCTATTGCCGCAGTGGTGTTGTTGTGCGGACCACCTTGTATACCTGGAAAAACTGCCTTGTCTATTGCCTGTGCATGCTCCTTTTTACACATGATCATCGCTCCCCTTGGGCCACGTAGCGATTTATGCGTTGTAGTTGTGACTACATCTGCAAAGGGAATAGGTGAAGGGTGTGCTCCACCTGCTACCAATCCTGCAAAGTGAGCCATGTCGACCAGTAACAATGCACCAACCTCATCAGCGATTTTTCTGAATTCTTGAAAGTCAGGTATCCTGGAATACGCAGAATGCCCGGCAATGAGAATTTTCGGCATGCATGCTTTGGCCTTGTTTCTAATAGCCTCGTAATCGAGGTTACCTGTACCTTGATCCAGACTATAGGATTCGGCGTGGAAGTATTTTCCAGAAATAGAGACCTTTGACCCATGGGTCAAGTGACCACCATGGGGAAGGGCCATACCGAGAATAGTGTCTCCTGGTTTCAGAAAAGCAAGATAGACAGCCAAGTTGGCAGGGGAACCGGAATAGGGCTGCACATTAACATGCTCAGCACCAAACAGCTCTTTAGCACGTTTAATAGCGAGATCTTCAATCTGGTCCACATATTGTTGACCTTCGTAATACCGTTTCCCGGAGTAACCTTCTGAATATTTATTGGTAAATATAGAACCGGTTGCCTCCATTACCGCTGAAGAGACATAGTTTTCTGAGGCAATCATCCTTATTTTCTGAGCCTGTCGTAGTTCCTCCAGGCGGATAAGCTCATATATTTCAACGTCATTTTGTTGTAGGTTTTCCATTTTTTCTCCTTGTTTTTCGGTGTTCCGAAAAAGATTGCGATTCTTTTAAATCTATAGGCAATAGCTTTTGTAGCTTGTCGTTACTGTATTGTCCTAAAATGAGTGTGCAGGAAGGTTACATGTTTGCAGACCGCTACTGTACCGGCATGAGGATTGAAAAGTAAAATAGCCTGGCTGATACATTGGTCACATAATAACCTCGCCTATCTTTTACCGTAGAAAATACCTTTTGCAAAGGCCCATTTTCTTCGCATATTTGAGAGAGTACAGCCACACATGAAAATGGAAAATAGGATAAAATTCTGCGGTCCATCATTGCTTTTATTTTTCTGATAACTAATTTCTTGGCAGGAGAGGGTATCTTAATTGTTAGCAATTCATTTCCAAGTCAAGGTATGTGATTACTTTTAACATAGGTATATACGTAGTCTTACGCTTGCTCCTTAAGATAAACGTTTGAGAATAACGGGGGAAGCGCAACATTCTGGAAGATCCGGCTAAATGGCAATTATTCAGGATAGCCTGGTAGCCTGTCGGATTGAGTAATTTTTTCTGCAATAACTGCGAGTTGAGGAAAAAGGGACCAGGCCGGCCGACTCCGAGAGTTATAGAATTCAGACGCATGCAATGTTAAACTGATGTCTTTCAAACGAATTGGAGGTGTTCTATGCGCTACTTAATGTTGATACTTATCCTTTTTCATTTTTCGTTGGCTTTTGCTGATGGACGCGATGTTGAGTACCAGGTAGGAGGCGATACTTTTGAAGGGTATTTTATTACTCAGCAATCAAGTCAACCACTGGTTCTACTCGTTCATGATTGGGATGGTGTCACCGACTACGAAAAACGACGTGCTTCCATGCTCAACGAATTAGGTTATGCTGTCTTCGCTATAGATTTATTCGGCAAGGATGTCCGACCAACTGCTGTAGCCGAAAAAAGAAAACTTACCCAGGCTCTTTATAGTGACCGCAAGCGTATGCGAAGTCTACTCAATGGTGGTTTGGCTGCTGCAAAACAACTCGGAGCTAATGTCGACAATACAGTAGTGGCTGGGTATTGTTTTGGCGGTGCTGCTGTTCTTGAGTTCGCCAGGTCTGGTGCGGATTTTAAAGGCTTTGTTACTTTTCATGGCGGGTTAACAACACCTGACGGCCAGGATTATTCTAAGGTTAAAAGTGAAATTCTCGTCCTTCACGGTACCGCAGATAAAGCAGTAAGCATGGATGATTTTGCAGAGCTTGCTCAAACCCTTGAAGAGGAAGGCGTCAAACACGAGATGATAACCTACAGCGGGGCTCCCCATGCTTTTACAGTATTTGGGTCCGACCGTTATCGTGAGGACGCGGATTTGAAATCATGGCAAAGATTTACATTGTTCTTAGACCAAAATTTGCGAAGCAACTGAGACGACAGGTTGGATATCGATTCGTGAAATAGTGCTTTTGGTGAGTTCTTGAATTGTTTGTGGCATATGGCTTTTTGAGGAGGATATCGAGGTTTTTTTTGTTATCTCTCTTGGAAAATATAACGAGTTGCGTTATGTTAAACAGTTTAAATCATCACTATTGAATCTGTGTACAAGAGATATCGAAACAGAGGCAAAGAGAAATAGTAATTCAATTTATTATTTTATCCAACAAACCATGAGAAGCGGAAACGCTCGATCTGTATAACTGGTAAGAACCGATATGGGAAAAGAAGCACTTTTTTGCTACGGCACTTTACAATCACCTCTTGTCATGAAAGCGGTTACAGGTACAGCATATGATGGAACGGAAGCAATATTGCATAACTGGGCCAGATACCGTGTTGAAAAAACAGAATACCCAGGTATCAGGGTTGAAGATGGTGGGGCTGTCTTCGGCAAACTGTATTGGGGAATCGACGAAGAAGCATTTGTTCAACTGGATGCCTTTGAAGGTGATAAGTATCAACGACTCGTTGTGCCCATAACCCTGCCTGATGGTACTGTTCAGGATGCTTGGGCATATGCCTTTAAAAACGAATATCTTAATCTTTTATCCACAGATCCGTGGGATTTTGATCGTTTCATGCAGAATGGGCTAGAGCGTTTTATCAATTGGTTTGTGGAGGATCGCCGGGATCTCTTTGATAGGGGAGATCTTTAAGAAGACGTATCGTCTGCACAGGTTAAGCTTCAAGCCACTCTTTTATCTATTAAAGGGTGGCTTTTTTTTTTGTGTTGGATGCCTGGCCCTGCTGCAGTATTTGCAGCTTTTCTGGCAAACTGAGATACCTAAAGAGACCTATCATTGGGTGAGGCGTTATACTGCACTCTTACCACATCAAGTCATCCGGCACCTGATATTGGGCATAAGGATCCTCTTCGGAAGTTGTCTTTTCAGTGCTGCTAGGTATAGATATAACGTACTTCGGATCACGGGCTTTAATCTTTTCCCCGACAGCAGTGGGGACCAATTCGTATTTTTGGTTCATTTTGACGATAACCAGCTGGCCACTGATTAATTGTTTCTGCACAGCTTCAGAAACATACAAACGGTGCACTTTGTTCCCATCACTGAAATGGTAACGTATTTCTCCTTCCTTTTCCTTGATTTTGTTCTGTTGTATGAGTTGAGCAATTTGTGCTGTGATCGCTTTCTGCTCAGCAGCTAGCTTTTGCTGTTGATTGAGTGCCCGATCCCTGGCCGTTTTTTCAGCTTGTGCTTTTTTAGCAACTTGTTGACTCTTTGTCTCTTTGGTTACATTTTTCCCTTTTTTTTGCTTACTCTGCTGGTGCTTTTCTTTTTTTACTTGTTTGGCCTTTTTTGCATCGACCAAGCCCGTCTTTTTCAGCTGATCAAATAATGTGCTGCCCATGTTGATTGCCTCGATTACTGTTTTTTTTACAATTTACGATTTTATGATTTCGAGGGTGTTTTGAAAAATCAGAAAATTCATTCAGGTTCGAGGCGCATCCAAAATTCTACCACAGGCATATAAGTGATAACGGAGTCTGCGCTTACCTCCGAGGATAAAATTTTGGATGCAACTAGGAGTTTGGGTGAATTAGCCATTTTTCAAGATAACCTTAAGAAGTAGGTTGCTCAGCACCTATGAAAAGTAACACGAACATAACTCATCTTTCCTTAAGTGCAGTTGACAAAAAAAATCCACGTGACCGATAATTGGAGTAGCAGGGAGGGAAGGCTATAAAAAAAGTGGTAACCATTTCAGTGAATAATTAAAAAACTGTCCATCTACCCTGAACCGTAACTGTTCAGCAGTGCTCCAAATGTTCACAAGCTGACCGATTAGCTATAGATCCGTATGCTGCACGGGCAGGTCGTGGAGAGTAGGAGTGCTGCTGAATAGTTATAAAAAGTGCTTGTCTGGAGAATAATTCAAAGGACCAAATCATATCAACAGAGTCGTTGAATTAGAAGGATATATATGAAGGTTGTCAGATTTTAATTTTTTTCTCTAACGGTAACTCCGGATTAGGCCTGAAAAGAAGTACCATTTTACCAATAAGCTGGACCAGATCCGCTTGGGTCGATTCGGCAAGCGCCTCTGCCGCTTCCTTTTTGGGCAGTGGGCAATTTTGGCCAAGTTTAATCTTTATTAACTCATGGGCCTGTAAAGCACTTTTAGCAGCTTGAATGAGAGTGGCTGAAATACCTTCCTTGCCTACATAAACAATAGGTTCAAGATGATGGCCAAGACCACGTAATGCTTTTCGTTGCCTGACATTTAATGTGGATTGCTTAGGATCGTTATCACTCATAGTTATTTAATATAAAAGTAAAACTTAATAAATGTTGTAAAAAACGGGACTATGTTTTGCCTGGATTCTTTTTAACTCAAGAGATTGCTGACGATACGGTATCCTCCAACCCAAGTACCAATACTTGAGCCAACGCCGGTAAGAATGAAAACCAGAAAGACTCGTAGCAGTTTGTTTTTCCACCATCCCGTTAAAGAGGAGATATCTTCGCCGACACATTCAAACTCTTTTACCACCGGTGGCTTGGTCATTATTTGAACAAAGGCACAGACATAGCCGGCACCAATCACTGGGGTGAGGCTGGTTATGGGAGCTGCCGCAAAGGCTGAAAAAATGGTTGCAGGATGGGCAAAGGCTAAAAGAGCACCGATTGAAGAAGGGATACCATTGGCCAGCACCCAATAAAGCGCATTGGCGCTGGCTTCACCTGCGCCCTGTTTGAAGCCAATCAGAAGTATGGAAAGTATAATGAGCATTGGAATAGACCAACCTATAAATTTCCATATTTTGGAAACTGGCGGGATGGTATTAATTTCTTCCATTATATGACTATTGTCTTCTTGAATAGTTTTAACTATTCCAGCGACATGTCCAGCGCCCACCACTGCAACGATTCGGTTGCCGATAGCGTCCTTAATTTTTTCGGACATGAAAATATCACGCTCATCAATAAGTGCTCGCTTGGTGTCGGGGAAGGTTTGTCCAAGTTCATCCATTAATTCGGAAAGGACGTCTTTTTTTCTCAGTTCTTTCAGTTTATCTTCATCAAGTTCCGTTTTATCAAAGAGGCTGGCCAGAAGGGTCGAAAATAAATAACTTTTTTTAAAAAAGGAGGTGGCATGCCATGCTCGGCGTAGTGTTACGCGGATGCTTCTATCGCAGAGAGCGACAGGTATCGCCGATTCTTCAGCGGCTTTTGCTGCTGTGAGCAGTTCGGTTCCAGGCATGACGCCCATCTTGCCGCCGAGTTTTTTTTGATATGACGAAAGTATCAAGTTGACCAAGAGAGTGGATAATTGTCTCTTTCGCACAACTTGTTTTAGGTCAAGGTTCTCCCAACGCTGTTTTTTGGAAAGTGCGGCGTACCTTTTTTCATCGAGTTCAATACAGACGGTGTCTGGGTTTTCTGTTTCAATAATCTGTTTGACTAGATCTGCAGATTGTTGGGAAATGTGAGCTGTCCCTACAAGGAGGACGGTCTTTTCTCCAACATGAAGAATGGTGACATCATCAGGGTAATCACCACTGGGAAAGTTTTGTGTAGTCATTGAGTCCGGCGTGGAAAGGATTTGTAGCAGGCTGTCACTGCGCAAGGGAGCCAAGTTGGTTCGCAAAAAATATAAACAGGCAGCATTATACGTGCAGCCCACACTATAAGATGATCTGCACGGAATGCAATGTTGATGCTATTGAAAGTAGAGGCATTTTGAATAATAGCTTTTCAGTCAAGCTTGGCGTTATGTCAAAAAAATATCCACGGAGGAACGCCTTAGACTCCGCAATGAATTATATGCGTTTGCTGATAATTCAAGGTACCCTTGAGAAATAGTTACCCATTTTTAATGACCAACTTGGTTCCCGGGTGAATCAGGTTGTTGGCAAGATTATTCCATTGCCGCAACTGCCTTGCTGAAACCTGAAACTTTTTAGCAATGGTCCAGAGAGAGTCACCGTTTTGAACTTTGTACCAGATGCGGTTGCCCTCTGCGTTACTGCCGGGCCATTTTTTTTGGTCGTTAAGGGTGACGATACTGCCTTTTTTCAGCTGATTTGTTAACGCCATAGAGTTGGTAAAAGAGTTCACGCCATTATCAAGAAAGAGGGCGAGATGATGGCCGGCGCGTATCTTACGCACATTTTTTATATCATTCCATTGCATGATAACCGACACAGGGACGTCATACTGTTTGGCAATTTTAGAAAGGGTCTCGCCACGTTTTAAGGTGTGGAGAATCATCTCGCCGTCTTTACCTGCAGATGCGAAGCGGCTTTCCGGGGTTTCCCCTTTAGCGAGCAATACATATTTTGTTGTCCTGTAAGGGATACGGAGACGTTGCCCGCGCTTTAAAGAGGCTGTTCTCAGGTCGTTGGCCTTGAGCAATATGGTTTTATTGATTTTGTATTTTCTACATACCCCGGTAATTGTGTCCCCTTTACCTACTTTATGCGTTTTGTAGGCGGTAGTGATCACTGGGTGGAGTCGATTAAGGTTTTGGGCAACCAGTTCTTTTGATCCTTCAGGTATTCGCAGCAGATACTCTTTTTTACCTGGAGGGGTTTGATTTTTTCGTAGCTCATTATTAAGCTTGCGTAGCTTTTCCACACTGGTTGCAGCTGTAACCGCCACTGCGGCGAGGTCGGTGGCAGGAGGGAGTTCGATAGTATCGTACTGTACCGGTTTCTTATAGGGGATGTCGGTAAAACCGTACTTTGCAGGTTCTCTGGCTATGATGATTGCTGCAATGAGTTTAGGTACATATCGCTTGGTCTCTAGTGCAAGGTATCGGTGACTGGCAAGTTGCCAGAAATCCCTGGTTTTATATTTTTTGATCGCCCTGCCGATCTTCCCTTCACCTGCGTTATAGGCTGCTACTGCCAAATACCAGTCGCCAAATTCTTTATGGAGAAAAGAGAGGTATTTTATAGCTGCCTGGGTAGATTTTTTGGGTTCTCTGCGCTCATCTACCCAGGTATCAATACGCAATCCATAATTTCTACCTGTACCGCGAATAAACTGCCATAAACCCGCAGCATGAGCATAGGAGTAAGCAGAAGGGTTGAAGCCTGATTCGATCATGGCCAGGTACACCAGGTCAAGCGGTAAACCGGCTTTTTGTAGTTCAGTCTCTATGTCGTCCTGGTATTGTGTGGACCGCGCAAGCCACCTGCTGAAGTGACGCCTTTGTTTGCCCTGGAATTGATCGAGGTAAAACTGCACCTGTTTATTAATTGTAATAGGAAAGTCGAAGGTGACTTCGTTCACAGGTTGTGGTGTGTTGTCCAGCTTGCCCGGCTCCCATGCGCCTGTTTTTTCGAGGGCGGCAAGTTCTTCTGCAAGCTGTTGTTCCGGCTCTATTTCCAGGTAAGACATTTCTTCTGCTGTCGGTGCACCGGTGTCTTCCTGGTTATGAACGCCTGATTGACGGGAGTCAGCATTGTGGAGAGGGCTGAGTGAAGAACACGCTGAAAGAAGAAAAATACAGATAGGAAAAAGGCAGTGGGTGACAACTCTGTTGGGTAAGGTCATGAAATTTAATATGTGAAGATATGCTGATATTGCTTTGGAATCATATTGTTTTATTTTTCATCAGCGGTATGATTGGGCCAAAATTGACACAATTGCGATTTTATTACCATTGTTTAAGGGCGTTTTACAAGGAAAATCTTGTGGTTAGCCACTGTTTTTCGCCTGACGCAAATCTTAAACGACATTTTTTACACAAGAGCGGTATGCTACGATGTATCTCCTTGCGTATATTTTGCCTATGCCGGGTCGGCCCTTCTCTTTCAATCACTTTTTTTGTTGATTAACTGTTATGTGGAAGTTCTTGAAATATCTTTTTTTCAGTTTGTGTATACTCGGTCTGCTTTTAGCTGGAGGTGTTGCCGGCGGATTGTATTATCTGGTGGTCGTTAACCCGGGGCCGGAAGTGGAAGAGGAATATATAGAGGAAATTCTCGGTCGTGAAAGCCCGGTTTTCTTTCGTGATGGCGAACAAAAACTAGGGGTATTGTTTCAAGATGTGCATCGCCAGTATCTGGCGTATCACGCCATTCCTCAACATTTTATCAATGCCATTGTGGCAGCTGAGGATGATGAGTTCTTTTCTCATTTTGGGGTCGACATCCCGGGAATAGTCCGAGCCATGATTGCCAATATTAAGGCCGGCAGGGTGGTACAAGGCGGGAGTACAATTACTCAACAGACAGCTAAAAATCTATTTAAACGAAAGTCCCGCAGCTACCAAGCCAAATTGAAAGAGCTGCTGTTTGCGTTGCGCCTGGAATATAAATATTCAAAGGAAAAAATCCTGGAGTTTTATAGCAACCAGTTTTTTGTCAGCGGCAATGGACATGGACTGGGGGTAGCCGCCCGCTATTATTTTAATAAGGAACCATATGCTCTTAATTTGTTAGAGTGTGCTTACATTGCAGGCAGCGTTAAGCGGCCGAACTATTACAATCCGTTTACCAAGAGGAACCAGGCAGACCCTGTAAAAGCCAGGCAAAAGGTAGATGAACGGGTAAGATATGTTTTGCAGAAGATGCTTGCTGCGCAAAAGATCACCAAGCAGGAATACGAACAGGCTATCCACAGTGATGTGGCGTTTGAACGCGGTAAGATGGCTTTTCGTTTGAATACCACCATGGATATGGTGAAAGACGGGTTGAGTACGGCCATTATCAAAGAAGCATTGGAAGACCATGGCGTATCCAATGTATCCACCTCCGGGGTCAGGGTCATCACCACTATCGATAAGCAGATTCAGGAGCAGACTTTGTACGCTCTGAGGCGTCAGTTGTCTTTGCTTGACGTCCGACTGCGAGGCTACAACAGAGAGGAGGTGCAGCAGGAATATCGTGAACTGGAGTATGCCGGAGATACAGAGTTGCTACCTGGTGCATTTGCGTTTGGGGTTATTGATGAAGTCCGTGAAAATAAATCAACAGGATTTTACGCCGGTATCGATATTGGTGAAGGTAAGGCAACTGTCGTCTTGGATGAGGCTGGTCTTAAAAGAATGATAGCGGCCTTGGCCAAGTTTAATAAGAATCGCTGGTCTGAACCTGATAATAAGGATCGCCGTAAGCTGATAAAACAGCTGCAACCTGGAGACGTTGTGTATGTCAGTATCAGGCCGTCCGAAGGAGAGGGGCCGTTGCGGGGAGATCTTGAGCGTTATCCGAAGGTCGAAGGCGGCGTTATGGCCTTGCAACAAGGAGCTGTAAGGGCGATGGCTGGTGGTATGACTGATCGTTATTTCAATCGAGCCATTGATGCGAAACGATTAATGGGGTCTACCTTTAAACCATTTCTTTTTGCCGCTGCGCTGCAGCTCGGGTGGAGCCCTGTTGACATGCTTTCCAATCAACGGGATGTGTTTGTGTTCATGAACAGACCTTATTTCCCCAGACCTGATCATAACAGTCCCCATGATGTTGTCTCTATGAGCTGGGCTGGAGTAGAATCTGAAAATCTTGCGGCCGTGTGGCTCCTGTATCATCTTACTGACCACCTGTCACCGTTGCACTTACGCGAGGTTGCCAAACAGGTGGAAATGGCTCCCATGGCCAATGACGGCGTCGTCGAAAATTATCAGCATTTTAAGCAGCGGATAAGAGATGATTTTGGGATTGTGGTTAACGGTAACGTGCTTAAGGAAGCGGCCTTTGATAAAGCCAGAAAGAATCTTCGCGCAGATTTTTTATTCGACAACCGGTTTGATGAATACAAGCTGGTTGAACAATTAGACTATGGTCTTTATTATGATCGCTTCAGGGAGCAGATCAAAGAGTTGCTGCAGGATAAGTCACTTTCATCGTACACACGAAAAGACCTCCATTTACAGCGGGGTCTGTTGGATGATACTTATTTAAGCCTTGCCGGAACTATCGACCAACTGAACGTATATCGTCGTTATGTAGAAGCTGAAGCGCGGCAAGGCGCTAATTGGTTTGGGGGCACACTTGCCGGCGATTTTCAGATGCCTTCGGGCTTTTTAGTACAGGATCAAAACGGTGGGGTACACTATACATCCGGTCACCGCGATCTGAAAGACCGTCAGTGGACCCGGTGGCCGATTGAGCAGGTGATAAGTTTCTTGCAGACTTTAAACGCAAGCCAGCTCGACATTTTTTGGGAAGGCGTTCACTTGGAGGGGAGCGTCACTGTAGGATCCTATAAGCAGTTGCAGGAACAGATTACGATCGAAGAAAATACGTTATTCGCCCTTCGTCCATATTCTCTGGAAGTTTTGACCGAGGTTCGTGATTACAGGATTATGCTCGGTCTCCAGTATCTTGTCCGGTTGGGTTATGCATGCGGGATTGAAAGCAAACTGGAACCTGTGCTCTCTTTTCCACTGGGATCGAATGTGGTTTCCTTGCTGGAAATAACCAGAATGTACGAAGCACTCGTTACCGGGAATAATTTTGTTGTTGCAGGACAAAATGGTGAACGTATCAGTGATGAGGATTCAACTGCAGATAGAAACGGCCTGGCAATTATCGAAAGGATAGAGGCTCCGGACGGAGAAGTTATTTATCAACAGACAGTGAATGCTCAACGAGTTTTTGATCAAGCGACGGTTGCAGCGGTTGGTAATATTCTGGAAAACACCGTGCTCCACGGAACCGGAAAGTATGCCCACAAGACGGTTCGGCTGCACAGTAACAATCCCGATCGTGAACAAGAGTTGGCAGATTTTAATCTGCCGGTACCGTTGCTGGGGAAAACCGGGACTGCAAACAGGTATCGTAATGCCTCCTTTCTTGGGCATGTTCCAGTTTTGGGCGAGAGTAATGAATCGTTTATGAGCGTAGACAACGGATATACTGTGGGGGTGTATGTCGGGTACGATAACAATGCACCCATGATCAAAGGGACGACCAGGATTACAGGCGGGCAGGGGGCGTTGCCGGTCTGGAGTAAGGTGGCGGAAACACTGCTGCAAAGCGAAAATGTCGGAGAACGACTGGACGTGGTAGACCTGGCTTTTAATGGCCTGGTGTTGCAGTATCCTGATGTGGGGCAGCTTTTTCTCCCTGTCGAGCCGGATAAAGGGGGGCGGTTGAAGAAAGGGGGCGGTGGCAAGCAGCAGACAACCCCACCATCCTTTCCCTGTAGCCTGGGATTCGGACACTTTTTACAAAATGAGCATTTTGAGCCGGTCCGTAATTTCCATCCGTTTTGGGACTACAAATCTGATGATCGGAAGCAACAGCTAGAATCCAACTAAGAATATATTCCTTTTTCCGGGAGTGGTCGGCTGATTATACTATCGCAAGACAGGCGAGGCCCTGTCCCTTGTGCAAATACAGGATTTTCGATGTTTCTGCAGAAAGCGATTGTCCGTCACCGTTTTATTTGATATCCTTTCCAATATTTTGCCTTGCACACTCTAACTGATCGTTTACGCTGAAAATGTATACAATCAAACTTGAGTGTCGGGCAGGTATAAATATGTTTTCAGGTTGTGGATAAGGTGATTCATGGTGTACTGGGGATATATCCGACAATAAACAAGGCAATGATAGGAAAATAATCCGGCATGGGATGTAAGTGGCCTAATAAAATCGTGTGGTGCCTGGTGTTGATGCTGAGTGGCTGTGTGGCACAGAAACAGGTAATTGATCCTTATTCTGCAAAGCAACAGCGTGACGACATCAGTGCGCGTCAGGGGGGGGAGGCTGAAGTGGAATCTTTGAGCCGGGATATGCAGGAACCAGCTGTCCTCCCTGTCAAAGACTTGCTGATGCCGACCCTGACCTTGATCAATGATCGTATCTATGCTTATGAACAAAAGCTAGAGGTATTAAGAGAACTGCAGGCACAGACTATATCCAGCCCTTCTTCTCAGGAAACGCTGAACGTCATGAGCGATTGCCGGGCACAGTTGCAGAGTGTGCTTGTCGAGTACAATGCCTTGAATCAGCGATTGCTGCAAAAGACAGACTTACAGGCGGCGCAGTTGCTGGCGGCCGATTCTCTTTTGCAGATAAGTGAAAAGGATATCAATTATCTGGAAAGTAGTTGTCAAAGCCTGATGGCGGCCCCTTTGGTTTCCCAACAACAGCTACCTGTCCAGGCTAAGAGCCTGCATGCGGAAGAGCAATTATTGAAAGCTGCTTCGGCAGTAGACGATTATGCAACGGTCATTAGTCATTATGAGCAACTTCCCCTTGAAGCTGGTCAGTTACCTTCCTTTGATACCACTTTTTTATATGGTCAGGCATTACTCAAAACAAGCCGCGAGCCGGAGGCGAGAAAAGTTTTTACTGACCTGTTGAGCGTTATCCGCAAACAAGACCAGGCACAGTGGGAATTTCGTTTGATGCAGCTTATTGGAGATCTTGAATTCGGGCTTGAAATTTTTGATGGTGCAAAAGACAGGTACAAAGAACTGGCTGTTATTTACGAAGGGTTGTCCAGTAAAAATGAATGGGCACTGCAGCAGTTGTCGGCTCTGGACAGGAATGTGTATCAGAGTGATGAAGTGAGGTCGTATGCACAGTTGCTTAAAGCCTATTTGGGGTATAACCCGGATCGTGATGGATATGGAGTAGTGGAACAGGCGAAAAAGTATATTGCCGAATATCCTTATTCACCAGTTGCTTCCAATGCAGATTTGGTTCTGGAAAGAGCAAATGAAGAGGCCGATGCCTGGTTAAAGTCGGTTCTTGCCAGAATAGACAGCTTGGTTGAAGAGAAAAAATTTCAGGAAGCGCTTTTGTTGGTTGAACGTGTTCCGCGCGATATTCTTCCGGTTGAAAAACAGGAAATGCTGCGCCGGAAAAATGATCAGCTGTTGACTGCAGAATCCATTTCCATTGAAACAAGTCGGTTGGTTCAGGAGCAGGAACTCCAGGAAGAGTGGAATCAGGGGATGCTTCTGCTCGAAGCGCGGGAATATGATCAGGCCATCGAGGTTTTCACGAGCCTGATGGCCTCATCGTACGCTGTTAAAGCGCGTGAACGTATAGATCAGGCTGCCAAACTCGCAGCCAAGGAAGATCGCCAACGGGCAGCTGAAATTTTCATGCGCGCAAACCGTACAGGTGACCGTGAGAGTAAAATAAAATTGCTTTTTGCCTCAAGGAAATTACTGCAGGATATATTAATTAAATATCCACAATCCGGGTTGAGTGATAAGGTAAATCGAAACCTGGTAAGAATAGAGGAAGAGATAAACCGTATAGACCCCACCTTGTTGACAACACCTGTAACCGTAGGTGAGGGTATTACGCCTTAAGACCTGTTAATGCAATAGAAGAAAAGTTAATTGAGTAGCTTGATATACTCAACACCATAGACCGTAACTATTTATAGGAGTATGAAGATTATGGAGAAGAACAGGAATTTGATCATTGGGGGGTTAATTGTATTACTGGTCATTTGCTCTATCTGGGGATCAGTGAGCAATCGAGCAGCCAAGTCGTTGCAACTTGATTTGACTGCCGTTACTGCCGAATTAGATGCTTTGAAAGCTGAAAAGCCGGCTGTTCCGGCTGAGCCTACAATTGTTACAGTCGAGGATCCTCGTGTTAAAGAGCTGGAAGCACAAATTGCAGCATTGCAAGAGAAGAAGCATGCAAAAGGTAGCCAGGCAAAGCAGCTTGAAAACGCCAGAAAAGAACTTGTACAGATCCGTAAAGCCAATAAGCGGTTTGAGGCGCAGATTGCCCAGCAGAATGCAGTAATAAAAAACCTGCAGGATGCAGCGGGTGCAAATAAGAAGCAGGATGAGGCAGCTGTCGAACAAGCAAACGCCTTACGTCAGGAACTGGCCAAATTACAAGATGCAAACGCTGTTGCTGGTCAAAAAATAGAAGAGCTCGTTGCTAACAACGAGAAGACTGTTCAGGAAAAAGAAAAACTGCAGGCAGACATCGTAAAACTGCAGGCTGAAATCAGTGCTGCACAAGAGGTAATAGCTGCAAGCCAAGAGAGGGAAACTGTAGCTGCTGAAGAAGAAAAAGAGCAGGTAGCAAAGCTTACCATAGATATGGAAATGGCCATGGCCCAGATCGTTGGTCTTGAAAATATAGTTGAAGAAAAGAATGCAGCCCTGGAAGAGACCAGTCGTGAGTTGGATCGGATAAAAATCAACATGGATGTTTTGCTCGGCAAAATTGCTGATCAACAGGATGTTCTGCAAGAATTGGAACAAGAAAATAATGAACTTGTACAGGATTTAACCGATAAGAACGAACAGCTTGCTGATTTGCAAGATCAATTGCAGCAGACCCCCCTTCAAGATTAATAGCTAATCTTTTAAGATTTTTTAGGGAGCGACTTATGGTCGCTCCTTTTTTTATGTATGCGGGGCACTTCCCGGTCGTCCAGGTCGTAGGCGGTTGACGTGGCAATTTTTGTATGAAAGCCGGTGCTGATTGTGTGTACTTTTCAACATTTTTTGCATTAGGCGAAATCACAGGTTGCTACTGCTTTGCGCAATGTTCTCCAACGCTCCGTTTGTCAGGCATCTTTTTTTCAGTATTTTGGTAATGCATACAATCTATTACCTGGAGTCTTGCTTACCGTCGATCTGAGAATTTTGAGCGTAACGAGGTAAGCGCAACCAGCAGGCAAATGAGGCTCAATGGCAATTATTCAAGACACCTTTGCTTTTCATGTCTCATGCTTGTTTTCGCTGGTATTCAGCCTCCTTTAGATCTACTTGATGGCCATCGTATAAAACTTTTTGCCTTGCGATTTTCTCTTCCTGTATGCGTGTGTTGTAACGTCGCCGACGTAGAAGGAAGAATCTATTTTTGTGGGTTTATCAACATCGTTGATTGATCCTTGGACATTGACAAAGAGCCGGATGTCGCTTACTTCTTTGGCAGTCGTTGCGGAAAAATTGCTGAGCCTATTTACTTGTACTTTGCAGAGGATTTTTTCATGTCGCATATTATCAGTAATATCGTAAATGTAGATGGTTGTACCTTGCACTATCTTGAGGCTGGCGAACGTGGACAAAAAACCATTGTGCTGCTGCACGGGATGAAGTTCAAGGCAGAGACCTGGCAGGAGCTGGGTACCATGGACTTTCTCGCGAACCAGGGCTTTAGAGTAGTGGCCGTGGATATGCCGGGCTTTGGGCAGAGTCCTGAGTGCGAAAAGACGCCTGTTGAAATGCTGCATGCTTTTCTCGATGTAATGTCGCTCTCACAGGTAACCTTGATTGGCCCCTCCATGGGAGGAAAAATAGCCATAGAATTTGCAATTGCTCATGGGGCAGGTCTCTCGGCATTAGTTCTTGTCGGTGCTGTGGGGGTTGAAGAAAATAGATCCGGGCTTGCCCGGGTACAGGTACCGACGCTTATCGTTTGGGGTGGGGAGGATGCTGTTTCTCCTCTAGCTATGAGCGATATACTTGTTGAAGAACTTGCCGACAACCGGCGAGTTATTTTGGATGGCGCCCCCCATCCCTGTTATCTTGATCAACCTAATCAATGGCATGATGCATTGAAGAAATTTTTATTAAACAAATAATTTACTCTATCCGCTTTGAGCTGACCTAATGGATAAAACCCTAATTATTGCAGAAAAACCGAGCGTCGCCGCAGATATCGTCAAGGCACTTCCCGGTAAATTCACCAAGTCAAAAACGCATTTTGAAAGCAATGATTATATTGTTTCTTATGCCATTGGTCATTTGGTGTCCATAGCCTACCCAGAAGAAATTAATCCTGATTTTCAGAAGTGGACTTTGGATAACCTTCCCATTCTTCCCCATGAATTTCCACTTAAGGTTCTACCTGGGACTAAAGCTCAGTACAATGCACTGAGTAAATTGATCAGAAGACGCGATGTCTCGGTTATCGTTAATGGATGTGATGCCGGCCGGGAAGGTGAACTTATTTTCAAGTATATCCTCAAGCAGTCCTGGACCAATTCAGTCAAAGCCAAACAGATTCGTCGACTTTGGTTACGGTCCATGACCCAGGATGCTATTCGAGATGGAATTGCACATCTGCGTAGTGACGAAGAAATGCATCCTCTTGAAGATACTGCGCTTTGTCGTTCGGAAGCGGATTGGCTTATAGGCATAAACGCTACCAGAGCATTGACGTGCTATAATTCGCGCTTTGGTGGATTTAGAAAAACACCCTGCGGCAGGGTGCAAACCCCGACCCTCTCATTGCTGGTGAAGCGTGAAGCGGAGCGGCGTGCATTTGTTCCCACTACTTATTGGGAATTGCGCGGAAGTTTTGTCTGTGAAGATGTTACATATGAGGGCATCTGGATAGACCCCGATTTTAAAAAGGGTGAGAGTCAACCCCATGGACGACAAAGTCGTATCTGGGATGTCCAAAAGGGTGAAGATATTATCGCCCTTTGTAAAGGGAAACCGGCAGTTATTGAAGAGACAAGCAAGCAGTCAACCAAAGGAGCTCCACCTCTTTATGATTTAACCCTCCTGCAAAGGGAGGCCAACAGCCGATTTGGTTTTAGTGCAAAGAATACGCTTGGCCTGGCCCAAGCTTTGTATGAAAAACATAAGCTGATCACCTACCCTCGGACAGACAGCCGTTGCCTGCCGGAGGACTATCTTCCCACTGTCAAAAACGTTGTGGTTGCGCAGCAACAATGGCAATTTGGTAAATTTGCTCGTGAGGCTATTGAGCAAAAATATCTGAAAAAAAATAAGCGAATTTTTAATGACAAAAAAATCAGCGATCACTTTGCCATTATTCCCACCACCGGTTTGGCCAAAACCCTGACAGAGCCGGAGCTGAAGATTTACCAGATGATCGTGCAGCGTTTTCTGGCTGTTTTTTTCCCTCCTGCTGTGTATCACAATACAAGAAGACTTTCCATCGTCGAGGGGGAGACGTTTCTCACTGAAGGGAAAATTTTGGTTAAACCAGGTTGGCGCGCTATTTATGGCGTAGGCAGTACCGGAGGTGAAGGGAATGAATTGCAGACCATTCCAGACGTTGAGGCAGTACACTGTCAGGAGGTGACTGCAGAGAAGAATGAAACCAAGCCACCACCACGTTTTTCAGAAGCAACGCTGCTTTCAGCCATGGAAAACTCAGGCAAATTGGTGGATGACGAAGAACTGGCTGAAGCCATGAAAGAAAGGGGATTGGGGACGCCGGCAACCAGAGCAGCAATTATTGAAAAACTGCTCAATGAAAAATATATTGTCCGCGAACAGCGGGAGCTGGTACCCACCGGAAAAGCGGTTGAACTACTCTCCCTCCTTGAAGCCAGAAATATTGATGTTTTGGCTTCACCGGAACTTACCGGGGAATGGGAGTACAAGCTCAACCGAATCCTTAAAGGCGACATGACCCGCGAACAGTTTATGCAGGAAATCCGAGATATTACCAGTACCATCGTGGAAAAAGTAAAATCCGGTGAAGAAAGCAATATCCGTGAAGCATCGTTTTCTCCGGTAGACGGACGCCGTTTTTTTGAAAATGCAACAGCGTTTGAAGCAGAAGATAAAAAACTGGTTATTCGTAAAGTTCTCGGTGGTCGGGTAATGAGTGAAGAGGAGATTGTTGCTCTTATCCAAGGGAAAACAATTGGCCCCTTTGACGATTTCCGGTCGAAAAAAGGAAAACCATTTGCCGCAGCAGTACGGATTGCCAATTCAAAGGTGGAGTTTCTCTTTGCAGACTCAACTGAAGATCTTGATCTGGCAGAGATTACAGCGCAAGAACCTCTAGGGATTTCACCCGTTGACCAAACCAGAGTGTTTGAAACGCCTGTCGGCTTTTTATCGGAGTCTGCCCTGGAGGGCGATAAAAAGAAAGGCTTGCGCATATCCAAGATGATTTTGGGACGCAGACTTGATGCGGATCATATTAAACAATTGCTTACCAATGGTAAAACGGAGCTCATCACCGGATTTATTTCTAAAAAGAAACGACCGTTTGATGCTTTTCTTCTGCTTGATAACAAGGGGAAAATAAGTTTTGAGTTTCCTCCGAGAAAAAAGCGTACTCGCAAGGGGAGCTCTGAAACCAGTCAAGCCGAGTAGATAAGTGTTTGTGCCGGCAAGGGTATGCATGAATGCATGTAATACCATTAGCAATGCAGCACTAAAACAGGCTGTCCTTATGCTGTGGCAATGTGCCGGGACTGACCAAAAGAACATCTAGCCGGAATAAGGTCTTTTTTTGCACAGGCCTTATTTTCAGAAGTCAGTCATATGGCTGTGTTTTATTTTCTGAAAATGCCTTGATTTGAGAAAAAACAGGACCCAACAGGCTCCTGTACAATACATAATAAACGAGCTGGAAAGGTTCCGGCTCCACGAGGAAAAATGAGAGAGTTAAAAAAAGGATACCAGGAAAAGGGTGGGGAAGAATTAGCTGTTACCGCTGCCCGTATTGCTTCAGATGCCAAGGCCGAGGATATAGTAGTTCTCGATGTTCGTGGGTTATCGTCTTTCACTGATTATTTTGTGATCATGAGTGGTCGCTCAACCCGTCATGTTCAAGGCTTGGCTGAAGCCATTGAACGTGAACTTCGCTCTAAACGGGTGAGCACGAAACATAGTGAAGGGTTACGTGAGGGGCAATGGGTGCTGCTTGATTTCGGTGATATGGTTGCGCACATTTTTTATAAGGAAAGCAGACAGTTTTATGACCTTGAAGGCCTGTGGCATGATGCAGTGCGGATCGATGTCGATCAACTACTGGAAAATCTCCAGTAAAAGGGCATCAACCGGCGGTATCATTTTTTCGATGTGATATGGCAACGGAGATGCATATTGTTTTGTAATTATTTGCAGGTAAACAGCTTTGAAGAAGCAGTTCTTTACAGGGCCTATCGATAGAGGACAGTGAGATGCAATATATAAGCACGCGAGGTGAGGTTGATCCCATAGGATTTCGGGATGCGGTGATGATGGGGCTTGCCAGAGATGGCGGCTTGCTGCTTCCTCAGTTCCTCCCCACTATAGCAGAAGCGAAACTGGAGCAGTGGCAGAACCTGACCTATCAACAGCTTGCGGTTGAGGTTTTGTCTCTTTTTATTGACGATATTCCAAGGCTGGAACTGGAGGAGATGGTTGACCGCTCCTATGCCGCCTTTTCGCACCCGCAGGTTACACCGATAACCAAGAGGGGCGGCCTGTATATTCTGGAGTTGTTTCATGGCCCGACTCTTGCTTTTAAAGACGTGGCCCTGCAATTGCTGGGTAACCTGTTTGAATATCAGCTTGGACGTATTAACGGTCAGATGAACATTCTGGGGGCCACCTCAGGGGATACGGGCAGTGCTGCAATTGCCGGTGTTCGCGGCAAAAAGGGGATCAATATTTTCATTCTCCATCCCCATGAGCGGACAAGTCCTATCCAGGCTCTGCAGATGACCACTGTGCTTGATCCAAATGTGTTTAACATGGCTGTTCGCGGTACTTTTGATGATGCCCAGGCCATGGTGAAAACCCTTTTTAACGATCTTGCCTTTAAAGATGCCTATCACCTTGGGGCTATTAACTCCATTAACTGGGCCAGGGTACTCGCTCAGGTGGTCTATTACATTTATGCTTTTTTAAAATTACTGAAGCGCGGGGAAAGCAGTGTCGATTTTTCGGTGCCCACCGGTAACTTCGGCGATATTTTTGCAGGTTATGTGGCGAAACGGCTATTGCCCAAAGGGTGCATCAATGCGCTTATCCTTGCGACCAATGCCAATAATCTTTTAACTCGTTTTGTTACAGGGGGAGATTATTCAAAAGGAAGTGTCGTTGCCACCAGTAGTCCTTCGATGGATATCCAGATAGCCTCTAATTTTGAGAGGTACCTCTATTACTTAAGAGATGAAAACGGCCGACAAGTCAAGCAGGATATGGCTGATTTTGCAGACACAGGTGCCTTGGATTTAAGTGGTTTGAAGAGCCAGGTGAACCAGGATTTTCTTTCCCGCTCTGTTTCCGAGGAGGAGACCTTGGCTATGATCAGGGATTTTCACAACCAGGAACAGTACCTCCTTGACCCTCATACGGCTGTAGGCGTGAAGGCTGCATTGGAATGCGCAGATAACAAGCGACCTGTGGTCTGTCTTGCCACCGCTCATCCCGCAAAATTTGGTGCTGCAGTGATGGCAGCTATCGGAGAGGAGCCGCAATTACCGCCGGCATTGGCTGATTTAGTCGGTAAAGAAAGCCGATGTGAGATTATTGATGCTGATCCGGAGCTTGTCCGTTCCTATATCAAGCAGAATGGGCTCCAATGATTGGTATGGATCAGTACCGGCAGCAGGTAGAGGAAGCAGTTGCTTTTCTTCGGCAGCGGCTGCCGCGCATGCCGGAGGTTATTATCCAGTTGGGAACCGGATTAAGCGGACTTGTACCGGCCATGGATGATGTGGTCGATTTTCCCTACGAAGAGCTGCCCCATTTCCCGCGTTCAACGGTTGCCACCCACGCAGGTAATCTGATCTGTGGTCGACTTGGTGGGCAGGACGTCGCCATACTCCAGGGTAGATTTCATTATTATGAAGGGTACTCCACCAAAGAGGTGACCTTTCCCGTCCGCGTTCTTTCTCAGCTTGGCGCCCGTATGGCCCTGATTACCAATGCCAGCGGAGGATTGAACAGTACATATAAGCCTGGGACGATCATGATTATGGCAGATCATATCAATCTCCTTCCTGAAAATCCCCTGCGTGGACCTAATATTGATCACTGGGGGGAGCGATTTCCTGATCTTTCCTGCCCCTATGCTCCCGCCTTGCAGCAGAAAGCATTGGCTGCTGCAGCTGCAACTGATATTGGCGATGTCTGTACGGGAACCTACATATGCATCCCTGGACCCAGCTTGGAGACTCCGGCTGAAACTCGTTATTTGAAGATGATCGGTGCCGATGCCGTTGGCATGTCTTCTGTGCCGGAGGTAATTGTTGCCCTTCATGCGGGGATGGAGGTTCTTGGGCTGTCTGTGGTTGCCAATGTCAATGATCCTGATAATTTTCAACCAATACTGCTGGACGATATTGTGGAGGCCGCTGAAAAGGCAGGTCCTCGGTTACGAACGTTGCTGGTTTCTTTTTTGTCGGAGCTCTGAGGATGAACAAAAAAACTGTAGATTTGATTCTGAGTGGTCGCTACCTGCTGACCCTGGATAAGAAGGATACTATTGTTGGACAAGGAGCACTGGCGATCAACGATGGGGTCATCGTCGCCCGAGGAAAGACCGAGGAAATCGGTGCAACCTACAGAGCCAGGCAGATCATAGCTGAAGAGCATGGGTTGATAATGCCCGGTCTCGTCAATACCCATACCCATGCTGCCATGTCTTGCTTCAGGGGACTCGCAGATGATTTACCGCTCATGCAGTGGCTCCAGGAGTATATCTTTCCTGTTGAGGCTACCCTGTCTGGTGATATGGTGTACAGTGCCACCTTGCTCTCATTGTGTGAAATGATCAAGTCCGGGACTACTTCTTTTTGCGATATGTATCTTTTTGCCGCCGATGTGTGTCGTGCTGTGGAGCAGTCAGGTATGCGTGCCTGGTTAGGAGAGGTACTGTATGATTTCCCTTCACCAAATTATGGTGAACTTGCAAACGGTTTTGCCTACACCCAAGAGCTGCTTGCACAGTACCGTAATCATGATTTGATCCGGATAACCATCGATCCTCATGCTGTGTATACATGTTCCCCTGAATTGCTGGTGCGTTTGGGCAACATGGCCAGAGACAATGATCTCCTGTACCATGTCCATCTTGCTGAAAACAGTGATGAGGTTAATACCTGTAAAGAACGTTACGGGTGTTCGCCTGTCCAGCACTTGGAAAAACTTGGTCTTTTAGACGAACACGTAGTGGCTGCTCACTGCGTGATGGTAACGGATGATGAAATTGAGCTTATGGCAGAAAGAGGAGTGAAGGTCGCCCACTGTCCGGAATCGAACCTGAAGTTAGCATCAGGTGTTGCGCCTGTACCAAAACTCATCGATCAAGGAGTTACTGTGGGTATCGGTACCGATGGTGCCGCTTCCAATAACGATGTTGATATGTTTGGTGAGATGAATACAGCTGCCAAGGTACACAAAGTCACCTCTATGGATCCCACAACCATGGATGCTGTTTCGACTCTTCGAGCCGGTACCATGGGGGGGGCCGCGGTGCTTGGTGCAGACAAGGTGATTGGATCACTTGAGGTTGGGAAAAAAGCTGACTGCATTGTCATTGACCTTGATCAGCCCCATCTGACTCCTCTGTATAACCCTGTTTCCCATCTTGTGTATGCGGCCAGAGGCGGCGATGTTATTCATTCTGTTATCAACGGCAGGGTAGTGATGGAAGACCGTCAATTGCTCACTCTCGATGAAAATGCTATTATACGAAAAATACAGGAAATGGCGTTGGGAATCAGCAAGCAAAGGAATGTCGGTTGACAGTGTATAGCTTGAAATGCTATTGTTGTCGGATTTAACAGTAAAGTAAACTTCAAAGAGGTAGCCCCTATGTTCGGTCTTGGAATGCCCGAATTGATAATTATTCTTGTCATTATCGTTATCATTTTTGGTGCAGGTAAACTGCCTGAAATTGGAAGTGGAATAGGCAAGGGCATTAAAAATTTTAAAGATGCCACCAAGCAGGAAAAAGAATCAAAATCCATTGAAGAAGATAAAAAAGATCCTGAAGCGTAAGTAGATGAGTTTGTAACTGCTTGTTTTAGGGAGGACAGTCATGTTTGGATTAGGTACACCAGAACTTCTGGTGATTTTTGGTATAGCGTTTCTTATTTTTGGTGGGAAAAAACTACCGGAAATCGGTGCTGGTCTTGGTAAGGCGATTGGTTCCTTTAAAAATGGTCTTAATGAGGTTGAGGACATGGGACTGGATATTAAAAAAAACCTGCCTGGGGTGAAAGAAGTTACCGCAATGCAGGACAAAGTGGACAAGGCAAAGAATATATCCAAAGTGCTTACCAAATAATTTTTTAATCTCCTTGTCGGCAGCCCCCTCACGGAAATCTTCATTTTTGTAGCTCAATATGTTCTGTTGAGATAAAATCCTTCAAAATTGTTACCAGAGGTTCTGGTAACAATTTGTTCTTATGGAGGACTCCCTTTCCTCTTGACAAGGTTGCAGTGTTTCTGTAACTTTTCATGCTTGCAACTCAGCTTAACTTCATGAGACATCCCCTGTCTCTGGAATTACATCTGCTTGTATTGTATCGCCAGTTTTCCTGGTCAAATCCGCTTCCAAGAATGACTTTTCAGGAGTAATGCATGTGCCGATTAGCTCTAAAAAGCGCAGATGAACCGTTTTCCCCATACGAAGTCCTGACTGCCATGGAGGCCATGCAGGAAGGATATGATGGCAGTGGCCTAGGGCTACTGCTGCGTGGAATCGAGTTTGAAGATTTTAAACTGCACCCCCGTCATGTTATTTTATCCGGGATAGCCCATACAGAAAGGGCCCTGAATCGCATGGCTGACTATATGACTGATTCAGGATATGATTTTCGATATCAACATGATTTTGAACGTCGTAAAGGTATAATTGATGAACGGTCACGAGGTCGATTTAAATATGTTGTCAGGGTCTACAGAGTACCGGAGAGATGGAAAAGCCTGACCAAAAAAGAGCAGGAAGCCGAGCTGCTTGCCACCCGTCTTGCCCTACGCAAAGACGGGGAAGATCATGGTGGCGATTTAACAGTTTTTTCGCTCTGGAATGATGTTATCACGATTAAAGAAGTAGGATGGCCGCTCCAGGTTGGCAACGGCCTCAGTCTTGATGATAACAGGATCAGGGCTAGGGTGGTTATGGCCCAAGGGAGGCAGAATACCAACTATGGTATTAATCTTTATGCATGCCATCCCTTCTTTATCCAGGGAATTTCGACCATGACCAACGGTGAAAATACTGCTTTTATCCCCGTCAAGGAATACCTGGAAGGTCGTGAGGTTCCCGGTTATTTGGGATACCACAGTGATTCGGAGGTTTTTGCCCATATTCTTCACTACGTAACCAAAGTCCTTGGTCTGCCGCTTGAAGTATATAAACATGTTATTACTCCCCTTAAAACAGAAGAACTTGACAGGCATCCACAGGGCGAATTCCTTAAAGGATTGCGCACTGCCTGTCGCCGCCTTATAATCGATGGCCCGAACGCGGTGATTGGAACCTTGCCCGATGAAACCTGTTTGTTGGTTATGGATCAGAAGAAACTGCGGCCTGCAACTGTCGGTGGTCGGCCCGGAGCCTGGGCCATCGCGTCAGAAATGTGCGGCGTAGATGCCCTTGTACCTGATCGCGATCCATCTTTAGATTTCCAGCCCATGCGGGAGCATACAGTTATCATTCCACCTGAACGAAAGGAACTTACAATATGGTCTCAGTTCGATCCATTTTCACTAGCCCAAGCAGCTTAACTTATCATGACCTTCCCTGGGTCATCAAACACCGCGAAGACCGCTGCACTCTTTGTGGCAGGTGTACTTCTGTCTGTCCGGTTGGTGCTATTTACCTTACTTACAGGCGCCAGCGAGTACCCAAGCTTGATGTACTCAAGAAAAAAAGAGGGAATGAATACCGACATTTCGTAGGTATTCGCCAACAGACAGATATTGCCAAACGATGCATCGGTTGCGGCATGTGCTCCATGGTCTGTCCCAACGAAGCCATTGGCCCGGAGCCCAATCAAAATGAGAATCGATCCCACTTTATCCATAACCAAAAGGGTGAGGCATATAAAAGGGGGGGGCGACGGAATTCGACCGGGGCAACGATTCTAGATCGTATCTCTTTTGATCGTATCTCCATGTTGACTGATCCTGCTCTGGATGCGGGGCGCCACGAATTTAACTACAATACAATTCTTGGCAGGGTGCTTTCCCCTGAAGATTATTTAAAGAAAAAAGCTACCGGAGAATGGATTCCGCCGACCAGGGAAGTTTTTCCTTTTATCATCGGTTCCATGTCTTTTGGTGCTCTTTCTCCTAATATGTGGTTGGGGTTGTTACAAGGTGTTGCTTACTGTAACGAAGTGCTTGGAATTCCGGTGGTAATGGCCACCGGTGAGGGGGGCTGTCCCCCATGGGTTCTGAAGTCGCCGTTTTTGAAATATATTATTCTCCAGATCGCGTCCGGTTATTTCGGGTGGGATGAAATTATTCGTGCGATTCCTGAAATGCAGTGCGATCCGGCTGCTATTGAGATTAAGTACGGTCAGGGAGCCAAACCAGGCGATGGCGGCTTGTTGATGTGGTTTAAAGTCAGTAAGTTGATAGCCCGTCTGCGTGGTGTGCCTGAAGGTGTTGACTTACCCTCACCACCGGTACACCAGACACTCTATTCCATTGAAGAGAGTGTCATGAAAATGATCCAGACCATGTCCATGGCTTTTGGTTTTCGCGTACCGGTGTATCCGAAAATTTCCGGCTCTACTTCAGCCAAGGCCGTGCTGAACAACCTGGTTCGTAATCCATATGCCTCTGGTTTGATGATCGACGGTATTGATGGGGGGACAGGAGCTGCCTATGATGTGAGTATGCAGGCCACCGGACACCCTGTAGCTTCCAATCTGAGGGAATGCTATCTCGACCTTGTTGCGCAGGGGAAACAAAATGAAATTCCTCTTTTTGCAGCTGGTGGAGTGGGTAAAAATGGGAATGTTACCCAGAACGGTATGGCGTTGATCATGCTCGGCGCTTCAGGCGTACACGTAGGCAAGTACATCATGCAGTCTGCTGCCGGATGTCTCGGTAATGAACTTGGGCGCTGTAATGTGTGCAACACAGGTATTTGCCCCAAAGGGATTACCAGTCAGAATGAAAAATTGTATCGTAGGCTCGATCCCGATGACGTGGCGCAGCGGGTGGCCGATACCTTCATGGGTATTCGTACCGAGATGAAAAAAATAATGGCACCACTCGGTCGATCACAGAGTTTGCCCATAGGTATGTCCGATGCCCTTGGAATTGATGATGCCGCCGCTGCTGAACGGCTGAAAATTAATTATATCTGTTGATCGAAAATACTATGAGTCAAGAAAATACAAATGTAATTACCGTTCCAGGTAAGGATAAAGACAATCAGCGCATTTCCTCGAAAGTCTTTGAGGAAGAGGTTCGCGGCGCTGCAGCTGCTTGTGACCGGCTGATCCTTGAATCTTTTGGTCAACATAATATTGGTTTGCGGCTTGGAACAAAGCAGCGGCCCGTGCATCTGACGGTTAAAGGGCCGGTTGGGCAGCGACTTGGTTGTATGGGGCAGCCCGGAGCAACCATTATCTGTGAAGGATCTGCCTCGGATGATGTTGGTTACCTTAATATTGGTGCCGACATCGTCGTCAAAGGGGACGCAACCAATGGCGTCTGCAATGCCATGGCCGCCGGACGAGTCATGATTGGTGGGTCAATCGGTGCCCGTGGTTTGACCATGACCAAGTGGAATCCGGATTATGAAAAACCCGAGATGTGGGTACTTGGTTCTGTCGGTGATACCTTTGCCGAGTTTAACTGCGGTGGTGTTGGCGTCATTTGCGGGGTTGAACCTAGAAATCCGGAGAATGTTCTCGGATATCGTCCCTGTGTCGGCATGGTCGGCGGCAAAATATTCTACCGTGGACAGACCGATGACACGTATTCGAGAACTAATGCCAAGCTTTCCGATCCGACTGATAGTGACTGGGAATGGCTGATTGCAAATTTACCGGGTTACCTGGAATCCATAGAACGACCTGAGCTTTTGGAGATGTTGTCAGTCCGGGAGGAATGGCAGGTTCTTGACGCTATCACCCCGCAGGAAAGGGCACTGATGTTCTCTGGACCAATGCCTATGGAAGAGTTTCGCAGGCGTATCTGGATGCAAGGCTTTGATGGAGGAGACCCGCTGCGGGATCTTGCTCCTGCCCTTGAAAGAAGCGTTATCGGGGTGGTTGAAACAGGGGATATGCGTCGTAAAAAGCCTTACTGGGCAAATCGCGATTCAGCAGCACCCTGTACATTTTATTGTCCCATTCATATTCCTACCATTGACCGGTTGCGGCTGATAAGGGAAGGGCGAAACGAAGAAGCCTATGAAATGCTGCTTCGGTATACTCCTTTTCCTGCCTCTGTATGCGGGACAATCTGTCCGAACCTCTGCATTCAGAACTGTTCCCGGGAAAAAATAGATTACAGCATAGATGTCTCCGTCCTTGGGCGGGCTGTTCAACGGGTTGACCCGCCTGAGCCTGAACCTTCCATCAACGCTAAAGTCGCTGTCATTGGAGGTGGTCCGGCTGGTATGGCCGTAGCTTGGCATCTTGCTCAGCACGGTATACGAGCGGATATTTTCGAGCAGGATAAAGTGCTTGGTGGAAAGCTAGCGCAAACCATTCCCTGGGAGCGGCTTTCTAAAGCAGTCTGGGAGATGGAGGTTGAACGTTTTCTTAAATATGAAAATATCCATGTCAATCTGGGCGTCAGTTTAACCAAAGAAAAGGTTGAAGAACTGAAAGAGCAGTATGATTATGTGGTCATTGGTGTGGGAGCGCATCTGCCTAAAACCCTGTCATTCCCAGGGCATGAAAAGGTGATCCCAGCCCTTGATTATCTTAAGGCGGCAAAAAGCGATACCCCGATGGTGACCGGTAAACAGGTGGTCATAATCGGTGCCGGCAATGTCGGCTGTGATGTGGCGGCAGAGGCGTATCGCCTTGGGGCTGAGCAGGTTACTCTGGTTGATATCCAAAAGCCACTTGCCTTCGGCAAGGAACGGGAAGCAGCCGAGGCTCTTGGCGCAACCTTTCAATGGCCTGTAATGACGCAAGAAGTGACCGATGAGGGATTGATAACCAACGATGGTACGCTGATACCTGCACAAACTGTGATTATCTCCATTGGGGATATTCCCACGTTGCCGTTTTTGCCTGATTCAGTTGAGGTGGTTAATGTCGCCGGCGGTTCCTGGATTAAGAGCGATGAGACTGGTCGTACCAGTGATGAAAAAATATTTGCTGTTGGTGATGTAGAACGTCCAGGGCTTGCTACCAATGCCCTTGGTGCGGGAAAACGTACTGCAGAATTTATTGTCGCTGAAATCAAGGGAGAACCATGGCTTCCTTTTAACAAGCGGTTAATAAAATATGAAGATCTCACCATTGCCCATTATGATCCGGAAAGAGATAAGGCTACTACGGAGGATCAGCAGGCGGCGAGATGTCTGAGTTGCGGCTCTTGTCGGGATTGTCATCTGTGTGAAACTATCTGTCCCACTAATGCGATTTCAAGGCAGGAAAAGAAGATGGGAGCTGATGGGGTTGACTATGAGTATGTCTCTGATGATAACAAATGTATTGCCTGCGGCTTCTGCGCAGATACTTGTCCTTGCGGCATCTGGGTCATGCAACCCTTCTGATTGATATCGCTTTCAACTGGGGCGCACCTCCAAAATTCTTATTCAGCCCTTTTTTGCCGTAATGTGCAAAAAAGGGCTTTTTTTATGTCTTTTTCACGATTCGCATTACGACCTTGTATTTTTTACCGTCAAGATCTTTAGGCAGGGTCATTCCGTTAGGAACCAATAGGGTCAAGACTTGTCCGTTGTGAGGATCCTGCCTGAATTGCTTGCGCCTCTCTTCACCGGCCGGTCGTGTTATTTGTTTGCGCGGAGGTCTGACATTAAGGATTTCAGCTTCCACGCTAATGGAGTTGGTATCGGTTTTTTTAACTGGTGGTCCAATAGGTTGAACTTGTCCGATAATGATATCTACCATGGTCCCTTCTCCAAAAATGTAGAGTTGCGAGTATGTTAAAATTATATCGGTTATCGCTTTAATTTGCCCTAATTATTTTATGGTTGACATATGATCACCTCGGGCTGATTGATTGTCTTATCAATGACGCGGGTAAAGTTCTCCTACTGTTGTGATTGCTGCATAAATGTTTTCCAAACCGGGGCTGCGGCCCGCCCGCCGGTTTCTTTTTTTCCCAGAGACTGACTCCGATCATAGCCTATCCAGACGCCGGCCAAGAGCCTGTCTGAAAAACCAATAAACCATGCATCCGTGTTGTTGTCGGACGTCCCGGTTTTACCGGCCCCGTTTTTTACGGCTGCTGCCTGCCTTCCTGTTCCTCGTTGGACCGCAAGTCTCAGCAGTCGCTTAATTTGCTGAGCTGTTTGCGGAGAGAGTATTTTATTGGGACGCGGTTGCGGCCACGGACGACGTTTGCCGGTATGATCACGAACACTGGTGATAAAGACGGGCCGAATGGCGAGTCCCTGGTTGGCAAAGGCAGCATATCCTGCGGTCATTTCGAGTAAGGATACCGGCGAAGAGCCCAGGGCAAGGGTCAGGTCGCGCTGCAGGTCTGCGCTTATGCCGGCCTGTTGGGCGAGCCGGATAACCGGTTTGAGTCCTGTCTGCCGGAGCAGCTTAATACTCACAATGTTGTTGGAATGGATAAGACCGTCTGCCAGACTGGTTGATCCCTGGTAGCGATTGTTGTAATTTTTGGGCTGCCACACAGACCCGTCGCGGTTACGAATGGAGAAAGGGGCATCGTTAATGAGATCACCGGGCTGTCTGCCTTTTTCAAAAGCAGCCGCATAAATGAAAGGTTTAAAGGAAGAGCCTGGTTGCCGGTTTGCCTCTACAGCTCGATTATACTGGCTTTGCTGATAATTTGCACCGCCAACCAAGGCACGCACTCTTCCGGTACGGGGATCCATGGCAACCAGAGCGCCCTGGGGCAGGTTTTTAGTGTTTTGTCTGTTGCCTACTTGACTAATTCCTTTTTTCACTGCGCGGACAGCATGGGCTTGCAGTTGGCTGTCCAAAGTGGTGGTTACGACTAAACCTTCTTGATAAAGGGCCTTTTGCCCGTACTGTTTTGCCAAAAGCTTGCGAATATGGGCGGTAAAGTATCCGGCAATTAATTTGTTTTTATGCGGTGCTGTGTAGTGTAGTTTTTGCTGGTATGCTTTCCGGGCTGCAGCAGCTGTAATGTGGCCTTCTTCGGCCATACGGTTAAGTACATACCGTTGCCTGGCTTTGGCAGCTTTTGGTTTTTTGTGGGGAGAATAACGACTGGGAGCCTGTGGCAACCCTGCAAGCAGAGCTATTTCAGCGAGGGAAAGCTGACTTGTTTTTTTACCGAAATATCGTTCTGCAGCTGCCTCTACGCCGTAGGCACCTTCGCCAAGGTAAATTTCATTAAGGTAAATGTAGAGGATTTCCTCTTTGGTGAGCCGTTGGGTGAGTCTGTAGGCAAGAATTGACTCAGTAATTTTACGGAGATAACTTTTTTCCCTGGTGAGCATCAGGGACCTGGTCACCTGCTGAGTAATGGTCGATCCCCCCTGGCTACGCCTTCCTGACCGGAGATTATTGATTCCTGCACGCAAGATCGACCACAGGTCAAGTCCCGGATGTTCCCAGAAACGACTGTCCTCAGCGGCGACAAAAGCCTTGGGAAGGAGAGCCGGCATTTTGTTGAGCGGAGTTATCACTCGGTATTGCTTGTATATCGCGTCAACCGGTTTGCCTGTTCGATCAAGGACGATGGTGGCGACCTGGGGGCGGTAATCGTCCACTGAATGGATAGCCGGAATGTCCAGGAGCATGAACCACGCAAGTCCTCCTCCCACCAGCAAAGAGACAATACCGCCGATGGTAAGGAGAAAGAGACAGATGTGCGAATGGGTGTATGGATTACGACTTTTCCGCTTTAAGGGCGAAGATCGTTTTTTTTGTTTGGCTTTGGTAGACAAGAGAAAGGAGAATATGTAATGTTAGAGGTTTGACAACCCATATATAGTGATGCTCACTCTCGCGGCAGGCAGGCTACCGTTCCTGATAGGCAGTTCTCTACCATGAATTCTTAGGTTGAGCATCATTAAAGCCCACTTTTTTGGAACCGATTTATTTTGTCACGTATACGCATTCTTTCTGAACATCTTTCCAACCAGATTGCAGCCGGTGAGGTGGTTGAGCGGCCTGCTTCCGTGGTTAAGGAATTGATAGAAAATAGCATTGATGCCGGAGCCAACCAGGTAGATGTCGAGATAGAAGGCAGTGGCGTGCGGCTTATGCGTGTCGTTGACAATGGATGCGGCATGATCGAAGATGATGTTCTCCTCTGCCTGGAGCGACATGCAACTTCCAAGATACAGGAAGAAAGTCAGCTGGGTGCCATTGCCACCCTTGGCTTTCGCGGAGAAGCTCTCCCCAGTATAGGTTCTGTTTCCCGGATGACCATTATCTCCCGCGATCAGGAAAAAGAGAGCGGGACCTTGGTCGAGCTAAGGTATGGAGCTCTGCATGCGGTCCACGAGCAGGGCTGCAGCAGGGGAACGGTCATGGAAGTGCGTAACCTGTTTGGTAATGTGCCGGCAAGAAAGAAATTTCTTAAATCTGCTCGTACTGAAACGTATCATGTCGAGGAGGTCGTGAAGAACCAGGCCATTGCCATGCCTGAAGTCGGTTTCAGTCTCCGTGTCGATGAACGAACAGTGTTGGATTGCCCTTCCGGAAGCGACTTGGAAACTCGTCTCCGTTATATTTTTCGTTATGATGGTCCTTTGCTTTCTCTTGAGCATAGTGGTGCTGCGGCAACCGACTCCATACAGGTGGGCGGATACCTCCTTCTACCTGAAGCAGCCCCAAACCGTTCAGCTCGTTTACGGATTCTTGTCAACGGCAGGGCCGTCCAGGACAGAATGATTCGCAATGCAGTGACAGAGGGGCTGCATGGTTTTTTAATGAAAGGGTATAAGCCGGCAGGAGCTGTGTTGCTGTCCATTTCACCTGAACTGGTTGACGTTAACGTTCATCCTGCCAAACGGGAAATTCGTTTCCGTGATCATCGGCAAGTGTATCAGCTGCTTAAGACGGTTGTGAAAAGTGCTATCCAGAAGCATCAAGAGCATGCCCGTGCACAGCTGTTTACCCCTGCACAGAAAAGTATCAACGAAAATCAGGAACGGCTCAGCGAAAATCTGATAATGGCCGAGCCCGCAGCAAAGCCTTTTCAACGCCCTTTGGATAGCGCTATTGGCATTGCCCGCGTCCAGAACAAGCATGTCGTGCCCGATGAGCAGCCTCCTGTCATGGAAAAACCCACGGCAACCGAGCGTCCTGAAAAGGTATCAGAGCACGTTTTTTCTGCGCCCTTTTTCCAACATGAGCCAACGGCGGAGAAAAGAGACACTGAGTTTGCCGGACTTCGTCTTGTCGGTCAGTTGTTTTCACTGTATTTACTGTGTGAAAAAGGTGACCGGTTTATTGTGATTGATCAACATGCGGCCCATGAGCGAATCCTTTACGGGCAAATGAAACGGGACTATTTGAAAAAAGATATCCCCCGGCAAGGACTGCTGTTTCCTGTGACCGTGGAACTGGGGCCTGATCACATGGAAACCATGGAACGTTACCATGACGATCTGCAAAGTCTCGGCTTGGAGATTGACTATTTTGGAGAGACAACCTGGGTTATCAAAAGCGTGCCGGCAGTGATAAGTGTGCTTGACCCGATCTCCATGCTTCACGATATCCTGGATATGCTCTATGAAAGCAAGGGAAGCCGGAAGCAGGTGGTGGCGGGCGTTATTGACGACCTGCTGGCGTCTATGGCCTGCAAGGCAGCCATTAAGGCCGGCAATGTACTCAGTCCACAAGAAATGATAAGCTTATTGCAGCAGATGGAGGAAAGTGACGTTTTCTCCCACTGTCCCCATGGGAGACCGGTTGTTAAAACTTTTTTACAACCGGAAGTAGAAAAATGGTTCCATCGCCACGGTGGTTGATACCTTTTGCAGAACTACAGAAAAAGACAGTACCTCTGTGGAAAAAAGAAAAACAAACAAAGGAGTGAAATCTCAATGCTTGAAGTAACAGATGCAGCCAGCAAAAAAGGGCAGCAACGCCTTGCTCAATTGAACAATCGTTTTGTTGAGGCTGATTCTGGATGTCGACAGTCTGTGGCAGAAATCCTAGAACGTGTACGTACTCAAGGGGATGTTGCTGTACTCAATTATACCAACCAGTTTGATGCCCCAGAGCTCGATATTGCAGACTTACAAGTAAGCGAGGTTGAATTTGAGCAGGCCAGGGCTTTGGTCGATACGCAATTTATAGAGACCCTGCATTTTACAATCGATAGAATTCGCACTTTTCATGAGCGGGAGATGGAAGATTCATGGATGTTGACCCGTGAAGATGGAACTATTACCGGTCGGTTGGTGCGTCCGGTGGATTCTGCAGGATTGTATGTTCCCGGCGGGCAGGGTGGCTCGACCCCGTTGGTTTCATCGGTATTGATGAATGGAATTCCGGCGGCAATAGCTGGTGTGGGCCATCGGGTGATGGTGACGCCTCCGGATCGGCAAGGAGCTGTCAATCCGGCCTTGCTGGTCGCTGCCCGTGAGATAGGGATAACGGAAGTGTATAAGGCCGGTTCAGCTTGGGCCATTGGGGCACTGGCCTATGGAACGGAGTCTATCCCTCGGGTAGATGTTATTGTCGGTCCTGGTAATCAATATGTGGCAGAGGCCAAACGCCAGGTTATGGGCAGGGTGCGAATCGATATGATTGCCGGTCCCAGTGAAGTGTTGATTGTGGCTGACGATTCCGCAACTCCTGCATATATAGCTGCCGATATGTTGGCCCAGGCTGAGCACGACGAGCAGGCAACGGCTATTCTGGTTACCACCTCAGAAGATGTTGCCGCCAAAGTCTGCGAACAAATAGAACAGCAGCTGGCCCAGCTTTCACGGGCTGATATAGCCAAAAAAGCGCTGGATGATTATGGCGCTATTTTGGTGGTCGATTCCCTGGAAAAAGCGATTACAATGGCCAACCGGATTGCCAGTGAGCATCTTGAATTACAGATAACCGATCCGTGGGCATGGTTACCGCATATACGTCATGCGGGTGCTATTTTTCTTGGTTCATATACACCGGAAGCCGCCGGTGACTATGTAGCCGGACCAAACCATGTTTTACCGACCATGGGCACTGCGCGTATTTCATCAGCCCTCGGAGTAGAAACTTTTTTAAAGAAGAGTTCTGTTATTTCCTATTCAAAACGTGCTCTGTGTAATGATGCTGATCATATCCAAAGGTTGGCGAACCTGGAAGGGCTCACTGCCCATGGAAATTCAGTGGCTGTAAGGGTGCGCGGTGGAGAGTGAAAAACTTCTGAAAAAGGGCGCTTCTCGTTTAGGAGTGGCGCTTGATCAGCAGCAGGTTGAAGCGTTGCTGCTCTATTTTGGCGAACTCAAGAAGTGGAATCGTCGCATTAACCTGATCGCCCGTGACACCAAGGACGAGCAAATCCTTGAGAATCATTTCCTTGATTCCCTGACCTTGTACCCTCTGCTCGTTAATAAAGAAGGAATACGTCTGCTGGATGTGGGCACTGGTGCAGGGTTTCCGGGACTTGTGCTTGCTGCCGTATTACCGAAGGTATCATTTACCCTGCTGGAGCCACGCCTGAAAAGAGTTTCTTTTCTGCGTCATATTGCACGAATCCTCCAGCTGACAAATGTCGAGATTGTTGCAGACCGGATAGAGGCCTTTGCTCATGAGCATATAGATCATTTCAACCTTGTAACCAGTAGAGCGGTAGCCTCACCAGTGAGTTTTTTGCCGATGGTGTACCCTATTCTAGAACAGGGGGCAACAGCAGTGATTATGGCGGCAAAGGAGGAGCGCTTGTTGGAGGTAGAAAATATGGATCGTTCTTGTCGGTTGATTTCGACTCAACGGTTTGTCCTCCCGTATTCAGGTGCCGACAGAATAGTAGGGTTGGTTCGTCTTCATTAAAAAGAGTATTGCCCTTATACTTTCCAAGCAGCTGTAGACCTGGTCTACTTCTCACTGGTAACTTCTACGTATATTTGGTAGTAAAAATTTAAAAGTAGTAGTCGAATCGTGAGACCACATTGAGATATTCTTTTTTCCACATTTTGGGGCAAAAAGTTTTCTTTCAGCGTGTTATATAATCCTTTTTAACAATATTCTGTTGATTCTTTCCCCCTGCTTTGTCGTCCATGCAGCCATGTACGGTTGGTACAGTCAGTAAAGCAGGCGGATTTATTTTTTACGTTTAACTGAGGAGTCTAATGAAAAGCAAGATTGCAGTGTTAGCCGGTGATGGTATCGGACCCGAGGTAATGGCCGAGGCCTTGAAAGTTTTAGATACAGTCCAACAGAAATTCGATTTTTCGTTGGAATTTGTCCATGCAGATGTTGGCGGTATTGCCATCGATAATCACGGCGAGGCCCTTCCCCCGGCAACCCTTGCCGTCTGTGAGGAGAGTGACGCTGTATTGTTTGGTTCGGTTGGCGGACCCAAGTGGGAAAAATTACCACCCGAAAAACAACCGGAAAGAGCTGCACTTCTGCCTCTACGAAAGCATTTTGACTTGTTTTGCAACCTGCGTCCGGCAAAGGTTTTTCCTTCGCTTGCTGCTGCCTGCCCTCTGCGGAGTGATATTGTGGGTGAAGGGTTTGATATCCTCGTTATGCGGGAATTGACTTCAGGCATTTATTTCGGTCAGCCCAAGGGAAGGGAAGGAAGCGGCCCGGAAGAGAAGGCCTGGGATACAATGGTGTATAAGCGATCTGAAATTGAACGTATTACAAGAATGGCTTTTGAGGCCGCACGGGTGCGTAGCAAGAGAGTTACATCCGTTGACAAGGCGAATGTACTGACTGTCATGGTCCTGTGGCGCGAAGTGGTCAATGAGATTGCCAAAGAGTATCCTGATGTGGAACTCAATCATATCTATGTTGATAATGCAACCATGCAACTGGTCCGCAACCCTCAACAATTTGATGTAATGCTGTGTGGCAATATGTTTGGCGATATTATTTCCGATGAGGCTGCAATGATCACCGGCTCCATGGGGATGCTGGCATCTGCAAGCCTCAATGCCGATAAATTCGGTCTTTATGAACCTGCTGGAGGCTCTGCACCTGACATCGCCGGTCAGGGAAAGGCAAATCCCATAGCTCAGATTTTGTCAGCGGCAATGATGCTTCGCTATACGTTGGGACAGGAGGCGGCCGCCGATGCCATAGAAAATGCCGTGTCTGCTACCCTGGAACAGGGCATCATGACCGAGGATATTGCTACACCTGATTTGACACCAGTGTCTACGGCTGCCATGGGCGATGCCATCGTTGCGGCGATGAAATAAACATCTAAACATTTTCCAGGGGGAGCATATGGCAAAGCGAAGTAATATTCTGCTCATTAATAATATTGCGGCGGAAGCCTTGGCAGAGAAGGTTGCCAACGAGTTGAAAGTGGTGCGAACCGAGATGAAGCGACAATGGTTTGCAGACGGAGAACTCTATCATGCCTTCCCCACAGAGGTGGCGAGCAAGCACGTGGTGATTATAGCATCGACTCCTGATGATAGTGCCCAGCAGGAGTTGGTGGACCTTATTGCCGGCGCCCGCTACTGGAATGCCCTTTCTGTGAACGTGGTGATCCCATATCTTGGATATTCGACCATGGAAAGGGTACGGCCGGAATCGGGCGAAATTCCCAAGGGAATAACCAGGACGCGGCAGATTTTTCGTTCTCGTCCCAACTATGTTGCTTTTGTGGATTTACATTCAGAAGCAGTTCTGCATGCCCACGCCGGCGAGATTAGGACCCGTCACCTGTGGACCGAGCGATACGGAGCTGAAAAAATACGCAGACTTGGTTTGAAAGATTTTGTGCTTGTTTCCCCTGATTATGGTTTTAGCAAACGAGTGTCGCGTCTGGCAGGGATATTGGACTGCCCCCACACTGCAGCCAATAAGGATAGATACGATGTGGATAAGACTATTGTGGGCCAGTTGTCGGGGGTTATCAAAGGCAAGACGGCTGTTATTTGTGATGACATGATCCGTACAGGTGGCTCCATGCTCCAGACCGTTGATCGTTGTTATGAGGCTGGAGCGGTTGATGTCGCAGTGATGGCAACGCATTTAGTGCTTGCCGGCAAGGCTAGACAGCGTTTTGCAGAACGCGGTATTCATTGTATCATCGGAGCAGATACATATCCCGGTTCCTGCAGTGATGATTTGCTGCAGGTGTTTTCGGTGGCACCTTTGATTGCTAATGAATTACGAAAACATTTGCGCCTCAAAAAACGATGATGTCAGGAAAACTGCAGTTGTCGGCGTCGTGAGATAAAGAATACCTTGCTTGGTATGCCTGTGTCGTAATTTAACTATCTTAAAGCAAGTGATGGGCTTATCAAAAGTTCATCAAGAAATAGATTCCTAGAGAAAGAGAAGAGCCATGAAAAAAGTAGGTATTGTCGGTTGGCGGGGTATGGTTGGCTCCGTTTTGATGCAAAGAATGCGGGAAGAAAAGGATTTTCAGGGGTATGAAGCTCGTTTTTTTTCAACTTCCCAGGCTGGGCAGGCTGGTCCGGAAATAGATGGAACCACCTATCAATTAATTGACGGACACGATGTTGAACAGCTTGCAGAGCTTGATATAATTGTTTCCTGTCAAGGGGGGGGGTATACAGGGACTGTGTATCCTCAGTTGGTCAGTAAGGGCTGGCAAGGGTACTGGATTGATGCGGCTTCCAAACTGCGTATGGACAGTGATTCCATTATTGTGCTTGATCCTGTTAACCGTTCGGTTATCGATAAGGGCCTTGCAAGTGGCATCAAGAAGTTTGTCGGTGGTAACTGCACCGTTTCTTTAATGTTAATGGCTTTAGGCGGTCTTTTTGAAAAAGGCTGGGTTGAGTGGGTATCATCTCAGACTTACCAGGCAGCTTCCGGTGCCGGTGCCAAAAATATGAAAGAATTGGTCGAGCAGATGCGCATTATCGGCGAGAATGCAGGAACACTTCTTGATGATCCATCCTCAGCCATCCTTGATGTGGACAGAAACGTTACTGAAAGTATCAGGAGTTCCATGTTTCCTACTGCCAATTTTGGTGCGCCACTCGCTGCTAGTCTTATTCCCTGGATTGATTCACCCATGGAGAACGGACAGACTCGTGAGGAATGGAAGGGCGTGAGTGAAACCAATAAAATCCTGGGCCTGGAGGATTCGCCGATTCCCGTTGACGGATGTTGTGTCCGGATCAGTTCGATGCGCTGCCATAGCCAGGCTTTTACGATTAAATTAAAGCAGGATATTCCGCTTGCAGAGGTTGAACAGGCCATAAATGAGCATAATCAGTGGGGCTATCTGGTGGAAAACACCAAGGAAGAAACACTTCGGGAGCTGACCCCGGCCAGGGTAACCGGTACGCTGGACATTCCGGTGGGGAGGGTTCGAAAAATGAATCTAGGTCCTGAATTCATAAGTGCTTTTAGTGTGGGGGATCAACTCCTGTGGGGTGCGGCAGAGCCACTGCGTCGCATGTTGAAAATTGTGTTAGAGTATATTGATTAAACTACACTGATGAATGCTCGCCATCCGGCAGGGGGCATCTCTCTGCCGGACACCTTTGTTAAACTGAGATCTAGGGCCACATATAATGCACTATCAGGGTGATGTCTTCCGGCCGCCAAGTGAAGCGAAATCTATCCTTCTTCAGGTGACCACTGGTTGCTCTCACAACAAATGTAGTTTTTGCGGAATGTACAAGAATAGTCGTTTTTCGATCAAAGACGATGACATTATCATGGAAGACATCGAGTATGCTTCCCGGCATTTTCAAAGACAAAAAAGACTGTTTATTTGTGACGGTGATGCACTGATTCTGCCACAAAAGAGGCTGCTGCATATCCTCAATGCAATTCGCGAGCAACTTCCTTGGGTGGAGAGGGTTGGAATATATGCCAACACGAAAAGTATAAGGCTTAAAAGTGATGAGGATCTACAGAAACTACGTGATGCTGGTTTAAAAATTGCCTATATGGGCCTTGAGTCCGGCGATGATGTGACGCTTGAGCATATCTGTAAAGGCAGCAATGCACAGCGTATGGTTGAGATGGGGCAAAGACTGCGTAGTGCCGGGATGTTACTTTCGGTAACGGTATTGCTTGGGATTGCCGGTAAAAAGCGGTCCCATGTCCATGCAGTGGAGACAGGCCGGGTGCTGAGCGCAATTGATCCTGAATATGTAGGTGCACTCAGTCTCATGCTCAGTCAGGGAACAGACCTGTATTCGTCCTATGAAAAAGGGTTGTTTGAACTGCTCGAACCCATGGAGATGCTTGAGGAATTAGCTGTGATGATCACTCACACTGATTTATCTGGCGGCTATTTTCACGCAAATCATGCATCCAATTATTTACCGATCAAAGCCAGGCTGCCTGAAGAGAAGGAGAAAACGCTGCAGCTTATCCACAGTGCCCTCCAGGGGAAGGTTGGTCTCAAGGCCGAGCAGTATCGTTCTTTTTGAATTTCTTTTTTTGATACCATCGATACGGTTACCAGGAGAGCAACAACTCAAGGTTGCTTTGCATATCTGCAAGCTGAAATGGTTTAGCTAGAAAACCGTCTGGCGCTGTAGCGGTATTGTTTGCTGAAAAAGGAAATTCTGTTGCAAGGTATCCGCTACTGAGCAGGATGGGCAGTGTTGGATTCATCTGCCTGATTGATTCCATGGCTTGGATACCATTTATTTCCGGCATGGAAATGTCCATTACAATTGCGCGGTAATCGTGCTCCTGTCCTCTGATTTTGGAAATAGCTTCCTTACCGTTGACAGCGGTATGTACTGTAAAACCAAGCATTGTCAGGAATTTTTTACCGACCTCCAGCACTGGCGGTTCGTCATCCACAAGCAGGATATGTCCCGATAGACTTGTGCCAACGTTGGGTGCAACTTCGGCAACGGGCATGGGATGTCCTGATCGGAGAGGGGTGAAAGGGAAAAGAATCTGCACAGTCGTACTTTTACCTGGGACACTGTCGACGATGATGGCTCCATCGTGTGCCAGCATAATCCCGGAGGCGAGAGCCAGGCCAAGCCCCCTGCCGACAAACCGAGTGGTGTAAAACGGTTCAAAAACTTTCGATAGATTATCACCTGCTATTCCGTGACCTGAATCTTTTATCCGGCAAAATATATAGTTGCCGTCGCTGATGTTCTTTTTCTGAAAAAAAAGAGGGAATGAAGCTTTACTGAAATACTCGTTGCCAAAGGTAATCTCAACGGAGCCGGAATCGTTGCTCAAGGATTCGGCAGCATTGGCAAGGATGTTTTCTATGGCTTCACTTATTTGCTGTCTATCAACCGAGCAGTAAAGTGGTTGCGAAGGCGGTATGAATATGAGGTTGACCTGTGGATGAAAAAGATTTTGGGAGCTGGTAACAGTTGACCTGACCAGCTCTGCAAGAGCGACCTGCCGGCACTGCAGGGGATTTTGGCCAACGTAGCTTAACATGATGGAACCGACCTGAGAAGCTCCCTTTGCTTCCCGAAATGCGTTTGCGGCCATTGCGTATTCTTTTGAGTTTTTCGAAAGAGCAAGGGTTAGAAGCTCCAGGTTGCCTTGTACGCCGGTCATGGCATTGTTAAAGCGGTGGGCAATGGCTGTGGCCATTGTTTTGAGACTTTCCAGCTTTTTGAGCTGTTCTTGGTGTTGGAGGCTCTCCAGTTTTTGTTGTTCTCGCTTTTTTTGCTCAGAAAGGTCACGGATAATTTCCATTTTAGAAATAGTGCCATCGCTGTTGTGTATAGGGGTGGCAACCATTTCAAAGGCCCGTCCATCTGGGACCGTAGGGTGATAACGAATTTTTTTCCCTCGCTCGATGACCTCCACCATTTTACAATGGCTGCATGGTTCTTTTTTCCCCATAAGAGCGCTGTAACAGGTTTTGCCGGGGTGGCCACCGAACCAGCTTGTAAAAGTTGTGTTCATGACCTGCAGGCGATAGTCCGCATCAATTACGCATAATCCAAGTCCTATATCATCAATGGCTGTGATGTAGCGCTGCAGTTGCTCCTTGTTTTGCAGCAATGCCGCTTCTGCCAGTTTGCGATCAGCAATTTCCTTGCGCATGGTTTGATTCGCTTGTGCCAGATCTGCGGTGCGCTCAGCGATTATATTGTCTCGGTTAACTATCTGGTCCTGATGATCGCTTTCAATAGCCTCTGCCCGTTCAACAAGTGTTTTGATTCCAGGCATGTTACGAAGGGCGGCTTTGGCAAGACGGGTAAGGACCCCTGGTTCCTGATAGGTGATCTTGAAATCCCAGATGGCTCTTCTGGGGTCACCAGGGCCTTCCGGTCCCTTTTCAATACAGCGAGAGGATACTTTGATATTGGTGGCCCCTGCCAGTCGAGCATAGGAGACAAAGCAACCAGCATTCCACTGCATGGTAAATGGACAGGTATTTATTCCAGGATTATGGGTAATGCGGATTTCTATACATTTTTTTTCCATTTTTACAACAGAGTACTTTTTGGTCCTGTTATATTTGTATGCTTCAGAGGAAACCTTTTTAGCCACTCTATGGATACCAAGCAAGGGGATGCCCAGAGCAGTGGTAAGCATAGGTTGAGTTTTGTACATGGTGCTGCCTATTTTAAAGGCCAAGCGAGGATCTGGTATCTCTTGCTGGATGATATCATGCAGCGTTTTGATAAACCTGTGGGAGAACCAGTGTCTGGGGTTTCTCAAGTGGGCGAGGCCAACTTCTTCAACCTCACCGGTCTGTAAATTTTCGACATACACAGGCTTCTGCCGGCAGGCCTCAGTGATGAGCTTGCGCAGATCAAGAGATGGGTGGTGCTCCTCTAAATATTGGACAAGCCAATAGGTGTTGAGCGCAGATACCTCTTTGGCCATGGGGTGTATGGTATTTATCTGTGTCATCTTGTTTGCAACAGAAAAAAATCAACCAACTTATTTCAAAATCGCTTTGGAAAAATTGTTGTCAGCTCAACGACAAGCAGGGAAATGCTTTTATGCAAAATATTCGTCCCTCTGCAGGAGCGCTCCACGGTGCATGCACTCTCCCGTGAGGAGGTTTGTTCGCTTTGCCTCTGCGCACGATCAGGCAGAACAACCCGGCACTCCTCTCGTTATCCAGGGTGGTTGTACGCATCTGGAAGACTATTGAACAGCAACAATAATCAAAACAAGTTCGACTTCGCTTGGAAAAGTCAACAAATCTATCTCAGGTAAAGAGGGAAAGCAAATAGCATGTGAAAATAGTCGCAAATAACCGCTATGTATCTGGCGAAGCACGATCAGGCCCGGTATCAGTGGAGAGGAATGGAGAAAAAGGGCGCTCGGAGCAGAAGAGCGCGACCACTGACCAGCAAATTTTAACTGATTTTTCGGGTATAGGTGTAGCTGTTTTTTCCTTTCTTCCTGGTCATAAAAATAACAACATGTCAAGGAGCAGAAGACCGGATTATTGGCACATCAAAAAGACGGTGGCAAATGATGCGGTTGCTGGAGAAGGCCTTAAGCCAGGTTGCCGTCTTGCAGAGTCAGGCATCTGTCCATCATTTGAGCTAACTGCATATTGTGGGTAACCATGATCACACTGAGTCCCATGGAATTGGTGAGGTCACGCAGCAGGTGAAAGACTTTTTCGCCGCTGACAGAATCGAGATTACCGGTTGGCTCGTCCGCAAAAAGCAGTGCTGGTTTCATAATCAGGGCCCTGGCAAGGGCAACTCGTTGCTGTTCGCCGCCTGACAACTCTCCGGTTCGATGGTTGCTCCGCTGTTGGAGGTCTACTCCGCCAAGCAGTTCCATTGCGTTTGTTTCCAGCTGGTCGCGTTTTAATCCCTGAATAAGGCCAGGCATGATTACATTTTCGATTGCTGTGAATTCAGGCAGTAGATGATGGAACTGGAAGATAAAACCGATATTGGCATTACGGTGTGCGGCAATTTCGTTGTCGGACAGAGTGGTTAGATCTGTGTCGTTGAAGAGGAGTTGGCCGCTGTCGGCTTGGTCCAAAGTGCCGAGAATTTGCAAGAGGGTTGTTTTGCCGGAACCGGATGCTCCGACAATCGCAGTCATCTCACATCGATGAACATCAAGGTCGATATCGTTGAGCACATGGATCGGCTGCTGTCCCTGATGAAAGGCTTTGCAGATACCCCTGGCTTGGAGCAGTACGTTTTGTGATTTACTCATAGGTTAAGGCCTCTGCAGGTCGGATTTTTGAAGCCTTCCAGGAAGGATAGAGGGTGGCCAGCAGAGTAATGAGTATGGCTGAAACCGCTATGAGTATTACATCAAACGGAACCACGGTGATCGGCATGGTTGACATGGGGTAGACATTGCTTGGAAGTTCTATGATTTTATAGCGTTTGAGGATGCCACACACTGTTAGTCCGCTTATAACTCCCAGGGTTGTCCCGCAAAGGCCGATAACAGCCCCTTGGTAAAAAAAGATACGCATAATAGAGCCGGTGGTAGCGCCCATGGATTTGAGGATGGCGATATCCCTGGTTTTTTCCATGACCACCATAATCAGCGCACTGATGATGTTTAGGGCTGCGACCAGGATAATGAGGTCCAGCGCAATAAAAATTCCAACCTTTTCAAGCTTTAGGGCCGCAAAAAGATTTTGGTTGATCTGCATCCAGTCGCGTACGGAGTAGCCCGGCCCTAGCGTTTTTTCAACGGCATCTGCTGTTTTGTCAGCCGCATCAACATCCTCTACCTTGACCTCGATGCCGTGAACCCCCTTGTCCAAACCGGTTAGAGTACGGGCTGTCGCCAGGTTTGTATAGCCGATGGTGGAATCATATTCGTACATTCCGGTTTCAAATATGCCGACCAGTAAACAGGTTTTGATTTTAGGGAGGATACCCATGGGCGAAAGAGGTCCATTGGGTGAGATGAGGCGCACCTTGTCACCAACCGTTACCCGAAGGCTTTTGGCAAGTTCTATCCCCAAAATGATCGATGGAAAGCCAATCGTGTTTTGCAGATCTGTTAGCCGGCCCATCTGCATCACCTTGTCAATGGTGATGACCTTGGCAGCGCTTGTTGGGTCAATCCCTCTGAGTACGATTCCTGTGGAATTATTACTGGAGGTGATGAGTGCTTGACCGTAGACGTAAGGAGTAGCTGCCACTACCCCTTTAGTCGTCTCCAATCGTTCAAGAACATGGTCAACATTGTTGATCGAACCACCATAGGATTGGACGAGAACATGGGCGTTGATACCTATGATCTGGTCCCGCAACCCCTGAGTAAAGCCGGTATAGACACTCAGCACCACAATCAGTGCCAGAACCCCAACCGCAACCCCTAAAACAGAGATGACCGTGATCAGGGAAATAAATTTCTGCTGCCTTTTGGCTTTCAGGTAGCGTAGGCAGATAAACCATTCAAAAGACGGCATAAATTTTATTCTGTTAGAGTAGAGCTTTATAAAGAGGCGGTGAGAGTTTTTTTTACTCCTTTACTTCCGGTTTCAAGTGAGGAAAGAGGATGACGTCTCTAATAGAGGGCGAATCAGTCAGCAGCATCACCAGTCTGTCGATCCCTATCCCTTCACCAGCCGCAGAAGGCATCCCGTACTCAAGAGCCCTGACATAATCCTGGTCCAGTACCGGATGGATTTCTTCATCATCACCCCGTTGATCAATTTGTTGTTGAAAGCGTTGCAGCTGATCAACAGGATCGTTTAACTCACTGAACGCATTGGCGATCTCTCTACCGGTGATAAACAGTTCGAAACGGTCGGTCACACTCGGATCCTCTTCGTTGCGGCGAGCCAACGGTGAAACTTCGGTCGGATAGGAGGTAATAAAGGTGGGATCTATGAGTTTTTCCTCGACCAGTAACTCAAACAACTCAGTTTTCGCCTTGCCAACCCCAGCTCCGGGTTGCAGCTGGATACCTTTTTCCTCAACAAGGTTAAATATCGCTGCCTCGTCTTCAAGTAGGGAGGCGTCTACACCCCCAACCTGCACCAGCGCTTCATCCATTGTCAAACGTCGCCATGGAGGTGCCAGATTGACCGGAATATCCTGGTAGGTAAGCTCCATGGAACCGGTCACTTCTGCTGCCAGCCAGGAAACCATTTCTTCGGTGAGATCCATCAGGTCATGATACGTTGCATAGGCCTGGTAAAATTCGAGCATGGTGAATTCGGGGTTGTGGCGAGTGGATAACCCCTCGTTACGGAAGTTTCTGTTTATTTCAAAAACTTTTTCAAATCCCCCTACCAGAAGCCGTTTAAGATACAATTCCGGTGCAATCCGGAGAAACAGATCCATTCCCAACGCATTGTGATGAGTTTTAAAAGGCTTTGCCGTTGCACCCCCGGGAACGGGCTGCATCATTGGCGTTTCTACTTCCATGTAGCCGCGGTTGTTAAGGAATTCTCGAATCAGGCGGATGATTTCCACCCTTTTTTGAAAGGTTTCCTTGGTTTCTGGGTTGACGATCAGATCAAGATATCGCTGGCGGTACCTGGTTTCTACATCGGTAAGGCCGTGAAATTTTTCAGGCAGCGGACGCAGCGATTTAGAGATCATAACCAAGGTTCTTGTATCAATGGAGGTCTCACCGACTTTGGTTTTGAAGAGTTTACCTTCCACCCCTACGATATCACCGACATCCCATTTTTTGAAAAGAGCAAAGTTTTCAGTGCCAATAGTATCTCTGCGTACATAGATCTGAATTCTTCCTGAGGTATCCTGGACATGGAAAAAAGCAGCTTTGCCGAATTTACGCATGGACATGATTCGTCCGGCAATACGATAGGTGGTCCCGCTTTCGTCGTGGGATTCAGCGCTGAGCGGCTCGCCTTGGGGAAGAATTTCAGCTATTGCCTGTGGGGCAGTGAAAGTGTTGCTGAATAACTTGACGCCTTCCTGGGCAAGTGCTTCGGCTTTTTCTCGACGTTGTTTAAGGAGATTGCTTGTTGTTTCCATCAGTTAAAATATAAAAGTAAGTATTTGGGGGAGATATAAGAGCGGTATAAGGTGTTCGACTGCGAATCCATCGCCTTGTGATAGAGGGGCAGGCCCTACAAAAACACGTATAAATAGTGCGTCGTGGTTTGGATGTCAATTTTTTTCCAGAACAATCACCGATTCAATATGATGTGTTTGCGGAAACATATCAACAGGAGTGACTTCTGCGACACTATAACCTGATGAACACATATGGGCTAGATCTCGAGCCATGGTCGCGGGGTCACAGGATATATAGACTATTTTTTTGGGTGCCATGGCTGTCAGATCCGTTACGGCTTCTCTGTCAAGTCCTTGCCTGGGGGGGTCGAGGAGCACCACATCAAAACCGAGTTTTTTTTGCTTAAATTGGGACAATGATCGAGTAACGTTTTCACACTGGTAGGTAATAGCTGCTGTAGAGGCGGGATGAACGCTATTTTTTTTCGCCCATGCAATAGATCGTTGATTATGCTCTACGCCGGTGATTTGCCATCCTTGAAGCAGCAATGGAACAGAGAAATTACCTATGCCGCAGAAGAGATCCAGCAGCGTAGTTGGCTTTTTTGTGTTGAGCTTGTCCCATACCCATGCTACCAGTTGTACGTTCTGCTCTACATTGGTTTGGAAAAAACAGTAACTGTCCCAGGACAACGTGTAATCAAAATCAGCCAGGCTGAACTGCTGCTGCAACTGTGGGCTGTTTAAAGGCGGGTGGGCGGCATGAAAGTGCTGTTTGTTTTTACTGACAGTGTAGTCAGCCGCATCGCTGAGGTCCAATGGTGGAGCATTGCTGGAATGGTGGCGTCGTGGATGGAGTACAATGGTAATTTTACCAGTGGCTGGAGACTCTATAAATTCTACACTCTTCCAGGAGGCAGCCAGTTTTTGATCAAGGTAGTTGGTCTTGAATATATGTAAACTGCGATTGATCGCATCTGTGGCCAGCAGACATCTGGATATGGGGATGATCTGATTGCTGCCAACCCGGTGGAATCCCAGACGCTGTTTGTTGTCCAGGTGGAGCCGGATACGATATCGGTAGGCAAAAGGCTGTGGTGAGGGCAGGGTATCATTGATAGCCGCTGTTGTTAGCGGTATTTTGTTTCTTGCCAGGGTTTCTGCAAGCAGAGTGCGTTTTAAGGCGAGTTGTTCTGGGTATTCAATATGCTGGAGATTACAACCGCCGCATTGGGTATAATAAGGACATGGGGGGGAGATGCGACGTGGGGAGGCTTGGGTAATCTCAAGCAGCTCTGCCTGGATAAATTTTTTGGAGCGTTTTTTTTCTTTTATCTCTACCTTTTCGCCAGGTAGTACAAAAGGTACCATCACGACTAAGCCGCCCTCCAGACGGCCCAACCCGCTCCCACCGTGAATGATTTTTTCTATATGTAGTGTCTGTTTCATGTGCGCCTCCTGTTGATGAGAAGCAACATATACCTAATATGCAGAAAAAAAGAAAATATTACTATGCAAGACCGTAACAAGAGCAAGTGCAAAATTTTAGTCGTTGATGATGAACAAGTGCACCGTTTTATGCTCACGTCCCTTTTTGCTGAGTGGGGCTGGCAGAGCATGGAAGCTGATGACGGTGTAACCGCTGTGGCAGCAGTCGAAGAAGGGCCATATGATGCTATTTTGATGGATGTACGGATGACCACCATGAATGGGATGGAGGCGCTTAAGCGGATTCATGCTATTAACCCGGCGATTCCGGTGGTGATCATGACGGCTTTTTCTTCCATTGATTCAGCGGTAGCTGCCATGAAAGAAGGCGCCCATGACTATCTGACTAAACCGCTCGATTTTGATAAACTCAAACAAACCCTCGAGGTTGCCATGGGGCATAGGCAAAAAGGGGAGGAGGGGAGCGTTGTTGGTCAGCCTTTTGGTGAGAATGAACGTTTTATTGGTAATTCTGAGGCAATGCAGCATTTGTGGCAGCTTATCCTCCAGGTAGCACCAACAGAGGCAACTGTACTTATCTGTGGGGAGTCAGGGACTGGTAAAGAATTGGTTGCTTCGGCGATTCATCATTACAGCAAGCGGGCAAAGGGGCCTTTAGTCAAGGTCAACTGTGCAGCGCTTGCCGAAAATCTGTTGGAGTCAGAACTTTTTGGCCATGAGCGTGGGGCCTTCACGGGTGCTGATAAAAGAAGAGAAGGGCGGTTTGTCCAGGCCCAGGGGGGCACCCTCTTTTTAGATGAAATCGGAGAAACTTCGCCGGCAATGCAGGTCAAGCTGCTGCGTGTTCTTCAGGAGCACGAATTGGAAAGGGTTGGTGGTCAGGAAACCCTGGATGTGGATGCCCGTATCATTACGGCCACGAACCGTAATTTGGAAGACGAGGTTGCAGCTGGTCGATTCCGTGAAGACCTGTATTACAGATTGAATGTTGTAGTGTTGGAGGTCCCTCCTTTGCGACTTCGCGATGGAGATATTCCGGTGTTAGTCGATTTTTTTATTCGACGATTCGCAGAAAAAAATTCTCGTCAGGTGAGGGGGATTACGCCGGAGTATATGGACATACTTATCCGGTATCCGTGGCCTGGTAACGTCAGGGAGCTTGAAAATTCCATAGAAAGGGGAGTTATTCTCATGCGAGGCGAATACCTTGATGTCGGTGAACTGCCATTGCCGATTCAGCGCTGGGCCGGCTTGCACCCCGCCGGCAAAGAAAAAAAGCCTGCAACTCTAAAAGACGCAGAAAAAGCATTAATTCTGAAGACGCTCAAGGAAACAGGAGGCAACAGGAGTGAGGCCGCTCGTCGTCTCCAGATAACCAGAAAGACACTTTTGAATAAGCTGAAAACCTACGACATACAGTAACTGCTGAATTTTTTGTTGCTTGGCCAGCCACATCAGCCATAATGCCTGCCAAGCTGCGGTTTAGAAGTGTAATCAGGAGATAATGCTTACATCACCTGCCGGTCTTCAGGGCTGGTTTTGGGAAAAGTGTTCATTTTGGTTAAAGCTACATGAAAGGCGGGACCTATTGCCCCATATTTGTGAGTAAATTGAAAGTCAGCAAGATAGAGCTATAAGCGGGAGGAAATATGGAGAGGGGAAAAACAGTATGGAGACGAGATGGCATGTGATAGGCAAGGGGAGTTACTCCAGGCTATAAACGAGGTGTATCGTCATCTTTTGACGGAAAACGATCTTTCGAATTTGCTACAGGGGATCTGTGACAGGCTGGTAACTAACAGCCTGTTTGTATCATCGCTTATTGTGTTTATCGATGAAACGACCGGCAGCATGATTACCGCTGAAACTGGATTTGCTGCTCGTTTTCAAGAAATAATGGCCCATCTTCGCGAAGGTGTTTTGCCACCATGCGGGCTTCGGGTGTTGCAAGAGCCATCTTTGGCGACAGTTTTTTGCCGATCAGAAAAATGTATTGTATGCAATACCTTTCCTCGAGGATCGTCGTATACCGGTATCTGCACTGCGATAAGGTCTACCCCCGCACTGTATGGTTTTTTAGTGGTGCATACAACGCTGTCTGTTGGTGAGGGAGTGTCATCCATTCTTGATGTTCAGTCTTTTTCCCAGGTCGGTGAGGCTGTTGCTCATGCTTTACGCCGCTTATTTGATAAGGAGGATGCAAAGCATCGTGAAAAGGAAATGCGCCGGATTGAAGAACGCTATGAACTCGCATTACTTGCCTCCCAAGCCGGGTTGTGGGATTGGAATATTCAAACCGGTGAGATGTACACCAGCCCCAACCAAAAAGAGTATTTAGATTATCGAAGCGGCGATAAAGGGCCTGGCTCAACCAATCGCATTGTTCATCCGGATGATAAGGAAAAGGTGCTCACTATATTAAACGCGCATCTGGAAGGGCAAACTGACGAGTATAGAATCGAATACCGGGTAAAAGATGAGCATGGTGATTGGGCCTGGTATCTTGACCGGGGAAGAGTTGTTGAAAGAAATGAAAACAATATGCCGGTCAGGATGACCGGGACCCACCAGAATATAACTTTACAAAAACATAGGGAACAGGCACTTGCTGCAATCCAGCAACAGCTGCATAATGCAGTCGACCATGAACGAAATTTTTTACAGACAGTTATTGACAGTGCCGGTGATCCTGTCATGGTCATTGATTTGCAATATAACATTTTGCTTATTAATCAGACCGCGGTTGGGCTGATTAATGTTTCTGAAGCAGGTGGTTCCATGCATGGCAGAAAATGTTATGAACTGTTTTGCAGTGCAGGTGGTCCCTGCAACGACCACCGCTTTCCCTGTCCCATAAGTGCAATCAGGGAAAAAGATAATCAGGTGAAACTCATCCATAATCCCTACCATGGTAACGGTATTAATAATACCTTTGAGCTCGATATCTCACCGTTGAGAAATGCTGAAGGAGAGGTTTACGGGATTATTGAAGTTGCCAGGGATGTCACCGACAGGCTGCGAATTGAAGACGAACTTCGAGACAGCCAATCCAAGCTCTACCGGCTGGCCCATCATGACACTTTAACCGGTTTACCCAACAGGCTTTTGTTTAGAGATCGGCTCAACCAGGCGCTGATCAAGGCCGGCAGGCTTGAGAAAGGGGTAGCTGTCATGTATCTTGATCTGGATCGTTTTAAACATATCAATGATACGCTCGGTCACGATGTTGGTGATGATCTGTTGGTGGAAGTGGCTGACCGTTTTAAACGGCAGTGTCGAGCCTCGGACACGGTAGCTCGACTAGGCGGGGATGAATTTGTTTTTGTACTTGACGGAATCGGCAATAAAAAAGACGTTGCAATAATCGCTGGGAAAATTATTGCTGTCATGCAGGAACAGGTGCGGATACAAGAGCATGTTATCAGTATTTCAACAAGTATCGGCATCGCCCTGTATCCTGATGATTCATCCGACATCGACGGGGTGATCAAGTGTGCTGATATGGCATTGTACAAAGCTAAAGAGAAGGGGCGGAATACTTTTTGTTTTTATCGGTCCTCTGTCGAGGACGTGAACGCGGATTCGTCTGATGGGAAAATATAAGCTCACCTGTTAAGCTGTTCACAGTCAACGCTGAAAAACTCAGGCATTGCATTCGCTAGGTTGCCACCAGTTTGTGGCGTCAATGTACTGCGCGTGTAGTTAGTTTGAGTCGGCTCCATGCTATCTTGAAATATTATTCATACATCCAACTGTTTTGTTCCATTCAAGTTTTTATCCTTGAAGGTCAGCGTTAGGCTCCGATATCAGCTTATGTGCCTGCGGTAAAATTTTGCCTGTACAGCGAATTTGAACGAATTTGCCCGTTTTCCAGGACACCCTGTAAACATATTTGCTGCACCTTGTTGATTTGGCTCGAATTAGTTCATAGTTGCCCGATCAGCAACGGCGATTTTGTCAGGATTTAGCGTGGGGAGCTGTTCTTTTCGCCAGTGGCATCGTGTGTTGTTTTTTTAACCTTGTTCGGCAAGGGAAAAACATTTTTTATCCGGCGTAGCTTTGCTTGGCCAAGGTGTAAAAGGCTTTACACTCCCCATTTTTTCCTACTTAAATTGATTTTTCCCGCCCTTGACACTGGTTTTTGCCATACTTATTGTTGGCACCAGATTTGTCTGGCCGGTTGATTGATCTGTGTGGAATAACAGCTCAACAAGACGGTGGAAATATACTTAGGGAGAAGGAGACTTGAGGTGGTAGAAGAGACCAAAGAGCAGCAGCCTGTTGATCCGGAGGAAGAAACTGCAGTTCCTGAAGAGCCTGGTGGTGTGGAATCTGTTGTTGATGAATCTGTTGAACAACCGGAAAGAAACCTGCAGGAAGAACTTGAAGCTGCAGAGGATAAACTGCTTCGCGTCGCTGCTGAATTTGAAAATTTTAAAAAGAGAATAGAGCGCGAGCAGAGTAAACTCATGAAATACGCCGGGGAAAATATACTGCGTGAGTTACTGACAACACTTGATAATCTTTATCGTGCCATTGATCAGGGCAAAGCAGATGCCGACGATGCGAGTGCGAAACTTGAATCAATGCTTGAAGGGTTGGATCTTACCCAGAAAGGTTTGGTCGGAACTCTTGAAAAATTCGGTGTTGAACCTTTAGATGCTGTGGGGCAGGAATTTAATCCTGATGAGCAGGATGCATTGACCATGGAAAACAGCAGTGAGGTTCCAGCCAATCATGTCTTGCGCGAATTTGCCAAGGGGTATCGGTTCAAGGACAGGGTGTTGCGTCATGCTCAGGTGGTTGTCTCAAGCGGTCCCGCACTGGAAGAGGACGCATAACCGATCCCTGCAAGCAGGGGAAACAGTTTAGATAATGTTATATTAAGTAATTATTAAGGTATTTTTTACAGCTTGTAGCTGATTATTTAAGGAGACAGGAGAAGCATTATGGGAAAAATTATAGGCATTGACCTGGGTACTACCAACTGTTGTGTATCCATCATGGAGGGCGGTGATCCAAAGGTCATTGAAAATAGCGAAGGAAACAGAACCACCCCTTCAATTGTGGCATTTACAGACAATGGGGAGCGTTTGGTCGGCCAGGTTGCAAAACGGCAGGCCGTTACGAATCCGACGCGAACTCTTTTTGCCATCAAACGGCTTGTTGGGCGAAAGTTTACCGACTTGGAAGTGAAAAAATCTATTGATATCAGTCCTTTTAAGATTGTTGAAGGTCCTGGTGGCGATGCTGTGGTTGAAGTTGAGGGTAAAACCTACTCCGCAGCAGAAGTCTCGGCAATGATCCTTGGTAAAATGAAGCAGACAGCGGAAGAGTATTTGGGGGAACCAGTTGAAGATGCCGTTGTTACTGTTCCTGCATACTTTAATGATGCCCAGCGCCAGGCCACAAAGGATGCCGGAAAAATTGCCGGTCTGAATGTGCAACGTATTATCAATGAGCCGACCGCTGCCTCCCTTGCCTATGGTCTGGATAAAAAAGGCGAAGAAAAAATCGCTGTTTTCGATCTGGGTGGCGGTACTTTTGACGTGTCCATCCTTGAGATCGGCGACGGTGTGTTTGAGGTCAAATCCACCAACGGTGACACCTTCCTTGGTGGTGAAGATTTTGATATGCGGATCGTTAACTGGCTTGCCGACGAATTCAAGCGTGATAATGGGGTGGATCTCCGCAATGACAATATGGCCCTGCAGCGGTTAAAAGAAGAAGCTGAGAAAGCAAAGAAAGAGCTTTCTACCGCTATGGAGACCGATATTAACCTGCCATTTATCACCGCAGATGCATCCGGACCAAAGCATCTCAACATCAAGTTGAGTCGTGCTAAACTGGAAGCACTGGTAGAAGATTTGATCGAACGTACTGCAGGTCCATGTAAGGTGGCACTTGCTGATGCCGGACTCAACGCTTCAGAGATCGACGAGGTTATTCTTGTAGGTGGCATGTCTCGTATGCCTAAGGTGCAGGAAAAGGTTAAATCCATCTTTGGTAAAGATCCGCATAAGGGGGTAAATCCAGATGAGGTTGTTGCCATCGGTGCTGCCATCCAGGGTGGCGTGCTTCAGGGTGACGTGAAGGATGTACTGCTGCTTGATGTTACGCCACTTTCCCTTGGTATTGAAACGCTCGGTGGAGTAATGACCAAGCTTATCGAGAAGAATACCACTGTACCAACCAAGAAAAGTCAGGTCTTCTCGACAGCTGCAGATAATCAGCCTGCGGTTTCCATTCATGTTCTTCAGGGCGAGCGTGAAATGGCCCAAGATAACAAGACCATTGGCCGATTCGAACTGGCTGACATTCCTCCGGCCCCGCGTGGTGTGCCGCAGATTGAGGTTGCCTTTGATTTGGATGCCAATGGTATTCTTCATGTTTCAGCAAAAGATCTTGGCACCAACAAGGAACAGTCCATTCGCATTACAGCCTCTTCCGGCCTTTCTGAAGACGAAATCGAGAGGATGAAGAAGGATGCTGAGTTGCATGCCGATGAAGACAAGAAACGTAAGGAGCTGGTAGAAGCGAAAAATAACGGCGATGCAATGATCCACATGACTCAGAAGAGCTTGACAGAGCTTGGTGATAAGGTGGATGCTGAGACCAAGGGAAATGTAGAAAAAGAAATTGAAAATCTGAAAAAAGCGCTTGAAACTGACGATGTTGATAGCATCAAGTCTGCAACAGAAGCTTTGACCCAGGCGTCACATAAACTTGCCGAACTGATGTATGCTCAGGCTTCACAGGATCAGCCTGGCGGTGGATCTGGTGCTGCAGGAGCTGCCGGTGGCGCTGCAGGAGCAGGCGCAGCAGGAGGCGGTAAAGGTAAAGGTGATGATGACGACGTTGTTGATGCTGACTTTGAAGAGGTAAAATAAGCAGAGAGTTACTTTTCTTTTTTTCAGTGCGAATGGGAGTGCGGTTCAATCTGCACTCCCATTTTTTTTTGTTTTGCGCTATAGATGATCTGTCAATTTTCCCTTCACTGAAATTCTTTATACAAACTACCTATGAAACGCATATTATCGGGTATTCAACCTTCCGGTAAACTACACATCGGAAACTATTTTGGCATGATGCAGACCATGATTCGGCAAATGGAGTCAGCAGATCTGTACGTGTTTATTGTCGATCTCCACGCCCTGACATCTGTGCATGATCGTGAGCGCCTGCGAAAGGGCACCCTTGAGGCTGCTGCAGATTTTCTTGCGCTCGGTCTTGATCCAGAACGTTGCACCTTCTGGGTGCAGTCAGATGTGCCGGAGGTCTGTGAGTTGACCTGGATGCTGTCGACCATTACCCCGATGGGACTTTTGGAGCGATGTCATTCTTACAAGGATAAAGTAGCCAAAAATATTGCACCAAGTCATGGCCTCTTTTCCTATCCTGTGCTCATGGCGGCTGATATTCTTTTATATCAGGCAGAAATTGTGCCGGTTGGTAAGGATCAAAAGCAGCATCTGGAAGTTGCACGCGATATAGCCATCAAGTTTAATAATACCTTTGGCGAGACTTTTGTGGTACCCGAACCTGCTATCAGCGGATCTACAGCGATCGTTCCCGGGTTGGACGGTCAAAAAATGTCTAAGTCCTACGGCAACACCATTCCAATTTTTATGGATGAGAAACCGTTGCGTAAGGTCGTCATGTCCATCCAGACCGATTCTACTCCGGTGGAAGAGGCAAAGGATCCTGAGACATGTAACCTCTATGCTTTGCTCAAATTGTTTGCGTCTCCTGAAAAAATGGCAGAGGTACATGATTTGTATGTCAATGGCGGGGCTGCTTACGGGTATTTGAAGCAGGACCTTTTTGAATTGATTAATGACTATTTTGTAGACGCAAGGGCTAAAAAGAAAGATCTGTTGAACAACCTGGATTATCTGCGGGAGGTCCTTGCCGGAGGGGCGGAAAAGGCACGGGAAAAGGCAACGGTAACCCTGGACCTGGCGCGAGATAGAATTGGATTGAAATATTAATTGTGCCGAGAACCCCGGGAAATGTGAGGAGAGCTAATCGTGTAGTGGTCTTTGGTGCTGCCGGCGGTTAATAAGCAGCAGGCCGACCAGGACAAGACCGCAGCCTATTATCAGAGACGTATCAACCTTCTCTCTGTCTGCAGTAATAATGGATCTGTTCATGTGCCGGTTTGAAATCAAAATAAAAAAGGCGGTATTCCCGAGGGATCCCGCCTTTTCGAACAGCTTGCAGTGTCTTTTATAGGCTAAAAATCAACAAGTTCCACATCAAAGACCAGCCATGCATTGGGGGGGATTACCCCGCCTGCGCCTTGTTCCCCGTAAGCCAGGTTCGGTGGAATAATAAGGGTGCGTTTTTCTCCTTTCTTCATTGCACTAAGCGCTTCATCCCAGCCACGAATGACTCTTCCTTGGCCCACCGGAAACTGAATGGGTTCTTTGCGGTCATAGGAGCTGTCAAATTTTTTATTGTTAGACAGGAGGCGGCCTGTATAGTGAGCACTGATGACATCACCTTGTTTGGGGGTTGGGCCGCTGCCTTCTGCTTCAATCTGGTAATAGAGTCCTGAACGGGTTTTATGGGCTTCCGGCCATTTATCCTTGATCAGTTTTTTGATTTTTTCGTTTTCTTTTTTTAATGCGCCGTTTTTCGAATCTTCAATTTCAGCCACTGCTTTATCAAAAGCAGCCTGGTTTATTTTGAATTTCTCGGCATCCTTGCCAACTCGGATAATTTCTATTTTTTCGATAACATCGCCCTGGGCAATAGCATTAACAACGTCTTGCCCCTCAATCACTCTACCGAAAACCGTATGTTTACCGTCAAGATGGGGGGTGGGTACGTGGGTAATGAAAAATTGACTGCCATTGGTTCCTGGTCCGGCATTAGCCATGGACAGAATGCCTGGTCGATTGTGTTTTAATGAAGGATCAAATTCGTCAGGGAAGGTATAGCCAGGACCACCTGTGCCGGTTCCCAGTGGACATCCGCCTTGGATCATGAAATTGTCAATTACTCTGTGAAAAGTGAGACCGTCATAAAAGGGCTTTTCGGTTGGTTTGTCAAAGCCACCGAGATGAAGACTGCCTTCTGCCAGTCCTGCGAAATTAATAACCGTCAAGGGGGTTTTGTCATAATACAGCTTGAGGAGTATATCTCCTTTTTGAGTGGCTATGTTAGCGTACAATCCATCTTTCATTTTTTTTTCCTCATTTTTTGCTGATACCGGTTGTCCGAGTCCAAAAAGCAACGCAGTCAGGAGTAGAGTGGTGAGCCATTTGTTCATTGTCGTCTCCGGCATGTCTGTTCGTTCCGTGTAGCCTGGCCTGTGAGCGATAAAGATGGAACGTATGGTTACGGCTTTCCTTTAATAGATGCATGACCGTGCTGTAAGGGCACGTTGAACTCCCGATTGGGGAAGGGTGCGGGCCTTTAGGAAAGCTTACTAAGAATGGTCTGGCTTGCTTACAAATCAAAACAGGGATTGTCAATGATAAATTCCACTGTAGATTGCTGAATGTACTTCTTCTCGCCTCGGATTTGTATAGGCTCAGGCATCGCGAGACTTAAATTTTATGCTACCGGTACCATTGGTAAGCGCAAGACTTTTGGAAGGCGAACGAAATGGGAGGTATTCAACATAGTCTTAAGAAATTGGGTGCGATTGAAGACATTCACACAACGCTCAGAGGCAATCCAAACGAGGAGCAGAACGATTTGTCTCGTGAAGCTACAAGGATAAAAAACACTGATAGGGTTGTTTTAGCGAATTTAGGATGAACTTTGTTGACTGACGCCATAAATCCTGTTTTAATATAATGTTTTTGCGCTTTCTCTTTCAATAAGCCGGTGCTCATGTGAACAATATTCTGTACTTGGGATACGGTATAGTCGGAACAGGTATTTATTTTTTGTTACGCCTGTTTCTTCCCCTACTCAGGCATCTAGGGAAAAGGTACAGTTACGGACTTGAGCAGCGACTCGGGCTCTATAATGAAAACCTTTTACCGGAAATTCAGTGCCAAAGGCGGCTTTGGCTGCATGCTGCATCGGTAGGCGAAGTGCGCGCTGCTGTCATTGTAGCCGATGCTCTCTTGCAGACAATACCCGGATTGAGTGTAGTTTTGACTACAACCACCGAACAGGGAAACAAGGTCGCTAAAAAACTGTTTCCTGAAAATATCCCATGCCTCATGGCGCCACTGGATGTGCCGATTGTTGTTGCCAGGGCTCTGCAAAAGATAGCTCCAGACGTATATGTCTGTCTTGAGACAGAACTTTGGCCGGTTATGTTGAGCATGCTAAGAAAGCGAGGTACAGCTGCCGCACTGCTTAACGGGCGTTTGTCGGAACGTTCTTTAGGGCGTTACTTGTATTTGAAGACGTTTATGGGGCAGTTACTGCAGGGGTTTGAGTGGATTGCAACTATTACCAGTGAGGATGCTTCGCGTTTTGCTCGCTTAGGCGCGGCCCCTGATCGGATAGAAGTTTGCGGTAACGTAAAATCTGCGATGGTAAAAGGGGATATCCCCCTCCGTAGAGATCGTTACCGAAAGATTCTTCAGGTGGAGGCAGAGAAGGTTTTTCTCTGCGGTTCCACCCATTCCGGTGAAGAGGAACAATTGCTGCCTGTCTATCGGCGGCTTTCTGCACAACGCGACATACTGTGGTTGCTTGCACCCAGACATCTTGAGCGGATAAAGGAAGTTGCCGCGTTGTTGCTGACGGATGGACTTCAGTTTCATTACTATACGGAATTGAAAAATGGTGGGAAACGAAGCCATTCTGTCGTCCTCGTGGATACCATGGGGGACTTGGTCGATCTTTACAGTGCCGGTGATTATAACTTCTGTGGTGGAAGCCTGGTTGAACGAGGAGGGCATAATATACTTGAAGCAGTCCAACAGGAGCGTCCAGTATACTACGGTCCCTTTATGAACGATTTTCACCAGGAAGCAGCATTGCTTGAGTCGGCAGGGTGTGGCTTTTCTGTTAGAGATGCTGACCAATTAGCCTGTTTGCTGCAGCAGCATGACCGGCATCAGGAAAAATATGAGCAGGCTTGTGAACAGGCCAGACACCTGGTTTTAACTGGTGCTGAGATTATAGAAAAACAGGTTAACCTGGTGAACGATCTCTTTGAAAATAAAAGGAAATAGGTTTGTAGAGAAGCGCCTCTCAGGCATTATTCACATTTTTCACAATAAAATGATAAAAGACACTTTATGAAAGCATTGATTGGGCTTGAAGACGGTACAGTAATATCAGGATATTCATTTACAGGACCCGGGGAGGCCTTGGGCGAAATAGTTTTTAACACCAGCATGAGTGGGTATCAGGAGGTGTTGACTGATCCTTCGTACACTGCCCAATTGGTAACCATGACATATCCCTTGATTGGTAACTACGGTGTTAATGCAGAGGATATGGAGTCTGCGTCAGTTCATCCACGTGCATTTTTAATGCGGGAGTATCAAGCTCAGCCCAGTAACTATCGATCCACCTCTGATTTAGCATCCTTTTTACAACAATACAATGTACTCGGGATCGAAGGCCTTGACACCAGGATGCTTACCCGGCTGATACGTAACACTGGTGCCATGAAGGCTGTTATTTCCACCGAAGATCTGGATGCTGATTCGTTGGTACAACGAGCCAGGCAATGGCCGGGGCTGGTTGGCCGGGATATGGTCAAGAGAGTGAGCTGTGAGACCCCTTATCTCTGGACTGATAAAGGACCCGAGCAGGGAAAAGGCTTCGAGAGTGGTGGAAAAGAAAAGTTTAAGGTCGTGGCTTATGATTTTGGCGTGAAGTACAATCAGCTACGGCTTTTGAAACAGTACGGGTGCCAGGTCGTTGTGGTGCCCGCGACAACTTCTGCAGCGCAGGTGCTGGCGCTTGAACCGGACGGAATTTTTCTTTCCAACGGGCCCGGTGACCCTGCCGGTGTTGAGGGTGTTGTTGAAAATATAAGACAATTACTTGGTGTTAAACCTATTTTTGGTATTTGTCTTGGGCACCAGATGCTTGCTCTCGCATATGGAGGCTCCACCTATAAGCTTAAGTTCGGCCACCGTGGAACGAATCAACCGGTAAAGGATCTCACTACCGGTAAAATCGAAATTACTTCACAAAATCATGGTTTTTGTGTTGACCCTGAAAAATTACCACCTGAAGTCGAAGTAACCCATATCAATCTCAATGATAACAGTCTGGAAGGAATGCGGCATTTAAAGTATCCTGCCTTTTCCGTCCAGTATCATCCTGAATATGCTCCCGGTCCACATGATGCAGAGTATTTATTTGGCCGTTTTATTGAACTCATGCAGCATTCATTCTGATCTCTTATTTGATAACGTATCATGCCTAAACGAACAGATATAAGTAAAATCCTCATCATTGGCTCCGGGCCCATTATCATTAGCCAGGCCTGTGAATTTGATTACTCTGGAGCACAGGCTGTTAAGGCTCTAAAAGAAGAAGGATTCGAGGTGATTTTGATTAACTCGAATCCTGCCACCATCATGACCGATCCCGGGCTTGCTGATCGGACCTATATAGAGCCAATTACGCCGGAGTGCGTGGCCAAGGTCATAGAACGGGAACGACCGGATGCATTGTTGCCGACTCTGGGTGGGCAGACCGGACTGAACACTGCCATTAAGGTCGCCGAAATGGGGGTGCTTGAAAAATATGGCGTAGAAATGCTTGCCGCAAATATCGACGTCATTCAAAAGGCGGAAGGCCGTGAAGAGTTTCGCGATGCCATGCGGAAAATTAACCTGAAGGTGCCGGAATCGGCCATTGTGCACACGATTGAAGATGCAATGGAAGCGGGCAGTGAAATAGGGTTTCCCATAATTGTGCGACCAAGTTTCACCTTGGGGGGGACCGGCGGCGGTGTTGCCTACAACCGGACCGAGCTTAAAGAACTTGCCACCGCAGGACTTGATCTATCCATGACCACAGAGGTGATGATTGAGCGAAGCCTCCTTGGGTGGAAAGAATATGAGCTTGAGGTTATGCGTGATAAAAACGACAACGTCGTCATTATTTGCTCCATTGAAAATATTGATGCGATGGGCGTTCACACGGGTGATTCCATTACCGTAGCCCCAGCGCAAACACTTACTGATCGAGAATATCAGGAGATGCGTGATGCGGCCATTGCTATTATCCGTGAAATCGGTGTGGAAACAGGAGGTTCCAACGTACAGTTTGCCGTCAACCCTGCAGACGGGGAGTTGATGATCATTGAAATGAACCCCAGGGTGTCCCGCTCTTCTGCGCTGGCCTCTAAAGCAACCGGGTTTCCCATTGCTAAAATTGCAGCCAAGCTGGCTGTTGGCTATACGCTGGATGAAATTAAAAATGATATCACCCGTGAGACCTACGCATCTTTTGAACCAACCATAGATTATTGCGTGGTCAAGATACCGCGATGGACCTTTGAAAAATTTCCGGAAACCGATGATATTCTCACCACTGCCATGAAATCGGTAGGGGAAACCATGGCCATGGGACGTACTTTTAAGGAAGCATTCCAGAAAGGAATCCGCTCCTTGGAAATAGGCCGTATGGGATTTGGCTTTGATCGTAAGGACGAGATGGTCGAACTGCACCAGGATGACTTGGATCGTGGTCTTACCCGGCCGAATTCACGCCGCATGAGCTATATATTTGAGGCTTTAAGGCGCGGAATGGAGGTTGAGCGGATCTATGAGTTAAGCCATATCGACCCCTGGTTTTTGTATAATTTCCGCCAGATCGTAGACAAGGGAGTGGAAATTGGCGAAAAAGGATTTAGCGGGCTGGACAGTGATGCGCTTTATTTAGCCAAGCAGTATGGTTTTTCGGATGTGCAGCTGGCTATCCTTACCGGTACTTCTGAAGAGGATATTCGTCAGTTGCGAATTAAAAAAGGGTTGGAGCCTGTTTACAAGCTCGTAGATACCTGTGCCGCTGAGTTTGAATCGTACACTCCATACTACTATTCAACCTATGAGCAAGAAGATGAGGTTGAGGTTACTGATCGGAAAAAAATAATTATTTTAGGTGGCGGTCCTAATCGTATCGGACAGGGCATAGAATTCGATTATTGCTGCGTTCATGCTTCCTTTGCCTTGAAAGAGATCGGAGTTGAGTCGATCATGGTTAATTCAAATCCGGAGACCGTTTCCACGGATTACGACACCTCGGATAAGCTCTATTTTGAGCCTTTAACCAGAGAAGATGTGCTGAATATTATAGAACGGGAAAAACCTGACGGGGTGATTGTCCAGTTTGGTGGTCAAACGCCGCTTAATCTTGCTATGCCATTGGATAAGGCGGGTGTTCCTATCATCGGTACACCTCCCGATGCCATTGACCGTGCAGAGGACAGAAAACGGTTTCAGCAGTTTCTGCAAAAGCTTGGTCTCAGGCAGCCGGAAAACGGTACAGCCCACACCTTGGAAGAAGCACTGCAGGTGGCAGGTCGGATCGGTTACCCTGTGGTCATGAGACCATCGTACGTTCTCGGTGGGCGCGATATGCGGATTGTCTACAATGAAGAGGGTATACGCGACTTTATGAATTTGCCGGGAATAGCTGGAGCAGAGCACCCTGTTTTGCTCGATCAATTTTTAAAAGATGCCATTGAAGTTGATGTGGATGCAGTCTCCGATGGTACCATGAGTGTGGTCGGTGGCATTATGCAGCACATCGAAGAAGCCGGCATCCATTCTGGTGATTCAGCCTGCGTTTTACCGCCCCATACCTTACCCGCTACCATGGTAGATGAAATTACAAGGGCGACCAAGTCCATGGCCGAAGAACTGGGAGTTATTGGGTTGATGAACGTCCAGTTTGCCGTAAAAGGCGATATTTTATATGTACTGGAAGTTAATCCGCGGGCTTCGCGAACCGTTCCCTTTGTTTCCAAGGCAACAGGCGTCGAGTTGGCCAAAATTGCGACCAAGGTGATGATGGGGTTAAGTCTTGAGGACTTGGGCTTTACCCAGGAAAAGCAGCTTAGCCACTGGGCTGTAAAAGAAGCTGTCTTTCCTTTTGATCGCTTTGAAAATGTGGATACCCTGCTTGGGCCGGAAATGAAATCCACGGGTGAGGTTATGGGGATAGATGATAATCTCGGCCAGGCCCTTGCTAAAGCGCAATTGGCAGCGGGATCGAGCTTGCCGCTTAAAGGGAATGTCTTTGTATCGGTCCGCCATGGAGACAAGGATGCCGTTGTGCCGGTTGCAAGGAAATTTGTTGAGTTAGGCTATTCTCTTCTTGCCACAAAGGGGACTGCAGCCAGGCTTTCCGACTATGGTATTGAATGTACAGAGGTGAATAAAATTTCCCAGGGAAGACCACATATTCTTGATAAAATAGAAGATGGGGCTGTACAATTGATTCTTAACACTTCAGCGGGCAATCGAACCACTGAAGATGCATATACCATCAGGCGTGCAGCCTTGGATTATCACATTCCCTATTCCACAACCATTACTGGTGGGTGGTCCATGGCACTTGCAGTTGAGTCCCTTCTTGCGCAGGAGGTTGGTGTGAAAACTGTACAGGAATTTTCTAAAACCATTGACGGAAAATAAAACAGTATTACTGTAAAACAAAATTATACGCCTGGCGTGGTACTCAAAAAGGTTATACTGCCAAATGGTTACACGTCAACAGCATCATAGTGGAGAGTTTTTTTGAATACTTTTTATAAAAATCTGAGCATGTGGCTGGTCATAGGTCTGACTATGATCTTGCTGTTTAACTTGTTTAACAAACCTCATTCAGCCAGTAACTCTGTGACATACAGCGAGTTTTGGTCAAGCGTGGATAGTGGTGCCATCACCAAGGTTAATATCCAGGGTGAAAAAATTACCGGTTCTGGTCTTGATGGGCGTCCATTTACAACCGTGGCTCCCGATGATACAGAACTTATCCCCATGCTCAGACAGTCTGGAGTGGATATTTCTGTTAAAGAGCCTGAGCAAACGCCTTGGTATTTGACTATACTGATATCCTGGTTTCCGATGCTGCTTTTGATTGGGGTGTGGATTTTCTTTATGCGCCAGATGCAGATGGGCGGTAAAGGCGGGGCTCTTTCATTTGGCAAAACCAGGGCAAAACTCCAGGGAGAAGGGGAAGTACAGGTTACGTTTAAAGATGTTGCCGGTATTGATGAAGCCAAAGAAGAACTCGAAGAGATAATCGATTTCCTGCGCGATCCTCAGAAATTCACAAAGCTGGGTGGAAGAATACCCAAAGGTGTTTTGCTTGCAGGTTCTCCTGGGACAGGAAAAACTTTACTTGCCCGAGCCATTGCCGGCGAGGCCGGAGTTCCGTTTTTCACCATCTCTGGTTCTGATTTTGTTGAAATGTTTGTCGGGGTAGGGGCCTCAAGGGTTCGTGACCTCTTTAATCAGGGTAAAAAACATGCGCCCTGTATTATATTTATTGACGAAATTGATGCTGTAGGGCGTCATCGTGGAGCTGGGCTCGGTGGAGGGCATGACGAGCGCGAACAGACCTTGAACCAACTGCTGGTTGAAATGGATGGGTTTGAGGGCAATGATGGGGTTATTATTATTGCTGCCACTAACCGACCTGATGTACTTGATCCAGCATTACTCAGACCAGGTCGTTTTGATCGTCAGGTAATGGTGCCGGTGCCGGATGTGAAAGGACGAGAAAAGATTCTTGAAATTTATGGCAAAAAAACCAAGTTGGCAGATGATGTCGACATGGGGGTGATTGCTCGGGGTACACCTGGATTTTCTGGTGCTGACCTGGAAAATCTCGTCAATGAGGCTGCTCTTATGGCAGCCAGAAAAGGTAAGGACCAGGTTGATGCTGAGCAGTTGGAAAAGGCCAAAGATAAGGTAATGATGGGCGCAGAGAGAAGATCAATGATTATCTCCGACAAAGAGAAAGAGATCACTGCCTATCATGAAGCAGGACATGCCTTGGTTGCTCGCTTTCTGCCAGGAACAGATCCCATACATAAAGTGACCATTATCCCCAGGGGTAGGGCTCTTGGTTTGACAATGCAATTGCCCATGGATGAAAAATATACACATGCTCGTGGTTTCTTGCTTGATTCCATTGCCATTCTATTTGGCGGTAGGGTCGCTGAAAAACTTGTATTTAATGAGATTACCACAGGTGCAGGCAATGATATTGAACGTGCCAGTGAGCTCGCCCGAAAAATGGTGTGTGAATGGGGAATGAGTGACGAACTCGGACCTCTTGCGTATGGTAAGAAAGATGAGCAGATTTTCCTCGGACGGGAGATTGCCCAACATCGTGATTATAGTGAGTTGACAGCCCAAAAAATTGATGATGCTGTGAAAAAGATCATTCTCGAGGGTAATGAAAGAGTCACAAAACTTCTTCAGGATAACATGGACATCCTGGATGCGGTGGCTGCTGAATTGCTTGAGAAAGAGACAATTATGCTCGAAGACATGAATCGTATAATTGTTAATCTCAGAGGTGAAGAAGAAGCTGGTGTAAACACTACTGAAAAGAGTGAAACGGAGCCATCTGACGCTACTGAGGAGCATGAAACCGCCGAAGCCTAATTTGCAGCAAATGTAGGCACGTAGAAATTTGAGCCGGTAGACTGCTTGCAGTCGACCGGCTCTTTTTATTTATTGGAGATGTATTCATGGCAAGTGCAACAAAGGTTATGGGGATACTCAATGTTACTCCTGATTCCTTTTCAGATGGCGGCCGGTACACCAATAAGGATGCTATTCAAAAGCAAATCGTTAAGCTCGTTGAGGATGGAGCGGACATTATTGATGTGGGAGGGGAGTCATCCAGACCTTTTGCTGAAGCGATCGATGCGGATGAGGAGATGGCAAGAGTTCTGCCTGCAATTATTCAGATTCGCCAATTCACTTCCATTCCTGTTTCCATTGACACAACCAAAGCTCTTGTCGCAAAAGCTGCTCTTGCTGCGGGTGCTACAATGGTCAATGACATTTCAGCCCTCCGCCAAGACCCAGAAATGGTAGAGGTGGTAGCCAGTTACAGTGGCCCCGTGATCATAATGCACATGCAGGGTAACCCAGATACTATGCAGATCGCCCCTCAATACACTGATGTTGTTGAGGAAATAAATACTTTTTTTACTCAACGGCTAGCCTGGATGGAAAAAAAGGGAATTGATCGCCGGCGAATTATTATTGATCCTGGCATTGGTTTTGGCAAAAGCGTAGACCATAATCTGGCCATACTACGAAATATCAAGGAATTTAAAAAACATGGATGCCAAGTGCTGGTTGGCCACTCACGCAAGTCGTTTTTTGACCACTTGCTAGGCATACCTGTCACGGAACGTGATCTCCCGACCGCCATTGTATCAGCTTTGTGCGTGCAAAAGGGTGTTGATATATTGCGAGTTCATGATGTGAAAAAGAATGTTTGCGCAGTGGCTCTCAGCTCGGCCCTCTCATAGCTGGAGGTTCTTGTTTAAGTTCAACGAACCTTTGCAATAAGCTTTTCTCCCTTCAAGGCATCTTTATCTTTGGGTGAGCCTTTGGCATCATTGTCTGTTGAATGGAGGAGAGTTCCACTTGGAAGTCGTAGAGCTTTTCACCTCTTATGATTTGAGCGCTGACCGTGTCCCCGGCCTTAGTGTCAAGGAGGCTGATTTTGATATCGGCGACACTGGCGACAGGATTGTTGTTAATTTGTTTGATAATATCCTGTGGCATCAGACCTGCCTTGCCTGCCAAACCATGAGGGCTTATTTGACGTATTCTCACTTGTCCATTTTCTTCCTCTTCGAGTATAACCCCGATTTTACCCACTGCAGCTAGTTCAACGCTTGCTGTGTCCATCAGTATATCGGCAGGGGCCGGCATTCCTGCATCAGAGGATAGCCTGCCTGCTGGAACGATAATTTTTTGGGCAATGTTGTTCATTCTTCTTTGCACCCTAGGGGGAATGCCGTTAATTTTATGCACATGTCCTGTCCCGGCAAGAACAATGATCTGTTTTTCAGGAAATTGTTGCAGGATATTGATTATAGATGTAGCCATGGTTTCATCCCATAATGCCTGGGCCTGAAGAAAACCGGGAAACCCTCCTGAAGAATGAGGTGTCTGATGCATTTTGAAGACCGAAGTAAGTCGTTGTTCATATCCGGGAAGTATAAGGTCACGATCCTCTGGAACACTGGCTCGCTGTTCTACTGATAATGCATCTGTTGTTCCGGTACGATACAATGTTCTTGTTATCTGTTTGTCTAGGTTCAGGCCAATAAGAGGTATTTTTTTAGCTTTTGCAAAACCTATAATATCGCGGTATAGCCGGTAGTCGTATCCCCAAACTTTAAAATATTGTGACTGTTTAATGAATTCGGACTCGCTCTGGATGGTCCCGTCGATATAGTCATCAAGCGCTTGCTGCGAGGAAGTGGGAAACATCTCCATTCCTATGACCAGATTTGGGTTTAGTTGAAAGAGTCCTTGGATTATCTGCAGTTGAAGTAAATGGGCACCATAGTCGGTATGTGTTTCGCCCACATAAATTACTTTCGAGTCTTTTATATTTGTAAGAATTTCTGAAAAGTCCATGGGGGCTTTGGTCGGTACACCTCCAGGAAGTGAGAGTAAAGGATAGTGGTCTCCATCGTCTGCCGGACTGGTTTTTTTTTGTTGTATGTTGCCGTTGTTGAAGCCAAGGACGGAATATTGTCCGTAGTGAAACAGTTTGCCGGCAACAGCCTGGGTTTGAAAAAAATCTTCGCTGTCTACCAGGACCATAACCTGCCTTTGATGAAAAGGGCTTGGGTGCACTGCCAGCGAAAAATCAAAATCTGCTGCTTTTTTGTCGGCAAAAAGACTGCTGCGATGGCTGCTGGCTCCGGCAAAAAGCCAGGATCCTTTCTGTAGAGCACTGTTTGTTACATTTTTTGGGCTGATAACGTTGCCTCCCCGCTTCTGAAGGAGGTTTATCAACGGTTGATACGTTGCTGCTTGTTTTTCAGAAACCAAGATATTCATCGGGCTTGCAGCCAGAAAATGAGCCCAAGTCACTCTTCTTTCCCCAGCTCCAAGACTTCGCATAAGGTCGTATTTCGGGTCTAGGGTTATGGACACCGGAAGGGTATCTGTGGTAACGGCAAACCTTTTTTGCGTGCTATTGGTGGTAAGTGTTTTTTGTATTGGCTCACCCATAGTTTCGATTCGTATGGGGACATCAATTGCATATGGTTTTTCCGTATGTTGGACGATATCAAAAGCAACAGAGGCTTGACCGCCTTTGGGCTTTACGTCTATTTTTTCTATGGACAGCGAGGGGATATCCTCACGGTCTACCCATTGGTCGAAAAAAGCAGCTAAGTTTGTGTCGGAAACCTCAGCAAAAGCATCTTGAATATCCTGCCAGCCAGCCCTTTGGAAACGGTTTGTTTGATAAAAGAGAGCGAGTGCTTTAAAAAAGTTGTCTCGACCGATTTTCTGATGAAGCATATGGAAAATCATTGATCCCTTATCATAGCCTACTGCCCTGAGCATACTTGATTGTGGCTGGTTATCGCTCGGATTGTGAAAATTACGCATTGAAGGTGGTGTGCCGGCTGCAACGTAGGCATCGTATCGAACAAGCTGTTTTTTTCGGTACTGAATGTCTTTTCCAGCTTTAGCAGCCAGGTGTTGATCTGCAAGGTAGGTTGTCAGCCCTTCTGCCCAGTTTCCATCATCATGACGAATAAAAATACTGTTACCGAACCAGGAGTGAAGAATTTCATGACCCAAAGAGGTGTCCACAATAAAGGGAAGGCGAACAACAGCTTGGCCAAGGAGGGTAAAACCGGGCATTCCGTAGCCGGTGGGAAGCCTGTTCTCCACAATACTATAGCGGGAGTAAGGAAAGGGACCAATCAAATTTTCATACTCACGGATGTAGGACGCCGTTTTTGCCAGATATTGTTTCATCAGATGAGCATCTTCTTTAAAAAAATAAGCATAAATCGTCAGATTTTGCAGTTGTTTACTCTGGATGACATATGGCCCTGCAATCAAGTGCATGCTCTGAAGAGGGTGGTTGAAGGAGGCATGTACATGCTTGTTGCTGCCGGAAACCGTTGTGGTAATCTCTTCTGCTTCAGTAATAGCTGAAAAATGCTGAGGGATAACCGCATCAAGAGAGAAAAGCATGTCTTGTTTGCCTAATGGATGCCAAAACCCAGCAAGTGTTATCCCGTTATCGGCAATAAGATTGTCCCTGTCCAATACATGAGCTGTTGAGAGTTCCCAAGAGATATAAAGCTGCTGCGGTAGGTGTGATGCCGCGATAAAAATGTCGTTTTTTTCTCCGGCAATAACTTTGACAGGGGTGGTTTTCTCTTTTTCAAGGACTATCCCGGTGAGTGAGAGCGGGCCGCCTTCCAGATACAGCTCAGTCTGTTGAGGAATGCTGATACGCGATGTTGCATACAGCGTCTGCTTGTTTATATCAAAACTGAGGGATATATGGTGGTGGATGGGGGCAACCATAGTATTGGCCGAAGCATGGTTGCAGGGAAGAAAAGAAGGAAAGATAAAGAACAGGAAAATAAAAATGAATAATGTGTTTTTCATGAAGTGTCAGTTTTTGGTAGTATGATTTGAAAGAATGGCTAAATACTAATCATTTATTATCTGTTAGAAAAGGTTACTTCTCTATTGGACATGCTTCTGCTTGACAAGGTCCAAAAGATCGTTGTAGGGTCTGCCGTTAAATTTTATATCAATTTGTCAACAGGTTGCGTTCGCCTGCCAGGGTGTGCACTGTTTTACCGCACCTGATACAACAGACTGTTTGAGTTTCGCAACTGACTGCTTTGCATCCTTTAATGATGACCAGAAAGAGGACATTTATGCAATTATTTCGTATCAAGACGATGAATGCCATTGCTCCGGAAGGGCTGGCACTTTTAACAGACCGTTATATTGTAGACCCGGAAGAGAGCGACCCGGAAGGGTTGGTTGTACGGAGTTCTCAGGTGGATTTGAATCTTTTTCCAAATTTGCTGGGCGTCGCTAGAGCCGGTGCCGGCGTTAATAATATACCGGTTGACGAAGCTTCTGAGAAAGGAATCTGTGTATTTAACGCACCAGGTGCAAATGCCAATGCTGTAGTGGAGTTGGTCTATACGACTTTAGGTATCTGGCTGCGTAATGTGGAAAAGAGTATCTCATTTTGTAAAGATCTCAATAAATTGAAGGATGATGACTCCATAAACATTGAAGTGGAAGCGCAGAAAAAGAAGTTTAAGGGCGAAGAAATGGCGGGAAAGACCCTTGCCGTGGTTGGACTTGGAAAGATTGGAGTGGGCGTCGCCAATGCAGGGTTACATCATGGGATGAAGGTTATCGGGTTTGATCCTTTTCCAGCTATGGATAATATTCATGGGCTTTCGCCGGAAGTAACACTTTCAAGATCCCGTAAAGAAGCGCTTGGACAGGCCGACTTTATCAGCGTGCATATTCCTTTAAACAAAAATACCCGCGGATATGTGACACAAAAGGATTTTTTAGAGTTTGTGAAAGATGATGCCATTCTTATAAATTATGCCAGGGGACCTATTGTTGATGAAGATGCTGTGTTGGCAGCACTTGCAAGTGGCAAACTGAGAGGCCATATATCTGATTTTCCCTCGGTGAAGTTTATCGGCCATGAGAAGATTATTGTTACACCGCATTTGGGAGCCTCTACTTCAGAGTCTGAAGAAAACTGCGCGGTGATGGCCGTTAGAGAGTTGAAAAGCTATCTGGAATACGGCAACATTGTTCACAGTGTCAATTTCCCCAACATTGAAACCATTCCAACGGTAGATGTTCATACACGATTAACGGTCATTAATCGTGATCAACCCGGAATGATTGGTCTGGTGACAAACATCCTTGGTGCACATCATATTAACATCATGAACTACACTAATAAAAGTAATGGAACTTTAGGCTATAATATTATTGACTGTGCAGGTCCTGTTCCAGCTAGTGTAGAAAAGGAAATTTGTCAGCAGGAAGGCGTGTTACGGACCCGAAGTATTGCCTTTCACGAGGCGTAATATAACCATAATCAGCACTGTGGATTTTGTATGTCAGTGAGGGTGTATAAAAAATATCCAATTGGGGGTCTATTGGGAGATATGGAGTATAAAAAATAGTATTGCATGGTAATTATTTGATATGTTAAGTGTTTTTTTTGATCCATTCTTTTTTTAGCCCAGGCGAGGTTAAAAAAAATGAACTACTTTGCGGGGCTTGAAGCAAGAGAGAATAAAATTCCATGTAACACCTTGAAAAAAGGGTAATATTTTTTTGGGCCCTGGTTTTTTTCTGGCATGAATAATGCTAAATTTAAAATGATTCTTCATCTTCTCTCCTTTGCCGACTTGATCCTTTTACTTTTGAGGGTCAAGTCGGTTTCTTTTTAGCAAAATCGTTTTTTATGAAGAGCTCTATTCCGCAGGTGGCTTTGCTGCCTTTAGCAACGTATGCTCAAGATTCTCTTGACAATGTGGTGAATCAGTTGCTTTCAGTAACCTGCGGAGGAGGCTCTTTTGCAGGTTCTCAGGTACTGATCAAACCAAATTTGATTTGCGCCCGTAATGGAGGTCTAGCATGCAGTGAACCTGTTTTGCTGGAATCGGTTGCCAGATGGTTTCTTGACCAGGGGGCGAAGGTAAAGCTTGGTGACTCTCCAGCTTTTGGTTCAGCAAGGTCTGTGCTGGAGGCAATAGGAGCACTTGCGGGTTTGAGCAATTTAGGGGTCGAAATTGTAGAGTTTAATCAAACGGAAAAAATAGCCTTGCCGGATGGAAAAGAGCTGAGAGTAGCTACGGCACCCAGGGAATGTGACATATTGGTAAATGTACCTCGTGTCAAAGCCCATGCCCAAGCGCGAGTGACCATGGCGGTAAAAAATATGTTTGGCTGTGTTGCCGGTTTAAGAAAGGCATGGTGGCACATGGCATATGGTGGGAAAAATGGAAGCTTTGCAGAGCTTATCCTTCAGTTGCTTCCCGCCTTTCCCCACAGCCTGTCATTGCTCGATGGTATAAAGGCAATGCATGTGAGCGGACCAATTCATGGTGAGCCTTTCTCTGTTGGGGTTCTTGGTTGTTCTGCTAATGCGATTGCTCTGGATACCGCTTTTCTTGATATACTTGGGATAAATCCGGCAGATTGTCCTCTTTGGGCTACTGCTGCCGGAAAAGGGTATGCAGGAGTTTCGCTGGACCATATAGAATGGACTTTTTTGCAAAGTGATACATTGAACGTGGAAGGATTTATAGTTCCTGAGAAGTTAATGCCTATTCGCTTTCATCCCCTCCGTTTTATAAAAAGTTCTATACGAAGAATAGCCCAGCCTATACTACAGCGATAGCCGAAAGGAAAATGGCAAGGATAAGCTGCTACCTAAATCTTGCATGTCAAACATGACAAAAACGCTTTTAGTTATTTTTTTCCAGACTGTTATCGGTTTTATCAACAAGAAATCAGTTCACTTTTAATGTGAGTTAGGTTTAAGAGCATTTTTCTCATGCTTGCCACCCTTCGGGATTGCCGATTTTACCGAATCTGCTTTGTTTGCGCACACTTGAAGTACTACAGTACGTCTGCGTGTACGCAGCCTCGCACCTTCGGCAAACTTGGCAATTGCAGGATTTAGGTGCTAATTAATTATATACAAGTTTTATACTACTGTTTTTGTTCAGGATTATAATATGAAAAATATGCAGGGAAAAACAGCGTTAATAACAGGTGGATCTCGTGGCATTGGTCGGGCTATTGCCCTCCGCCTTGCCGAGTGTGGCGTTAATATCATTGTCAATTTTGTTCGCCACCGCAGTGATGCCGACCAGGCTGTTGAGGCTATTAAGGCGAAAGGAGTACAGTGCTTTGCTGTCAAGGCTAATATTGCTGATGAAATCCATGTTGCGCAACTATTTGAAAGTATAAAGGAACATGGCGTTGAGCATTTGGACATTGTTGTTTCCAATGCTGCCTCCGGAGTGCTGAAACCTGCCATGGAGCTGACGCCTCGTCACTGGGACTGGGCAATGAATATTAATGCCCGTGCCTTGTTGTCATTGACGCAACATGCACTACCGATGATGGGGGAGGGAGGAAGGATTATAGCCATTTCGTCCATGGGGTCGGTGCGGGCCATTCCCGATTATACCGTTGTCGGAGCGTCAAAAGCCGCTTTAGAGTCATTAGTGCGTCATTTAGCGGTTGAAATTGGTCCGAAGAAGATCACCATTAACACTTTGAGCGCCGGTGTTGTGGATACCGATGCCTTAAAGAAATTTCCTAACCGGGAAAAGATATTGGAAGCAGCGGAACAGCGTACCCCCCTTGGTCGTCTGACCACACCGGAAGATGTTGCGGATGTCGCCCTGTTTTTATGCAGCGACCTCGCCTCCATGGTACATGGGCAGGTCGTGGTCGTAGATGGTGGCTATGCCATTCAGGGATAAGGACTGCAAGCAGGTACACTTTACAATTTTTTTTCATCATTATGAAGAAGTGGCTTAAGCCTCGTCACAGTTGGTTGATATTGTTGTAAATCACCTTCATGGTCTCATGGGGTGGTCACTTGTTCAGATTATCGCATGAGCAAATATTGTCGCAATTCTAACATATTTAGGTTGAATTGACCGGGATATGGATGTAGAATCTTTACCCCTTTACTATACGCAAAATCAGAAGGACGATTGAAAACCAATTATCTCCTTAAGGAGTCAACTATATGTCAAATCATTTGTTTACGTCAGAATCAGTATCTGAAGGGCATCCGGATAAAGTAGCTGATCAAATTTCTGATGCCATTCTTGATGCTATTCTTGCCCAGGATAAACACTCCCGTGTCGCTTGTGAGAGTCTTGTTACCACAGGAATGGCACTGATTGCAGGAGAAATTACTACCTCGGCCTGGGTTGATATGCCGGAGATTGTTCGTCAGACAATACGTGAAATAGGCTACAACTCTTCAGATATGGGATTTGACTGGCAGTCCTGTGCGGTTATGACCTCCATTGACAAGCAATCGGCTGACATCGCCGTAGGGGTTGACGAAGGAACCGGACTTGACTTGGATCAGGGCGCCGGCGACCAGGGGCTTATGTTCGGCTACGCTTGTGATGAAACAGATGTTTTGATGCCCATGTCCATAACCTATGCCCATCGTTTGGTAAAGCGGCAGGCTCAGATACGTAAGGCTGGTGTTTTGCCGTGGCTACGACCAGATGCCAAGAGTCAGGTAACCATTGAATATGAAAATGATATTGCCAAACGAATAGAGGCGGTTGTTCTTTCCACCCAACATGCCCCGGAAATAACCCATGCAGACTTGAAAGAAGGGGTCATGGAAGAAATTATTAAGCCTATTCTTCCTGCCAATATGGTGGATGCGGACACTAAATATTTTATCAATCCCACAGGTCGTTTTGTCATCGGTGGGCCTGTAGGGGATTGCGGTCTTACAGGTCGGAAAATTATCGTGGATACATATGGCGGGCGTGGTTCACACGGTGGCGGTGCTTTTTCCGGCAAGGATCCATCCAAAGTCGACCGCTCTTCCGCGTACATGGGACGGTATGTTGCCAAAAACATTGTGGCGGCAGGGCTTGCTAAAGAAGTTGAGGTGCAGGTAGCCTATGCCATCGGTATCTCTCAACCGGTATCTATTAACGTAAAAACATTTGGGACAGGCAAGGTAAGCGAAGAAAGATTGATTGAGGTTATTCGCCAGGTATTTGACTTGCGACCTAAGGCCATCGTCCAAAAGCTTGATCTCTTACGACCTATTTATAGGAAAACTGCAGCTTATGGCCACTTTGGCCGTGAGCTTCCTGAGTTTACCTGGGAAGCTATCGATAAGGTCGAAGCACTGAGGGACGCAGCCGGACTATAATCTTTGGATGTAGTTGAGCTATAAATTTAGAATTGATGAAGCATTTTTTGAAAAAAGATGCAGGAGCAATGTATGACCGATTATAAAGTTGCAGATATGAGTCTTGTCGAATGGGGCAGAAAAGAGATTGCCATAGCCGAGACCGAAATGCCGGGTTTGATGGCCCTGCGAGAAGAGTATAAAGGTAGCAAACCGCTAGCAGGAGCACGTATCGGCGGCTGCCTGCATATGACCATCCAGACCGCAGTTTTAATGGAGACTCTGGTTGACTTGGGTGCTGAGCTGCGCTGGTCTTCCTGTAATATTTTTTCCACCCAGGATCACGCTGCAGCTGCAGTGGCGGCTGCAGGAATCCCGACCTTTGCTTGGAAGGGAGAGACCGAGGAAGAATTCTGGTGGTGCATCGAACAGACTATCTTTGGCCCCGATGACTGGCGGCCCAATATGATTCTCGATGATGGTGGTGACCTGACCCTGATAATGCATCAGAAATACCCTGAATTGATGAAGGATGTGCGTGGTATTTCTGAAGAAACAACCACAGGGGTTCTGCGCCTCAACGAGATGGCCCAGGACGGAAAATTGCTTTCGCCTGCTATTAATGTCAATGACTCGGTTACCAAATCAAAGTTCGACAACCTGTATGGATGTCGGGAGTCATTGCTTGATGGTATAAAACGCGCCACAGATGTCATGATCGCCGGTAAAATTGGTGTCGTTGCCGGCTACGGTGATGTCGGTAAGGGGTGTGCACAGGCACTGCGTGGTATGGGGGCTACTGTCCTGGTAACCGAAATAGATCCTATTTGTGCGCTGCAGGCGGCCATGGAAGGGTACCGGGTTGTAACCATGGAAGAAGCCGCCGCAGTAGGTGAAATTTTTGTTACTTGCACCGGTAACTTAAGGGTTATCAGCAGGGCTCATATGGATATGATGAAGGACCAGGCCATTGTATGCAACATTGGTCACTTTGATTCTGAGATCGATATTGCAGGCATTCGTGAACTGGAATGGGAAAACATCAAGCCCCAGGTTGACCATGTTATCTTTCCTGATGGCAAGCGATTGATCATTCTTGCTGAAGGTCGACTGGTTAACCTCGGCTGCGCTACTGGTCACCCAAGTTTTGTCATGAGTAATTCCTTTGCCAATCAGGTTCTTGCTCAGATTGAATTGTGGAATAATGCAGAAAAATATGAAAATAAAGTCTATTTTCTGCCTAAAGAACTCGATGAGAAAGTCGCAATGTTGCATTTAAAGAAAATTGGTGCAACACTTACCGAGTTGACACAGGAACAGGCTGAGTATATCGGTGTGACTGTAGAAGGTCCGTTCAAACCTGAGTATTATAGATACTAAACCCAGACGTCTCTTTACGGGCAGGATGCTTTAGGCGTTCTGCCTTTTTTTATATGCGTTTTTCCATTTTTTTTCTTCTTCTTTGGCTCAGCATTCTTTTGTCTGGCTGTGCCGGCTACGAAACCAGGATTATGGAAACCACTGCTTATTGCGGATGCGGTAAGTGTTGCTCCTGGGAGAGAGGCCGTTGGCTGTTTCTCAAACTTGATTTCTGGAATAAATATGTCTCTGCCGGTAAACGAAAGGGTATGGCATATAATGGTAAAACAGCCGCAAATACAGTTCCTGTAGAACCCGTTCCCGGCCTATTCTCTCAGGATAGCCTTGTTCATCCCTGGATGATTCCGGTACGAACAGTATTGCCATGGTTGTGGTTTCATCGAGATGGAACCATAGCCGCTGATACGAAGTATTATCCCTTTGGAACGAGAATGTTTGTCCCCGGCTATGGGTGGGGAGTCGTCGCTGATAGAGGCGGAGCAATCAAAGGACCGACCCGCATTGATTTGTATTTTGAATCACATCAACAAGCCCTGGGGTGGGGACGTCGAAACGTAGAGGTAAAGATCGATAGATGACCAAAAAAGTTAGTGTAATCGGTGGTGGGCTTGCAGGGTGTGAAGCATCCTGGCAGTTGGCTCAGAGAGGGGTGGAGGTTGTTCTGTATGAAATGAAGCCTTCACTTTTCAGCCCTGCTCATGAATCTGAGCAGTTGGCGGAACTAGTCTGTTCCAACTCCTTTCGCTCAAATGCAGTAGACTCTGCAGTGGGCTTGTTAAAAGAAGAAATGCGCCGTCTTGGATCGTTGATTATGACTGGCGCAACTGCGACCATGGTGCCTGCTGGTAAGGCGCTGGCCGTGGACCGTAATATGTTTGCCCGTCATATAACACAAGCCATTGAAAGGCACCCGGCTATCACTGTTCGCAGGGAGGAAGTGGTGTCTTTGCCGGATTCCGGCTGTCAGCCTGTTATTCTTGCAACAGGGCCCTTGACTTCTGCATCGCTGTCTACAAGGTTGCTTGAACTAACCGGCGAAAAATTAGCCTTTTATGATGCTATAGCTCCTATTGTTGATGCAGAAAGTCTCAATTGGGATCGGGTTTATAGAAAATCACGTTGGGACGATGAGGGACCTGGAGACTACCTGAATTGTCCGTTCACAAAAGAAGAGTATGAGCTGTTTCTGGCCTCATTGTTGAGTGCTGAAATGGTACCTTTACAATCTTTTGAAAAAGAAAAGTATTTTGAAGGTTGCCTGCCCATTGAAGTTATGGCAGGCAGGGGGGCTGATACGCTTCGTTATGGGCCGATGAAACCGGTTGGACTCGCCCATCCTGAAACCGGAGAGGTCCCCTACGCGGTAATGCAGCTCCGGGCAGAAAATCGTACAGGCACGATGTTTAACATGGTTGGTTTTCAAACCAAATTAAAATACGGTGAACAACAACGTGTTTTTCGTATGATACCAGGGCTTGAGCAAGCCGAATTTTTACGATTGGGATCTATTCATCGCAATACTTTTATTTGTGCGCCTGATCTACTTGATACCTCCCTGCAGATGAAAAATGTACCAGGATTGTTTATAGCGGGACAGTTGTCTGGTGTGGAGGGATACGTCGAAAGTGCGGCAATGGGGCTGCTGGCGGGAATAAATGCAGCAGGACTGGCTACGAAAGGTTCCGTCCCTGAACCGCCTCCCGCTGCGACGGCGTTTGGAGCTTTGCTGCGTCATTTGACCTCCTCAGATGGTCGCTATTTTCAGCCAAGCAATGTCAACTTTGGATTATTTCCCCCTTTAGCAAAAAAAATGCGGAAGAGAGAGAGGGGGGGCTACCGGGCAAAAGGTGCTCTGGAGTTGCTGGAACAATGGCAGCAGCGTTGGTGAACAGGCAGAAATTTCGCTGTACCTACCCTTGCTGCTCTGTAAATCCCCAGTAAGGGAAGTCAAGACGATATGCTGCTATTTTTCCAGGGCTTTGCTCACGGCTTGCTACCATCCATAGATTGTTGATTCTGTCTTCAGGGGGAGTGCTTTCAAAAGGATCCCATTCCGGTAAAAATATGAGTGCATTATCTGCTGAATAGGCTATATCGCCCGACCCCTTGAATGAACCTAGCTGTGGCTGGTGCTCAAATTGACCGTCTTGACCGCGGGCGAGTTCTGATATGACAAGAAACGAAACCTGCAATTCATCTCGGATTGCTTCCATATGACGTAACCAGCCATCAATACCGGATCGCCTTTTGGTCAGGTCTTTAAAAGGGAGCTTGTGCAGACTGTCTATGATGACAACCGCCCGGTCTCCGTTGGTTTCTCGGCGTAAAAAGTCAATATGGCGTCGCATAAGTTCAGGGGTAAGCTGACGATCATTGACCACCCGAAACCAGCGCAAAGCCCCCTTAAGTTTTTTCTTGGCTTTTTCCACCCTGGCAACTTCTTCTGGGGTAAGCCTGCCTTTTAAAAGTACCTCTGTTGAAACTCTGCTCCACCGAGAGAGGGTGCGAAGGTATATTTTTTGTTTGCCGTTTTCAAAATCGTAGTAAATAACCGGAATTTTGCGAGAAGCCATTTCGGTAGCAATCTGGATGAACAGACAAGATTTGCCGGCCTTTGGCGTACCACCCATAATGTTAATCCCGCGCAGTTCTCCAAATGTTTTATCAAGCAGTGGAAATCCTGTATTAACAGTATGTCGCTCCGGGTCTGAATCATTACCTAGCAGTTTGTTGAAGAGGTAATATTCCCGATCTGGGGTTGCAAAAGGGGAAAACGCTCGTGCCTTACGCAGCATAGTAAAGACGTCCTGCTGAAAATCCTTGCCACGATCAACGGCCAAAGAGGTAAGCGAATATTTTCGTGGATGATCTGCCTGCCAGGAAACGAGACGTACTTTGTAACCGATTATGGTGGCAAAGGATCGAGCAGCCGTAAGAGATTCAGCCGTATTATTTACCCACAGAAAAATAGTGCGAAGCCATTGGAGCTGACGTTCATCAATATGTACCAAATCTGCTGCAGATGGAACTGCAATACAGGGGAGTCCCAGTTTTTTTAGTGGAAGTAGGTTCTTTTCACCTTCCACAATGACCAGGCTTCCATTTTCGCAGCGATCAATCTCTGTGCAATTGAAAAGGTGGAATTGATTGGTGGTAAACTTTTCGTTACCGTACCAGAAACTGTCCCCTTCCTTTTCAGGATGCACACAACGTGCAGCGTAGTAGTTGTCATCTCTTTGTATGTAGGGGTAAACGAGATAGCGCCCGTTGTAGCCGATTTTCGTTTCTTCAAGTACGGCCTTGGAAATTGCCTGGTGTTGGAAACCGTTTATTAACTCTGGGGTAAGCTTTTCGGTAAAATCGATGACGTCCTGGTTGATATTTTTTGCCGGAAAATCGATATCCCGGCCAAAATATTCACGATCAGGATCAAAACCAGGGACGTGGTCTAGGCTTATTCCGTTGAGTTTTGCAAAATAGAGAGGAAATCCACCCTCGCAACATCGATTCCGGCACCAGAAATATCCGTGGAAGAAGCTCTCTTCATTGAGCAGAATGGTCAATGTACCAGGGTTTTTTCTGTGTTGCCTTTTGCAAAAAGGGCAAACTACCTGCAGCATGTGATTGGTAACCGGTGTCTCAGGGAAATATTGCCTGTAAAATCGACTCACTGCATCAGGCATGGTTGTACCTCTTGTTAAATAATCTTTATCTTTTTTTGTTCAAACAAAAAAAGAGTGATGAGCACTGCAATGGAAATTCGAGCTAGCCAGTACAACAGGCGTCTATAAAAACAGGTGGAACCTCGTCAATAGAAAAATGGAGCGAGCAATACTATAAAATTACTTTTTTTATAGCGTCGAATCTGAGGTAGTGCGACTTCAACTCTAAGCAAAATGTTAAGTTTTGCAGGAAGCTTATCGATAATATAAGAGTTTAGGCCTCCTGTGAGGATGAATTTTTTAGTCCAAGGAAAAGATTATCAACGTGCACATTGAAAAACGACATTAACCCTGATTTCTCATGAAACCCGTTTTAACCAAGTATCTGCTGCAGGATGGTTGCATCCAATTGATCATGGAATTTAAAGTGTACGGCGTAATCACTTTCGAAAACATTAAAGGGTTGTACGCCAATGGAGAGTCCCTGCAGATAAAGATAGTTGGCTTTTCCACCGACAGGTAAAACAATCTGCAAACCTCTACCAAGCAAGAGTTTGGCATTTTCTTTTTTAGTGATACGAATAAGAAACGCTAAGCCACCCTTTGAAATATCTAGAATGTCAGCCCTGAATCCACGGCCTATTGGGTTCCCTTTACTGTCTGTGGGTTGCACCTGTATTTTTCGTGATATTTTGAAACGTTCATCCTGGCGTCGTTCTAGTCCTTTTTTCTTTAGTGTTGATGGTATTTTGTTGTTTTTATTGTAAAAATTTTTGAGTTTGTTTTCCAGCCCAGGAAATTGATCTTTCCATTTTGCGAGTTGGTCCTGCTTCAAGACGTAGATTCTTGATTGGGTAAGAGCGGTGAGGCTGATAGTCCAAATAGAAGGGGTGAAAAAATTTTCACCGATAATTTCACCTCTGCCGAGACTGGTGATAAAGATTTCTTTGTCGTTAATAAGGTGAGACGCTTTGATGCTTCCCTGATTGATTAAAAGCAGCTCATTGTTTTTTTCGCCCTGGTTAACGATTGACTCTTCCGGATTAAATATACGTTCACGCAGTTCATGGTAGATCGTCTGGAATTCAGCTGATGTAAGTTCATCGGTAAGTTGAGACCATGTATCCAAATCGTCTTGGTTTATAGCCCCGGTTTTTTCCTGTTCGATTATCTCGCCGGAACGAATAATCTCACTCAGGGCCATGGGATCAATTTCGTATATGCGTTCGCGCAATCGTTCTGCATTATGAAAATCGCCAGCCCTGGCTGTTGCTGTCACCAAGTCAAAGAGAGCTTCTTTTGCTTCTTCCTTTTTCCCCTGTTCGACCATTTTAAAAATATGTATTTCCTGATCAGTTATAGATGATGAGTGGGAGCTTGGCTGCGATTGTTTGTCATTTGGAGATTTCATAGTAGAACTGCTTGGGAGCTGTGGGCTTTGATCGGGAGAAAGCCTTGCCCTGATGCGTCGTGCTGTTTGACCTGCAGCATTACGGACTTCATCTGCATAACCGGTAATACCGAGGACAGACTTGCTTTGTGCAACGCTTTGTAGTGTCTGCAGTGCACGCCTGGATCCAATAATACCCAGAGTTTTACAGATAGCAAGCTGGAAAAGGTTTTTGTTTTTTCCCTGCATGGATTTATTTTGTTCAAGCAACTCGGTGAGTGGACGTACATAGCTTTCATCAGGAATGTTGCCCATATGGTGTACAACTTTCGTTTTAATCGTATCATCCATGGAGGATAAGGCTTGTTTGAGGAACTCGGGGGTCTCATTCCCCCTAAGCTTGACAGCCGTATTCAACACTTCCTGCTGGACCCTTAGATCCTTGTGATTGATAAAGGGTTTTATGGCGTGCACAAGCGAAGGACTGCCGATCTCTCCGAGCAAACGAACAATGTTGCGGGTCACATACCAAGGAGATGGCTGTTGGATTTGTTCAAGCAGAATATCTTTGGCGGCGTTGCCGGTTTGTTTGATAAGACTTAAAAGCAGTTTTCTTTCAAAACGGCTTTCGCTGTTCATTAAATATTGCAGTTGGTAGCGTGCCGACCTGTTGCCGAGATCGGTGAGTAAGTTGCCCACATTATCTCTCTTTTCCTCGTCGTGAAGATAGGCTTCGAGAAGCCTTTCCAAAATAGAATCAGAGCTGATTTGGTCAAGAACTGCAATGCCATGCTCTCTTACAGTCTCACTCACTTCTATACCAACCTTCGAGGAGGTAATCCGGTTGATGACATGAACGATTTCAAATGCTTTGGCATAGTTGTTTTGTTCGAGAAAATGGTGGGCTAATTGCGAGATCGCGGTAATTATTCTCTTTATGCTGCTTTCGTCGGTAACAACCAGCTGAAGCGCTTGCTCTAAAGCAGGGAGGAGTTTAACCAGACGATCCCATTGTTTCTGCTCAGCTAATTTTTGTGCTGTCAGTGCAAGGGTTTCTGCTCCATTTAAGCGTATCTTCTCTGAAGTCGATTGGATAGCTATGGCTGTATGCATCAATAGGGTATCTGCTTCGATATTTTTACCATCTTTGATGAATTGAATGATGGCATTGGGTAATTCCTGACAGATCTCTTGGTCGGCTAATTGGTTTGTATCGTTTGCAAGGATGGCATTTATCCCTTTTGCTATTTTTTCGGCCTTGCCCTCAGCTTCTTTTTGTTGTCGTTCTTTATGCATTTCGACAACCGTACGGATTTTTACATTTTTGACGGTTTGCATCAGCCGCTTATAGGCTGCAGCAACTTCTTGATTTGAATCACCTTCCGGAAGTACTTCCTGGCCGGTTACAAATCGGTACATCTGTTGGGTGAGCGTTGCCAATTTTTCGTCGGTTAGGTGTTTGATGATCTCGGTATACAACTTGTCGCCGAAAAGTCCTTTAAAACGATGGATGAGCATTTGGCCGAGTTCATCGTCTTCAAAATCAGCAAGTTGTTGTCCTGCTTGGGCTGCGACCTGCGTTTGTTGTTCTTGGCTAAGGGCAGTATCGTAATTGGTAAGGATTTGGTTAAACCCATCAAAGCCTGCTTTATGTTCATCGACAATTGCAGGATCTACCGTAAGCTGGGCTGCTGTTACCAGAAGAGGAGCTGACCATTGAGGCTGTTGAAGACGCTTTTGCAGGCTTAGAGGCGCAGGCTTCCCTGAAGCAGCTGCAGCTTGTAGTGCGCGGGCATCGACCTGCTGAGAATACAATTGTCTGACCATGGGCCCTTTAGGGGTCTGTACAAGCTTGTTGAGCATGTCATCATCCACAGCCGTGAGGTCGGGATCACCATTGTTGTCGATGGCCAGTGGAATGCTCGAGGTGAGCATGGCGACCATCCGGTTGAGCTGTTTTGGGGTGAGGTTCTCAATGGTTTCATCGAGCAGATCATCGGAGACCTGGTTGACCACCTGATGGTAGAGTTTGTCGCCGAACAATCCTTTGAACTTTTGGGTCAACACATTGCCGAGCTCAGTTCCTCCCATGGCTGCGAGTTGTGCCCCTGCCTTGGCGGCCACCTGTTGCTGTGTATTTTCATCGAGGAGTTGCTCATAATGGCTGAGCATCCTGTTGACCGCAGCCGGATCAATGGTCGATGCCGCACCCGGTTGATGGTCCACTGCCTGCTGGACCGCATTTGCCAGAACCGGTGCGGACCAGTCCGGCTGCCTGAGGCGTTCAAGGAGATGGGGCGGCAGTTCGGCAATGGTAGTGGAAGGGTTGTCGAGCAACTGTCTGGCGTCCACATTAAGGGCAATGGTTTTTTTGATTTCAGTGCCCCTTTTGGTGTTGACCAGCTTGTTGAGCATGTCATCATCCACAGCCGTGAGGTCGGGATCGCCATTGTCGTCGATGGCCAGTGGAATGCTCGAGGTGAGCATGGCGACCATCCGGTTGAGCTGTTTTGGGGTGAGGTGCTCAATGGTTTCATCGAGCAGATCATCGGAGACCTGGTTGACCACCTGATGGTAGAGTTTGTCGCCGAACAATCCTTTGAACTTTTGGGTCAACACATTGCCGAGCTCGGTTCCTCCCATGGCTGCGAGTTGTGCCCCTGCCTTGGTGGCCACCTGTTGCTGTGTATTTTCATCGAGGAGTTGCTCATAATGGCTGAGCATCCTGTTGACCGCAGCCGGATCAATGGTCGATGCCGCACCCGGTTGATGGTCCACCGCCTGCTGGACCGCATTTGCCAGAACCGGTGCGGACCAGTCCGGCTGCCTGAGGCGGTCAAGAAGATGGGGCGGCAGTTCGGCAATGGTAGTGGAAGGGTTGTCGAGCAACTGTCTGGCATCCACATTAAGGGCAATCGTTTTCTTGATTTCGGAGCCCCTTTTGGTGTTGACCAGCTTGTTGAGCATGTCATCGTCCACAGCCGTGAGGTCGGGATCGCCATTGTTGTCGATGGCCAGTGGAATGCTCGAGGTGAGCATGGCGACCATCCGGTTGAGCTGTTTTGGGGTGAGGTGCTCAATGGTTTCATCGAGCAGATCATCGGAGACCTGGTTGACCACCTGATGGTAGAGTTTGTCGCCGAACAATCCTTTGAACTTTTGGGTCAACACATTGCCGAGCTCGGTTCCTCCCATGGCTGCGAGTTGTGCCCCTGCCTTGGTAGCCACCTGTTGCTGTGTATTTTCATCGAGGAGTTGCTCATAATGGCTGAGCATCCTGTTGACCGCAGCCGGATCAATGGTCGATGCCGCACCCGGTTGATGGTCCACCGCCTGCTGGACCGCATTTGCCAGAACCGGTGCGGACCAGTCCGGCTGCCTGAGGCGGTCAAGAAGATGGGGCGGCAGTTCGGCAATGGTAGTGGAAGGGTTGTCGAGCAACTGTCTGGCATCCACATTAAGGGCAATGGTTTTTTTGATTTCGGAGCCCCTTTTGGTGTTGACCAGCTTGTTGAGCATGTCATCGTCCACAGCCGTGAGGTCGGGATCGCCATTGTTGTCGATGGCCAGTGGAATGCTCGAGGTGAGCATGGCGACCATCCGGTTGAGCTGTTTTGGGGTGAGGTGCTCAATGGTTTCATCGAGCAGATCATCGGAGACCTGGTTGACCACCTGATGGTAGAGTTTGTCGCCGAACAATCCTTTGAACTTTTGGGTCAACACATTGCCGAGCTCGGTTCCTCCCATGGCTGCGAGTTGTGCCCCTGCCTTGGTAGCCACCTGTTGCTGTGTATTTTCATCGAGGAGTTGCTCATAATGGCTGAGCATCCTGTTGACCGCAGCCGGATCAATGGTCGATGCCGCACCCGGTTGATGGTCCACCGCCTGCTGGACCGCATTTGCCAGAACCGGTGCGGACCAGTCCGGCTGCCTGAGGCGGTCAAGAAGATGGGGCGGCAGTTCGGCAATGGTAGTGGAAGGGTTGTCGAGCAACTGTCTGGCATCCACATTAAGGGCAATGGTTTTTTTGATTTCGGTGCCCCTTTTGGTGTTGACCAGCTTGTTGAGCATGTCATCATCCACAGCCGTGAGGTCGGGATCGCCATTGTTGTCGATGGCCAGTGGAATGCTCGAGGTGAGCATGGCGACCATCCGGTTGAGCTGTTTTGGGGTGAGGTGCTCAATGGTTTCATCGAGCAGATCATCGGAGACCTGGTTGACCACCTGATGGTAGAGTTTGTCGCCGAACAATCCTTTGAACTTTTGGGTCAACACATTGCCGAGCTCAGTTCCTCCCATGGCTGCGAGTTGTGCCCCTGCCTTGGTGGCCACCTGTTGCTGTGTATTTTCATCGAGGAGTTGCTCATAATGGCTGAGCATCCTGTTGACCGCAGCCGGATCAATGGTCGATGCCGCACCCGGTTGATGGTCCACCGCCTGCTGGACCGCATTTGCCAGAACCGGTGCGGACCAGTCCGGCTGCCTGAGGCGGTCAAGAAGATGGGGCGGCAGTTCGGCAATGGTAGTGGAAGGGTTGTCGAGCAACTGTCTGGCATCCACATTAAGGGCAATGGTTTTCTTGATTTCGGTGCCCCTTTTGGTGTTGACCAGCTTGTTGAGCATGTCATCATCCACAGCCGTGAGGTCGGGATCGCCATTGTTGTCGATGGCCAGTGGAATGCTCGAGGTGAGCATGGCGACCATCCGGTTGAGCTGTTTTGGGGTGAGGTTCTCAATGGTTTCATCGAGCAGATCATCGGAGACCTGGTTGACCACCTGATGGTAGAGTTTGTCGCCGAACAATCCTTTGAACTTTTGGGTCAACACATTGCCGAGCTCAGTTCCTCCCATGGCTGCGAGTTGTGCCCCTGCCTTGGCGGCCACCTGTTGCTGTGTATTTTCATCGAGGAGTTGCTCATAATGGCTGAGCATCCTGTTGACCGCAGCCGGATCAATGGTCGATGCCGCACCCGGTTGATGGTCCACCGCCTGCTGGACCGCATTTGCCAGAACCGGTGCGGACCAGTCCGGCTGCCTGAGGCGGTCAAGAAGATGGGGCGGCAGTTCGGCAATGGTAGTGGAAGGGTTGTCGAGCAACTGTCTGGCATCCACATTAAGGGCAATGGTTTTTTTGATTTCGGTGCCCCTTTTGGTGTTGACCAGCCTTCTGATTATGTCGTGTTGTTGAGATTGCCCTCCAGTAGAAGGAGATCCAGGTGTTTGCTTGGCGAGGTCAATGATCAAATTGTTGACCAGATCGTTCAGTTGTTTTGGCTGCAGGTTATCAATGGTTGCATTGAGCACTTCGTTGCTTGATTCTGTTTGAGGCAGCAAGGCAAGCAGTTTAGAAAGTTTGTCCGGGGCAAGGTTGGCAATGGTATTGGCAGAGGCTTCTACATCATCAAGGTGTTGTGAATTATCCTCTGGCTGTTCATGGAGTGCGTTGAAAAAGGCAGAGGTAAGTTGTGCAGGGTTTTCGTGACCCTGAAGAGCTTCGCTGAAAATAGTGATAATAGGTTCCAATTCTTTGGGAAGTGAGTCTGCAAACGGCGTTGATACCCCCGTTTGCCCAAGTATAAAACTGGCCATCTCCTCATCACTAATGCCTACACCTGAACCAAAACCGATTTGATCCTGGCTTACAACTTGTTCTCCTTCGTGGACGACAACGTAGCGTTTGGAATCGGTAGTAACCGAAGTGATATTAGCTGCTTCCAGTAGATCAGAAAGCGACTTATCAATCTCTTTTTTGCCAAACAAGGTGGCAAGGGTACTGATAAAACGCGAACAATCCTCCTGGGTAAAGGTTTTTTTAAAGGAGAGCGAGTGTAGCTTGAGTTGCTGAAGAAAGGTCGTCAAACCTACGATCTGCGGACGAGCCTGTTCTTTTTCTGAAAGGTGGTGACCGTTGACAATAATTTTTTGTTCAGAAAGCGCTATGGTGACATCGTCTTGGTCAGAGGAATCCAACAAGGTCTTGTATGCCTGGTGCGCAGCTGCAGTATTTTGGATGACCTGTGGATTAGTAGGTGGATAAAGACGTACCGTACGTAATGCTGTGTAGAGCCTGATTGGAAACTCGGCAGCATGCTCGTTGAGTTCGTGTGCAGGAGAAGAGGACGTGGTATTCATAGCGATTCAACCTGTAAATGCCGATTAACCCAATTTTATGATTTTATTCAGTAAAGATACAACAATCGCGTTGGATTCGCAAGAAATGGTAGAAACCAGGGTGAAGGAGAGCTTGTCCTGCTCAGCCCTGATTTTTCATCAGTTCAGGCGGTGGCAGGGGTAGCGTTTTTGACGGTGAAAAGGTAAGCATAGACTCCGATAACCTACTATCTGAGTCTATGCTTACCTTCTACTACCAAAATACTGAAGAGGATGGTGCCGCATGGATTGATCTTTGGCGAATATTCTGTTTACTTTACACCTTTTTTGTTTCAACTGTATCGTGTTGAAATAAAATTTTGTAAGAGATGGCGGAGTTTTCATGAGAAATCCGATCTAGCGTGACCCTACTTGAAAAAGGACGGTTTTTATGGTTCTGAAGATGATGAGCAGGTCCATAAAAATAGATTGGTTTTTAATGTAGTAGAGATCGTATTCCAGTTTCCGGAGAGCATCTTCTTCAGACGCTCCATAGGGGTAGCAGATCTGTGCCCACCCTGTGATTCCAGGTTTTGCCGAATGACGAAGGGCATAGTATGGAATAACTTTTGTGAGCTGGTCGACAAAAACGGGACGTTCCGGTCGAGGGCCGACAAAGCTCATTTCGCCTTTTAATACATTCAACATTTGCGGAATTTCGTCGATTCTCACTTTTCTGATAAAATTACCGACCTTGGTTACCCTGCTGTCATTTTGGCTGGCCCACACTGCTCCGGTCTTCTCAGCATCATTACGCATTGACCGAAATTTTATCACCTTAAATGTCTTCCCGCGCTCGCAGACCCTTTCCTGCATATAGAAAACAGGACCAGGTGATTCGAGCTTTATCAGTAAGGCGGTAAGAGCTGATATGGGAAGGGAAATAAGCAATCCTGTAATTGCAAGAACAAGATCGATGCACCGTTTGGTGAATAAAGTCGCTTTACCACTATCAAAACCTTGAGAAAAAATAAGCCAGGCGGGATTTACTTTTTCAATGAGAATTTTTCCGGTAAGTCCTTCATAAAAAGATATGCCGTCTTCAATAATATTTTTTTGTAGCTTAAAATGAAGGAGGTCTGTAATCGGCATGGTACCTCGACGATCGTCAAGAGCCACAACGATTCTTTCAACTCGGTGACTTAAGTTTCGTGTCTCCAGTGTATTGAGGTCGGGTAAAACGGGTATTGACGTAGGAGAAAAACATGATGTAGAAGAGGCAATAAAAGCCAACAGTGAAAAGCCCGAATCATCATTTTCCTGTAGTTCTCTGTAAATTTTTTCAGCTGTTTCTCCAGTGCCGATCACCACAATTTCGCGGGAAAATAGTTTTTTTTCAATCACGAGGTAATACAGGGATCGCCATAACAGAAGCGATGCGCAGATAATGACGTAGCAGCACCAAAAGATCTGAGAAGAAATGATCAATGAAGGGAAGACATAATATAAAAGCCCGAGCACAATACAACCAACTCCAAAAGACTGCATCATGCGTATAGCCGTATCAGTGGTGGAGCCGGGTTTCCTGAGGTCGTAAAGATCGAAGAAGTAAAGAGAAAGCTGAAAAACAACAGTGACGGTTGCAGCGCGAATTATGTCTTGAACCAGTTCAATGAGAAAAATCTGCCAACCGGAAAAGCCTATGTAGACGAGTAGGAAAGTCGAGAAAATAAGGACTCCTTCTCCAAGGAAAAAGATAATTTTGCGTACCGGATAGTATTTATTCAGAATTGTCGGCATATTGGCTATTGAGAAGGTACAATGTATAATATTGTTAGATATTAATACAGGATAGCATACTCCTTTTGGAAGTCAAGATAGCAAGGGGTGGCTGGTTTTTTTTTTATTACACCGTGAGCAGATTATGTTTGAGTAGTGTCGTAATGAGGTGGGACATGGGGAGCCCGACAACATTGCTGTAGGAGCCGGTTATGGATTTAACCAGAAAGCCTCCGTACGATTGAATTCCATATCCACCGGCTTTGTCCATGGGGTCACCTGTGGCTATGTAAGCGTCTATCACTGCATCGCTGTATTGTTCAAAAACGACTTCGGTCTCAACCGGAAATGACTCATCAATATTCTTTCTTGCATGGTGTACGGCTACGCCGGTAATAACCTTGTGAGCTCTTCCTTGTAATTTTCTAAGGATGGTTCGTGCTTCTTCTACTGTGGTTGGTTTGCCAAAAATATTTTGACCAAGTGTCACAACCGTATCTGCGGCAATGACGCAGGAATTTTTGTTGTTTTGGGCGACGGTTTGTGATTTTTCCTGGGCCATCCGGATTGCAAAGGCTGCCGATGATTCTCCGGCCATGGGGGTCTCATCGATAATGGCTGGAATGGTTTCAAAGGAGATGCCGAGGGAGGCTAGGTATTCTTGTCTGCGTGGAGATGCAGATGCCAGGATAAATGATGTTTGTTGTTTGAACATGGAAGAAGGGTAATGTGACCTGTAATCAAGAATGGAAAAGTTGCTGATAATATATTTTTTCCAGAAAAAGACCATGGGCTGGTGCAGTCATACCGGCTTTTGTTCGGTCTCCTGCCACCAGCGCCGTTTGTACGGATGCTGGAGAACGCTTTCCCATGCCGATTTCTATAAGAGTGCCTGCAAGTATCCTAACCATTTGCCGTAGAAATCCATCACCGGTGATCTGAATAGACCAATGGTCTGCTTGATGCGGATGCGAAGAGCAGGTTGCTTTATATATGGTACGCACCGCACCGCGGCCGGTTTGTAACTCTCTGTTGCGGCTGCCAACACGTTCAAAACTTGAAAAATCATGGGTCCCGGTAATCAATTGTAAGGCTTCTGTTAGCCGTGATGAATCAAAAAAACCGGGAAAATGAGCTGCGTAGAGCCGAGTAGTAGGTTGTTGCAGTGGGCCGGTATAAAAGTCGTACCTGTAGGTTTTTCCGAGCGCATTGAAACGACTATGGAATTCAGGCTTTTCTTCGCGTGCCTCAAGAATACGAATGTCTTGAGGCAACATTGAGTTGAGTCCGTCGGTAAAGGCTTTTAATGGTATGGATGCTCCAAGGTGAAAATGAGCGACCATGCCCATAGCGTGTACGCCGGCATCGGTACGACCAGCCCCATGCAGGGTAATGTTTTTTTTGCACAGATGACCTAGCTGCTCCTCAAGTACTCCCTGAACGGTGATACCGTTATGTTGGCGTTGCCATCCGTGATACCTGGTCCCATCAAAGGTGATAAGGAGACGAATGGTGCGAAGCATCAAGGGAAAAAGGGCGCATGCATGAGGCCGGAGGTTTCAGAGAAACCATTCATCAGGTTCATATTCTGGATGGCTTGCCCGGAAGCACCTTTGACAATATTGTCAATGGCAGACATGACAATAACCCGGTTTGTTCGTTCATCAATCTGGATTCCAATGTCACAGCAGTTAGAGCCTCGGACATGTTGCGTGGCAGGGGGATTCCCGCTGGGCATGATTCGGACAAAAGGTTCTTCGCTGTATGTTTTTTCATACAGGCTTTGCAGGTCTGTAGACTTTCCCTGGTGGTTTAAGGACGCATACACCGTACTGAGAATTCCTCTGGAAAGAGGGAGCAGGTGCGGTGTAAATGAAATGGTAACTTCAGTTTCGGCAAGTAAAGACAGTTCCTGCTCTATTTCAGGTATGTGACGATGACTGCCTCCGACCTTGTATGGGCGGAACCCATCTGCTACTTCGCAGAATAAGCTGCTGACGCTGGCTGCCCTGCCTGCTCCGGAAGTCCCTGATTTAGAATCAACTATTAAACTGTCTGTGGTGATCAGTTTGTGGCGCAACAATGGCGCCAGGGCAAGGATAACCGAGGTGGGGTAACAACCAGGATTGGCTGTAAGCTTACATCCGTTGATTGCATCCCGGTAGAGTTCTGGTAAGCCATAGACGGCTTCAGGCAAAAGGTGTTTGCTTGAATGAGCCTGGTACCATTGTTCGTAAACTGCAGCATCATGGATGCGATAGTCAGCACTGAGGTCGACTACTTTTTTACCTGCATCAAGAAGTTGCGGGACTATGTCCATGGCAGTTTTATGGGGAACAGCTGTGAAAAAGAAATCGGCACGATCTATGAGTTGATCAATAGAGAGATTCTCGCAACGAATATCTATCCGTTTTCGGAGATTTGGAAATACTTCCGACAACATTTGACCAGCATATTTTCTTGAGGTGGCTGCCGTCAACTTGACTTCAGGGTGGGTTGACAGGATTCGTGCAAGTTCAACTCCTGTATAACCGGACGCACCAACAATTCCAACATTTAGCATGACAAAAATCCTTTTGTGATGTACCTACGGCGAGGTTGCAACCATAAAAAAAGGGAGTAACGAAGAATTCGTTACTCCCGGAACATCTGTACAACTTTTTGAAAAACGGCAGTAAACCGTTCCAGTACCTGTTAACGTTTAGAGAACTGGAAGCGAGCACGTGCACCGCGCTGTCCATACTTTTTACGTTCTTTGGCACGGGGGTCACGAGTGAGTAAGCCTGCCTTTTTCAGCGGCATACGCATTTCAGAATCGCGATCCTGAAGCGCTTTTGCTATACCGTGAACTAAAGCATCTATCTGGGCTGATTTCCCACCACCTTTAACAGTGGCGTGAATGTCAAATTTGTCAGTGGTTTCGGTCACTGCAAAAGGTTTAGCTACCTTTGGCTCGTAATAAATGTTCCCGAAATAGTCACTAATTGGCATTTTGTTTACAGCCACATTGCCGCTACCTGGGGTAATCCAGACGCGTGCAATAGCTGTTTTTCTTTTACCGGTGGCGTATGTGCTATCCTGCGACATGATGTTGCTCCAATCAGATCTCAAGGGTTTCAGGTTGCTGTGCCTGATGAGGGTGGTCAGGGCCGGCATATACCTTCAATTTCTTAAACTGTGCCCGGCCAAGCTTGTTTTTTGGCAACATGCCTTTAACAGCTATACGGATAAGTTCTTCCGGTTTTTTTGCCAGAAGTTCTTTCGCTGTTTGAGACTTTATTCCACCAACATATCCGGTATGACGGTAGTATTGTTTGTCATCCCATTTTGCACCGGTCAAATGCACTTTATCAGCGTTGACAACAATGATAAAGTCGCCGTTATCCTGAAAATTGCAAAAGGTGGGCTTGTGCTTTCCGCGAAGACGGCTGGCAATCTCGGTGGCGATACGTCCTAGAACTTTTCCGTCAGCATCAACAACATTCCATTGACGGGAAATCTCGTTAACCGGCGTATAATATGTTTTCATTAATGGCGCCTCGTTATTTAACAAAAAAAGGTTCGAACGTGGTCCGAACCTTAAAAAAAAATATTGGAGCGGGAAACGAGATTCGAACTCGCGACTTCAACCTTGGCAAGGTTACACTCTACCACTGAGTTATTCCCGCTCAGCAATTTGTATTCAGTAGACGGCGGGGAAATTACCTTTTTTGGCGGTTTGTGTCAAATGAAAAATGCATTGGCCGTCCTTTTTTTTCAATTGATCTCTGTCGAAAACCATCAAACCTCGGCCAAGAACTGTTGCGAATATACAAGAAGCAGAATAGTATACCCTCATTGATGAGTAAATGACAACAACCTGATAATATATTCTATTTTTGCACCCTTTCTGTAAAAGTGGTCGGTTATCTGCTTGAATGTTGTCTTTGTGGACACCTGATGAGGAGTGAAAAATGGCGGTAAAGTCTTCGCGGACGGCGGAAATCGTTCGTGCAACAAAAGAAACTGATATCCAGGTTAGTCTTGGACTCGATGGTGCAGGAAAAATAGATGTCCAGACCGGGGTCGGTTTTATGGATCATATGCTTACTTTACTTGCCGTGCATGGATTCTTTGACCTCCATATACGTGCTGCAGGTGATCTTGACATAGACGATCATCATACGGTAGAGGATGTGGGCATCTGCCTTGGCCAGGCTTTTGCCGATGCGCTTGGTGATAAGTCCGGTATCTGCCGCTACGGACATGCTTATGTACCGATGGATGAAACCCTTGCCAGAGTTTGTGTGGATTTTTCCAACCGTCCTTATCTCTATTATAATGTACCCCTTGAAGATCGTAAGGTCGGAACCTTTGATACCCCATTAGCCAAGGAATTTCTTCGTGCCCTGTCTCTGCACGCAGGCTTAACACTGCATGTTGACCTCCTTCATGGCGAAAACACCCATCATATTCTTGAAGCTGTGTTCAAAGCACTTGGGCGTGCGATGGCAGAGGCAACTACCGTACATGATCAGTTAACTGGTCAGCTTTCATCTAAAGGGACTCTATAAAACAGAAATGTATCTATCACCAGGGAGGATAAAGTGATTCAATCCGTAAAGCTGTTGGCTATTGCATGTGTGACCACTGTGTTTGTTTTTTCCGGCTGTGCCAAAAAGCCGGAACAGAAACCGGTTCCCAGGGATCCTGCACTGGCTATCTCCTGTGTTGGCGTTATGCCTGTACAGGCTGCTGTTGATGTTTCCAGTGCCATGTCCTTTGCCCAGGCTAAGCAACTCAAAGAGGGGGCAACCATCATGGATGCTCTTCTGAAAAAAAAGTTTGCCGGTCGCCGTGAATTCCGTTTTGTAAACCCGGCACAGGTTTATGGGCTTGACGTTGATGGAGAGGGGAGTAGACTTGGTTCTCTGCAGAAGATTGCAGAACAGATGAGCTGTAATGCTATGCTTGAAATAAGCATAAGTCGTTTCTCCGACCGGGTTGGTGGAGAATATACAGCCAAAGACCCTGCTTCTGTTGCCTTCCAGTATCGACTCTATGAAGTCGGAGAAGGGAAAATTCTTTGCCAGGGAAGTTTTGATGAGGTTCAACAATCCTTGATGGAAAATCTCTACAACTGGAAAAGTGCAAGGAGTAGAGGTTTTACCTGGATTACGTCTGAGCAGTTGTTGCAAGAGGGAATTGATGAAAAGTTTTCCCAGTGCGGATATCTGCTGGAGCCTTGATAAGTGATTTTTTGCCGAAAATGAAAGGAACGCTGCCCCGTGGGATGAACCGCAAAGTTGGTCGTGCAATGCATGATTATGAGATGCTTGCCGACGGTGACCGTATTCTTGTTGCTGTATCAGGTGGTATCGATTCTTTAATCCTTTCCTGGTTGCTCTTGTCTTGGGAAAAAAAAGCACCCATCAGTTACCGGTTACAAGCTATTCATGTTGATATGGAAGGTGAGGGGAACATTCCTGGTCGTGTTGCGAGGGCGGTCAGTCGGGTGATGGAGAGCCTGGGACTTCCTCTGGTTGTGCTTCCTGCTGCCTGGAAACCTGACATTGAGCATCAAGAGCACGCTCAATTATCAAAAAAAGACGTTTGTTTTCAATGTGCACGTTCCAGAAGGACACAGCTGTTTGCCTATGCCCGGGAACACAATTTCGGCAAATTGGCACTTGGTCATCACCGGGATGATATTATAGACACCTTTTTTTTAAATCTTACCTGTGCCGGCAATATTAGTACCATGCGTCCCAAACAAGAGCTTTTTTCCGGACATCTGTCAGTCATTCGACCGCTGGCATACTGTGACAAAGCTGAAGTGTCTCTGTTAGGGGAGAAAATCGGGCTTGTCGCGATTGAAACGGAGTGTCCGATGGCGGGGCATACAAGGAGGCAGGAGGTACACGAACTTGTCCAGTTTATTTATAAACAAATTCCCGATTCCAAAGAACATATATTTGCAGCCCTTGGTAATGTGCGCCGGGACTACCTTCTTCTTCCTTCTATCAAGAGACCGTGATGCGTACCGGAACTGATTGTTTAGCCTGCTTTATGCAACAGGCTTTAAATGTGACCAAACTCTGTACAGAGGATGCTCAAATGCAGCGGCAACTGCTGGTAGAGGTGGGAGCAATGCTGGGCACCTTTCCTGAAAACAGTACGCCGCCTGAAAATGCTGCGCATTATTATCGGCTCATAGCCGAGTCTACCAAGGTTGCTGATCCCTTTGCCGAGATAAAAAAACAAAGCAATGATTTTGCCCTTTCTTTGGAAAATCGTATTAACGACACTATTCAACAGGCACCTGATCCTTTATTAACAGCTTTGCGTTTTGCAATTGGAGCCAATGTGCTTGATAATGGGGCTCAAAGGCAACTTGATATTCAAGATACACTGGCACAGTGCCAGCAGCAACAATTTGCAATCGATCATTATTCGTGGTTGCGGGAAAAACTGGCCACGAGTCGAAAGGTTCTGTTGCTCGCCGATAATTGCGGGGAAATTGTTTTTGATAAACTCCTGGTTCAGCAGCTTCTAGCGATGGGTCTTGATGTCGTGGTTGCGGTACGGGGAATGCCGATCATTAATGATGCCACATTAGAGGATGCCCTGTATTGCGGCCTGGATAAGATCTGCAGGGTTGTTGCCAACGGGAGTGATTTGCCCGGCACCTCTTTGGAACAATGCACTGTTGAGTTCCGCGATCTTTTTGCAGGCGCAGACTGTATCCTGAGTAAAGGGATGGGGAATTTCGAGTGCTTATCTGAAAGTAATGCACCGATAGTGTTTCTTTTTACTGTAAAATGCTCAACAGTCCTCCACCATCTGCAAGGACTGTATTCGAGTGCTCTCTTGCAGGTCGGCTCGCCGGTTATCGTCGCTCCTTCGGCTGTTGTATAAAATTTTATACTATGCGTATTGCTGTCATAGCTGATGTTCATGGGAATTACAGAGCACTGGATGCTGTTTTTGCCGATATTGACAAGATTGGGGTAGATGAAATTATTTCCCTGGGCGACAATATCGGGTATGGGCCGGAGCCGGAAGAGGTGGTGCAGTGCCTTTTGCAGCGTCATGTTTCCTCGGTCATGGGAAATCATGAACTCGGGCTTATTTCCGTCGGTTATTTTAATCGTTTCAATCCTGTGGCAAAAGAATCTCTAGAGATAACAAAAAGCCTCTTGTCCGAGCAATCTCTTTGCTGGTTAGGCAACCTGCCTGCCGTGTCCCTTCGCCATGGAGCCCGTTTTGTTCATGGTTGTCCGCCGCAATCAATGACAGCTTATCTTTTTTCTCCAACTGCTAATCGGTTAAAGCGTATTTTTTCCACCTATCCTGAAGTCTACTGCTTTGCGGGCCATACACATACTCTTTCCTGGTTTACATTGAGAGGCAACTTGGTTACATGTCGTACGCTCAAGACGGGTGTGATTTCTTTGTCCAGTGATTCCCGCCATCTCGTGTTACCCGGAAGCGTCGGCCAGCCGCGTGACCAGCTTAATGCAAAGGCAAAATACTGCGTGTGGGATGTTGGCGCGTCAAATATAGAGATTCGAGCGGTTGATTACGATGTCGACACAACGATTCATCTTTTAAAAAAGCGCCATTTTCCTGTATCTAATGCCATAAGGTTGAAACGATAAAGATATGAAACAGATTGGCCGTTATCAAGTTATCCGCCGTCTTGGAAAAGGCGGGATGGGAGCTGTTTACAAAGGATTGGTTCCGGAAATTGAGAAGGTGGTGGCAATTAAGCTACTGGATCCTTCGGAAGTTATGGAGGTCGTTCTCGGTCCTGAGAAGCTTCGTGAAATTTTTCTGGCCGAAGCGAAAACCATGGCGTCTTTCCATCAACCGTTTTTGGTGACGGCCCATGATTATGCAGAAGATGATCAAGGACGGCCATTTTTTGTTATGGAGTATATTTGCAAAAACCTGGGGGACATGATAGGCGAGAAATTTCAGGTCGAAGAAGATTCCCGCATTATTGAGGCGAACAAGGTGCTCTATTACGGGCGGCAACTACTCGAGGCGCTAGCCTTTCTCCATCATAATAAAATTATTCATCGTGATATCAAACCGCAAAATATCCTGGTAACCGATGAGGACACCATCAAGCTGTGTGATTTTGGCATGGCTCTGGTTGAAGGCGTTGCCTTTTGCGGCCCGGATACCATGCAGGTCGGCTCGCCTTACTATACACCGCCGGAACAACGAAAAAAGCCACTCGGTGTGGATGGCAGGGCGGATTTGTATTCGGCAGCTGTGCTGCTATATCGTATGCTTACGGGTAAACTGCCAGGTATGCAGAGTTTTTCCCTTTCCCAGGTTAATAAACGATATAATCATGACTGGGATGATTTTTTTTCCAAGGCTTTAAGTTGGGACCCAGCATCTCGTTTTCAAACTGCAGCAGATATGTTGGCAGCCATGGAACAGCTTCGGGTGAGTTCTTCAGGTGAGGAAAACCAAGGTTCTTCCTGTCTTGTAAAAGAGGCAGAACAACGAGGAAAGCTTCGGCATACGCCAGTGAACGTATGCAGCTCGCGTGCGGAAGAAGCGTTTTCCGTGAACAGTCAACATCGTCCAGTTGCCCCGGTTGCATCCTGCCTCAGGGTGGAGAAGGACAGGATCGTAGATGAGGGAACAGGTCTTGTCTGGATGAGGAACGGGACCTTGTATCCACTTTCTCAGGTGCAAGCTGCCGCGTACGTCAAGCAGCTCTCTCCTCCTGATTACGGCAAAGAGCTAAAATGGCGGTTACCAACGGTTAATGAATTGCTGAGCCTGCTTGATGGACAAAATCATCTTGATCCTTTTCCTTTTAGCCCTGCTAATGCAAGGTGGCTCTGGAGTTGTGATCGGCATGGCAACCATGAGGGGTGGTATGTTAATCTGGATATGGGATATACCGGTGTTCAGGATATCAATTGTTTGAATTTCGTAATACCTGTTTGTACCGATCCACAATTTACAAGAACAGTGTGATTTTTGATACCCGATATGAATGCTGAACAACAACAATACAAAATTTCTCATCTTTTTTTAGTGGAAGCTGAAAGTGCTCAAGAGGGTGCTGAACGGGTTGCACATTATCTAACGGGAAATCAATTGATTACTTATTCCGATCTTGTTATCCGGCCGGATGAAATTATCGGCAGCAAAGAAGGCCGCTTTTGGCCAATGCTGGAAAAGGGTATTGCTAAAAACATGGATTTTGCCTTGTCTTTGGTTGAGAGTCTCAAGGATGAGGGGATAGAGACAATTGAAGACTTGGTGCATATGGAGGAAGGGTATCTAACGAAACTACTCCACACGCTCACGCACCTGCTTGACGGATTCATAGGAGTAGATAGTGTGTTTTATAACTTAGTCGAGGATTCTCACCGTATTAGCCGCACTTTGAAAAAGTCTGTTGATGCACAGCATGAAAAATACTGGCTCATTCCGGTTCGAACCGGCATGCTTGAGGCTTCGGTGTTGCATTTGTAATAGCAATGCTTATCAGCGAAAAATAGCGCCTGTCTAGACATGAGGCACCTGTAAGCAGTTACAGGTTGCAAGTATAATAAATTAAAGAGTTATCAACCTCGTGATTATTTGCGATAAATTTAAAAGAATTGAAAATGAAAACAAAATTTTCCGAAATGCGTACAATAAAGGAGCTGCTGAATAACCCGGTTGTTGGCAGTCATGTTGCCGTCCAGGGCTGGGTCAGAACAAGGCGTGACTCGGGTAGCCTTTCCTTTGTTGAAATAAGTGATGGTTCCTGTCTGGCTAATCTGCAGGTCGTTGCAGAGGAAAGTCTTGCCAACTATGACGAAGATGTAAAAAGTTTGACCACTGGTTGTGCTGTCAAAGTTGTCGGAGAACTCGTCGCATCGCCTGCCAAAGGACAAGCGGTTGAGTTGAAGGCAGATCAGCTCCAGGTAATCGGCTTGGCCGACGCAGATTCCTATCCTTTGCAGAAAAAACGACATAGCCTTGAATTTTTGCGGACTATTTCCCATCTGCGTAGTCGCACCAATGCCCTGGGAGCTGTCACCAGGGTACGAAGTACGTTAAATTTCGGGATTCATCAGTTTTTTCAAGAAAATGGATTTTTTCAAGTGCAGACACCGGTTATTACTACCTCTGACTGCGAAGGCGCTGGTGAAATGTTCACTGTGACCGCTCTTGAGCCAGATCAACTGAAGAAAGATGGGGCGTTTGCTGATGATTTTTTTCATAAACGTGCTGGACTCACCGTAAGTGGTCAGTTGCAGGCAGAGATTTTTGCTCTTTCCCATAGCCGTGTGTATACGTTTGGTCCAACCTTTCGTGCAGAAAATTCCAACACCAGCAGACATCTTGCTGAGTTTTGGATGCTGGAACCGGAAATGGCCTTTTGCGATCTACAGTGCAATATGCAGCTGGCAGAAGCCATGATCAAGGATTTGATTGGCAGAGTGCTGGAGGAATGTGCTCCAGATCTGGACTTGTTTAATAAATTTATTTCCAAGGGACTGCTCAACAGGCTGGAAACCATTAAAAACAAGCCTTTTGTGCACCTATCTTATACTGATGCCGTCAAGGAACTTGAAAAGGCGGACAAGCAGTTCGAGTTTCCGGTTAAGTGGGGGATAGATCTGCAGGCCGAACATGAACGTTATCTCTGTGAAGAGGTGGCTGGCGTACCGGTGATTGTGACCAACTATCCCAAAAAAATTAAACCTTTTTATATGCGCCTTGATGACGGAGAAGAGACCGTTGCTGCGATGGATATTCTGGTGCCTGGTATCGGTGAACTGGTAGGAGGCAGTCAACGTGAAGAGCGATACGATTTCTTAAAGGCCAGGATGGAAGAGGCAGGACTTGATCTGGAGGAGTATGGTTGGTATCTCGATCTGCGAAGATATGGAACTGTTCCCCATTCAGGCTTTGGGCTAGGCTTTGAGCGACTGGTGCAGTTGATCACCGGGATGCAAAATATTAGGGACGTGATACCTTTTCCACGTACTCCGGGTAATGCTCCCTGCTGATTGAACCGACATTTATATGTGTTCAGCAGCATCCACGGAATCTGCGCTTACCTCGGCAGAAGATCAGTCAGGCAGGAAAACATAACTCGGCAACTACCGTTGGAATCTAAGGCGAGACCGTGTTGTATTTGCTCAATAGTTACGTTATTTTTTGAAAAGTAGAGGAGAAAGACCATAGGCGCCGTAGTTGGTAATACAAGCGGTTTGAAGAGTAAGCAGTTACGTGCTCTTGAGCGGCTTGCCCAAAAAAAAATCACACCTGATGAGATCATCGGCAGAGAGACTGCCCGAAGCCTTGCCGCTTTGTCCGCGGAAATGAATCGCCAGGTCGGGTTGCTTATCCATCGTTCCGGCGCAATAGCCAAAGTGGTGGTGGGTGATCATGACCGGATCGTTATTCCTGCTTTACCGGAAGTCGGAACAGGTGGTGGACGCTTGCGTGGATTGCGTTGCGTCCATACCTCTTTTCGTAAAGGGGGCGTCAATGAGGAAGACATCATGGATATGGCCTGCCTCAGGCTCGACATGATGGCGGTACTCACTTTGGATGATGATTCGCTACCCGCTCTGCTGTATGGGGCGCATCTGCTGCCCCGGCAAGTTGATGGGAGGGATTGGCAGGAGCTGGAGCCGGTACATCCGGCCAATCAACGCATTTCCTGTATCGAGTTAATTGAATCGCTGGAAAGTGAGTTCGTTCGTGCCCGACCGATCAAAGAGGTGGACAAAGGACGGGACCGGGCTTTGCTGGTGAGTGTCACCACCGGATCGCTGACATACGCTGAAGATTCAATGGCGGAATTGGTCGAGCTTGCTAGATCTGCGGGTGTGGAAGTGCTGGGCCAGGTCATTCAGCGAAGAAAACAGATGCATCCCAGGTTCATCCTTGGTCGGGGCAAGCTGATGGAGATCATGTTGACCAGTCTCCGTCTGGGCGTCAACCTGCTGCTCTTTGACCAGGAACTCAGTCCCTCGCAAATCCGTTCAGTTACCGACCATACAGATCTGCGGGTCATTGATCGTACCCAGCTTATTCTCGATATCTTCGCCAGCCGTGCACGATCACGTGAAGGAAAGCTACAAATTGAAATGGCCCAGCTGAAGTATATGCTGCCTAAGTTAACAACTCGTGATGATGCCTTGTCACGGCTGACCGGCGGGATAGGGGCTAGGGGGCCGGGGGAAACCCGTCTGGAAATCGACAAGCGTCGCATCAATGATCGCATTGCCAGGCTGGGGAAAGAGCTCAAGTCCGTGGGCAAGCAGCGATATCATCGTAGAAATAGACGGCGCAAACGGGATGTGCCGGTTATCTCGTTAGTTGGTTACACCAATGCAGGCAAATCAACCCTGCTCAACACCCTCACCAAGAGCGAAATACAGGCAGAGGACCTGTTGTTTGCGACCTTGGACCCGACGAGCAGGCGGCTTCGTTTTCCTCAGGATCTGGAGGTGATCATCACCGATACGGTCGGCTTCATTCGCAACCTTCCTGCCGATCTGCTCAAAGCGTTTGAGTCCACCTTGGAGGAGTTGTTTGAAGCTGACCTTCTCTTGCACGTAGTCGATGTCTCCAACCCGCAATGGCAGCAACAGGTCGCGGTGGTCGAAGCATTACTGCATGAACTTAAACTGGATGATATCCCCTGCCTGATGGTTTTTAACAAAATTGACAGGGTTGATAGTGAGCAGGTGCAGAAAAAGATCGATCAGGCTGGTGGGGTCGGTATCAGTGCTATTAATGCGGCCACACTGCCCCCATTATTGGAGACAGTGGAGAACTTGTTGCAGAAATCTTTACAGGTGAGTTGAAGCGTGAAGGTCATTATCCAGCAGTACTCCAAATGTTCACAAACCGGCCGATTAGCAGATTAGCTCCGACTTCGAGACATCGGTATGCCGGCAGGCAGATAGTGGAGAGTTGGAGTGCTGCTAAAAGTTACGAGTGATGAAGAATGCTCTCTTTCCTCGGTTATGACTGGAGGAAAAAACCAAGAGCTTTGCCGGTTTCTTCTGATGCCGAAAACCGGCAGCCGATTTGATTTTTATTCACTGAGACAATAACAGTTTTTTTTCTTATGGTTGTCTGGTTTTTGTCATTGAGTTGAAATTCAATGCCAAGCACCTGCCCCTTTTTGAGCTGATGGATCCCTGATACTGTAAATCCAATTCCTCCGGTGGAAATGTTGCGTATGTGAATAACGCCGCCACCTTGCCCATCGCGGAGGATAGTGTAAGTGCCGGGGAGACTGATTGGTTTTCGGTAACTATGGCGAAAATCAATCTGTATATCAAAAACAACATTGCAGCGGCAACGAACTTTGACGGTATGCCTTTTTCCCTTCAGCTGCAGGGTATTGATATTTTTTCTAGCACCGCAGGCAGGACAGACAATCGTTGCCGTGTTGTTGGCACGGACATATGCTGTGTTGGTTGGCATATTCTCAGTCGTAGATAATAGCTGTGTAACGTTCCAGTTCCGCCTCGGTAGCAGCGTCCAGGTCTGCTGCAACTTCATGAATTTGATATTCACGTTGGCAGCCATTGCACTTAAGCCTGACTTGACGACATCGGCGCAGCACCGTTAATGTAGCTTCACACTCTTTGCATTCCACGATTATTTTCTCTTTCCTATGAGTTGTTCCCGGGTAAAAACCGATTTTAATGGATAGCCGTGGTCAGCGAGTGTTTCTGCTCCTCCTTCCTGGCGATCTACAATGGTGACAACCAACCCGACCTTAAACCCTTCGTTTTCCACCCGTTCAATGACTTTGATCAGGGTGCCGCCGGTTGTAACCACATCTTCAACCAAAGCAACAACTGCTCCGGGTTGGAGATTGTTTTTGCCTTCAATATAATTACCTGTACCGTGCCCTTTGGCTTCTTTACGCACGATGAATGCAGGAATTGGATTGTTATCCAGGTGGCTGACCAGTGAGACTGCCGTGACCAACGGATCAGCTCCCAGAGTCATGCCGCCGACACCGGTAATGGGTTGTTCGTTATTTTGGATTAATTCATAGAGCAAGCGTCCACAAAGGTAACCACCTTCGGCATCCAGGGTGGTTTGCTTACCATCTACGTAAAAATCAGATGTTTTGCCGGAAGTCAGAGTAAAGGTCCCTTCCCGGTAAGACTTGCTTAAAAGCAGCTCTTTTAGTCGCTGTCGTTCGTCCATTCAGCATGTTCCTTTATAAGTGTTTGTTTAAAGATACAGTTTTTTCCTGTATTCGCAAAATGATTTCTTGCTCGCATACAATCAATAAATAACTCTGTTGTTAAATTGAGCAGTGTGATACCATATTTTTTATTTTCATACTCTGATAACCAGCCTTTTTTATAGAAAATAAGTAAGAGGAAAACGCAAATGTGCGGAATAGTAGGCTATGTAGGTACGCGTAGGGTTGTTCCCATTCTCCTGGAAGGATTACGCAGGCTTGAATACCGAGGTTATGATTCAGCAGGGCTTGTCTATTATTTTGAAGGCAAGCTGGAAAGATATAGAGCAAAAGGCAAGTTGGCAAATCTGGAGACTGTGGTTGATGATTATATTGGTACGGCAAGTAGTACCGGTATCGGCCATACCCGGTGGGCAACCCATGGGGCCCCTACAGAACTCAATGCTCATCCTCACACCGACTGCAGCGGTGAGTTGGTGGTTGTGCATAATGGTATTATTGAAAATTATCATTCTTTGCGAACTGAGCTGACTGCTAAAGGGCATACTTTTGCCTCAGAGACAGACACGGAAGTGCTGGCCCACCTCATAGAGGATTGCCTGGATGGCGATCTGGTGGCTGCGGTCCGTGAAGCTCTTGCTCGGGTTGACGGGTCCTATGCCATAGGTGTTCTCTGGGCTAAAGAACCTGAGATGCTTGTAGCTGCCAGAAATCACAGCCCCCTGGTCATGGGCGTTGGCGAGAATGCTTGCTATATCGCTTCTGATATCCCGGCTCTGCTGCCCTATACCCGCGATGTCATCTTTCTCGATGACATGGAAATGGCGGTTCTCAAAAAAGGCGAATACGAGATCCTGCAGGTAGAGGATGGAACGGCACTTGAAAAACCAATAAGCACCATTGATTGGAATGCGGGCATGGCTGAAAAGGCTGGGTTTAAGCATTTCATGCTCAAGGAAATTTTTGAGCAACCACAGGCTATTTTAAACACGGTCAGCGGCAGGATTTTTCCGGAGACCGGAATAGTTGAACTGCCTGAAGTTGGGCTGGATGACCAAGCGATCAAAAAAATCGAGCGGATTGCACTTGTAGCCTGCGGCACCTCCTGGCATGCCGCCCTGGTAGCTAAATACTGGATTGAAAAATGGGTTGGTATCCCGGTTGAGGTCGATATTGCTTCTGAGTTTCGCTATCGCCACCTGCTGGTGGATGACCGGGTGCTCACCATATCCATCTCCCAATCCGGGGAAACAGCAGATACCTTGGCCGGTATTCGGCGTGCCGGTGCGAAGGGATCAAGGATTCTGACGATTTGTAATGTTGTCGGGTCGACTATGACCCGTGAAGCAGACGGCATTATTTATACCCATGCCGGGCCTGAAATAGGGGTAGCTTCTACCAAGGCTTTCACATCCCAGCTGGCCGCACTGTTTTTGTTGACGCTTTATCTGGGGCAGGTTCGGGAAACCATGGATGCTGCAATACGAAAGGAGTATGGTAGCGCATTGATAAGCATGTGCGGCCTGATAGAGGAAGAATTGCCTCGCTTGCAGGGGGAAATAAGGACGCTTATCGAAAAGTATTATGATGCACGCGATTTTCTTTTTGTAGGCAGGGGGGTGAATTTCCCCATAGCTCTTGAAGGAGCGCTCAAACTCAAAGAAATTTCTTATATCCACGCGGAGGGTTATGCAGCAGGTGAATTAAAGCATGGCCCCATTGCTCTGATAGACAAGGATATGCCGGTGCTTGCTCTGGTGCCGAAAGATGATGTTTACCAAAAGACGGTTTCCAACGTGGAGGAAATCAAGGCTCGTCAAGGCAGGCTGGTGCTCATCGGCACCGCTGGTGATGAACACCTTTCTTCTCTGACCGAGGACGTGCTGTATCTTCCCGAAGTCCTACCTGACCTGAACCCACTGCTATACACCATACCGGCGCAACTGCTTTCGTATGAAATCGCCAACCGTCGTGGCTGTGACGTGGATCAGCCAAGAAACCTGGCTAAAAGTGTTACTGTCGAATAGGTGAGGGGGCGACGAAAACCGGCGGAGACTAATACAGTTTCATCAAGCAATAACGTGTCATATTCAACAGAGGTCGGGTTTCTTGCCGGATCGATCTCTGTTCAATATGATCTTGCCTGAAGAGCAAACATATCAGCCTGGATTTCTCATCAGTTCAGGCAGTGCCAGTTTCAAAGTTTTTGGTAATGAATCATAGTAGGCTATATTCATTACCAAAATACTGAAGAAAATGGTGCTGGATGGACTGACCTTTGGTGAACAGTGTGAAAAACTTTGAACTTCATCTTAGTTTTTATAACATATAAAGATTGTTTGTAATTTGACAGGTTGACACAATGTTCATGAGAAATTCGGGTTAGGGTATCTTTATGTTTTATTATAACTGCTGAAAATTATTTTTTAATTTCATAGATGATGTCACCTCCGTTTTGGGTTGTACTTGTCTCCGTTTGAAAAAAGAAACCTTTGCCCAATGTGTAACTAGTATTAAAACTAGCAGAGTCTTTGAGGAGACTGTGGCCATAGCTTACATAAAAGCGAGGAGTGAGCCAGGAACCGATGATGAGAGAAACATCATCAAAGAAGTCTCCTGTGTCAAGGCGGATATCATCTATGCTCAACAGCTCTTTTGAGCTTTGTAAAATTTCACCCACTTGAGGAAACCCAGCTTTTTTTGCCAAATCGCCAAGGACCCCGGTTTGGCCCTGTACCTCTCCTGAAGAGGACGAGCTAGCCAGGAGGCGGCTGAGTATTTCGTATTGTTCCATAGCAGCTGAAGAATAGAAACGAATTTCCGGGTGTTGCAAAAAACCACCGATTTCCATTCCTACAGAGGTTCCATTGTCTCGTTTTTCTGTGCGCACTTCAATCCCTGGGTTGTCAAGCGGGCCACCGGAAAAAAGCAACCTGCCGACATCAATGTCAAGGCGCTTGCCATAGAGAATAAAGGTACCGTTATTGATCAGCAGGGAGCCGGTTGCTAAAGGAAGCTCACCTGAGATGTCGGTTACATGGAGTTGTCCTTTTAACACTCCTTTCAGGCCATAGGCGTCGATATCCACTGCATCGCCGGCAATGAGTGTTATTGAGGTCCTGAGCGGGAATGCCGGGTCAGATGTAGCTGCATTTTGTTCAGCATCAACAATCACCACATCACTTGACGGCGTTATCGATCCCTCTTGACCCGTGTAGGCAATATGAGCTTCAGGAAAGGTTATGGTGCCCTTGATATGGACAAGTCCATTGCGTCTCGTTACCACTAGATCCGGCGAGATAAACACTTGCATCTCATCATTATTCGCCACCTCAAAGTGAGTACCATTGATCAAAAAATGGAGGTCTTGGGATACTCCTTTATCTAGGTAGACACTTCCATTGGCAGAAAGATCACCTGTACCAGACTGAGCGTTGGCTGAAAGGATGAGTTGATTAGTATTAATCTCCGCTTTAAGAGAAAGCGGATCAAGGGTGACGCCGAGAGCAAGCAGGTCTGCTGTACCCTGTGTGAGTTGTATAGTTCCTGTGAGCAGCGGCTGTTTGAGATTACCTGCAATGTTGAGAGTTCCCTGCAGTCTACCGGTCATCTTGGTATATTCCTCCCAAAAGACGTTCATTGTGCTGACATCTTTTACCTGCAAAGCCATTTGGCCGGTTATGGGCAGCAGGGCAAGGTCAACGGGGGCTGGAAATTTTCCCGGTTCAGGTACGGTTACCGCAACAGTGCCGTCAAGATAACTCCCATCGCCAAGACGGATTTTGGTTTCCGCTTTGAGTTCAGCGTCAATATAGGTTGCATTGAGTTTGCCCTGAATGTGCTGCAGCGAGTCGATTGCAGAGGCAACCGGCGACACCATTGCCGCATCAACCGTTGCAATATGCAGTTCCCCTTTGTCAATAGTACTGTTGTGACCGGCAAGGCGCAAAGAGCCCTGGATAAATCCTTGGACAACGTTTTTCTGGGCAAAAATATTTTGCAGTGTTTTTGTTGAGAGGCTTTGCATATTGCCGTTAACAGTCCATTGCGCGTTGAAGGTATAGGCACCGGCTACGCAAATTTCTTCGGGAAAAGCACTTGTGAGACATATTTCTTCAAGAGTTATTTCTTTGGTTGATGCGCTAAACAATGACGGTTGCTTCATCTCCCATGAACCTATTCTTTTTGTATCGATTGTTACACGGTCAACCTTTCCATGCCATTTCCGATCTTTTTGTTTGCCCTGTAAAGAGATGCTTGATACCTGTTCCCCTTGCTTAAGCTTGGCCCGTAATTCTACATTTTCAGGGTTGCCGGTTACGGTTAGCTGTATGTCATCTGCGTGCTGATCAAATGCATCAACATCCAATGCACTGAGGCGTAGAATCAGCTTCTCGTCGGTGCTCAGCTTCCCTTGGACACTGGCTTCCAGTCGATTAATGGCATGGGTTTTATACGCAATTTCATTTCCTGAAAGGTGCAAGGCTATATCTGGATTATCTCTGCTGCCTTGAACCGTTCCTATGGCGGTAACGGAGCCGGCAACCTCGGGCCAGAGCTGAGCCGCATCTGGGGATTGCAGAGAAACCGTAAGATCGGCGTCACTTCCCCACTCACCATGGGCTGTCAGTTGGGACTCACCGCTTGTTATCTTGAGTGATTCGATATGGAGCATATTACCTTGTAGTGTGGCTCTGCCTTGTCCGTTGACCTGGTACCCACGGAGTTGGCCGTGACCCTCAGTCACTTCAAAATCGGCATATATTCCTTTGGAGGTAAGGTGTCCCTGTAGAGAGCCGTTTCCGTTTAACGTTCCCTGCCAGCCTGCAAACCAGATCGAAGGATCGAGCTCTTTAGCCTGTGCTGCAACAGACCAAGACAGTTTTTTGTTCCAATCCAGGTGTCCGTTGGCATGAATGCGGCTTGTTCCTTTTTTCATGGCCAACTCTGTTATACGAAGCCCGTCTGCATGAAGCTCAATGGTGGCTTGTGTTGCTATGTCGCCCAGATTCGGATAGTCGGCAAGGTTGCCGGTGGTTTGAAGCATCAGTGCAGCCTTATCAAACGTTCCGCTGCCCTTGAGTTGTAGGTCACCCAAGACAATGTTCGGCCATTGACTGCTAACCGCAGAAAGATCCACAGCCTTACTCGTTGCTTCAATATTCCACTGGGGATGCGGTTCATCCATGATGAGCCGGGTGGAAAAGGAAGCCTGCACAGGCTTGCCTATATTTGATGTGACAAGGCAATCAAGTAGATGCCCTTCAATGGTGCTGTTGCCCGATATTGGCGAATATTGGGCCGGCGTGAGGTGATACGCACTGGAAATGTGCAATGGATAGTCGCCTGTTGTGCGCAGTTCCCCCTGGAGTTCAACAGAAAACCGTTCGTGGAGCAAGTGAAGAGATTTTACCTGGAGATGACTCTTAACCATGGACAGATGTGTGAGAGAGAGTTTTGATACATGCAGTCCCTTGCTGCTTGAAAACTGATTGATATCCACCGATTCAGCCATTGCTTGTTCAAGGTGCAGAGAGAAGGGGAGGGTAATTTGAGGGAGTTCTATTTTGTTGGAAGTGGGTGGTTGTTGGAGCTCTTTGAATGCGACATTCCTGAGTTTCAAGGATGTCACAACCAGCTCCTTTTGTACAACAGCCGATAGCCTTAATGCGATGGAAGCCTCTGCTATCAAGAATTCATGCCTGTCATCATTATACCGGACCTCATGTAATACCACTCCATTGATGAGGGAACCTTTGATGGTGGCAACTGATAGTTCCCCGGGTACACTCCATTTCGCCAGGGTGATAAGCAGGGCAAGTCCAGGAGTGGTTAGGGTGACAAAAGCACTGAGGCTGAAAAAAAAGAACAGGAGTACTATAGCAACAACGGGCAAGATTTTTTTCATCAGAAATCTGCTCCAATATTAAAATGGATTCGCCAACAGTTGCCTTCGTCCAAAGCCTTGGCAAAATCCAATCGGACCTGGCCAAAAGCAGCATTCCAGCGAATCCCGACACCAGCGCCATTTTGCATGGTCAGCTCGTCCCAGGAATTGGTGGCTGTACCACTATCAAAAAATACCGATGTACTCCAGTTATCAAATATCTCTTTTTCCAGCTCTAGACTATAGGTGAACAGGTAACGACCACCAATCACATTACCGGCGGCATCTTTAGGGCCAATGCGCTTGTATCCATAACCGCGTACACTTTGATCTCCACCAGCGTAAAACCGCAATGATGGGGGGAGCTCCAAAAACTCATCTGCCGCTGTGGCACCGATGTTTGATTTACCAATAAATCGCCAAGAGGGTAAAAACGCATAAATAGCTTTGACCAGTATCAAACCCTGAATAAAGGTAGTATCTGATAGCAGGTTATTGTTTCCACCGGTTAAAGCGCCGGTGACGCTAAGGCCTTGGCTGGCCTTAATGCGGTCATCTGTCCATCGCCATGTTATGCCGACCCCTGGTGCGAGTATGGTCGCATGACCGCTATCCAGGCCGGCGGTATAATCCTCATCTAAAAATTTGAGATAGAGACTGTATTCACCGTTTTTTTTCAGTTCATCGTAGCTCACCGATGATGTCCAGCTTTTCGATTCTGTGTTATCGAAATTTTCATTTTCCCATTTTCCAAGCAGTGACAGTTTTTCTTTTTTCGGATCACTGATGGGGATAGTGTATACTCCGCCGAAACGGCTTTTTCGCTCAGAAGGCTGCAATTGCAGGTCAAACTGGTGGCCAAAGCGGTTCACCCTCTGATTGTACCAGTCGAACCGACCACGAAAGCCGGTGTCGGTCCCGACACCAATTCCCACTCCATAACGGTTGACGACTCCAGGAGTAAGCTGAATCGTAACCGGCACTCGACCAGCATTCGCTGTCTTGAGATTGTATTGTATGTCAGCAGTGGCGAAATAGCCCGTACCCAAGAGGAGTTGCCGTATTCGAGTAATTGCCCTTGGCGATAACGGATCCCCCTCTTTTTGAGCAGTTATTTTCCTGAGTAGACTGTGGTTGATGAAATCACATTGGTACGTAATCGGACCAAAAAAATAGCGATCCCCAAGCTCTAAGGTAAGGCCGATGACAGCTGTGTTATTCCTGGCGCTTACCTCAACAATATTTCGTGATAATCGTGCGTTTTGATACCCTTTATTGAGTGCGGTGGTAATGAGCTGTTGTTTACCTTGAGTATATTTACGGTGATCGAGGGTGGCCCCTGATTGCAAGGGAAAGGAAATTCTCAACTTCGCCACCCATGGTGAATCACAGCCTTGTCCGATACATTCAATACGGGTTTGGGCAACGATTGTCGGTGGTCCTTTCTCAATTGATATTGTTATAACATCCTGTGCATTTCGGCGGGTTTCGTTCAACGAAATTGTGGGTGCATAGTACCCAAAAGGCTCTAATGCTTTTTTGATCTCTCCTTGCGCTTTGTCCTTATATTTTGCAAGCAGGTGGGGATTCAGATTGGTATTGGTTTGATATTTTTTCAGTGATAACAGGGCAAGGATATTATCCTTCAGCTCCTCCTCAACGCCACTGATAATGATCTGGTATGAAGGGGATGATTGGCAATATGCATAAGGCGCGAGGACAAATATGGTGGCCACCAGCAAACACGCAAACAAGCACCAAAAACTGCCGGAGCTTAACCTTTGTTCTCTATTGGAGTCTTCCACGTATTGCTGGTCATTATAAAGGATGGTCACATGTCCCTCTGTGTCAACTCTAGAAAAGAGCTTGGAAAACGGGTCCTTTTTTGTGCTTGTATCAATGTATTTAATACTATCTGGTTTATGGAGAAAAAAAGAGATGATTTGTTGGTGAACCAGGAGATCTGAATCTTATCAAAAAGTGGAAAATATATCCAACAGTAAACTCAACATCCACCAATAGGGCGAATAAGGTTTTACAGCTCAACATCTTTTCGGATACGCAAGTAGGATGGGAATTTTGGTATACCTGAGTCATAACGACCATAGAATTTAAAGGTGATAACTGTTCCAACAGGCGGTGGAGACTCGCGATCAGCATCACTGAAACCACTCCCTATCCTGAACTTCGTACCATCGTCTAATTCTACCAAAAGGGCACCGAGTCGTCCTTCATTTTTCCCTTTGCCCGGTAAATAGGCAACAACTGTTGCCTCGGCATCCTGGTAGTTTTTTACTTTCAGGATTTCGGTGCTTCGGCCCGTTTTGTACAAACCATCGGGCTTGCGGACAATCAGTCCTTCGCCGCCAAGTTGCTCTATGCGTAGTAGCTCACGCTCCATATCAACCTGATCTGTAATGGGGATCTGCGAAATCACAAAAGCATAGCCTGAAGGATGCTGTGCGAACCATTGGCGTGCTTTTTCAATCCGATCAAGGAAATTATGCGAAGGATGCGGCACGTCAAAAATTGCAAATTTTAATTGTAGCCAACCTGGATGGGGATACTGTTTGTTGACAGTTGAAACCGTCTGTTCAAAAGTTCCCCTCCCACCCCATAACTCTCCTTCTATTGGAAAAGGCGGAAGATCTTGCACAAATTCAAGCGGTGGGTGGAATTGTTTACCGTTTTTCGAGAAGAGCTGGTGACCATCCCAATACCCCCTGACGCCGTCATATTTTTCACTCATCAACCATCCGGAAATGTCAATCTCCGACGAATAAACTTGAGGTAGCATTAATTCCGCGGCTTGTGCGGGTAGCACACAGGAAAAAAGGCAGCACAGTAACCAGTAGGTAAATTTCCTCATCATTTCTTCTCCAGGTTGAAAACGGATAATGATTTTTACGGTAGAGTAACCAAAAGGGTAGCATTATGCGAAGTACGATATTTCAAAATGAGCTGCTTTTGTTTAGCCAAGTCTACAGAAGCGCGTTGGGATAGGATTGAATTCTATTGTTCAATCTTTTGTAATAGTTCGCCGGAGCGTAGCAGGCTGACAAATGCGGGTAAGAAGGGCATGGAGTCACATCTCGTGATGAGGGTAGCTGAAATGAATCGGCTGTTTTTTGACTGGTCCTGAAAGTCGTAGACAACACCCCATTCACCAGATTCATCAAAAATGAAGTTTGCAGCATACATGCCGGCACTGGATGAAGGTTCTTACCTATTGATGCCAACCACCATGTCCCACGCATCGATTGGTGAGGCAATGGATGTATTACGCAAGCAGGACATGGCCATTAATGCGATTACGGAAGTTGAGCCGGCAGTCGGTAAAATCGGACGTGTAGAAAGCCCGATCGATCCGGCTCCGATCTTGATGATTGAGACGATTATCACTTATGCTTCAGAAATCAAAACCGATGCTAATGGTCGTGTCCTGACCTTTGTCTACAATGAACAGGAGGAAACAATTTTCCGTGATGAAAGGAACAACCACATCCCCGATGGAGATGGTCGCCCTTATCGTCAATGGCCGGATTTACAGCTCGGCAACTCCTTTGGGGATCAGGCAGGCAAATACCAGATCCTGGTCACTGTCATTTTTTAACTGGTGTTCTTCCATGCCCGGTATAAAAATGACACTTCCCCGCTGAATAGCAGCCCATTGCCCATCATTGAGCAACTTGCCTTTTCCTTCGTGGATAAGTATCTCGTGTTCCCATTGATGGGCATGCCGTGGTGTATTGCCACCGGGACTCAGGGTAAAAATACGCATGCAGAAGTTGTCAGCGCCATCGTTTTTACCAATAACGACCCTGCCGACAACGCCTTTCACAGCATCACCTTCAAAGCTCTGGCCTGGTGCCTGTTCGTAATGATCAAGAATTTTCAATGTGGATTACCTTTTCGTATGTGTAGTTAATCTAGGTGTTCATTCCTGGAATGTATTATATAGTCTGGAAATTATTTTTTGTAACTATTGAGCAAATAACTTTGCTTTACCTTTTATCCGCACCCGTTCAGCACCAGTCCAAATATGTATACGGTGGCTGGATGTTGCTGAGTCGTCTCCGCTTTTTAAAAGGCAATCAGTGAGATTTCGAGGGACTTGCCGGAAAAGAGGCTTTTGATCATTTCATTTACTCTCAACCATCACTTTTTTTATTTCTATGTCGTTACCCACGTTAACCGCGCTTCAGAATAAATTTCCGAATATCTACGCAAGTCTCTCCGATAACGATCGGAATGTGCTGCAATGTCTGTCTGTGATTTACCACGTGGTATCCAGAACCAATCTAATGAATTGTCTTGATCAGGCGGGTTTGAGAAATGAGCATGGGCAAAGATTTGTTGTTAAAGAACTTAAAGGCATTCTTGAGTCTCTTCAACAGCGCAAGCTGGTGCAGCTGAGCTCCAGAGGGGCGATATGCAATCCAGAAATAGTCGAGTTGGTTGCCAGGGAGGCCGTTATAGGGAAAAATTTTGAAAAAATCGCCAAGTGCGTGCAAAAAATTATTCCCTTTGAGACTTCCTGGAGTGGGGCTGTCTGGTACACAAGTTATGAACAGGGATTGCGTGAATTAAGGATAGCCATTTATCAACAGCAGAGTGAGAAAGAGATTGCCGGTATTCTTGCCTTACTGGAGGAACAGTACCCTCGAGAGTACCATGGCGACCATCCGTTTGAGTTAATCTTTTTTAATCCTTACCATAGAGAAGGTTTGTTTTCCTTGTCCAAAAGACAGGTTTACGATTTTGTGATCCCGCTACTCAGTCGTGGCTGCCTGCTGCTGGAGTCGGTTGATGTCTTGTTTAGCTTTTTGCAGGAATACGCTCAAGAAAATGGACTTAACGACGATGAGTATAACGCTATTGTTGCGTTATACCTTATCAGCAGAGGGGAGGTGGAGCAGGTGGAAAGTCATCTGCAATCCTGGAAGGTTTCAGCTAACCAGTTGTCATATCGAGGTTGGTTTTCCCTGTTACAGGGCAAGAGCGATGAAGCTCTGCATTACTATGAACAGGGATTACAGGCTTTAAAAAAGGACACCGGGAAAAGAAAAGTCGTTTACAGTAATCTGGCCGGTTTTTTCTATCCTGTAGCCCTGCTGCAATCCGGAGAGAGTGAAAAATTTCAAAAGGCAATGCGCTATCTCGACCAACTGAAAAAAAAGAAAAGTTTTACCAGCTCTTTTTTGTGTACGGACCTTGAACAGACCATCCTGTTTGCCCAGGGACAGAGAAATAAAGCAGAGCAGGTGTACCACTCGCTTGAGATAGGTGGGTATTCTGACTATGCGTCCCTGCTGATGGCGTATCTAACGCTATGCTGGCAGGGAAGTGAGTTGAAAAAAAACATGGTCCAAGGGCTTGAACTGGTGCTGCAACAGGCGGAAAAGAATGGCTACTACTGGTATGCCAAAGAGGCTGCGGCCATCATGGTGGTTCATAACCTGGGGAAAGCAACCAGTAAGAAAAAATATAACCGATTGGTAAAACAATGCCCGCTGCCTGATTTATGTGAAGCGATTCGTCCCAGAGAGCAATGGGAGCAGGTGCTGGAGGCACTTGCTACTCTTAACAGCGACCCCAAAAGTGCAGCTGGTCTCGCGACGGAACGATTGGTTTGGTGGATAGATTTTGATGAAGAGTATGAAGAGTGTGATATTGTACCACGGATCCAGAAGTTGAGTAAAAATGGTAAATGGACCAAGGGCCGTGCTGTGGCTTTGTCCCGTTTAAGCTCTGATGTTAATACCCTGAGTTTTCTGAACAGCCAGGATAGAAATGCTATTAGCGCCATCGAAACAACACGCATATCCTCCTGGGGAGGGTATGGAGGAAATCCTACCTATGTCTTGCGGACAGGCCCTGCTCTGGCAGCGCTTGTGGGCCATCCCCTCCTGTTCTGGGCAGATAACCCGAGCGTGCCCGTCGAATTAACCATGGGCACGCCCGAGCTGCATGTGGTGAAGGAGGAAAAAGGGTACGAGATCAAGTTGTTCCCCTTTATTGAGCATGGCAAGTCGTATTGCCTGACCCAAGAGACCCCGACTCGCTTGAAATATATCCCCCTGACCCAGGAGTACGAACGGCTTTTTGATATAATCGGCGAATCCGTGACCGTCCCTTTCCAGGCAAAAGAGAGAGTGGTTGCAGCGCTCTCTGAGATTGCCAAGGTGTTGACCATTCAGTCAGACATTGGCGGGACCGCTGTGGATGCGCAAATGGTGGAGGCTGATGCGCGGCCTCATGTACATATGATTCCCTACAACAACGGCCTGCAGGTGGAGGCGCTGTGCCGCCCCTTTTCCACTGGTGGTGGGTACTATCGTCCAGGAACAGGGGGCGAGACAGTGGTTGCCGATATCAATGGCGAGCAGCTGCAGACCAAACGCGACCTGGAGCTTGAAAAGCACAACGCTGCCCTTATTCCCAAGAATTGTCCGGCCCTCAGTTATATTCAGTCCCTTGATTATGAATGGATTATCGACGATCCGGAAACATGCCTGGAACTGCTTTGCGAGTTACGGGAGTTGGGAGATCTGGTGGTCCTGGAGTGGCCGAAAGGGGAAAGCTTAAAGGTTACCCCAACTATCTCTTTTGATAATCTTTCATTAAAAATACAAAGAGATAACGACTGGTTTGGCGCCACCGGATCACTTCGGGTGGACGACGACTTGATTCTCGACATGAAAAAGCTGTTGGCCCTGAGCGTCGATTCCGAGAGTCGTTTTGTCCCCTTGGATGACGGTCGTTTTTTAGCACTGAGCAAGTCTTTAAAACAACGGATTGAAGAGTTGCGCGCGTACTCCGAAAACCATGGCAAAGGGGTCCGCTTCAGCCCTTTGGCCGGATTGGCTTTACAGGAATTCACCGAAGAAGCAGGAAGCTGCAAGAGTGACGGTCATTGGAAGAAAAATCTTAAGCGCTTCCAAACAGTCACTGAGCCGGAGGTGCCCTCAACCCTGCGGGCAACGCTTCGTGAGTATCAGGAACAGGGTTTTCGCTGGCTGGGCTGTCTGTCCGCTCTAGGTGCCGGAGCCTGTCTGGCCGATGATATGGGCTTGGGAAAAACAGTGCAGGCGTTGGCCGCCGTTTTGTTGCGGGCCGCGAAAGGTCCCACCCTGGTTGTTGCTCCCACATCGGTGATGATGAATTGGCAGGATGAGGCAACCCGTTTTGCGCCGACTCTGAATGTATATTTTTTTGGTAATGGCAACAGGCAGGAACTGCTTGACGGTTTGGCAGAATTTGATCTGGTAATTTGCAGTTATGGCCTGCTGCAGAGTGAAGGCAAAATGCTTGCCGGTGTGCAGTGGCAGACGGTTGTCCTGGATGAGGCCCAGGCAATTAAAAACATGCATACCAAACGCTCCAAGTCGGCCATGCAGCTCCGGGCTGAGTGTAAGATTATTACCACCGGGACACCCATTGAAAACCATCTGGGAGAGCTGTGGAACCTGTTCCGGTTCCTTAATCCAGGACTGCTGGGCTCCTATGAGAGTTTTAAAAGAAAATTTGCGATTCCCATCGAAAAGAAGCAGGATCGAGTCACGGCAAATCATCTGAAAAAATTAATCCAACCTTTTATCCTGCGCAGGTTGAAACATGCTGTATTACAGGAATTGCCCGAACGTACTGAAGTGACCATGCAGGTGGAGATGAGTGCAGAAGAAGCAGCAATGTATGAAGCGCAAAGGCTGCAGGCGCTGGAGTCGTTGGAAGGAACAGGTGAGGAGCAGAGCGGCGGAGCAAAACACCTTCAGGTACTTGCTGAAATTACCAGACTGCGGCGTTTTTGCTGTAACCCGGAACTGGTTGTGCCGGACATGGGCATCCCCAGCTCCAAGCTCAAGGTGTTTACCACTGTTGTGACCGAGTTGCTGGAAAATAAACACAAGGCCTTGGTTTTCAGCCAGTTTGTGGGGCATCTCGCGCTTATTCGTGAACACCTGGACCGGTTAGGAATCTCCTACCAATACCTGGATGGCTCCACCAGTGCCGGTCAGCGAGCTAAACGGGTAAAGGCCTTTCAGGCAGGGGAGGGGGATGTTTTTCTGATCAGCCTCAAAGCGGGCGGTGTGGGATTGAACCTGACGGCAGCGGATTATGTTATTCATATGGATCCCTGGTGGAATCCGGCTGTTGAAGACCAGGCTTCCGATCGTGCTCACCGTATCGGGCAACAACGTCCGGTGACTATTTACCGGCTGGTGGTCAAAGATTCCATCGAGGAAAAAATAGTTGCCCTGCACAAAGTAAAACGGGACCTGGCAGATAATCTCCTCTCCGGAAGCGACATGAGCGGACGTATCTCCACCGAGGAGCTGCTGAACCTGCTCAAGAGTAAGTAAAGGCGAAAGGAACTATTCAGTGATACAATCGGGGCCCTGGCCTCTATTTGAAAAGTTACTTGTATAAACGGGTGTTAACGATAATAAAAAATAGGGTAATCGTTGATGGTTACCCCGCTTTTGCTCGCGATTCTTGCTCTGAGTAGGGTGGATAAGCGTAGCGCATCCACCAATTCCAGGCATCGGATTCCGCGTGGATGCGCTACGCTTATCCACCCTACATGGCTATGGCGTCACTAAACTATTGCGTCCATATGTAGTTGATTGACCCGGTTGCGATCGCTGGCCGAGAAAGTATCAAGAGCACCGGCATGGCTGCTGGAGTTGCTATTTTCCTTTTACGGCAGTAGACTGCGCGCGTTTTTTGGTTTTTCCAGTCATACTATCAAATTTTTCTAAGTCGCAAGGTGGGCAGGATAATGTCAGAAGCGCTTCTTGAAATAACCCGGGGTGATGTCATAGAGTGCATTCATCGGGGGGATATTGCTGTTGTCAATAGTTGTGGTGAGCTTCTCCATAGCTGTGGAGATCCGTATAAGCTCACGTATTTTCGGTCGGCTGCTAAACCAATCCAGGCACTGCATGTATTTACTTCCGGGGCTGCGGATCGTTTCAATATTTCCGACAAAGAGATCGCCGTCATTTGCTCATCACATTATGCCGAGGAGTTCCACCGGCAAACCATCCGCTCGATTCTCGCCAAAATAGGATTGACAGAGGAAAACATCTTAGGCGGCACCGTCACCTCCCTCAATAGCGATTACGCCTTACAGCTTGCCCGCGAAGGGGTACCGCTCTCGCCCATTTTTAGCGACTGCTCAGGCAAGCACAGCGGGATGCTGGCCGCCTGCGTACACAAGGGCTACAACTTGACCTCCTATCTTTCTCCGGAGCATCCATGCCAGCAAAATATCCTCACCATTTTGGCCGATGTCTGTGACGTACCCTCCGAGGACATCAAGATAGGGATTGATGGCTGCAGTGCACCTGTACATGCTCTGCCGATACGGAACATGGCTTTAGGGTTTGCCCGGCTTGCAAATCAGCAATGTCTGCCCTCTACTCTGGCTCCATATGCAGGCAAGATTTTTTCCGCCATGAACTCGTATCCGGAAATGGTGTCTGGGACCGGAGGATTCTGTACAGAACTGATCAAACATACACAAGGATTGCTTATCGGCAAGATAGGAGCTGAAGGGGTATATTGTGTCGGCATTAAAGGCATGGATGTAGGGATCGCGGTGAAAGTGGAAAACGGCTCCATGGATGTCCTGCCGCCGATTGTCATGGATATCCTTGACAAGCTTGGTTGCCTGGATGAAGAAATGAAAGGGAAACTTGCTGCTTTTACCCACAAGAGCAATGTCAACGATATAAATACGGTGGTCGGGGAATATCGTTCTGTGTTGCAGCTCAAGGCTGCCGGGTGAATGTTTTTCTGAAAAGGAGTGGCGCTAGTTGGCTGGGCAGAGGCAGCTTTTAGCTTTGAGGGTATCTTGAGCAAACAGAATTTTTGGTCAAGATCAGGTTCGAAGCAGTGAGAACGTGTGCAGAAAGTCTCGGTAGCGATGGGCGAGAGGGGTGGTTAGTTACTGGTAAATGAAATAAAAAAGTTTGGGTGGAGAAGGAGACGAATGAAAGAGGAAAATACGGACTTTGAGATTGATAGTAAATCAAAAGCATTAATGGAGAAATGGCAGCGGCAGGCTGATTCGCTCAAAAAGCAGCACCCAAAGTGGAATGCGGAAAAGATTCAGGAAGAGATGAAAAAACGCATCATCCGGGACGCAGAGGCTGCCTTTTCTACAAAGAGCGGAAAAGAATATATCAAAGAGGTCAATGCCCACTTAAAGGAAATCGAAGATGCCAGAAATAGAGCCATAGACGGTATCATGACCTACATGGGGAAAACCAGTCCCGAGGCGGTCGGTACTGTGTTGTTTGAACTCGATTGCGGGTGCATCAGAGCATGTGCGGTATCCAATGAGGGAAGCCCGATGGGCGAGATGATCATGGTGTCCGGCAAGAAGGTGGAAGAGGATTACGAATGCAGTGTTTGCAAGGATGACGGCGGGGCCGATCCCGAGCGCTGCATCAGTAAAGCAATAATCTGGCCGGGAGAAGAGGCAGATATGCCCTCCGAGGAGTTAAGGCTGGCCATCGGCAAAAAGGTCTTTGGGGATGACTACTCTGTAGATGATATATGAGTTGACGCTCTTCCGGAAATCTGATTGCGTACAAAACTCAGCCAATTATCTACCGAAACAGACAGGGGACTGATTTTATTTCTCTTTTAAACCCGGGAGACAGATCGAAGTCTTCGCTATCTAATTTTCATAAAAAACCATGAAAAAAAATCAGTCCCCTACCTAAGTACTGAGAAATTTAATCTGTCTCCCGGGTCCAAGAAAAAAAGGCTGAGTTTCATGGGTAATCAGATTCGAAAAAGAGAGCGTCCTTGATGAAATTATTCGGAAGAGTAAAGGGCTGACCTGGCAACGACCTGTTTTTGGGGTTAGGTTGCTGTCAGGTCAAATCTCAATAACAACATTTCAACTATTGATTGGTCAGCGCACCGATGGCCGCCGCACAGATTGCCACCGGTGCTAGCGGATATTCGGCTGAAAAATTTTCACCATTTTTAAGAAAATTCGCACACCATAGGGAATCGGTCAGGCTTTTTGGACAGGCATCCTTGAGTTGAAAAGAAAATCCCCTGGCTTCCATAACTGTAACCAGTTCCAGAGCCGAGTTAATGTTATCTGTGACATGTGTGGGGATTGCCTCGTCGAGGAGCTGTTTGAGTTGTTGTTCTAATCTTTCGAATATGGTTTCGGACATTATCGGCTCCAATGTAAGAAGATTTTCGATTTTATTTTTTTTTGTGGTTAGTTGAAATTTATAGGAGAAATCTTGACTATGGAACATAGCATAGCATGACGTTCAGCTCAGCTGCCTCAGAGATTGAACTCGGCAACCTCAAGTCCTCAGTATCTTTTTTAGCACTTACCTGTTCAGAAATGCACAGGAAACACCTACAGCTGGAGCAGGCGGGTGGATGGCTCACCTTCGGACTGGCAATGTTTATTTCGTTGAAATCTACGGTTCAAAGATTAAGGAAACATCCTGTTTCGCTCATCTCTCTTTGTTATTTTTATAATTCTTCGAAGCCAAATTCCCGATTGCAAATGTCACCAGTCCATTCCTCAGTTTTTTATACACCTGACTGAAAACATATAGTTTTTTGATATCGTAGTACGGCGTATTTCGCCCTTATGCGGATTCCACCACGAGTATGCAAGTGTTCGGTTATATGCATCTTTATCTGTTGCGTTGCTACTTGTCCAAAACTCGGTATACATTCCCTGGGTTATATACCAGCGACTCAACTTTACTCCAGCAGCACTTGCAAAGAACTTATACTTATTTACCTGCGATTGATCGAATTTCTTAAACAGTGTATCAGGTTGAGATTCTTTAATCGTGATGGCTATATCATTGTCGCCTCTCCACCCTTTTTTGTTTACTTCCGCTTCAGGTATACCAATTGTTTTTTCCAGCTCTTTCCAATCCTCATCTGACGCTACTCTCCACCCAACCGGACAAATGTTTCTTTCATCCGTGACATCGTGCCAGTCATAGAGTCTGCCGTATTTTAGGAGATTTTGTTCGTCATCATCTGGAATAAAAGCAGTCTTTATCTTCGAGCCATCTTGAAATTCTGTACTCCGAAGATTTTCTGCAAGCCAAACTTGTTCTCCAATTTGTACTGTACGATACGTGTTTCCTTCCACATCTTGAACAGTACCCTCTACTACGTTTATGTCATTGGCTGATAGCATGGCAGGAATAGACATAATAACTCCTATAAATAACAATAGTTTCTTCATTTACCCACTCATTACATTTGGTTATTGGAGTGGATAAGTTCTTTTAACGTAACATGATTATTTCTGAACCTGGCGTTACTCACTTCGCCTTTTATATGAATAGCGTTTGAGGGGCAATTATGGATGCAGGCAAAACACATGAAACACTTGTCACTCAAAGAGATCTTTCCATTTTTCGCGTCCATCTCTATATTATTGACCGGGCATACGCTGGCACAAACCCCGCACTGGACGCAGCTATCTTCTACATAGATATAATTCTCGATCCCTTCGCCAACGACATGGACTTTTAGTCTTTTTTCGCTAAAAGGTTTACCATCCCTTCGGAACATATAATTCATAGCCGCTTTATCCAGAAAGTTTTCTTTCAACGTTCCCTCTTTGGAAGCGGTAATATCAGATTTTACAGCTTCCAATTGCTGTTCAATCTTTTTTTTGGGTTCCTTGGCAATCTCTTTCTCCATATCGAAGGTAGGCAAATAATTATCCACCATCTTAATCCGGCTAATGTAAGAAAAGCGGAACCCGGCTTCATCAGCTATATCGGATAAGTGCTTGGCCACAGCGCCGGAATAAATTCCGTAGGTAACTACGGCAAAGAGATACTCACAGTTAAACTTTGCTTTCTTTAGAAAATCTACGATGTAGGGAGGTACCGACCAAGCATGGAGGGGGAATACAATACCAATCTTTTCATTAGTAAATTCATAGATATCCTCTTTCACCATTTGAGGGATGGAGTACAATTCTCCGCCGATCGATTTTGCGATATACAGGCTATTGCCGGTTGCTGTGAAATATAAGATTTTCATTTTTTATCCTTTCAAATAAATAAAGCTCGGATTACGTACCAGGAAGGCTTTTTAGTTACGTTGGTCGTTTACATGTGTGACAGGTGTTCCCCATCGTTTGGAACCACTATACCTCTCGAAGTTTGATATAGATAGGCGACATAATCTCAAAAACATGCCTAATTGTATCATCATGTTGAATTGTGTGCTTTGTAGTGCTACTTTGGTTGCATGAGCAAAAAACAGATAAAACAAATCATTGAAGACAGGGTACGAGAAGCCGGAATAGTGGAAACCGGAGTGAAGGGTGTAAAATTCTTCCGGGTTAGCGAGTCACTTCGCTGCGCCCCTGCGGTGTACGAGCCCACTGTGATAGCCATCGTGAACGGAGAAAAAGAAGCTCTATTGGATGGGACTAAATATGTGTATGACAGCAGTCACTACATGTGTTGCACTATCTCAATGCCGGTGGAGGCTGGGACGCCCAATGCTTCACCTGACAATCCCCTCCTGGGGGTACAGATTTCTCTGGACACTCGAGTGATGACCGAGCTGGCAATTGAAATGGAAAACGCCACTGGTGCCATCCGTAAGCCCAAAGGTGGGGATCTTCCCCAGGGGTTGGCACTTGCCCGTTGGGACGATACATTTACAGATGCGCTGCTTAGGCTATTGCAAGTATGTGGTAACCCGGCTGATACTGCCATACTAGGGGCTGGTCGGCTTCGAGAACTGTACTACGCTGTATTGAAGGGGGAGGCTGGGGAGTCAGCAAGGCGCGCATTTGGAGTGGGCAATGAAATTGCCCGGGCAATTGAGTACATGTCTTCCCGGTTGCACGAAGCGGTTACTATTGACGATATGGCCGCCCAGGTTGGGATGAGCCGGGCCGTACTTCACCGAAAGTTCAAGCAGGCTACCACGATGTCGCCTATCCAGTTTGTGAAATCCATGCGACTTAATCAAGCCGCCATGAAGATAGCTGGAGGAATGAATGTAAATGAAGCGGCTATGGATGTTGGCTATGGGAGTTCCTCTCAATTTAGCAGAGAGTTCAAACGATTGTATGGCCAGTCTCCGAGACAGTGGAGCCAGTCCATACAGATACCTGCAGGATTAGCCTGACAGGAAAATTCCAGGAATAATAGGTGCCTGCGAAAAAAAGGGGACAGAACTATTTAATTAAGTCAATATCTCTCCTTTAGATCATGACTATTAAAGTTATTGCCGGAAAATACAATTCCAGAGAATCTTAGCGATGTTCAGTAATTGTCTTGGACTGTGGATGCACAGGAAGCACCTCTCGTTTGAGCCGGCGGCAAAATTCATTACCTTCGATCTGGCAATATTAACTTCAATAACAAGTTTTAAAAATCACCTTATCTTTGGGAAACTTTTGTTTGCAGTTACTTCATTTCTGTGGAATTCCAGGTTGTCGGTCGATTCCACGATTCAAGAATATCCGTAACTTAAACAAGAGGGGAAATGGCTATACTTTCCTGTAATAATATTAAATTTAGAAATGGATGACATTGCTAGCAATCAATCCGAACATTGAACTGAGGAATCAATCTTTCCGCCTAGCCAGTTTCTCCATATTAGCTAGACTACAAAGCAGCAGAAAATACTAAACTGCCACCCATTGCAGCCAAGGCCACGAGCAGGAGTTTTCTGTAGACTACTTCAGAAAGATAAGATGATGCTCTAATACCAAGCTTACTGCCAAGTATTACCGCTGGAGTTGATGCTGCAAAAATGAGTAGGACGTTTGGCGTAATTTGCCCTGTAAAAGCCTTACCTGAAAAAATAAATAACCCGGTAATAACAAACCCAGCCCCAAGGATTCCTTTCACTGCTTTTGCAGGGCATCCGCAGTAGGCGGCAAATGCAGCAAGAGGTGGACCGTTAAAGCCAAAAGCCGTACCAAAGGTCGATGAGAGTACCCCTGCAAGATACCCCCAACCAGCGTGGATGGTTTTTCTCGCTTCAGCTTCAGCGAACAGTCCCCAAAGAGCATAAAGGGTAATAAAACCTCCCATCCCTATTTTCAGGTGTCGTTCTGAGATGTATTCCAGGACCATGAGACTTAAAACTGTTCCAGGTATAGCGCCCCAGAATATTCCTTTGAGATATTTGTAATCGATATATTTTCTAAACGTCCACCCGACATGACAGTTCAGTGTGAGGACAATGAGAACACAGCTGGGTACTGCAACAGAAAAATCAATGAAAGGAGCGATCAGCGGCATGGCGACCATCGCAGCTCCAAATCCGGCCATACCGTTAATAAAACCGCCTATAAACCAGCCAATTATGATGCAGCAGAGTTCAATCATTATGTTGAGAAAATATCTGATAGTCTAACGTTCAAAAATTATTTGTCTGTTTGGGGCCAGGCAATTGTGCATGAGCCAGGGACTATTATAGCCAGAGTCGATTTTTTATGCCGCAGTTCAACCTGCATTGAGATCAATCGAGTAGGGTGAGGCAAGTTGATCATACTTGCCTCATCCCTCTCGCAGAACCGTACGTACGGGTCTCGTATACGGCTCCTGTTTATTTTCCTTTCTGTGCGAAAACAAGACTACTCCTGTCCTGCGTACTCCTTCCCATGCGCTTGTTCGTCAACCTCGGTTCTTCTCGATCCGGATACCGCCTTCTAGCACAATGGCAATGTACGGCTCCTCTGATCAATACTCCGCTGAACAGCCAAAGACAGCAGAAAGGCCTTTCACAGCCCACCGCCGGCAATGCGCCTCACCCCGTCGGGTGACTCGTGTTCAATTGGCGCCAAGTTTCAATTTCCAGAGTACCTTCAAATAAACTTCATCCCTTCGCAACTCCTATGCCTTTTGGCACACAGGAGCCCCCACGAACACGCCGTGGGTCTTCCTCGTTTTCTCCTCCACACCGTTACCGGCTTTCATCGGCAAGGATTTCGACACTACTACGGAATCATCTGCCACCTCACACCATAAACACCTCCCGCTTGGGTTACCCCTTGCCGAACGAGCGCCGGAGAGTCTCCATCAAGCAATGGTGCAAGGCTTTCCCGGTTAAGGCGAACTCCCGGTAAACGATGCCATCCTCAATCACCACACGGAACTGACCAAGTATCGGGCTTCGCGCTATTTTGCACGCTTACCCTTCCGTATGGCCGAATCAGGTTCGCTTTCGCTATGGACCGTTCAATTCCTATCGCTTCCTTCAGACCCTGCCGTTGCCAACAACGCCCTTGCGATTCGGATTGTCTTCCCCCATATTGGGGTGACGCCTGCTTGCCGCAGGCTGGGTTTGCCCGCATGCAGGGCAAACCAAAAAGCCCGCCCAGGAGTATTCCTGGGCGGGCATATGTAAGACTGGAAAAAACTACGTACTAAACAGACTCATGTGCAGTACGCATGATCAGGTCGTTCTGCAGATCTGGGGAAAGATCAACAAAGTATGCAGAGTAACCGGCAATACGAACGATCAGGTTCTTATACTTATCGGGATCTTTCTGAGCGGCAATCAGGGTGTCTTTGTTAATGACGTTGAACTGAACGTGCCACAGCTTCAGATCGCAGAAGGTACGGATAAAGGATACCAGCTTCTCTGTACCTTCTTCACCCTCAAGGCATTTCGGGGTGAACTTGATGTTCAGCATACGAGCCGCACGATCACGATGTCCGTAGTTTTTGGTGTTGTAATTGGACATCAGAATAGAGGTGGGCCCATTTTTATCTGAACCGTGAGAAGCAGATGATCCATCAGAAAGAGCGGTCCATGCGTAACGTCCGTTCGGGGTCGCACCAACAACCTTGCCAAAAGGAACGTGGGAGGTGAACGGTACATAACGAATGTCGTTGTGCATGTTCATCTCTTTGGAGTACTTCTGACCAAACAGAACGTTGAGTTCATCGATTTTCTGACCAATCTCATCTGCATACGGTTCGTTGTTTCCGTAGCAAGGTGCGGACATCAGCAGCTGACGGACATCTTCTTTACCTTCGAAGTTGCACTCGCACGCCTCGATAACTTCTTTCAGTGTAATTTTCTTCTCTTCAAAGACAAACTTCTTGATCGCTGAGAGGGAGTCAACCAGGGTTCCAAGTCCCATGTGCTCGAAGTATCCAAGATTGATACCTTCTGGGATATCAGTGGTGTGCAGATCCAGGCAATGCTTCATGCAGAGGTCATGCATTGCTGATCCGAGCGGATGAGCAAAGTGCTGTGCACGCAGTTTGTTGATGGTGTACTGCTGATGGAATGCGGTCTTCAGGAAATGTGTATGTTGCTTAACATAGGCATCCCAGAATTCATCCCAGGTTTCCATCTTGGTTACATCCCCGGTTTGGATGGAAAGCTGCTCATCACCATGCTTTTGCATCTTGCCGTTTTTAAGAGTCATCTCAAGAGCGGCAACAAAGTTGATGTACGCACCACCGGAGGTATAGGTGTCACGGTTTGGCATACGTGCCTCAGTACAACCGGAAACAGCATAGTCGTATGCTTCCTCAAAGGTTGCACCTTTTGATACGTAAATCGGTACAATTTCTTCATCGTTGATCAGTTTCGGGAAACCAGAACCGTCTTTGATGGTCTCTGCAACGTCTGCCAGGTAGCGCTCTGGAGAGCGGGAGTGGATACGGGCAGCGAGATCAGGGTAGTGCAGTGGGAACTCGCGCTTGGACTTTAAGAACAGGTAAGTCAGGTCGTTGGTTGCATCACGTCCCTCTGGGGTCTGACCACCGATGGTAACAGCTTCCCAGTGAGCATATCCTTCGTTAAACGCACCACCGGTAGGAGATACGTACAGGTCGATGAACTGAGCCATACCAACCCAGAGACATTCAAGCAGCTCAAGGGCTTGCTCGTCATCAAGGAGGCCAGCTTCAACATCAGCCTTGTAGAATGGGTAGAAGTACTGATCCATACGACCGTTGGATACGATGGTACCGGTCTTTTGCTCAATACGGGAGAACATCTGAGTGAACCACTGGGACTGTACAGCTTCGTGGAAGGTACGTGCAGGGTGCTCAGGTACACGCTCACAGATATCTGCCATTTTAAACAGTTCTGCCTTGCGAACCATATCGGTTTCTTGCTCGGCAATTTTACGAGCCAGTTTTGCGTGACGACGTGCCCAAAGGATGATCGCATCACAAACAGTTACAATAGACTCGAGGAACGGCTTCTTCTCAACATTGTCTACCGGGGAGCATGGATCAAGAGCTTCCATCTTGTCAAGGGCTTCTTGTCTGATACCACCAAAACCGCGCTTTAAGATCTTCTCAAAGTCATGAACCCACTGGATGGAAGAACGGAAAGAGGAGGTCTCGTTGACAATAAAGCGAGAGGTGAGCCCCTCAGGATCATCGTAGGTGAGCTTATGTACATCTTCTGGGAAGGCTGCGTTTAGCGCTTCGTGATAGGTCTTGCCTTTCCAGTATGGAGCGATTTCCTCAACAACGATCTTCGCATCTTCAGGGGAGATGGAGAATGGAGACTCAACACGATTTGGCAGATCTTTTACCGCGATATCAAGGAAGTCACCGTCAAGCTCTGGGTAGAGCAGACCGTAACGACCAGGAAGGCCTGCACGACCACAAATCAGGTTGTCATCATCGATGTATACGGTGATGTTTTCTGCAACATGCTTCATTGCTTTTGCCCATCGCAGGCAGAGCATCTCACCTTCGGTCTCTTTCATGGACTCGGTGAAATAGCGTGCACGTTCTACATCAATTATTGGCTTTACATTGTCAAATGTATCCAGAATTTTGAAGACACGGGCATGGTTTTGGCGATAGATATCTTCCTTACCTTCGATTTTGTCCAGCAGTCTTTGCTCATGAGGTGAACAACATTGCATATCCAATCTCCTATGACTTTATTAATGAGTCGTTTTCTATAGGAGGCAAAAGTGCTCGCCTCCTACCATTTTTGTTTCCTTTTTTCTTAATTACCCCACTCTTTACAAGTGACGTGCCAACTTGACTGTACCCATAATAATTTCCTCATAATCTCCTAGCAGAGCATTGTTTATGCTCATTTACAGGATAGCTAAAAACAACAGGTGACGACTAACTGATTAATATTATGAAGAATTGCAACCTTACTTGCCTTGCAGCTTTTTTAGTAAACTGATAGGGGACAAAGAGGCGTGAAAAATGTTCAGGCAGATCTGCTTTTGCGAGGCAGTTGCTAAAGCGCAACCTGGCGGGGAGCTAAGTTGTAAAGTTGAGCAATAACAGTGGGATGCGGTTTATGTTGCAAAAGTGCTACTGGTTGCAAGTGCGCAACCTCTCCTGCAGAGGTAGCGCCACCACAGTATAGGCAGTGGATTGTGTTTAGGTTTGTTGATAAAGGATAATGTGAAAGAAAGAGGAGAAGCAGGTAGCCTAACAATGCTGGCGTTGCTTACACATTTTGGACTGATTGGGATTTTTTATTCAGATGAGTTTTTTTGGCGCATCTTCCTGAATAGTGTTGTTCTATTGATGGAGAGTGCTTCGGCTGCTTTCTTGACCGAACCGTGTTTGTCTAATGCCTGCTGAATGACCTGTTTCTCCATGTCAATCATTATATCCTTAAGTGACTTACCGCTATTGTCAGCCAAAGAGGGGCCAACTTTTTTTATGTGTGGGTCAAGGGCGGCACACATGCACGGGGAAAGGTTTTCCGGTAGAATCTCGTGTCCTTCGCAGGTTACCACCAAGCTTTGGATCATATTCTCAAGTTCTCGGATATTTCCTGGCCAGCGATAGGTGAGAAAAAAATTCAGGGTTGAATCGGGACAGATGATATCTTTACTGTATTTCGCACCAAAACGTTCCAGAAAGTGGTTTACCAGACCTGGTATCATTCCGGGAACCTCACGAAGCGGTGGAATCTCGACCACAGCTACACGGAGTCGGTAAAAAAGATCGGCTCGGAAGTTGCCGCGCTCAACCTCTTCTTCCAGGTTTCTATTTGTTGCCGCGATGATACGTACGTCAACCTTTCTCGGTGTGGATGAACCCACCGGCATTACCTCGTGATCCTGTAGTACCCTCAGTAATTTTGCCTGCATGGGAAGCGGTAGCTCACCAATCTCATCAAGAAATACCGTGCCTTTGTTGGCGATCTCAAAGTGGCCGAGTTTACCCTTGTTCGTAGCACCAGTAAAGGCTCCTGGTACATACCCGAAAAGCTCTGCTTCAATAAGATTTTCAGAAATGGAGCCGCAGTCCACCTTTAAAAACATCTCATCTTTACGAGGGCTATGCTCATGGGCCATACGGGCATAACGATCTTTCCCCACACCGCTCTCTCCAAGCAGTATGATAGTGGCATCTGTGGCTGCTACCCGCTTTACCAGGCTGGTTAATTTTTGAATCTGTGGTGCCTCGTAAGATCCGGTTACCTCTTTATTGGCTGTTGAGAGGTGTTCAATCTGATCATGGTATATGGAGATCAATTTTCGCTGCTGAAGTATCTGTTCCCGCATCTGGCCGATGAGGGTTACATCGCGAACCATGGTGATAACAAATGCCAGCTCGCCTTTGTCATCGAAGACAGGAAATCCTCTTAATATTAGTCTCTTGCCGTCTTGGAGAACCTGCACCTTAGTGACCGGCCGTTGCTTCTTAACAACAAGCGGATTGACGACTTCGTCGAAAACCCCTTCCTCTTTCAGCAGGGAAACATTCTTCCCAAGAAGATCTGGAGCACTCAGTCCTGTTAACTGCTCATACATCGGGTTAACATGAAGTGTCATTCCTTCTGGATCCGTGATGTAAAAACCGTCATCAAGGGCAGCAAAGATATTTTCTACATGAAAGGAAAGGTTTTGCAGGTACTTATTCATTTTGATTTCCGGCAAGTTAAGTTTCTCCAGCCGCCAATATTATCAGATTAAGACTTTTTTTTCATTTTCATGTTGCATAAAACAAAAAAATGCAACCCGTCCGGGCAGGACGAATTGCATTTTCAATAAAGGCTGCTAAAGAAATAATCGTGTGAGCATAGGCGGTTGAGTAACAGCTGCAAGCACCATCTGTTTGGGGTTAAATCAAAGCGGGGTGTTTCGAGGCCACTTCTTTTAGCTTAAGAAAGTGATTGTTATCAAGGGAAACATCTCCCAGCATGTATTCCCGACCCGTGTTTATATATTTCTGGGTTCCAAGTCTATGGTAAGGGAGTAACTCAAACTCCACCTCCAATGGCTCAATGAAATTGACGATGGCTTCAATATCTTTGCTGGTATCATTAAATCCTGGAATTACAGGTGTTCTCACCCGTATCTTCAGCTTTGGATAAGCCTTACGGATCGCTTTAAGATTATTCATGATTCGCAAATTATCCTGTCCAGTAAATTGTTTATGTTTTTCTGGGTCAAGAGACTTGATATCAAACATAACAGTGTTGATATATTTGCACGCCTCAACGATCACCTTTTCAGATACATGGCCGCAGGTCTCAATGGCAGTCTTCATATAACGGCGCTTGGCCTCTTTCAAAAGAGCCAGAGCAAATTCAGGCTGGGCCAGAGGTTCTCCACCACCAAGGGTTAAACCGCCTCCGGAGCGGGCATAGAAGGTCGCGTCTTTCTCCACCTCATCGATAACACTCTTAACAGTACGTTCTTCACCGTAGGTGATGAGGGCTCCTGCAGGACATACATCGGCGCAGGCTAAACAGTTGGTACAGGTCTGCCAGTTGACATCGATTTTGTCGTCTTCACCCTTTGTCAGAGCTCCTACTGAGCAGATTTCACCGCAGCGGAGACATTCAGAAACCGTGATACATTTGTTTCTGCTATAGGCAATCTCGGCTGTAAATGACTGCGACTCAGGATTGGAGCACCATTTACACTTGAGCGGACATCCTTTTAAGAAAACAACAGTACGGATTCCAGGCCCATCATGGACTGAATATTTTTGGATATTGAAAACCACGCCTTTGGTCTGTTGTATCTCTTTGTCTGTCATTGTTCTACCCGCTTTTAGGTTGATTTTTTTGTAAAAGGCATAGGCGACTCCCGACTTCAAGCGGGAATCGCCCAGCTTACACCTGATAGCCTGCCTAGTTAACCAGCATGAGTGGTAAAGATGGGATATAGGTAATAAGCAGCAGAATGAAAATCATGATACCAACAAGGGGCAGTGCCACCTTGGAGAGGTTCTCAATTTTAACATTGGCTACTCCACTTGCAACAAAGAGGTTGATACCAACCGGCGGAGTAACAAAGCCGATGGCGAGGTTAACCACCATGATGATACCAAAGTGGACCGGATCAACCCCAACCTTCATTACAATGGGTAGGAGAATCGGAGTAAGAATTACGATTGCTGCAAGGGCTTCCATAAAAGTACCAACAATCAGTAACAGCACATTGATCAGCAGCAGAATCGCAATTTTATTCTCAGTCAGACTGAGCATTGCGTTGGCAATGGTTGCCGGAACCTGCTCGATGGTCATGATGTTACCGAAAATGGTGGCCATGGACATCAGGATGATAACGATTGCCGAGGTACTACAGGCATCCATAAAACATGGAATAATATTTTTAAAGTTGAGCTCCCGGTAGACAAAAATGCCTACAACAAGACCATAGAAGGCGGCAAGGGCAGCGGCTTCAGTGGGGGTCATGATACCACCATAAATACCGCCGAGAATGATGACAGGTACCATCAGTGCCCACTTCGCATCCCAGAACGCTTTTACAAAACTCATGGCAGTACGTTCACGTTGCACGCCCTGCCACCCACGTTTTTTTGAGTAAAGGTAGGTGAAAAGCATCAAGGCACAGCCGGTGAGTACGCCGGGAACAATCCCTCCCATAAAGAGTTTACCAATTGAGACCTGAGCAGATACACCATACACAACAAACGGGTTACTCGGTGGAATCATAACCCCGATGGCTCCTGCTGCAGCAACAACGGCTGCGGCAAAGAGTTTGTCGTACCCACGTTCGACCATTGCTGGAATGGTAAGCGAACCAATCGCTGCAACCGTTGCAGGTCCAGAGCCGGAGATCGCCGCAAAGAACATACTGGTTGCAATGGCAGCCAGAGCTATACCTCCATGAAGAGAGCCAAGCAACTCGTCTGCCAGGGTGAGCAGTCGACGAGAAAGTCCACCCGCACCCATGAACACGCCAGCGGCAATAAAGAACGGGATAGCCATAATTGGGAAGCTATCAATGGATGTGAATGCTATCTGGGCAACATATTCAATGGGCAGGGTTCCAGCATTGATGATGGTTGCTGTGGCAGCAAGTCCAAGACTTACAGAAATCGGCACACCAATGACAAGAAAAATAAGGAAATACCCGAAGAGGATGGTCAGGGTACTGAGGCTTTCACTGAAATAGACAGGAACTGCAAGAGCGGCAACAAAGGCCACCCCTATGAGCGTATCAACAAAGCCACACTCTTTTACCTGCTTGAACAGATCCTGAAACAACCGCAGGGCCATAAGGCCAAAGGCAACAGGGAGCACCAGGTAAGGCCAATAGTAGGACATGCCCGTTCCAGGAGCAAACTGCGGATAGAGTTGCAGCATCTTCAGGTTATCTACACCCATATAAAAAATTACAGCAACAAGTGCCATAAAACACAGGTCGACAACTATCCAGCTGATGCCCTGAAATCTGGGTGATAACCGATCATAAACAATATCCACGCGGATGTTGTTTCTTTTCTTGATTGCAATGGGTATGGCGAGGTAGGAAATCCAGATAAAGATGAATCGTGCAAGTTCTTCGGTCCAAATGGCTCCCGCAGCATCTGCGGAAAACATGGTTCCTACATATCGATAGAAGGTCTGAAAGGTGATGATCAGGATGATGGAAAGCATTCCAATAAACAGGAAGGGCTTTTCAACGTGTTTATCTAACCAGTTAAGGACGCTTTTAAAAGTGCCGGGCTTATTCTTATCCAGCGCTGCGTCAGTGGTCGATACGGTGACTGCGTCGGCATTTACGAGGGTGGACATGTTCGCTCCTCAATCATTCTGAAAGAGCGGGACAGTTCACCTGCCCCGCTATGCAAATTACTTCTGGGTGTCTTGAACAAGCGTCATAACTTCTGCAGGGATCTTAGAAGCGAATTCTTCCCAGGTAGGCTTGGTCGCTTCAATAAACTCTGCACGCTGCTCATCAGTCAGGGTGTGGATTGAGATACCTTGAGCTTTGAAAGCTTCAACAGCTTTCACTTCAAGCTCAGCGGTGATGCCACGCTGATAGTCCAGTGCATCCTGACCAGACTTAAGGATAATCTCCTGGAATTTTGGATCCAGAGAGTCAAACTTTTTCTTGTTCATGAGAAGAATATGCATGGAGTAGTTATGGGCAGAATCCATTGCGTACTTCAGTACTTCAGTATGCTTAGCGTCATTTAACAGAGAAAAGGTGTTTCCTTCTGCATCCACGGTGCCCTGCTGCAGGGCAGTGTATACCTCACCCCATGCAATGGGAGTAGGATTCATTCCAAGTTTTGCTGCAACAGCAACTTCAACGGGAGAGGCAGTCGTGCGCACTTTGAGGTTTTTCAGATCAGCAAGAGACTTGATCTCTTTCTTGGTAGAAACGAAGTTTCTGTACCCGTACTCAGAGTACATGATCGGCTTGAGGTTAATTTTTTCGCACTCAGCAGCTAGGTATTCACCTAATGGGCCCTTATCAAGTGCGGCGTACAATTTTTCCTGGTTAGCCGGGCTTGTGATGTACGGCAAGTCGAACACCATGAACGCCTTGGAGAAGTTCGCCATGTTTGGGGATGATGAAGACGCCATATCCAGAGTACCACGCTGGGTGGATTCCATGGTTACCCGATCACTGCCGAGCATAGCATTACCAAAGAGCTGCACCTTGATCTTGCCTTCAGAGCGCTCTTCGATGAGTTCTTTTAATTTCTCATAACCTAGTGTGACATTGTTGCCTGGCGCCATAGGGTGGCCAAGGCGCAGGGTTATTTTTTTTGCTTGAACCGAAGCTGCCGCTCCGAATATCATTCCTACTGCGATAAAGGCTACTGCAACCTTTTTTCCTAGATAACGCATAACCTCACTTCCTCCATTTGTTGTGAATTTTATATTATAGGTGGCTATCACCTGAATACACATGGCTTGGCCTAAGGTGTGCCTCGAAATAAGCAAGTGCGGTGCCAGAAAGGTTTAAGTTGTTCCGACCTCGATAATTATCGCCATGTGCAGCCACTGTTTTGTATGCTTTTTATTGGACCCTGTATTATTTTTCCCTTTACACTTTCAGTGGAAGTTTCCCGGTAAATGCAAGGCTGCGCCTTGTTTTTTGGAAATACTGTCTTATGGAAACCCTAACCGAAAATTAAATAACGTTTTATGGGGATGAATAAATATTTGAATTTGCATTAATCTAAGGTGGTAATCATTATTGTTAGTTGCAACAGTGCAACATGCTGCATCTTCCAGTGATTAATTGTTGAAAATAAGAGTACCTAGCGACCAGTTGCAAGTATGCATCACGTGTCTCGCTTTTGCAACCTTGTTAACTTTTTTGTCAATCCATTTTCTATAGAATTCTGTTGGGCTTGTGCCCCACAAATAAAACTCCCTATATACATCTAACTATAGAGCGCCGTCTCCTTTCCCCTGTCACTGTTCGCCCAGATCTGTATGGCACAGAATATGCTTAACGCTCGAAAGTATATCAATTTCGATTAGTTCAATTTTAGTTTTACCCTTTGGTGCAGCTTAAGATTGCTAATCACTCTCCCTATAAATTTTGAAATTAGCAGGAGGCTGACAAAGTGGGCATTATAGACTTTCGATTTAGGCCAAACACAAAGGAAACCTTAGATGGAATTGGTAATAGCCCCATGTTTTCGGGCTTATGTGACCTTATTAATTTTCCTACAATGGCCGCGCAGAGCATGGATGACATTGTAGCTGACCTGAAGTCACATGAAGTTGTGAAAGCAGTAATAACTGGAAGGGACTGCGAAACAACCTATGGCGCACAATCAAACAATCAATCTGTTCTCGATTTTGTTGACCAGTACCCTGACATGTTCATCGGTTTTGCGGGAGTGGATCCTCATAAAGGAATGAATGGGCTTCGTGACCTTTGTACTGCTGTTGAGAAAAAAGGGTTAAAAGGAGCGGCCATTGATCCTTATCTTGCCAAAATTTACTCCAATGATGCCAAGTATTATCCATTCTATGCTAAGTGCTGCGAGCTTGACATACCGATCATTATTACCACCGGACCTGCCACTCTTGTACCTGGTGCAGTAATGGATCATGTCGCTCCACGCTATATCGATTTCGTAGCTCGTGACTTTCCTGAACTGAAGATCATCGTCAGCCACGGCGGATATCCATGGATTTCTGAAATGATCAACGTAGCTCAGAGAAACGAAAATGTTTATGTAGACCTCTCTGAGTATGAGCGTTCACCTCTTTCCGAGGCGTACATTCAGGCTGCCAACACCATGATCAGCGATAAAGTCCTTTACGCAAGTGCGCATCCTTTTGTTGATTTTAAAACTGCACTCAAGACCTACGCAGAATTACCCTTCACCATCGAAGTAAGGGAAAAAATCATGTACAATAATGCGGCTAAAGTTCTTGGCCTTCCTGCTCCCCAGTAAGCACACTGGATCTATCAGGACGAGAAGTGTCTGGCTGAGCAGGCAAAGCAGCAAAAGCGCTGTGAAAGACGATAAATTATAGCGGACTTAGAGAACTCTTCCTTTTTCGTTGCCTGAGTGTGGCTTCAATTTTCGCCCTGGAGAGTACGTACACAATGCGCCATGTCGGTCAAAACCGACTTGGCCATCTCCCGGCAGAGACCACTTGGGTTGAAATTGGCAGCCGGAAAGCGCCATCAAAGAGTGAGCTAACAGGTAGTCCACGCTCTTGTGGCGCGATCATACCGTCATAAAACAAGAATCTTCATCCCTGATTCTAGCAGCTGACAGCTACCAAGTATGGCCTGCGCTGAAAGGAGCTGGTCAATGTCTGTGAAGTTCAGGGGCACATCAATTAGTTGGAGGAATTATGCCGCTCATCACAATTACTCAGGATTACGGCAGCCACGGGTACCATGTCGCCAAGCAGGTTGCAGAAAAATTACAACTGCATCTTTATGATGACGAGACCCTTCGCAAGGCGGCTATCAGGCTCGGAGTGAAGACAGAAAATCTCGATGGACTGAAAGAACACGTGCCGGGCTTCTTTGATCAATTGATGCATGGCAAGAAAGATGTCTATCTGGACGTACTCCAAAACGTTGTCTACCAGGTAGCCAGTGAAAATAACAGCGTCATAGTAGGCCATGGTAGTCAGCTTCTTTTACGGGATTTTGGGTGTGCCCTTCACGTGCGTATCATCACCCCAGCGGAAAAAAGAATCAAGTACTTCATTGAGGAAAAGGGGCTTGAGCCAGGGCAGGCACGGAAAATTGTAAAGGCAAGGGATGAGCAGGCAGATGAGTTTTTTCGTTATGCCTTCAAGATGAACATAAATGATCCACTCCTGTATGACCTTGTTATCAATACCAATAAATTAAGTGTTGATTCCACGATCTCGCACATTACAGAGTTTGCACAGTCTAATGAGATTACCGAATGTGGCATTGATGCTCTGAAAATTATGGAGTGTAGGGCCCAAGAGATGAAGCTCCACGCGAGACTCGTTCAGGCAAACGTTTCAATGCTGGGCCTGCAGATCAAGGTAGAAGAGCCGGGTAATGTCCGAATCAACGGAGTGATAGGAGATTCTGAGCAGAAAACAAAAATCTCTGAAGTCCTGAAAGGGCTGCCCGAATTTAAGGATGTAGAGTTGAGCCTTGTTGAATTTCCGGTCAATGCTTGACTCTAGACGGTATTGTGCCGTCCAATTTAAGAGGTTAGATTTTTACGTCAGTAGAAGCATGCAGGAGTAATCAGAACCGAATCTGTCGTCTTCTTGGTTTGGGCTAGCCGAACCAAAGCTAACTTTCGATTACTCTGTGACATATCTCTAATAAGTGACAAAGTCTAAGCGGGAGATGTCTCTTGTATCCAGGAGGTTACGCTGCTCTCTATGTCTAACAACAAAGCAGAAATCTGAGAGTTGAGCTTATCTTTGGTAAGGTTTACTCAAGAGTTGCCCCATTTCTGAGCAAATGTACAGGACACCTTTTCTGCCTAGACCTCCCCCAAAATATCTTTTCCCTTTATGAAAATAGTTTTGCCCTTTTGGGTTCCCATTATGAGTTGCCGAAATGATATCAAAGGCTGGCAATAACAAATCCATACTTACCGAGAATGTCTTTCAACTGCCGGAGACCTGTTTTTCCGAGTTTTGGCATTCGTAACAAGGTTTTTTCATTATGTTTCAAAATATCTGCAACGGTTTCTATATCCCTCTGCCATAGGGCATTTAGAGTCAAGAGCTGAACGTCGGGAATTTCCCAAATTGAACTGTTTTCTGACAATTTGGCTCCGGCAGGATCATCGGAGAAGTCCCTCCTAATAAACTCAGCGGCATATGCTCTGAGTGTTGTTATTGGAACCCCCTGCTCAAACCAATTCTCGTTTGGCAGTAAAGTATCGTATAGTTTTCTATTTGTCCGGGCACAATACATTTTGGTTATTTTGACGCACTTGTGTTCCGGAACTCCATTAAGTCTGGAGCAGGATTTCACGGTTGCACCTTGCAGGATGCCAATGGCTATCTGTGTTTCCTCTTCAGAGAAAAAGGGAAATTTGCTTTTCATCTCATTATGGCGTTGTTGGTACATGAATGCTACCTGTTTAATGGACCTCGGAATTTGCCTCACATAGTGGTCACTTCATTTATTTAACGCTATTGTTGTCAATTTTCCATGTTTCAATTGGGAAAACCAAACATGCCTCAACCCGGCTGGTGGTCATAAATAAAAGCTGATATCTTTTGACAAAATGTGTATTATATATTGGTACAAATTTTTTAGCGGAGGATATTATATGCAAAGAAATACCAGTGTAACTTTAGGTGATCATTTTTCGAATTTTATCAAATCAAAAATTTCTCAAGGCCGCTTTGATAATACAAGCGAAGCTGTGCGCGCAGGTTTGAGGCTTTTGGAGGTTGAGGAAACCAAGCTGGAAGCGTTACGCGTTAAACTGGCCGAAGGTGAAGCGCAGCTTGATAAGGGACAGGGGGGTGACGGTCAAGCCTTTATGGATGAGTTAATTGGCTGATATGACCTATATTCTTTCTCCAAATGCGCAAGAGAGCTTGCGTAATATTAAAGCCTATTCATTTGAACAATTCGGTCATGAGCAGACCATCTCGTATTTGAAGCTGATTGAGAAAAAGCTGCGGGTGATCGCAGAAAGTCCGGATATAGGTCGGAAACGTGGAGAAATCAAAAAAGGCTATTTAAGTTTTTTGGCCGGATCACACGTTATTTATTACCGCAAAGCTAGAAAACACGTCGATATTATCGACATACTTCATCAAAGTATGGACCCTTACCGACACTTGGATGTGAAAAACTATTCTCCTCTATTCGATTTCAAAACCTAACACAATCAGGCAAGCTGCAACCTGTAGCTTCTCCATGAGAGGTTACAGGGGCACACGATATCACAATGGCATAGGCTAGTATTGGCAATGTTAAACATTTTAGCAACCCTTCGAGTTTACACTATTCCTGTATCTTTTTGAAGAAAGTGAGCTGGTCATCCAGTAGAGATTACATCTGCCAAGGTTTGCTTTACTCAGTATTGGCCAGCATGGCGTATACTTCCTGATGAGGTTTCGGCATGGAATGCGTAACAACGTTCTCCCAGTCAAAGTCAAGATCTTTCCACTAAATAGTAACTTTCTGGGCATCCCATAAAATGTCAAACAAGCCAAACTGTCACCCTTCTATTTTTGTGTATAAGCTCAAAATGGTTGAAATGTACCACCAGTGTTCGGAAATACAAAGTGATAAAAAAAGGAGACGCTGGTCTTTAGTGCTTTTTTGAGGCAACCATTTGTTTGTATGTGCCTCAGAGTGTTTGTATGTGCCTCAGAGGCTCACTGTCTCATGCAAGAAGAGTAATGGAGAGTGACCGATGGAGGGGAACATGTGAAAGGGTAAACTTACCCCTGCACAATCGTTTTTTAAGCGGCTTTCATGCAAGTATGTACGATGTCTTTTAGGGAATGTACTCGTTTTTGAGCGCTCATTAACAGCGCCTTTGCCGACCTTGTTCTGTTGACCATTACTGCTTAAAAGTATTTTTAATTAGGAGGTTTTTCTTTCAAGGGGGTAGTGCCACTCCTGTCTGGGTAAATTTACCGCCGATATGGGGCCAAGTGGCAGCCTCCATGAAGCGTAATTATACAAAATTCATATATGTTTGGTAAGACAAGGGCGTGATTATGAATATGTTTGCACGATTGCATTTAAGCGATTTCACAGGTGCTGCTATTGAGTGGGATATGACCCCGGATCTTGCGTTTTGTACTTTTTCGGCAAAAGGACTGAGTGAAGGGTTGACCAGCACCAAGGAAAGAGTCTGCTATTTTTTTGTGGATAACTGGGGCACATCTCCACGGCTGTACCTTATGGAGCGGGGTGTGCGCCATGTTCATATTTTGGCAGAGGTTAAGGCTCCTCAGCAATTGATCGAAGATTGCATTATAAGTCATGGTGGTACGCTCAATTCCCGTGATAATTTTCCTGTTAATGCAGCCTTGAAAAAATGGTTGCTTGCCGAGGTTGTTGAGCCTGAACACAGCCCGTTTCTTTTTCCTGTGACTGACGAAACGGCGGTTGAAGAAGAGAGAGGTGAGGCGCTGCCGATCTTGGGTAAGACAGGATTTACTGGTACCACTGTCATGTTGCCGGTAGAACAGACGACCCTTGATGATGAGCAGATAAAGCAGATCATAATGCAGTGGAACTTTTTTGATGCACAATTAAATCCGCATGGTTCATTTGCGAATTTTCTGGCCGATGATGATGACAAGACCGTGGTAGTGGACGAGAAAACCGGGCTTATGTGGCAGTGCGGAGGGGTGGATCTTTGTTCAATACGCAATATGAAACGTGCCATAGAACAATTGAACAACAACGGATTTGCCGGGTACCACGATTGGCGAATGCCAACCGTGGAAGAGGCAATGTCACTGATGGAAACAGCCCCTAACGCAAAGGGGATATATTTGCACCCCTGTTTTTCCAGGGAGCAGCCGTTTATTTTTGTCGCCGCCCGGCGCAGACCAACAGGGTATTGGTTTGTAGATTACATGCAGGGGAAGATGTACTGGTCTTCGGGCACTGTTCCCGGTGGGTTTTGTAGATTGTGCCGAGGGGCTAACTAAATAAGTTTCTCAAACTTTATTGCTGGAATCGGAGGAGAAAAATAATATCCCTGGTACTCATCACACCCATATTCTTTAAGGAGACGGAACTGCTCCTCGGTTTCAATCCCCTCTGCCACTATTTTCATGCCCAGGCTGTGGCCCATTGCAATAATAGCTTTAATAATCACCCGGTTTTTTTCTTTGTCCGAGCAGTGCATCACAAAAGAACGATCTATTTTTATTACATCTACATGAAAGGAAGTAAGGTAACTGAGCGACGAGTAACCTGTCCCAAAATCATCAATGGCCACTTTGATGCCGAGGTTTTTGATGCCGAGCAAAGTTTCAACAATTGCCTCGGTATCGCGCATGAGTACATTTTCCGTCACTTCCACCTCTATGGCATCTCCGGGCAACGAATGCTTTTTTAGATTCTGTTCCAGAAGCTGTACAATATTTTGTTCCGCAAGTTTGTACCCTGATAGGTTTAAAGCGATACGTACGGGATGCAGGCCTTTATCCTTCCATATCCGGTTTTGCCGGCAAGCCTCCTCAATGACCCATTTGTTGATGTCGAGGATGAGGCCCGATTCTTCAGCAATGGGAATAAATTTGTCTGGTGGCATAAAGCCTTTTTTGGGATGATTCCAGCGAATCAAAGCTTCGGCCCCCATTATACCACGGTTCAAAAAATGCAGTTGCGGCTGGAAATGGAGACTAAATTCCTTGTTGGCAATCGCGGATTTCATGTCTTGTTCCAGCGTAAACCTGGACAGAACCGCTCTGTTGAGAGATTTTTTAAAAAATTGATAATTATTGCCCCCATTTTTTTTTGCATGGTACATGGCAATATCAGCATGTTTTAGGAGAGCATTTGCCTCTTGACCATCTTCCGGGAAAACGCTGATACCAATACTTGCACTCACCGAAATTTCCTGGCCATCTATTACCTGCTTTTGTGGAATTGCCGCAATAAGCCGTCTGGCTGCAATTGCAGCACTTTCAGGAGAGGCAATATCTGAGAGTATGAGGACAAATTCATCACCACCGTGTCGAGCAACAAGAGTGTGTGGCTCCTCTGTTGAGGTAATTGCCACCGTATCAACCCGGCGAATCGACTGTTTGATCATATCTGCTGTATTTTTAAGGAGAATATCACCCGCGTGATGGCCCATGGTGTCATTGATCTGTTTAAATTGATCAATATCCATAAAAAGCAAAGCAAACGATTGTTTCTTGCGCTTTGAGTGCTCGAGTACACTGTTGAGGCGATTCAAAAAAAGTGTTCTATTAGCAAGCCCGGTGAGACTATCATAAAAAGCGAGGTACCTTATTTCTTCTTCGGCCTGCTTCATTTGCGTGCTGTCGTGCACAACTCCAAGGAGGAATTCAGGAGCGCCTGATTCGGTTCGCAGCACTTGGCCATACATATAAATATATCTAATCGAGGAGTCTGTTAACGTTTTTTGGAAATTGACTGTAAACGTTTTTCGCTCGCGTATTGCCTCTTCTACAGTGGCATAAATCTCGGGCTGTTCCGTTCCAATAAGAGTGTCGAGCAACTCTTTAACAGTGATTTCCTCTCTCGGTCCTCCGGAAAGACCCAGGATATGAAGTGCTTCAGGCGAAATGGTGCAGAGGTTGTTTTGCAAGTCAACTTGCCAGTTGCCGATTTTAGCAATTTCCTGGGTCTTGGCAAGAAAACTGCGGCTAAGGTACAGGTCTTTTAAAGCCTCTCCGGCTCGCAGCATATAATGGGCACGATGGCTGAACATTGTCCAGTTGATGGGTTTAGAGACAAAGTCATTGCCTCCGGCGCGAAAAGCCTCTTCAATGGATTCGTTGTCCTCAAGCCCGGTGACCATTAATATTTGGACATACTCTCCTCCCGGCCGTTTGCGTATTTCCCTGCAGGTTGCAAAGCCGTCCATTTGCGGCATCATCACATCAAGACAAATCAGATCTGGTTTTTTTTCATCAAAAAGAGCAATGCCGCTTTTTCCACTTGCCGCCTGCTCAATTTCAAAACCAGCCTTTCGTAATGCCGCCCCCATGGTAATTCGTGATGCATTATCATCGTCCACGACCAGAGCAAGAGGCTTTTTGGGCTGTTTTATATGTATAGAATCCATTTATGCCAGTTCCTTTTCCAGAGCCTTTTTGGTTCTGCTATATTGGTCGATAATTTCCGTTACAAGCAGAGCGTTGCTCTCTGAAGAGTTGGCGGCACAGTTTTCTTCGAGCTTTTTGGCCAGTGCGGAAAGTGTCATTGCACCTACATTGGCACTGCTCGACTTGAGTGTATGAGCCGTCAGCTTTAATATATCAATATCTCTGTCCGCTTGGGCTGTATCTAACTGCTTAACTATCATGTCGGCATCATCAATGTACGCCCTGATAACTTGTGAAAGGAGATCCGGTTCTCCATCCATTTGCAATTGCCGGATTGAGTCTAAAGCAAAAGGATCAAGCAGGGTGCTACCTTGCTCACTCGTCTCACTCACTGCTTCTGTAAGGCCCATCGGGAGTGCTTGATCCGGTGTTTGGGTTGAGGACTTTTTAAACCAATGGGCGATTACAGAGGCCATTTGTTCTAATTGGAAAGGCTTGCTGAGATAATCGTCCATCCCTGCTTGGATGCACTTCTCTCTATCACTAAACTGGGCATTGGCGGTGAGGGCGATGATGGGAGTGCGCATGAGCTCAGCTGATTGTGCTTCCAGCTCCCTGATTTTTTGCGTGGCCTGAAAACCATCCATTACCGGCATTTGGCAATCCATAAAGATAAGATCATATGTACGTTCGCCAAGGGCTTTTATTGCCTCAGCGCCATTGACGACGACTTCTGTTGTGCAGCCAAGTTTTCCTAACATCTTGGTGGCTACTAGCTGATTGGTGCTATTATCTTCCACAACAAGCGCATTCAAGCCAAAATTATAAGCAGCTTTGGCTACTTTGTCCTTTTGTTCTTCTTCAGATCCTGGAGTGGTGTTCACTGCATTGGATGCATTAATAACCGAGAGGATGGCTGAAAATAGATCGCGCTGGCGGACAGGCTTGGTCAGATACACATCAATTCCCACATCTTTACTTTTCTGAATGTCGCCATAGGCACCGACAGAAGTGAGCATTATTATGGGAATGGTTTTACTGTGTTCAGCTGTTTTGATTTGTTCAGCCACCTCCAGGCCGTCCATCTCCGGCATATCAAGGTCCAAGAGAACGATATCATAGGGTTTACTGTTATACGAAGTTCGAATTTTTTCAAGCGCAACCGATCCATTTTCTGCGACATCACAGGTCATATTCCAGGATGCAGTTTGATGGCACAGGATACTTCTATTGGTTGCATTGTCATCAATTGCCAGGGCATTAAGGCCGTCAAGGCTAAAGGTTTCTTTGTTATACGCTGATCCAGTGGCGGGAAGAGAAATTTCCATGGGAAGGGTAAAGGAAAATACCGACCCTTCTCCGAGTGTGCTTTCAACACCCAGCTTTCCCCCCATAAGGGCAACCAGTTCCATGGAAATAACTAGCCCAAGACCTGTGCCCCCATATTTTCTGGTGCTCGTGCCGTCGGCCTGGGAGAATGGTTGAAAAAGTTTTTTTATGTTTTCTTTGCTGATACCTATGCCTGTATCTCTGATAGAGATAGTAAGATCAGTGCCAAAATCAGTATCACTGGTTGATACTTCGACAATCACTTCACCGTGGCTGGTGAATTTTATTGCATTGCCGATGAGGTTAATCAGTACCTGTCGTAATCGGTTGGCATCTCCTTTTAAAAAAAGAGTTGAATTGGGCTGAATGAGGACTCCCAATTCAATTCTCTGAGCCTTGCTTTTTGAAGAGAGCAGTTGGATGATATCTTCAATAAGGTCCTGGAGGTCAAATGGCCGCGATTCAAGTTCAAGTTTTCCTGCTTCAATTTTTGAAAAGTCGAGAATGTCATTGATAACAGCAAGCAGGGCGGTGCCAGAATCTTGAATTGTATTTGCAAACTGGCGTTGAACTCCATTCAACTCGGTTTCAAGCAGCAACTCGGCCATGCCGAGAACACCATTCATCGGAGTTCGGATTTCGTGGCTCATATTGGCCAGGAACTGGCTTTTTGCTCGATTTGCTTTCTCTGCTGCGTCCCTTGCCTGCAGAAGATCCGTGACCGTGTTTTCTAGTTCAACTTTTGCCGTTGAAAGCGCATCCGTCCGTTGGGTGACCTTTTCTTCCAAGTCTAAACTGTATGACCTTAACTCCTCATCCCTACTATGAATTTCGGCAACCATCTTATTGAAGTGGTCGATGAGTTCCCCAAACTCGTCCTCTGTTTTTTTTTCTACAAAAATGTCGTAGGTTTTTTCTTTTATAATACGCTCCATACTTTGGACTAATCTGGTCAAGGGAGCTGTAAATAATGTTTGCGCCCAGGAAGTAACAAAGATAACGACGACAAGAATAGCCAGCCCCGCTAACCCGAGCTGAACAAAAAAATCATTAAGACGATTTTGGAGCTGCTGCATATCATCTACAAGGAGTATGGCACCCTTTATTGTATTGTCGACATACACAGGCCGTAAGAGATAGCAGTAATTTTTTGTAATTTTTGCGAAAACAGGCTTTGGAGCGAAGAGCGTAAAAAGTTCCTTTCCAGGAGGTGTTACCGCGGTTGCTACATTTTCCAGGTGGGAGATGTTTTTTTCAGTTTTTTGGTATGTGGCGTATATTTCTCCATCAGCATCGTAGAGGAAGGCAAATGCAATATCCGGCTTCCTCCGCAAAGATGCAAGGGCTTCTATGGCACCTTTTTTGTCATCAAATATCAAGTTGACACTGCTGTTCCAGGCAACGACATCTGCCATGGTGGTTAACTCTTTTACCAACCTCTTGGAAGCATTCTTTTTTTCAGAGACAACAAGAATGAGACTAAGTAAAAATAAACCAAGAAGAGCCGTTAGAAGAAAAGCAAGTTGCAGCTTGGCGCGAATGGATTGCATGGATACAAATAAATTCAAAGTATTACGAAATGCTCCGCATTTAATTATCAATCAGGGTGGCTATTTTTAGCAGGCGTGAACTCAATTTCAGGCCCTGCTTAGCAATAACGGTAGGGTTTATTGCAAATTTAAGTTTTTCGTTTTGTGTATAAAAGTGAATAGCTCCACCTAGCTTGGTGACGCGCTCTTTTTCGCCGACTGTCAGCACTGGCTTTCCGCGTACCGCAGAAAGAGTCCGTACCAGGTCTGCTGTGTCCACCTCGTCTTTATAGAAAACAATATGGCATTTTGGAGTCGTTGCCTGTGAATCCACTGCCTCCACATGGAGGAGCCGCTTACCAATCTTTTTTCCTTCTATGGATTGAAAGGCCTGGGGCAGGGTACTTGTCCCAACTACGCATAATGTAATATTCTCTGTTGGGTTGGAAAATGCTGCTTCCGGCCACTCTGTCAGCATCGCAAAATTCATGACAAAAGCAGCCTTTACTGCATACTCATCGCGTGGTGCAGCTGAAACCGACGCGCACCAGCAAAAGGTTAACAAGAAGAGGACGGTAGACCGCGAGAACCTTTTTAGAGCCTTCCTGCCTAAAAAGTTATGATAGCTATCTGGACCTGCGATCATTTATCCACCATGTTTATCCACGCCATGAAAAAGTCAACCGTGTTCTACTTAGAATCGGTAGGTTGCCTTAAGATAAACACCTCGCTCTATCTCGGTGGGGAGTGACCAGAATTCCTGAACATATTCTTCATGACTTTCCGTTAGCAGGTTCTGGCCGATCAGAGCTATGTCGAGCTGTGAGGTTGGCCGATAGGTGATCTGTATATCAGCAGTAAAATAATCGTCTATAGTATAGTACGGGTCTCCTGGGTTATAAACGTATATCCCGGCGGCATCACTTACATATCGTCCCCAAAAATCAAAGGAGAGGGAATCGGTTATTTTCCAATTGGCTCTCAGAGAGAACTGATGGATGGGAGCATCGCTGGCCTGGGTAATATAAATGTCTGTGTAGTCTTCGTTAATATAAGAGTAAGCGAAATCAAATTTTACTTTCTCCAAAGCCTGCCAGGCCACTGCAAGCTCAAGTCCATGGCTTGTACCGGCGGCTGCATTCGTAAACTGATTATACACTGCTCCATAGCTCCCATTAATAGTAGGAAGTGTGGGTTCCGTACTGCGTAGATCATCATAGTCGTTATAAAAAAGAGCCAGGTCCAAAGAGAGGGTCTGGTTTACCAGGTAGCGATACCCTGCTTCGTAAGCAACAACGATTTGTGAATCAAAGTCTGCATTGCTGGTAACGCCCGCTGCTGCAGGTATAGAAAGAGGGTTTATTGGATTAGAGGATGGAAGAATAATGGTCGTTAGCGTAGCGTTACGTTCAACCCTGTGGGGTGTTCTCACCGCTCTTGAAACCGCTCCCCAGAGCTTGTGATTTTTGAGAGGGCTGTACAGAGCACGCAGGCTGGGCTGAATTTCATAGCCGGTATAGTCATTATGTTCAAATTTTGAACCAAGGGTAAAGATGAGCGTATCCTTTAATGCTGTATATTCGTCCTGCACAAAAAAACTAAACAGGTTGGTATCAGCGTTTTCCGGTTCTAGCTTTGTCCAAAAAGTATTATAAAATTTTTCACTGATATAACGGTAATGCAAACCCCATATAAGGTCTTGCTTTTCCCCGAAAGAAAAATGATGCTGAAACTCCAGGTCCAGCGTGTCGGATTCTTCATGGTTTGTCATCTCATCCCGACTTGCCCTGTCGTAGTAAAACTGAAGGTCGACTTCACCGCCACCAGAGGTATATTGGGTCCAGGAGGCTAAAATGTTTCCACCTTTTGTATCTACGTTGTCATTATCTATAAAGAAAGCAGGATCAGTTAAGGTGGGCAATATGACGGTCTGGTTAAGATCCCCCTTGTAGATATCTCCCTGGATATTGAAACTATTGGATGACGCAAGGCTTCCATCGACACGAAATCCGCTGCGATAAGATTCCCATGAATCCTCCGAATCCTCGCCGGTTACAAATTGATAACTATCTCTCGAATTGCCTTTGGCATACAACCTTCCGTAGACGCCTTCTGTAATGGTTGTTCCGTATCGTCCAGCGGCAAAGGCTCGTTCTTCCGTTCCTCCTCCTGCTACAGCTAGTCCGCCCAGGGTATCTCCAGCGTGTTTGGTAATAATATTAATAACACCATTTACAGCATTGGCTCCCCAGATAGTTGCTCCTGGCCCGCGTATAACCTCAATACGTTCAATGTCGTCCAGCATTGTGTCCTGCACTTCCCAGTACACCCCTGAATAGAGTGGGTTGTAGACGCTCCTGCCATCCATCAGCACAAGCAGTTTATCAGAGAACCGCGAGTTAAATCCCCGGCTGCTAACTGCCCATTTATTAGCATCAATCCTCGCAACATTGAGACCAGGAACCATGCGCAGCAACTCTGGTATGCATGTGGCTCCTGATTGCTGGATATCTTCAGCTGTGATCACAAAAATAGCAGCAGCACTGTCGGAAAGACTTTGGGATTTCTTACTTACAGAGGTAACCTGGATGCCCATAAGGTCTTCAATGCTTAAGGTTGTCAGGTCTGTTTCGTTGACTTGAGCTGTCGCCGATGTAGCGAAAAGAGCGGTTCCCAGCATAATACCGGCACCCATTCGTTTCCTGTTGGCTTGAGCCTGCTTATCTGTAAATAAATCCAACATTCAAAGACCCTCCGGCCTCTACAATTTTTCTGATCAGAGATTTGCTTACCACTGATGCTGAATAGTAATCTTAATATGCTGATGTCATTATCTCTAAGCGCTTCTCTTTTGTCAAATTTTCACCATGTTCTTTCTGTTACTTGATCGGAAAGTTTGCATTCCGTCAGGGGGGATGCGGCCAAGGCAAGGGGACCTATATGGCGGGGGTGATCACATCCTAGTGCTCCGAATGCCTGACTAAAATTCCGTAGTTCCTCAATGGGCGGTTGATAAGGCTGGTCAGGCATCAATCCACCCTGGGGATGCTCTATTCCGCCAGGATTCTTTTCTCTTACATGCCAAAATGCCGGCTTGTAAAGCGATCAGCCTATCAACGGCGGAAACCATATCATGGCCGGTAACCCCCACCACCATAATTTGATGGATATCGGGGGAAATACTGCTCGCCAAAGTTCAGCTCTTTAATTCATCGACAATCGATTGCTTGGATTTTCGGGCAGACTATTTCTGCTAATACTGCACTGTCCGTTTAAGACCTGAACATGAAGATCAGCTATACGTTGAATCTGGTCTTGGTAGTGGGAAACCATAATCAAGGTGCATTTTGTTTTCAGGGAAAGTAGGAGTTCTTCAATGGCGGCGCTTGCGTCAGGGTCAAGCGAAGAGGTGGGTTCATCGAGTAGCAGGACCTCAGGTCTCAGTACAAGTGCTCTTGCAAGACACAGCCTTTGTTGCTGCCCGCCCGAGAGCAACCGCCCGTCATCGTTAAGGCGATCCTTGACTTCATCCCAGAGAGCCACCTTCCTTAGCGCGGATTCTACTTTTTGACCGACAAAGCGTTTATCGTGTATGTGTGCCAGGCGCAGGGGGAAGGCAATGTTTTTGCTGATGGACATGGGGAGTGGATTGGGCTGTTGGAACACCATCCCCACCTTGCGGCGCAATTCCAGGAGAGGGAGTGTTGGGTTGTAAATATTTGTGTTTTGCCCATTGAGATGCATGAAAACTTTTCCCGATATTCTACAGCCATCGATCTCTTCCCATAGTCTATTAAAAGCCATGAGCAAAGTGGATTTGCCGGACCCGGAAGGCCCTGTAATCGCGGTGATTTTATTAGCAGGAAGGTGGAGATTGATATCTCGCAGCACTTGCTGCCTGTGGTAATAAAAACAAAGTGACTGTGTTTGAATTTTCATAGTTATGTCAGCACGATGCTACCTGAAGAGCAGAAAGGTGGTAAATCGTCGTTGTATCCATAGAGCAAGGACCAGGAGACCGATACAGAGAAGTAGCAAGATGATTGCAGCTCCAAAGCCATTGGCTAATTCCTCCGGGCCGGTGTACTGAGAAGAAATATAATAGATGTAAAAGGGAAGTGCTTCGTACTGCCCCAAGAGCGAGCGGGGAAAACCGGCAGTTGCAACAACTCCGGTGAGCATGATCACCGCAGTATCCTCAGCGCAGCGGCCGGTTGCGAGGATAATCCCGGAGATAATGTCACTTATGGAGTGGGGGAGGAGTACAAGCGTAATGTTTTGCGAACGTGAAGCACCGAGTGCCGGGGCTGTTTTACGGATGAGCGGATCAATCGATTCAAGAGCTGTTTGCGTGGTTCGGATAAGATAGGGAAGAACCAGTAAGGCCAGGCACAAACAGGAAAGCAGAAGGCAGGGAGCAATTTGTCTTGGAAAATGTCGATTGAGCAGGATCGTCAACAAAAGGCCAGCCAAGCCCACCACAATGGAAGGTATTCCTGCCAGGATGTCAAAGGTCAAGTTAAACAGCGGCTTTAGCTTTCCCTTGCAATACTCTGCCATGTATATGCCACCGGCGACCCCGATTGGTATGGCGATCAGCATTGAGCACGCGATAAGTATAAAAGTACCTGCAATGGCGGGGAAAAGCCCGTCAAAAACCTGCCGCCTGAGAAGGAGTGCATCCAAAGGTGCTGTGTCCCCAAAAAACAGGCTCAGCTGGATGCTGTCGGCTCCTTTTTGGATGAGATAGGCAATAAGGGTGAAAAGTGCCATGAGCAAAAGGAAAAGAGCGACCCAGGAGAAAAAGGTGATACAGCTTTCAATCGTTTTGCGCATTATCTCGCCTGTGAAAAATAAGCTGTAGACAGGCGAAAGAGCAGCATCAGCAGTGCTGTAAGCAGATAGAGTGAAAGGCCGCAGACGAAAATAGATTTGAATTCCATGGAGTCAAAATCAAAAGCCAGGACAAGGGCTATGTGCGCGGTAAGGGTTCTTGCTGAATCGGTTACAGCTTCCGGCATTGCGGTACTGTTACCGGCCAGCATCAGGCTAACCATGGTGTCACCCATGGCTCGACCGAATCCAAGCAGAATTCCATTGATAACACCGGGCCACGCCTGAGGCAATATGATGTAAAGTATTTTTTGAATTTTACTACAGCCAAGAGCTTCGGCTGCCAAGGTAAATCGGGGTGAGACCTTGTTAAAGCTATTCACAAAAAAAAGGATCATGGTCGGTGCTATGACCAGTGCAAGCACCGGTGCAGCCGTGAGGATACTCATGCCACTTCCATGGCCGATAAGGTTGCGCATGAGTGGCACCAAAAAAAACAGGGCGGCAAAACTGTAGACTACGGTAGGGATGCCGGTCATCACGCGGATAAGGGCTAACAGAACACGTCGTAATCGAAGTGGCGCGAGGGCGGTGATAATAAAGCTGCAGCCGAGGCTTATCGGAAAACTGATGAGCATACTGAGGGTGGCCAGGGTCAAACTGGAGAGCAGCATTGGATAAATGCCATACAACCCTTTGCCGGGTGCCCAGGAAGAAAAGAGCACGTCAGCCAGTTGGCCCGATTGGAGCAAAGGCAAGCCGAAAAAGAAGAGAAACCCAAACACAGCGGCGGTGAGCAGGCCACTGAAAACCGCCGCTGTGAAGAATAAGTATTCGCTGGGCGAATAGCTCCGTAGCATCACTTAACTGGGATAAAGCCTTTGTCTGCAACAATTTGCTGCCCTGTGGGACTCACCAAAAAGTCAAGAAACAGTTTGGCAAGTCCGGTTGGTTCTCCTTTGGTCAGGCTATACAGACCTCGAGCAACGTGGTATTCACCGCTACGAACGGTTGTAAGAGCAGGTGTTATTCCATCAAGAGCTACCGGCGCAACAGATTTGTCAATGTGTCCTATAGAGACGAAACCAATGGCAAATGGGTCACCTGCAATGGCCGTTTTCATGGCACCGTTGGAAACAACGACATTCGCCTTGGTCGAAATATCCCCTTTTGCCAGTGCCTTATTCCAAAAAACTTTTCGAGTACCGCTGGCTTCATCTCTAGTATACAGATTGATTTGCCGATCTACACCACCGACTTCCTGCCAGTTGCCGATCTTACCAGCATAGATAGCCTGGAGTTGGGTACTGGTAAGTGACTGTACCTTGTTGGTGGGATGTACCACCGCACCAACGCCGTCGACAGCCCATTTCAGAAGTTGTAAATCAAATTTTTGAATTTCCTGGTCACTGGGTTTGCGGCCGGCGTTGCCGATATCGACCAACCCTTCTCCTGCCTGCTTGATACCCAGCCCTGAGCCTCCACCGGCAATGGAAATGTGGATTTGAGGGTTATAGTTGATGATCTGTTTGGCGGCCTCCTTCATCACTGGGATATGAGCTGTGCCGCCGGCAATGCGGAGCGTTCCTTTTTGTTGATCAAAGGGTGAGAGATCACCGGCCGCGATGGACCATGATGCAAAAAAAAGAACAACCACAGACGTTATGGTAACTAATGGTATTGAAATGCTATTTTTTCTCACTGGAGTCCTCCATATAGAAATAATTGTATAAAAATAGCAAAACAGTACTATGAGCTGGTCCTCTTTGGCAAATAGGTAATTTCTATCTGTAGTGCGCGGCTAACAGGTTATTTTGATAGATGATAATGAGGGGGAAGAGAAGTGAAAAGGAAAGCGAGTTGATATCAACCCGAATTGCTCATGAACTTTTTGATTTTAAACTCAATTAATGAGCAATTCGGGCTGATGTTGAATCAAAAGCGTCCTCGCTTACATACCAGACGGTTTTTTCAGCCGTAACGGATGCGGCAGGGTAACGGGTGGGTGCCGTAGGATCGTTTCTGATTTCGGAAATAATGTGCCGTTTACCCTGCCCAGCCACGAGGAAGAGTGATAAACGGGCAGCATTGAGCACGGGGAGGGTAATCGTCACACGGTCAACTTTTGGGTTGGCTGGCGGGTCGATTACCGGAACCACCCAATCGGTGCTTGCCAGTGCATTTGTGCCGGGGAAGAGCGAAGCCGTGTGCCCATCCGTACCCATTCCTTGCAAGGCTAGATCGAATCTCGGGACCCCCTGATCGTCAAAGATGCTCAGCATATTCTGAAGCATGTCTTCGGCGGCGATTTTGGCGCCACGTTCACCTTGAATACGGAAAATATTCTTTTCATGCACAGGCACATGAGCAAGAAGGTGATCCTGGGCTAGCTTGTAGTTGGACCACTCATGACTAGGAGCCACTGCCCTCTCATCACCCCAGAAGATGATCGTTCTATCCCACGGCATAGCTTGACGGTGACGATCTTCGCTCAGTATCTGAAAGAGGCGCTTGGGTGTAGAACCACCTGACAGGGCAACAATAAAACGTCCGCGTAAGTCTATGGCCTCGCGGGCGCAGTCGATAAATAAGCGGGCTGCGGCCTGACTCAACTCTTCAGGGTTTTTAAATACGTGAAACTCAGCCATCGATGTCTCCCTACTTTCCCATCCAGCCACGAACTTGCTTTGGACCATCGGTCCCGGCTTTGTAGAGATGAAGCCGTTCCTCATCATCCGGGCAATCGCATTCCTGGAGCACCGGTGTCAGAAACTCCCAGCACAGGTCTACGCCGTCCTGACGCCAGAAGAGTGTGTGGTCGCCCATGAGTACATCAAGCAGTACTTTCTCGTAGGCGCTGACACGGATAACGCTGCCCTGGGCGTAGTCGAAATCCATGGTCACGCTGCGCAGGCACATTGCCGGGCCTGGTTCTTTGGCCTGAAAGGTGAGCCGCACCTCTTCTTTTGGATGGATGGAAAAGATCAGCGTGTTGGCTGTGATATGATTGCCAAGAATGTTTCTGTACATTGAGTGGGGTACTTCTTTGAATTTCACCTGAATATCTGTACGTTTAGCGGCCATTCGCTTGCCGGACGTAATGTAGAATGGGACGCCCTGCCAGCGCCAGTTATCGATAAACACTTTCATCGCCGCAAAAGTGGGAGTGGTGGAATCAGGCGCTACATTGGGTTCTTCGACATAAGAGGGGACAGCCTTATTTCCAACCATCCCTGCCGAGTACTGACCGAGTATCAGGTGATTGTCCAGGTCATCCATGGGAAAGGGGCGCAGGCAGCGAAATATTTTCGCCTTTTCATCACGAATTCGGTACGCATCATAAATGGACGGCGGTTCCATGGCCACCAAAGAAAGGAGTTGCATCATGTGGTTTTGGAACATATCACGCAGCACGCCTGTATGGTCGTAGAAGTCAGCCCGATGTTCAACGCCGAGGGACTCGGCAGAGGTAATATGCACCGATTCGATATAGCGGCGATTCCACAGCGGCTCGAAAATAGCATTGGCAAACCGGAACATGAGCATGTTTTGTACGGTCTCTTTAGCGAGATAATGGTCGATGCGGTATATCTGGTTTTCTTGAAAACCCTGAGAAAGGGCATCCGCCAGTTTGCGGGAGCTTTGCAAATCATAGCCGAACGGCTTTTCCACTATGAGTCGCACCCAGTTCTTCTGTTCCTCGGCAAGGCCAACCTGGGCAAGAGATTTGGCGATGGATTCATATGCCACAGGTGGGACCGAAAGATGGAAAATTCGATTGCCTTGTGTTCCGATTTCCGACTCTTTTTCCTGTAAAAAAATCGCAAGGTTGGTGAAAGTGCCGATATCGCCATAGTCTACATTTCGGTAGAAAAGGCGGGAGCAGAAATCGTCCCAACAGGTCATATCGACACCGGTTTCTATGAAAACCGTTTTGATGCGAGCCCGAAACTCCTCATTGGTAAGTTTGGTGCGAGCTACGCCTATAACCATGCTGGGAGTGGGAAGGCGTTTTGCGAGAAGTAAATCATACAATGATGGTAAAATCTTACGTGCTGCTAAATCGCCGGTTGCCCCGAAAACAACTACAGCACAAGGATCTTCAGGCACGTTGTATTGGCAGATGTCAGACAACATTGTATCGGCCATTTACTTATCCTCTGCTTTCTTGACCGCGTGACCGCCGAACTCGCGTCGCAATGCCGCCAGTACTCGGTTGCGAAAATCATTGGGGCGACGAGACGAAAAACGTTCCATAAGGGCCATGGTCAATACAGGTGTCGGCGTTGCTGTCTCCACTGATTGGAGCACTGTCCAACGGCCTTCGCCGGAGTCGTCTACATAGCCTTCCAGGTCTTCTAGGCGCTCTGATTTTTTAAAGGCATCCGCTGCCAACTCCAGCAACCATGAGCGAATGACACTGCCTTGATTCCACAGGTCGGAAAGTTCACCAAAATCGATATTTTCGCCGAAAGGGGAGTCTTCAATAAGCGCAAATCCTTCGGCGTACGCCTGCATCAGGCCATATTCGATGCCGTTATGGACCATTTTGACAAAGTGACCAGCCCCGGCAGGGCCGCAGTGCATGTAGCCATTTTCCGGAGCAAGGGCCTTAAAGATTGGTTCCAACCGTTTAAATTCGTCTTTGGGGCCGCCAACCATGGTACAATAGCCAACTTTTAACCCCCAAATACCGCCGGACACGCCAGCGTCAAGGTACTTGATGCCGTTGTCAGCCATTTCTTTGGAGTTGACGATGTCATCCTTGTAATGGGAGTTGCCGCCTTCGATCACGGTATCTCCGGCATCGAGTAATTCCTTGAGTTGATTCATGACGGCGTCGGTGGCAGGACCAGCCGGAAGCATAGACCAGACCGTTCGAGGTGGTTCAAGCTGGTCTTTGATCTCTTGTAACGTATAGGCGGCAATGGCGCCTTCTTGTTTTATTTGGTCCACCTTGTCTGCACTACGGTTATACGCCACCACTTCAATGTCATGCTGCATCAGTCGACGAACCATATTCATGCCCATGCGTCCCAGCCCAATCATTCCTATTCTCATCTCGTTTCCTTTTGGTTTGAGGGTGTCTCGGTGGTCTTCAGTCTCTCCAACTCACGCAGCACCGGATTTGATCATTTTCTTTCCTGATTAAATAGAATAACCTGTTGTTCATTCACGAACTGCAGCTCATGTTTCGTTATGGTTTTTCCCCTCATTTTGTCGCTGCTTTCTCTCCCCTGATTCGTTTTTACCAGCTCCTCCGTCTCTTGATACTATTTTGAATAGGGGCGATAATCCGTATATCCTTCCGGGCCTGGTGTATACCACAGCGACATATCGTCATATGGCGCCAGTGGCCAGCCGTTCTGAAAACGTTCCACCAAATCCGGATTGCTGATATACGGTCGGCCAAAAGCGGCAATATCGAGATTTCCAGCTGCCAGGCGTTGTGCGGCATCTGCTTGCGAATACCCGCAATTGCCGATAATAATACCTTGATAATGTTCTCTGAACTCCTCCAGGCGCATTGGCTCCCCCAGTTCGTGGAAACCAAAAGCCAATCCGTCCATAATATGAACATATGCCAGGCCGAGAATATTGAGTTTTTTGATCAGGTAGAGGTAGGTTTCCCGGAAATCATCGCTTCCCATATCATTGAACACGCCATTTGGAGAAAGCCGCACCCCAACCCTGTTTGCAGGCCAGACATCAAAAATAGCGGCAAGGACTTCCAGCAGCAGGCGGCACTTATTTTCCAGGCTACCGCCATATTGATCAGTACGTTTGTTTGTCTTGGAATCGAGGAATTGATTGAGCAGATAACCGTTTGCACTGTGGACCTCAACCCCGGAAAAGCCGGCTTCTTTCGCACGTAAGGCCGCTGCGCGGTAATCACCTACGGTTGCTTGTATTTCTTCAACAGTGAGCGGTCGAGGCGTTTCATAGTCTTTTTTACCCAAAGGCGTGTGGATGTGATCTCCTTGCAACTTCACCGCAGATGCAGAAACCGGTAACGCACCATTATGAAAATCGCTGTGGGAGACTCTCCCGCAATGCCACATTTGCAAAAATAAATGACTACCAGTCGGATTGACCAGCTGGGTGACTTTGCGCCAGCCATCAGTCATTTCATCAGTATAGATTCCGGGCGAACCAATCCACCCATTGCCCTGGGCAGAAACAACCGTTGCTTCTGTGATCAGCAACCCTGCAGATGAGCGCTGATGATAATATTGTGCCATCAGTTGATTGGGAATTCGTGTATCTCCAGCCCTGCCACGGGTCATGGGGGCCATGGCTATTCTGTTTTTTAAGGTCAGATTGCCAACATGTACCTGGTCAAATAGCGACACTGCAGTCATCGTAGCCTCCTCCTGGATGGTCATCTTTTTATCTTTTAACCTACCAAACTATAAGATGTTTTTTGCTAATGTCTGCCGGCAAAGGGATTTCTTTTCTCTGCAGTGAAAAAACGTGTACAAGAATAGACCGGCAGTGGACGTAAATCCGCTTTCTGTGGAAGACGTAATGTCTAACTTGTTTCGGGACACGGTTTTGGGGCAACACTTGATCAAACAATGGCTGCAGGAGCCATTGCTTGCTTGAAAAAATGTTTGCCTTTGATGCGAATCAAGGAAATAATGGAGAAGATAGCAAAAGAGTGTTGATGACCAGCATCTCTTCTCTGTTGAATTAGCGACATCTTGCCGCAATCAATGTACTTGGCCGTACCGTATTGCCTAATGGATGAGGCAGGCTTTGTACGGATTAATGCTGTTGTACAAAACCTAAAGAAGCCGGTTCATTATTCCGGCAAACGTATCACCGTAACAGGTTTAAGGCATCTTCGAACGACTCGCCGAGCTGTATTTCCCAATAAAGCCGTTGCCAGTGCTCCTAGACCGTGGGTACCGATGACAACCATATCGTAATCCCCTTCATGGGCTTCATCTAAAATTTCTTGCGCTGGGTTACCTTCCCTGATGAGAGTCCGCTCTGCTAAAAATTGGCATTTTTTGGTCTCGTTAGCAGCTTCTTCACAAAATTGCTTGATCCGTTGCTGCATCATCTCTTTGTATTTGCTTACTTTATGTCTCTGTATTTCTTTTAATTGTTCTTCACTCAGGTAGTTGGCTATGAGGTTTTTACTGGACCACGATAGATCGTCCAGCACATGAAGAACGGTTATTTCCGCATCAAGTTTGTCAGCAAGCAGGGCAGCGTAGCCAGCGGCGTATTTTGCATTGTCTGAGAGGTCCGTGGCATAGAGTATTTTTTGTATTTTCGGCAACATATTTTCCTCCATTTTTCCATGAACGAGTAGACTCTATATGTACACTTACAACACTATGGCTTGTGGTGGTGCAAAGCAAGTCGGTCAAGCCAATAAACCATATGATTCGTTCGGTTTTTTGAGCAACTGAGAAAATATCCGGCACAATCTGAGGTACACTGCCCGGATAGGCGATTGTTGCTTTTCTGCTGAGCATGGGCACTGCAAACATTTTTACTTCCAGCTGATAGAGAGTTGAGCCGCAGATATGGGAACATTGCTCATAAGGTAGAGAAAAACTGGACACAGGGCCTAGAAGAGTTAATGTGCTTCATGAGGTGCTCTTGTCGATAAGTTATATGGGCATCGGGTTCATCGGGGTAATAACGAAAAGGGGGCACCCCTTTCTGCACTGGAGGTAAGGATAATGCTGGATGTTATAGATATTGGAGTTGAGCAGGCCATTGCCTATCGTGTAGCCGGTAAGATTACCGAGGAAGACATGACCACGGCACTCACCGGCATAAAAGACCAGATATATAATTTTGGAAATGTCTTTCTCTACCAGGAAATTGAGAGTATCGGCGGGGTGGAGTTGGATGCTATCGTAGAAAAAATAAAATTTATGGCTGATGTGGGCCTTTCAAACTTCAGCAGGATGGCCGTTGTTACCGACAAGCAATGGATGCATAAAATTATCGATCTGGAAGACCAACTGTTCAAAAACATTGAAATAAAATGTTTCTCCACTGAGCAGAAAGAAGAGGCTATCGATTTTCTGCGGGTACCCTGAAGAGTGTAAAAAAAACAATGCTCAAAGGCTGTACGTTGCCTTTTTTGTTTTCCCTTCCAACTTTATAGTTCAGTGTTTATCCGACCAGACCGCAAATTCATTACCACTTGGTTCTGTAAAATGAAAACGTCTACCACCAGGAAATGCAAAAATTGGTTGTATGATAGAGCCATTAGCTTTTTCAATCTTGTCTTGAGTGGCTTCTAGATCTTGACTGTAGAACACTATGAGAGCTGCGCCATTACCGGTCGAAGAATGCAACTCCGATTGAAAGAAACCGCCATCAATACCCTGGTTTGAAAATGCAGCGTATTCTGGGCCGAAATCTTGAAATGACCAGCCAAACGCTTGTGTGAAAAAATCTTTCGTGGCTCGAATGTCTCGTGCCGGAAACTCGACGTAATTAATTTTTTCGTGTTGATTCATTTCACCAATTCCATTTTATGGATAAAAACATAGCTGATCTGTTTCACAGTTTTTTTGTAGGTGTTTTGGGTGACTTCAATTTTTAAAGCGGGGTAATGGCAGACGTGATGTCCGGGCAATGCCACCTCGAACCTAGAATGGGTTAATATTGTAATACCCTTGCGCCTGGCCCAACTCTCGGCCCCACATATTGTTGTGCAAAAGTCAAATACTCTCTCCCGCCGTTAGTCCTTCTTTGTATTGATCTATACACGGCAGCCATAACTTTTATTAACTGCTCTTCAGGAGTATCCGGTAAATCCTGTTCCATGATCTGTGACATTTTTTCAAATAGAATCTTGGTCGCAGGATCCGTAAAGGACATCTCGGAATTTTTGAAATGCAATGTATCAAAAGCTGCCTCTAAGAGCTGAAGTGCTGTCTTGTCTGTAAATTCATTTTCAGCGTCGATGTCAAGTCTACACAAGATCGATTCGATGGTATTGGAAATATTCTGAAGGGTGATTGAATCAGACATTTGCTCGATTCCGTAAAAGGGAACTTTACGGTAGTTTCTATTCTGGGAAACGTTTTTATAGTGGACACAGCCCGTACATTTTTCAGGGTTACGAGATTGACCGCAACATAGACTGCAGATCAACGAGTCCTCAGCCATGCATTTTCGTTTTCCCTTACGGGAATTACATATTGTACATTTTGCCATAATTATTTTCTCCATTTTCAGTTTATCAGGCGAGGGCTGGTTGTTTTGGTAAATGAAAGTATCTTACCTGATTAAAAGCCGATTTGGCATGGCGGAAATCAGCAAACTTCGCTTACCTCTGAGGTTTTGGATGAAACAAAGCAGTTGGGCGAAAAGAATGATATTTCATCATAACCTGCAGTTGAAAGTCCGGCCACCAAATGTATGAGCTGTAATAGAAATCAAGCTGATTCGGTCTTTGAAGCTCTGTTGGAGGGTATCCTCTAGAAACATTGAAGCCACGTGGTAAATCGGCGCCGGAAGCGGTATAGCCCTTCTTGGATCGGGAACAAAAGAGTGAAGGCGTCATATCTTTCGCTATCCGCAGCCGGTAAAGTGGTAAAAGAAAATGTGGTGCGTCCATTTTTTTGCACCGGCAACGGGTCACCCAATGCGTTTCGCTGTATATTTTACTCTGTCTGCACGCTGCCAACGACTATGAATTCACCGGGTTTGGATTGTCGAACAACAATAATTTCGCCCGAATCAGGGTAGATGTCGGTCAGTGCTGTAATGTTGACCTGGTGCGTAACCAGCAAAAGCGGTTGTGTAAAGTCTTGCTGTACTAACCATTCTTTCAGCGCTTGCGTTTGTGATTTTTTGCGCTCATAGTGCCGAAAAAAGGAGTTTAATACCGGTAATTCCTGAACCGGCCCCAGTGACAGCAATTTTGCCGTTTCGAGGCACCGACACCACTGACTTGAGAATACGCGGACCTTGTCTATACCGTTTGCCCTAAAACGATCACCAATTTTTTTCGCTTGATTGCGTCCTTCATGGGAGAGGTTTCTCTGGGTTGAGCATTCTCCAAGCGCAAAATGCCCAGGATCGCCGGTTCCAGGAGCGATAGCATGACGTAACAGGGCAAAGTGGTTGCCCGATTTAAGCGCATTCCACACAGCAGACTCATTGGCATAGAGGTCTCCGGCTGTAAAAAAGAGCAGACATGAAACCGGCAGCAGGAATACCGGTAAAAAACGAAGTGCAATGAATATTGAAATAGAGCTAATCAAATGGTGCATTGTTTTCCCCTTTGGTTTCTGCATCGGCTTTCATCCTTTTTGCATCTCTGCCTTCTAACTGTAGTCCAACCGGCCACAGATCTTCCATTTACAGTTAACGATATGTACGAAAAAGGTGGGCACCACTTTTCCAGTAAACCGTTGGTAGATCAGTAACCTTAAATGTGGTGCTGCCCTTATTTGCTGACCGGAAAAGAGGATGTTTAGGCCCGCTTCCCGGTTTTTTGTATGGTTTAGTCGAGATAGGAACAGCAGTAATCGACAATTGTTTTAACCTTCAGCTCAAATGTTGATTGTGCCGGTACTTCGAAGGATTGCCCTCCGGTGATTGTCTTCCACTCCTTTGCATCGGCCAGGAGTATCTCAAGCTCGCCCGAAAGGATTTCCATGATTTCCTTGGCATCGGTGTTGAAAGTATATTCTCCAGGGAGCATGATGCCGAGGGATTTTTTTGTGCCGTCGGCCAGTACAAATGAGCGACTGGTGACGTTGCCGTCAAAGTAGATGTTTGCCTCTTTGGAGAGAGTAACGTTGGTAAATGTACTCATTTTCGGGTCCTTATAAAAGATGTTGTGCGCACAAAGGCGCAGTGATGCCGGGAACGGCGAGTAGTTTTAAACTGAAGGGTTGCATACTCCGATATTTTGTTGTTTTCGATCCTCTTGCTACCTCTGTGGCCGCGCGAGGTCGAAAAATACCTATATTTAAGCGGTTTTTTACGTAACAAAAAGGAATAAAGAAATAATGCGCAGATTTTTATTTTTCCCGGTTGGTGGCCTGTAAAAGAAAATGGAGTGCGTCCTGTTTTGTCTGCTGTTGTGCTATAATACACCAAGTCTGGTAGCTAGCCTGATATTTTCAACCGAGAGCCTGGATGAGCAGTATGAATTCTTCATTACTCACCATCATCGGAACAACGTTCGGCATTCTTCTTTTTCTTTATGTCGTGAATTGCCTGCCGGTTCTTGCTCATCTTGTATTGGGAGATAAGCTGCGGTTTCCTGTGGATGGGGGCATTCTATGGCTGGATAAGAAACCACTGTTTGGACCACACAAAACCATCCGCGGCATTGCAGTCAGTATCTTCGGCGGCATGGGAGCCTGCTTTCTCCTGGGAATGTCATGGTGGCAAGGGGGAGCAGCGGCGGTATTTGCCATGGTTGGAGACCTGACATCAAGCTTTATCAAACGCAGATTAAACGTACCTTTTGGCGGTGATACCTTTCCGCTCGACCATGTACTGGAGTCGCTTTTTCCTGTACTTTTTTTAGCGTCGTTTCTCCCTTTCTCGTGGACGCAACTTATTCTTATTGTCGTTCTTTTTACATGTTCTGCTTACCCTGCAACACTGTGGTGGAAATATACAATCCACAGGACCCCGCGCGATAATTATCCGTGTATCCTCCGCTCAACTGTTAGGCTTCGAGAATGGCGAGCGTGTCATATTCCTTTGCCAAGATACCAGATCTGGTTCAATCTCAGTCGCATCCTCACTGACCAGGTGATCCTTACCTGGTTGGTCAAGATTTCCGGGCTATATGAAAAAGGCAAGCAAAATGCGCTGGATATCCGGTTAGTGCACAAGGACTTTTCTTTTCCGACTTTGCCTGAGGCCTTTGATGGGTACCGCATCCTCTATTTGACAGACCTGCACCTGGACGGTCTGCAGGGCTTAACGGAAAAGCTGATTGATGTCGTTCAAAATATCGATGTTGATCTCTGTCTTCTGGGAGGAGATCTACGCATGAAGCTCTACGGCCCCATGGCGCCAAGTGTTCGGGAATTGCGCAAAGTGACGGCCCAGGTAAAAGCTGCGGACGGCATTTTAGGAGTGCTCGGGAATCACGATTGTATCGAAATGATACCGGACATGGAGGAAGCCGGTGTCGTTATGCTGATCAATGAAGCCTGGCCGATCGAACGTGATCAGAGAAGAATATGGGTAGCCGGGGTAGACGACCCGCACTACTACAGACTAGACGATGCCGCATACGCCTGCAGAGAAATTCCAGACAAGGACTTCACCATATTCCTGGCCCACTCCCCTGAGGCATATAAAGAGGCACAGCAGCAAAAAGCCGATTTGTACCTGTGTGGTCATACCCATGGAGGACAGGTATGCCTTGCCGATTATCGTCCCATTCTTTCCAACAGTCGCGCTCCACGCGATACTGCGGTCGGGGAATGGCGATTTGAAGAGATGATCGGCTACACCAGCACCGGCGTTGGAGCATCAAGTATTCCTGTTCGTTTTAATTGCCGGGGAGAGGTATGCCTCATTACTCTGCACCGAACCAACTAGCCTCAATTTTTCACCAGTTCATGCGGCGTCGGTTTCAGGGTTTTGGGCTATAGATAGGCAGACGAGACTCCAACATCGGTTATAAGGCATCCTCAAATTGTATTTTCATTAAATCCGGATGCAAAAATTGGTAGTGTAAACGCTGCTTCACTTTCTGGTTGCTGATTATTTTGTATGGACTGGTGCCTGTGAGAATAAATTCAGGCGCAGGATTGCCTATGGAAGTGGCCGCCTGCGTGTAAAATTCTCTTTTTGTGGGGTGGGTGTCAGCGCAACAATTAAACACTTCTCCCCATACCTCCTGCTCAATGATTTGAGTGATAATGGCGATGCAGTCATCACGATGGATGAGGTTTACCCTGGAGTCAGGGTGTTGCACCTTTCTCCCTTTGCGGAAAAAATTTCCAGGGTTGCGGCTGTGCCCGATTAAGCCGCCGAATCTGACAATGGTGGTTTTGGCTGTGTTGCATTTTTTTAACAGGTTTTCAATTATCACCAATGGGCTCTGTTCGGATTCCAGGCCGTCTGCCTCGGTTATTACTGTGTTGGTGTTGTCGTAAACAGAGGTGGAGCTGACAAAGACGATATTTTTGAGTGCGGATTTTTCAATTGCTTGGGCCAGGAGGCGAAAGCCGGCTATGTCCTTTGACGGTATGTTGATGATCAGTACGTCAGCCTGCAGGAATTCTTGAATAGTATCCGGCAAAGATCCAATATCAATCAAAAACGGCTTAACACCTATGGATGTCAGTTCCGTCAGTCGATCTTTCGAAGTGGTAGAGCCAATGACATTGTGGCCCATTGAAACAAAGTGCTGCGCCAAGGGGAGACCTAGCCAACCTGTTCCCAGTATGCTTATCGTTTTAATAGTTGCTCCTGAGTAACTGTTGAGCAGCACTCCATCTGCGCACGATCAGGCAGGAAAACATAGCATTACTATAGTTATCCAGCCTGCTTGCACCCATCTGAAGCACTGCTTCTAAGTAACAAGATGGCTTTTAAAATAAAGGCCGAGGCCCCGGTTGTATTGCTGAACAGTTACAGATCGAGGTTAAGGTGAGCTTATTTGTTACTCGCTGAATTGTTCCGCTCCCGATTATGTATAGCATAGAGGCTGAATCGGTTGGGCTCAGTGCAAAATCGTTACTCATGGAACAAGGTTATTTATATGAGGATAGTTGTGCCGTCAAGTGCCAGATATGTTTTCATAAAAGATCTTTTTGCATAGGCGAGCATTCCGCGTAGTCTTTCGTCATTGTACGAAGGGTTTAAATGTATCAAAACTAAGGTGTTTATTTGTGCCTTTTTGGCCACATGCATAACCCAATCAATATTGGCATGTGAGCGTAATGCAATGGATACATCTTCTGTGACGCTGCCGTTGTTGCTGCTCAGTGTAGTGTATTCAAGGTTGTCAAACCAGGTTTCATGCAAAAGTATATTGGTGCCATCAACAAAATCAATCGTATCCGGCGAACAGGCAGTGTCGGTTATATATGCAAGATGGTCATTTAGTCTGTATCCAATTGTCGGGTCGCTGTGGCTTTGGAGCAGAGTGCTTATTTCAACCCCTGCTATTTCATTTTTCCCTAATGCAATATCAACAAAGGCTAAATCCATAGGGTAGTCAGTCAGGGGCAAAGCAAAATAGGGTTTTTCCAGATGGGCAGAAAGGATTTCTTCTGTGCTCTTACCGTAAATATTTTTTCCAGGGCCAAAAATAGTTACCCTGCAGCCTTTCAGGTATAAAGGCAGGTAGGTGATGCCGGTTATGTGATCAAGATGATAATGCGATAAAAATATATGTATCTCTTTGAAACTCATGAGCTTTTCAGGCGGGTAAAGCTCGCCGAGCCTGCAGGCTCCGGAACCAAGATCAAAAATGAATAAATAATCGCCTAACTCAAGAGCATAGCAGCAAGTGTGCCTGTTAAAAGCCGGTATCCATCCGTTGCCTCCTAATATTGTCAGTTTACAATCACTGGTTGCCACTCAATTCCCTCGAGTTTTGTTTTTTTGTAGAATGCCGTAAATCATTTGAAAAAATGGGTATCCATGAGGAAGAGGGCAAGCAATCTCAGGTAAACGGTGGACAACGCGGCGTAACAACTCGTTACCGATACCGTTCCCAAATATATCGTTAATCGACTTGAATCGGCTGAAGTTGAGGAGCAGCAAGGCGACCGCTTTTTTTAATAGCTTGCCCCTGCGATCATAAGGCACCAGCCTGGAGCCTGTTTTTAATCAATCAACCCCTTGGTTGATCCAATTTTGGAATCATTTCATCAAGAAGGAGCGCGATCTGGTGTACCACTTTTTCATAAGACTTCCGACCATGTTGGCAAAGACCTTCTTTTTAACTCGCTGCTGTATTTACCATCTTCGATGGATTCGCTTATTTGATGGATTGTATCAGCTGCAATTCTAAACCGGTAGATTTTTTGAAGTGCTATTGATATGAACTTGATCGACGGCATTGGCCACCAATGTGAGTTCCATTTGCTGATTGCTGACAGGTAAACGTATCCGTCATGGATAACCGGTGCTCGGTACCGGCAATACGTATGCTGCTTTGTTCTGCATTGGTGCAGTAATAACAAGGGATGTTATCCTACCACCTGCGGCTTCCCAGGGGAGAAAGGGAATAGCCGATTGCGGGTAATTGCAAAGGCGGAGAAGGTGATCATTACTTTGTGGTAAAAAATATGTGGCTCAAGTCGGCCGGCAACCTTTCTTTCGTTTATCTATGCCGCAATGTTGAGTCCTCCCCGCCTATAGTCAATGCAGAACTGACGACAGTAGACGGGGATTCGACTCGGACTCCTGGGTAACGCGTTTGCCCTTTCAGCCTTTTGCAGGCTCGACCTCCATGACCCATAGGTCGGCGCCACCGTCCCTGATTGACTCAAACAGGAGAAATTTCCCGTCAGGTGACCACGCCGGGTACATATCCTGCCCATTCAGGGTCAGTTCCCTGGCGGTTTTGCTGGTAAAGTCATAGAGCCATAAGGTAGCGCGCGATGATTGATTCCAAGCCCAACAGACCACCTTTGTTCCATCCGGAGAAAAGAGGGGGCCACGGTCGCCAAGGGTATGGCCGTCAGTAAGGAAAACATGGTTGACCGCTTTGGCTACTCCATCTTGGAGGTGGAGGTCTGAAGCCATTGCCACATAACTGACCCGATCCTTGCCGGAACTGTCGGTTACGATTTCAGCAGTATAAACAATTCTGCTGCCATCAGGACTCCAGCCATTCATCTGTACCGATTCCGGCCCTTGCCAGGTGTGGATAACCGGATTTGACCATCCCTCGGGAAAGGTGATGAAGTTCTGGCCGGTGAGGCTGTAGGCACCACCTGCGGGGGCGATTTTATAAGCAAGCACCTTGCCGTCCGGGCTCCATAACGGGTTGGAGTCCATACTGCTGTCGGTGGTTAGGCGGAATTTTTCATTGGTATCCAGTTCCAGCGTAAGCGAGAATTTTACCGCATCTGTATTTTGACTTCGAGCTATGTCATGTTGATCTCCCGATCAACTCATACGGAGGCATCACATGACAAACCGTGCTCACACATCTCGTTTTTGGATGGCGCATGTTGAAGCGCAGGCAAAAAGCGGCTTGAATCGCGCCGAGTACTGTCGCCAACATAAACTATCTTACCACGCGCTGACGTATTGGCAGAGAAAACGGAGGCGACCTGATATCTCGCATACCCCTCAACTGATCCCGGTTCCGGAAAAAGCAACCCGGATCACACTGTCATCTCAGCGCGGAGACATACGTGTAGTATTGGCCAACAATATCAGCATCGAGATAAGCAATACCTTCAGCAGCGATGCCCTCGGCAGGCTTCTTCCTCTTCTCGCGAGTCGGTAATGCTATTTTCTTCCATGCCTGTGCAAGTTTATCTTGCGCCCGGCACCACCGACATGCGGAAATCAATCAATGGCCTTTCCATGCTGGTTGCCGAACAGTTCGAGCTTGATCCTTTTTCCGGGCATCTGTTCTGTTTCTGCAATCGCAGGCGTGATATCGTCAAGATTCTGCTGTGGGATCGAAACGGATTCTGCCTCTGGCATAAGCGGCTCGAAAAAGACCGTTTTCAATGGCCGCAAAGCGAGCTGGAGGTTATGAGCATATCCGGACAATCATTATCCTGGCTGCTTGACGGTTTGTCCATTGAGCAGGTTGATGCCCATGAACGCCTCATGTTTGACACTGTATAACAGTCTGTTTTTTTAAGTTAATCGATGAAAATTCAGGTAGATATGTTATGATGGTTTCATGAAATTTGAAGCTGCCACATTACCGGATTCGCCAGAATCTCTTAAAGAAATCATACTCGATTTGCAGGACAGGATTGAGGGGCTGGAGGCGTCTTACCAAAAAGAAACCTCTATCCTGTATGAGCAGTTACGTCTTCTTCGGGCCAAACTTTTTGGCCGTAAAAGTGAAAAGATCCCACCGGACAGCACGGTTGAAGTTCTCCCCCTATTTGACATGCCGGAGCCGGAGGGAGAAGAGGCTGGCCCTGAAGAAATCCCGGTTAAAGGGCATCAACGCAAGAAAGGGGGGCGTAAGCCGTTACCTGCGGATCTCCCCCGTGTGGAAAAAGTGCACGATATTGCTGATAGCGAGAAGACCTGTGGTTGCGGATGTCCGTTGACCAGGATCGGGGAAGAGGTCAGCGAACAACTGGATATAGTACCTGCCAGGATGCAGGTAATCCGCCACATTCGGCCTAAATATGCCTGCAAGTGCTGCGAAGGTGCGCTGGATGAAGGGCCGACCGTCAAAATTGCCCCTGTCCAGCCACAGCTTATCCCCAAATCCATAGCTACCGCCGGTCTGCTTGCTTTCATCATGACCGGGAAGTTCATAGATCATCTGCCTTTTTATCGGCAGGAGAAACAGTTTTCCCGTCTTGGGGTTAAAATATCGCGATCCTCCATGTCCACCTGGGCCATGCAGGCCGCACAGGCATGCATCCCGTTGCTGAACCTGCTTCACGATGAACTGCTGGCTGCAAATGCCATCAACATTGATGAAACTACTGTACAGGTGCTCAAAGAACCCGGTCGAGACCCGACTTCCAATTCCTATATGTGGATCTTCCGCCGGGGCGATCCCGACAAACAGGTTCTTTTGTATCAATACCACCCGACCCGTGCCGGAGATGTTGCTGCCGATTTTTTAGGCGAGTACACCGGATACGTTCCAGCAGCCACAGATCCCAGTTCTGGTTATGGTTGGCAGCCCAGGCCAAAACCTTATCGTCGGGGCTGAAAACCGGTCGGTCAAGCAGATTTGATGATTGCTCGACAATACGGTGCTTATCGTTTTTGAGGTCGATAACTTTGATCAGATTTTCCTCGGACTCTGGGTCGTAGCCCCAGCAGACAATGCGATTTCCACTGTGGTCCCACTCCGGCCAACCATGGCTCGCCGGCCCTGTGGTCAATTGTACCTGATTGGCACCATTGGTATCCATGAGCCACACCTGGTCACGGCCGCTGCGGTTGGACACAAAAGCTATCCGATTGCCGTCAGGGCTCCATTTGCCGCCGATGTTGCGCCCGTTGTTTCGAGTTAGCCTCGATAACGCCGACGTTTCTTTTTTCTCTCCGTTGCCTATGTTTATCGGTTCTGCGAAGCGTAACTTCAACTTCGCAACCGGGGCATCTATCCGGTGACAGGAGTAGCAGCTTGGGTTGTTACCCAGGGGAACGATCAATCGAGTAGGCAAGGTTAAACGATCAGGAAAGCTGTGGTGTACATGGTCAAAGGGGGCTGCATAACTGCTTCTGCGGATTATACCATGCCTGTCTGTTTCGTACGCCTTACCATTCGGGCCACCCATGGATTTTCCACGGACCGATGATTCTACTTGGCTGGTGGCAATAGCGGAGCCTGCAGGCGCACCGGGAGGCAGGTACCTTCCATACACGCCGGCTATGTTGGTTTCCTGTTGCAGACCGGTAGGCAAGTCCTGCTCGACTTCCTTGTGGACTGTCTTGTCCAGCGGCTCCAACGGGGCGATCCTGCCTTGGGCATAGCTCTGCTCACGCACAAGGGAAAGGTAGGCTTTGTTGAGTTGCAATGCCCTCTGCGGTGAGGGGATAAGCAGGGTGGAAATGTCATCATGCAGTTTGTTGAGCATCTGCGGTCGCACGCGTCCTTTTTCGTTAAAAAACAGGGCGTCGGCCTCGCTGTTTCGTCTGTATTCCGATGCTGACCCGCTGTACATCAGATAATAGCTGTATTCGTAGTAGAGTGCCCCGTTATCAAGCTTGATTTTGGGCTCTTTGATCTGCTGGTACCGATGGCTGTTGTGACCGATCCAGCCGTTCTGCTCATTGCGGCCGTTGAATTTTCTTGAAAAGGAGTAGACACCGTCTGTGGGCGCACCTACTCCGCCGTGGCAGCCTGTACAGCTGAGGGTCTCTTCGTAGCTTTGGGGACGAAGGCTGCCCTCGGTGTCTTCGATAAAACCCTGGAGCAACCAGCCGTTGCCATTGTATACGCCTTGTTCCATGCTGCCAATGAATTGAGTCAACCGGTCCGGGAAATCATCACGCTCCTTAACTTCTTCCAGCGTGCCTTCTTCAAGGTCTGCATAGGTTTGCCAGGTCTTCTTGACCATGTAGCGCAGTTCTTTCATTCTTGGCGAGAGAATGAGTCCTGCTTCTTTGGGTTGGAGATAGTGCAGGGCTTGGAGGAACTCCGTTCCCTGAGGGAAAAGGCCGGCCGCAAGTCTGATTTCGCCCTCCTGCTGCTTCACGCCGGCAAGTCCTACCCATTGCATCTGCCTACCGGCAAGAGGGTCCCAGTCGTAGTGAATATACCTGGCCATGCTCAGGCGTCCATCCCTATCCAGATCCACCTGGTAAAGTGTTTCATCGACTGGAGCAATCATGATATCCTGTTTGCCGATAAGTGCTTCAAGGATAGCCAGGTTGACCACATATATCTCCTCGTTTTCCTCGCCATATATATCCTGGCGAAAGGCTGCGGGAAGGCGGATGGCCAGCTCATGGAGGGTGCCGTTTGTCGGCCAGGATGCCGTTGGCAGGGGGTAGGCGGAAAAGACTCTCCAGCCCGTCATCCTACCCGTTGGAGTACGATCAAAACCATGGATGTCAAAATGAAAATAGCAGTCTGGTACATACCCATCCCAGTGGCCGTTGCTGTTTTCATCCCACTCAGGCGGAAGATTTGCCAATTGAGCCATAAGTTTTAGTTGACCATCATTGGTTCGGTAATTGTCCGTGCGCGTATAGTCTGTAATTTCAGCATCGGTGATGGTGGCTGCTGTCGGGCGCCAATCCTTAAAGAGATTCTTCCATGGGTTACGCAAGGCCTGCTCAGGGAACGAATAGGACAACTGCAGGTCCTGATCATTGAGGTAGTTAGGCTCTGTTGATCTGGTATGGCAGACATAGCAGGGGTTATACAGTGCCTTTGCTTGGCCTTTGGTATCGGTGTAGCATTGGGGAGGAATGTAGGCCGTTTCGTTCTTCGGAGTCCATTGGGCGGAAGATACTACGGCGGGAGCGAACAAGCACAAAATACTAAGTGCGAGGGGAAACAAACGGGTCGGGGGCGGTGGTAAAAATAACATTGCTTCTCTCCGGGGAAAAGACAACTCCCCGATGCCTTTACAGGGCAACGGGGAGCGGAAAGGGCACAACGAGTAAATTGACTGTCGTGCTTAATTTACAACGGGAAGTGGTCCAATATAGCCGGTATAGGCGGAAGCTTCAGCCGGATCCTTCAGCTTATCCTTATCAGATTCGCCATAAGGATGCTGGATAACGCTCATGAGATAAGCATGTCCATTAATATTGGAGTAGTAGTAGGGGGAGGTGGTTTCCGAACCATAAGGAGTGGTCTGGATGCGGGTAAGGGACTGGGTGGCTGTATCGTAGGCCCAGATAACATCATTCTGGTGGCCGGAACCGGTATCCTCACCAATGATAAGGATATTGGTGCCGGTCATGTAGGTTACATTGTCCGGATTGGAGATACCATTGATGTCGCATGTATTATTGGCGTAGTCGCTATCTTTGGGATAGGTGCGCATAATGCCGTTAACCACGCCGTACATGTTTTTTGCAACGTACTCGCTGCCGATTTTTTTGTCTGCACCAATTGTGAGGCCATACACAACTCCGCATTTATTCTTGGGCAGGCGAATATTATTCGGGCCACCCTTATCCTGTTTTGCGTTGTCCTCCATGCCCTTGGCGATTTCGGACATGGCCACGTATAAAGTGGAGGTGGCAGGGTTAAAAGTAATCCCCTCTTCTTTGCGGAATTCTGTGGTGGCGCCTTTCATGGCTGCATATCGTCTGGTCTCCAGGCGAGAGGCAATTCTCTCCTTGCCTGGCTTGAGCTGCAGGCATTCATGACCTGTGGTGGTGTTTATTGATGTAAAACCAGCTTCACAGCTACCGTCTTCCTTGGGGGATGAGACGTCGAAGATGTCGGAAAAAGTAATTCCGGATTCGATGGCATCCTGTATTTCCTGGTTGTTTGCATGGCCGAGATCAATCCAGTCAAGCTCCGCATAGCCGCCGGAACCGTTGTGGACCTGGTTCCATTTTGCGGCGTAGAGGTTTCCTGCAGAGAGATCTTTGGCTTTATCGGCAACAAACATGAAAAAACCGACATTGGTACCGTCATCAGAGATGTAGGTGGTTTTGTTATCCGGCATCACATAGGCAAGTTCAACAGCTACGCGGCCCATGGAAAAATGTTTCACCGGGGTTGCGGAACCATTTTCTTTTACACTAACTTCAACAGGGTAGCCGTAGCGGTAGGGCTGAAAGACGGAACGAAAGGTGTCCACTGTGGTAGATTCGGCATATGGATCGACGCCGAAATACCTGGCCATGGGTTTATCGTAATCTTCAATTTCCGCCATCGATGCAGCAGACTCAGTGGCTCGAGCATTATTAGGGTACTCTTCACTGCCCAAATGGGTGTTCCACGGGGTAACGCTGCCTGCACAGGGAACCCAGAGGCCGCCATAGGCAGAAAAATCGATATTCTTGGTGCTGAGTGCTGTCAGTTTACCGGTGGTTTTATCCTGAGAGAGTTCAGTTACGTACATAGCGCCGGGGCGGCTCTCGAAATGGGAAACAGCAAAGAGCTTGTTGCCTATGGGCAGCAGGGAGGAAAAATCGTTATCGACCGAGATATGCTGAGAACCGTCCTTGTTTCTAACGGGCTTGCCGTTTTTATCCATCAACAGACCAAAGGTGCCGTCACCGACCTTATCTCCACTACGAAGGATGACGTTATAACCGATGGGGTAATCTTTTCCATTCACCGTCACCGCAGAACTGGCAAGAACCTGCCGTTTCTGTTCATCGGTTACGGGAAAGGTGACGCCTTGAAAAGCCACCTCTGCTGGTTGAGCTTTACTTGTTTCACCGGCTAAAGTGGAAGTGGCGGCCATCACCATGGCACCAAAGCACACAGCGGCGGAAATCCGTTTTTTCATGTAACCTCTCCTCAAAATCGTTTCAATTCCTGCAGCAAAAGACTTCAGGTGCTTTTGCTTCCTTGAGTAAACCCAGTGACAATTACCGGAACTTGATTAGCGATAGATTAGGATTGCTTTAAAAAGCAGTGAAAAAAAGAGGGCATCTTGAATAATTAGAATTGTCGTTCAAGATTGAGGCGTGGATTTGACTTCGACAATTTTAGTTAACAAATCTGTTCTTTGCATTGAGTTGTGTGGATCACAAACAAAGATGGCTAAAGTCTTTTGGGAATAGTCTGCCAAGATTAAATTTTTTTTATGTTTTAACAACGAGTTGGTAACTATATCTCGTTATAGGGTTCAATAATTCTTGTTTTCCGGTCGATCTTGAAGGTATTTTGTACAGAGTAAATATTTTACGCCGAAGGACATCAAACGGTTGAACACTCTGCTTTACTGGACAAAATGAAGAGAATCTCATTCCTTTGCCGGGCCATCTCTTTTTTTTCGTATTTTGCATGATGGAGGTGGTAACCTGATGGAAAAAGGCAGCTTACCTTTGCAAATTTTTCTCTATACAGCCTGCTGTTTATTGGTGGTTGTTTTTGTGCATCTTTACGGTGTTTTTTCCCTGCTCAACAGATTGCTTCCCACACCGGTCATTGCTGTCGTTCCCATAGCTGCCGTACTGTCGGTACTTGTGTTTCTCCCTCGTTTTTTAAAGACTCAGGCACATGAGGGGAAGGTAAGTCGGCCCTGGGTAGTTGCAGGCGTATTGCTGTGTATAATTGCGCTGGCCATTCCAGATGGCCGGTACCCGGTGAAAAGAATTCATGTGCTCGAATACATGGCACTTTCCTGTCTGGTCCGCTATGCGATGTCCTGGAGACTGCAGGGCGGCCCGCTGTTGTTTTTTTCAGTGCTTGCCGGCATGGCTTTTGGTGTCCACGATGAGTTGCTCCAGGGGATACATTCACAGCGAACATACGGACTGCGAGATATTTCAGTCAATGGAGTCGCGTCACTTGGTGGGAGCTTTATCTGGCATGGAGGGGCACTGTTTGTTGGGAATAATAAGAGGCTGCTGCCCGAACATATCACGGAACGATGGGGCACAGCGCTTTTCTATCTTGCCTGGTTGGTCCTGAGTACCCTTGCATTTATCATCCCCCTTGCAGGATATAAAAACGTTGCCCTTCCATACTGGATGTTCCTGCCGTTGTCCGCCGCTCTTGTTTTTTGGGCACTGTATCACCAGCAGTTGCAAGGGAGCGTGCGGTATGGCTGTCTGGTTGTCAGTTGTTTGGCTTTTTCTTTCTTCTGCTACCCGGTTGTGATCAATGCGGTATCGCTTTCTTTTCATTAGTCTTGCGTTCATCCTTTTTTTCACGCTGGTGGTCAAAGGTGTCCTTCTGTACCAAAAGGAAAACCGCATCAGCGTCATTCTCCTTACGGTGGAGAGTTTGCGCCACGATTTGGTGAAAGAGTCGATAACACCCAATCTATTGCAGGCCGCAAAAAGCGCTCATCGATCCCTTGTCCATCGTGCTGTCAGTGGCTGGACAGGTTCCAATATGATTACTTTGCTCACAGGGCTGACACCTTTTCAAGCGGGTGTGCATACAAGGGGGCAGTCAGTTGACGGTAAGCTGCTGTTGCCCTTGGAGGTGCTTGCCGATAAAGGGTATCAGGTGGCAGGACTGCAGGGTTTTATGACCATGGACCTGTATCGCAACCTGGGGCTTGGTATCGATGATGTGGGGACTGATCCGTTTTTTTGGCTTACCCAAAGAGCACAGGATAAAAAGTACTTCTTTCTCTGGGAGCATTATCTCCATACCCATCTGCCATATCGGCCGGGCAAGGGATATGAAGTTGCACTCGATGCGTTAGTGGCTGATAAGGAGGCCAAGCAAAGGGTTGAAGCGGTTCGAACAACGACCCACATCAAGGCCGGGAGTATTGCTTATCAAACTGGAGATGTGCTGGCCATCCACGCATTACATACGGCAAATGCCAGGGAATTTGACGACTGGTTTGCACGGTTCTGGGAGTTGTATACCAAGAGCGGGCTGCGTAACAGGTGTGTGCTAGTTGTCACCGCCGACCACGGGGATGAACATGGAGAACGGGGAAATGTGGGCCATGCTTCCACCAACCTTGGGGGGCACCTGCATGAAGAGATCGTTCGCGTGCCTTTTTTTATATGGGTGCCCGAGACGCTGATAAAACAGGAGTGGCCCAAAGTTGTCGACCATTCCAGCCATACAGATGTAATGGTGACGCTCCTTGAGCTGCTGGATGTGAACGTCCCTAAATATCTCGAAGGGCGAAATTTTTTAGAAAAGCAAGTCCCAGCGTCATGGTTCGGCATGACTTCCGGCGGGGGATTCAGCGAGGAAGATCCGGCCAATATCAAATATTTCGAATATGGGGTGATCGAAGGGCGCTGGAAGCTGCTGTGGCGAAAACATAAGGATGGCAGAGAAGCAAGGCGACTTTATCATTTAGGGAAAGATCCTGGAGAAAACGACGATGGGTATGCATTATATAGGGATCAGGTCGCAGAGCTCGAAAAAACGCTTGCGGCAAAAATACACACCGCCCGAAATCGGCCGGTGCGAGAAGATGCTGCGCAGAACCTTGTCGGCAGCGGCCCGCAGTGGGTTTTTCCACCCGGAAGCGGTGCGTACGGTTATAAGCAGCTTGCCGGGCGTTTTTACTTTGAATGGCAGGGCAGGGACGATGCCAATTATATACTGCAGTACCGGGCAGGCAGCGGAGACAATATGGTTGACGGCGAGCTGGAGGTTCGCGGAGTAAAAAAAGATTTTGGCAAGCTCAGTAAAAGATATTGGCAAACTTGGGTGGTCCCGGTGAGTCCGGTGCGAGTCCGTGTCCGCAGGGCTGACAGGGGCGGCTGGAGCAGCTGGCTGGAGCTGGAGGCTATGCCGTGAAGTGGTTGAAACCGGCGGTCGTTTTCCTGGTGTGTTGTATCAGCGCTATTTTGTGGTGTATCCATGCCGTACAAGCCCCTTTTTTTAATGAGGACACTCGCCGAACCGAGGCATATCTGCGCGCAATGTACGATAAGCTGGCGCCGGATCTGCAACAGGAGAGGAGGTTGGCAAAAGCTTACTGGAGACGCTATCCCGACGTCCGGGAAAACCAACTCTGGGGCGAAGATGGAGTACTCGGTATTAAAGGTCCTGCAGATCATTATCGTAATCATGGTCGGCAGGAAGGCAGGACTTATACGGAAATAGATTGGCCCGAGGATATCGCTCAAGAAAAAAAGTTGGCGCAGGCCTACTGGGACAGATATCCGGATGTCGCTGCTTCAGCAGTATGGGGGAGGAGGAGCTCCATGGGCGTGCTAGGCCCCAGGGATCATTACCGGCTTTTTGGCAGGATGGAAGGACGCCACTGGGGGGAGTGATTTTTTTTCGAATTGAAATCAGTCTGTTCCAGTTGAAGGTAATTCTCTTCAAAGTCGTTTTTTCAGGCAACGTGAGCTTGTAACTTTGACTTCGCCGAGTGCGGAACAAAGGGAAAAAGAAAGGACGTATCACATTTTCAATGATCAACTGGTAAATCGATAGAAAAACGTATGGTAACCTTCTTTTTTTGCTACTTTTTTAATAATTCGTAGCTCCTCGCAGAATTTTTGTCTGGGCATAGAGTAGTGCGAAGCCGATTATTGGCAACAGGATATCGGTCCAAAGGACAGTGCCTGCGTTCCCTGAAGCCATATTGTGTGTTTGAAATATTTGGTAAATATGGCCTCCTGCTGCACCAAGCAGAAAGAAGGCGGGAGGGATAAAAGTTGCTACTCGGAAGGCTAGGTTTTGCCTAAAAGCGATGAGGCCTGCCACGCCCATGCCAAGACTGGCAAAGCCTACTTCCAGTTGAAAAGGGCTGTTGGGCCAGCCAATGAATTTTGCCGTATATTCGGCGAACACAACATGCATAAGGAAGTTGTTTAGATATCCTATCCCAATGCTGAACAGAAAAAAATAGGCAACAAGGTCTTCTATAATAACGGACTTCGTTAGCGGCTTTTTCTTGAAATTGAGCGATATCAGTGAGCTAATCAACCCAAGGAAGAGAAGAGAAACAGAGGGGTTCGACAAAACAAGTTTAATCAATGAAGCGACCATTTTTTGCTCCTTTTTGTCGTTGAATGTTGCATGGACATGCTTGCACAGCGCCTTAGATTATGAATTTTTCGATCTGATAAAATACAAGCAATAGCAGCAGTAAAACCGTTGGGTAAAAAGTTAATGCAAAGCCAAAAGCCCTTGATGGAGCGCCTTTTTGATATCCTGAATAAAAGCTGAGACGGCCAATAGCAAAAGCCAGGGAGCATAATGGTACGGCGGACAACCAGGCTGCAGGCATGACCAAGCACCAAGCAGTATATGCGCCAATTGCAATGACAAGTTGCTCTAGAGTGTTCTGCAGGAGACTTTGCAATATTATAGCCTTTTCAGATCCCTTTGTTAATCCACTTCCATCTATGTCCTCCGGGCTGAAAAAACGAAATTTGGCTAGTCGGCCTATCGAGGCAGTCAAAAATAATGTTGGGAGAATAATGCTCAGTCCCAAAACCTCCAATTTTCCTTCGAGCCCTTCGAGTTTATGGAAATGAAATGGGTCGGTCATAATCCCCAGGGTCACTGTAAGTAAGGATACAAGCATCGCCGTAGCCATACCTTTAAACACTCCGACCTGTTTTTGGGATATCTTCATGAAATATCTTGTAAAATTTAAAGAGGGTATTGGTGTTTTTGAGCTTGACCGTTAGTCTAAACGGTATTTATCCGTAGACGCTCTCTGGTTGTCCCCTTCTATCATATTTGCAACGGGGGCAGCATGTAGGCATTTTTTATTGTAATACCAGGTAGCTTTAAAAATCCGATAAGCCGAAAGGCAGATGAGCACTTTGAAAATTGAGAAAGCATTACCGTAATCCAGCCAAATGCCTTGAAAAAATAGACCCAACGCTACAATTGCTAGCAACGTTGCTGTGATTCTACTCTTTAGCCCGGATTTCTCATCAGTTCAGGCGGCGTCAGGTTCAAAGTTTTTGGCAATGAATAGGTAAGCGTAGACTCCGATAGTCGCCTATATTCATTGCCAAAATACTGAAGAAAATGATGCTGGATGGACTGACCTTTGGTGAACATTGTGACAAAATGCCAAATCTATTTGAATTTACATAACATACAGAAATTAGGTGTAATTTGTTAAGTTGACACAATGTTCATGAGAAATTCGGGTTGATAACGTTGTCAGATAAGCAAGGGTAATAGAGAACGTTCCAGCAAATAATAATTCCGAGCCAAAAGATATATCAAATGAATTTTCATTACGGCTGATGAAAAATGTGCCCGCCAGTAACGAAAACACCCCAATTACATAAAAATAATAGGCGTTATCCTGTATAATTTTTTGGGCCTTTTCTTTCGAATCTATAAGTGATTCTGGATATATCGTAAAAGGCTCAATCATTTCTTATATTTTCATTATTATAACGGTGAGTGCATCGACGAGCCTCAGCGAGCTCCCTCTATCCGCCTTTTTTTCTCCGGATACCTTTACTCTGAGCTCTTTATCAGTGTTTTAAATAATGAGATTTTTTAATCAAGATCAGGTAAGCCTCGACTCCGAGGTATGCTCAAAATTTTACCACAGGCATATATAGTATCGGAGTCTACGCTTACCTCCGAGGATAAAATTTTGAGGATAACGCCGAAATTGGCAGAAAAAGCTGTTATTTAAGATGCCCTTATGAATCCACAAAGACTTTTGGCCTTGTTCAACTTCTAATTTTATTTGTTCTAGTTGTCGTCATTAACAATAGGTGCACTTGTATCACCATTGACCGTTAAAGATTGATCAGCTTGAGATTCTTGGGTAGCTTTTTCCAATTTTTTTAATCGCTTTTGTTCCTTTTTTTTCTTTTTAGCCAGCTCTTTTTGTCGTTTTTCGTATGAATAATTGGGTTTTGCCATTGGTTTCCCTCGTATTGATTAAAAAGTAGGTAGTATGAAATATAACATTAAACTCACTTGCACCCATCGGCCATGTCATCAGTCCGTTACAGATCGGGGTTTCAAGTGAGTGTTTTTTACTCATGAGTGGTAATCAGCACTTTCTTTTTATTTGCAGTGCAGACGTTATCCTGCACGGGGGTTGAGGGATATTTTTTACAAATCCCTGGTCTTTCATCGTATACGGTACAAGAAAAGCTCCCCTCATTCTCCTTTAAGAAATAGCAATGTCCATTATCCTGGAATTGTAAGAAATATTCTTCTACTTCTTTGCCTATTGGGTTTGTAAACACCTGAGCTGGTAGGCCTGTTAATTTTTTTAACGAATGTATCTCATTTTTAGAGAGAGTTATAAAAGGATAATTTTTACAACATTCAGCACACTTTTTACATATTTCCGTCAATAGACGATTCTCCATAATTTAAGAAGTATTGTTTGCATCATATCTGTTTCGGTGAAGATTGTTCTGTAATATCGCTTCTATCCGCAATTCGCAGAGCAGACTCTGCAGATGTTGAATTCACCTGTAAAAAGAATTCAGCGGAATGTGGGAAGCAATGGTGCGCGCCTTATGAAAGAAGCGGTTCTTACGGCAGGCGAAGATTACAATGGTGTATGGTCCTGTAGCGGACTCATCTCAGACGGGAGGTTATGGGTTAGGCACTAATTGTTCCTATAGTACCCTATTGTCAATGTATCATACCATAGTCATGACCGTAAGGCCCCATCTACTTTACGCTACCCGTTGCTGACTCAGAAAGAGGAAATGTAAAGCGTCTTTAAAGTTTTCGATCTTGCCGCTACAAGAAGCTGATATTTTATATCAACAGGCAGAGCTGTATAAATGCCACCTGTTACTTAAGCGAATCCTGTTTTTCCATTTATCTAACACCTCGAAAAGAGTATACATTGTCGGGGATGAGAGGTGGCTTTATCCATAAGATATTTCAAGCACGTATTTTTCCGTTTTGGTGCTGCCCAAACAGCGATAAACCCCAACGGGGGAGTGCGTAGTAAGTGATGGGTACAACAGAGATGTCAAAAGTAAGCTCTATGGACATAGAAAAGAGTTTTCGCCATCAACTGGTGGGTCGATTTCAAAAACAAGAACAATTCACCAGCGGCTATTCCCCTCTTTTTTCCCGGTTGTGCGGTATCATAGGGCAGTGGCTTGTAGATGAGAATGATCAGGTCGGCAACTGGTTGGTCCAGGCTGCAGCCAATCGCGCCTCCTTTGATGTCCCCCTTTTACTGATGGCTGGACTCCATAAAAGTGTTCTGGCTGGGAGTGCAGAGGCGAAAGAGCCGGCAGCGTATTTTGCGACAGTTGATGGCACCAAAAGCCCAGATGATCCAAACTTGCCGCAGGTTCTTCGTCAGTCTATTCTGTTGCTGCAAGCAGATCTGGAAGTTTTTATCCAAACCGCAAGCGTTCAGACCAATGAAACCGGTCGTGGTTTATGTTGGTTGCTGCCCCTTTTGTATACCCCCTGGCAGCAAGTGCACCTTGTTGACCTGGGTGCAAGTGCAGGGCTTAACCTACTGGCAGAGCAGCGTAAATACACTTTAGTGGCTGAAGACAGCAGTAAGGAAATTGTCAGCTTAGGGCAGGGGGACAATATCGAGTTTGTGGTCAAGTGCTCTGGACGGTTTGTTCCCCCGGATCGTTCAGCCGAGACGGTGAGGGTCGTTTCCAGAATTGGGTGCGATAGGGCGCCTTTTTATTTGCAAAGCAAAGAAGATGAATATACCTTGGCATCGTTTATATGGGGTGATCAGAAAAAGCGCATGACAAGACTTCAGGAAGGCATTGCAGTGCTTCGTGCAATGGAGACAGCAGGAAACACTCTTTGTTTATATCCAGCCGATCTTCCGATGGAGCTGGATTCTTTTTTGATCCGGCATATTCCCGCTGACCCTGCTTGCCCGGTTGTTCTTTATACTACCTATTTAACCAACTACCTCGCAGATAAAGGGGCTTCTTTACTTGAACGAATCCAGCAGTGGGCTGTAAAGCAAACCAGAGATATTTTGTGGCTGCAAATGGAAATTTCACGTAATGAACTCCAGCCTCCGCACAAGGGATGGGTACTTTGGCAGGCGAATCTGTGGCAAAAAGGCATCCATTATACGTGGAATCTTGGTTGGTGCCATCCCCATGGTTCTCCTGTACACTGGTTACCGGGTGTGGAGCAGTGGGCTCGGTTTTGGCAGGAGTAACCGACGCCATCAACTCTTCAATTATAAATACAACCTAAATCCTGCAATTGCCAAGTTTGCCGAAGGTGCGAGGCTGCGTACACGCAGGCGTACTGTAGTACTTCAAGTGTGCGCAAACAAAGCAGATTCGGTAAAATCGGCAATCCCGAAGGGGGACAAGCATGAGAAAAATTCTCTTAAATGTAACTCACATAAAAAGTGAACTGATTTTTTGTTGATGAAGCCGACAACAGTCTGGAAAAACATAACTAAAAGTATTTTTGTCATGCTTGACATGCAAGATTTAGGTACAAAATTATGACTACAAACGTACTGGCAGCGAGCCGGGTGACCACCCGCCAATTTTATGGATGGGCTGCTGTTTTTGGTTCAGCTTTTTGTTTTTACCTGGCAACACTGATCATTCGTTGGTCCCATTCGACTGTCGATATTGAGACCTCTTTCTTTGTCTTTTCCCGGTTTTTGCTCGGTTTTATCGTGGTGTGCCTGAGCATGGCCTGGAATAAGCAACGACTGCAACCCCGTCGTTATCATTATTTACTGGGCCGGACCATTGCCAATACCGTAGCGGTTTTTTGTTTTTATAAGGCGGTTGCTGTTTCCTCGGTGGCGGAGGCCAATATTCTTAATATGACCTATCCTTTGTTTGTTGCCCTTTTTTCGTGGTTGTTTTTGAAAAAGCAGCGGGATGCAATAGCGGTTGCCATTGTTATGATTGCCTTGGTGGGCGTGTGGATGGTTCTTTCCCCGGGTAGCGTCGGCTTGGGTTTTCATAATTTTTGGGGACTTGCCTCGGGCTTCTGTGCTGCCTTTGCCATTATTTACCTCAACATCAGCCGTCAATATCATGATTCCCAGACCATCCTGTTTTTCATGTTTGGGGTTGGTTTGTTGATCATGTTGTTTTTTTTCAGGCACCAGCTTTTTATTCCTGACAGGAGCGAGTTTTTCTTCCTTTTTACCTGTTCCGTTGCCGGCGTTTTGGGCCAATACCTGCTGACCTACGGCTTTTTCTTTGTCACTGCCGTTGAAGGTGCGGTCATTTCTTCCACCCGTATATTGCTTGCAGCCCTTTTGGGGCCGATCCTGGCTGCCGATCCGGCCTTGAGTGTTGTCGGTTGGTTCGGCGCGCTGTTGATTTTTGGATCCAACGTGGGGTTGGCGTTGCGTCGTAAGAGTCAGGCTCATTAAATGCTCGTTACCCTGCAGCAGGGGCGAATGCCGCTATGATTCAGCCGCTTGGACAAGCCGTTTGAGCTAGCTAAAGAGTTTATACTTTTCAACAATTACAGATATCAGCATATTTTTTCAACAAAGAGGTACCCTTTGATTGCTATTGGTATTGAAGAGCTTTGTCGCCTGCAACCTGGCTGGATTAAAGGAAAACGGCTGGGGTTGCTTTCTAATCAGGCCTCAACAGATCGTAACCTGACCCATAGCCGTGATCTCCTTCTGGCCGCCTTTCCAGGGCAACTCACTTCCATGTTTTCCCCGCAGCATGGATTTTTCAGTGAGAAGCAGGACAATATGATCGAGTCCGGCAATAGTACCGATCCAACAACCGGTCTTCATTGTTATTCTCTGTACGGACAAACCCGGCGACCGTATCCTGAGATGTTCGCAGACCTGGATGTTTTGCTGGTAGACCTTATCGATGTTGGCACCAGGGTCTATACCTTTATCTGGACGGTTGTGTACTGTATGGAAGTTGCTGCAGAGACGGGCGTGAAGGTGGTTATTCTTGATCGGCCCAATCCCGTCGGTGGCCATCTGGTAGAAGGTAATGTTTTGGAAAAAGAGTGCCGATCCTTTGTCGGCATGTGCGACATTCCCATGCGCCATGGTTTGACAATGGGCGAATTAGCCAGCTTTTGCGCCATGGAACTCGGTATTGATGTTGATTTGGAGGTCATACCTGTTAAGGGGTGGCGGCGCGATATGTTTTTTGCTGAAACCGGTTTTCCGTGGGTTTTTCCCTCGCCGAATATGCCAACCGCGAGCACAGCGCTTGTCTATCCCGGGCAGGTCATATGGGAGGGGACGACTGTTTCCGAAGCCAGGGGAACCACCTTGCCGTTTGAAATGTTCGGCGCGCCTTACGTTCGGGTTGAGGAGGTTTTACACTATGTCGAACAGGAAGAATTACCGGGGTGCGTGCTGCGACCGTTGATGTTTGAACCAACCTCCGGCAAGTGGGCAGGGGAACCATGCAGTGGGTTCCAGATCCATGTGACCGCCCCCCATAGGTTCAGACCCTACAAGACCAGTCTGGTTTTGCTTCAGGCCTTGCTGATGCTGTATCCGCAAAATTTTGCCTACAAAGAACCGCCCTATGAGTACGAATTTGAACGGCTCCCCATGGATTTGATCATCGGCAGCAAAAAGATACGGCAGGAACTGGAGCAAGGGGTGCCGATTGCAGAGCTTGAGCAGGCCTGGCAACCGCAGTTGGCTGAGTACGAAAAAAAACGATCATCTGTTTTTCTTTACGAGGCGTAAGAAATACGCTAAGTTCGAGCCGCTGGCGGGGAACTATTACCATGCGGAGCGCAATTGCCGCGCACCGTTTTTACAAGGGAGAATGTCACAATGTCGCGATCATATACTCTCCAGGAACTGGCTGAATTTGTAGATGGGAAAATTGTAGGCGATGGTGCCGTTGAAATCAATGGCTTGAATGGTTTTGACCTGGCCGGACCGGGCGAAATTACCTTTTTGGTAGATAAAAAAATGATGGCAAAGTTGCCGGAATGCAAGGCGAGTGCCTGCATTTTACCCAAGGGCTTCGAATCCCTGGAACTTCCCGGGATCGTCGTTGACAGGCCGGATATTGCTGCTGCCCGCATCCATTCCCTTCTCTTAAAAAAGGACTATGCGGCAACAGGTATTCATCCTTCAGCGGTTATCGGATCCGGTTGTCGCCTCGCGAAAGCTATATCCATTGGTGCCCATGTGGCCATCGGTGATGAGGTGCACATTGGGGAAAGGGTAACCATTCATCCAGGTGTGGTTATCGAAGACCGGGTTACCATTGGCGATGATACGGTTATTTACGGCAACGTTACCATTGCAGCAGACTGTATTATCGGCAACAGGGTCTACCTGCATCACGGGGCTGTTATCGGCAGTGATGGATTTGGCTTTGCCACAGATGCCATGGGTAATCACTATTCCAAGCCCCAGGTTGGGAATGTCCGCATAGATGATGATGTGCAGATAGGTGCGTGTACCTGCGTTGATCGTGCAGCCTTCGGCACCACCTGGATTAAGTCAGGCGTTCGCATAGATAATCAGGTGCAGGTTGCCCATAACGTCGTGATTGGAGAAAACTCGGTGCTTGTTGCTCAAACCGGTATCGCCGGGAGCAGCAGTCTCGGCAGAAGTGTTGTCTTGGGCGCTAAAGCAGGGGTAAACGGCCATATTCATCTTGATGATGGGGTTATGGTAGCGGCCATGGGAGGCGTCCACAACAGTCAGCCCAAGGGAGCGCTGATTGGCGGTGCCCCTGCAATTGATGTGAAAAAATGGGGAAGGGCCACGGCAGCATTTAGTCGCTTGCCGGAAATGATAAAAGAAGTGCGTCGGTTGCGTAAGGAAGTGGACCGGCTTACCGCCTTGGTACAAAAAGGCGAGGATACTTGAGAGTCTCGATATGACCACAGAAAAAGAAATTAAGATGCCAATTGATATTAAAGGGATCCTTAATCTGTTGCCCCACCGGTATCCCTTTATCCTTGTTGATCGAATTATTGATTTTGAGCCAGGACAGAGCATCACCGGACTGAAGAATGTGTCCATGGGTGAACCGTTTTTTCAGGGACATTTCCCTGGTGAGCCTGTGATGCCTGGTGTACTTATTTTGGAAGGGATGGCTCAGACGGGCGGTATTTTAGCCTATCTCACCGAACAATCGATGATAGGCGAGAAATTGGTTTATTTTGCAGGGCTGGACAAGGTGAGGTTCCGCAAGGTCGTTCGGCCTGGTGATCAGCTCATTTTTAAGCTTGAAATGATAAAGTACAAGGCGCGTCTTACCAAGATGGCCGGGCATGCGTATGTCGGTGACGAATTGGTGACCGAAGCAGAAATGATGGCAACTTTTGCCTGAAAAACAATTTCGGGTGCATGTTCCAGAGGACAGCACCCTTTAGATAGGCTGTAACTATTCAGTAGACTCCCAGCTGCATACGATAAGACCGGATACCAGAGTATTCTTTTCATTATCCATTCCGTTTGTTCGCATTTGGTGTACTGCTCAACAGTTACAGCTCGAGTTTAAGGCGAGCTTACTTGTTATTCGCTGAATAGTTAGGATAGGACTTTTTATGAGTATACATGCCACAGCAGTGGTTGATGCGCAGGCTCAGGTTGACAGCACTGCAATTATTGATCCTTATGTTATTCTTGACGGACCTGTGATCGTCGGACCGGAAACCCGTATCTGCGCCCATGCAATGGTCTCCGGACGGACCACAATCGGGGCCCGTAACACCATTGGCTCTTTTACCTCCATTGGTGCTCCTCCGCAGGATATACATTATAAGGGTGAGGAAACCGAGCTGGTCATTGGTGATGATAACCAGATACGTGAATATGTGTCCATTCACCGAGGAACTGCCAAGGGCAATGGACGAACGGTTATCGGTAATAATAATATGATCATGGCCTACAGTCATATAGCCCACGACTGTACCATTTGCGATTATGTGATCATGGCCAATGTTGCGACCCTTGCCGGTCATGTTGAAATCGGCAATCATGCTAATCTCGGCGGTCTGGTCGCTGTCCATCAGTTTTGCCGGATAGGCGACTACGCCTATGTTGGTGGTATGTCGGGTATCGGGTTGGATGTCCCTCCTTATGTTATCATGGAAGGTACCCGTAATCAGATGCGCATATCCGGTGTAAACAAGATAGGTCTTCGCAGGGCCGGGGTAAAGCGCGATACCATCAAGAAGTTGGATGAGGCTTTTCGACTCCTGCTTCGTTCTCCGCAGCTTCTGCTCAAAGATGCACTGGCACAGATAGAAGAAGAAATGATGGACTGCCCGGAAGTACAGCTTTTGGTCGATTTTTTCCATTCAAGTAAACGCGGCGTTGTTAAGCGTACCCTGGAATAATGGGCCCAGCCGTCAACACGTTGAATCATAAATGGATGTAGCCGGTATGTCTGCCATTGGTCTCATTGCCGGAGGAGGGCAGTTTCCTCTTCTTTTTACTCAAGCTGCGCAAAAAAAGGGGCGCAAGGTTGTTGCCATAGCCCATGTCAACGAGACCTTGCCCGAGTTGGAAACCCTTGCCGATGTGATCTGTTGGGTAAAACTCGGCCAGCTCGGTAAGATAATAAAATATTTTAAGCGGGAAGGGGTCGAGGAAACCGTTTTTGCGGGGACAATCACCAAGACCCGTATTTTTAAAGATGTGCTGCCTGATTTAAAGGGCCTCACGCTATGGAATAAAATAGACGCCCGACTCGATGATGCTATTTTGCGCGCAGTTGCTGATACCCTTGAGCAGGAGGGAATAAAAGTTATTGCCTCCACCTGCTATCTTGATCACCTGTTTTTTCCCCGAGGGATTTTAACGAAAAAGAAACCTGATAAAAAACAGTGGGAAGACATTCGGTTCGGCTGGTCCATGGCTCGCCGGATAGGCAAACTTGATATTGGACAGTGTGTGGTTGTTCGTGACCGGAGTGTTCTTGCTGTAGAGGCTATCGAAGGGACAGACGCAGCCATACGCCGTGGAGGAACGCTGGCCGGTTCCGGCGCAGTGGTTGTTAAATTGAAAAAGCCTGATCAGGATTTCCGTTTTGATCTGCCGGCCACCGGCGAGCAGACCATTCAGACCATCGGTGAGGTCAAAGGGGCTGTGCTGGCAGTTGAGGCAGGACAGTCATTGCTTTTTGATCGTGCGGCAATGATCAGGGCTGCGGACAAAGCCGGCATTGTTGTGGTTGGCTTGACAGAAGATGATCAGGGCGTGCCCTGTATCTGATATCCGGCACCATGGGCGTTACCGGGGGAGCTCCTCCAAGGCATCTTCCAGATCATTGTATAGCTCGTCAACAGATTCGTAGAAGACGTTGGTGGCAGTCGAGAAATGAAGTAAAATGTTGTTGAGTTTGGTTGGAATATAAGGAAAAAGTTTTTGTAAATTCACCACCCTGTTTTGCGAGAGCAGAGACAGGTCCCGTTGGTTTATTTCACTTAATTTCTTGAGGCCCAGTTCCGGGTCTTTTTCTATATCTCGGGGATGGTAATTTCCCCGTCCTGTCAGGTAGAGTAGGATATTTCCCAGTTCGAACAGGTCCAGGGCATAGGGTTTCTCCGGCAGGTAGAAGTCGTAATCAAAGTCAATCCAGGAAAAAACACCGGTTGTTCGGTCTACAAAAATATGATCGCGGCGGATGTCGCCGTGACGAAAACCATTTTCATGGAGAATGCCTATCGCTTTGATACACCCCAGATACCGTTCCAGGATGGAGGGCAAATGGTTATAAAAATAGTCTTGGTGGGAACACTGAGGTTTGTGGATATACTTGTCAAGTCTGTTGCCGTTGATGGGGATCAGTACTCGAAGGAGGTTGCCGACGTCGTCAAGTATTGGTTCACCCTGCATAAATTGGGGGTGCCCTGTTGTGAGCTCGAGGATGCCGGCCTCTTTTTCAGGGCTGCGGTAACAGGTGATAAGGTAGCTTCCCAGCCGGATGTCAAAGGTTTCATGAAACACCAGCTTCAGAATGTATTTTTTGCCGGTGGTTAATTCTTCGGTTTTAGGTACCCATGGCTTTATCTGTTCATGGACCCCGAAACGCCCTTCTTTGGTATAGGCTGTAATAAGGTAATAGCGATCCTCAACATGAATGATGTCGCCATAATCGATTGAGGTGAAATCAGTGGTGTCGATAAACACCCTGGTTGGCCTACGCAGGCTGCGGGTAACCCTGTGGTTTGCGAGTTTTTCCTGGATCGCTACCGGAAGCGTGTCTTTATAGGTATATTTAAGCATTAACCCACCACCCACACTGCAATGTCTTTTCCGTTATGGATAAGGGCACTGGATATGGACCCAAAGAGAAATTCTTCAGACTTTGAGATTCCCCTTTTTCCCACCACGATGGTGCCGTAATTTTCTTTTTTTTGCAGGCTGAGGATGGCCTCGCTGATGGTGGTGTTGTCTGCCATCAGGCAACGGGTTGCAATGGATTCTTCAGGGACACCGCCATCTTTGAGATGTTGAGCGGCTTTACGGAGAAAAAATGTGGCCTGTTTTTGCTGGTCTTGCTGGTATTCGTCGAGGGTGGAACCTCCGCGATAGTAGTCAGGCGGCGGGGCGGGGTAAATGTGGAGCAGGCAAAGCTTAACCCCGGTGAGTTTGCCGGTAATGCTGCCGACATAATTGACTGCATTTACGGACATTTGTGAGTTGTCAATCGCAATGATAATTCGTTTCCAGTCCATAAACACCTCGTAAAAAGCATTTGATACGGATGGTAACTGTTTTTTAGCCGTCCAGTGGTACTGCACTGCGGCTGACAGAACAGTGGATGAGCGCTAGTACCTGTATACGATTAATTATATAACGTGGTTCTTGTGAAGTAAATGGAAGGGCAAAATTTTTAGGAAAGGGAAAAGGGTCGTTTGTTGTCGAACGACCCTTTACATGAAGTGGTAAACTAATATGCTGAAGGACGAATTTCCACCCGTTGGTTAAGATAGGCTTTGACCAGGCCTATGGGCACCTCTTTACGATGGAAAATACCGGCGGCCAAGGCTGCTTCCGCCTCTGTTTCAGTGAAGACCTCATAGAAGTGCTCACTGCAGCCGGCGCCGCTGGAGGCAATCACCGGAATGGTTATAGCTGTGCGAACCGCGTTGACCAGTTCGATATCGAAACCTGCATTGGTACCATCGCGGTCAATACAGTTGAGCAGGATTTCGCCTGCACCCAGTTGTTCGCATACCTCAGCCAGTGTGACCGCATCCAGATCACGTCCTTCTCTGCCGCCTTTGATGGTGCATTGGTACCAGCAGTATTTTTCCTTGTTGGGACCCGGGCGAGAGGTTTCGATAACATGGTGGTTCGGAGCGTCATCCGGACTCTCGACATAGATCCGCCGTGGATCGATGGAAATAACTACCGCCTGGTTGCCGTACACCCGGGCAATTTGTTCGATGGAGCTCAGGCCGGTGCTTTTGCCTTGGGCCAACACCTCTTCAACGATCAAAACCGCATCAGAGCCGATAGATATTTTATCTGCTCCGGATCGGAAATAAGCAGAGGCAACCTCCAAGGCTGAGTAATGGCGTCCGTTGCAGTCAGTAAAATCACGAATGCCACCACCTATGGTCAGGGGAACAAAAACGTTTTTAGAAGTCTGCTCAAGAACTTCGATCATGGGCATGTCTTCTAAAGGGAAATCTCTGAACCCGGTGATATTAAGAAAGGTAACCTCATCCGCCCCCTGTTCGTAATATTCCTGGGCAAGCTCGACCGGTTTTCCCAGGTTGCGCACGTCGCCCTTTTCGCGGACATCATACTGGTCCCCCTTGGTAACCACCAGGTCGCCATGGTCATTGGAGCGAACATCCAGGCAGGCTATGATTCTTTTGGCAAGTTTGGTGGTTTGGGGGCAGTGTGCAGGCACGGCGGCCTCTTTGTTGCCGGTCAGAAAGTTTTCCAAAAGTTGTAAACCGGCTTTGCCGCTTTTTTCCGGGTGAAACTGGGTGGCAACAATGTTGTCTTTTTGGATGGCACTGACAAACCTATACCCATAATCAGTGGTTGTCAGCGTGTAGTCGTCCGATTCCGGGGCAATGTGATAGGAGTGCACAAAGTAAAACTTTTCGTTTCCCTTGAGCTCAGCGAAAAGAGGAGACGGTTGATGGATGGTGATCCCGTTCCAGCCGATGTGCGGTACCGCTAATTCTACATCAAATTTTTTAACCGTACCTCGCAAAAGGCCAAGGCCTGGTTCATCCGGGGCTTCTTCGCTGGATTCGAACAAAGCCTGGAGGGCTACGCAGATACCAAAAAAAGGCTTGCCCGATTGCAGGTAGCGTAAGAGTGGCTCAACCAACTGCTTTTGTCGTAAAATCTGCATCATGGCGCCGAAGTTACCAACACCTGGAAAAACGAGACGCTCGGCATTATTAATGCCTTCTGCGCTGTTAACAGGGGTAACGGTCTCGCCAAGTTTTTCAATAGCATTGATAACCGAACGAACATTGCCGGCACCGTAATCAAGTAAAGTAATCATTTTTTTATTTCGAGTAGTTGCAAGGAGAGTAAGGAAACTGTACAAAGGGGTGAACTTAGAGCTGTTGGAACCACAAGTCAAGATCAATCCTCACGGTATATCAAGACTTTTCTTGTTTAATGGAAATGTGAAACATTGGTCATGCTTGAAGGAATGGCTAAGTTAACACACCAGTATGATAGGAAAAGTAGTTTTGTTGTGTGAGGGCATGCACCGGGTATGTCGAATACCATGAAAAAAGCCGCGGCACAGTACGCCGAAGCTGTTGCTGTGCGATCATTTTTCCCCCTGTTGAAGGTATTATTTAAATTATGCAGGCAATATTACTGGCAGCAGGTTTCGGTACTCGGCTCAGGCCTTTCACCGAACATCGGCCCAAACCCCTGTTTCCTGTCCTCAATACGCCGTTGCTGATTATTTTGTTACACAAACTGCGAGATGCCGGCTGTACCCGAATCGTTGTCAATTGTCATCACCTTGCGGAGCAGATAAAAAAAACGTTATCCATTTCTCCTGACATACACGTGCAGCATGAACCGGAGATACTCGGAACCGGGGGAAGTTTACGTAAAGCATTACCGCAGTTTGTAAATGAGCCTGTTTTGGTGATGAATGGCGATATATATCATGATATTGACCTTGCCGTCCTTTATCAAACACACTTGTGCAACCAATATAGGGTGACACTGGCAATGCATGATTTCCCAAGGTTTAATACGGTCTCCGTCGCTGGAGACCGAATATGTTCTTTTCAGCAGAGTAGCCAGGGCGAGAAGCAGGCATTTACAGGCATTCATGTTGTAGACCCCGACGTGTTGGAATTGATTCCTCAGGCGGGTTTTTTCCACATCATTGATCTTTACGAGGAGTTAGCCCGTGACGGCCAGGTTGGGATTTTTAGCGCTGACAACTGTTTCTGGCGTGATATTGGTACCCCCGCAGATTATCTCGATCTGCATCGGGAGCTGCTGACTGATGTGCAGGGGCAGTGTAGATGGCATATTTCTTCTGCTGCCCAGGTTGCCTCTGATGCGGTGTTTGATGACTGGGGTGCCATCGGCAAAGGGTGCGTGGTTGGCAGCGGAGCCAGGCTTGCCAGATCTGTGCTATGGGATAATGCTACGGTGGACTCCGGAAGTGTGATCGAAGACCGGATTGTTATGGGTGATGGAGATGGTGAGTAAACAAACAATGGGCAAGTATACATCCATCATTACAAAAGCAACAGGCCTGTTACAACCACATGGTATTGCCCTTATCCCTGCACAATTGCAGGTGGACCAGCTCGTGCCTGATGGCTCGACCCGTATCTTTTTACGTCTGAAGCAGAAGGACCAGCAGGTTGTCTGCGTCTTACCCCCGGAAGGGGACCGTAACGGTACGGCTGAATCGCGATCTTTTTTTGCCATTGGCCGCCATCTTCAGGGGCAAGGCGTTCCCGTCCCTTTTGTTTATGGTTTTGCTGAGTCCTGCAGTATGGTTGTCTGTGAAGATCTTGGCAACAGTCGGCTTCACGATCTCCTGGCAAAAGAACAGGGGATGACGCCCCGGTTACTTAAACTTTATGAACAGGCTGTCCGAACATTAGCGCACATGCAGGTGAAAGGAGCACGCTCTTTTGACCCAACCTGGTGCTGGGACACGCCTGTGTATGATATGCAGGTAATGCTTGAAAAGGAATCCGGGTATTTTCTCCAGGCCTTTTGCAGGGATTACCTTGAACTGACATTTGACAGTGAGGCTGTCCGGGATGATTGTGTCCGCCTTGCTCAGGCTGCTGCAAAAGCACCTGCGGAATTTTTTCTGCATCGTGATTTTCAAAGCAGAAATATTATGGTTGCAGCCGGTGATGTCCGAATCATCGATTACCAGGGCGGACGTCTGGGGCCTTTGGCCTACGATCTGGCCTCTTTGCTGCTAGACCCTTACGCACGGCTTGCAAAGGAGATCCGTGATCATTTGACCTGCACCTATTTGAAGGAGCTTGATACGCTGTGTAAGTATGATCATCGACAGTTCTTCCATGAACTCTTGCTGCTCTCTCTCCAGCGAAACCTGCAGATTCTTGGTGCTTTTGCCTTTTTAACACGGGTTCGGCAGAAACCTTTTTTTCAACAGTTTCTAGCCCCGGCCCTTACCTCACTCATCGCATTGCTTGAAAAACCTGCAGCTGCTGAGTATGCTGCTCTTTATACCCTCACCCGGCAATGCCGTACCCAATTAGATAAGAAAATATGACAACTGTTGCAGATACACTGATCGCTCTGATTGGTCGACCCAATGTCGGCAAATCAACCTTGTTTAACCGGATGACCAAAAGGCGTGATGCGCTGGTCGATCCGACTCCCGGAGTGACCAGAGATCGTCACTATGCACATGTCGTCTGGGAAGAACATCCTTTTACCCTGGTCGATACCGGAGGCATCGATGACGAAGACGATACCATTACCAATCATATCCGCCACCAAGCGATGCTTGCCATCGAAGAGGCGGATATTATTTTGTTTCTCATGGATGGTCGGCAAGGACTTAATCCGGCAGACATTGAAATTGTGGATATGTTGCGCCGGGTTGATAAGGATGTCTATTATATAGTCAATAAGATTGACGGTCCTGATATTGAACATGAACTGCTTGCTCCCTTTTGGGAACTGGGGGTGGAACAGCTCTGGGCGCTTTCCGGAGATCATGGCTATGGGTTCAAGACGCTTATGAACGCTCTGGTGGAAGATATGGAGCCAACCGGAGAAGTTGCACAATTACCTGAAAATACCATTCGCCTGGCTTTTTTCGGGCGTCCAAACGTTGGTAAATCTTCCATGGTCAACGCCATTCTCGGCCAGGACCGAATGGTGGTTTCCGAGATCTCGGGTACCACCCGCGATGCAGTGGATACACTGGTGAGTCGCGATAAATATAATTACCTGCTTATTGATACGGCCGGCATCAGGCGGAAAGGGAAAACCACGGATAAGCTTGAGAAATTTTCTATCCTTAAGGCACTTAAATCTCTTGCCCGTTGCGATATCGCAGTGGTCATTATTGATGCGGACGAAGGACTCACTGAGCAGGATACCAAGGTGATCGGCTACACCCAGGAACACGGGAAAGCTTTGATTATTCTGCTCAATAAATGGGACCTGATTGAAGGCGATAAAAAACGGCAGGAATGGTTGCTTAATGAAGTGGAGATGGCCACCAACTATATCCCTTTTGCCCCTGTTTTTAGGGTGTCAGCACTGACCGGTTACGGCATTAAACGAATTTTTCCTGAGATTGGCAAGGTCCATCGTCAGTTTCATATGCGTTTTCCGACCAGCAGTCTTAACCGGTTGCTTGAAGCCGCTGTTTCACACCATGAACCGCCCATGTATAGGGGAAGAAGGCTCAAGCTGTTTTACACTGCTCAGTTGGGGACAGCACCGCCGACCTTTGCCGTCATCGCGAGTGCGCCCAAAGGTATCCATTTTTCCTATCAGCGCTACCTTGCCAATCGATTCCGAGAGGGGCTTGGGCTTGACCGGGTGCCGGTGCGTTTATTTTTTAAGGAACGAAGTGGGCGAAAGAAAAAATAAATCTGCAGGAAAACAAGCTGTTGTCATAAAGGCCGGCGTAGGCTGAAGGGTGTCCTTAAACAAAGAGGAGGAGAGTATGAAGCGATGTTGTCTGTTGATACTGATGTCTATTTTTCTGTGCTGTAATCCGGTGACGGCGAAAACGCCCAAGCATATTTTGGTTATGGCGGCACAGATAGATGATATGATATCTCTTGATCCTGCCGAAATATTCGAATTTTCAGGTGCAGAGTATGCTGCCAATACCTATGATCGTCTGATCGGGTATGATGTGGATAATGTTGCTGAAATTTTTGGTGTCCTGGCTGAGAGCTGGACAGTTGCTGACGATGGCATGACCTTTACCTTTAAAATCCGTCAAGGCGTTACTTTTGCTTCGGGCAATCCCATGACCGCTGAAGATGTTGCTTTTTCGCTGCAGCGTGTCATTTTGCTGGATAAATCACCAGCCTTTATTATCAGTCAGTTCGGTTTTACCCCGGAAAATGTAAAAGAAAAGATCAAAGCTGTTGATGCGGAAACGCTTGTGTTTACCACCGATAAACCTTATGCACCGACCTTTGTTCTGTACTGTTTGACCGCTACTCCGGCTTCTGTAGTGGATAAGAAACTGGTTTTGAGCCATGAGCAAGATGGAGACCTTGGGTATAACTGGCTGAAAACCAATTATGCCGGCTCCGGTTCTTTTACATTAAAGACATGGAAACCGGCAGAACTACTCATGTTGGACGCCAACCAAAAGTATTGGGACGGAGTGCCGGCCATGCGGCGAGTGATTATGCGCCAGGTCTCCGAGGCTGCAACCCAGCAGCTTTTATTAGAAAAAGGGGATGTGGACATTGCCCGCGACCTGGGAGCTGACCAGCTCGACTCCCTCAAAGACAATCCAGACGTGAAACTGCACCCAAAGCCGAAAGGCGGGATTTGGTACCTGGGGCTGAACCAGAAAAACGAGGCCCTGAGTAAGCCCAAGGTCCGTGAGGCACTGAAGTATTTGGTTGATTACCAGCAGATGGCCGACACGCTTCTGCGAGGAACCATGATTGTCCATCAGGCATTTCTGCCCATGGGTTTTCTGGGCGCTTTGGAAGATAAACCCTATGCCCTTGATGTTGAAAAGGCAAAACAACTGCTTGCTGAAGCCGGGTATGGTGATGGCTTGACCCTGACTATGGCCACGCGCAACACTAGTCCGACAATGGACATGGCACAGGCCATCCAGGCGACTTTTGCCAAGGCAGGCGTGACGGTGGAAATCTTGCCCATGGATGGTAAGCAGGCTCTGACAAAGTATCGTGCCCGTAATCATGATATCTACATCGGTAAGTGGGGACCGGATTATCAGGATCCGCATACCAATGCTTCCACCTTTGCCTGGAATAGAGATAATTCCGATGAGGCTAAATCTAAACCGCTAGCCTGGCGAAATGCCTGGGATATTCCTGAAATGTCCGAGGCAACCGATGCGGCCGTTACTGAACGTGATCCGGAAAAACGTGCGGCAATGTATCAGGCTATCCAGAGAGAGCATCAGCAGGTTTCCCCTTTTGTGATCATGTTTCAGGAGATTGAGGTGGCTGCGGAACGGACTGATGTGAAAGGGTTTATCCTTGGCCCGAGTTTTGACTCCAATTTTTACTACAACGTTACCAAATAGTTTATAGGGAACGCTGCTTGAAAACAACCCCATCAATTATGGCTGGAATCGGATTAAAGATTCCAGCCATCTTTTTTTCTGTTGCCCTTACTTTTCTCGGCTTGCTTTTTATCACTTTTTTTATAGGCCGAGTGGTCCCCATTGATCCTGTGTTGGCAGCTGTCGGCGACCGAGCGACCCCGGAAGTTTACGAACGGATGCGGATTGAGTTGGGGCTCCATCTTCCTCTGTATCAACAGTTTTGGATATATCTGCTTAAGGTGTTCCAAGGCGATTTCGGCATGTCCGTACTCACGGCTAACCCGGTGCTCAAAGATATCCAGCGTGTTTTCCCTGCAACGTTGGAACTTGCAACCGTTGCCACCGCTATCGGGGTACTGGTCGGTATCCCATTCGGCATTATTGGGGCGGTATTTAGGGGCCGATGGCCGGATCATATTTTACGGGTGGTCAGTCTGTTTGGTTATTCCGTACCCGTTTTCTGGCTTGGCCTGGTTGGGTTGCTCATTTTTTACGGTCGGCTTGATATTGCTCCAGGTCCTGGTAGGATCGAGGTTTTTTACGAGGGGATGGTTGATCCTGTGACCGGACTTCTGGTTGTTGATGCCCTGTTGGCCGGTGAGTGGGATATATGCAAAAATGCGTTGGCGCACCTGGTGCTTCCCGCTTCTATCCTTGGCTATTTTTCAACGGCCTATATCAGCAGGATGACACGTAGTTTTATGCTGGATCAACTGGAGCAGGAATACATAACCACTGCCAGGGTCAAGGGGATTGCCGAATGGCGGGTGATTTGTATCCATGCTTTGGGTAACGTGCGAATCCCTTTGATTACCGTTGTTGCCCTCAGCTATGCTAGCCTGCTTGAAGGATCGGTCCTTACCGAGACGGTTTTTGCATGGCCAGGTCTTGGTATGTATCTTACCCAATCTTTATTAAGTGCAGACATGAATGCGGTGTTGGGTGCGACCATTGTTGTCGGCGGTGTGTTTATCGGCGTCAACTTATTATCTGATCTGCTGTACAAGATCTTTGACCCGCGGGCCAGGATGTAGTCATGGCAAACAACGAGTATCCGCAACAAGAACAAACTGTTGACGGTCTTCGCCAGTGGCTGCTTACCACCACTCCCTGCAGTCGACTGCAGGCAAGAGCCGGCCGGAGCTATATAGCCTGGCTCAGCTTTACCCGGAATCGACTGGCAGTGATCGGGTTGGGCATCATCACCCTGCTGGTGCTGACAGCAGTCCTTGCCCCTTTGATCGCTCCGTATCATCCCAATGTTCCCGATCTGGAGCAGCGGTTGCAGACCATGTCCATGGAACACTGGCTGGGAACAGACCAACTGGGACGAGATATCCTTTCCCGAATTTTGTACGGTTCTCGGCTGACCCTGTATGTGGTCGTGCTTGTTGCCATTATTGCCGCTCCCCTCGGGTTGGTTGTTGGTACGGTTGCGGGGTACAGTGGCGGATTGGTTGATAGTGTGCTGATGCGGATAACCGATATTTTTCTCGCCTTTCCCAAGCTGATTCTTGCTCTTGCTTTTGTGGCAGCGCTCGGGCCGGGAATAGAGAATGCTATTATTGCCATAGCTATTACCTCCTGGCCCCCATATGCGAGAATTGCAAGGGCGGAAACCATCACGCTCCGCAACTCCGATTTTATTGTTGCAGCTCGGCTGCAGGGGGCAGGTCATATTCGGTTGATCGTGCATCACATAATTCCTTTATGTCTTTCATCGGTTATTGTCAGGGTAACACTGGACATGGCAGGGATCATACTGACGGCCGCAGGATTGGGTTTTCTTGGCTTGGGTGCTCAGCCGCCGCTTCCCGAATGGGGTGCAATGATTGCCGGCGGTCGCCAGTTTTTGCTTGACCAATGGTGGGTGGCAACACTTCCCGGTATAGCCATTTTTATTGTCAGTCTCGGCTTTAATCTTTTGGGCGACGGTCTCCGTGATGTCCTTGATCCGCGATCAGGGGGCAAATGATGGAACCTTTGCTCACAGTTGAGAATCTCCAGGTCAGCTTTACCAGCCACCACCGAACGGTGGATGCGGTAAGGGGGCTGAGTTTTACCATGGGCCGGGAAAAACTTGGTATTGTCGGGGAGTCGGGATCCGGCAAGTCGGTGACAGCCAGGGCTATTCTTGGTCTTGTCGGATCTCCGGGGAAAGTGGAGGCGGAAAAGCTTGTCTTTGATGGACAGGATTTGTTGGCAGCCGACCCCGCAACCTGGCGAAGTATAAGGGGCCGTCGCATTGCCATGGTCATGCAGGATCCGAAGTTTTCCCTTAATCCGGTAATGAAAGTTGGGGCGCAGATTGTGGAGGCCTGTCGTGCGCATAGTAAAATGAGTCGAACCCAGGCCCGGGAAGAAGCGCTGGCAATGCTCAGAGCCGTGCAGATTCGTAATGCCGAGCGAGTGTTTCATCTGTATCCACATCAGGTTTCAGGCGGGATGGGGCAGCGGATCATGATTGCAATGATGCTTATTACCAGCCCTGATTTGTTAATCGCCGATGAGCCGACCTCAGCCCTTGATGTGACCGTGCAGCTGCAGCTTCTGGCTATTATGGATGATCTGGTAAGTCAGCAGGGGATGGGGCTTATTTTTATCAGCCATGACCTGCATCTGGTTGCTTCATTCTGTGACCGGGTGATCATCATGTACGGCGGGCAGGTTATGGAGGTGTGTGATGCTGCCGAGCTGCAGAATGCCGGTCATCCCTATACGCAAGGTTTATTGAGCTGCATGCCGTCTATTGATCGCAAGCAGCAGGTATTGCCGGTTTTGCAGAGGCAGGAAGCATGGCTCAACAAGATGTAATGATCGATGTGCAAGGCCTTGGCGTCAGTTTTGGTCATGGTTCAGCCAGGGTGGATGCGGTTCGTGACGTGTCTTTTCAGGTAGCCAGGGGGTGCTCCTACGGGTTGGTAGGCGAGTCAGGTTCAGGCAAATCAACAGTGCTCAAGGCACTCTGCGGTCTGTACCCCCTGCAAGGGGGGAGCATAGCCATTGACGGCAGGGCGTGTATTGGTCGTCGGAATTTGGATTTTTATCGACAGGTGCAGATGGTCTTTCAGGATCCCTATGGTTCTCTCCACCCTCGGCACACGGTTGACCGCGTCCTGCGAGAGCCGATCACAATCCATAAGCTGGAGCGAGCAGAAAGCAGGATAAGGGAGATGCTGGTTGACGTGGGCCTGGGGCCGGATTTTCGGTTTCGTTATAGTCATCAGTTATCAGGTGGGCAGCGTCAGCGAGTGGCCATAGCACGGGCGCTGATTTTGAAACCAAAAATTTTGTTGCTTGACGAGCCGACCTCAGCCCTTGATGTTTCCGTGCAGGCCGAAATGCTGAACTTGTTGCATCGGCTACGGGAAAAATATGATCTGACCTATATTCTCGTCAGCCATGATCTTGCTGTGGTGGCGCACATGTGTGATCGGTTGGGGGTGATGGTTAACGGCAGAATGGTCGAAACACTCTCCGATGTAAGCCTGCTTAATGGCCAGGCAACCCATCCCTACACCCGTCAGTTGATAAATGCCTGCCATGGCTATGACCGGAAAATGATCGATGGTTTTGTCAGGTATGAATGATCAGGGCAACGCCTTAGCCTGGATTTCTCATCAGTTCAGGCGGTGGCAGGTTCAAAGTTTTTGGTAGTGAATCATAGTACCTAAACCCTGCATTTGGAAATTTCGGAGTCTACGCTTACCTTTTACTACCAAAATACTGAAGAAGATGGCGCCGCATGGACTGACCTTTGGTGAACATTTTGTTCCCTGTATATCTCATTTGCTTTCACTGTATCATTTTGAAATTAATACTTTTTTTAAAAAATACAAAGTGTTTATGGAAAATCCTGGTTAGTCGAGGTAGCTGCTAATTAATCGCATGAAAATATCCTTTGCCGGCTGAATCAACGCATTGGGGAAATCGTAGTCCGGATTATGGAGATTCGGGCGATCTGTACCTGCGCCGACGGCAAAAAGTGCACCCTCGCAAGTTGCCGTAATCCTCCCGAAATCTTCAGACCAGCGCAGCGGCTTATTGGGGATGGTCAATGGTGCATCGCCAACCACTTCTTGAATTCGTTTTACGGCTTGGGCACCATTAACCGTTGCCGGAAAGACGTCTTGGTATTCGATGCTAACCCTAAGGCCATCTTCGGCTGCCGCGTCATGCACTATGTGTTCAATGTACTGGGTCAGCTTTTTCATGGTTGCATCTGTTTCGCTTCTTAATGTGGTCCATATTTGAGCTTCGCCAGGCGCGGTGCCAAAGGCTTTTTTACCAAGCTGGGCTCCGACAACGGTTGCAAATGCAGTTTCATCTGCAGGTACTGTTGCCGGGGGGAGGACGGACATTTTTTGGATGCATGTACACATTGCCGCTGCCGGGCTTTGACCGGTTTCAGGCTGTGCAGCATGGGCTGTGCTGCCTGAAAGTTTTACGCTCATTCCACGTGAGGCGCAGTTAAAGGTACCAGGACGGACAATTATTTGGCCAAGAGGATATCCAGGGAGGTTATGCAAGGCAAAGGCAACGTCTGGTCTGATTGCCTCAAATCGTGGATCTTGAAGCACAGCCTTGGCACCCATGCCGTTTTCTTCCGCTGGTTGAAAAAGGAGCACCACTCTGCCGTGTTGTGTTCGTTTTGCTGCCAACTCCATACCCACCGCTGCAACAATAGCCATGTGTCCATCGTGACCGCATTGATGAGCAACCCCATTGATCTTTGAACAGTAGTCGAGCTGAGAGCGTTCTTGAACCGGGACTGCATCGAGTTCACAGCGCAGCATCACTGTCGGACCTGGTGCCTGCCCTGAAAAAACCAGCGCCACTCCGCAACCGCCTAACTCTTCAAGGATGGCGTCCGGGCTGAGGGGACTGAAAAACCGGACAATTCTTTTTGCCGTATTGTGCTCTTCGCCGGATAGTTCAGGGTATGTATGGAGGGTGTGGCGAAGCTGTCGTATAGGATCATTCATGGTGCAGGCTTGGAGATGGAGGTATGTGAAAGATACAGGGCTGCTAATTGCTCTTTTAGTAAAAAAAGTTCATGAGAAATACGGGCTTTTTGGAGATTCATGCATGCTTTGCATTGCTGCTGTGTTCAGTTGCTTGGGGTGGTTCCTCCCCTTCCGGGGAAGAATCTTCGCTTTTTGAACCGAGTAAGCCGGAACTCAATAACAAGTCGGCAATCTCTGCCGTATGCATGTTAATTATTTTAATGGCATCCATCAGCTCAATATGCACAGAATGGGTTTCAAGGCTTTCCTGACGCTCTGAAAATAAACGCTGCAGGTGTGCCTGGCGGTATTCAGCATCGAGTTCTGCGTAACGGTTTTTTCTGGTAATTACCTTGCGGGCCAGTGAGTGGGCCATGGTGGTCATAGCTTCCTGCAGCCTTTGCAATTGATGACCGACTTTTCTGTGGTAAATGATAAGTTCCCGTTTACCCTCGTTGGAAAAGTCCTGTTTAAGTTTTTGTTTTTTAGAAATTAATGGAACCAGCATCTTCGTTATAGTGTCACCAATACCCTCAAGTGCATCAAGCAGCGATATTAGATACATGGTTTCTGCCGCCTGTTCCGCGGTGAGTTCGTTGCGATGAAGCTTGAGAATATAGTTACGGGTCTGTTTTTCCAGGTAATCTATCTTGTGCTCACGCATTTCGATGCCTTCAAGCAGTGTCAGGTGAGGATAAATGACATCGTGGCGGGGCTTACTGGAAACAAAGGGATAGATGGCGGCTCTATGCATCCGGTACAGGATTTTTGCCATTCGTGCTATCTCGGCCCGAACCAGCTCGATTGCAAGAGCCGGTGTCGAGAGAACTGCATCGTCGAGATGCCATGTGGCTGGTACAACACCTTTAACTACTTTTTTGTCAGGGAGGATAAAGGTGCATAGTCTAGCAATAAGTCCGACAAAGGGCAGGAACACAAAACCCAGACTGACATTGAACACTGTGTGCGCATTGGCAATTTGCCGAGCGACCCCTGCACCTCCCATATCGGTGAGATGTCTGACGACCTGCGCAAATGGTTCTATCCAGAAGAGAAATAGAAACACCCCGATTACCTCTATGATGACATAGGAAAGAGCAACTCTTTTGGCCTCTCTGGTTCTGCCGATTGCTGCAAGCACTGCAGTGATGCAAGTACCGATATTGGCTCCAAGGATGAGAGGAATGCCTGCTTCAAGGGTTATGAGACCCTGTTGGGAAATGACTATCACTACCCCGATGGAAGCGCTGCTGCTTTGTACGAGAGCTGTGAAAATCATCCCAACCATAAGACCGAGAAATGGCGTTTCCAGTCCCTTCATTACATCAATAAATTCTTGTGAGGTGCGCAGGGGAGTCATTGCATCACCCATGAGTTTCATCCCGTAAAAGAGCATGCCGAAACCCAGGAGAATATCGCCGATGGACTGAATTTTTTGACTTTTGCCAAACATCCGCATCCCAAAGCCGATACTGACCATGATCAAGGCAAGGTCAGTGAGCTTAAAGGCCACCATCTGGGCAGTGATAGTGGTGCCGATGTTTGCGCCCAGTACGACTCCAAGTGACTGGGTAAAGGTCATCAGTTGAGACTGGACAAAACTGATCACCATGACCATGGTGGCGCTCGATGATTGGATGACCATGGTGACAAAAGCACCGGCAATGAGTCCTATAAACGTGTTGCGGGTGAGGGCGGCCAGGATGGAACGCATTTGGTCTCCGGCTGACTGCTTAAGGCCGGAGCTCATTTTTTCCATGCCGTACAAGAAAAAAGCAAGCCCTCCTACCAGACCAACACTCATCATAATCCATGACAAGGGGGGCTGTTCAGAACCGGCAGCCAGAGCTGACAGCGGGATAAAAAATATCAATGAAGGTATGAGCAAAAAGCGAAGCAACATGGGCAAAGAAACTGCAAAAAAAGTCATGGCGTCCTGAAATGGTTGAATATACAGTTAATCTTCGTTGAAATGGTATTGATAATAAATTATATCCTTAATTATTAAAGGGTTCTACCAGAAAAGATTTTTCATGATCGGCAAAGGGTGAAGATATGTTGACATTCCTGTCAGTCTTGGCTAGCTTCGAGCCCGCTTGAAAGATATGTGTTGTATGCAAGAGACGGTTAAAATCTTATTACGGAGGAAAATATGAAAAGTCTCATCGGTGATTTGTTCGGGACCTCTCCGTTCGGACCTATTGTAGAGCATAGTAAAAAAGTACACGAATGTGTAGAAATGCTCTGGCCCATCATGGAGGCATTGATAGGGGAAGATTATGCTACCATCCGCCAATTGCATTCCAAGATGTCCCGTCTTGAACACGAAGCCGACTTGATTAAAAATGAGGTGCGGGCCTTTCTTTCCCAGCGGACGTTTTTACCTGTGGATCGTAGTCAGCTTATTGCTTTTCTTTCCCGTCAGGAGCAGATGGCGGACCTGGCAGAGGATTTTACCGTTATTCTGACCTTGCGTGACACCCGCATTCATCCAAGTATTCAGGAACTTTTTCTTGAATTTCTCAATCAGGTGTTTCAGGTAAGCGGTACTTTCCTCACGGCTTCAGTTGAATTTAAGAATCTTGCCGGAACGGCTTTTGGTGGCGCTGAAGCCCGAGCTGTCCTTGAACATATCAAGGAACTCAGCAATGAGGAATGGAAGTGCGATAAAATGTCGAGACGTCTTTCCAGGGAAGTCTTTGCCCTGGAAGGTGAAGAAACGATCCTGAATATTCTTTTTTATGAAAAATTGGTAAAAATTCTTGGTGATATTGCAGATCAGGCACAAAAGGCCGGCGAATTGCTGGAAGTGATGATAGCAAAACCATAATTTTTTTTACTAGCCGACACCCTTACCCTCCTGTCAAGAACTGATAATACGCATACGGACTACGTATCATGGATTTCTATTACATAGTTATAGTATTTACTGCTCTTCTTGGGCTCTACATGGCCTGGAACATCGGGGCAAATGATGTTGCCAATTCCATGGCGGATGCTGTTGGTTCGGGGGCCCTATCCATCCGTAATGCCGTTATTGCAGCCGGACTATGCGAGTTTGCAGGGGCGGTACTTGTTGGCGCGCATGTAACCAATACAGTTCGCAAAGGTATTGTTGACCCAAGCGTTCTAGCCTCGCTTCCCGGAGTCAGTCCGGATGAAGTCGCTGTTATGTTGATTATCGGTATGTCCGGTGCCCTTTTATCAGCAGCATTTTGGCTCAATATGTCAACCTTGGTGGGGATGCCGGTTTCTACCACACACTCCATTGTCGGGGCTGTGGCAGGTTTCGGTATTGTTGCCGCTGGTTGGCATGCCGTTAACTGGGTAAAAATGGGACAGATTGTTTCTTCATGGTTTATTTCCCCCATTGCAGGAGGCGTTTTGTCCTACCTGCTGTTTGTTTATATAAGCAAGGCTATTTTAGGAAAAGAAAAACCAGTGAAGGCCGCTGTTATTCATCTACCTATTATCGTGTTTCTCCTGACTATGGTTGTTCTTTTAGCAACCATCTATAAGGGATTAAAACATGTTATTGGTGATATGCCGTGGCTGGCCGGCCAAAATTCTATCTGGATATCTTTTGCCATTGCCGTTGTCATGGCGTTTATTGCATGGATGTTTGCGAAAAAGAAGCTCGCTGCCCGCCAGAATGAGTCCTTGGGCGATCAGTTGGAGGCTGTTGAGAGCTCTTTTGTGCCTTTGGTCATTGTCAGCTCGTGCTCTGTTGCGTTTGCTCACGGAGCAAACGATGTTGCCAATTCGGTCGGTCCATTAGCTGCTATTATTCATGTCTTGGAGACTGGGAGCATTGAGATGAAGGTTCCCGTACCCATATGGATACTTGGTCTGGGTGGTGCCGGAATCGTGCTCGGTCTAGCCACTTACGGCTATAAAGTCATGAAAACAGTGGGGTATAAGATCACCGAGATAACTCCCTCCCGAGGCGTAGCAGCAGATATTGCCGCTACTGCAACCGTACTTGTCTGCACCAGGCTTTCCCTGCCGGTTTCGACCACACACACGCTTGTAGGAGCGATCCTTGGTATCGGTCTTGCTCGAGGGCTTGGCGGCGTAAACAGCAGGGTCGTGGTTTCCATATTCGGTTCCTGGTTGTTCACCGTACCGGCAGCTGGAGTTATGTCGATTGTTTTCTATCTGTTAGGGATGCGATTCTTTTTTGAGCCACTGCTATCCCTTGTTAGTCGTTGAAGTGTTAACTCGTTGTAAAATGGCTTTAACTACGTCGCTGTGGTAGGGCTGCTTCAGGTGCTATCTTTGCTTGACACAGATGACGGTGCCTGTTATCACCACAACAGATCTTTTTCAAAATGTAAAGTGCAACCGGGTAAAGAAAATGAAAAAAAAATATCTTATGGCGCTGCTTCTGGTGCTGGCTGTCTGTCACCCGAGCTTTGCTGCAGAAGAAGATACTGTACTCAGTACTATTGAAGAGGCTGTAAAGCAGTATAAAGCCGGTGAATATGCCGATGCTGCATCAAATCTTGATTATGCCTCGCAGCTTGTTCGTCAGCAGAAAAGTGAGAAAATGAAGCAGTTACTTCCGGAACCCCTTCCTGGCTGGGAGGCTGGTGAGGCAAGTGCACACACCATTGGTGCCGCCGTTTTAGGTGGTGGCGTCACGGTGAGCAGAGATTATTTTAAGGAGGACGCATCTTTGAGTTTGGAGATAGTTTCCGACTCACCTGTCCTGCAAAGTGTGTTAATGATGATTAATAATCCCATGTTTGCAGGTGCCGGCGGAGGGAAACTTGAAACGCTGAAAGGCCAACGTGCAATCATTAAATTTGATGCCAACAAGCGAAGCGGGGATGTCTATGTGGTTGTTGCCGGTCGGTTTATGGTAACTGTCAAGGGCGATAAGGTCGATCGTGAAGATTTGATTCAACTCGCTGAAGCTGTCGATTATAAGCGGTTGAGTGAAAATTAGGTCGTACACGAGGTAACTTTTTCATACAATTGTTGGTTGTAAGTAATTCTCCCGAAAAGTGCTTAACAGGTTTTTTTCGTGTGAGATTGAAAACCCCTGTTACACCTGGTTAAGAATTGGCCTTCTTCCGGTAGCAGGGGTTTTTTTGTCGAAGTGTAACTGCTCACAGTACCCCATCTTGGAACGATCGCAGTTTCCTGCAGAGATTAAGTGTAGCAAGAAACCGTGCTTGACCAAATATGGACCACCTGTAATCAGTTACAGGTTTGATGACTAATAAATCAAGGGGTACTCACCCCGTGACAAGTTACGTCAAGCGTGCAATCCATGAGGGAAACAGTGAAAAACGAAGAGAATAAAACTCCGCAGTTTCATCGTCCGGTAACCGATGAGGCTATTTTTAAAGGGGCTAAGGAAATAGTGGTTAAGTTTATCGAGGTGGGGAGGTTGACTCCCGGTAATTTCGCAGAAACCTTTGATCAGGTGTACAAGGCCGTCAAACGATCGGTGCATTCAGAATGAGCCGGGCTGCAACATTGGACCCTGCACGTAACTGCTGTCCTGAAAATCCAAGTCATATTCATATCATTGGTATCTGTGGTACCGGAATGGCTGCTTTGGCCGGTATGCTCAAACAGGAGGGCTATCGTATTACCGGTTCTGATCAGAATGTGTACCCGCCTATGTCGGATTTTTTAGCGGAGTGCGGCATCCCCGTACTGGCTGGATATTGCGCTGAAAACCTGAGAGATACCCCGGATCTTGTAATTGTCGGTAACGTTGTTCGCGCTACCAATCCCGAAGCCATCGCCCTTGCCGAACAGCAGATTCCATACCTTTCGATGCCCCAGGCATTGGGCGAATTTTTTCTGGCCGGGCATCGATCATTGGTTGTTGCCGGTACCCACGGCAAAACAACCACTTCGTCACTGTTGGCGACTACCCTGCATCGCGCTGGCTGTACCCCAGGATTTATGATTGGTGGGATAGTCGAAGCCTTTGGCCGCAATTTCAATATCAGTCAAGCACCTTATTTCGTGGTTGAGGGGGATGAGTATGATACGGCCTTTTTTAACAAAGTCTCAAAGTTTCACCATTACCGGCCGGAATGCGCAATTCTGACCTCTGTTGAATTTGATCACGCGGATATATTTGCCGACCTTGAGGCCATAAAAGCCTCTTTTGCCGAATTTATTGAACGGATCCCTTCCCATGGCGTTTTGGTGGCGCATACCGATGATGAAGTTGTTCGTGAGCTGACTGCGCAGGCACGATGTCCGGTCATTGGTTATGGTGTACAGGATAATTGCCGCTGGCAGGTAAAAGATGTTACCCCGCACGGGGTGTCGACCACCTTCACTCTGGCTTATGACCATAAAAATATCGGTGAGTTTTCCTTGCCTATGCCTGGCGTTCATAACGTGCTTAATGCCACGGCTGTCATTACTTTGTTGCACCACTTGGGGTTTGCCCTGGATGACGTTCGCCGGGGGCTCGCTTCTTTTGAGGGGGTAAAGCGTCGACAGCAGATACGGGGGTGTGTTGCCGGAGTAACCGTTATCGACGATTTTGCCCATCACCCTACTGCTGTGGCTGAGACCGTCAAAGCATTGCGCATGGCCTGGCCGACGAGCAGGTTGATTATCGTTTTTGAACCACGCACCAATTCAAGTCGAAGATCAATTTTTCAGCAGAATTATGCCGTAGCTTTTCAAGGAGCTGATCAAGTCATCGTGCGTGAACATGTTCCTCTTGATGGCATACCAGCAGAACAGCAATTTTCCTCGACTACCCTGGTTAACGACCTGAAGGCGAGAGGGATGGAGGCAGCTTACTTTCCAGATACCGACACTATCATTGCCCATGTGGCTGGTGTCGCTCAGGATGGTGATGTCGTTGCTGTGCTTTCAAACGGCGGATTTGATAATATTCACGATCGGTTACTCATCGCGCTTGCTGCTACAGGGAAAAAGTCTTTTGCCTGATTGCCCGTTGCGGGGCGTTTATCAAGAGCAATTTCAGTCTGCTTTCCGCACACCTGAACGGTAAGCTGCGCCTAGAAAAGGGCAGGCCTTTTATCGAGAATGTTTCGCTGGACTTGGGTATGGTATGGCTGTAGATTTCCCTTGACAGCTGCGGTGGGTAACCGCTAGATTAACGAATTTTCATGTTAATTTTAGAAGATTACGGCTGTCCCAAGGTGCAAAACGCATAATTTGCACATCGTAGGATTCTACTCAATTTTTTTTCACGCTCCCAAGACAAGAAGGCTGATATTTTGGCGAACGGCTTTTTTTTAGCCGAGTGAAAGAGCACGCGGTGTGGAATTGGGAAGGGGGGGAACAGTTTCGTAATTATTTACTCTTTATCGCTACATCTTCGTTTAAGAGAGGAGTTATTGTATGAAAATAGCGGTGATGAAAGAAGTACATGCAGGTGAAAATCGGGTACCGCTGATTCCCGCTACGGTGGAGAAATTGGTGAAGCTGGGGGCCGAGGTTGTGGTTGAGACCGGGGTCGGTTTGAGTTGTCGTTTTGAAGACTCTGCTTATACCGATGTCGGGGCCACCATCGGCGAGGATAGGCAAGAGCTGTTGAAAAGCAGTGATATCATCCTCAGGCTGCGCAAACCGCCTGTGGAAGAAATTGGGCTGATGAAAAAAGAGGCCCTGCATATCAGCTATCTTGATCCGTTCAACGAAGAACCATTGGTAAATGCCATGGTTGAAGCTGGGGTTAACGGGGTTAGCCTTGAGATGATTCCCCGTACAACTATTGCCCAAAAAATGGACGTCCTGAGCTCCCAGGCAAATCTGGGCGGGTATATTGCTGTTATTTTGGGTGCAGAGCAACTTGATAAGATTCTGCCGATGATGACAACTCCAGCAGGGACGATTAAACCAGCCACAGTGTTTATCATCGGTGTTGGTGTGGCCGGACTGCAGGCTATTGCCACAGCCAGGCGTCTTGGCGCAAGGGTTGAGGCCTTTGATACCAGGCCGGTTGTGGAAGAGCAGGTCAAATCACTGGGCGCTAAGTTTGTCAAAGTAGACCTCGGTGAGACAGGGCAAACCAAGGACGGCTATGCCGTGCAGCTCACTCCAGAGCAAATGGAGATGCAGAAGCAAGGTATGGCCAAGGCATGCGCGAAGGCGGATATTGTCATCACCACTGCCCAGCTTTTCGGCAGACCTGCTCCTCGAATTGTAGATCGGGCGATGATTGAACAGATGAAGCCTGGGTCTGTTATCGTGGATATGGCTGTGGAGACCGGCGGTAATGTTGAAGGCTCGGAGCTTGATAAAATTGTCGAGATTGCCGGAGTAAAGGTTGTCGGACTTTGTAATTTGCCCGGCCGGGTGGCGGAGACTGCCAGTCAGGTCTATTCTGCCAACCTAGGTAACTTTATCGAACATTTCTGGAACAAGGAAACCAAGCAGTTTGATCTTAATGTAGAAGACGATATCATCAAAGGATCGCTCATCACCCATAACGGTGAGATTTTCAGCGAGATGTACAAGTCTATTATGAATAAGTGAGGAGTGGAATGGAAGCCGTATATTTAACATTTGTTTTTGTCCTGGCCATATTTCTTGGATTTGAGCTGATTTCAAAGGTCCCTTCAACTCTGCATACCCCTCTGATGTCAGCGTCCAATGCTATCTCGGGTATTACCCTGATCGGAGCTTTGGCCTCATTGAAAACAGACAGCCCGGGCTTTACCGCTTTTTTGGGAACGTTGGCCGTCACCTTTGCCACTATTAATGTTGTCGGCGGGTACGCTGTGACCAACAGAATGCTTGAAATGTTCAAGAAGAAAGATCAGGGAGACTCCAAATGAACTTGGGTGCGCTAGGTATTAACTTTGCTTACGTAGGCTCAGCTGCGCTGTTTATCTTTGGTTTAAAAATGCTCAGTTCGCCCGCAACAGCACGTAAGGGCAATCTTTTTTCTGCCTTGGGCATGCTGCTGGCGATCGTCGTAACCTTGCTTGCCAGTGGGCTTGATTATAAATGGATCATCTTTGGAATAGCTATAGGTGGCTCCATTGGTCTGTTTGCCGCTTACAAGGTAGAAATGACTTCCATGCCGGAAATGGTGGCCCTGTTTAACGGTTTCGGCGGGATATCGAGTGTGCTCCTTGCTTGGGGCGAATACCACCAGAATCCGGAGATGTCTCCTTTTCTTGGTGCGATTGCTTTTCTGTCGGCATTTATTGGTGGCGTCACTTTTACCGGGTCAATGGTTGCCTTTGGTAAACTCAGTGGAAAAATTTCCCAGCAGGCAGTTGTCTTCAAAGGCCAGCATCTCATTAATGGTGCTATCCTTGCCGGTGCCATAGGCTCGGCAGCTATTTTCTGCGCTGTGCCAGGATCATGGGTCGGTTACCTGTTTTTTGTGCTGATCGTACTGATCGCTCTAGGTTTTGGTGTAACTTCAGTCATTCCCATCGGTGGCGCTGATATGCCGGTGGTCATTTCCCTGCTCAACAGTTACTCCGGTCTTGCTGCTTGTGCGGCCGGTTTTGTTATTTCCAATAATATCCTTATTGTTGCCGGTGCATTAGTTGGTGCCAGCGGTATCATTCTTACCAAGATTATGTGCAAGGCCATGAATCGTTCGCTGGCTAATGTGCTTTTTTCCGGATTTGGAACGACCACCGCTGGTGCTGCAGCCGGCGATGGCGGTCCCCAGGGTGAAATCAGGCCGGCCTCCGCTGAAGATGTGTATTATATTCTTGAAGCGGCGGATTCTGTTGCCTTTGTACCCGGCTATGGACTTGCCGTTGCTCAAGCACAGCATGTGGTGCGTGAGTTGGGAGATCTGCTCGAAGAAAATGATACTGAAGTTTTCTATGCCATCCATCCTGTAGCAGGGCGAATGCCTGGTCACATGAACGTGCTTTTGGCCGAGGCCAATGTACCCTATGACCAGTTGGTTGAGATGGATGATATTAATCCACGCATGGATTCCATTGATGTTTGCGTGGTCATTGGGGCCAATGACGTTGTCAATCCCGCCGCACTTGATGATGAAAACAGCCCGATCTACGGGATGCCTATCATTGAGACCCACCGTGCCAAGACTGTTATCGTGCTCAAACGTTCCATGAACCCTGGTTTTGCGGGCATTCAAAATGCCTTGTTTTTTGCTGATAATGCACGCATGTACTTTGGCGATGCCAAGGAATCAATTCAGGCTCTTGTTGCAGAGTTTAAAAGTTCAGACTAAAGTAGCGATACGCTATGTTACCCGGCAGAAATTTTCGTTCTGCCGGGTAATTGCTGTATTTTGAAACAATTGGCTTGGAACGTGATGATGACAAAGAGTAAAAATAGAATAAAAAATATTGTTCGACTGGCTGCTGCCGGCCTGGTTGTTCTGGTGTGGTTGATCATTAATCTCCGCGTTTCAGCTGGAGTTGCTTCACCCCTTGAGCGTACCCTTGATGGATTGGTTGCAGGGGGAGTTCTGTTGATCGCTGTTTTTTGGGCAGTCTCTTTTTTCTTCTTGCCTCACAAGAAGAACAGGGAAAACAATTCCTGAAAATTTTCAAATCCCTCGCTTCATTGGGGGATTTGTAACCAGGACGCTCACTTTCTTTAGTGAGATCATCTTGTCTTTGCTTTTCTCCTTTCTTTTGCCTTCTTTCCATGCATCCTGTTGAACGTACCGTCTATAAATGGATGAGCTCCGCACTGCAGGGTGAGCAAGGCAATACCATTATCATTGGCTGCTCGGCTGGACCGGATTCCATAGCTTTGGTCCATATTCTCCATGCGCTTGCCCTTAAATGTCATCTCAGGCTGATTGCTGTGTATGTGGATCATGGTCTGAGACCGGCAGAAATTCCTGGAGAGCGTCAGCTGGTGCAGCAGACAGCCGGCAAACTGGGACTGGACGCAGAGATCGTCGAAGTTGCTGCTGAAAGCGAGGCCAAGTATTACAAGAAGTCGCTGGAACATGCTGCCAGGGACTTGCGCTATGCCGCCCTGCATCGGATGAAAGAACATTATCAAGCTGACTATATTGCCGTTGGCCACAACGCTGATGACCAGGTGGAAGAGGTGTTACTTCGCCTGCTTCGCGGCAGTAGTCGCAAGGCGCTTTCGGCTATGCAGCAATTGGAGAATGGTATTCTTCGCCCCCTGCTTCAACTGAGCAAACAGACGCTCTTGAATTATCTTGCGGAGCAGCGGATTCCATTTTGTCATGATTCCAGTAATGATGACCACTCGTTTTTGCGTAATCGCATTCGTCACGAACTGTTGCCGCTACTTGAGCAAAAGTATGATCCTGGTATTCGCAAGGCGCTTTTAAAGACTGCCGCTAATCTTGGTGAAGATGAAGATTTTCTGGAAGGACAGGTCCAGCAAATGTGGGACCAGGTAGATGTGCCAATGGCTACTCCCAGCAGTCCCGAAGCCATGGTGTTGAGCGTCAATCGTCACATGGTGAGCCGGTACCATCCCGCTCTACAGCGTCGGCTGTTTGAACGTATTCTGTGGAGCATAGGCACTCCGGCACGTTATGAGCATATCCTGGCCATAACAAAGGCGGTCAGTCAAGGGCGTTCAGGCAGTGAACTGCATTTGAGTAAGGGACTGAGGGTCGCGGTCTTTCGCGATCATATTCAGTTTTCCTACCCTCGGGGGAGAGCAGCCTGGCGTGGGAGTCTGAAAAATGAACACAGCCGGAAATAATTACCCTTTGCCTGTGTTCTTGGCAATACCACTTTTTTCCATCTTGTAGCGTAAGACCCGTTCACTAATGCCCAGGCTTTGGGCGGCCTTTGTTTGCACCCAATCGTGGTCATCCAGAGCATCAAGTATCATCTGACGCTCTACTTGAGCCAGCCGCTGATTGAGCTTTCCACTGCGATCATGTCCTGCGTTATGTCTGACTACCTCCGGCAGGTCCCGCAGTGAGATTACCTGCCCACGGGCAAGGGTAATGGTTCTTTGAATGATATGTTCAAGCTCTCTTATGTTTCCAGGATAATCATACTTGGTCAGTTGGCTGAGTGCCTGGTCGTCGAATGTAATGGTACTGTTAAATGTATTAAGAAAAAACGGCACCAGCGCATGGATATCCTTTTTTCGCTCTCGCAGTGGAGGAATTTCAATTTCAATAACATTGAGACGAAAGTAGAGATCTTCGCGAAAATTTCCGCGGGCAACCATATCCTTCAGGTTGCGGTTGGTTGCGGCAACAATGCGTACATCAACCGCTAGCGGAGTTTCACTGCCGACCCGCATGATTGTTTTATCCTGCAAGGCCCTGAGCAATTTGGCCTGCATTGGAAGCGGGAGTTCGCCTACCTCATCTAAAAACAGGGTGCCGGTATGGGCCTGTTCAAATACCCCTTTTCTCCGTGCCTCTGCGCCGGTAAAAGCCCCTTTTTCATGGCCGAACAACTCTGATTCAAATAGGTTTTCCGGAATGGCTGCACAGTTGAGTTCTATAAATGGTCCGTTTTTATGCGAGCTGAGGAGGTGGAGCAGGCGTGCTATCAATTCTTTGCCTGTTCCCGTTTCGCCGTGGAGCAGGATTGTCCACGGGGTTGGGGCAGCGCGAAGAACCATGGACAGGACATTTTTCATGGCCCTGCTTTCTGCAATCATGCGAACAGGAAGCTGAGCAGTATGGATTTCATCGGCAATAATAGCGACATCGTTGCTGATGAAAAGTTGTTCCTGGATTTCCTGTATTTTCTGTAGCAGCTGGGTAAGATCAACCGGCTTTTCCAGAAAATCGTCAGCGCCAAGCTGCATCACTTTGACTGCGGTATCAACGGTCGCAAAGGCTGTGATCATTATTGCCCGAACCAGTGGATTCTGTGCTTTCATGCGCGCCAGGAGCTCATCGCCATTCATGTCCGGCATGCGATGGTCCAGCAATACCAGTTCCACCGGAGTGTGACGAAATATTTGTAGAGCTTCTGCACCGTTAGCTGCGCTCAAAACCTGGAAGCCCTGTTTTTGCAAAAATCCTTTTAACAAGGAACGCTGTAGCTCTTCGTCATCAACGATAAGGATATGCATAAGTTGTCGTAGTGGTGTTTGTGATTATAGGATGTCAATCGTTTCGATCGTTTACGGCAGGCCCAAAGGAAGTAAAATCTGCACTGTTAGTTGCTGTTGAGCAACATCGGGCAGCAGGGAAAGCTTTCCTCCATGGGCCTCGACAATTTTCTTTACCAGGGCAAGGCCCAGTCCATTGCCGTTGGCCTTGGTGGTGAAATATGGTGTGCCTAGTCGCCTCCACTGGTCTTGGGGCAAAGTAAATCCCTTGTTGGTAATGGCAATACCTACCATAGCCTTTTCCTGAAATAAACGTATCTTTATGGAGCCGCCTGCGGGTTGAGCTTGAATGCTGTTTTTCAACAAATTTTCCATGCACTCGTTGAGCAGGTTGTTGTCGGCTCCAATAGTGCCAGTATACGTATAATCTGTGGAAAGGCTGATGCGTTGCGATTGTAACTGCTGGTGGTAGAGTGTCAGGAGTTGGTCTATAAGCTGTGCAGGTTCAATATTTGTTTTATCTGGAACCAATGGTCTGGTAAAACGCTGTAGCTCAGCGATGATAGTGCCGGCTCTGTGCACCGCCTGGCCCATGGCCTGAAGCAGTTGCTGCTCTTCGTCATTCAGGTTGTCCGATTCCAGTTGCAGCCGTTGTAGCCCCATGCCAATGGCATTAAGTGGATTACGTACCTCGTGGGCAATGGTTGCTGTTGCTCTGCCTAGTGCCGCCTCCTCCTGTTCTTTTGCAATCGTTTGTTCATAGGAGCGGGTCCGGCGAATGTCTGCTTGCTGATACTGATAGAGGAGCCACGAGAAAAGGGTGCCAAGTGCGAAGAGCAGGGTGGTGAACAGAAGAAACTGTTTGCGCAGTTGTTGCTGTCTTTTTTCAAAATTGGTTGCATCAAGCATAACCGAAAGGTGGCCCCACCGGGTATTCAATTGCGCTTCGGCAACCATCAGCTGGTTGACCTTACGCAGAGTGATGGCCGCTTGTTTACTTTCTGCAGCACCATCGCTGTTAAGTGTTACCTCGTGGATCCCGGGTAGGCTGGAGAAGACCTGCAACATCTTGGCGAGGCTTGTTTCTTCGCGAAGGGCGAAGATACTCTCGGCATCAAGAATAATACTTATGCATTCTGTGGCTGATTGGGTCGCTGAATAGTTGAGATAGCCAACCTGTTGCTTGTGTGCGTACTGGACTTCGTTAAACGGTGGTTGACATTTAACGGTAAGTGCATCGGTTTTCGGAGAAGAAGATACCTGGCCGGCATGAGCAGACACGGTAATGTGCAGCAGACCTGTTTCTTGGGCCAATTCCGTCAGTTCTTCTGTCGAAAGTGGGGCAACATTGTTTAAGTAGTCTATGAACCTGGCCTTATCGAGCAAAAAGGAACTAACAATCTCATCAATGGTGGCTTGCGTCAAGGCGTTGTTCGCCATATTTTTTTCGATAAGGGTGGCCACCATCCCGGCCCTGTTTCCTGCATTTTTTTGGAGCGTATTTCTGATGTTTTTTTGCTGCCATATAAACAAGGCCAGCACTATTGCAATCAGAATTGTAAAGCCAATGACATTAACAACCCACGAAGGATATTTTGGTTGTTTTTGTCTGTTTGCAATCGGCAAATTCATCGAGTTAACTTCTAAAAAGAAGGCTGACAGCCATCGTTGTTTTCCAAATGACGACACCGGCCAAGGCGAAGGCGAACCCCTGTTCCATCTTTGAAGTGGGCTTTGTTCCCTTGAAAGATTCTGGTTGCTACAAAGAGATCAGGTTGTTGTGTGGAAAAAGTACCTGAAATAAAGATCTGTTTTCCTTTACACAGATATTGTAGCGGCACCCTGTTACATTGACCATGGGAGGCATCCTCTTTTGGTAGTTTGACAACAACAGGGGAAGGGTGGGCGCTCGTGTTTTGCTGGGGAGTCACCGTCACTTGCCCCTGTTCTTCGTCCACGTCGATTACCACTCCCCTGAAGGTCTCTGCAAGGACCGGATCATGGGAGTGAAAGAATGCTGCCATTAGAAGCACCAAGAAAAAACTATTGAGCAGTAGCGACTTCATGGATGATTTCAAACAGTGCATGTGGATCGGAATCGTTGTCGGTTGCGATTTGCTTGAGCGATTTGTCAGGATCTACAGCCATGCCTTTGGCAGTAAAGGCGCTCATCACTGCCGCAAGGTCAAGATCATATGTGTCACATAGATCTTTGAGTACTTTTCGGCCCAGTCCCGGGAAGGGTTCGTCTGGGAATGCGGGTGTTTCGCCTGCCTGTAATTGAGGCTGAGGCTCTTGCATATGTTCATAAATGACTTTGGGCGTGGTGTTGTTGGTCTTGGCAATCTCAAGCAGGGTTTGCTCATCACCCGTAAACGTCACGTTTGCTGCTGTCAGTTGCTTTTTCATTTCTTCAAGATCAAGGCCGGTGCGCTTGGCGAACATCTTGAGTGAGGAGAGTTCTGCGTGGCCATAAGGCGGTTCGCCGTATTTATCAGCGGCGGCATCCTTAAACGAACCGCCAAAGTCAAGGATTGAACTGAACGGGGGAATATGAAACAGAGTACCAATGGTGAAAACCAGCGTGATGATTAGAGCGACATTAAAGTTGGGGGTAAAAATTTTCAGTTCCCTTGCTTTATTTTTCATATATGCTGTCATCGGTTTCCAGTTGTAGTACAGATGCAGCAGCCCTGCGGCCAGAAAGAGGAACCCGAGATTAATGTGTATGTCACCCCATTGCGTTTTGCTGAGTCCCATCATTTTCCAGTCAGACCAGTACGCGACCCTTCCTTCCGGGACAATATACAAAATGATACTGGTGAGCGTTAACAGAATAAAGGACAACAGCATTGTCAGGGCTGTGATTCTACGTATACTCATGAGTGCTTCTCCTTGGTAGGTTGAAAGTATATAGTTGATTGTCTTAAGCATGATTCGCACCAATTTGTTTTTTTTGTTATTGTACAATATTTTAGGAGAGATAGAAAAGAAGAACAACGCTTGCTCTCGCGTACTGGCTGCTATTTCGACAAAAGTGTCGAATGGCGCGCGTTGATTGTCGAATGCAGGCCACTGTTTATGACCACCAGTCGTGTACTTAATAATCCTGAAGAATTGGTGCAATTATGGAAGCGGAATATCAGAATATCTCTGTTGAGCAGGTGAAAAAAATGACCGGCTCACAGCATGAAAAAAAATATGTTTTAGTCGATGTCCGTCAGGAAAATGAGTATCAAAACGAACATATTCCAGGAGCAACTCTGATACCACTAGCAGAGCTGGCAGAACGGGAAGCCGAATTGCCGGCGGACAGGCCGCTTATTTTTTATTGCCGCTCAGGGAAGCGTTCCCAGGCAGCGGCAACGCTGATTGCATCCAGCCGTAGTGGTAGTGATCAAAAAAACGAGCTGTATAATATGGTGGGCGGGATAATGGCCTGGAATGGTATGCTGCTCTCCGGTATTCCTGATTTGAAAACCTTTACCCAAGCCGAAAGCGTAGGCCGGGTTTTTCACCAGGCGTTGGAGTTGGAACGTGGGGCAGAGCGTTTCTACACTGCATTGCTTGGTCAGGTAAAAGAAGAAAAACTGAAGAAACCGCTGGCAACCTTGGCACGGGCGGAAGAAGGGCATGCGCGAACACTGCATCGTCACTGGGCTGCACTGGAAAAGGATGTAGCGCCTTTTGACGAGATTTATGGTCAGCTTACTGGTGATATTGTTGAGGGAAATCAAGATATAGAGGCGTTGTTGGACTTTTTCGAAGCGAATATGGAACGTCCCTGTTTGACGGCCATGGAAATGGCCTTACAGATTGAATGCATGGCCTATGATATGTATCGTAACCTTGCCCACAATTTCAGGGACAAGCCATTGGCAGAGGTTTTTCTTGATATTGCCCAGTCGGAAAAAAGCCATATTCAAATAGCTGCCGAGTCTATTGCCCTTTGTCCATAACTCTTGAGCGACATGCCACGGAGCACTGCTCAAAAGTCTAAGGTCAAGGATAGGTTGAGGGAATTTGTAATTGGTAGAATAGTTGTCTTTTTTTCAGTGAGATGCTCAATACAAATGAGAGGTGGAGACATACATGAGCTTGTCGATTGATTTCAGCGGGATCACACAAATAATGAAAACTGCCGTGAACGACGGCAGGGATTTTCTTTATGAATATGAAGTGTATTCTCTGCTTGCTTTGTCCGGAGCTGAAACACCCCCCAAATCCATGTTTATACCACGTGGTTCAAAACTCTCGGAGCAATCATTGACTGCCCTCCCTGGTGACAGGGTGGTGTTAAAAATCGTCTCTCCTACAATCATCCACAAGACAGAGGTGGGCGGGGTAAGAATTGTTGCCAACCATGCCGACCGAATTCGCTCAGGTATGCGGAGGATGCTGTACGAAGTGCCGGAGCAGTATAGTCTCTGGCTCGAACGGCACCGTGAAGCAGCCCCTGCAGCCTACCGAAATCTGCGGGGGGAAGCTTTAGAGGCTGCCATCCGAAAAGATCTCGCCGGTGTTTTGCAGGTACAGTTTATGCCTCCCGACTCAAATACGTTCGGCAATGAATTGATTGTCGGCCTACGCCATACCCGTGAGTTCGGGATGGTGATCAGCGCTGGGCTGGGTGGCACCGATACCGAGTTGTATGCCGAGCGTTTCAGAAAAGGGCAGGCCATTGTTGCCTCGTCCACATCGTTGACCGATGGACATGGTTTTTTTGAAATATTTCGGACTACCATTGCCTATAAAAAACTGGCAGGCCTGACCCGGGGCCAGCGCCGAGTGGTGGCCGACGAGCAGTTGATAGAATGTTTTGCTTCATTTATTGAAATTGCCAACCATTATTCTCCAGACAATCCTCAATCCCCTTTTATTATAGAAGAATTGGAGATAAACCCCTTTGCCTTTACCGATTACCTGATGGTACCGCTTGACGGCATGTGTCGCTTTGCACCTCAGCAATCAGCGGTAGAGGCAAGACCGGTGGAGAAAATTGATCGCCTGCTCCATCCCAGGTCAATCGCCATTGTCGGTGTTAGTGCGACCAGGAAAAATTTTGGTCGCATTATTTTGGAAAACATCATCGGGGAAGGGTATCCAAAGGAAAATCTGCGTGTTATTCGTCCCGGTGAACAGCAGATCGAAGGGGTGGACAGTCTCACTGATTTGGACAAGCTGCAGGAACCGGTTGATTTACTCATTGTCGCTGTTGGTGCAGAACAGTTACCTGAACTCATTGAGAGAGTCATTACCCTTGGCTGTGCCCACAGTGTCATGCTCATTGCCGGTGGCCTGGGGGAGACCGCTGCCAGCCGCCAACGAGCAGAAGGGGTGATAAAGCAGATTAACCAAGCACATACGGCACCTGATGGCGGTCCTGTTTTTCTAGGTGCCAACTGCATGGGGGTCATTTCCCGGCCTGGGGGCTATGACACCTGGTTTATTCCCAGGGAAAAACTGCCGCTGCATACAGCAACCAAAGTGCAGCGGGCAGCACTCATCAGCCAGAGCGGTGCCTTTATGCTGCATCGCAGCCACCAGTGCCCGGAACTGCATCCTGCCTATATGATTTCCATGGGAAATCAAACTGACCTTACCCTGGGAGACATGTTGCATTATTTTAAGGACTCTTCAGCGGTTGATGTTATTGCAGTGTATGCCGAGGGGTTTAATGACATGGACGGACTAGCCTTTTGCGAGGCTGTGCGGAGTGCGGTTTTTGCCGGTAAAGTGGTGATTTTTTATAAGGCGGGGCGTACTCCGGAGGGTAAGGCCGCGACCAGCGGCCACACTGCATCGCTTGCCGGTGATTACATGGTGTGTGAAAGTTGTGTTCGCCAGGCCGGGGCCATTGTGGCGAGGACTTTTTCTGAGTTTCAGGATCTTTTCTTTTTGGCGGAGCGACTGCATGGATGCAGCATTCATGGAAATCGCCTTGCCGCTGTCAGTGGTGCAGGATTTGAGGCCGTAGGCATGGCTGATTCCCTGACCTCCGATGATTTCCATATGCAGCTTGCCGATTTTAGTGACCAGTCCGTTAAAAAAATACAATCCCTGCTGGAAAGCAAACAATTAGAGTCCCTGGTGAGTGTTGTTAATCCTCTAGACATTAATCCAACTGCCGATGACGAAGTCCATGCCGGAGTAGCCGAGATTCTGCTTGAAGACCCCGATGTTGATGCATTGGTGATCAGTTTAGATCCACTTTCCCCTGCAATGAGAACCCTTCAAGATCCAGAGAATACCAAATACGACATGAACGCCGGAGGCAGCATTAAAAATCGAATGGTAGAACTTTGCGAAACGGCAGATAAGCCTATAGTTACTGTTGTTGACGGGGGAACATTGTACCAGCCGCTGCGACAGGCACTTATTGACCTCAATATCCCTGTTTTTTCTGTGTGCGACAGAGCTGTAAAAGCCTTGTCCCTGTACATGCAGGGCCGCCTGGCGGCTGATTCCATTTGTGCTGCCAAGGGAATTGATGCCTGGAATTGAAAAAAAGAGAGTTGTTTGCAGCATTCGGTCTGCGCATGATCGACATGGAAAGCATAAGCACACGATAGTTTTTCAAGTGATTTATGCATATCATATGCAAAGCTTTGCTGATTCGTTAAAAAAATGAAAGGGTAGATCGAGGGAGCCGAGGTGGGTAGCCTCTATAGCTCTATTACTTCTTTATTAAATAAATTGCTTCTATGAATATTCATGACCGTCTTCTTCATATTCAGACCAGTGTGGATTGTAAACAGCTTGAACAGATTCTGTCACGAGCCGCACAAGCAGGAAGGAATTCGCTTTTTGAGCACGAAGCCTATGCCTTTTTATCCGCTCTAGGTTCGGAAACCGTCCCCCGCTGTACGTTGTTGCCGGCAGGCGGGAAACCCGGAGATGAACAACTACAGCAGTTCCCGGGCCCTTCGGTGGTCATGAAAATAGTCTCTCCAACCATCGTCCATAAAACAGAGGTGGGCGGGGTCTGTATTGTCGCCAATGATCCTGACACTATCCGTTCAACCTGGCGTCGAATGCTGTATGAGGTACCGGAAAAATATAAAAGGCTCATGGAGAGCAAAGAATTACCGGTTCCTGAATCCTATCAAGGGTTGCACGGAGATCCACTTTTCGAGGCTATTGCCGGCGATATCCAAGGGGTGCTGCTCATCGAGTTCATGCCGCCGGATTCCGAGGCCTTTGGTAATGAGTTAATCGTTGGCCTGCGTCAAACCAGGGAATTCGGGATGATGCTCAGTGCCGGCCTGGGGGGAACCGACACGGAACTGTACGCTACTTTTTTCCGCAAGAACAAGGCCATCGTAACAGCTGCCACCCAATCTATAAGCGGTGTGGAATTTTTTAAGCTCTTTAGGCAGACGGTCTCCTACCAAAAACTTATCGGGCTGACCCGGGGACAGAAACGTATTGTAACTGATGAGCAGCTTGTAGAGTGTTTTTCCGCCATGATAGAGGTGGGCAATCATTTTTCGTCAGCCAATAAGGAAGCGTTGTTTCACATTGGTGAATTTGAAGTCAACCCCTTTGCCTTTACAGATTTCCGTATGGTTCCCTTGGATGGTTTGCTCCATTTCAGTTTGCCCGAACAGGTAGCTCCGGAGCGGCCCGTGGCAAAAATAAATAATCTTCTCCACCCGAAATCAATCGGTATTATTGGTGTTTCTTGCAAACGGGTGAATTTCGGGAGGGTGATCCTGCGTAACATCCTCCAGGCCGGTTTTGATCCGCAGCAACTGCTTATTATCCAACCTGATGAGCAGAGCATTGATACTATACGATGTATACCTGATCTTGCAGCACTGGAGACGCCTCTTGATTTACTGGTGGTCGCCGTTGGTTCCGAACATGTTCCGGGGCTCATCGATACGGTTATCGAAACCGACTGTGCCAAGAGCGTGTTGCTGATTCCAGGTGGGATAGGCGAGACGGAAGAGAGCAGAGAGCGTGCTGAAAAACTCCGCCAGGCAATTCATGCCTCAAGAAAGAATCCGTCTGGGGGGCCCATTATTCTCGGAGCCAATTCCATGGGCGTCATCTCCCATCCGGGGCGTTATGATACCTGGTTCTTACCTGAAGATAAGTTGGCCAAGCAAAAACAGAGCGGCAGGCAGCGAATAGCTTTTATAAGTCAGAGCGGTGCGTTTATGGGAACCAGAATGAGCCGTTTTCCCGATTTAAATCCAGAGTATCTTGTTTCCATCGGCAACCAGACAGACCTGACTCTGGGTGATTTTATGGAGTATTTCAGCACCGCTGACAATATTGATGTGATCGGTGTATATGCTGAAGGTTTTAATGATCTGGATGGGGATGTTTTTTCAACAGCAGTCCGTGAAGCCGTTAAAGCAGGCAAGGATGTTGTCTTTTATAAGGCCGGCAGAACTCCGGAGGGGCAACTGGCAACCTCAGGCCACACAGCCTCTCTTGCCGGCGATTATGTAGTTTGTGAGGCCTGTCTTCGCCAGGCAGGCGCTGTTGTCGCACAGACCCTTGATCAATTTGCTGATCTGTTGAACCTGGCGGCACAGCTCAACGGTGTCAGGGTGCCGGGCAAACGCATTGCCGGTTTTTCCAGTGCAGGCTTTGAAGCGGTGGGACTGGCTGACTACATCCATACGGACGATTATTCGATGGAGCTGGCCGAATTTTCAGAAGAAACGGTTACCACGCTCAGCGAGTTGATGAAGGCCAACCGGCTGGACAAGCTGGTGACCGTGCACAATCCCCTGGACATTAATCCCGGTGCTGATGACAGTGTTTTTGCCGAAGTTGTTCGGATTTTGGCTGAAGATGATGCCGTGGACGGGGTTATAGCAGGTCTTATTCCCATCACCCCAGCCATGCATAGCCTGGCTGACGGCAGTGATGCTTACCGGGAGGGAATTTACCATCATATCAGTACCCTTAAACATGGTTTACAGAAACCGTTGGTGCTGGTTGTTGACGGAGGCAGCGTTTTTAACCCCTTTGTCGAAGACCTGGAGGCCTTAGGGTATCCTGTGTTTCGCAGTATCGATCGGGCGGTGATGGCACTGGCCCTGTATGTGGAAGCTAGGCTTGATCAGCAAAAAAAGAGAGGGTAACTGCTCTCAGGCACCCCACGGAGTCTCCCGTTGGTCGCTTACCTCTTTGGACGATCACGGTTTCCCGCATAGATAGGCTATCGGAGTCTCACGATGTTCGTTTACCTGCGGCAAACCGTGCTTGTCCAAATATAGCGCACCTGAGAGCAGTTACAATTCATAAGTAAGGAAAATTATAGCGTTACAAATCGTAAGAGTAGTTACGAGAGAGATAAATATCTTTTTTATTCTATTGTAGGCCTGTCGATTGGCTACTCGGCTCTAATCCGAATTTCTCATGAGCATTTTGTCATTTTTCGAAAAGATATGTGATTTCAGCTTGATGCTATAAAAATAAATTAGATACAAAGTTAACAAAATGCTCATGAGAAATTCGGGCTAATGGCTTGGAGCTTTTTAAACTGCAAGGAGGAGAGGGCAACAGATCCTCTTGTCTCTATGATTTACGGAGAACCCTTTTGTCGCCTACCCGGATGGTGAGCTTGATTTTGTCAAAGTATTCAAGCAGGGGGATGGAAAATTTTCTTGTTAAGCCGGTGAGCTGTTTAAAGCGGGGTGCATCTATCTCGCCTTCTTTTCGTATAAAATCAGCAACTTCTCGGCCAAGCTTGTCCACCTCGTCAGCACTGAAAAACAATGCCTCGTTTACTTTGATAAGTTTTTTTTGCTCAAGCAGCAGGGCAAAAACCTGCATGATCTGTTGAGGGGGGAACTCGTCAAATGTTGCCAGCACATCTTTGAGGATGGGCGGGGTCAGACCCGATTTTTGATAGAGTGACCCAATTTTTTGCTGCATTTCCTGTTCGTCGACCTGCAGGGTTACGGTGTGCCCGGCCAGTCTGATTTCAGCCCCGGTCTGTTCAATGTCTCCTTTGCGAGTCATGCTGGTCAGCGTATATTGGAGGAATTTGGCGTCAACAGGCGGCTGAAGCTGGGAACGAAGTTCTTCCTTGTCAAGTCCTGATTTGAGCGGGTTTTCCTGATGGTAGTGTTTGAGGAAATCAATTATCTGCTGCTTGAGCTGCGTAAAGACAGGGGCGGAGACCAAGCGCTGGGTTTCTGACTCAACTACCATGATCTGACCACTGCTTGTTGGCTGCTGGAGCAATTTTTTAAATTTTTTGCCGAAAATCCCCAGCCGAACAGCCAAGGCATCAGCGGTAATCCCTGCACGACCACTTTCATCAAGAAAAAGCAGCATTCTCTCCACATCATCAGTGCCACTCATAATCGCAAAGGCGCGCTGGTTATACTCTCTGTGCTTTTCTCCACTTCGCTTGCGTTTACGTGGGGCGGAATTGAGGATAGATCCACCGCCGATGGTGGTTATGGGAGAATAACTCCTTATCACAAAGGTATCGCCGGGCCAGACGGCAACCGGCTCTTGCAGGATGAGTTGCACATTCGCATCGGAACCTGGAGAGAGGCGATCTTCGTCGAGCAGCAAAACCCTGCCTATGATTTCCCTTGTTCCCACATGTACCCGAACCTGGGCACGGTTTTTTAATTCTTTTTTAAGGGAGGCTAAATAGTGGAGTTTTACGTCGAGCAGGGTCGAATCTGCAAGGGAGCCTGGTGTAGCTGCGACATCTCCACGATTTATTTGTTCCTTCTCTATCCCCTGGAGATTAATCGCGGTACGATGGCCGGCCTCAACCAGTTGGACTTCCTGCCCATGGACCTGGATGCCGCGTATTTTCGCATTGAGCCCGCCTGGATAAAACATGATCTCTTCCCCGAGACTCACTCTTCCGGAAAGAGAGGTGCCGGTGATGACCGTGCCAAAGCCTTTCATACTGAAAACGCGATCAACTGCCATCCTGAATGGTCCGAATTCTTCTTGGAAGTCCAGGGCACGAACGTTTTTATCCAGTAATGCAACGACATCGTTTATGCCCTCTCCGGTAAGAGAGGAAACCGGTATGATCGGTGCATCCTCGAGAAAGCTGTCGACGAAAAAATCGCGTACTTCTTCCTCAACCATTTCCAGCCAGTCCGGCTCAACCATATCTTTTTTGGTGAGAATGATGATACCGTTGCGCACTCCAAGAAGTCTGCAGATATCGAAATGTTCTTTGGTTTGGGGCATGATCCCTTCATCAGCAGCAATGATAAAGGCTACCATGTCCATGCCGGCTGCACCGGCTACCATGTTGCGGATAAATTTTTCGTGGCCGGGAACATCAACAATACCCAGTCGATGACCGCAGGGTAAATCAAGGTGGGCAAACCCCAGTTCTATGGTTATGCCGCGTTGTTTTTCTTCTTTGAGTCGATCTGTATCTGTTCCGGTGAGCGCCTTGATAAAGCTTGTTTTTCCATGGTCGACATGTCCGGCTGTTCCAAGTACGATTTCACGCATAATTGTTGAATAGAGGTGTGAGGTTGTTGGTATGTTTTATCGAAACTGTTTCGCGCAGGTCTAAAAGATCGTCAACCTTCCTCGAATTGTAACTGTTCACAAACCGACCTGTTAGCTCTACATCGGTATGTTTGGCGGGAAGTTCGTGAGCATTTGCAATGCTGGCCAATAGTTACATTTGTATAATAAAAAAACGTCCCATACAAGGGACGTTTTCTACAACTGCAGGGTAATATAACAGAAGTGTGTCAGGTTGAACATACCCTCCGTTGCAACTAAAAGTACGGGTTGGAACGTGCTTCTTTTTCAATGGTTGACTTGGAACCGCCATACCCGTGTCCGGGCCAGACAATGGTTTCGGGCGGTAGGGTCAGCAGTCTGGTCTTGATGGATTTACTGAGCTCGGCCATGGAACAGCGCGGAAAGTCTGTACGCCCGACCCCGCCGACAAAAAGGGTGTCGCCGGTAAAGAGATGGGGTGCGCAATAGAGACAAACACCGCCGGGAGAGTGACCAGGAGTATGTATAACTTCAAACTCTTCCTCGCCGATGGCTATTTTATCGCCATCGGCGATAAGCACATCCACCGGAGGTGATTCCGGCAGTCCAAGCGAAGAAAAATACCGTTTCAGGTCTGGTTCGGCAAAGTATTCAACATCTGCAGCGTGCATAAGAATTTGGGCACCGGTGGCTTCCTTGATAGGCCCGTTACCACATACATGGTCAGGGTGACCGTGGGTATTTATGATGTATTTTACCTGCAGGTCGTTTTGCCGACAGTAAGAGAGGATAGTGTCCTCATCTCCACCAGGGTCAATTACGGCTGCTATTTTTGTATTTTCACAGGAAACGACATAAGCGCAAACACCCATCATGCCAACTGTAAGTTGTTGAACAAGCATAAATTAAGGCTCCCTAAAAAGTAAGGCTATCTTGAATAATTGTTATTTCGCCCGATCTCAGCGTTATGCTTAAAATTTTATCCTCGGAATATTAATTATATGCCTGTGGTAAAATTTATCGCATGCCTTGACCTCGAACGAAATTACTAATAATTCAAGATACCCGTAAGTCCCGCAGCCTGGAGCAAGCAGGCTGCGGGGAAAAAGAAGATTAACTGCAGCCACCACCGCCGCAGGCACAACCACTGCCGGCGTCAACCGTATTAAGTGTCACGGAACCGGTAGGAGGCAGTCTTTTTTCAACGGCTCCTACAATTTTTTCAAAGGCTTTGGTTGCCGGGGTATCCTCTTCGGAAGACAGGTAAGGCGTGCCTTTGTCGCCGGCAATAACAACTCGTGGGTCCATTGGGACTCGGCCAAGAAAAGCAAGGTCATAATCACGGGCTGTTTGCTCGCCGCCGCCGCTGCTGAAGATATCAATTGTTTGTTCGCAATGTGGGCAGATGAAACCGGACATGTTTTCAACTACGCCGACAATCGGCATTTCAACGGTCTTGCAGAAGTTAATGGATTTACGTACATCAGCGAGCGCAACTTCCTGCGGTGTTGTTACCACGACAGCCTGTACACCAGGCATGGTTTGCGCAACCGACAGGGGCTCGTCACCAGTGCCTGGAGGAGCGTCAACCACAAGATAATCCAACTCTCCCCAATCCATGTCGGAAACAAACTGACGAATGGCCTGAATTTTTAACGGGCCGCGCCAGATAACAGCATCGTCGCGATCCTTCATCATGTACTCGAGGGAGACAACCTTAAGGTTGTCATTATAGGTAAGGGGTGGAACCAAATCGTTGGGATTCTCAGGTGCCTCGAGTGAGCCTTTGAGATCCAGCATTCGGCAGATGTCAGGGCCGTGGAGGTCGACGTCCATTAAGCCGACTTTATGCCCTTTGTTTGCCAGGCTGAGTGCCAGGTTGACGGCAACTGTGGATTTTCCTACCCCACCTTTTCCGCTCATGACCAGAATTTTGTTTTTAATTTTTCCAAGGGATTTGTTGATGGCGATATCCTGCTGCGCCAGGTGAGCATCTGCAGAGTTGCAGCTGCCTCCCTGTTCCGACCCACAAGATCCGTCGCATGAACTGCTCATAATTGCCTCCGTAAAAAAGAATAAAAAATGTGATCAAATGAGGCCGTCAGAAGGTCACTGCTCCACATGGCCCGGTACCTTTTTTGACCGGGTTGAATATAGAGAAGGGCGATTTTGTCTTATGTGTAAAAAAACACCCTTGAAACATGTAAGGCCTAAAACGGGATCACGCCCAAGTCATTCCTGTTGCTATCTGTAATCAAACATTGGCTATCACTTTGAATAACCAATGTTATTGGTAAATGTTTTTTCTGTTTTGAAGAGAAAAAAGGCTTACAGCAAGCATCTTGATGATCACTTGAAAATTACCGGAAAGTAATCTAATTCCTGTTTAATGAAATGCAATGAAAAAAGGAGGAAAAACGAGAACGACTGCTTTTCTCGTTTAATCCGTTTGCTCAGCATGAGTATAAGTAGAGGCGTAAACGAGAAACAAGTTGCTTCTATCTCACCGTTGACAGCGACAAATAATCCATGGTTCCGTCGATTATGTTCTGTCTTTTTCTTGATTTATAATTGTTAGAATAGTTATAGTGCTTATTTATTTTGCATCGCGCAGCCTGAACTGATGAGAAATCAGGGTTAATCCCACAAGGGAATGGTTATAATCTTTTAGCTCTTGTGTGAGAGCAATTGATTCTCTCAAAAGAGGGTCTTTGCATCAAGTATACGAGAGGAGGAATACAATGGATCCGTTCAGTAAGAAGCTTTTTAAAGAACTGGAGCAGATGCAGCAGCAGACCGGCCGCATGTTAAGGAATATGACTATAGCGCGGATGGTGCCCATGGACACAGGTGGATGGGAACCTCCGGTTGATATTTATGAGGCTGAGGATGAGATATATGTCTATGTGGATATTGCAGGTGTTGACCGACAGAATCTACAGGTTACTGTTGATGAACAACGGCTGTTGATAAAAGGAAAAAGACAACTTCCGGCACAGGCATCCATTGCATGTATTCATCAGTTGGAAATAGAGTTGGGTAATTTTCAACGGACAGTTGTTCTTCCCTCTATGGTGGACGTCGAAAATACCAGTTCTTCTTATGCAGATGGTATTTTAGTGGTGAGGCTTCCCAAGCGGGTCAAAAAAGGAAAAGTCAATATAGAGATACAACCTGGTGAATAATATGACAGAAGAACAGCATACAGAGCAGAAAAAGGTTGATCCAACCTCTCTTGAAGTACCTGAGTCACTTCCTATACTGCCTTTGCAGGGATTTGTATTTTATCCAGGGATGGGTTTCCCTTTGCAAGTGGCCAGTGAATCTTCCAAGCAGCTTATTGACGATGTCTTGCTCGGCGACCGCATGCTGGGCATGGTAACCAGTCGAAAAGAGAAGGTCGAAGAGGGCGAGGTATTAGGTAAAGAAGAGTTGTATGATATCGGGGTGGTCGGCTACCTCCATAAATTGACCAAGTCCCAGCAAGGATATTATCAGGTGTTGGTCAGCGGTACCAAAAAAATTAAGATTGATGAGTATACGGAAACAGAACCGTATCTTCGTGCTAAAATATCTGAAGTACCCATGGATATCGTTGAGGATAAGAAGATAGAGGCACTTGTTTTCAATATTCGAAATCAGTTCCAGAAACTGGTTAACGCCACTGAACTTCCACAGGAAATGCTGGCAACGGTAAATACCCTGGAAAACCCATTTTATGTGGCGTATCTGGTCAGCTCCCAGTTGCACCTGAAAATAGAGATAGAGCAGGAAACTCTGGAATTGGTTGATCTTCACGACTTGCTCCATCGTGTGACCCGTGAGTTGAATGATCGGATAGAAACGGTGGAGATGAGCAATGAGCTGCAGAAAAGCATGAAAAAGGACATGGATGGACGGCAGCGTGAGTTTTTTCTCCGCCAGCAGCTGCAGGCCATTCGTAAGGAATTGGGGGAAGGGGAGGACGATAAAGTCGAGATTCAGGAGCTGCGTGACCGGGTTGCGGAAAAGGCACTCAGTGAAGAAGCGAAAAAGGTGGTTGACAAAGAGATTGCCAGGCTTGATCGTATTTCGCCTTCATCCCCGGAGTATACGGTATCGAGAAACTATCTTGATTGGATTCTTGATTTACCGTGGATGGAATCTACCACTGATACACTTGACCTTGAACAGGCCGAAAAAGACCTGGACAAAGATCATTACGGGCTGAAAAAGATTAAAAAACGCATTATAGAATTTCTGGCGGTACGTAAACTCAAAGAAGATATCCATGGCCCTATTCTTTGCTTGAGCGGCCCTCCGGGCGTGGGTAAAACATCTCTTGGGCAGTCCATCGCCCGCACCATGAATAGAAAGTTTGTCCGTATTGCTCTTGGTGGCGTGCGTGATGAAGCCGAGATTCGCGGACATCGCCGGACCTATATCGGTGCTTTGCCGGGTCGAATTATCCAGAGTTTAAAAAGGGCTGAGGCAAATAATCCGGTTTTTTTGCTGGATGAGGTTGATAAACTTGGTAACGATTTTCGAGGCGATCCATCGTCGGCCTTGTTGGAAGTTTTGGATCCCGAACAGAATTCAACATTTACCGATCATTATCTAGACATTGAGTTTGACCTGTCTAAGGTCATGTTTATTGCCACTGCAAATGTTTTGGATACCATCCCTGGGCCACTGCGTGACCGGATGGAAGTGGTAGAGCTTTCCGGCTACACCCAGCAGGAAAAAGTAGCCATTGCCACCCGACACTTGGTACCCAAACAGCTTGAGGCCCACGCCTTGACCAAGGATGATATTGAGATTCCCGAGGAGACGGTTGAAAATGTGATTTCCTCCTACACCAGGGAAGCCGGCGTTCGTAACCTGGAAAGGGAGATAGCAACCATTTGCAGGGGCATTGCTGCGGAAATAGCAAAAGGAAAAACAGAAAAAACGGTTGTCACTCCCGACAGTTTGTACACTTATCTTGGTCCGCTACGCTTTTTTCCTGAGATGAAGGCTCGTACCTGGGGACCGGGGCTTGCCACCGGGCTTGCATGGACGCCTGTTGGCGGACAGATTCTCTTTATCGAGACTTCGATCATGAAAGGAAGAGGCGGGTTGACTCTGACCGGAAAACTTGGCGATGTGATGAAGGAGTCCGCGACCGCCGCCTTGACCTATATACGATCTCATGCTGAAGAACTGGATATTGCTGAAGACCGTTTTGCTAAGATTGACCTGCATGTTCATGTGCCGGAGGGAGCGATTCCGAAAGATGGGCCCTCAGCAGGTGTTTCCATGGTTTCTTCTTTGGTTTCGGTTATTACCGGCAATCCAGTGCGTCAAGATGTGGCCATGACCGGTGAAATCACCCTCCGTGGAGATGTGTTGCCGGTGGGTGGTATTGGTGAAAAGGTGTTGGCAGCACTACGGGCAGGCATTAAAGAACTTATCCTGCCGGTCTTGAATGAAAAAGATGTACTGGAAATTCCGGAAGATATTCGAGAAGGGGTAATTTTTCATTATCCCCATACTATTAGTGAAGTTCTTGCAATAGCATTACAAAAAAAGGCGGATAGCTGATGCTTGGCTGGTTTAAGAAAAAGTTTGGCCGTAAAAAGAAGGCTGAACCGGAAGGAGTAGAAGTCGCTCAGGAAGTTGAAGTTGAAGAAAGCCTCGCTCCTGAATCTTCACCTGTGGCGGAAACGCCACAGGTGGAGCGGGATGAGTTCCCTGCTGTTGAGAAAGAGATTCCGATAGAGGATGTTCAACCCGATGAAGTGCAGGCTGCGGTTTTGCCTGCGGAAGAGGAAGCACAAAAAACGCCTGCAGAACAAATACATGCAGACGATGAGGGTGCTGCAGAACCTGTGCCGGAGGAGGAACCACAGCCGGTTGATGCTCAACCGGACAAGGTGGAAGAAATATTGCCTGCCGGTGAGGTTGAAGTCGATGAGCAGGTAAGTGAAAAGCCTACTGAAGTACCGACTGCAGAGAAGTTGGAACAGACAGAGGCCATTGAGCCGGAAGAAGCCCTTGTTGACGAGAGTGAACAAGAGGCGGTGGAGGTAGACAAAGAACCTCTTGACCTTGGCCGAACAGAAGCAGATATTGCCGGTGAAATTGAAACCGCGGTTGAACAAGAAGTCGATGTGGTTAAGGCTGCAGACGACGTTGCTGACGTTGTCCACGCCATTGATGTGGAAGAGGCCCCGCAAGATGTCGACCAAAGTACTTCTGCACCAGCAGAAGGAACGGCTGCAGAGGAAAAGCTTCTTATTGATGAAGAAGAAGAGCTTGCAGAGGAGGACGTCCTTCAAGAGCAAGAAGAGCAAGAGGCCGAAGCCGTTGCTCCTGTGCAGAAAAAAACATCCTCTCCTTCGCTTTTTAAACGGTTGCACCAACGCTTGGGAAAGACCAGGGATTCATTTGTTTATCGAATGGACACTCTTTTTCTGGGGCGTAAAGAGATTGACCAGGAACTGTTCGATGATCTGGAGGAGATCCTGATCACCGCAGATCTGGGTGTTGAGACGACCATGGATTTACTTGAGCACGCCAGGAAAACCGCCAAGCGCGACCAGCTCAGTGATCCCAAATCATTGAAAAAGGTGCTACGTGATCGCATCTATAGCTATATAGAGTCTTCTGATCAACCTGCAGAATTGGTCATGCCGGATAAGGGGCCTTTTGTGATTATGGTTATCGGGGTGAACGGGGTTGGTAAAACAACCACCATCGGCAAGGTTGCAAATAAATTTGTTAACGCAGGGCAATCGGTACTGCTTGTGGCTGGTGATACCTTCCGGGCCGCAGCCATTGACCAGTTAAAAATTTGGGGTGAGCGAGTCGGGGTGGAGGTCGTGGCCCAACAGCCTGGTGCAGACCCTTCTTCTGTTGTTTTTGATGGGATGGAATACGGGATAGCCCATAAATTTGATGTTATCATCATCGATACTGCCGGTCGTCTCCACACCAGTGTAAACCTCATGGAAGAGCTCAAGAAAATCAAGCGGGTTATCGGCAAAAAGTTGCCTAAAGCTCCCCACGAGGTCATGCTGGTGCTTGATGCAACCACCGGCCAGAATGGTATCTCCCAGGCTAAGCTGTTTGACGCAGCTGTGGATGTGACCGGATTGACCATGTCCAAACTCGATGGTACTGCCAAGGGTGGTATTGTCGCCAATATTTGTCGAGAGATGAAAATCCCGGTACGCTTCATCGGTATTGGTGAACAAATGGATGACTTGCGGGATTTTGATTCCCGGGAATTCGTCGATGCTTTGTTTGCCGACCGGGAAGAAGAGTAAGTTCACTGCCTCCATTTCTCAGGTTATTTTTCTTTATTATTTTCTCACACTATTATGGAATATAGACAACACAACCAGCCGGGATGTGGCGGCTGCCTGCTGATTATCGGCCTGTTGCTGCTGGTAACAGGAGGGGCTCCAGCTCTTTTTAATTTTCTTGGTTTTATTTTCTTTTCCGGTCTTTTCGGGATTTTGCTTCTTGTAGCCGCTTTCTGGGGATTTTCCTACTATGTGCGGCAGCGAGTGTCCACCTATGAGTCAGCCCAGACAGAATCCCATAAGCGTTTTGTGTATCTGCTGGTACATATATTAGTCAAGATTGCCCAGGCAGACGGTCATTTTACGCGGGCGGAACTCAATACCATAATCAGGTTTTTTCAGCAGAGCCTGCGGTATAATCAAGATCAGATGTACTGGGTGAAGCAACTCATTAAGGATGCCCGTGACGCCGACATGAGCATGGATCAATTGCTTGAGGAATTTCGCAGTTCCTTTGCCTACGAACCTCGATTGATCCTGCTTGAGCTTGTTTACCAGATTATTTATACCAAACAGCCACCCGTTGAAAGTGAGCTGGAAACCGCGAGAAGGATTGCTGCTTTTCTGCAAATTTCAGCGTATGACCAGCGAACGTTTGAGGCAAAATACAAATACCATCAATATCGGGAGGCAACCAGTGGTGTAGCTGCCGATGAGCGATACTACGGTGTGTTGGGGCTTGAGCCTGGAGCAGATTTTGCTGCCATCAAAAAAGCATACCGGAAACTTTCCATGCAGTATCACCCAGACAAAGTTGCCCATCTAGGTGATGAGTTTAAAGGCGTTGCTGAAGAAAAAATGAAAGAAATTAACGCTGCTTACGATTATTTTCGGCGTAAATTTGAATGAGAGTGACCCGTGAGCAGTTTTGAGACGACAGTATACAAGCATGAAATTATTCACCAGATAAGGGGGAAGCAATATGGCGATAGCTAAAAAAATGAGGTCCTTTGCTGAAAAATCGTCCTGGATCAGGAAGATGTTTGAAGAAGGGGCAAAGATGAAGGCGGAGTTTGGTGATGAGAATGTTTTTGATTTTAGTATCGGTAATCCGGACGTGCCACCGCCGGAAAAGTTTTCAACCGTACTGCAGGAGCTGGTGAGTAATGATAAACCGGGCAGTCATGGCTACATGCCCAATGGCGGCTACCCGTATGTACGTGAAGCCCTGGCTGATAGGCTTTCTCGTGATCAAGAGGTGAGCCTTGATCAGGGGGATGTCCTGATGACCTGCGGCGCCGCCGGTGCACTCAATGTTACCTTCAAGGCCTTGCTTGACCCTGGGGACGAGGTCATTGTCCTCTGTCCTTTTTTTGTGGATTATCATTTCTATGTGGATAACCACGGCGGAGTTGTCAAGGTTGTGCCTACCGATGCGCATTTTAACCTGGATCTACAGGCGCTGGAAGAAGCAATTACCGACAAGACCAAGGCGGTGCTGATCAACAGTCCGAATAATCCTACCGGACAGATATATTCTGCTGAGGCACTGGCAAGTCTAGGCAAAATGCTTGATGCGGCAAGTGATAAGTTTTGTACCTCTATTTACCTGATATCGGATGAGCCGTACCGGAATATCGTGTACGACAACCACGAAGTACCAGCCTTGATGACGGCAACGACCAATTCGATTGTTGTTTCTTCCTATTCCAAGGAGTTGTCGTTACCCGGAGAACGTATCGGCTACATCGCCGTGCATCCTGATATGGCTGAAAAGCAGGATGTGCTCAATGCCATGACCTTGGCAAACAGAATTCTAGGTTTTATCAATGCGCCTGCCTTAATGCAACGGGCAGTGGCTCAACTGCAGGATGTTTCCGTAGACAGCAGCATCTATGCCGCCAGGTTGGAAGTTTTCTGTAAGGTCCTTGATGATGCAGGATTTGAATATGAGCGGCCCAAAGGTGCATTTTATTTGTTCCCTAAAGTACCCATTGATGATGTTGAGTTTTGCAGTTTGTTGCAAGATGAGAAAATTCTTGCCGTTCCAGGGCGTGGTTTCGGCATGCCGGGCTACATCCGATTAGCCTTTTGCGTGGACGAAGAGATTATCAAAAAAGCTGCGGAAGGCTTTAAGCGAGCAATGGCAGCAGCGAAAAAATAAGAGTAAAGTACGAAAAGAAAAGGAGTTCGGCTTCGCACCTGGTTGCGGAACCAAACTCCTTTTTTATTGTAATTTGATTACGTATAAAACTCAGCCATTTATCTATCGAAGCAGACAGGGGACTGATTTTATTTCTCTTTTAAACCCGGGAGACAGATCGAAGTCTAATGGTCTGAAAGTAAAATTTGAGGATGCCTTTTTGCCCTATGCTCAGGCTAAAATCTAGGTTCTACCTGTCGGCTCGACGGATGACATCGCACAGTTCCAGAGCGATGGTTTCTATTTCCTGATGATCCTCTCCCTCTGTCATCACTCTGATAACCGGCTCCGTCCCCGATGGGCGGACGAGAATCCTTCCCCGTTTCCCCAATTTTTGTTCAGCAGCAGTCAGTGCTTCCGGAAAGCCAGGGATCTGAGTTGGCGTTATTTTGCTCGCCATACGCACATTTTCAAGCACCTGTGGATAGGTCGACATTATTTTCGCTAATTCAGAGAGCGGTTGTTTCTTTTTAATCATTATCGCCAAAAGTTGTAAGCCGGCGAGGATGCCGTCACCTGTGGTGTTGTGGTCTAAAAAGACCAGGTGGCCGGATTGTTCGCCGCCAAAGTTATACCCTTTGGCACGCATGGTTTCCACCACATATCGGTCGCCGACGTTGCTCCGTACCATTTGGCCGCCCATGTCGTGCATTGCTTTTTCCAAGCCCATGTTGGACATGACGGTGGCAACAAGGGTTTTCTTTTTGAGTTTTCTGCGACTGAGCAAATCCTTGGCACATATGGCCATGATGTGGTCGCCATCGACGATTTTGCCCTTTTCATCACATACTATCAGACGATCCCCGTCCCCATCAAGGGCAAGGCCGATATCGGCCCCGAGCTGTTTTACCTTCTCCGCCATCAGTTCGGGGTGCAGGGCACCGCATTCATGGTTAATATTTTTGCCGTTTGGAGCAACGCCAAGGGTCGTAACCTTTGCCCCCAGTTCCGTGAACACGTGGGGCGCTACTTTATAGGTTGCACCGTGGGCACAATCCAGCACAATGTGAAAGTCATCAAGGGTATATTGCTTGGGAAAGGTGTTTTTGAGGTACACAATATAACGCCCCTGTGCATCTTCTATGCGCGAGGCCTTGCCGACTTCGTCTGCAACCGGTCGGAGTGCAGCCATTTTTTGTGAAAAAATGAGGTCTTCTATGTCGGCTTCAACCTCATCGGGTAACTTGAAGCCATTATGGGAAAATATTTTAATGCCATTGTCCTGAAACGGATTGTGCGAAGCAGAAATAACCACGCCGGCCTCTGCACGCATGGAGGTGGTTATAAAGGCAATGCCGGGGGTCGGCAATGGCCCCACTACCTGTACATTGACTCCCATGGAGCAGATGCCGGCAGAAAGAGCATTTTCAATCATGTAACCGGACAACCGGGTGTCTTTGCCGATGACAATAGTATTGCCCTTGGCACTGTTTTTAACAATAAAGGCTATTGCCCTGCCTATTTGCATGGCAATTTCGGAGGTCATCGGATAGGTGTTGGCGACACCGCGTACTCCGTCGGTGCCAAAAAGTTTACGCATGGTTGTTCCTCTTACTTTGAAATAAATGAAACAGGTTATGGAGAGTGTGCATTAGAGAAAAATCAGAGTTGAGGCTGTGACTCCGGCACCGAGCTATTTTCAACAGGTATCAGGCGAACTTTTTTTGGTTTTACCTGCATAATTGCAATAGGTTTGTGACCGGGAACGTTGATACCGTTGACCGTTAACGGGATAAAACCATCGATATCCGGTTCTGTTTTCGAACTTACAGACGCCCTGAACAGCATAGCTAGTTCCGGTGTATCGCGGATCAGGTTTTCAGGAATATTTGCTTCCACGGTTACCATGGATGGGATCGTCCGGAAAGGAAGTTCCGCATCTCGCACATTGACAGGAATGCCGCGAACCGTCTTGATGAGCATGGTTTCATCGACCTCCAGCGTCGCCGTGACCACTGTTTCACCGATGAGCTTGAACATTTCATCGCTTAAATCGAGTGCGACCTGCAGTTTGGTTGACTGCTCCAGGCCGTCAAGGACGATAACCACTGTTTTGAGGGCAGTTTGTTTCTCCAGTAGGGTTTTGGGACCGGTCACAGGGAGCCTGTCAGGGTCTATGGTTATTGACTTGAGTACATACCCTGCAGCAGGTTCCCCTTCGAGGACGGGATTGATGGCAAAATCTTTTTGTTCAAGCTGGTCGACCAGGAGTGTGAAACTGCTAGGTTGCAATCGTTGGACGGTAATTCCCTGGGGAAAAGGTATTGAGTTGCGGTCATTGGCGATAACGATGGCCCCTGCTTCCACCTTGGAAAGGTCAACCGGTCGGGAAATATTTTGCTGCCTTATCTCTTGGATGACACGTCTGGATCCTCTGATGGAAACCTCGATATCTTTTTTAAACTTATTGGCAATCACCAGGTTGGCAGGTAGGTTGTGTACTTCAATGGGTACATTGATCGTGATATCTATCTGGTCTTCGCCCACCACAAAATACCAGAGGCCGGCACCGATAATAAGGGCGAATAGTTTGAGCACCCAGTTCTTGGGCATCAATGCGGAAAGTTTAGCTCGGGTCATTTTTTTTGTATGGTTTTATGCGGTGCAAACCAGTTTTTCCAGCTGTTGGTATTTTTAGCTTTTCGTTGCTTGAGTATGGATTGCAGGGCGGAGTGGAGTGCTTTTTCATCAAAAAGAGTGGCGATTCGCCCCTGTTTTACCAGGGAAATCTCCTGGGTTTCTTCGGAAACAACCACTATAACGGCATCGGTTTCCTCAGAAAGTCCTAAGGCTGCCCGGTGTCTGGTGCCGTAGCGTTTGTCTATCCGCGTATTTTTGGAAAGAGGCAGCAGGCAACCGGCTGAGTGTATTTTCCCTTTGTGAATGATCACACCACCATCATGCATAGGGGAGGAGGGCATGAAGATGGAAACGAGCAGCTCATAGCAAAGCCTCGCGTCGAGGCGGAACCCTGTTTCAATGTAGTCCCGCAAGCCTGTCTCTCGCTCAATGACAAGCAGCGCGCCAATTTTGCGCTTGGCCATATAGGTTGCGGCCCGTACAATTTCCTCTATGTCTTGCAGAGCTACATCATCTGACTTTTGGAAAGGAGCTTTGCCTACCTGGGTAAGCGCACGCCTGATATCTGCCTGAAAAACAATGATAATGAGGAGCAGGATGGAACTGAGGAAGGTTTTGAACAACCAGTGCAGGGTCTGGAGTTCGAGTTTGCCGGAAATGAAATAAACAATAATAATAACAGCTATACCTGCCAGCATCTGCACAGCTCGGGTACCACGGATCAGCAGCATTATACGATAAATGAAAAAAGAGACTATCAGGATATCGGCAATATCCTGCCATCGTAGTAATCCAAGAGTATCGAGCATAATTTAGGTGGTAGAGTGAGTGTGATTATTTAATACTAAAAATTTAGCATGTTAGCGTGTAAATGAACAGAAGAAACAGAAACTGTGTTGAAAAAAGGAAACCATGCACAGTTTGTGACAGATGGGTGGTGTGTGTGGTAAGAAAGATCCGGTAGAAAAAGCAGTGCCTGAAAAAGAGCATTGCATTTAATTTTTTTTTTACAGGGGAGACAAGTGATGGCAATCGAAGAATTGGTTGGGCAAACCAGGACAGTTAGAAGATTTACAGAAGACAAGCCGGTGCCGGTGGAATTACTCAAAGGGCTTGTTGATACGGCTAGATTGAGTGGGTCTGCCCGTAATGGGCAAGTGCTCAAGTATATGCTGGTGACCGAGCAGGAGCAGCGGGACCTCGTGTTTCCGCTGCTTGGCTGGGCAGGTTATCTCAGCGATTGGAAAGGACCGGAACCTGGAGAGCGACCTGCTGCCTATATTCTGTGCTTACTCGACAAATCGCTTTTGAAAGGCACTGAAAATGAGGCGCATTTTGATTGCGGGATAGCCACTCAGAGCATGCTGCTTGCAGCTGCAGAGCAGGGCGTGTATGGCTGCCGTATCGGAGCCTTTGCTAAAAATATAGATACGGTGCTCAATGTTGCAGAGCCCTTATCTGTGATGCTCGTGCTTGCCTTGGGCTATCCGGCAGAGACCGTGGTGCTGGAAGAGGTTGGTAACGATGGGAAAATACAGTACTGGAGAGATGAGCAGGGTGTGCATCATGTGCCCAAGCGAAGCCTTGAAGAGGTGTTGGTAGAGAGTACCTTTTCAGCGCTGTAACCAAATATGACGACTGTTTTTTTACTTGAGGTGCTGGGGGTTGTGTCACTGCTTACATTTATCGGCAGCCTGATTGCTGTCCCTTGGCTGGTTAACCGTATGCCGGCTGATTTTTTTGTGCGCCACTGGCAGCAGTTGGCTGTAAAAAGGCAGACGCACCCGGCTTTAACAATCCTTATATTTATCGGGCGTAACACGCTGGGGATGCTGTTGGTTGCTGCTGGGATAGCGATGCTTTTTTTGCCGGGGCAGGGATTGCTCACCATTCTGATCGGTTTTTGTACTATGGATTTTCCGGGTAAACAACGAATGCTGCAATACCTGATCAGCAAGCACAGCATCCAAAGGGGACTGAACTGGATTCGACTAAAGGGTCGTAAACAACCTTTTTCCTTTTCCTGAAGGTAGCTGCTCACAGGGCATCAGACTGCTGGCGAAAAATCCAGGCACCCTGCAAGCAGTTACCAATGTACTCGTTTGACGACCTTTGTCGCTTACCCTGTAAGTAGTTACCCTTACAGGGTGGTGTTTTTCTCCGTTTTGCTGGAAGTTGGTTGAGAATTGCCACTCATCTCAGGAGAGAATGGCTGATACAGCGGATCGCCGATTAGGACCATCTGCCAGCTAAGAAAGGGCAGGCTGATCAGATATGTCTCTCCCAGGGTGAGGTAGCCCTCTGTGAGTTTGCTGAAAAAAAGATCCGGCAGGGGGAATGCCTGCACATAGGGCTCATACACGGGGCCGACAGTCGCTGCCACGCCTTGTTCCAGCATCCTTTTGCACCAGCCCTGTGATTTTTCCTGCTTTAAAGTGGCGCATTCGCCACTGGCAATATGAAATCCCACAGCGCCCTGCACCCAGGTAAAGGCATCGATATATTTTGACAAACTATACCAGCCGCAGTACAGCGCAGCTTCCGGACAATCACCGGCTGTGAAAAGAGCGCTTTTATCGTTGAGCAGGACCTCCAACCCTCTCTCTTGCTTGACCAGTTCCGCCGCTTTATGAATGGCAGCATCATACAGGGCGTAGCCGCTGAGCTTTTTTTGGGGATCAGGCCTGGCCCAACGGGCATCAAAGTAGGCTTTGCCCTGCAAGCCTTTTTGTTCAACCGCGATGGAATCATCAATGATTCTGCGAACAATGTCAGGGGTTGGGCCGTCCAAACGACTGACCATCAGCACCGTATCGCGCTGAAGAAGGGTCTTTTGTCGTTGGAATCCTAAAAAATATGGGTTAGGCAGCCAATTTTCGAGCGGGTAGGTGTCTGTGAGAACCAGGGCTAACTCAGAATCAACGGCAGCTCTGGTGTCAGTTTGCTGGAGCAGCTTTATTTGCAGTTTCAGTGAATCGATCAGGTTCTTCAGTTGTGAGTGCTCATTTTTTTGCGCTGCCTTGAGTTTTTCTTGTTCCTGGCGTATTTGTTTCTTCAGTTGTTTGACCTGTTCTTCATCATCAAGATCGAGCACAGGGGCCCGTATTTTGAGTGGTACGCCGTACATGGTTACCAGACATCGAATGCGTTTGTTTTGCTGCAGTTTTTGGACGGCTTTTTTTACCGGCTCGGCTATGTCTTCCTGGTATTGTTGCCTGTTGCAGCTCTCTTTCCAGGTTGTTCGGATCTTGATGAGGTTTTCGGCGGGAATAGCGCGTTGCTGCATATAGTATTTTGCCAGCGAGAGGCTATCATTGGCTCTGGTGTTGGCAATTACAACCACCTCATCGGGAGTGAGCGCTAACACGAGATTGGGAAGCGAAAAAAACACATTCATCACAAGGAAGAGTGAGAGAAGGCTGCTCTTGGTATATGATGTGTTCATGAATAGCGTATTTTAAGGTTGATGGCGTCGTAAAAAGTGCGATCTACGGTGTTGCAGGTTTTTCCCGAGGCCTTGACATACCATATGTATAGTCAAGGCCTCGGGAAAAACACTGCGCCTTGTATATCGAACTTTTGTCCTTAGCCATCTTTAGTGTGTGATGGACTTTTTACGAGTCCATCAAGGTTAGCAAGAAAGCAAAACACGCTCATCTTTCATCTATAAGGGAACAGGGAACGCTGTACTGTCGGTTAATGAATGGTCTCATTGTAGACCTAGAAGTTGAAAAAGTCTACCTGTGTAGATAAGTGATACGTATAGGCAGACAAGACGAAGAGAGTATATTGAATTTTATTTGCGCAACACAGCAGTCGAATTTTCAAGATCTATTGTTAACGTGGTTCCACGCCCATATGCGGAGCCTGCCATGGAGAGAAGAGTATATCCCCTATCATGTGTGGATCTCAGAAATCATGGGGCAGCAAACCCAGATGGAGAGAGTGGCAGACTATTTTTTACGGTGGATTGCTCGATTTCCCTCTGTCGCTGCGGTAGCTGCAGCACCTGAGCTGGATATTCTTAAAGCCTGGGAGGGACTTGGCTATTATTCAAGAGCGCGTAATATTCAAAAAACCGCACAGCTTTTAATGGAAGTTTACAATGGTGATGTGCCCGCATCCCACAAAGAGTTGCTTAGTCTCCCCGGTATTGGGCCGTATACAGCGGCCGCTATTCTGTCCATCGGGTTTAATCTACCATGGCCGTTGCTCGATGCAAATGTGGAAAGGGTGTTTTCCAGGCTGGCCGATATAGACCAGCCACTCAAACAAAAAGATACACGCAAAGCATTGGAAAACATGGCAACGGAACTCCTTTATCGAAGAGATCCCAGAAATTGGAACCAGGCATTGATGGAGTTTGGCGCCCTTGTGTGCACACCCAAAAATCCACACTGCGCCCAGTGTCCGGTGCAGCCTTTTTGCCTGGCCAATAAACGCGATACCGTTGACTGGCGACCAGTTCCCAGGGAAAAGAAAAAAATAATCGATATCACCATGGCCTGCGGGATACTGCGCAGAGGTAATCTGTTTTTTATTCAGCAACGACTGGATGATGACATCTGGGGCGGTCTGTGGGAATTTCCAGGTGGCCGTCTTCTGGAAAACGAATTGCCCGAGCAAGCTGTGATTCGGGAAGTGGCAGAGGAAACCGAGTGGCAGGTAACCAATCCTGTCCCATTTCGATCAGTGGTTCACTATTACACCCGTTACCGGGTTACTCTGCATAGTTTTTGGTGCCAGTTGCCTCCAACCCCTGTGCAACCGGTCCTGCATGCAGCAAAAGATGCAAACTGGGTAACGCTTGAAGAGCTTGGAGAGTATCCCTATCCGGCTGGTCACCGGAATTTAGTGCAGCTCTTGCAGCGACAATAATTCCGGAAAATAGGTAAAAATACCTAGTGGGTATTTTTATTGTTTTTTTAGGTTGATATGATCTGCTTTTTGATTTTTTTTCGATTTACCGGAAAAAAAATTGTGCGTTACTGTAAATAGTGCTAACGTGAGGGTTAATGTGTATCTATTATTCACCCCTTGCAACGAGCCTGGTTTGCCTTGACCAATTCAATCCTGAAATCCACAAGTATCCAAGATGAGGTAAATCGCCTCTCCACAAACTGGCGTTCCCTGCTTGACGCCATGCCGGAAATGGTTTTGCTGCTAAGCGAACACCACTCTGTTGAATACATGAACCCGAGTGCGCAAAAACATTTCGGCAAGAAGTGTTCACCCAAGGTTGTTGACGATTTATGCCGGATTGGCGTGGGGTTTCAAAGAAAACAGGCCATTGAGGCCGGCCGACCCCAGACTGTTGCCCAGGAAGCCGTGATCGGTGATATCCCTGTAGAATATTCTTCTGTTCCGTTTGCCGGTTATACCGGCGAACGACTGACCATGTTTGTGATGCGGGATATCTCCAGGCGAAAGGCCAGGGAAGAAGAGTTACGGCTTTTTAATACCAATATCGAAGATATCCTCCAGCAGAAAATTACCGAACTGCAGGAAAGCGAGGAGATGCGGCAGCGGTTGTCTCGTCAGGTAAACAGCCTGAAGAGCCAGCTGGGACATCGGCACAAGGCCGATAAGATGATAGGCTCCAGCCGTAAGATGCGTGAACTTCGAGAGATGATTCATCAAGTCGCCGGTTCAGATGCCACCATTCTTATCACCGGTGAATCCGGGACAGGCAAGGAGCTGGTCGCCAACCTGATTAAAGCGACCAGCGGACGAGACGACAAACCCTTTCTCAAAATTAACTGTAATGCGATCAATGATTCCATCCTCGAATCTGACCTGTTTGGCTATGAAAAAGGTGCCTTTACAGGCGCAAATGCCAGAAAAATAGGTAAATTTGAAGTCGTCAATGGTGGGTCCATTTTTCTTGATGAGATAGGGGATATCAGCCCGCGGATGCAGGCCTCCTTGCTGCGAGTACTGCAGAATGGTGAAATTGTCCGGGTTGGCGGAACAGAACCGGTCAAAGTGGATGTACGGGTTATTGCCGCCACTAATGTGGAGCTTGCTAAAGCCGTCAAAGAAAAAGAATTCCGGCTTGATCTCTACTACAGACTCAATATCATCAATATCGATATGCCCCCCTTGCGGGACCGTAAAGAAGATATTGTTGAACTCGTCTCCCACTTTGTCAACCACTACCGGGTAGCGTTTAAAAAGGATATCGATTTTGTGCCCAAATCGATTATTAATCGTTTGCTGCTCCATGACTGGCCGGGCAATGTTCGCGAATTGGAAAACTTGATTCAGCGCGCGGTGCTGATGACTAAAGGCAAAATGATCACTGAAAAAGACCTCTTTTTTGATCAAAACCTCGGCGAGCAGCAAAAAGAAAACGGCAACATCAATATCCAGAATAAATTGGGAGAAGAGTCTCTCAAAATCATTCTCTCCGAATTCGAAGGTGAGATCATCACCCAGGCATTGCGTAAGTTCAATGGCAATGTCGCCATCGCTGCCGATAAACTCCAGGTCGGCAAGACTGCGCTGTATGATAAGATGAAGCGGTATAATATCTCTGCTAAGTCGATCAAGAAGGGGTTGTAGGTTTTTCCGGTTTTCAGATCACCGAAAAAAGCTCTTTATTCGATTGATTGGAATGTTTTTTGCTAGTCTTAAGCTATGCAAAAAGTAAAGGCCAAACAACCTGTTATTTCACCTGATGGTGAGTCTTGCCCTGGTGAAGCGATCTCCTGTCAGTACTGGACCGTTACCACCAAGAGTTGTTCTGTCGTCCAGGATGGTCTGTATCTTCCCTCCCCCGAGCACTTAGCTACCTATTGTACCTCCCGTTTTTTCGCCTCATGTAGTTTGTACCAGGAGTTCCTTGAGCAGCAGGATAAAGGAAACGTTACTTTTCAAAGTCTTTGAAAAGGTTATGATTTTTTAAGGAAAATTCCGGATTAAAATTCATTTTTTCGGAAATTCGGAAGATTTTGGATGGTGTTTTTGAGTTGTTCTGGAGGATCCCGAAAAGGAAATTAGCATACCTTATCCTGATGCACGCTGTTTTGATTTTTTTCTGCCTGTGATTTTATACTTTTTATTATCCCACAAAAAATAGGGGACAGACCTCGGTTAATTGTTGAAAAGATAACAATTAAACGTGGTCTGTCCCCTATTTTTCGGAATTCCGGAGGTGAGTCGGGGGCGTTTGTAGTTTGGTTTTGGGAGTGGGGGATAGATAGCTGATGTGGCTTCCAAGAAGAGACTTGGTAGGTCTTGGAACGGCATTGAGAATGTTTTATCCTGAAGTTTCTATCTATCTGTTTTTGTGTTTATTTGTTGTTGCCCATGTCTAGGTAATGAAAACGTGATCTGTCCCCTAGTGTCCCCTAGTAGTACGGAAGATCGGTTGAGGGTCCATCTGATGAAACGCCATAAGGTCAGGGACAGGAAAGCGGCTCGGAATAAAAATCGGTTTTTCGGAAATTTGGAAGGGTGTTAAGGAGTGAGCTGGAACGCTTTGTTTTAAAGTGGTTTGCCATGTTGTTCTCATGTCCTCCTGTTTACTGCACATTTTTTAAGTTCGTATAATTGCTATTTGTAGGGTTTTAATCAGTTCTAAAAAGGTAAAGCTGCTTTTTGAGAGGTAATTGAAGGGTAGGTGTGGCTTTTTTTAGGGGTGTACTTCCGGATTAAAAAACTGTTTTTCGGATTTTTGGAATCTCGGAGATTGTGAGGGGGGCGCTTTGGGTCTGGTATGGGGGGCTTATGTGGCTTTAGGTTTAGCTGGATGTTATGGATGGGAGAATCGCTTTTTCTATCAATTTTTGTATTATTTTACTGTTCGTTAGGTTTCTGTGGTTGAAATGCGGTCTGTCCCGTGTTCGGTAAAAATTAAAAATTGCAGTCTGGCGTCATTGTTGCATGAAAAGTTTATTGAATTTTTAGTGGGATAAACTGTTTAGTAAAAATTGGAGAATGCAATGAGAAAAATTTTAGGAAAAAGCGCGTTGTTTTCAGTTTTAAGTGTAGGATTGTTAGTGGGAGCTGCAAATGCCGACATGACTGATTATTTTAACAATATACATGCGAGTGTTGCTATAGAGGTCTTAGACAATGGAGCTTTGACCAACCCTATCGACTTAAGCAATTTTGATCTTGGCATATATTGGGTTGATGATATTGCCACTGCTGACGATGCCGCAGACGTGAATTCTTTCCTTTATGCTACATTAAACCCTGACCAAGTGATAGGAACTACAGTAGTGTCATATTATGGAGGTTTCACTTTTAATTCTCTTCTTAATACCGTTACGGATGATTTAGGAGGGGGAGAAGTTGCTGACCCAGGTGATCCTTTTGGTTTTTTCTTGACTGTTGGTGGGCAGGATTATTATGTTGATGAAAGACTTAATGGAGGTACGGATTACTTTGATTATAATCCCACTGGAACCTCTGATACATATAGATTCACTTTGAATAATGGAGTTTCTATTTCCGTAGACGTTGAATTAAAAGCACATGATATAGCACCTGTTCCAGAGCCAACAACCATGCTCTTGTTTGGCACAGGATTAGTAGGTCTTGCAGGGATTGCTCGGCGTAAAAGAAGTTAACTTAGTACTATTTGTTGTTAAGTAACTATATAGTTTTCAACCCGCTGGATTTGCCCAGCGGGTTTTTTATTGTGATTACCAACGTAGAATTAGGGGACAGACCACGTTTTTTTAGTTGTTTTCGAAAAAGGTAGCCGTTACGTGCAATAAAAACGTGGTCTGTCCCCTAATTTCGTGTCCCCTAATTTCGTAATTTCTTGGTTACTGGAAAAGACGGTTAAGCATGACTAAGCAGGAAAAAGCACGTTTTTACCCTTTGACCGGTTCAAGTTCCTGGGACAGTATACCTATCCTTTGACCTTCTTTTGAGGGCCTGGTTTTTGCGGTCTTAACCTCCGCCCAGGTTCAACCTCTGGTTCATCTATAAAATCTCCTTTCCCTAAAGGGCGACCGGTTCGTTCATGGAGATGGAGCAGGTCAACTTCATCAGACGAGGGCAATTTCAAAAAACTGCACCAATCGGGAACCCGTTCAAGTAAGGGCGCTACCTTTCTCAGCTGGTCATCCTTTACAAGTAAGAAATTAAGCAACCACTTCTACCGAACCATGTAGGAATATGTTCATCTACCTCCTAAAAACAATAACTACATGAAAATAGGGGCCAGTCTAAACCCTGCTGCCTTTGCACGGTTTAAGTAATCATCGACTGTCGCCCTGCCTATACCGCAACTTCGACTGATTTCACGATTGCTACAATTACAACCGTATTTGAGACGCAATATCTCTCGTATCTTTCGCATAGATAATCTCTTTTTGGGCATGGAAATCTCCTTGAAGTAGTCGTTCAAAAAGATTTCCGCTACCATCTGTTTCTATGCGTCGCTACCCTCCCTAAAACGACGGGCGGAATCCTCTGGAATCAGTGGCCGGATTGCCTTGGAATACTCAACACTATACCCAGATTGGTCAAAAGCCAGACCATTGTGATTCTTCCCTCTGAAGTACTGGCATCATAATTTGAACCAAATGCCTCGCCTTACCTTACCGTTGGAAACCCCTGATAGCCCTACAGTAATGACTCTTTTTCTGTGTCTTAAGTTGCAAAGAAAGAGAAAATTACCCTTTCCTCTTTACCCGCCTTCCATAATCGTCCCTTAAAACTAACACAATTCCGCAAATAAATCCTCTTTTTCGGAATTTCGGAAGAACTGGGAGGCGCAGATGGATAACACTAGCAACGCCTTTGAGTGGGCAGAGACAGATTTTTTTCCCATTGCGAAATCCACTTTGTGGCACTTAAGTGGCCTACATTGTGGTACTTATGTGGGGTGGTAATTTGAGAAAGAAATTACAGGTTAGAGAGCATTTTTTATTTGGCACGATAGATGAAAATGTAATAATAGCAGTACTTAGGGGATTGTTTAACTAGGTTAGGATTCATAATATGCTAGCCAAAACCCTTGGAGATAAAAAATGAAAAAAAGAATGCTAAAATCAACTATTATTGGTTTCTTTATTTGTAGTATCACCGCAGGCAGTGCACTGGCACTTCCCGGGTATACAGGATTCGACGAGTTTGAACTGTTAAACCCCGACACGGTAGCGAATATAGATCCATTTAACATCGCTCAATTACCTTTTGATGCTACAGACACTGACGCAGACGGCTTTTATATCTGGACTAATAGCACAAGATCAGAAATGACCATTTTGTGGACAGGTGATCAAGTCAATGGTGACACCCGGTTTAAAGGGGAAGTCAGCCTGCTAGGACTCACAAGTACTCCTGCTAGCAAAATTCGTTTTGAATCTGGTACTGGTACAAACCAAGACGACCTTAGTCAATTCGGTAACGCAATTGATTTTAGAGCTTGGGCAGGTTCGAGTGGCAGTAGATGGTATGATGGGTTCAGTATCGCTGTTACGCAAAATATGACCCCTTCTTATATTGCTTTTGATTTACAAACAAGTAAGGATCATCCCATTAGTTTTTCACATGAAGAGACTAAGATTTTCTTTGGTGAGTCAGGAAAAGCAATTGGATTATATGATTCAGACACAGATGGTACATTTGCTATTACGGCACCCATTCCAGAACCGACAACCATGCTTCTTTTTGGTACGGGACTTGCTAGTCTTGCGGGAATAGCGCGACGTAGAAGGAAATAAGAGAGAAATTAGGGGACAGACCACGTTTAACGGTTTTAAAAAAACCGTTAAACGTGGTCTGTCCCCTAATTTAATTTCAAACGGCAAACATTTCTTTCAGTGTTTGAAGTGTTTTTTCTTGAGTATTTTTGTTTATCGTACCAAGTTTCTTAACAAGCCTTTTTTTATCTACTGTTCGTATTTGATCCAGTATTATTTGACCTTTTTTTCCTTGAAATGAACAAGTAATCCTACTTTGGATATTTTCTGCCCTTTGTTGTCATGGGAGCAACTATAACTGTGGAAATATGATGATTCATTTCATCAGGGGAAATAACGAGACAGGGACGAGTTATTTTTATTTCATGCCCAAGTGTAGGGTCCAGGTTAATGAGATAAACATCAAATCTGTTTACTACCATTCCCACTCCTTATTGTCCCACTCAGTTTCAATTGGATCTATAAGGGTATCTTCTCCATTTTGTGCCATTTCCTGAAATGATTTTGCCCAGTTTTTTCTTGGATGTTTAGGACTTCTGATTATCAATTCTTGATTGTGTATTTCCAGCTCAACTTCCGCGCCAAAACCACATTGGTCAAGAATAGGTTTTGGTATTCTAACTCCCCGAGAATTAACAATTTTTATAATCGCAGCTTTCATAATTAACTCCCTTTTGAATGTGGTTACATTGTATGTACATGTGGGTGATAAGGGACAGACCACGTTTAATGTGGTATGGTCAAGACAATTTAATCCTTTAACCAAGAAATTGAGCGACTATCATGCCCAGACGCCCCCGAATAGTAATGGCCGGAGTGCCGCTCCATATCATCCAGCGAGGTAACAATCGACAGGCCATCTTTTATGCAGATGAAGATTATTCATTTTATCTGGAATGGCTGCAGGAGTATGCTATTTTGGCTGGATGCGAAATACATGCCTTTGTTTTAATGACAAACCATGTCCACCTTTTATTGACCCCGAAGAAAAAAGAGAGCGCTGCCCTGCTGATGAAAAAACTAGGGCAGCGGTATGTTCAGTATGTCAATCGCACATATAAAAGAACAGGGACACTGTGGGAAGGGCGGTTTCGGTCATGTATTGCTCAAGAAGATAACTATTTGCTTACCTGCCAAAGATACATTGAGCTCAATCCTGTTCGTGCCGACATGGTAGAACATCCTGGGGAGTATCGATGGTCGAGTTACCGTGCTAATGCTGATGGGGAAACCATGGAATTATTAACACCTCATCCTCAGTATATGGCACTTGGCAAAATAGCAACCGATAGGCAGCATGCTTATAAAGAATTGTTCCGGTATCAGTTGGAGCCAGGGGTAATTGATGAAATACGTAAAGCCACAAACGGTAATTTTGTACTCGGTAACGATCGATTTGCAGATGAGATCGCATCCAAGCTCGGAAGGCGGGTAACTAGAAGCCTGCCTGGAAGACCACGAAAAGGGGATTGAAATACCTGTTTATAAAGTGGTCTGACCTCATTTAACAATTACTAAACTTATACAGCTTCTTTAAGTTTCTCAGCTATCCAAACTTTTACTAGAGCTTGACGACTTATACCAAGCCGTTTTGAATGTTTATCAAGGTCTTCTACTACCCAGGTAGGAAAATCGATGTTTACTCTCTTAGGCTCTTGGTTTACTCTTCTAGCTTTTGAAAAATCTAGGTCGTTGGTCAAATCCTCGCCAGATTCAAATTTTTCGTCAAATTTTTTAGCTTTCATAATAATAGACCTCCTTGCTTCTTGAACGTCTTACTGAAATTATTCTAACAGTCTCATTTCGATAGGTTATTACTGCCGACCAGTGTTTTCTCCCAATCTTACCTATGAAAAGATATCTATTTTCGTCATCCACATTTTTAGCGGGAATCTCAAGTAAATCAGGATCATTCCAAAGGGCTTGAGCCTCTAAGAAGTCGATCCCGTGTTTTTCCTTGTTGGACTCACTTTTATAGGGGTCAAATTCAAATTTCATAAGGATAATATATATCAAACAAGAACTTTTGTGAATATTAAATATACCATTTTTATACCTGTATCGCTTTTTGTTCGTGGGGAGATCACGCTAAAGCAATATGGGTAAGAAATAATTTTTTATTAACCAAGAGATTGAGCGACTATCATGCCCAGACGCCCCCGAATAGTAATGGCCGGAGTGCCGCTCCACGCTAGAATTAGAGAATTAGGGGACAGACCACGTTTAACGGTTGTTTTTAAAACCGTTAAACGTGGTCTGTCCCCTAATTCTTTGGCAAAACAGCAACCCATAGGCAGCATGCTTATAAAGAACTGTTCCGGTATCAGTTGGAGCCAGGGGTAATTGATGAAATACGTAAAGTCACAAACGGTAATTTTGTACTCGGTAACGATCGATTTGCAGATGAGATCGCATCCAAGCTTGGAAGGCGGGTAACTTGTCAGGGGCGTTCTGAAAGTGTAGCCTCCCGGGCGGTTTGATAATGCCCCCATCTTCTTCCTTTTCTTTCCTACCCTTTTTTTAAAAATCTTTTCTTCCCCCCCTCCTTTTTCTTCTTTTTTCTTTTCTGTTTTTACTCCTTAGCTGAGAGCATATATCTGAGGAGGAACCAGGTGTATGTCAAAACCAAGAAAGCGTAAGTGTCTACATTGCTGGGATTTTTTCTCCCGGACCACAGGAACGTCGGGAAGCAGAAATACTGTTCAAAACAGGGATGCCGCAAGGCAAGCAAGGCAGCCAGCCAAAGGAAGTGGTTGGGCAAGGAAGAGAATGCCGACTACTTCAAGGGCCCTGAGAATACAAAACGCGTACAGCAATGGAGAGAGTGCAACCCAGGTTATTGGAAAAAACAAAAAGCGTTACAAGAAGACTCAACTCCAGTAACGACCAAAGAACAATGTGATGCAGTACAATTAGGTGATAGTGCGTTACAAGATCTCTTCGAGTCGCATCATGCCGTATTTGTGTGCTTATTGGCACAGTTAACTGGTTCATCGTTACAAGATGACATCGTCATGACCGGGCATCGTCTGCGACAATTGGGGCAGGATATTCTCTTCTCACCTCACCCCAACAACGGAGGACAGTATGACCATCAAGAAACACCCCCTTGTTCCGCACATGGTCCGCCAGGTACCTGATCAGTTCAGCTGGGTGGACCATCGCCTTGTACGTGAACGCTACATCGACCATATCAGCCACTCGGCAGCCTGTCTGTACCTGTTTCTGGTCACGGTCAGTGATGCTCAGGGTGTAAGCTACTACAGCGACCAAACTCTGCAGCAACGCCTTGGCATGGATGGCAGCGGGTTGGCCTCAGCACGCAATGCGCTGATGGAACAACAATTGATCGCCTTTCGTAAACCGCTTTACCAGGTCCTGGCGTTGGATTATCGGCGGGGAGGTTACCATGATCAGCTATGAACAGTTTTGTCAGATAAAACACTACCGTGAAGAAGGGCTGAAGGCTGGCCAGATTGCAGCTAAAATTGACCTTGATACCCGTACGGTCAGGAAATGGATGGAGCGGGATGCTTTTCAACTCCGTCTTCCCGGTAACCGTCCGAGCAAACTCGACCCGTATAAGGACTCCATTATCAGTATGCTGGAACGGCACCCCTATACCGCCAGGCAGGTTTTCCAGCAGATAAGTGAGCAGGGTTTTGACGGCGGCTATACCATTGTCAAAGACTATGTGCGCAAGGTCAGGGCCAAACGGGAAAAGGCCTATTTGAAACTTGCCTTTGCTCCCGGGGAATGTGCCCAGGTTGACTGGGGTTCCTATAAGTCTGTCGCTGTGGGGAGCACCCGCAGACGGCTGAGTTTTTTTGTCATGGTGCTGTGCTATAGCCGCATGATGTATGTGGAGTTTACCGTATCCCAGACCATGGAGCACTTCCTCGGCTGCCACCAGCGGGCACTGGAATACTTTGGCAGGGTACCAGCCAAAATCATGGTGGACAATCTCAAGTCAGCGGTACTGCGCCGAACACCTGGTTTTGAGCCGGTTTTCAACCCAAAATATCTCAACTTTGCCAACCATTACGGCTTCCATATTGTCCCGTGCGCAGTGGGCAAGGGAAACGAAAAAGGTATTGTTGAGAATGCCGTTGGCTACGTTAAGAAAAACTTTTTAGCCGGGCTGGAGCCAGGTGAGTTCAAGATCATGAATCCGGCTGTAGAGAACTGGCTTGCCACCATAGCCAATGTGCGGACTCATGGTGAGACGCGAAAACAGCCAAAGGAGATGCTGCGCGATGAACTCGCCAGCCTTTTACCCCTGCCGTCCATGCCGTATGACATCGCCAGAGTATTGCAGGTGCGGGCAAGCAGGCAGTTCCGGGTCACTCTGGATAGCAACCGCTACTCAGTGCCGGCTGAATATGCAGGAGTTGGCCTGACAATGAAGGTATATCCCGACCGGATATGTATTTATCACGACAACACCCTGGTTGCCAGGCACACCAGGAGTTACGACCGTTACCAGGACCTCGAAGACCCCGACCACCCCAAGGCGTTGCTGCAACAGCGAAGGAAAGCAAAAGATCAGAAAGCCATGCAGCGCTTTCTTACCTTGTCCGCCAAAGCAGAACTATATTACCAAGGGCTGCGTGAACGAAAACTGAACCTTATGCACCATATCCGGCAGATCGTCGGCCTGAGTGATATTTACGGTGAAGAAGAGGTGGCCAGGGTCCTGGAGGATGCACTCGAGTTTCAAGCGTTTTCCTGTGAGTATATTGCCAATCTACTGGAGCAGAGGAAGCATATCAATGCGCCCCCTGGAGCCCTGCACCTGACCAGATCCGAAGATCTGTTGGAGATCGAGCTCAAAGAACCTGACATTTCTATCTATGCAAAAAGGGGGAATCATGAAGAACAAACCGCAAAAGGTTGAAGAGCAGATTGATTATCTCAAGTTGCGTTTCATGGGGGAGCAATACACGGACTTTGCAGCCACAGCCGCTGCAAAAGGGTGGGGGCATGCAGAGTATTTTGAACGCCTTCTCCAGGGAGAAACCGACATTCGCTGGGACAATGCCATCCAGCGCCGAATTCGAATGGCTCGTTTTCCTGTTATCAAAACCCTGGAACAGTTTGTATGGAACTGGCCCAAGAAGATAAATCAGCAACAGGTCAAGCATCTGTTCAGGTTGGACTTCATTGCCGACAAAGCCAACGTTATCATGCTCGGTGGCGTTGGTCTGGGGAAAACACACCTGGCGACAGCTATCGGTTACGAGGCATGCCTGCGGGGGTATCCAGTACTTTTTACCACTGCCGTTGACGTCATCAATACCTTGTCTGCGGCACAGAACGCCGGACAACTGAAAAACGGCCTGAAAAAATACCTCAAGCCTTCCCTGCTTATATTAGATGAGCTGGGATACCTCCCTATTGATAAACGGGGAGCTGATCTTCTTTTCCAGGTGATTAGTGGCCGCTATGAAAAGGGTTCTTTACTGATTACTTCAAATCGCGCGTACAAGGACTGGCCGGAAATATTCAACAATGACGCGACACTGACTTCAGCCATGCTGGACAGATTACTGCATCACGCGGATACGGTGGTTATTGAAGGGAAAAGCTATCGGATGAAAGAACAGGTCGATATCTGAAAACAAAGGTAGACCGTCGCCATGGGGTCTCTCCCGGGCGGCGGAATAAGAAACGAACAAAGGGGAAGAAAACAAGCATTTTCAAAACGCCATTTTTCTACACTTTCACGCCGCCGCTAACATAACTCGAAGCCTACCAGGTAGGCCCAAAAAAGGGGATTGAAATACCTGTTTCTATAGTGGTCTGACCCCGTTTTCTTCATTCCAAAAGCGCAAGTGGGATGCGCCCTATGTATTGGTGATGATAGCTTGATTAAGACATGAAATTAACTCTTTATTTCCTGCGTCATTGTAGTAGACTGTGTTGCCGTTTATCCCAAGAATTATGTATCCGAATTTCTCTATTCTTATATCCTTTAAATCAGAAAACGAGATGATCTCTTCATGGTCTGCTCTAAACATAGATATATTTATAGTTTTGCTAGAAAAATTTATTTCAATTTTGTGAGCAAATTTTCTCATTATAAAAACAAGTGCTATGCATGATATGCAAAGCAAGGTACAGGATATGGGAATCGCAATAAATCTAATATTTTCTTGGTTAAATAAATAAACTATCACCAGCATAAATATTAAAGCTAGTGTGATTTTAATTGAATTGTTCACAATACAAACTATAAAATGAGGTTGTTGAAAAATACAATTTGATTTGTTTTTTTTATTCATGGCTACCAGGTATAAAGCAATTTTCTATAGAAAAAGATAGCGCTCCACTGCCTAGGTCTGTTACAGCAGCGTTAACCCTCAGTGACAGTGCTCCTGTCTTGTAAAGACCTCCTGCTGCTCCAGAGGTTGCTCCAGCAAGCATGCCTTTTCCAGTATTATACAAAATATCATTTGCAGAATTATTGGGATTCGCTAATGAAGTTACAAAAGAACCCGCGCCACCTCCATACATTCCCGAAACAGCACCAGCCAACGCGCCTCCAGCATAACTACCTGCGACTCCGGAAAGTTGAGGCATTGCCAAGCCTGTAATACCTCCTACCGTCGCACCCACAACCCCACCTATTATTCCTGAGCCTGTTCTAAAGTGGTCTGACCCCTATTTCTATGCATTTTACTCCCTCCTCGTTATGGGAAAATTCATGCTCTTGTCCTGACTGCTAATCTTGTTTTTTTTGGATTTTAAATCCTTTATTCATCAGTACAATTCCAACCGCTAATAGTAAAAAGCCGATAGAGGAATAATTATTATTCATGAGAAAAATTGAAAATAGGCCTAATATTAAACCAAAAATTATTAAATACATCTCAGCATATCTCTCTTCTGGAATTGTTTATTTTCATATAATAACCAAGAAGTTTACTTGTAACCTTCTTGGTTATTCACATTGATTCAGCTGATTGATAACTTCTCCAAAAATCAAATCTAAAGGGTTGCCCAAACTGCAAACTGACCCCACACATGATTGAACAGTATCGCGAAGTTTGTTGACACTATACAATGAAATGTCGAGCCCTTCTGCTCCAGCAGCAATAGCACCAAATACAACAGGGCCTGCGAGACTCTCTGAAGAAGCCATTGCTGCAATTGCTGCACTATTTCTTGTTATCACAAGCGTTTGGTGCCCCCCTGCACTATCAACTATGTCCCTCACTGTGACTCTTTGTAAAGGTTCTGGACTATAAATAATTGCTTCAGAACCAGTCACTGTGCCATTTGTATATATTATTGCAATCGCAGGAACTGACCCAGCAAAGGGGACTGTCTCCAACCCCCACGGATCAATCGTATTAACCGGATCATTTTGAACATACACATAAAGATCGATACCTCCAGCTAGCCCAATCGGATCGGCGGTAAGATACCGTCCAGTTTCAGAATCATAATACCGATTCCAATTATAATGCAAACCGGTTTCTTGATTAAAGTATTGACCGGGAAACCGGATATTGTTGGTAATTGTCTCGTTTGTTACTTGAGCCTTTCCAAAGGGCAGGTAGTTTGCTTGCCAGACAATAGAACCTGTATCTGTAATCAATTGCTGAGGTGTACCAAGATGGTTGTTGAGATAGTAGTAGATGCCAGGATTGATTTCATACTCTTTGAGTGCCACAGGCTCGTTGTCTAGGTAAATATATTCTCGTAACGAGGTGCCATTAGCATCTGTTTCGGCGATGAGCATGCCGTTTATATCGTAATGATAAAATGTGGTTAAACTATCCGCTATTTTATAGATTCTTCTGTTTTCTGTGTCGTACCCATATTCGGCGATGATGGTTTCGCCTTGTTTTACCTCAATCAGTCTGTTGAGGGCGTCAAAGGTAAAGTCGAAGGTGCCGTCTGAGATAATATTGCCGACCGCATCGTGGGTATAAGTTTTGGGTGCGTTACCTGTTTTACTGTGAATTTGGTTTGTCCCTGCTTCATAGTTGTAGTTTGTTGATTCTGGAGTAACTGCTGGCGGCGATATATTGTCTATGCCTGTGACGTGACCTTCAGCGTCGCGGCTATAAATGTATTGCATAGGCCCGGCGCTAATGGATGTCAGGTTGTAGCGCTGGTCAAAGTTCCGGTTAAGATTGGTCAATCCCAGGGCAGCACTTTTCAGTGGCCCGAACGGTAGGTGTGTTACGGCATCTATAATAATCTGGCCGTCGATAGAAAGAGATTCTACCTGTCCGTTATTATTCCTATTATATTCAACCTGCATACCGCTGGGATAGGTGAGGGCGTTGAGTTCACCTGTTTCATTGCTCCATTGGTAAGAGATGGCTGATTCTGTACCGTTGATTGAGCGCGAATCCGTGGTGAGTCGGCCAGAGCTGTTGTACTGCAGGGTTCTGGTACCGTGTTCATCGGTTACCGTTGTCAGCCGGCCAATCCCGTTAGTTGCTGTATCGTAGATATATGTTTCAAGGATCCCTTCATACGTTCTTTGAGTTAACCTGTTGAAGCTGTCATAGGTGTAATCGATGCTCCTTCCTAAAGCGTCAATCGAGCTAATGAAATTGCCTGCTTCGTCGTAGCTATAATATATAATGCCGGTGTCGGGGGCTATGCGGCTAGTTTTTCTGCCTAAATCATCATAGGTAAAGGTCGTGATGTGACCTTTTGGGTCGGTGAATTGAGTAAGATTGTCATCCTGGTCATATATATAGCCAGTGCTTTTTCCGGCTTCCGCTAGTCTTGTTAACCTGCCAAGCGGGTCGTATTCCATGGTCGTATGGAGCCCGGTGGCGTTTATGGTTTCTACGAGATTTCCAGCTATGTCATAGTCGGCTGATCGTTCAGCAGGCCCGGGAAGAAGTGTTTTGCTGAGTTTTCCGGCATCGTTGTATTCGAATTCCGAATATTTAGTGAGCACCCCCTCTGGGTCATGTATATCTTCTCCAATCCTTTGCCCTTCGCTATCATAAGTGTAACTGATGCTGTTGCCGGATTGATCGATAATGTTTTCCAACAATCCTGACGAGGTATAGGAATAAGCAATGGATCTATTTCCAGGGAGCTGGATGGCGGTAATATTGCCTGCTGAGTCATAGGTATAGCTGGTAGTGAGGCCGTTTGCGCTCACTGCAAGAAGGCGATTGTTTATGTCATACGTGCGAGTGGTAACGATCCCGTTAGCATCGGTAATCGTTGTGGGGCTACCGAATACGGTGTAGTCGTCATAGGTGATGGTATGCCCCAGGCTATTGGTAACAGTGTGTAGCCGGCCTCGATTGTTACCCTGTGTTTGCTCATTCGGATAGTAACTTAAGGAGATGGTATCATTGACATCGTTTCTTGGCCCATCAACAGCGAGAAGCTGGCCGTTGTTGTCATAAGAAAAGGAAGTGGCTTTTGAAATCAGGGTTAAGCCGGAGTAGCCGGTTTCTGTTTTGCTTGTCAGGTTATGCTGATCGTCATAAACAAAGGATGTCGTTTTTTGCTCGCCCGGATTGGCAACTGAAGGCTCGGAAATACTGCTGATCTTGTTAGCAGCTGTATAGGTTTGGGTTGTGGTGTGTTCTACCAGGGTGCCCTGGGCAAATGTTTTAGTAAGCAGATTTCCTTGTTCATCATATGTGTATCCTGTACTGACGCCATTGGCGTCAGTTGCCGTGCTGATCTGCAACCGATCATTAAAGGTATACGCCGTGTCGGCCGTTGACCCGCATGATGAACAACCAGGACCCTCAAAATGATCAATGACTACCTCGCCCTTGAGGGCTTTTAAGGCGTAGGTAGTGATATTGCCAAGGCTGTCGGTTACTGTCCTTTCCCAAGGCGTGCTGTAGTGAATACTTACAGCCTTAAGTCCACCCTCAAGGGCAGCGGTTACCACTCTGTCCTCTGCATCATAGGCAACAGTCAAATTTTTTCTGCCTTCTTCATCCAGTCGGCCTGTCAGATTATGTGCATCATTGGGATCGGCATAGAGATATTGGATGGACGTACCATCAGGTTTGGAAACTGTTATAAGGTTGTCGTTGGCATCGTAAGTATAAGAAAACGTACCTGCAGGGGTCTGGACAGCGCTAAGTTTTTCTCCGGTATAGGTAAAAGAGAGCGTTTGCCCGAAATTGGTGGCTATTGAGGCTATTTTTTCGTCTGCATAGGAGTAGCTTAAGCTGTTATTATTAGTATCTGTAACGCTGGTCAGTTTGCCACTGTTGTCATACTTTTTCAGAGAACCATTTGGTTCTTGCAACTCATATCCATCGGTCGTTTTGGTGACTATTCGTTTTTGGCCGTTTTCCGTTGACCATGTATCGACTCCCTGGCCGGCAAAATAGACCATCCGCCCGTTAGCCTGACGGAGGTGCAGCGTTTCCTGGGTGATAACGAGCTGTTCGGTGATATTTGCAGACCAGCCGTACCCAACAGTTGCTGAGTCTGTACTCTGGCTGTTGTAAGTGCGTTTAAATGAGAGGGAAAGTCCTGGTCCGTTAAGAGCGATGTCTCGCTCCTGGTGATATTTGTTCCCGGTCCCAAAGTTGACCTGGTGAGCGAAAAGATAGGGTTGGGGAGAACCGGTTGCAGGAGGAGCAGCGAAAAATTGCAAACCAGCCAGGAGAAGGAGCGAACAATAGTTTTTTGCAGTAGCCAGTGTATTCATAGTCAAAGAGGGCTGAGGTTATGGTCGTTTCAATATATTGTTAGCGTGAAATAACGTCAGGTTGGCAAACAGGCGGGCCATTGCTTTTACAATAGCCGTTGCAGGTTTCGCTATCAAAGGCAGCTATATTTTTTTCGCCTGCGCAGCTATTTATCAATGCAGCGTGTTCTGTGGCACAGGTCGGACAGTCAGTAGACAGCTCAGGGTCATCAGTGGAGCAGTCAAGGCAGTCTGGAAATCCATCGCTGTCTGCATCTGCTAACTGAGTGGGATGGGTACAATATTGATTGAGATCCTCACTGACATACGGTGTTGGGAGAGAAATTGCCGATACAGCCTTTCCTGCCACCTGTCCGTTGAAATTTTTATGCACAGCAATGATATGTGTCCCGCTTGGATTGGTGAGTATTTTGTATCCTTGGTCCTGGTAAAAGCTGATTGTTAGGGCAGGGGGCAGGTCTGCGTCACCATATGATGTTATTTTGCTGATAGAAGAACCTCCACATTTGATGGGATCAGTCAGATACAGAACCCTTGTAGTTGTATTGGTATAGGATAATCCCTCAGGCGGGCATGATACTGCGGTGAATTCCATGCCGATGGTGGAAATGTAGTTGCTGCCAATTTTGCAACTGCAATCGGCGTAAACGTTCAGGGTGAGGGCGCTCAGGAACAGCACGCCAGTGAGGATCAGAGGTTTGATGGACGTCATAAGATGTTTATTCATACTTTTTGAGTGGGTTGATTTGCGTATTGATACCATGGCTTTTCCTGAATGATAGGGACGTTTATGAGGCAATTGAAGCAAAGATGGGGCATCTGGAGTCTTCATTTGCGATAAGCCTTGACGTCATCGATCCTTCCGTTACCGCGTATAAGAAAGGCGTCAATGGAGAGGAGTTCATTATCTGGTTGTGCCTCTTTCAGGTCATTTTTCAGATCGCGACTCACCGTATTCCAGTTACCATCGAGTATGGAAGTACCAAGGCCGTGATGGATATAGGTGCTGTCTCCCAGTTTATTTTCCGTAGCTGGGGTGTAGTAAAGATACCTGAATCCATCCGTGGTTTGGGTGGCAAAGTAGATCACGAAATTCTCAGTATAGCGCATCTTCCATTCAAGTATGGGGAAGTTGCGGTTGTTCCAGTAGCTGCCATCCTCATTTTTAAGACGAAAACCGTTTTTGGTGCCGACCCCGTTAAACTCAATGACCTGACTATTTAATTGATCGTCAAAGACATTGGCGATGGCTGCACCCGCCGGATCATTGTCATAGACCTGCCAACCTTTTAGATCCGTGTCTTGCGCATCTTCAAAGGTGATAACCTCTGGGATTATTTCCGGGTCAGCCGGGTCGGTTCCGGCTTGCACTTCAAAACCATCGCTCACTCCATCGTTATCTGCATCTTCATCGAGAATATTGATACGTGCGTCTCCGTCAGGATCACCGTTCCAGTTACTTCCCCAGTAGGTGAGTTCTGCAAAATCTGTAAGACCGTCATTGTCTGAATCATCATAGTAGGGGTGAGTTGTGTATGTGTTGATTTCATCGATGTCGGAAATCCCGTCATGGTCGGAATCTTGTTGCGCAGGAATAGAATGGTATACTTTGATATCATCGACCCTGCCGCTTCCACGAATGAGGAAGGCATCAATGGAGAGAAGTGTATTATCTGGTTGCGCCTCTTTCAGGTCATATTCCAGATCACGGATAACGGTCTGCCACGAACCGTCCTTGAGAGAGGCGCCAAGACCATGATGGATATACGTGCCATCTCCAAGTTTGTCGTAATCTGCAGTAGTGTAGTAGAGGTAGCGAAAGCCATCGGCGGTTTGTGCTGCAATGTAGACAATACAGTTTTCCTGGTATTGCATATTCCACTCAAGTACCTTGAAGTGTGTAATATTCCAGTTGCTACCGTCTTGATTTCTCAGCCGGTAGCCATTTTTGGTTTGGCTGCCGATAAATTCTATGACACGGCCTGCTTTTTGTTCATCAAATACATTGGTGATGACAGCACCTTCAGGATCGTTATCATAAATTTGCCAACCCAGGGTATCGCTGTCTTCTCCATCCTCAAGCGTAATAGACTCGGGAGTTGATTCCCCGTCAGCCGGGTCAGTTGCAGCCAGCATTTCAAAACCATCTCGGACACCATCATTATCAGCATCAGCATCGAGAATATTGATGAGGGAGTCACCATCCGGATCGCTGTTCCAATCGGTGCCCCAGTAGGTGAGCTCTTCAAAGTCTGTCAGGCCGTCATTATCTGAGTCTTCGTGGTAGGGATGAGTAGCATAGACGTTGATTTCTTCATGGTCTGAGATACCATCCAGGTCAGAGTCGTGGAATTCAGGAATAGCATCGTGGGCCCTGATATCATCGATTCGTCCGCTACCACGGATAAGAAAAGCATCAACGGAAAGCAGGGTATTATCTGGTTGGGCTTCTTTCAGGTCATACTCCAGGTCACGGATAACCAGGTGCCAGTTGCCGTCTTTTAAGGATTGACCAAGCCCATGATGGATATAGGTGCTATCTCCAAGTTTGTCCTCATTTGCAGGAGTGTAGTAAAGATAACGAAAGCCTTTGGTAGTCTGTACTGCAACGTATACAATGAAATTCTCAGAATATCGTATGTTCCACTCAAGCACCTTAAAGTCTAGATTATTCCAGGTGGTACCATCTGCATTTTTCAGCCTATAGCCATTTTTGGTGGTAGTGCCGATAAACTCGATTGCTCTGTCGTCTCGCTGCTCATCAAATACATTGATTATGGTAGCACCGGCAGGATTGTTGTCATAAATTTCCCAACCTGCGGTGGTCATATCCTCGCCATCTTCATAGGTCATCTGAACAGCACCACTGGTGATCATTTGTACACGGTTGCCATTCGGATCATACGCATAATTGATGGTCGCACCATCCGCATAGATGACGCGGACCAACTGATGTTGAGCATCGTACTCATATTGCACTGTTGCTGCGTGTCCGGCGAGAGTGTTTAGGCCCAGTGCGAAAGCGACAAGGAAGGGCAATTGATAAAGTGTGGTAATGGAACAGGTGACGAGTGTTTTCATGCAGTGAATCCTCTTGTGCTGGATGCAAATTGTGCAAACGGCACTTTCGCGGATGGATGTAAATGGCAGGTTCAGCATTTTCTTTCGTTTTAAGAACCGTTTGCAATGGTGCCTGATCAATCGAGCTTGTTGTAAGTTATGGTTTTTTATGGTTGTTTTCTGTTGTTTATGGTTTGAAAAATTTTTGTTGTCCTGTTATTCAATTACAACATTGAAACTCGCATAATCAAGGTCTTTTTTTCAACTCGCTGAAAGCCGTTGTGCCTCAATAATTAAAAATTTTCATCGGAGTCGCTTTTGGCTCGGTTGCTCAAGAATTTAATGCAACCATTCCCATCAAAAGCAGCATGTGCATCCTTTTGTAGGAGGTGCCGACCCTAACCAAGGCCTGACTGGAATTTTTTTATATGAAAATAGTGGGTGTGTACGGTGACAAAACTCAGGGCGTTGGATGCTTATGCGGCAAAACATTGGGATTGGAAATCTTGTGATCAGGATGAGGCGCTTGATTGAAAATCTCTTTTTCCTGCAAAACTTTGTGATAAGATGAACAGTGACTGATCAGCAGCACCAACTCTTTACGATCTGCCCGTCCAGTATACCGGTGTATCGAAGTCGGGGCTTGTCCGCTAAGTCGTTCAGTTGGTGAACATTTAAAGCACTGCTGAACAGTTAAAGTTCGAGCGAGATTGACAGTTTTTAGATCTTTGCTGAATTATGACGATAAACTTGAAGATTTTGAATATTGATGGAAATCGGATACCATGAAGAAAAATATGGTTTTTAGATAAAACAAAATTATTGAGTAGGAAGTTTTATGAGTCAGTCTGTATTGGATGCCTGTATTTCCCCAAACGGGCATCTGGATGTATTATCTCGGTTGGAAATCAGCAAACTGCTGGATACCAGTAGGGGAGATCTGTACCCTCTTTTTCGCAGTTGTTCTCTTGCTGTTTTGAATTACGGTGAATACCTGGATGATGGGAAAGAGTTGCTTGAGCGATTCAGTAGTTTTGACATCAGTGTTATCCAGGAGGAGCGGGGTATAAAGCTCGATCTGATAAACGCACCGGAAAATGCTTTTGTGGATGGCGAGATGATCAGAGGCATACGGGAACATCTGTTTGCTGTGCTTCGTGACATCATCTATGTCGATGATGAGATCAACACCAATCCCAAATTTGATCTCAACAACTCAGGTGATATAACCAATGCCGTTTTTCATATATTGAGAAACGCCAACATTATGCGGCCGCGCACCAATCCCCGTCTTGTTGTCTGCTGGGGTGGGCACTCCATCCCGGAACATGAATATGATTATACCAAGGAAGTAGGGTATCAACTCGGCCTCCGTGGTATGGATATTTGTACGGGATGTGGCCCCGGAGCAATGAAAGGGCCTATGAAGGGTGCGGCAGTCGGCCATGCAAAGCAACGTAATTACAGTGGCCAGTATCTTGGCATCAGCGAACCCGGAATTATTGCTGCGGAATCACCCAACCCCATTGTGAATGCATTGGTGATTATGCCGGATATCGAAAAACGGTTGGAGGCATTCGTCCGCGCCGGGCATGCGGTTGTTGTTTTTCCCGGTGGCGTCGGTACTGCAGAAGAGATTTTGTATCTCCTCGGCATTCTGATGGCGCCGCAGAATATGCATATGCCTTTTCCGGTTGTTTTTTCGGGACCGGAAAGTGCGGCTTCTTATTTTGAACAGATTGATGCGTTTATCGGTGCTACTCTGGGCCCGGAAGCCCAGCAAAGGTATACAATTATCATTGATGAGCCGGAAAAGGTTGCCCTCACTGTTAAGGAAGGGATTGAGCGGGTGCGTCAATTTCGCAAACTCAATGATGATGCCTACTATTACAACTGGTTACTGCATATTGATCACAATTTCCAGCATCCGTTTGTGCCAACCCATGAGAGCATGAGCCAGCTGAATCTTTCCATGGATCAGGAGAAATATCAGTTGGCCGTTAATTTAAGACGCGCCTTTTCCGGGATTGTGGCAGGCAATGTGAAAGATGCAGGAATACGAGCAATAGAGGAAAAAGGATTGTTTGAGTTGCGAGGGGATTGCGAGATTATGGATCCACTGGATCAATTGCTTGCAGGTTTTATTGATGCCGGAAGGATGAAGTTAGCCACAACCTCTTATTCTCCCTGCTATCGATTACAGTCCTGAACAGCTGTCTTGCATCAATTTTTTTTGTCGATATATTTAGGGGATATGTCGATAACCTGATGTGGAGTATGTCTTTTCTCGACCAGCCAAAAATACTGGAAAAAACGCGGCATGAAAAGGCTTTCACGTTGGCCTGTAAATGTTTTCACAAGGTTATAAAGTTACAAAAGAAGAGTTCTTTATTCTGAGAAGTTATGGAGGTCTCGAGAAAAACTATTGTTCAGAAGGTATCGTTTAAAAAGGAATAGAAATTACATATTATCGGATATAACATCAACATTTCTAAAAACTATTTAACGCTAAAGGGAGTACCATGTATTCCGGTAAATTTATAGATAAAACCCAAGAAGAGCAGCAGGCACATGTCCGGCAGAACTTTGCGTATACAGACAATCAAGGCTGGTTTTCCCTGGACGGCGAATTTGCAGGGGCTACCCTTGAAGATGTCATAAAAGCGTTGATAGATCTGGAAGACGCTGAGATCAATTCCATTGGTGACTGCATGAGTGGCTTTTGTGTTACCCCTCCCAAATTATCTGACTTTGTACGTAAACCCTGATAAAAAATTAGGCCGAAGGAGCTTGTTTCAGCTCATGGTGCTCTGCAGCATCTTGGATGATTGTTATCAACTTTGAATCAGGAGAGTAAGCTTTCTGCTTGAATTTTTCCTGAAAGCCGGGCAACTGGTCAAGCAGCAGCGTGTAAAATTGATCATTATCAGTCTCTGATAAATGTTGATCCCCGATTGAGATGATACTTATGGGGGCGGCTTCTACCTGTCCATCCAGAAGGCGTAGAGCTGTCAATATGACACAATACTTATCCTTGTCTTTTTGCTGCTGATACTCTTCCCACCTTCTCACCACCTCATGAATGACTGAGGTCAGCACTTCTTGAGGGCCTGGAAAAAATTCACCTTTACCAAAGACATTACCAATCACCAGTAAAAGCTCCTCTGTATTTATCTCACCCATATTGGTACTGGTAAATTCCATCACTTCTGGATTTTCAGGAATAATGGCAGATTGCTCTTCACCGATGACATAGATATAATTTTGCATGGATGCTCCCGTGGTGTTCTGCTTTTATATTTGTATGGAGGGTGTGACTGCTGTCTGAGAAGGCCAGAAGCTATGCTCCATTTAAGACGGTGAGTAGGTAGTAACTACCAGGTCAAGCTCATAGCAAAATTTGTCGTTTCCTACAACCATTTGGCGTAAAAAGGTGTTGCTTGCCTCGGTTACGTGTCGTTGAGCTGCCAATCGTACTCAAGGTAGCGTATGTCAATTTCTCCATTTTTCATTCGTGAAAGTTGATCTGCGGGTATCTGCAAGGAATCGTGATACAAGGCCAAAAAATGATGCAGTGTCTCCGCCCCTCGCCAGCCTTGCGCGAAATCTTTTTTGTACCACTTGAAAAGAGACGAAATGTATAACGTATCATTTTCATAACGATTGCGCTGATGGTCCTGGAGAAAGGTTGTGGCTGCTTCTTCCAGTTGCTCTTCAAGTTTGTCTGCTCTATATGCTTCAGCTCTCAATGCCGGACAGCCAATGCTGGCGCAATTAACAGCAAAGTGAATCCGCGGTTCATTGTATCGCCCAGACCCTCTGATAAGGTTATGCTCAATATCATCCAGGCTACGTTCTTTTCCCAGCAGCGGAATAAACTTTTTTTTCCATGGGGTTTGAAAAAATGAGCCAAGATCCTTGATTGACGACAAATCTGGATATTTGGTTAGAATCAAATCAACTGTCCACGCATTGTAGCTGTTAATGAGAAAGGCGAGTTGTTCGTTTTTTGACCAGCTATCAAATTCTTTCACCGTGATCAATGACATGTGTTGCAGGTATTGCTGGAGTGTATCATTTTCCTTGGCAATACCTGCATAGTCGACCTGGGTACTGTTGCCGTTGTTTATTGCGCGAACATGTTTTTTGAGAAGTCCGTCCCAGAGATGATGGTCAACTGCTTGTGCTTTTGGTGACCAGCAACCGACAAGTGATATGATACAGAACAAAATTGCTACTTTCATGATGAGTCCGCTGTGTAGTAATTACCTATTATCTCCATTTAGGGGGATCATTTACGTACAGAATATAAACAGCTTTGCAAAGATTGTGTTTTTTGAGAAGAATTTTTATAAAAAGGTACGGAAAGTAAGGTATAAGGAAAGAATACAACAGCCTTTACCTGTAACCCGTGACAAAGGGATATGAGTCATGAGACATGGATATTTTGCTGGATGGACCGTACGTTGGCTGACGGCAGGGACTATTCTTTTGTGCATAGCTTCCGGGTGTGCGAAGTTACCTGACAACAGTGCGTTAGTACCAACAACTGTTATTTCTGCAACAGAGCAAACCCACCTTGCCACCTTATTTGCAGATGACAAAAAGCAGCACCCAGGTCAGTCCGGCTTTTATCTGCTTGATAACGGACTTGACGCCTTTGTAGCAAGAGCAGTGCTTGTCCTGGCGGCTGAGAAAAGTATCGATCTGCAATATTACCTGTATCATCCCGATTTGGTTGGCGGGCTCCTTGCTGATTTGCTTCTCCAGGCAGCCGATCGAGGAGTCAGAGTACGCCTTCTTCTGGATGATATGGGCCTGGAAGGGCGTGATATAAATTTATTCACTATTGCCCAGCATCCGAATATTTCAGTTCGAATTTTTAATCCATTTATTCGCGGTAGTTCCAGGGTATCCCAGTTCATCACTCGATTTGGCAGCGTAACTCGTCGGATGCACAATAAATCGTTGACCATCGATAATCAGGCCACCATCGTAGGCGGTCGTAATATCGGTAACGAGTATTTTGCTGCAGACCCTGAACTTGCTTTTGGCGATATGGACGTTTTGGCAATAGGGCCGGTAGTTAACGAAATTTCAAGCTCTTTTGATTCCTATTGGAATAATCCACTTTCCTACCCTGTGGAATTAATATCTTCTCAAAAGCCTGATCCAGAAGCCCTTGAACGAGCCAGGCCATTGCTGGATGCATATACAAAGAGGCCTGAAGCACAGCAATACGTTCAAGCCCTCAACAATTCACAATTAGCGAGAGAATTGAAAAACGATGTGCTGCCTTTTTCGTGGGGTAAAGCGGTGGCTGTTTATGATGATCCGGAGAAAATCACAGCTGCTTTGGACGCAAAAGATTTGCACCTCGCCACCCAGCTCAATCCATTGGTAAACGAGTTAAGCTCTGAATTTTTAATGCTCAGTGCCTATTTTGTTCCTGGGAAAGAAGGGGTCGATTTTTTTAAAAAATTGCAGAGCCAGGGTGTTCAGGTGCGTATCTTAACCAATTCACTTGCCTCGACCGATGTCGCTGTTGTCCATTGCGGGTATGCTAAATATCGAAAGGAATTACTACGGGCTGGGGTGGAGTTGTATGAAGTCGCAATTGATGCTTTGCCGGCAGGGAAGAAAAAACAGCAAGTTTTCGATGGGGCATCTAGGGCAAGTCTGCATGCAAAATCCTATATTTTTGACCGGCAGATCTTGTTTATAGGTTCCTTTAATTTTGACCCACGTTCAGCAGATCAGAACACGGAACTTGGGATTGTTTTCGATTCACCGGAGCTTGGCCGGAAAATAGGAAAGCGTTTTGATGAGCGGAAAAGTACAAACGTCTATCAGTTGCGGCTGGTCCCGGATAATTATGGTGGCGAGGATGTGGAGTGGGTCCGAAAGGAGGGGGGCAGAGAGGTGGTGCGCAGAGTGGAACCGGACACCTCTTTTTTCAAACGATTGCTGGTCAGTGTAATGGCCTTGCTGCCTATAGAGTCGCAATTATAGAAAGAGGGCAGGGAGATTCCTGCCCTCTTAGCAATACAATGTACGGTTGAGCTTGTTTATTTGCTAATTTTCACGATGGCCCGACCTCTGTTTTTACCTTGCAGGATCAGATCGATTCGCTCATCCAGGGCTTCCATGTTGGGTAATTCAGTGGTTATGTCTTCCAGGTAGTCGAGCTTCCAGTCAGAAGCGATTTTGTTCCAAACCGCCATCCTGGTGTCAACCGGACAGTTTACCGAATCAATACCCAGCAGGCTTACCCCATTAAGGATGAATGGGTAAATGGAAGAAGATAGCTCCGCAGACCCAACATTGCCGCAACAGGTGACGGAACCACCATATTTGGTTGTTTTGATAGCGGTAGAAAGGATGTTGCCGGCTACCGTATCAATGGCTCCTGCCCAACGGGGCTTTAGCATGGGGCGTCCACTCTTGTCATCTGCCTCTTCGATAGAGATAACTTCTTTAGCACCAAGTTTTTTAAGATATTCTGTCTCATCAACAATACCGTTGACAGCCACCACCTCGTAGCCTGATTTGACCAGGATGGAAAGCGCTATGCTGCCCACTCCGCCGGTGGCACCGGTTACCAGGACTGGTCCATTTCCCGGCACGACCCCATTATTAATCATCTTGTAACAAGAAAGAGCTGCTGTAAAACCGGCAGTGCCGTAGATCATGCTCTCGCGCAGGGTAAGGTTTTCCGGCAGCTTCACTATCCAGTCGGCCGGTACCCTGATGTATTCCTGATATCCACCAGTGGTATTCATGCCCAGGTCGTAGCCGGTAATCAGCACCTCTTCACCTGGGGTAAACTTACTGTTTGTGCTCTCCACAACCACCCCGGCTGCATCGATTCCAGGAGTGTGCGGATAATAGCGGCTCACCCCTTTGTTGCCGATCGCAGAGAGAGCATCCTTATAATTTAAGGAGGAGTATTGGACGTTGATGATAACCTCTCCTTCGGGGAGGTCACTGATTTGCTTTTCCCCTATTTTGCGGGTGAATTTCTTGTCGTCGGACTCCGTAACGATCATTGCCTTGAATGTGATGTTTTCCATGCTCTGCTCCTCTTTTAATGTGGCCATTTGTTGTGGTGGATGGAACGTGTGTATCCTGCTTAACTTCAGTATTTATGGTTAACAAAGAATAATGTGCCGCAGGGTCTGGTGAAAACTTTCCAGTGGTTGCTGGTTTTTGTTAGCCTTCATAATCACCAGTGCCCCCAGCCAACTGTTGCGCAGCAAATCAGTCAATTGCTCAATATCCCGATCAGCCGGCAAGTCGCCTTTGGCCTGCGCTTCCTTGAGGCACTCAATAATCGGTTGATATTCTTTGGTAAAAGCGGTTGAAGCCTCGGTGGCAATAAGTTCGCTCACATCAGCCATTTCCAAGGTGATGTTGCACAGAAAACAGCCAAATGAAAATCTTCCTCGGTTAATAAAGTGGTCAATCTTCATCCGGTAGAGGTTTTCAATGCGTTGAAGAGGCGGTGTTTCGGAATCGGTAAGGATCTCCTCCATCACTGACAGTTCTTTACCTGTGAAGTACTGCATTGCTGCAACCGCAAAGTCCTCTTTGGAGTGGAAATAATTGTAAAAGCTCCCTTTCGGAATACCGGCAGCATCTGTAATTTCCTTAACTCCCGTGGCATTGTATCCTTTTCTATACAGTGCCTTGAGTCCTTTCCTGATAATGAGACGTTTTTTTTCTTCCTGCTTTTCTTTCATGTCGTTACAATATGACCGGTCGTCTTAAAAAGCAACTTGTTTTTATGGAGTTGTAAGTGTTTGTAACTAAATTTTTTTAATTACGGAGGGTTACTTGTGTCGTTTTTTGGGTAAGTCAAATGTCCGACGACCGCAAGCGAGTGAAAGAGGTGGCTCAAGAGCGCACAAAGAAAATGAGGGTCATAATAAAACCTATACTCACAATGCTCAATCGCAACAGCCTTGCAGGCATAGCCTTGGCGAGAAGTGCTCCCAAATATCCACCAATGGTAGTTGCCGCCATCATAACAACTGCCTGCGGCCACTGGACAATGCCTGCAACGGCAAAGGTGATCACCGATACAGTAGATAAAACCAGTGACATGCCATTTTTCAGCCCGTTCATTAAATGCAGGTCCTGCATGCCGAAAGTGATAAATGCGGCGAGAAGAATTATTCCAAGCCCACCGTTAAAATATCCGCCATATATGGAAACAGCGAGCAGGATTGGTGTTTCTGCCTGGTGCAACGGTTTATGTGCAGTTGCAAGCCACTCTGTACAGCGCTTGCCAAAAGCAAAAACCAGTGTAGCAAAAAGCAGTAGCCAGGGAACAATTGAAGAGAAAACTGCATTGGAGGTCACTAAAAGCAAAAGTGAACCAACAAGGCCGCCGACAATGGAAAGAAAGAGGTAATGGCGTAGTACTTTTCGGTCAAAGGCGAGGATTTCTTTTCTGAAACCTGCAGCCGCGCCCAGATATCCAGGAAAGACAGCCACAGCGCTGGTAGCGTTGGCACTCACCGGCGGGATACCTGCATAAACAAGGGCAGGGAAGGTGAGAAAACTGCCGCCTCCGGCAATAGCATTAAGAATACCTGCAAAAAAACCAGCGACTATTAAGACGAACCATTCAAACATGATGTGCTTTTTTTAGATGAATTGGTGGAGTATGTAGTATGCTCATAGTTTTCACTTTTCCGTCAGCAAGAGGGCCTATGACGAGCAAACCACTTTTTGGCAGAGAGTTTCTAGCACTTTGTGCCATTACTTTTCTTACTCTTTGCAATACTGCCGTTTTTTTTAATTTTTTTCCATATTTGCTGAGTCTTGGATTTTCAACTCAGGAAACAGGCATGCTCATTGGTCTCTATCCTTTGACATCAATGTGCATGTATGGAGGGGTGAGCAGGTTTATAACGTCAAAAAATGCCTGTGTCATCATGGTAATCGGTTTGCTCATTACAGCATGCTGCGGCATCGCCTACCAGTTTTCGGTCTCCATGCTTCCCCTTATCTGCATTCGGATTGCCAGTGGTATTGGTTTGTTTTTTACGATGGCATCGTGCATGACTCTTTTTGTGGCGGTTATCCCTCCCCTGAAAACAGGGCTGGCATTTAGCCTGTATTCGGTGGCGATGCTGCTCCCGTATTCCATCATGCCTGCCATCACAGAGGTAACTCAATCATGGTTCCGTAGCCCGGCAACTATGTATATGCTCACAGCTTTGTTTCTGGTGCCGACAGCCGTTTTTGCAACAGTCAATAAGGCCAAAATGTGCCGCCATAGCAGTGCAGACAAAGAGCCGGCAGCTGAGCCACTGGTGAAAAGTGGGTATCGTCACAATCTGCTTCGCGTGCAGGTTGCAGGAATACTTTTTATTAATGCGAGTTATTTTTTTCTTTTTTCATCTTTGTTTTACTTTCTTAAAGGGTACGGTTTAGAGCAGGGGATAGCTAATCCTGGTTATTTTTTTACCATCCAAATGGGCATTATGGTTACCATGCGCCTGTTTGGCAGCAGAGTCTTTGACTTGTACAGCAAAGAGCATCTTATATTGTCTGCCTTACTTATTACCGGCGTTGGCTATGGCATCCTTGCCGTTGGTGTGAGCGGCCCGCTATTTTTTGCCATTGCTGTACTGTTCGGCATGGGGATGGGGCTTTGCATCCCTCCTCTCAATGCGTTGATGTATCTGAACTCAGAACCACAGTTTCGTGGATACAATGCCAATATGATGATGCTGGCCATGCATTTTGGCTCTTTTGCCGGTCCTTTTGGCGGTTCATGGCTTATTGCAACCGGCGGATACCCTGCCTATTGCTTGGGTACCATCGGCTTAATCTTGTTGGCAGCTTTGGTTATCCTCTCTTTGGTGAAATGGAAACAGCCGGTTGCAGGCGAAAGTCAGGCATAACGCACCCCCTAAAGAGTAGAGCTGCTGCCGGCTTGTGCAGCTTCCACCTGTCTAATCTCCTGCCAAAATCTCAAAAATTTCCGGGAGGGCCTGGCCGCTCGGTTTTTGGACAAAAAAACCTCTCCCACTGCGCAGCGCCATGTCGGAAAAGGTGTTTTCTTCAATGTTTATGTCGATAATGGTGCCGCCCTGCTGGTATACGGCCATTGCCACCTGATTGGGAAGGTTGGTAGCCCCGGCAGTACCCACAATGATCAATAGATCTGTCTTTTGTGCGGCTTCAAGGGCACTGTGGAAATGATAGTGATGCTCATTATAGCTCTCGTCAAAGAGGAGGATATGGGGTCTGCTCATGGATCCGCATCGAGGGCAGCGTAAATAGTGCCTGTCATATTCTGTAAAGGGATCTTCTTTGGCTTTACCAGGGACTTCTTCCGGGATTGGATATACTTCAGGCGTACATTCTTCCAGGCATCGCATGTATGATACGTTGCCGTGAATCTGCATGGTTTTTTCAAGGCTGTTTCCTGCACGCAGATGGAGGCCATCGATATTTTGGGTGATCAGGGTGAAACGATCACCGAATTCCGCTTCCATATCAACCAGGGCAAAATGACCGGGATTGGGTTCTGCACTACGGCAGACTCCCATTCGGTAGAGATACCATCGCCAGACCTCTTCAGGGTACTGGGACAGCATGTGAAAGGTGGCCATTTCCTGTGGATGGTATTCTTTAGAGCCAAAGGTCCAGTATCCTTCGGGACCACGAAAGGTGGGGATACCGCTTTCTGCTGAAATACCGGCACCGGTCATGACGGTAATTTTTCCCTGTTGCTTAAATTGTGCAAGAGCATCAATCAATTGCTGGTCCATGGTCCCTCCGCAGGTTTTTCGCTATAAGTTACAGGTAGTGTTTGTTTTTTGGGTGTCTGATATGGTTGTATAGCAGGGTTGGGCAGACACTCCGGCGTTATGTTTGCAGGATATAGTGCAACATCAAGTTATATAAGGTGTCCTGTATACAACCACGGATTACGATCATGTACAATTGGAGATGAGAAGGTAGTGAAAAAAATAATCAGGCAGATATTAACCTCCCGCGTATATGAGGCGGCCATCGAAACATCGCTTGACGAGGCGGTCGCTCTTTCTCTGCAGACGGAAAATACAATTTTGCTCAAGCGCGAAGATCAACAGCCTGTTTTTTCCTTTAAAATACGTGGAGCTTATAACCGTATATCCCAGCTGAGCAATAAGGAGCGTGCCAAGGGTGTCATAACTGCCTCGGCCGGCAATCATGCCCAGGGCGTTGTTTTTTCAGCCCGTCGTCTTGGTATTCGTTCAGTCATCGTCATGCCGGTTACAACACCGCAGATAAAGGTCGATGCGGTCAAGGGGTATGGGGGCGAGGTGGTGCTGTATGGTAACAATTATTCCGAGGCAGCTGAACACGCCGCTGTTTTGAAGCGTTCCAGCGGGTTAACCTACATCCCTCCTTTTGATGATGAGCTTGTGATTGCCGGTCAGGGGACGGTGGGTGACGAACTCTTGCGGCAGAATCCGGGACAACTTGACTGTGTGTTTGTGCCTGTCGGGGGAGGAGGGCTGATTGCCGGTGTAGCAGCCTATATAAAGAACTTGCGACCAAAGGTGAAAATTATTGGAGTAGAGCCTTTTGACAGTGATGCCATGGCTCGTTCCCTGGAAGCGGGCAAACGTATTACACTGCCTTCTGTTGGCGTTTTTGCAGATGGTGTTGCTGTGAAAACCGTTGGTCGACAGACCTTCAAGCTGTGCCGGCAATATGTGGATGATATTATACGGGTGAATACCGATGAGTTGTGCAGTGGCATAAAAGCAATTTATCAGGCCACTCGCTCCATTGTAGAGCCGGCCGGCGCTCTTGGAATAACAGGATTATTAAAATATATAAAAACAACCGGCTGCAAACAGAAAACCCTGATAGCCATCAACTCCGGGGCAAATATGAATTTTGAGCGGCTACGCTACGTGGCCGAGCGGACCTTGGTGGGTGAACAGCAGGAGGCTCTTTTTGCTGTCACTATTACCGAAAAACCTGGTAGTTTAAAGCGGTTTTGCCATGATATGGTGGGCGATCGTAACATAACGGAATTTAACTACCGGCTTGCTTCACGCCAAAAGGCTCATATCTTTGTCGGCATTTCCATCACCAATGAGGCAGAGCGTTATACCTTTAGTGAACGTTTAACTGCAGCAGGGTACGACAACCTTGACTTGACCGAAAACGATCTCGCTAAAACCCATATTCGCTATATGGTCGGCGGTAAATCGCCGGTTGTGCGCAATGAACGTCTTTTTCGCTTTTGGTTTCCGGAAACGCCTGGCGCTTTGGTTCGTTTTCTTGACGCCACCCGTGGCAACCATAACATTTCCCTGTTTCATTATCGCACCCAGGGAGGTGATTTCGGAAGGGTTCTTATTGGTCTTGAGTGCCCTGAGAAAAAGAGCGGCAAACTTGAGCGCAGGTTGGACGCCTTGGGGTATAGATATCGTGAAGAAACAGATAATTCCGCTTATTCCCTGTTTTTATGATGCGCTTCAATGCTTCAGGTTGAGCAAAGAATACTGGAACGGACAATCAGTGGCGTTGGAAATTTGAGTGGCGATCTTTGGTGATTTTATCATCTGTTGCATGGTCCAGGTTGCGCACCAGTTCCGGAATTTTTCCCCATATACCAATTTTCCCTTCTTTTACAGCCAGAATTCCACTGACGCCCGGAATATCGCCTGCTGCATTAAGAACGGTTTCCAAGTCCTTGTCTTTGCATATTTGATTGCAGGTGAGGGTTGCGACTGAGTCTGCCAGGGCAGCATCCTTGGCAATGACGGTGGCCAGATCGCATTGGCCGAAACTCATGGAGTGTCCCATGTGGCTGGAGGAAGAGCAGATGGCCAGCGGCAATTCGTCCGGCGGTAGTCGAAAAGCCAGGTTGCCGCTGATATCGTTTTTGCCGGCATAGATACCTATGGTAACAGGCTTGTGGGAGAAAATATACATATCACCCCCGTTTTCGACAATAGCCTCGGTTCTGCTTTCGGCCATGGCCGCTTCCACTCCCATCTGCGCCAGAGTACCAGCCACCGAGGCCATGGGACCAAGTCCGGTGAGTCGTGCCGCTGCTGCCATCCGTCGGGCGATGGGGGGCGCATTTTCTTGCAGGTCAACGGGAGTCAGGGACGAACGGAAAGCGGGATGCCGACGAATATACTGCTCCAGTTTTTTTCTCTCCGCCATAATGGTTTGCGTGATCAGCGCAAAGTGGTCGCCTGCGACCCGGAGGTTGGTGTCTTTCCAGGAAAATTTTCGAAACGCTCGCATGTGCCTTTTTATTCTGATCAGTTATGAGTCCGAATTTCTCTGTCTAGCTCGAATTACCGGCAAAGCAGTGGATCAGAACGCAGAGGAACAGACACCGAACGGACAGTTTGTGATACAGGAAAGGCATTCTATACACTTTTCTTCATTAAACATCACCGTCCTGGTTGTACGGTCACTAAAATGCAGAGCGCCGGTTGGGCAGTGAACAATGCAGTTCCCGCAATGGGTGCATCTGTCACTATCCCAGTGGATGCCTTTGTTTTGAATGATAACGTCAAATTCACTGAGAAATTCGTAGGCTTGGTCAATGTGCTCTTGAGTGCCGGTGATTTCAAGAGAGAGATAGCCTTCTTCTTCTGGGGTGACTTTGGCGCGGAAGATATTGATGGTCAGATCAAAATTTCGAATAAGCTGGCAGACAATGGGCTTTTCCGTCTCGCTTTTGGGAAAGTAGAGGTATATTTTTTTGGTGATCATTTTGCCGGTCCTTTTATCTCTAACGAATGCATTCCCTGGTTCAACGGCAACCTTTGGCTGGGCTCGGAAATAAGAAACTTACCATCTTCGATTTCAGCCTTGAGCAAATTACATATTTTTAAGGCTTTGTTGTAGGAAGACATGGAAGAAACCGCTACTTTTTTGCCGTCAAGTTCCACCTGGCCGGAACGAAGTTGTTCGTAGGTAAATTTTGCCAGCACCTTACCTGTTTTCTGGGGATAATCTTCAGCGTAGTCAATAACGCATGCCTGTATGTCGCGATCCCTGACCGTGACCCGTTTCAAGATGGTTTCATTGAGAATCGGGATAGGGATACCAACCCCCAGCGCAAGAGACACGCCATACCCTTTAAGGCTGACGCCCCGTACAAATTCAGGATTCATTTCTTTCATGTTACCGGTCAAGGCAAGGGTTCCCGCGCCTTCAACAGGAACGTCATTTTCATCACGTTCCACATCAGAACAGTGCTGAGTCCCCTGGGCATACACCAACCCTCGAGAACCGGCAAGCCAGACAGACGTGCCCACCCCAATGGTTTCGTACAGAGGATCATTGAGCAGCGGTGAAAGCTGCCCTGCGGAACTGTAGGTCATATTTCGCATCCGCGGTTTAAGAATTCCCAGGTAAGTGTAGACGGTTTTGTTAGAGGTGTTGACCGCTACATTGTAGTTCTGGTAACAGTTACGCGGATTGGTCATGATTGCCTGGTTCAGGTCATTGATATCAAACATGGTCCTGATTTCCCGACGGGGATAGTCGTCTGTGCCGTAGGAAAGGCCAAAAAACTGGAGCTTTTTACCTGCAACCAGATCTTCAATCACATGACCGCCACCGTATCGGAATTCTCCGGGATAGTACATGTTGGCTGAATCATTTTGGCGTAGTTCGGTAGCTCCCAGGTACACATCAACAGCAGCAATGCCGCAATAAACAGGGACATCGGAAATCCATCCCTCTGAAATTCGCATTTTAGGTTTGCTGTGGCCAAAGTTAATAAAACATCCGGAGGAGCACATGGGGCCAAAGGTTGCGGTGGTCACCACATCTACTTCCTTTGCCGCTTTTTCCAGTCCGTTTTTGTCCACATAATCAATAATTTCCTCTGCGGTGAGGACGACAGCTTTTCCGGAAGCAATCTTTTCGTTAATTTCAGCGTATGTTTTTGTCATAGTTTCTTCGTCTGGGAAAAGTACCTGGGTATATAGAACTTTTCACTATAGGAGGTCTCTGTGAAAACAGCAACAAATCCTGAGAGAGATTTGGAGAAAAATGGTGTGCCATGCTGAAAGCAAATATGGATTAACTTCTGTGATTATCAAGCTATGTTGGCAGAGTTTCTTGTCAGGTAAAGCTTTATAGGATACCCTGTTGCTCCCATGGTATTGATTTCATCTCCAATTGCACAAAGAGGCTCTGTAGCATGTTTGACCGTACGTATGTAAATAACCTGATAATCGGCACATTCGGTTTTGTTGTTCTGTCTTTTGTAAGTATTTCGCCGGCCCCGGCAGTAACCGGTTTTCAGCAATGGATAACCGACTTCTACCCCCAGGCAGCCCAGCAGGGCATTTCGCGTGCTGTGTATGAACAAGCCTTTTCAGGCATAACCGACCCTGATGAACGGGTGTTGGAAAAAGCGCAGTACCAGCCGGAATTTACCACCGAGATCTGGGACTATCTTGATGCTCGGGTGACTTCAGGTGCTGTTGCCAAGGGGCAGTCCCACCAGGAACAACGTGGCCGTATGCTCGCTGCTATCGAAAAACAATATGGCGTGAGAAGTTCTGTGCTGCTTGCCATCTGGTCCATGGAGACAAGCTATGGCGCTGCTCTGTTGCGGACCAGTAGATTGCATTATGTGCCCAGAGCCCTCGCCACATTAGGATACGGAGATAAGAAACGTGCCAAGTTTGCACGTTCCCAACTGATAGCAGCCCTGAAAATTTTACAGGCCGGGGATGTCAGCGGCCGGGAACTCACAGGCTCCTGGGCCGGAGCGATGGGGCATACCCAGTTTATCCCTACCAGTTATCTTGCGTATGGGGTTGATATGGACGGCGATGGACGGCGTGATATTTGGAACTCTATTCCGGATGCGTTGGCAACTGCGGCTAATTTATTGAACAAGAATAACTGGCAGACAGGCAAGACCTGGGGTTACGAAGTGCTGGCGCCCTCTACTATCAGTGAACAAGAGATTGGCAAGACGCGCACACTTGTGGAGTGGCAACGGCTTGGATTCTCAAGGCCATTGAATAAACCTTTTCCCCGTCCAGACGACAGAGCGGTGTTGAAAATGCCTGCAGGTGTCAAGGGGCCGGCCTTTCTGGTGTTAAAGAATTTCTTTGTGTTAAAGCGTTATAATAACTCAGATTTTTATGCGCTTGCCGTTGGCCTGCTGGCGGATCAGATTGCCGGATATAATGGTATGGTGCAAAAATGGCCGCGTCCAGCCGGCTCATTGTCCATGGCGGATAAGTATGAATTGCAGACCCGTTTGAAAACGAAAGGGTATTATACCGGTACTATTGACGGCAGTATCGGTTCCGGAACCAGAGGAGCAATCAGGGCCTTTCAACAATACTCCGGGATGGCACAGACGGGAAAGCCGTCCCAAGAGTTGCTGCAAGCACTGCGCGGGAAATAACGCTTTGTTTGAATTGAAAGGGATTTTGCTTCCCATTCAAACATACGGCGGAGGCGTTATTTCTCGGCTTTCGCTGGTACCAGTACCTTCCTTTTAAGGCTCCAAGGCATCTTCCACCCTTTGTGTACCATGATGATATTGCCGGTGAGTATGAAAACAATGCCCATCGCAGCAGATGGCGTCCAGTGATATCCTTCCCATATGGTGGCAATGATCAGGGCAACAATGGGAAAGAGCAGGGTCGCATAAGCAGCCCTGTCTGCTCCGATGTTACCCACCAGAGTCAGGTAACAGCCAAAGGCAATGATCGATCCAAAAACGGAAAGATACACCAGCGAGCCGATATAGAGGGGCGTCACTTCAAATAAGAACGTTTTTCCTGAAAATACAGCAACAGCCAACATTGCCAAAGCACCGTACCCCATCCCATAAGCATTGGTCTGTATGATAGGGAGTTTGTTGCTTTTTTGATTGTATGCCGAAGTGATATTGCCAAAAGAGGCAAGCAAGGTAGCAGCCACACAGAGCAGCACTCCCCGCAGGCCATGATTTTCCAGAGAAAAAGCCGTGATTTCCGGCCGAAACACCAAAACGATCCCGGTCAATCCGAACAGCCCTGCAATAATCACCTTTTTATCAATAGGTTGTCCGAGAAATATCGCTCCATTCATGACATTCATCAGCAGAATGGTTGAAAAAAGGACTGCGGCCAGACCACTGTTTATGTAGAGTTCGGCTATGTAAAAAAGGAGGTAGTTAAATCCGAAAAGCAGGAGTCCCTGAGCAGCCATAAACAGATGCTGGCGCCTGGAAAAAGACATTTCCAAGCGAAAAAGCTTACACCAGGCTAAAAGCAGGAGTGTTGCCAAGCCAAAACGATACGCAACCGAGACTATTGGATCAACGGTACCAAGCTGCATTTTTATCCCTATCCAGGTCGATCCCCAGATGAGAACGGTAGCAAAGTAAAAAAAGAAATTTTTCATACAATATTCGCTTGATTGTCCATTATGATTGTTGGGTGTTATAATACGACGCCAACATCTAACCTATTTGCAATTTGTTCTCCACTGGTATTCTCCAAATTCCAGTTGTTCATGAATGAATGAGGCCTGTTCAAAGCAGTATAGACCCGTCGACATGTCGGACGGCCGACACCATGCCCAAAAAATGAACCATTAGCTGTCGAATTGCGGGCGGATTTTGGCGTCATGGTGACAGTCGCTAGTACGGAGATATCAAGAGTGATCATCGGCAATGTCGCCCGCCGAAACTATTCTCGATCAGCTTACGTGTTTCGTACTTGGTATAAAACTTCCTGGGTTTAAGATGGTGGTGAAGCTTGAAGAATGACAGTTTTGTGTGTTCTTCTATGGCTGGCATAAAGTCAGAAAAATCACATAATAGGGTAGGCTGCACCAACACGTTGAGAGAGGTTGTTTTTGGTCAGTGGAAGCCTGCATACCTTTTTGCCTTTTCGAAGGACCACTGTTATTGATACAATTGGCTGAAAATACAAAATCTCCCGAACAAAAAAACATATTGTCAGGAGGGGGCCAAGGAAACTCAATAAGCAAACACAACACTTTGACCCAAAGAGGAAGGATATTGCTCCATGAAAAATAATTGGTTCACCTCTGTTTTACAAAAGTTCGATCTGTCACCGGTAACGGTAGAACTTTTGGCCTACATACTGGCAGTCTTTGCTGTTATCCTGACAGCAATTGTGGCAACCCTGATTGTCCGCAAAGCCCTCTTAACGTTTCTCGTCACCTGGATCCAGTCGAATGACTACAGGTGGGATGATCCTCTGGCAGCAAACAAATTGCTCACCAAAATCAGCTGGTTCGTGCCGGTGACCATCTTATCTCTCGCAATAGATATGTTTCTTGATTCAGGGGGAACAAGCTATCTGCCGGCAAAACGACTAATAACCGCCGGCTTTGTCATTGTTTCCGTCCTCAGTCTCAATGCTTTGCTCTCTTCTGTCAATGATATTCACCGAATTGTCAGAAAGAATAAGGGGGTGAGCCTTCGTGGTTACACAGATGCAGCGAAAATAATCACCTATGTTTTTGGGGCAATTTTTCTAATTTCCATTTTCACTGGAAAATCTCCATGGGGGATTCTATCGATCCTTGGCGGGTTAACCGCCGTAACTCTATTGGTTTTCAAAGACTCGATTCTTGGCTTTGTCGCATCCGTTCAGATCAATTCCACCGGAATGGTAGGTCTTGGTGACTGGGTAGAGATACCCCAATATGGTGTCGACGGTGATGTTATTGATATGTCCATCCATTCTATTCGAGTACAGAACTGGGACAAAACCATTTCAACCATCCCTACCTATGCTGTTGTCTCAAACTCTTTTAAAAATTGGCGAGGAATGTCCGAATCAGGTGGTAGACGAATAAAACGAGCCTTGAATATAGACATTCACTCTATTCGGTTTTGTGATGAACAGATGTTGGACCGATTCTCCAACATTTCATTGATAGCTGATTACATAAGGAATAAAGAACTGGAAATTAAAGAATATAACCAGAAGCAGAACTATGACCAAAATCTCAACATCAGTGGCCGTCGTCAGACCAATATCGGCGTTTTCCGTGCTTATATTATTGCCTATCTGAGAAACAATTCCAAACTCCATCAAGACATGACGTTTCTGGTCCGACAACTTGCCCCGACCGATCGTGGCTTACCTCTTGAAATTTATGTTTTTTCAAAAGATCAAGCCTGGGCGAACTACGAAGCTATCCAAGCTGATATCTTCGATCACCTGTTGGCTGCAGTTTCTGAGTTTGATTTGCGAATTTTCCAAAGCCCCAGCGGTTATGATTTACGCTGTCTAAGCAGCGTGGAGACCCCTGATTGATAAAGAGTAAGCACACATTGGTAAATGTGCCTTTTACGCTTAGAAATAAGTGGATCTAACTTCATGGCCGAAGTCTCAATGTATTGCAGAATCCAAAATGGAGAATATATCGGGAATAGACTTGTGCTTTGCCCTGCGAAAAACTGTATTGATGAGAAATCCTGGTTGATGGCTTTCTAGAAGGAAAAAAGGAAAGGGATGATTGTATCTATAGCCTCCCTTTTCTGACCTTTAGTAACATCTTGCGCTACCTTATAATTACTCAAGTCTAAAGGCTCAAAAAATCAGCGAGGGAGAGTCTTTTATAACAAAACAAGAGTGGCATTGGCAAAGAAATTTGATGGGGAAGTAAAAGGCTCTTCCGGTAAACCCGTACTGTATAGACGCGGGATATAGAGCCTGAGCTTGAAAAAGTCAAAATGACAGGGGACGTAGCAAAAAAAGTAAAGTTTACATCAATGAAGAGCTAACTTCTTGTGAGACACAGGTCCCAGGGAGATATCTCCTCTTGCCAAGTCACATCACCTTGGATTTAATCACTCCTATATTGCATATAGGGCAAGTTTTCTCTATATGCTGCGTAATAATATAAATATCCTCAGAGCCGCATTGAGAGCATTTGGGTACATCTCTTTTAATGTCCAAGCCGAACTGCGTTTTGCATGCTGCACAAGCCATAGGAATATAAGTAACCAGCCTTTCAGCAAGCGACTTTGGATCATACCCTTCACCCAAAACATCTTCTAATATTTGTCTTTCTCCAGGATATTTTAAAGGAATATACTTACCGTTGTCGTCAATAACGAAGTCTGGGATAGAGGGAAGGACGGCGGTCAGTTCACAGTGGGTGCAACGTGCTTCTACTATTTGCATGATACGCTCCTTGGAGGAAAGAGGATAGGGGGCTACGCAATAGATGTAAAACCCTCTTTTTGTTTTAATAGGCTTATCTCGTCGATTTCACGAGTGAATAAAGTACTGACTTCCAGCCAGCCATGGGCCGGTCAAAGCTCACGGCTTATGTGATGGAAAAGTTGAGCAAAAGGAAATCGACAATTACCTCCGGTTGGTTCAGGTCCAGCTGCGGGACATCGACCTGTAGCTCTCTGTCAGTGGCGACGGCGATCAGGTTCGGGTCGTGTTTTTTTTCCGCGGCAGAGTAGGCCGCTGGTGTGTTGGTGGCGATGGATTTCAATTTTCGGTAGGCTGACCCGTTTGAACCCTTCGACCAAGATAATGTCGACATCCGGAAAATAGGTGGCCAGTAACTCTTTGAATGTCGGCGGTTGCTCGACTTGCTTGACCAACGCCAGTTTATTGTCAGCGCTTATGAGCATGCTATCTGCACCAGCCTCGGCAAGGCGATGGCTGTCTTTACCGGGGCGATCGATTTCGAAATCAGGAGGGCCATGTTTCATGGCACCTACTGTATAACCACGATTTTTTAACTCGGCGATCAACTTTGTTAACAGTGTTGTTTTGCCTGACCCGGAGGGGGCAATAAAAGAGACGGCTGGTGGATGCTGGCTAACGATAGTCTCTTCAGCCATGGCCTGAATGTTGACGTTGAACCGTGGAATGGTGTCCGTGGCCGGCCGAGGAATCGGATTGATGATCGGATTTCTAGCCTGATAATAGTTGAGCATATGTTTTCCTTTTACCAAGAGTTACGAAACACCGCGTTCCGGAGTCAGGACGATAAGTAAAGGTATTTTCGTTGAGCCGTTTACCGTTGCCGGAATAAGTCTACAGGTAAAAGGCCCGGCCGTTTCCAGCCAGGCCATTGACTGCTCGCCATGAGGAAGGGGGAACCTGTTAGGCGATACGTTTCAGTGAAATAGTTACTCAGTTCTGAGTCTGTTGGTTTACTAGAATTTTCGTTCAAGGTCAGGTAAGCGTTAGACTCCGAGAGATTGGGCGAAAAGGCAGTAAGTCAACTGGCTCAGTTATTGCCTTGCTTGAGCTGTAACTGTGGTTGCTCCGTTGCAACCACGGTGGCGCGCAAGCGGAAATAATCCTCAGGCGTGTTAATATTTTTAAAACTTTTTTCTTCAGGATCATATTGCCGTATTTTACTTGCAGGCAATTCCACCTGTTTCACCTTTTCAAAGAAAGTTATTATTCGTTTTAAACCGGCGTCAAGCACTTCCTCCATCGCTGGTAAACAGCTTTTGCTGTAAAGCGCGTGCAGGGGTTCATGACCGTTGCTGCTGAACGGAATCACTAAATCCCCTTGATCTGCGTGAGCACAGATTTCTTTCACAACTGCAGCGGAAATAAACGGCATGTCGCAAGCAACCACGAAGATTTTTTCGCACTTAGCGTGCGCTAAACCGGAGTGCAATCCGGCCAGTGCACCTTGGGCATAGTAGATATCCGGGACTTTGCGACAGGGGATTTCTTTGTACAGGTCAGGGGTGTTGGTGACGATGATGACTTCGTCAAACAGACCTGCCATGCGTCGGTAAACCTGATCAATAAAGCGAGCGCCGGCAAGTGGGAGCAGAGATTTGTTACTGCCCATACGGCGACTCTCCCCACCGGCGAGAATAACCCCGGTCACACCACTGATCCGGTCCCCAGTGCCGGTTACGTTCAGCTGTTCGGGATGGGCGTAAATATCCATGTTTTTCCCGCGCACATAGCCGACCAGGGTGATGCCGGCTTGTTCGCAGAGTTCAACGGCTTTGTCGGTTGGCGAGGTGCGCGAAGCGACCAGGCCGACGCCGAGTTTTGCAGCCTTGGCCACCATCTCGGTGGAGACCCGTCCGGAGGTGACCAGCATTTTGTCATGCAGGTCGATTTTGCGGACCAACGCCTCACCGGCAACACGGTCAAACGTGTTGTGACGGCCGATATCTTCGGCGTGCAGGATGAGCGTGCCGTCGCTGTCGCCGATCGCTGCAGAATGGATACCGCCATGGCTGCGGTAGTGCTCGGTCAGATCGTTTAATTCGTTCATCAGTTGGAGCAGGGCGCGGGTGTTATAATTGCGCGGCCGTTGCCTGTTTTTACCGAGCAGTTGAGTGGGCAGGTTGTAGGCAATACCAGTGCCGCAACCGGAAGTGAGAGTTGGCTGCAGCCGCTCGGGCAGTTCGCCTTTCAGGTGTACGTCGGCCAGACCGTATTTGTCGCAGACTTCGAAGGAGGAAATATCGTCGAGTGATTCAATAAAACCCTGCAGACGGAAAAAACCGAACAGCAGGAAATTGAGTTGGTGCGGGGAACAGACCAAGGTCGCCAATTCGCGATCATTAACCCGCAGGCGCAAGGGGTATTCGGAGACGGTATGACGTTGGAGTTGTTCGCTCCGACCCTGCCTGACGCGAACAATTTCATGTGCCTGGTTAGTATGCATTGTTAATCCATCCGAAAATTTTTAATGCCTGTTTTTGCTCTGTTTTCAGTGTGATTACCGCCACCGCATTGGACGAATGCGGTGGCGGTGGTTGGTGCCTCTTGCCGGAAACCGTTCGGTTTTCGGCAAAAGCATATTACGCACCCTTTGGTACGGCGTCGTCTACCTTGCCGAACGAGTCCGGAATAGAGTAGTCAACGGTTTCGGGGTGATGCTCGAAGATCGGGAAGTACTTGGCGATCAGCACGAAGAGCAGGATGTGTGCGGTAATGATGCCTATGGTTACCACCGTTTCGATCAATGATGGATAGTAGATATGGGTAGAGTCCATCATGCCGAACATGGAGACATTAAAACGATTAAGCACCAGACCGAACACCACTAACAGAGCGGCGTGTGACCTGAGGCGATCGTCGTTGCGGACCGTGTGGCTGATGAACATGAAAAAGGGGAGGATAAAGCCGATGCCAAGCTCCAGGACAAACAACAGGGTGAGGGTCGGGTTGTTAAAAAGCGGCCCTTCCGAGAGCGCCAGCAGGGAATAGGTGCGCAGCGCGATGTAAAGACCGAGGGTCCATGGCAGAATTTTCGCCAGGGTGCGTAACAGCACGCCCTCGTTCGGCTGTCCCATCCATTTATGGGTGGCGGTTGCTTCGATAATGATAATGCACATACCGCTGCAGATGGCGCTGACCCAGAAAAGCAATGGCAGCATCGGGTTGTACCAGAGACTGTGCAGCTTATCGACCGCGATCAGGAAAAAAGTACCCAGCGACGATTGGTGCAGGGTCGAGATGGCAGCAGCCAGGATGACAAGCGGCATCTCCAGCCAACGCAGGATGCGCAGTGGAATGTTCCAGCCGAACTTCTCCGCCACCGGCGAAAGAAACTCAAGAAACAGCACCGTGGTGTAGGCCATGACGCACATGGAGACTTCAAACATCGGCGAATGCAGGTTCCAGTAGCGCAGCACGTGCCAGCCTTTGTGCGGTTGTCCCAGGTCAAGCAGCAGGCCGACGCAAACCAGCGAGTAGCCGAGAAAACCGGTGACAATCGCCGGACGAACCAGCGGTTCAAGCTTTTTTATATGAAAACAATGGACGATGGCGCCCAGAGTAAAGGCCCCGGCAGCCAGCGGCACGGCGGTGACCACGTCGAAAGAGACCCAGAGCCCCCAGGGATAGGTGTCATCCATATTGGTGGTCGCCCCCAGGCCAAAGACAAAACGGACCATTGCGGCGACACCGCTCAGAGCAACAATGAAAATCATGAATTTGATAAATCCGTGATATCCTTTGACCTCTTTGATAACTGTACTAGCTACGTTCATTTTATTGCTCCTTCTCTTCAGCAGGAGTCTCAGCCTGCTCAACGGTTGCTTGTTTTTTCATCAGGCGCTCACGGCGGTGGGTTATCCAGGAGAGGGCTGAAAGCGTGCCGCCGACGGCGAGAAACGATGCCGGTACAAAACGCAGCGCCTGCCAGGTGTACTCCGGTAGAGCCCGCTGGGTGACTTCTTTGAAACCGAGTTCGTCGAAGGGCAGGTTGGTCAGGTAGAGGACAGTGGTGCCGCCCGCTTCTTCCAGACCATAAATTTTACGGATGTACTTGTCTGGATGATTTGCAAGCCGTTCCTCGGCGATTTTGATCATCTCATCACGCGGACCATATTCGATAGCGGTAGGGCAGGCGGTGGCACAGGCAGGCTTCATCCCTTCTTTGATGCGGCTGTAACAACCGGTGCATTTCCTGACCAGCGGCAACCCTTTACTCCATTCATATTTGGGAATACCGAATGGACAGGCGATCATGCAGAAGCGGCAGCCGATGCAGCGATCCGCTTTATAGATGACCGGACCTTCGGCGGTCTTCTCGAAAGCGTTGACCGGGCAGACCGAAGCACAGGCAGGGTCATCGCAGTGCATGCACATCTCTTTGTAGAAAGCGAACTCGTTTTGACCGTTTTTCTGATAGTCGCGGAACTTGATCCGGGTGAACGTATACTCAGACATTGCCGGCGGATTCTGATATCCTTCGCCGCTGAAAAATTCGGTATTCTCCGCTTCCAGCTGATTCCATTGCTTGCAGGCAACCTGGCATCCACGGCAACCTGTGCATTTGGTCAGGTCGATCAGAAAGGCATTCTGTTTCGGGCTCTTGTTGCTACTCATGACTTGATACCTCCTTTCTCGATATTGCAGAGGAAGGCCTTGTACTCCGGAATGGTGGTATTGGCACAACCGACTGCTGCGGTCAGGGTGTTGGCAGTTCCACCGGTGGCCATGCCGTTAAAGCCGAAATGCCATGGCATGCCGACCTGTTCAACCAGCTTACCCTGCACCCGAAACGGTTTGATCCGTTCGGTGACAAGTGCCCGCGCTTCGATCTGACCACGTTCTGAGCTAACAGTGACCATATCGCCGTTTTTCAGGCCTTTCCATTCTGCCAGCTGTTCGCTGATCTCGACGAACATGTCGGGAACCAACTCAACCAACCACGGCAGGTTACGGGTCATGGCGCCGGCCTGCCAATGTTCGGAGACCCGGTAGGTGGTACCGACATAGGGATACTTACCGCTGTTGTCGATCTTTCCGGGGACTGATACCGCTGGGTTGCATTGCTGTCCGGTCATGAAGTTGGCGACCGGGCTTTCCATCGGTTCATAGTGTTCGGGAAGCGGTCCGTCTGCCAGCCCGGCTGCAAACAATCGCCCGTAGCCTTCGGCAATCATGATGAAGGGTGACTTGGTTCCATCTTCGCTCATCGGCACCCAACCGCCGTCCGGCACATCGCCTTCCCATTTGCGGGTCAGCTTGTTCCAACTGATAACCGGCTTCTCCGGATTCCAGGGGCGACCATTAACATCGACGGAGGCGCGGTTGTAGAGCACTCGCCGGTTGACCGGCCAACACCAGGCCCAGTCGTGGTAAAAGCCCATGCCGGTCGGATCTTCCAGTCCACGGCGCTGCATCTTGTTGCCCTCCTCGGTGTAGGAGTTGCAATAGAGCCAGTTGCCGCTGGAGGTTGAACCATCTGCCTGCAGGTAAGCGAAGCTTGGTACCTGTTGCCCTTTTTTGAAAGCCTTTCCCTTGACCACCACGTCGCGGGTGAACCGGCCGTTGCATTCGCGGGCAACCAGATCGATATCCGGTTCGTGGCCGTCACCATAGTTCCAGGCCAGATCGACGATCGGCTCGGGAAAAACACCGTCCTTGCTGTACAACTCTTTGAGGCGCTTGATCCACTGGTCAACTATGTAGGCGTCGCTCTCGGCATGTCCCGGAGGGTTGACCGCTTTGTAACGCCATTGAGCCCAGCGCCCGGAGTTGGAGATAGAACCTTCCTTTTCCACCGAGGAGGCGGCCGGCAGCAGGAACACTTCCGTATCGATGTCTTTAGGATCGACGCCGGGCCGTTTCCAGAAGACCGAACTTTCCGTTTCCCACAGATCAACGGCGACCAGCCATTTAAGATTATCCATCCCCGAGGCGATGGCATTGACATCAGGTCCACCAACAATCGGGTTGGTTCCCATGAAGATCATTCCCTCAAAACCGCCGTGTTGCAATCGCTCCATCAGTCGTATGTAGGAGTAGTTGCCGCTGCGCTTGGGAAGATAATCAAAGCAAAAATCGTTCTCTTTCGTAGCAGCATCTCCCCAATAGGCCTTGAGCAGGCTGGTCATGTACTTGGGGGTGTTACTCCACCAGTTGGCGCTTTGCGAGTCGTTGGTTTTCGGGGTCCACTTATCGAAGTAGGTGGCCAGATCAACATTGTCGTAGGTCGGTACTTTCAGGTAGCCGGGCAGGATGTGATAAAGGACGGCGTAATCGGTTGATCCCTGGACGTTGGACTCACCGCGTAAGGCGTTGATTCCGCCACCTGCCATACCGATGTTGCCGAGGAGCAGCTGCAGCATGGCGTAGGAGCGTACGTTCTGGGTTCCATGGGTGTGCTGGGTGGTGCCCATGGCATACATGATGGTTGCTACCTTATTGGCTTTGTGGGTCGATGCGAAAGCACGCGCCACTTCCATGTAGCTTTGTATTTCGGTGCCGGTTATCTCACAAACCTTTTCCGGAGTGTAGCGGGCATAGTGTTTTTTCATTAACTGGTAGACACTTTGCGGATGCTCGAGACTGTCGTCGCGCTTCGGCATTCCGTTTTCGTCCACTTGGTAGGCCCAACTCTCTTTGTCGTAACGGAAACTCTCGGCGTCATAGCCGGAAAAGATCCCATCGTTGAAATCAAAATCTTCGTTAACCAGAAAAGCAGCATTGGTGTAATTGACTACGTATTCTCTTTGGATCAGGTCGTTTTTGAGCAGGTAATTTATCAGACCGCCCATAAAGGCGATATCGGTTCCCGGGCGAAGCTGGGCATAAAGATCGGCTTTAGACGAGGTCCGTGTATACCGTGGATCGATGGAGACCAGCTTGGCGCCTTTGTCCATCGCCATCTCGACGTATTTAAAGGATATTGGGTGATTTTCTGCAGGGTTGGAACCAATGCTGACAATGACATCGGAATGCTGGATATCATTCCAGTGGTTGGTCATTGCACCACGACCGAATGTTGCCGCCAGACCGGCGACTGTAGCGCTGTGTCAGATGCGCGCCTGGTGTTCGATATAGCCGACCCCCATGGCACGGCCGAACTTGCCGAGCAGGTAACATTCCTCGTTGTCCAGCGCCGCCGCGCCGATCATGGCCATGCCATCGTTACGGTTGACCGTGTACGTTTTCCCGTCGATCTCTTCCTGCTTGACAAAGTTACGGTCACGGGTCTCTTTCATCAGCTGGGCCATACGCTGCATTGCCCATTCCCAAGATTTTTTTTCCCATCGTTTGCTGCCTGGTGCGCGGTACTGAACATGGGTCAGACGACGTTCGTTGTTGGCCACCTGAAACAGGGCGCTGCCTTTGGAACAGAGTGAGCCCCGGTTAATCGGATGCTCTGTGTCACCCTCGATGTTGACGATTTTGCCGTTCTTGGTATGGACGATCATACCGCAGCCGACCGCACAGTAAGGACAGACGGTGGTGCTGGTCTGCAGCCCTTTGATGCGCAACTCAGGGGAGTCAACACTTGCTTTGGCCGCTTTACCGGTCAAGGCAACGGTCCCTGCCGTTAAGGCACTCCCTTTTAAAAAATTACGTCTCGATATTCCCATGCTTTGCTCTCCTTGCGTGGAATTGTTGCTGTCAATTAAAGGAAAATTGACCCTGCTTTGCAGAGGTCGTACCAAGCCGGTCACTTTTTTGAAATGTGTCTCAATATGGCTGAAAAAAGGGGCTAAAAATGGTTTTTACTGCTGAGGGCAAAGGCCTGTTAAACGTCTTGGTAGAACAAACTTTCCGGGACATCCTGTCTCGCGACGGGACAGCAATGACCGCCTGGGGTAAGTATGTCGGCAGGGAGGAAGTTCCAGGTTAATGATCAAAATTGAGGATTATTGGTATGCAGGTCGATTCCACAGTACTTTTTGTTTGTTTTCGTCTCGAATTACATTAGAAGGCGTACTTGTCTACAATCATTGTTTTCCTTATTATACTTATTAAGTGATGAGGAACTATGGGGCTTTATCTACCCATCCTCTATCCGTTGAACCGAAAAATGGGTGTACCGTAACTCCCCAAAATGTCACTCTTAATCCAGCCTCACTTATGATGATGAAATTTCTGCCTAGTGATTCAATAGATACGATATGACCACAAAGATACTGATTTGTGATGATGAAGAAGGAATGCGGCGTTATCTCAGCAAGATGCTTACCAACTGGGGGTACCAGGTTGAGAGTTTTGCCGACCCGCTGCTGTTGCTAAAGAGCCTGAAGGACTTTGACGGCGATGCCGATATGCTGCTGCTGGATGTCAAGATGCCGCAAATGGATGGCATTGAAGTCTTGCAACGATTGCAGGTGAAGTGTCCGCAACTGCCGGTCATTATTATGACCGGACATGGTACCATAGACTCGGCGGTCGAGGCGATGAAGATCGGTGCTTATGATTACCTGACCAAGCCCTTTCCAAAGGAAAAACTCTCCGCCGTTGTCAAGCATACCCTTGAGCAACAGCGCCTTCTTGAAGAGAACAATTCTTTGAAGAAAGAGCTGCAGGAACAGAAAGTTTCTGCCGAACCGATATTTTGCAGCAATACATTCCGTCAGGCCTATGATCTTGCACTGAGTGCTGCCGACAGTGATCTGAGCGTCCTGGTGCTGGGAGAAAGCGGCACCGGCAAGGAATTGGTTGCCGCTGCCATCCATTACGCCAGCCCGCGTAAGAATAGCCGTTTTCTGGCTCTGAACTGTGCCGCTCTATCGGAAACTCTGCTTGAAAGTCAACTGTTTGGTCATGTCAAAGGTGCTTTTACCGGTGCTGTCCAGGCTCAGAAGGGATTGCTTGAGGAGGCTGATCAGGGAACCATGTTCCTCGACGAGGTCGGCGAACTGAGTCAGGTGCTGCAGGCCAAGTTGTTGCGTGTGCTGCAGGAAGGAGAGTTTATCCCGGTTGGCTCGACCACTGTCCGCAAGGTGGATGTCCGTTTTGTGGCTGCCACCAACAAAGATTTGCAGCAAGAGGTCGCCGCCGGAGCATTCCGCGAAGATCTCTATTATCGCCTCAACGTCTTTCCTGTTGAGTTGCCGCCACTGCGAGAACGCGAGGAAGATATTGAACCCTTGGCCGAGCATTTTTTACAGAAAATCGAGCAAAAAACCCGCCGTGCAGTGGCAGGAATTGAAGCAGAAGCGCTGGCAGCGCTCAAGAAATATCACTGGCCCGGCAATGTTCGCGAGCTGGAAAACATGATGGAACGGTGTTCCATTATCGCCCGTGACGGGATGATTAAGCTAGCCCATTTGCCGTTTGCCAACCAGGAACCGAAGCCGGCAGATGGTCCAACGTTACCGCTTAATCTGCGTGAGACGGAACGTCTGCAGGTGATTCGCGCACTCCGGGAAACCCGATGGAATAAAAGCCGGGCTGCTGAACTTCTGGGGGTGACACGCAGAACAATCAACCGCAAAATCAAAGAATTCGACCTTAACCAAGACGAGTCGCTCGACTGATGACCAACCCTTTTTATGCCGCCTTCAACTCGATACGCGGTAAATTAACGCTGGCGATTGTAACGCCGCTGGTTTTGATTCTGGTGCTGGTGGCGCTTGCCGCTACCTTTTTGATTAATGCTTCAATTGTGGACCAGACCCAAAAGCAGATTCGTAACGACCTGAACGCCGCGCGGACCGTTCTGGAAAGGGAGCAGCAACGGCTGTATGAGGTGGTACGTTTTACTGCACGGTCGTTGCCTTTGGTCGGTGCCCTGCAGACCGCTGACCGTGAGTCGCTCGCGAAATTACTGGCCGAAACACGGCGGCTGGAACAGCTGGATATGCTCAATATCAGTGATCTTCAAGGGAAGATGCTGTTGCAGACCGGCGACGAGCAGTTGACACGCGCAGCTGACTTTGTCCTCAAGGCTTTGGCCGATGGACCCTTCCAAGGGACGGTGTTGATGAGTGAAGCGGAGCTGGAGCGTGAAAGTCCGGAGCTCGCATTGCGTGCCGCGATTTACGGTCCTGCAGCCGAGGATGAGCCGCTGGAGCGGCGCGGCATGTTTCTGGTTGCGGCTATCCCGCTGCTCGATCGCTCAGGGCTACCTGTTGGTTGTCTCTATGGTGGGGTGATGCTCAATAATAATTTGGGCCTGGTCGATAGGATTAATGAACTGGTGTATGGCCGGGATGAGTATGCCGGTGTTGCCGTCGGCAGTGCAACAATTTTCCTCGAATCACTGCGGGTTGCCACCACGGTGCGTCTAAAAAATGGTCAACGAGCCTTGGGCACGTTGGTTTCGCCGCAGGTGGCTGAAGCTGTCTTGCAGCATGGAGAAACCTGGCTTGATAGAGCGATTGTGGTCAATGAGTGGTACCTGACCGCCTACGAGCCGATCTTTTCCGGCAAAGGGGACGCGATTGGCGCTCTGTACGTCGGCATGTTGGAAAAACCGCTGGTCGCCGTGAAAAAACGGGCATTTTTACTCCTCTCCGGTTTATTGGTCTTGGGTTGTTTGCTCGGCGGCCTTTTGGCCGGCTGGTTTGCTCGGCGTTTATCCGAACCGGTCCTAGCGTTGGCCGGGTCGGCGAAAAAAATTGCCGGTGGCGAGCGGGATGTATCTTTACCTGCCGCCGGTCGAGACGAAATAGGGCATCTCACCACCGCCTTTGCCGACATGACCAATGCCCTGCGGATCAGTGATCTGGAGCTGCAGGAGCTTAATCGCCAGCTAGAGAAAAAAGTCGAGAGAAGAACTTCGCAGTTGGAAGAGAAAAGTCTGGAACTGATTCAAACCCAGGAACAACTGCTCCATCAGGAAAAATTGGCGGCTATCGGCTCTCTGGCATCCGGGGTGGCACACGAGATCAATAACCCGGCAGCGATTATTCGCGGTAACGTTGAAATTCTGCAGATGGGCTTGGCAGATGACGCTGACGAGCACGAGGAACTGGCCGAGATCATGAAACAGGTTGACCGGATTTCCTTGATCACCCGGAATCTGCTCAGCTCATCCAGGGAGCAGAACCTCAACACGGAACCGGTGCAGATACCAGCCCTGTTGGGCGAGATACTGGACCAGCTCAGTCATCATGCGCCCATGGTCGGCATCAAGGTCAAGAAAACCTTTGCCGCAGAACTGCCCGCTGTCCAGGGGGATCGTGAGCGATTGCGGCAGGTGTTCACCAATATTCTGCTCAATGCTGCGCAGGCCATGGCAGGTAAAGGGGAGCTGCGTCTTTCCGGGAGCGTGGAGGACCGCTGGGTACGGATTCTGGTTGCCGATACCGGTCCTGGTATGAATGAATCGACGCGGGTGAAAATTTTCAATCCTTTTTTTACCACCAAAAGTAATGGTACCGGCCTGGGACTTTCAGTCTCTTACGGCATTATACGAGCCCACGGTGGCTCAATCGAAGTCTCTTCCAGGGAAGGAGAAGGTACGGTTTTTCAGATCGACTTGCCGATCAAACGACGGTTCGTTGAATAACGGAGCCTGTTGCCAATGGTAGCCATCGGACCCCGCGTGGATGCGCTCAGCTCACCCACCTTAAGCCTCATCGGTGTAATTGCTACTTTGAGCTGCCCCAATAACACCAAAATTCATCGATGTGGTGTGCAGGTTGTAACTTAACTTCCAGCAGGCTCAAAAACGATGCTTTGTTGATTCTATGATGAATCTCCTTATAATGGACCTTATGGTATGAATAATGAGGGGCGACAAATGTTATGCTCTCTAAAGGATACATTACAAGTCACGTTGTACATTAAGAAAAGGGTATAGACGTACTATGGAAAATTATGACTCCAACATGCGGGCAGCCATTTTAAAGGTATTGGTATCACAACGGCTTGCGGTGTTATCGACTGTAAGAGGGGAACAACCTTATGCAAGCCTTATGGCGTATGCCCATACACCTGATCTGGAAACGCTGGTGGTGGCTACCGGTACCGCAACCCGAAAATTTATCAACCTCTCTCAGCAGCCGCGCGTATCTCTGCTTGTTGACACCCGCAGTAACTGTGAAGCAGATTTTCATGCGGCTGAAGCTCTTACTATCATAGGGCGTGCCGGCCAGGTGGAACCGAATGAGTTGGAAATGCTGCGCAGTTTATACCTGGAGCGCCATCCCTATCTTGTGGATTTTCTCTCTTCCCCGGCAACAGTCTTGATCAAGGTAAAAGTTCACCATTATCTGTTGGTCAACCGTTTCCAAAACGTCATGGAGTATCATCCCGGTAATGAAAAGGATATTTTTTCTTGAACATGAAAAGACGGCCACGGTTCAGCAGGTAGGAGGCAAGGGGGTAGGGCTGCGTGACTTGCTGGCGGCAGGATGTAATGTACCCAAAACAGTGTGCATTACCAGTGATGCCTATGACGGTTTTCTTGACTTTCATGGACTTCGAGAAAAAATCGGCCTGGTGCTGAATCGAAAACAGCAGCAGGACATGCGCTGGGAGGAGATCTGGGATACAGCCTTGCGCGTGAAGGCACTTTTTCTTGCAGCATCGATCCCGTCAGAAGTAGAAAACGAATTATCCCTTTTACTGAACAGTGCTTTCGCTAACTCGCTGGTGGCAGTCCGTTCATCTGCAACAGACGAGGATCAAGTGGCCGGTTCCTTTGCCGGTTTGCATGAGTCGTATCTCAATATTCCCTGTGACAAAATTATAGATCATGTCAAAAAGGTCTGGGCTTCCCTGTGGTCCGACCGGGCACTGCTGTATCGACAGGAACTTGGGCTATCGGTCGAGACAAGCAGAATGGCCGTGGTTGTTCAGGAGATGGTAAGCAGTGATGTCTCCGGTATCTGCTTTACCCATGATCCCATGGGGAGCAGCCATATGGTAGTCGAAGCTGTATACGGCTTAAATCAGGGACTGGTTGATGGGCAGATAGAGCCCGATCGATGGTTTGTAGACAAAGCAGACGGTGCGGTAAGGCAGTGGATACAACCAAGCCGGCGCACCAAGCAGACAACTGCCCGCGCAGGTGTGATAGGGCTGGAGGATATTCCTGAGTCGCAACGTGACAGGCCCCCTTTGACCGCTGGCGAGCTTCTACAGCTGAAGGAGGTTTGTCTTCGTCTTGAACAACACTTTAATCAGCCACTGGATATAGAGTGGACAATCAGCGGCGGCCAGTTATATCTCCTGCAAGCACGACCTATCTCTACCTTGGCAAGTGTGGATAGGGAGGATAAGCGGCCGTGGTATCTCAGCTTGCATAGAAGTTATGACAACCTGGTTCAGCTGCGTGATGCTATTGAACACGATGTATTACCATCCATGGAGAGTGAGGCTGCTGAGTTTGCCCAGATCAATCTTGATGCGCTGGATGACCATGCCCTGGCCGAAGCCATTGAGCACCGTACACAGAGAAACAGCTACTGGGCAGACATGTATTGGGAAAAATGTATTCCTTTTGCTCACGGTGTTCGCCTGTTCGGAGAGATTTATAATGAACTGTTAACGCCTGCCGACCCATACGAGTTTGTGCAGTTGCTGAGTAGCCGGAAAATGCTCAGCACCAGTCGTAACAAACAGTTGTATGAGCTTGCTTCTTTGGTTAATGAGAACCCGAAGCTCAAGCAAGAGCTTGAGCAGCATGATGGGACACTCCCCACTGATCCCATGTTTCGTGGGCAACTGGACGACTTGCTCAGTCAGTATGGCTTTCTTTTCCCCGGCCTGGAAGAAGACCACGAACAAAGACTGCTGGTGGTTATGAAGGTTATTCTTGAATATACCCGGATACAGCCTGCTCAGCGGGATGGGGGCGTGGCAAGGAGCAAGGAACTTGAACTCCGTTTTTTAAAACGTATGCAACAAGCCGAGTACCCCTTTAACGGAGGGGATTTGTTAGATTTAGCAAGGGCGAGTTATTGCATACGGGATGATGATAATGTGTATCTGGGAAAGATAGAACTGCAGGCAGCTGCAGCTGTGAATGCGGGGCGCCAGCGGTTAGTTGCACGGCAAGTTACAGGAGCTGAACATGCCTCCCCCAAAGAGGTGTCTGCAGTCTTGGCAGGCCAGCAGCAAAATCTCGATTCCCGACCCAGGAAAAGTTCCACGACTCCGAAAAAAAGCTATAGTCGCGTCACTGCCAGGCAAATTGTAGGCCAGCCGGCAGCAAAGGGCGTTGGGCAGGGCGTAGCCAGGGTTGTATGTGAACTGGAGGATTTAAAGAATTTTCAGGCCGGGGAAATTTTGGTAGTTGACAGCATTGATCCGAATATGACTTTTATTGTTCCACTTGCCGCAGCCATTATAGAAAAGCGGGGAGGGATGCTCATTCACGGTGCTATTATTGCCAGAGAATATGGTATTCCCTGTATAACCGGAGTGCCGGATGCCACTGCGCTTATAACCACCGGAGATAAAGTAACGGTTGATGGGTATCTTGGAATACTGACGATCGAGAAAAAGTAAGAAGCGAAGAAATAGAGAAATAGGGGACAGACCACCTTTTAGTTTGCAAAACTAAAAGGTGGTCTGTCCCCTATTTCTGGATCGACGACCCAAATGGGGTGCACATCCTTAGATTTGAACCAGTGAAGATGAACCAAAATAATCCTCCAAAGAGTACCTGCATCCCATCACACATCAAAATCGATCATCTCGGTGCAAAAGACTGTGTTACAGGTTCCTGTCATCTCGTTCGGTTCCGTACGACGACAAATGACAGCGTTAACATCCTGGTAGATTGTGGCTCAACTTATGGGCATGATCCGGAAGTACCCTTTGCTGAATTTCCGGTGCCTCCAAGCACAATCGATTATCTCTTTTTAACCCATGCCCATATTGATCATATAGGCAGGGTGCCGGCGCTACTTGAGGCAGGTTTCCGGGGCGAAATCATCTGCACCCATGCCACCAAGGCGTTGCTTATTCCTATGCTGCATGACGCCATGTCTTTTTCTGGTAAAAGCAAAAACAAAATGCAACGGTTGGAGGCAGATATTGATGAGCTTTCCTGGGGCTTTGAACTGTATGAAACCTTTACCCTGAAAAAGGGTATTACTTTCAAGCTCAAGAATGCAGGCCATATTCTTGGTTCATGCTTTATCCAGTTTTCTTTTCCTGGCAATGCAAGCCACGATCGTTTTAACGTAACCTTTTCAGGTGACCTGGGATGTACTGATACCCCAATACTGCCCGATCCGGATCCACCGGACAGTTGTGACCTGCTTGTTCTTGAATCCACCTACGGCGACAGGCTGCACCCCTCCAGAAAGGACAGGGTTGAAACGTTGCGTAACCTGCTTAAAAAAGCACTCGCCGATAAAGGGATTGTGTATATCCCGGCCTTTGCTCTTGGCAGAACCCAGGAGTTGCTCTATGAAATAGACCGAATCAATGTAGATGCACCGGTATTTGTTGACTCGCCTTTAGGGCTTGCGATAACCGAAATATATGCAAAGCTTGATGATTTCTGGGATAAAGAGGCAATAACTCTTCATGCACAAGGCGACCATCCTTTTGATTTTAAAGGATTGTACGCGGTAAAGAAATATACCGATCATCAACGATTGCTGGATGTGAAAGGCCCGGCAATAATTATCGCCGGCAGCGGAATGTGTACAGGCGGGCGAATTGTCGACCATTTAGAATATGGTCTTCAGGATCCAGTAAATGACATTTTTTTTGTAGGGTATCAGGCGAAGGAACCCTTGGACGCGAAATAATCGAGCGGAAGGTTCCGGTTAAGGCAGGCGTATATTCACTCACAGCATATTCAGCGCATGCTGATCAACAGATGATTGTTGACTGGGTGCACTCCATGCCGACCCCGCCCAAAGAAATTCGGCTGGTGCATGGAGAGGAGAAGGCACGAGAAACTCTTGGCCGGTTGTTACTGAAATAATTGAGAAATAGGGGACTGAGAAATAGGTGACAGAACACATTTTAGATTGTAGATCTAAAGTGTGGTCTGTCACCTATTTCTGATTTTTTCTCACCAAGCCGAGAAAATGATTTTCTAAACTCCTCCACGTCCAGCTCCCATCCCAATGATCTGGCTTTCTTGTAATGATAAGCTTGCCATCGGTTGATAATTGCCATCATTTCACGCTTCGCTTCATCGCCTCTGCATTGTCCAGCTAACAGTTTTTTTAGCCAGTATGAACCTTCAGAAGCACAGGATGGCTGATCAGTGATAATTCCCGGATGGTCAAATAGATATTCTAAGTAATCCCTCGTCGCTTGATCAGTGTTTATGTTTGTTCCCATAAGTGCACCTCTCGTGAATGATAACTTAATATCAATACAATAAACATTTTTCATGATAATTCAATTCCAGCCGGGTTTAGGCTGCAAAAATATCCTCAAATTACTATAACTCTCTGGTAATATATAAGGTTTTTAACAAGTAGTAAGGGACAGACCACATTTTAGATTGTAAATCTAAAATGTGGTCTGTCCCTTATTTCTCTACTTTTTAGAAGGAATCAACCTGTCTCTAACATTAGTCTGCAGGGTCCATCCCATTTCCTGTAAATTGGCGCTGGCTACGGGGCTGAAATCACCCAATACCCACAGTTGCTTCTTCGTCTCTTTAGAGTCGCTCTTTTCTGTGAGTGAGCGGGCGATACCTGCTACATTTTCACTCCAGATAATATGATCTGTAGGGAGTACAACCACAACCTCTCCCTTGGTGGTTGTTGCCTTGGTTATGCGTGCCAGTGGCGAAATGCGCCGCAGAGGAGCTATTTGTTTATGGTAACCTGCGGACATGACAGCCAGAGTGGTTATCACCCTTGCCATTTGCGGGTCACTGGCCTGCAGGCCGACCTTGATAAAGAGCTCCAGGTTTTCCACGCCCTTCATTTTTTCCAGGGCGGAAACTGTTACCGTTGCAAGGGCAGGGTTAAAGACACGGTTGTTGAGAAATAGTTCAACTGTGTCTACGTTCATGCCCATAGCCAAAAGCTTGTTTTTGTTTTGCAGCCAGAGTTCCGAAGCGGGGGTGTTGTTGATTGCCTCGTTAAGTAAACGCGCCGTCCCCGAGGTCGTCAGCACCAGGCCCCCGACGCCCGGTACAGCACTCATGGCCACACCAACCCCAAGCCCACCGAGGTAGTCTGCCCAGGCTAGCCGGTCAAGCTCTTCTTGCAAGACTGCATTTGCAGAATATACGTTTACTCCGTATTGAGTGGCGATCTTACCCTTGGATTTTGAAAATCCGATTATTTGCTGTGCTCTAGTGTCTTCGGCATCGGTTACCTGGCGGCTGCCGATAGTATTGGAGGCTCTGTTGAACAGGCTGCTAACCCCTGCAGCCGCTCCCTGAAGTGTCTCTTCCGTATTGGTAAAAAGGTTTTTGATGCCTGTGGCGGCATTTTTACCAGATTGTTTTAAGGCGGCAATTGCGGTGTCGTCGGTAGCAATTTTTTTCATTGCCGCAATAACGTTTAATTCTTGGGTAAGCTGATACAGTGCACTTGTGGAGCTTGGTGTAAATGTGCCGTATGGCGACAACACTGTATAGTGATAGAAAAATCCATCGCTTGTCACTTCTTCGGCTACCGTAAAGTGCTTCCCTTTTCGTACTTCTGGTTTGAGCAGTGATTGTACCGAATATTTTTGTGGCGTTTCATATTGTGCAAAGGTGACAAGGGGGCAAAGAAGGAGGAGCAGGGCCAAAGCTATTACCGTGACCTTTAATTGATTTGTTGTGTAAGCTTTTTTCAGAATCAGGTTCTGGAACATGGGCGAGACCTCCAACGGTATTAGCTTAATCGTTTAGTAGGGTGGATAAGGGTAGTGCATCCACCACTGTGAGTATTGGGAATCCGCGTGGATGCGCTGCGCTTATCCACCCTACGGGTTGGGCGGATTGCCGGCGAGTATGGTGATACCAATCCCTCTTTTCCTGCTATACAATATTTAAACTCTATCGGTTTGCCTACAGCCTCAGCAAATCGTGCAATAGTTGAGAGCCTGATATCCTCGCCATATAACTTTTTTTCGTTTTACAGTTAGAGTGAGTTTTTTTCTTGGTGTTTTTGTATCATGTTTCAGGGGAGAAAAAATTGATTCTTCGCACAGTTAAATGTTAACGTTAAAGTGAACGTAGTCAAGAGGTAGTTATAGTGCATCGGAATCATGATTCCTCTAATAAAGGTAGCAAAAAATGGAATTCAACAGCAACGTTGAATATAAAAAGAGCGTGTGCCCGCTTGATTGTCCTGACAGTTGCGGAATTATAGCTAAAGTGGTCGACGGCAGAGTGGAATCTTTAGCCGGTGACCCTGACCACCCCTATACCCAGGGCTTTATCTGTAGAAAAATGCGCAGGTACCATGAGCGTGTCTATTCTCCCGACAGAATTCTTTATCCCCAGGTTCGGATTGGCAAAAAAGGGGAAGGTAAATTTGAGAGGATAAGCTGGCCAGCAGCCCTTGAGTTATTAAGTGAGAAGCTCAAAAAAATCGTTGCCCAGTATGGTGGAGAGGCGATACTGCCCTACCAATACGCCGGTAACATGGGAGTTTTAAACAGAAACGCTGGTTATGGTCTGTACCATAAGCTTGGAGCGAGCCGGTTGATTGAGACAATTTGCTCAGCTGCTGCAGGAAAAGGGTGGTCCATGCACTACGGCGATGTGCCGGGGAGTCCGCCGGAGGTTGCTGCAGATGCTGAGCTTATCATTGCCTGGGGCATTAATGTTAAGGTGTCCAATGTTCATTTTTGGCCCTTTATTGCTGCGGCGCGTAAACAAGGTGCCAGGCTGGTGGTGATTGATCCTTATCGGAATGAGACTGGCCAATCTGCCGATCAGTATATTCAGGTGCAACCCGGTGGTGACAGCGCGCTCGCCTTGGGAGCCTTGAAATACCTGGTGGAAAGCAACCGGCTGGACCGCAAAATGCTTGCTGAACAAACTACGGACTTTGCAACCCTTGAAGGGTATTTGCAGGCAACCCCCTGGGAGCAGTTCACAAGCCAGAGCGGACTAGATAAAGAATCCATTGCAGCATTTGCCAGACTGCTAGCAGCACATCCCAAGACTTTTATCCGTATTGGAATAGGATTGAGCCGCAATAGTCGGGGCGGAATGAGCGTTCGAGCTATCAATGCATTGGCAGCTGCGCTGGGGTTGTTTAGCGGGCAGGAAGGGCAGGGTGTTTTGCTGTCGAGCAAAGCATTTAGTGGAGACACGGACAAACTGCGTTTTCCCGAGCTTGCTGAGACCGAATCCCGCCTGGTGAATATGGCTCATCTTGGCCATGCCCTGACTGCCCTGCAGCCGCCAGTGAAATTGTTCTTTGTGTACAGTTGCAATCCTTTGAGTGTGGCTCCTGACAGTTCTATGGTGCGCCAGGGGCTTCTGCGTGACGATCTGTTTACCGTTGTCCACGAACAGGTGATGACTCCCACTGCCCGTTACGCTGATCTTCTCTTACCTGCTACTACCTTTTTAGAAAACAAAGACCTGTATACCGCTTACGGCCATTTTTTTATGGGGTGTGTGGACAGGGTTATTAAGCCGGTGGGTGAAGCACGGAGTAACTTTGATCTGTTTCAGGATCTGGCCCGGACAATGGGATTTACCGACGCACCCTTCATGCAAACTGCTGAAGAACGGTTGCAACAGTATGTTGCCACCATGGAAGGGTTACCTCAAGGGTATGTATTTAACCCTGATGAGTTTAGTGGTTGGGTTGAGTCGACGCGGAAACGGGCAGGAGAATCGGTAATGCGGCGCTGGGACACTGCTTTTGCCTTTAAGGTAGCTCCAGAAGAGGCGGCAACAGAGGGCGCTCCTGCGATTCCCTGTCTCCTGGAAGCAGATGAATTTAGCGATAAAGATTTTTGCTCACGGTTACCTTTGAAATTGATAACACCACCCCATATGGATTTGCTCAATTCAACCTTTGGCGATTTGCACAAAGGCAAAATTGGAGAGGTGTTAATACACCCAAAGGATGCTTTATTGTATGAGATTGCCGACGGGGCTGAGGTTTTACTTGAAAATAACCGTGGAAAGAGCAGGCGGCTGGCTAAAGTAAGTGAGAACACGCAAGAGGGGCTCCTGGTGGCGGAGGGGCTTTTTTGGCAGACAGACCAACACCCCACTGCAATCAATGAACTTACCTCACAAAAGACAACCGATGTTGCTGCTGGGCCTACCTTTCATGAGTCGCGGGTCTGCATCTCCACCAAGAGTATTGATTATGGGTAGCCTGTAATTGTTCATCGGAGCGCAATTAGTAGTCATCGGAATCCGCGTGGATGCGCTGCGCTTATCCACCCTACATGTTGGCCGGATCGTTGGCGAAAAGGTGGTAACGGTGAGCGGAACGGGTTTTTATCAGTCCATATTTCTTAACTGCTAACAATTTTGACAGGGTGGATAAGCAAAGCGCATCCACGCGGATTCCCCCGACTTGGCATTGGAGGACGCGCTATCGCTCATCCACACTGCCCAGTTGTGGCATTGCTAAACTATTACGTTAATACCGTTGATGGCTTAAAAGCAGAGTATTTTTTACAATGGTAGGCTCGGGAGCGGTTACATCTTTCTTATGGAGAATTTTGCATATTTGTATTATTTATTGGCAAAATTTTTGTAGTCACTGCCTGTTATACCGTGACTCTAGCGATGCTCATGTTGTTCAATTACCCTAGGAATTTGTCGGACTGAACCCTTTTTTTTCAACTTGGCGTTATTCTGAAAAATAATGCTCGCAGGTAGCGAAGACTCAGATACTAAGTATATGGCTGTGTTTGTTTTTCCGCCAATGCCTTGAAGTGAAAAATAATGCTCAATCCAACAGGCTTCTACAGCTTATTAAAAAGGAGGGAAATGTGAAAAAAGTACTGACGTGTCTGGTAGCTGCTGTAATGGTGGTCTGTTTAGCAGCTCCTGGCGGACTGATGGCCAAGGAAAATAAAGTAACCAAACCTGCAACTCTTACCTGGGTCGCCGGTGGTGTTGGTGGTGGCTGGTATGTACAGGCTGGCGGCATTGCAAGAATGATAGCCGAGAAAGAGCCGAATCTGGTCCTCAAGGTTGTACCTGGCGGCGGTGTTGTTAATCCGGTTCGTGTTTCCAAACATAAGGACGATTTAGGTTGGGGGATTACCTTTGTCGATAAAATGGCATTCAAAGGACTTGCACCTGTTTATAAAAAGCCAAACCCTGACGTTCGCTCTCTTGGCGGTATCTTCGGCATCTATCATATCCATGTGCTGGGTGCAAAAGACAAGGGCGTTACCGACATGGCTCAACTTGCTGAAATGGTGAAAGCGGGTAAGAAAATTAAGGTTGCCGCACCTATGAAAGGTACCTCCGATCTACCGCTGATTAACAACATATTAGCGTTTTATGGTATCTCCCTCAAAGATATAGAAGCTGCCGGCGGTAAGGTGTTTAATGCCGTGTATGCAGACATGGTTAATCTGTATAAGGATAAGCATGTCGATTTTGTTTTTACCCATCTTGGCCTGCCTGGCGCAGCCATAACCGAAATGAGTGTTAGTCGCGATTCCTCACTGATTGCCCTTTCAAACGAATGTGTGGATCATATCGCTGGTGAATTGGGAACCCTTTCCAGAGATACTGGTAGATCCATGATTCCTAAAGGCACCTATAAGGGGCAGGAAGTTGATGTGCCGACAGTGGTTTCAGCAGGAGAGCTGCTCATTAATAAAGATGTCGCAGACAACATAGCGTACACAATCATCAAAATCATCTGTGAGAATACCGAAGAGCTGTACACGATCAATCCTGCAAATAAGAATTTTAAGCCGGAAACAGGATGGAAAAATGTGGCTTTGCCACTCCATCCAGGTGCTGAAAGGTATTACAAGGATGCTGGCTTCATGAAGTAATGCTTGATGGCATCGTGAAAACTTCGATCTAATCCATCAACGATATTAGTTGTTTAGTGCCGACCCAGCCATGTAGGGTGGATAAGCGCAGCGCATTCACCAATGGTAGTCATCGGAATCCGCGTGGATGCGCTACGCTTATCCACCCTACGAGCTGAGCAGTATTATTAGGATGCTGGCTTTATGAAGTAAAATCCGATGGTGTCGCGAATACTTCGATCTAAACCATCAACGGTATTAGTTGGTTAGGGCCGACCCAGGGATGTAGGGTGGATAAGCGCAGCGCATCCACCATTGGTAGATATCGGTATCAGCGTGGATGCGCTTTGCTTATCCACCCTACGAGTTATTCGTATCGCTGGTGAAAGCGTGGTAGCTGTGGGCGATTACGGATTTTTTATGCGTCCATCAATCTTCACTGCCACCAATGTACTTTTTACAAAATGAAATGGCAGGGCGTGTGATCGCGTCCTGCCTTTCTCTATATTAGGAATATTATGAAAGAGCAGGTGGGGTGGCAAGGTAAGCTGATTGGGGCGTGGCTTGTCACGATTTCCATTTTTCAACTTTATACGGCGACTGTAGGCATTTATGAACCGCGAATTCAGCGCGGAATTCACCTGCTTTTTCTCTTGCCCGCTGCCTTTGTCATGTTTCCGGCCTTTAAAAAGAAGGAAGGCCATCAAGCAGGCATTGTCGATTGGTTGCTGGCGATTGTGTCCATGTTTCCTTCTCTGTATATCATTTATTTTCATGATCGATTGGCAGAACGTCTCGAATTTGTAGACGATGTGCTGCCCATTGAGCTTGTTTTGGGCGGCATGATGATTGTACTGCTGCTTGAGGCAGTGCGCCGGGCAGTTGTACCTGCCATGTCATTTTTGATTGCGGCATTTTTTGCGTACTTGTATCTCGCGCCGCATCTGCCTGGGGTTTTTTATGCCAAAGCGCTACCCTTTGCTGAAATTGTGGAGATGCAGTATCTGATAACCGATGCCGGTATCTTTGGCTCTATTACCGGTGTCTCTGCGACCTTTGTTGCTTTGTTTGTTATTTTTGGCGCCTTTATGGAAATTACCAAGACCGGCCAGTTTTTTACCGATCTTGCCTGTCGGATTGCCGGGAAGGGAAGGGGGGGGCCTGCTAAAATAGCGATTATTTCTTCTGGCTTGTTTGGTTCCATTTCCGGTGTAGCTGCAGCAAATGTATATTCAACCGGCGTGTTCACTATCCCGCTCATGAAAAAGCTCGGCTACCGACGTCGATTTGCCGGTGCTGTTGAGGCTGCCGCTTCCACCGGTGGAATGCTTATGCCGCCAGTTATGGGGGCTGGGGCCTTTGTAATGGCGGAAATTACCGGCATCTCCTATGTACAGATTGTTATTGCTGCGATGCTGGGTGCAATTCTTTATTATGTCAGCCTTATTGCGCGAGTCCATTTTACCGCCCAAAAAGATAATCTGGAGGGGCTGCGCGAAGAGGATATGGTTTCCTATAAGCAGATTTTAAAAGATTCCTATCTGCTTATCCCCATGGTCTGCCTGGTGGCAATGCTGCTTAACGGCTATTCACCATTTCTGGCCGCCAATGCCTCTATACTCCTGACCTTTTTGATTAGCTTTGTCAAAAAGGATACGAGCATGACGCCAGCCAGGTTATGGCGGACCTTGTTACTTTCCGGACAGAATATGGTCATGATTGCCCTGGCCTGTGCAGGAGCTGGGATGGTTGTGTCCATTGTTACCCACACCGGACTGGCGCTCGGTATTGCCACGGTCATCACCAACTGGTCCGGCGGACAAATGCTACCGGCAATGCTGCTGATCATGGTGACCTCTCTGGTTTTGGGAATGGGACTACCCTGTACACCGGCTTACATCATTGCCATTACCATCGGCGGTCCAGCTTTGCTGGCCATGGGTGCGGATATGTTGCCGGCCCATCTGTTTGTTTTCTATTTTGCTATTTTGGCAGGTATAACGCCGCCGGTATGCGTACCAGCCTATTGCGCAGCTTCCATAGCCATGTCCAAACCTTTGCAAACCGGCATGGAGGCCTTTAAACTTGCCCTGGTTGGTTTCCTTATTCCTTATGTCTTTATCTTTAACCAGGCTTTGCTAATGAACGGTACTCCTGTTGAAATTATTACAGTCACAGCTGTGCTGTTGGTGGCGGTCTTATTTTTTGCAGGCGCTTTGAGCGGATATTTCATCAGGCCACTTAACATTATTTTGCGAATAGCTCTGTTTGGCCTTGCTACCCTGACAACGGTACTTTGTACTCTACCGCAGTTGATTAACTCTTGGCTTGTGCAGGTTCCGGTCGGTGTACTGTTGTTAGCTTTTTTAACATCACCATTGTGGAGAAAAACGAGTGGGCAAAAAGCAGAAGGTAGGGAAGTATCGGCTTGAAAACAAATAATCAAAAAATTATCATCATCGGCGGCGGAGTGATAGGCACTTCCATCGCCTATCATCTGGCAAAATCAGGCGCCGCGCATGTGACCCTGGTTGAAGCCGGGGATCTTGCTTCCGGAAGCTCAGGAGCCTGCGACGGCTTGGTATTTATGCAGTCCAAAAAACCAGGTGTACATCTTGAGCTGGCAATGGCCAGTGTAGAAAGATTTGCAGCTTTGCAGGAAGAATTACCCGTTAATATTGAGTTCAGCAGGACTGGTGGGCTGGTCGTCATTGAAACTGAGGCAGAATACCGGGCCATGGAAAAATTTGTGGCCGAGCAACAGGCCATTGGTCTGGATGTACGTTTGCTGGACCAAGAGCAGCTTGTGCAAAAAGAACCGTGTTTATCCAAGGAACTACTGGGTGCTTCTTATTCATCTTTAGATGCTCAGGTTAACCCTATTAACCTGACCCTTGGTTTTGGGCTGGCTGCCGAAAAATGCCAGGTTACCATTCTCAAACACACCCGAGTGATCGATCTTCTTACCTCAGGTAACTGTGTAACAGGGGTGGCAACGACGGGTGGGAAGCTGAAGGCAGATATAGTAGTGAATGCAGGTGGCTCAATGGCCGGCGAAATCGCTGCAATGGTAGATATGCAGATACCTGTTCAGCCACGGCGAGGACAGATTGTTGTTACCAGTGGCGGGGCCGACCAGGAAAGATTGCTTAAACACTGTCTGTTATCTGCTAAATACATAGCCGCCAAGTATGATCCGGAAATTGCTGCTCAGGCAGGGCAGGGTGTGTCCATGGAGCAGACCGATAATGGTAATCTTCTTCTGGGTTCAACCCGGGAATTCGTAGGGTTTGACAAGGAAACCACTGTTGACGGTATCCGTGGAATTATCAAGCAGACCACCTCCATATTACCAGCACTCAAACACATGCATGTTATTAGAACTTTCGCAGGGTTACGACCCTACAGCCCAGATGGCTTGCCGGTCTTAGGCAGGTCCGATTGTCTGGATGGTCTGGTAACAGCAGCCGGTCATGAGGGGGATGGTATAGCACTGGCCCCGATTACAGGAGAGCTCATGGCGAAAATGATTTTGGGGCAAAAGCAGGAGATTGACCTGACCCCGTTTTCACCGGATAGATTTGCAGGAAAGGAAGAGCAGAGTAATGGGTAAGACACCAATAAGTTCTGTTGGCGACGGACTTCGAATTCCCTCAGTGCAGAGAGGGCGTCAGATAGTAATAACAGTAAATGGCGAGCAGGTAATTGCTTATGAAGGGGAGTCTGTGCATGCAGCTCTTGCTGCCTCTGGAGTGCGGCAATTAAGAGATACCGGCCAGGGAGAGAGCCGTGGTGTTTTTTGCGGAATGGGGATCTGTTACGAATGCCTGGTCACTGTTAACTCCCTTCCCAACCAGCGTGCATGTATGACGCAGGTGGAAGAAGGGATGGAGATTGTCGCCTGTGAAAAATAACTATCACGTTGTTATTATCGGTGGTGGTGCCGGCGGGCTTGCAACTGCTGAAACACTGCTCGGGCATGGGCTTGATATCCTGCTCATTGACGAAAATGTACACACTGGCGGCCAGTTGCTTCGTAAAGTTAAACGGAAATATTCATCCAGTCCTTTGGCCACCTTTGACCCAGACCGCATAAAGAACAAAGGTTTTGGTTTAGTCGAAAGGGTACTAGGTGCCGGCAATGGTATTGATATCATCAATCGAGCACAAGTATTGGGCATATCTGCTGACCGTAAGATCATGGTGGAGCAGTCTCTGAATAGCGGAACCGCCAAGGATTCTAATAATCAGATATTTGAAGTCCAGGCTGAATATATAGTCTTGGCGACCGGCGTACGGGAACGTTACCTTCCTTTTCAAGGATGGACCCTGCCCGGTGTAATGTCGCTAGGTGCCGCCCAGATCCTTATGAAAAGCCACGGCGTATTGCCAGGTGCTTCCACTCTTATTGGTGGTTCCAGTCCGTTAATGATGGTTCTTGCTGCCGAGATACTTAAGAATGGAGGCAAGGTCCCTGTCCTGCTGGATGAAAACGGCTTTCAGGAAAAAGCTCTTTTTCTACCGCATATCAAAGATCACTGGTCCAAACTCATTGAAGGCGCCTGGTATACTGCTAAAATGATGATCCATCGGGTCCCTTTGCGTCAGAATATGCGAATTATCGAGGCTCGGGGCGATGAGTGTTTGCAATCAGTTGTCGCAGCTAAAACAGATCGTGAGGGGAATATGATCCCCAACACAGAACGTGAGTATAGGGTCGACACACTCGCTGTTGGCTATGGATTTGTGCCTAATATAGAACTGGCTGTTCAAGCCGGGTGTGATGTGTGTTATCGTAAAGATCAGGGGGGCTGGATCGTTAAGGTAAACGATATGCTTGAAACGTCTCAGTCTGCGCTGTATGCGGTAGGGGAGATTACTGGGGTTGCCGGAGCAAAGAAATCGCTGGTAGAGGGGAAGCTTGCTGCCATGTCTATTTTGGAAAAAATGGACTTGGCAGGGGCATCATCTGATAAGGAAGCTTTCCAACAAGAAAAGCAACAGCTTGTGAAACTTGATCAAAAACAGCAGGAATATGCTTGTTTTTTGGGACAATTTTGTGATCTGCCAATAGCGGCGTACAAAGCTATTCCCGATGCGACCATTATCTGCAGGTGTGAGAACATCACCATGGGGGCAATCAGGAAGGGAGTAGAGTCGGGTTTTGATACGCTGGCAGGGCTGAAAAAAGCAACCAGGTGCACCATGGGGAGGTGCCAAGGGCGTATCTGCGGGGCAGTAATAACCGATATTGTCACAGCTCTTACTGAAAAACCAGCAGATGAGATTGGTGTCCCAGGTGCAAGGATGCCAGTTAAAAATGTGGAATTGAATTCCTTTGTGCAGTGATGACAGGCTTAACAACCTCATCTGATGCCGCTATTGGCATCATTATGCTTGATACTACCTTCCCGCGTATTGTCGGTGATGTTGGCAATCCAGCTACTTTTCCGTTTCCAGTCCGATATAAAGTGGTCCAAGGTGCTTCTCCACAGCGGCTTGTGATTGAAGCCGACCCGAGTCTTTTGCAGCCATTTATAGAGGCAGGGCATAGCCTGATCGATGCAGGTGCTCGGGCTATCGCCACTTCCTGTGGGTTTCTTGCCCTTTTTCACCAAGAACTACAGCAGGCGCTGCCTGTTCCTGTTTTTTCCTCAAGCCTGCTCCAGGTACATTTAACCAATTCGATGCTACAGCAGAGCCAGAAAACAGGCATCATCACTGCAAGACAAGCATCGCTGTCGACACGACATCTAAAGGCCATCGCAATTGATCCGTACCCGCTTGCGATTGTAGGTATGGACCAGGCCGAGGAATTTACCTCTGTGTTCATCCACGGCAAAACAACCATGGATAGACAAAAATGTGCGCAGGAAATGGAGCAGGCTGCAGCAACGCTCCTCGAACAAGATCCCAATATTGGTGCCATCGTTCTGGAGTGTACCAATATGGGCCCCTACTCTAAAGCCATCCGTAAGTTGACCGGGTTGCCTGTCTATGACGTGGTGACCATGATCAATTCTGCTCATTCTGTGGTGCAGCAGAACTGAGAAAATCTGATTGCCGGCAACTCTTCCGGCAGTGTCCCAATACTCTTTTGTTCCAATTATCCATGAGCTTGTAAAACAGCTCTTTAGTCGGTTTCCAATTGTCAGGTAACCGTGGCTGAAGCTTTTCAAAAAGCGAGCTTAAGTATCATGGCCCTTACTTGCTGTATGCACTGGGACTGTTGCCAAAGTAACGTTTGAATTCACGGCTGAACTGGGCAGTGCTTTCATAACCAACACCTGTGGCCGCTTCACCGACTCTAACCTTTTGCTCTGTAAGTAGATCCTTGGCTTTATTTAAGCGTATCTTCTTGAGGTACTGGATAGGCGAGGATGCAGTCACATCGTGAAATGCCCGATGAAAGGCCGATGGACTCATGTTTACCAGGGACGCAAGTGCATCCACATTCATGGTGTCTGCATAACTGGAGTGTATTCGTTTGAGAGCCTTATCAATTTTTGCCAAGTTGGTGTTTTGTATAGCAAGGGCATAGAGTGAGGCCGCATTGGCACCTTGCATCACCCGAAATAGGAGTTCGTACACTAAACCTTCTCCGAGGACACTTGTTTCCATTGGTGACTGAAGTACTCGCAAAAGGCGTAACACCGTATCCTTAATGGGCGGCGTTAACGTTGCTGCAAAAATTCCTTGATGCTTTTTTTTGTTTTCCAGCAAAGTGTGATCGATGTGCTCATCCATTTGACTGATAATTCTATTGAGCAGGCCTATATTTATATTTAGGGTGAGAGCGAGTAATGGCTCCTCCTTGGTCGCAAAGGTCTCACATTCAGCAGGAATAGGGACTGAAAGCACTAGATAGTTATCTGGGTTATACTCATATACTTTGTCACCCATAAAAACACGCTTGGAACCCTGTCCAACTATAATGATGCCTTGGTTGTAACAGAGTGGCTCTCTCCCTTTGGCCTCGGTGGCTTTATATATTCCTATGTCGGGAAGTGTTGTTTGATTAAAGCCATCATTGTGGGCAAGGGTGCTCATCAATTTTGCAGCATTTTTCACATCGATATCCTGTTTAGAAAATTATTATTCAGAAGGAGTTAAATCTAACGTATAAGCTCTGGAAATCGACATGCAAAGTAGGAATAGGCAAAATATGGAGAGGAATGTGTATTCTCTTTAGAAAAAAAGGATTTAAAATGTCCACCACCTGAGAGCATAAAACAAAAAACAATCTAAATAATATATTTTTTTAAGAGGAACAGCACATGTTAAATTTCGACTTTTACAACCCAACACACATCGCATTTGGCAAAGGGCAATTGGAGCAATTAGATGCTTTGACCCCGAAAAATTCAACGGTGCTCATCACCTATGGAGGGGGGAGTGCAAAGAGGACAGGCGTATTAGACAAGGTAAAAACAGAGTTGGCCAAATCTGATCGCAATGTTTTGGAATTTGGCGGCATTGGTGCGAATCCAGAGCTGTCAGTGCTTATGGACGCAGTTGATATTGTCAGGAAAGAGAAAGTAGACTTTTTACTTGCTGTTGGTGGCGGTTCAGTAATGGACGGAACAAAGTTTATTGCCATTGCTTCAGTAGCAGATGACTTTATTGGTAAAGAGCGAGAGCTACTTAATTTTGGTTTTACTCCTGTACCGGTTGAAGGTGCTGTGCCAATGGGAACGGTGCTTACCTTGCCGGCTACGGGATCAGAGATGAATTGTGGAGCGGTAATTACTGACGGTGAAGATAAGCTACCTGTTTTCAGCACCTTCACGTTTCCAAAATTTTCTATTCTTGATCCTGAGCTGACCTATACTCTGCCGGTGACTCAGGTGGCAAATGGCGTGGTAGATACTTTTGTTCATACGATCGAACAGTATGTTACGTATCCGGCGGAAGCACGTTTTCAGGATAGGACTGCCGAAGGCATTCTGCAGACTTTGATTGAAATAGGGAAGAAGACCGTTGAAGAGCCGGAAGATTATGATGCACGGGCCAATTTAGTATGGTGTGCAACCATGGCTTTAAATGGATTGATCGGTGCAGGGGTGCCACAGGACTGGAACACGCATATGATAGGGCATGAAATAACAGCTCTTTTTGGTATTGATCACGCCAAAACTCTGGCCATGGTCCAACCCGCCGTATGGAAAGTTCGTAAGGAGCAAAAGAAAGAAAAGTTGCTCCAATATGCTGAACGGGTGTGGGGAATCACAGAAGGTGATGAAGAGACAAGGATTGATGCTGCTATTAGTAAAACAGAGGAATTCTTTCAAAGTCTTGGCATCAAGACTCGGCTAGGTGACCATGATATAGGGGAAGAAGGGATTGATAGGATTATTCAGTCACTGGACAAACATGGAATGACGGCTCTTTCTGAAACCGGTGACGTTACTCTTGATATATCCAGGAAGATTTTGCAGGCTGCACTTTAGTACTGTTATTTAGAGTTTCGTTACTTGTCTAAAGGCTTTTTAATACATTACCACCGGGTGGTTAACCTTGTTCACCCGGTGGTAATAAAAAAACATTTAGAGAAAAAAGCAACTGATCGCAAAAATAGTTATTGACGACCGATTGATGATCGAGTAGTTTCCCGCCCCGTGCCTGACGAAACATGGACGGCACAGCTTGAAGTGGATTGTTAGTTGTTTAATAATTCCAACCTGTTGGCGGCTGAAAACAAATTTTAACCAGCTGAAAAAAAGAGGTTGACTTCAGGGGCGCGGTAAGGTAGTTTGCCGCTCCGTTGCTTGACGAATACAATCGCCAGGCAGCATGCTGAAGGTCGTTGGCAGTGATCAACGATCACACCTTTTTAATTGTTGAAAGTTACTTTCAACAACAGTAAAAAAAAGGTTGACGGCACGGCGGAGTTACAGTAGATTGTCGCTCCGTTGCTTGACCAACATTATTGAGCAACATGTTCTTGTTTTGACAAGAGCTTACGCAGTACATAAAGTATAACTTCTGTTATACCGAGGCCATGTACAATGGCTTTGATCTTTGACAACTGAACAGTAAACAAGCGGGCCAATTGATTTTGGTTTTTTTGAAGTAAGTAAGTCCAATCGTAAGTGATTGTGGCTAGGATATAAACTGGAGAGTTTGATTCTGGCTCAGAACGAACGCTGGCGGCGTGCTTAACACATGCAAGTCGAACGCGAACGGTTTCTTCGGAGACCTAGTAGAGTGGCGCACGGGTGAGTAACGCGTAGATAACCTGTCCTTATGTCTGGGATACCCCACCGAAAGGTGGACTAATACCGGATGTTCTTGTTTTTCATAAGCGTAATAAGAAAAGGTGGCCTCTGATTTAAGCTACTGCATGAGGAGGGGTCTGCGTACCATTAGCTAGTTGGTGGGGTAAGAGCCTACCAAGGCATCGATGGTTAGCGGGTCTGAGAGGATGATCCGTCACACTGGCACTGAAACACGGGCCAGACTCCTACGGGAGGCAGCAGTGAGGAATATTGCGCAATGGGGGCAACCCTGACGCAGCGACGCCGCGTGAGTGAGGAAGGCTTTCGGGTCGTAAAGCTCTGTCAAAAGGGAAGAAATGCATAATGATTAATACTTTTTATGTTTGACGGTACCTTTAAAGGAAGCACCGGCTAACTCCGTGCCAGCAGCCGCGGTAATACGGAGGGTGCAAGCGTTGTTCGGAATTACTGGGCGTAAAGGGCACGCAGGCGGCCTGATAAGTCAGATGTGAAAGCCCACGGCTTAACCGTGGAAGTGCATTTGAAACTATTAGGCTTGAGTATCAGAGGGGAAAGTGGAATTCCTGGTGTAGAGGTGAAATTCGTAGATATCAGGAGGAATACCAGTGGCGAAGGCGACTTTCTGGCTGAATACTGACGCTGAGGTGCGAAAGCGTGGGGAGCAAACAGGATTAGATACCCTGGTAGTCCACGCCGTAAACGATGTCAACTAGGTGTAGGGGGTGTTGATCCCCTCTGTGCCGCAGCTAACGCATTAAGTTGACCGCCTGGGGAGTACGGTCGCAAGATTAAAACTCAAAGAAATTGACGGGGGCCCGCACAAGCGGTGGAGTATGTGGTTTAATTCGATGCAACGCGAAGAACCTTACCTGGTCTTGACATCCCAAGAATCTTCTAGAAATAGAAGAGTGCTTTTCGGAGAACTTGGTGACAGGTGCTGCATGGCTGTCGTCAGCTCGTGTCGTGAGATGTTGGGTTAAGTCCCGCAACGAGCGCAACCCTTGCCTTTAGTTGCTAGCAGTTCGGCTGAGCACTCTAAAGGGACTGCCGGTGTCAAACCGGAGGAAGGTGGGGATGACGTCAAGTCCTCATGGCCTTTATGACCAGGGCTACACACGTACTACAATGGCCGGTACAAAGGGCAGCGACAGGGCGACCTGAAGCGAATCCCGTAAAGCCGGTCTCAGTCCGGATTGGAGTCTGCAACTCGACTCCATGAAGTCGGAATCGCTAGTAATCGTGGATCAGCATGCCACGGTGAATACGTTCCCGGGCCTTGTACACACCGCCCGTCACACCACGGGAGTCGGTTGTACCAGAAGCAGTTGACCAAACCTTCGGGATGGAGGCTGCCAAGGTATGGCTGGTAACTGGGGTGAAGTCGTAACAAGGTAGCCCTAGGGGAACCTGGGGCTGGATCACCTCCTTTATAAGGATATGCAGCTTAGACTGCAAAGGGATCAACCCCGCTTGTTTTACTGTTCAGTTTTGAGAGATCAAGGTCATGGGCCTATAGCTCAGCTTGGTTAGAGCGCACGCCTGATAAGCGTGAGGTCGGTGGTTCAAGTCCACCTAGGCCCACCAGGTTGAGTTGATCCAGGTTTTACTCCCCTTTCTGGAGTTAGCGGAGAGCGTATTTAAACGCTTCTACGTGCTTCAGGTTTGTTTGTTGTTCTCAGATCGCTATAGGTATGCTATGCGGGCTGAGAACAACAAACAAAGATGGGGCTGTAGTAGTGTTTAAAACGGGGGTGTAGCTCAGCTGGGAGAGCGCCTGCCTTGCACGCAGGAGGTCATCGGTTCGAACCCGTTCACCTCCACCATTTAAAAGAATAAGGTTAGGTATTCGTTGCTTTGCAATGAATACCTAACTTTAAGCTTTTAATATACAATAAAAGTTTTCAGGTGCGCCGGATTTGGGCATTTCGTGTTGTTCGCCATAGTTTACTATGCGTACAACAGGAAAGGGCCGAAGGCGGTGTGCATGAAAGCCTTTTAGAAGTTTATTGATCTTTGACAATTGAATAGCAGGGTATCTAAATCGTAGACCCTTTTTTGTATGTTCACCGAGGGCCGTCAGGTCAGTGTGAGAATAAGCATGCAGGAGAGGGAGTACTACAAAAATAGCGTTTAGAGTTATAACTTAGTTTACAAAAGACTTATGGTTAAGCTACTAAGGGCTGACGGCGGATGCCTTGGCACTAGGAGGCGATGAAGGACGTGGAAAGCTGCGATAAGCTTCGGTGAGCTGCTAACAGGCTTTGACCCGGAGATTTCCGAATGGGGCAACCCGGTAGAGTTCAAACTCTATCATTTATTACTGAATACATAGGTAATAAAAGCGAACGA